>JBCDIW010000008.1:0-226068 GCA_038748515.1 Pseudomonadota bacterium
CCCATCCCGAACTCAGCAGTGAAACGACGCATCGCCGATGGTAGTGTGGGGTTTCCCCATGTGAGAGTAGGTCATCGCCAGGCGCCGAAATGAGAAAGGGCCACCCATCGGGTGGCCCTTTGTCATTTAAGGATGCGTTGACTCTCTGTTCCGTCCAGGCCATGTGACGCAGCCTGTTCACCAAAGGTGAACGGCGGAGCGGACGCGAAGCGATTGCGACCAATAGTCGCAACCTACTATAGGGCACATTCAAATAGAGGGGTATGCTCTACCCAATACTGCGGAGCAGGCCCTAGCCAGGCGCCAAATTGAGAACAGGTCACGTAAAAGACGCAGCCAGAGGGCAGTCCCAATTGTACGCGTGCGCAAACGCTAGATAGACTCCGCCGACCGCTCCTCACTTTTTGTTGGTAACCGAAGTCCTTTCAACCATCGGCCAAAATTGCCACCCTTGCAGTCACCGGTAGGGCAGTCCTCAAGCGCCAGTATTGCCTTGGACTTCTCGCGAAACTCCGGCGAAAGGCCTGTCCGTGCCGCTCTGCAGACGTCCCAGATATCTGCTCGCGCTACCCCAAGGCACTCCTGCATGTAACGATCCGCCGACTCATCGATCGTGGCTTCGTCATCGTCGTTGAGGTCCAGGGCGATATGCTCCACATAGATTTTCTCGGGCAAGAAGTGTTTGTTGTCTTGAAACTGTTCCTGCGCGCGTTCAACGATCTGTTGGGATTCATTGATTGCGCCGAGCTTCAAGATGTCTGCTAAGTAGTCCTCATAAACCTGCAGGGCGGGTTGCTCCGCGCGGAGAGCCAGACGAAGGTTTTCTACAGCCGCCTCATCGTTGCCCTGCGACCGTCGCAAGCGTCGTTTAAGTATGCGACCCTCAGAGGTTCGCATATCAATCTTTGCAATGGCGGACTCCGCCGCAGAGATGTCATCGACAATGAAGCTCCGTCTTGCAAGTTTGATTGCCTCGGTGTGAGAGCGGAGGCGCCGAAAGTCTGCTGAGTTCTTCAATCCGTCAAGTTGGCTATCGGAAGCCCAACGACCACGACCTTCAGCGATTAACGATCGCGCTTCCTCCGATTTAAAGTACTCCGCGAGTATCTTTTTCCGCTTGTCCCAGGGGCGATGAGTCTGCGGTATCGAAGCGGCGAGTAATGCCTTGCGCAATTTCTCTTCGGCTCGCTCCTTCAGGGGTTTGCTCAGCATCTTCCAACTGTTGCTTGGATCCTGAAGTTCGATGAGATCGGCCCAGGACTTGGTGACGAACTCTTCGCGATAGCCGTCGAGCTCTTCGAGCATTGATACAAGATCGGCGCAAAGATTCTCCGATGAGTCTTTCATTCGATTCAAAGATTGCGCTGCACCTCGAGGAGAAAAACCTCCCCGAAGTAGCAATTCTGCTGCGAATAGATCTGCCTCATCTTCTTGGGCAGCGGTCCACAGTGGCTTCGCCAGGTTCTCGAGGTTCTCTTTCAGTTCGTCGACAAAATTTTGAATTCGAACATTGTGTTCCTGGATGCTCTCACGTATCTCTTCTGTGGATTCATCAAGCGAGTCCGGTTCAACTTCGACTTGAGCAATGTCAGATAGATACGCAGAGCCCTTTTGAAGGAGTGCCAATTGATTCATTGCCCGGCGCAGTGTGTCCTGCTCGTCCATATGACCAAGGAGAATATGTCCTAGCTCGTGGCCGACAATGAAGGCTACTTCATCGTCGGAAGCTGCGAGATCCAACAATCCGAAATCCACTACTATGGAATAGTCTAGGAGCGCCTCCGCTTGGTACGCATACCGACTTCTAACGCGATAGTACGGCATTTGTGCGGGAGACTCCCTATCGGAATGAGTCATTAGATGATTGGCAATACGTTTTATGTAAGTTTGAGATGATGGTGAATGTGCCAACCTGGTCTTTCCCAGTCCTTGAAAGGGAGCTGGGATGCCTTGTTGTAGTTCGACCTGACTAGGCAGGCGTGGTAGTCGGAGCTTTGAAAGTAGACTTTGCGCTTGATTGAATGGACATGACTGCTCTTCTCTCGCTATCGCTGATGAAGAAAAAACCACCAACGCTAAGGCTAATACGGTGAGAAATCCGCCAACATGCAACAACACATTGCGCATCATTGAATCTTGCATGCTCGAGCTCCAACGCCGCCATAGGGGTCGCATTCGACGGTGTCTAGATCGGTTTGGGTTCTTTTTCTTTCTATCTCCTTGCCTTTCAACGAAGTTATACAGATTTTCCCTTTCTCTATTTCAAACGACAAGTTGCCGTCGTTTCTAATCTCTCCATTAAAAGCGAATCGTGTGAAGTAGGCTTCTGCTTGTTCAGTACAAGAATCTATCCTCTCGCATTTCTTTGTCAGTGCATCGGTATCAAATGATTCACCAGCGAGCTCACCCGATAAGTCATTGCACTCGAAGACATCGTCGTTAAGGTTGGGGAAAATCAATACAGACTCAGCAGCCGAATCGCATACTGCGTTCGAAGATAACGTTCCGAAAAGATAAGTGAAGAGTATTCTAGATCGATACTTCATTCTCATTGCTCACTCATTAAAAACCGGCAAGGCTGTGTCAAGTGCTTTGTGTAAACTCCCAATATTCAGCACAATGTAAGTAGCAGGGATGGTAAATATGGGGCCCGCGAGTTCTGATGGCGGGAACTGTAAACACAAAAATATAATCCCGATAATAGATATCGCGAAAAGGAATAGAGTTGCGATCACGAAGCTGTGAAAAATTAAAACATATGTCGCCGTACTGACTGGGTACTCTGATCTTTTGCGAGAGTAAGCTGCAGTCTCTTGGCTAACGCAGGCTTTTCTCGAAAAAGTGTCTTCGATGCATCTGACCCACAGTGCAGCTAGAGCGAGTAGGCAGGCAAGGGAAAAGACGAACATAACAACGTCAAGCACAAACACCGAACCCCTTTCCGTCCAGAAGGCTCCCCAGCTCATGCCGTCAATCAGAGGGTTCTGGAGATATACAAAGTCTGCAAACGACGTAAGCGCCGGAACTAGCAATATCAATACAACTACGGTCACTTGAGACTCAAAATTCGTTAGCTGCCTTTTTTCGAGCCTACTTGTATAGCTGTTCGATTTTGAAGTGAGGCCGAATCTCTCAAGTATAAATCGCAATCCCATTGTCATAATGAAGGTGATTAACAGCCAATGTAGCTCTCGATTCGTTTCTTTCGTATAGGCTACTGTTTCGTCCAAAGAGAGTATGTTATCGAATGCCATGGCATGAACATTTATCCCGGGAAGACTTCCTCTCAATGGGACGTTCACCTGTTCTTCGACGATGTCAATCTCAGTGCCGAGGAACAGGTATTTTCCGAACAAGTCTTTAGAACCGTTATCTTCCGTATTCGTGGGCGTGACGAGGTCGCTTACGCAAGATGAGTCGTGGTAGGGAGCATCCAATTCAAGCGCCTTTTTACCCCAACTCGTTTGAGAGAAAATGCCTCGAAACAGACGCGACTGGGGAGACAAGGTCTCGACGTTATCGGGTATGTCGGTCAATTTTGTCTCCGGTATACCGTCACAAACCTTCGTCCCGGAAGTGTTTGGAGACCCCCATGCTACGGTGAAAACGTCGGGCTGTTTTTCAATCGTATCTCTAGCCTTGCTAGCGTCTTTTTCGTGCGCACGCAGTGCGTGGTATGCCATCAGTGCCGATGGCGCTGGAAAATCCAGGGAATCAATGCGCATCCGATATCCTCGATTATCTGATGTGCCCACGTGCATTGATACAAGCACAGCTACTTGGTCGAGCAATGCGAGTTTGAGCTCACTATCCTCCCAATCTGCACTCGCGAAAGACCGTTGCAGTGTTCTTAGATCTGCGCCTATAAGAACGGGCATACCATCGTTAGCAAAGATTCGTTCAATCATCGCGAAAGAACGCGTTTTGCGTGCCCCAGGCCTCACTGTTAAGCGACGGCGTAGACGATTTGCGTCTGTATCATTTCGCTCAGAGCCATCCACCGTTGAGTCGACCTCTTCGAGAGTGTATCGGAGTCGATATAAGCAAGAGCCATCGGGCTTCTCTAAGAGATCTTCTAAGTCTTCTATTGGGTTCTCTACCAATGTTGGCCCATTCGAGATGCCGCTAACTTGATTTCCACTGTCGTGGCTTTTGTTCGTAGAGGTTGGGGGTTCAATAGAAGATGAACTATCGGATGTGCCGCGTTTACGTATCCTTGTTACTTTCAGCAGAGTGTGGACAAAGGTACAGAACTCACCTTCATCAGTGCCAGGTTTCATAGGATCGGAGCCGTCTCGCGCCAATACGGTGGAAAAATCGATGAATAGTGCCTTTGCTCCCCTGCTCTTTGCATTGTAAACAATATCCGAGAGCGCTTCGTAACGTATTGGCCAGCCTATTTGATCGGTGTCATCTCGGTCTATCAGTATGACTTGAACGGTATCGCGTACGGAGGTGTCACCGGGCGGAAGGCTAGGACGACTCAGTGACGCAACCATCATTTGGCCAAGTACTTGCGCTTGTTCTGTGACCGCACTGTTGAAACCATAGGGGTCGCAACTACTTAAGAGCGTAAAAAATAATGACCCAACAGTGATTTTCCACAAGCTTCTCCAAGGCCCGCGAGCGGCCCCATCGTTCAAAGAGAGGGTTCTACTTTTCTGATCAGCAGGGCTCGACATTCCGTTCTGGCAAATGAATTACGCGGAATCACTAGAGTTACAAATAATAGGCACGCCTGTACGGATAGTGCAATTACTATCGGGAAGATCGAGAATATAAGTTGAAGGCATCTTGTCGTTCTGAGTTCAATTCTATGCCAACCAATCTGGTCCTGTGTCAGGTTCTTTTAGTTGGGCAAAAAGATATGGTTTCGAGAGAGAGGCCTTCCTCCGCGGGTTAGTGACGGCTGGCGAAAACCCAGGCTCACGTCGGTGGGTGGGTTTTCTTTTCGTGATTCAGTGTTCCGGTCAGGCGCTACGGCCTTGTCTTGGCGGGTTGTCTCCACTATGTCAACGCAATGGCGACATGCAGCGCCAATTGGTTAAGTGCGACGGGGTCGCATTGATGCTGAGCGTCTCAGTTATGGGCGTGGTTCGTTGCTCTTTCAATTGATAAGTCGATGTTGGTATGGAGGGGCCTATCTGCGGCCGACGCGATTCGCTAAGCATCATATTAGCGGTGTCGCCCGTCGAAGGAGTAAGCAGCTACCGAGAAGCGTTGCGGTGCGGCGCCGCTGGTGGGCATAGCATCCGCCCCCGTCAGCCGGCGATTTTATGAATCCAGGCATCAACGCTTCAGTTCCATGGGTAAGCTTAGGTCTGGCATAGAGATTCCAAGACTAGATCCTCACGACTATCCGGGTCTTGATATCGATAGGTCTGTTTGGTCTGGAGAGTCGAAATGAGAGAGGGCCTCCCAACGGGCGACCTTTTTTGTTCGTGAGTATTACGTATCTCGCGTCAGAAAGGCGCGTTCGCCGTGAGTTGTTCGGTGGCTCAGATGATCGCCTCCGGCCAGACCCGATAGATCGCCGTGTCATGCACGTATTCCGCGACCTGCTCTGCTCCGGTGACCGACGACCAGTGCGTCCGCGCAGTGAAGCGTCCGATCGTCCCGATGGACGGGCCGGCCTCAAAGAACAGTCGGATCTCGCGGCCCGGGCGCAGCACCGGCAGCCCGGAGAACAGCGGTAGTGTGGAGAAGTCCCGGGTGCCCCCGAGTCCTGTGAGCGGCTTGTCAAAGGTCACGGTGATGTCCAGCGCGGCTTCGGTACCGGTATTGGCGAGGATCATGAAAAGGCGGCCCTGCGAGTAGTCAAGATCGAGAACGATCAGCGGCGCCGCTGATGTTTGCGGCGACTGCCCAAGCAGTCGGTGCAGCAACCGTTTCATGACGCCCAGCGGCTCAGTCATCGTCTATCCACATTCCTTCATGGGCGATCTCAAGCGTTTCGATGGCGACTTCATTGTTTGCCGCGTTGAACTCCGGGCCGGTGTACTTGACGGGCCAGGCGCGGGAGAAGCGCCAGCGCATTACATCGTTTCGCTCCTCGTCCATCAGGACTATGGCCATCGAGCTGCGCTGCACACGGCCTCGGATGGCGTCGGCTATCCATCGCCAGAATGTAACGTCGCCGGTCACACCGCGCTTCAACTGAAGATTGGAGTATTTGACGAGGCCAGGGAGCTTGCGGGGCGTGATGTCTTCGCTGCCGTTGCGGTATTCGATCACGCCGATTTCCACCTCGAGACCGGATACCTCTGAAAACGAGCCACTTGGAGTGGTACCGTCTTCAGATACTCCGCCAATCTCAACGCGAAAATTAAAAGCTCCGTAGGGGTCTTCCCGGGAAACGGTCGGCATGCTCTATCCTCCTGGGCAGTCAGCGATGCATCAGCCCCCATTGTAGGTCAGAGGGGTATAGAGCAGACAAATGCCCTGGCGAGGGCAGACAGCTTGCCGACTGTGCTGTCTCAACCTGCCAAACTCAGGCCTCGCCTGTCGCGAGCTCGAGAATGGGTCAACCTATGGTTGGTCCTTTAGCCTTCCGGGCAGTCGCATCTCTCGCAGCAGGTTTTGCGCACGCCTTACGAAACTGAACGCAGATACTCGGACACATCCTCATCCTGTGAGCTGGGGTAAAAGAGCTCGGCAAAGCGCTCTCCGGCGATCGTGGACCTCAGTAGGTCCTGGTCGACACTCTTGAGCACGCTCAAAATATCTCGGCAGCTCGCCGCCTTCATATCGGCAAGAATGCCTCGGTTTTTCGCCATGATGGCCGCTCGTTCTTTCGGGTAGCCGACCCCTCTTTCGTGCTCGAAGAGCTTTCGGTAGCAGTCTTCAAGATTGAGTTCCGCGGCCCAGCCGAATCCTTTTGCATAGGGCATGGACATCGCGTTCCCATCGTTAATCTGGCCGAATAGAAAAGCATCCGTAGGATCGATGATCAGGCCACAGAACACCCCGGGCATGGAATTGCAGGCAAGCATGGAGCCTACCCCGGTACCGCAGCCGGTCACCACGAAATCCGCCGCTTTCGAGTTCAACAGAATGCCCGCAAGCAGGCCGTTCATCACGTAGGTAAGGCTCGCCGAATCCTCAGCGCTGTACATTCCATAGTGATGGACCTCGTGACCGAGCGGCTCTACGACGTTCTTCAAAGCCGTGTGCACGACGTCGCTCTTTGCCGCCTGGCTGTTCTCAATGATCAATGCAATCTTCATGTCTGTCCCCTCGAAGTATTAGTTGGCAATCGACGCCGCACGATCCCGGTCCGAGCGGGAGGCGCGAAGTAGCCGCTGGCTGAGCTGGTAGTCGTACAAGGAGTGCGCGAACGGTACCTTTTTGTTCAGCATGCGCACGTACGGCTCGGGTCGGTAATCCAGGGCAAACGAACGATTTCCGTGCAACCCGATGTTTCTCGCCCCCGGTCCCTCATCGAGTCCCTGAATAGTGACCGTTTCATTGGGATAGGCGCCGCCCGTGATCAGTACTTTTAGATTCCAGCTGGTGTTGTAGGCACCGTGTCCGGGTTGCCAGTAGCCGGCGCCGCTTCCGTCGTACACAGGAGCGACCGGGCCATCTTCCGAGCGCCGGGCGGCCACGTGCAGAGTCACGTGGTCGTAGAGGTTCTGATGATTGGACCCTGCGTGCTGATCGAGAGTGGGTGTCACGAAGACCTCAGCGTTCTTGTACACACACTTCGTGGCTTGTGTGTTGAACGTCAGCGAATGGCGCACCGGATTCATCACGCGCACGTCCTCAACCAGTACGTTGTGCACATTTCCCAGGTGGACGGCATAGTGCGCCAGTCGCGTTCCATCGGTAAGGATGTTGGCGTAGGTCAGGTTTGCGCTGCTGTAGCTGAGGATCGCGTTATCCGCATTGGTGATGCGAACGTTGCGAACCCAGGAGTCGAAGGCGCTCGTGAAATAGATACCGTTGTATCCCTGCTCAAGGTGATGGCCGAAGTGGGGTGCCGTGGGAAACTCAATATGCAGGTCCTCGATCCCGACGCGCTCCAGGCCGTCCCAGGCCGCCAGTTGGGCGGGTATCTCCGTATCGATGTTGTGCAGAAGGGCGTCCGACAGGGTTACGGCGTTGCCTTCAACGCGCCGCACGCGGGCGGTCTGTCGTACCAGGGGTCGCTTTGGAAACGTCCAGTGATGAGAGCCGGCCAGCCCGGCGTAGTCTCCATACAGTGACTTCAGGATGCCCGCCTCGGGGCCGTCGCTGTTGATCCACTGAATCTGGATGATGTCATCGGGCTTGATCGATGACGCGTCGGCGACTTCGATCTGATCGCCACCGCGCAGGCCCCGATTGATGATCGTCAGCTTTTCGGGTTCAGGGTCCCTCTCCTCTAGGTAAGCGGCGGGACGCGCTCCCGGCTTCTGAATCCAGATGAATCCACCGCTCCAGGAGTATTCGGAAAAGAACTCGTCGATGTTCTTGTCGTGCTCGACCTGTCGCTTGTCGAGCGATCTGATGTACTCACGAAGTTCGTCGAGCGACGTCGTCTGGTCAATCTGATTCAGAGGCCGCGGGAAGTGCAGCGTTGTGCCATCGGAGCCAGATCCCATGCCCTGGAGCGTGATATCCGAGCGCTCGATTTTCAGTATTCCCGAGACCCGGTAGCGTCCTCGATCAAAGCGTATCGTCACCGGGCCCGGCGTCTCGTTTGCGGCTTTTATGGCCTCCTGAAGGGCCTTTGTATCGTCGACGTCGTCGTCGGAGATGGCGCCATAATCGCCGGCGTTGAGGATGGTTCCAGTATCCCCGGGTAGCGGCGCAAGGCCGTTCCGGTAGCCGGCAAAAGAAAAGTCCGGCAGATAATGGCCCTCCATTAATGTCTCTAGAGACATTTTGTCCTCAGGGGATCCGGAAGTGCCCGGGATTTCCTTCCCGTATCCTTCCCGGGTATATCCTGGCTGTGCGATAAATGGATTAAAAATTAATAAAATCAGCAATATACGTATTATAGTCACTGCTTTTACCTGCTTGATCGGCTGCGGCGAAAGATATCGCGCCTTTTCTTAGTGGGCAAGCCTGTCTCTTTTCCTGAGCTATTCACGAGGCAAAAAGAATATTTGACACCGGTGACATATTACGTATCCTGAGATCAGCAACACTGAAAACCTCAGTGAATAAAAATAAATTTCCTAAGGGGGAAATCACAGTGACACCGAATCGACAGCTATCTAAGTTGGCAGTTGCCGTTGCGGCTATCGCATCCGCTCCCGCGGCATTTACCCAGCAAAGCACCGCGACCGCGGAGAATCTGATTACGGAAGAAGTCATCGTCAAGGGTATCCGGGGTTCCCTCGCGAGCGCGCTCGATCAGAAGCGCAATGCCGACAGCCTCGTGGAAGTCATCATTGCCGAAGACATCGGCAAGCTGCCCGACCAAAACCTCGCCGAGGTTCTCGAGAACATTACCGGCGTTCAGATTACGCGGACGGCCGGCGTGGGCACGGGGGTGCAGATTCGCGGGACCAATGCCAACCGCGTCCTGTTCAATGGAGTGGCCACGGTCGGGTCGGGGGCGGGACGAAGTGGTATCGATTTCGAAGACGTAAACCCGGCCATCATCTCTGCCGTGGAAGTCATCAAATCACCGGAAGCCAAGACCATCGAGGGATCAGTCGGCGGCACGGTTAACCTGAAAACGATCAGACCGCTCGACCTTTCCGATCAGCTCGCGGCGCTTCAACTTCAGTTTGAGGACAGCAGTCTGAGCACCGAAAGCTGGCAGCCCAGATTTTCCGGCGCGTACGGAAACACGTGGGAAACGAGCGCAGGCGAGTTCGGGTTCGTCATCTCCGGCAGTTACACCGAGCAGGAGTCCCTGTCCTTCCGACCCCGGGCCGACCGCGATAACCGCTCCTCGCCTCCCGGCGCCAATCCCGAGGAGTTCCTGGGCATTCAGTTTCTCGTCCAGGAGCAGGAGAATTTTGACTACGAGACAACCAATCTCGCGACAACCTTCGAGTGGGCACCGAACGATCGCCTGAAGTTCAACTTTGACGCCATTATCAATGATCAGGAGCGCAGCCAGGACAGCTATCGCCTCCAGGCGTCTGGCGTGAGCGCCTTCCGCAACGTGAGTATTCCCACGGCTTTCGAGACCGTTGACTTCGGTGTGGGCCCGGGTGTTTTCCCCGCGGCGTTGCAGGGCATGATCGAGCCGGACCTTGAGCTCGACGACGACGATCCCAACCTGCGTTTCTCAAGCGATACCGGGTCGCGCGTTACCGACAGCCGAGTGCTGTCTTTGGGCGCGGAGTGGAGCGACGACCGCTGGTCCGCCAGGGCCGAGATCGCATCGACCACCAGTGACACCACAAACCCGAATCTGAGCACGACGCTCAATTTCATCAACCCGAACTGTCCGCTTGACGGAACGAGCAACGACAACTGCGTGCCGTTCATTTACGACCTGTCAGGCGGGACTCTTTCCTGGGGTATCAACTTCGACTCACCCTTCGCACCTTCAGCGGCTGACCTGGTCAACCCGGCAAACGTCGTGCTGGATCAGGTAATCGTCGGTCGGAACAGTACGGACAACGAGGAGCAGGCGTTCCGCTTCGACTTCACCTACAACCTCGATTGGAAGGCAATCAGGTCAGTGGACGCGGGCGTTCGTTACAACGAGTCTTCCAGCGTGTTTAACAATATCGAGGATCGCATCGGTGGCTTCAGTCAGATGGTCGATAGTCCGAACGGCCTGTTGTTTGAAGAGCTCTTGGTCCGGGGTCCTGATAATTTCGGCGACGCAGACAGCCGATCACTGTTCATCAGCGATTTTCTGCTGGTAGATCCGGATCGCGCATTTTCGAGTCCCGACGAGGTCATCGATATTCTGCAGAACGCGGTGATAGAGCACGACCCGGAGAGCCCGGATATTCTCAATCTTCAGTCCGACCAAAATCAGTTCTACGACGTCTCCGAGGAAACCACCGCCATTTACGCCCAGGCAAACTTCGAGCTCGGCATCTTCCGCGGCAATATCGGCTTCCGGTATGTCGAGACAGACGTCGATTCGGTTGCCTTCGGTCCTGAGGACGCGAACGGCAACCGGGAACTGCAGTCCACCAAGGGAAACTATGATTTCTTCCTGCCCAGAATCAATGTCGCCGCCGAAGTGTACGACGGCCTGATCCTGCGTATGGGCTACGGCTCCGATATACGTCGTCCCGATTTCAACGATCTGAACACGGCGTTTACCTTCGACAACCAGGAGAACACGGCCGTCGCGCTGGGTAACCCGGGCCTCGAACCCGAGGAAGTCGACTCCTTCGATATTTCGGCGGAGTGGTACTTTGCCGATGCCGCCCTCGTCAGCGTCGGCTACTACCGGAAGGAACGCACCAATATCTTTGGACAGGATTTTGAGGGGGCGGCTCTGGTCCCCAGCGACATCACACCCGGGGGACTGGCTCGCGAAACTGATCCCAGCTGTCCCGGCGGCGGTATATTCAATCCCACGGTGATACCGAACATCCTCGGCGATCCCAACACCGTGGGCCTGTGCGTGGACTTCACCCAGCCCGGAAACGATCCGGAGACCACCAAGGTCGATGGCATCGAGATGGCGTTCCAGTACAACCTCTCCGCTTTCGAAGATCAACTCGGCTGGGCTTCCGGCTTCGGCGTCATCGCCAACTACACCATTCAGGAGTTCAGCGGCGGCTCGGCAGAAGACTGCACCTCGGGGCGCGGTCTGCAGGTCCTGGGGGAAGTCTGCCAGGACCGGGGTCTGCTGGATTTCTCCGAGAACGCCTACAACTTCACGCTCTTCTATGAGAAGTACGGTCTGTCGGCCCGCATGCGTTACACCTGGCGCGAAGGTTTCCGAACACAGGACTTCGGCGGCGGCGCCAACACCAGCGGCAGCAGCACGTTCAGCTTCCCGGTGAACACCCTCGATAGGGGTCAGCTGAACGCCAATGTGTCTTATGCCTTCAACGAAAACCTGAGTTTCCTCGTTCAGGGCGTCAATCTGACTGAGGAGCGCATCGATCAGCGGTGTGTCAGTGAGTCAGGTCCGCTTTGCTTCGTGGGTCTTCCCGATCGGCGCATCGTGATCGGCGCCAACTACCGTTTCAATTGAATTGACGTGGAGTCGGTCGGCGCTCGTTCCAAAGAGCGCCGGCTCCGCACAGCCATTTCGCAGCATGGAACGGGTTGGCCGAGACCTGAGGTGGGGGTACGCAGCAAATGTTAGGTAATGATGGCGTCGTCCCTGATGCCAAAAATGGAACCGTTAGCCTGGGTGCTATCTCTGATCGTCTTGTTCACGCGCGTCTTCATGCTCGACCTCTCGACGCTTTTCCCGGCGATCTCCCGGACAGTCTGAAAGCGGCCTACAGCATTCAGTCGCTGTCGATAAGCGCTTGGCCCGATGAGATCGTCGGGTGGAAAGTGGGTGGAGTGGCTACGGAGTCCCAGCAGCAGTTTGACGCCGAGCGGTTGTCAGGACCCATTTTCCGCTCGGACACGCAGTCGGTTTCAGACGGCGAAACGATCGCCATGCCGGTTTTTGACGGCGGCTTCGCGGCGGTAGAGGCGGAGTTCATCGTTCGGACCGCGGCGCCTATCGGGCCGGGAGAAATCGACCTGGCTGCCATCGATGTTCGAGAAATGATCGCGTCACTCTACATCGGGGCCGAAACCGCCAGCAGCCCGATGGCCGACATCAACCGTCTGGGCCCGGTGGCGATAGTATCTGACTTCGGCAACAACGGCGGGCTCGTTGTCGGTCCTGCCATCGTCGACTGGCGGGACCGTCTCTCCGAGCAAATCACTATCAGTGTCACGGTCGACGCCAAGCCTGTTGGTCGGGTAAGCGCCGCGCTTGAGGATGGCGTGTTTGCGGCAGTCAGTTTTCTCGTTGATCTGTGCGCAGCACGGGGAATCCATTTGCCCGCGGGAACACTGGTTTCCTGCGGCGCCCTGAGTGGTATCCATGATGTCACCGTGGGTTCCGTCGCTGGGGTTCGCTTCGATGGGCTGGGGGCTTTCCGCGTTCAATTCACACAAAGACAGCCAGCGGTGTAGGCTTCGCTCCGACATTGAATTCTGCGGAGCACAGGGTGGGGCGTACGAGTAAAAAGGCCGACGTGGATTACACGGCGGCTGCACGGCGATGGACCGAGAACAACACGAGCGGACGCAAACCAACCATGCAGGACGTTGCTGATTTAGCGGGGGTCTCAAAAAAGACCGTGTCGCGGATCATTAACGACTCCCCGTCGGTAAATGAGGCGACTCGCAAGGCGATTCAGGGGCTCATTCGGGACATCGGCTATCGCCCCGACCCGCAGGCGCGCGGGCTGGCATCAAAGCGGTCTTTTCTTGTGGGGCTGATTACCGACAATCCAACGCCGCAGTACGTCGTCAACATTCAGCACGGGATACTCGATGTGCTGCGGCAAACCGGTTACGAGCTCGTGGTTCATCCCTGTGATCGAAAGAGCGACACCTTTCTCGAAGATGCGAAGCGATTCATCGAGGTTCAGAAGCTCTACGGGGTCATTCTCACCCCATCCGTGTCGGAGGATGAACGGCTCGCAGAGGAGCTACGTGAATTGGGGTGTGCCTACATCAGGATCGCGTCCATCGCCCTGGATATGGAAAGTCGCACGATCGTCACCAACGACCGGGTCGGCGGCAGAGAAGCAGCCCGTCACCTGGCCAAGCTGGGTCACACGCGCATAGCCTGCGTGACTGGGCGCCGAAGCTTCCGATCATCGACGGAGCGCATCGCCGGGTTCGAGGAAGGCCTGGCTGAATACGGTCTCAGCGTTCCTTCGGGCTACATGCTGCGGGGCGACTACACCTTTGAAACCGGTCTCGCGATTGGCGCTGACCTCCTGGATCTGGATCCGCCCCCTACCGCGGTTTTCGCAGCCAACGACGAGATGGCCGCCGGTATTTTGCAGGCGCTGCACGTCGCCGGCCACACCCCGCCGGAGGCGTTGTCGGTGGTGGGCTTCGATGATTTCGAAACGGCCACGAGGGTATGGCCGCGACTTACTACGGCAAGGACGCCCGCGCGAAAGATCGGTCGCCTTGCCGCCGAGAGACTCTTCGAGTTCTACGACGAGGGCCGCGAGTCCCCCGCTGAAAACGAAACAATACCAGAACTCGTGGAGAGGGATTCGACGCGAAGGCTGAGTAACACAAAGTCCGTCTGAACTCGGCGCCCGCGCAGGCGAAGCGGGGCAGGACGGCGAGGGCGTCGGCTGGGAAAGCCAGGTGTGAGAGAGCCGGCACATAAAACGACGCTGGACGGGGGAGACCGATGAATCAGCTTTTCGACTTGAGCGCAAAAACGGCGATCGTTACCGGAGCAAATACGGGCCTCGGTCAAGCGATGGCCATTGCCCTGGCCACGGCCGGAGCGCGGGTCGCCTTGGTCGGTCGCTCTGCTCCGGATGAGACGAAAGAAAAAATAAAGACACTGGGCGGCGAGGCAGCCGTGGTGATGGCTGATCTGAGTCATGCCGAGATCGCGCCCAAGGTCATCGCCCAGGCCGAGGAAGCCCTGGGCCCCGTGGATATTCTGGTCAACAACGCCGGAATCATCCGTCGCGAGGATGCGCTCGAGTTTTCCGAGTCAGCTTGGGACGACGTGATGGCAACCAATCTGAAGGTCCCTTTTTTTCTGGCCCAGGCCGCCGCGCGCTCCATGGTGGCCGGAAGCCGTCCGGGAAAGATCATCAACGTGGCGTCACTGCTGTCCCTGCAGGGGGGCATACGCGTGGCTTCCTATACGGCCAGCAAAAGTGGGCTCGCCGGTTTGACCCGTTTGCTCGCCAACGAGTGGGCGTCGATGAGTATCAACGTCAATGCGATCGTCCCCGGATACTTCGCCACCAATAACACGGCCGCGCTGCGGCAGGATGAGCAGCGCAACCGACAGATACTCGAGCGTATCCCCGCCGGGCGCTGGGGTGAGCCCGACGATCTCGGCGGTGCAGCCGTGTTTCTGGCATCACGCGCATCCGATTACGTGCACGGGACTCTCATTCCTGTCGACGGGGGATGGATGGGGCGATGATCGGTCGCCGGGCGATCTTGCTCGCACCGCTTTTGGTCTCGGCCTGCGCGAAGCGAAGAGGCGCCCGGCCTTTGTTCGCCGCGGACTCTCAACCGGAGAACTATCCGACTACCCAGGGGCTGTACGCGATCGATCGCCTGCTCAACGAACGCACCAGTGGGGAGATGCGGGTTCGAGTCTACCCTGGGGGTCAACTTGGGGCTGAGAAGGACACGCTTGAGATTGCGGTTTTTGGCGGTCTGGACCTGACGCGCGTGAACCTCGGCCCCCTGACCTCGATCATCCCCCTAACGTCGGTACTCGCGCTGCCGTTCCTGTTCAGATCGATTGGGCACGCCCGGGCAACCTTCGATGGCGCGGTCGGGCGGCGCATTCTCGATGCCATGCTTTCCCAGGGATTGCGAGGCATGTGCTTCTACGATTCCGGGGCCCGCTCGTTCTACAACACCGTACGTGCAATCCATTCACCGGAAGACATGGCCGGTATGAAGATCCGCGTTACCAATTCCGATGTCTACGTTGCCATGGTCAAGGCACTGGGTGCGAACCCTACGCCCATTCCTTTCGGCGAGGTCTACCAGGCGCTTATCCAAGGCGTGGTCGACGGCGCTGAGAACAACTACCCGTCCTATGAAGGGACGCGGCACTACGAGGCGGCCACGCACTACAGCCTCACACGGCACGTCATGGCCCCCGAGGTGCTGGTGGCTTCGCGCAAGAGCTGGGCCAAACTAACCGCCGAAGAGCAGAGGTATCTGCAGGCCGCGGCATCGGATTCCGTGCCCATCATGCGAGCCCTATGGGATGCCCGAGTGGAAGAGTCGCGGCGGCGGGTTCTCGATCATGGCGTGGCGATCGTCGATAAGGTTGATCAGGAAGCCTTTGCCTCCAGAATGACCCCGGTGTGGGACCGTTTTGTGTCGACGCCCGAGATGCGAGCGCTGGTCCACGACATTCAGGCGGTTCGCGCACCGGCCGGGGAAGCCGCGTGAAGCGGACCGGCGAAGAACTCAGTCGAGCCATCAGCCGCCTGTCAAAATGGATAGCCTGTCTGGGCTTACTCCTGATGACGTCGATCATCGCCGTGCAGGTGTTTTCACGCTATGTACTGAACGACAGCCCGGTATGGGCGGAGCAGGCGGCGCTGCTCCTGATGATCTGGTACGTCTTCATCGCCGCTGCGGCCGGGGTTCGGGAGGGGTTCCATATCCGGATCGGCGTGTTAGCTGACTCCTTATCGGCCGGGCCCCGGCGCGCGGTGCAACTCCTCTCCCATGCCCTGGTCGCCGTCTTCGGTGTAGCGATGGCGGTCTATGGCGTGATGCTGGCGATCGCGACCTGGGACCACGTGATTCCGACTCTCGGCCTTTCTCGGGGTTTCGCCTATATCCCCATCGCGATCTCCGGGGTGCTGATCGCCGGTTTTGCGACGGAGCATCTTGTTGCGGTAGTCCGCGCACGCGAAGTGAAGCCGCTATGGAGCTAGGGCTGCTCATCGGTCTTCTCCTGCTTCTCCTCGTGCTCGGCGTGCCCGTCGCTTTTGCGCTCGGCATCGCGTCGTTGGCGACGTTTTATGCCCTGGATATTCCACTGGTCGTGGCGTTTCAGCGCATGGCGGCCAGCATGAATATATTCGCGCTGATGGCGATTCCATTCTTCGTGTTCGCGGGCGATCTCATGCACCGCGCGGGTATCGCTGAGCGCCTGATTCGGGTTGCGGATGCGGCCCTGGGTCAGACCCGCGGCGGCCTGGGCCAGGTGGGTGTCGGCGCGTCGATGATGTTTGGCGCGGTATCGGGCTCGGCGATCGCCAGCGTGTCGGCCATCGGCTCAACGCTGGGGCCGATGATGCTCGAGAAGGACTACGACTCCGACTACGTGGTGAACGTCTCGGCAACGTCGGCCATTACCGGGCTGCTGATCCCGCCATCCCACAACATGATCATCTATGCGGCGGCGGCCGGAGTCAGCATTTCCCTCGCTGACCTTTTCCTTGCGGGCGTCCTGCCCGGCTTGCTGACGGGTGTGCTGCTCATGTTCGTGGCCTACTCGGTGGCACGAAAGAGAAACTATCCCCGGGGAAGCTTTCCCGGCTGGCGGTCTTTCGCCCTGTCCTTTGCTGGCGCAATCCCCGGTCTTCTTTCTGCCGGTATCGTGGTCGTGGGCGTGCTTTCCGGTGTATTCACACCCACGGAGTCCGCGGGCATAGCGGTCGTGTACACCATCCTTGTGGCCATCTTTATCTATCGTTCCCTGACCTGGGAGAAGTTTTTCCAGGCCACCGTGGCTTCGGTGCGCACTACAGCGATGGTGATGATCGTTATCGGTGCCGCGGGCGCCTTCGGCTGGCTGCTGGCGCTATTGCAGGCGCCGGCGCAACTGGCAGACCTGTTGAAGGGCATTACGGAAAACCCGGTACTGCTGTTACTGCTGATCAATGTGGTCCTGCTGCTTCTGGGCACCTTCATGGATATGGCGCCGCTAATCATCATTACCACGCCGATATTCCTGCCGATGGCTACGGAACTGGGAATGGATCCGGTGCACTTTGGTGCCATGCTCCTTCTAAACCTCGGTATCGGGCTGGTGACTCCACCCGTCGGCGCCGTTCTTTTCGTCGGTTGCGCCATCGGCAAGATTCCCATCGAGCAGACCGTGAGAACCATCTGGCCGTTCTACGGTGCGCTAATGCTTGCTCTCGCCGCGGTGATTTACGTTCCCGGACTTTCCCTTTGGCTACCGGGTTTGTTGGGCTAGATGTCTGAAACAAATCGCATTGCAGCGAGGATTACGGTTATGTCTGCGTGGCAACGATGTTCGGTAGCTTTCTCGTTGTCTGCCTTGTCAGGCAGGAGCGTATAAATCGTGGCGAGAGTCAGCGTTTTTGGTGAGCCGCTTTTGGAGTTGGCGTCGCAGACCGCCGGTGAGGTTTTGGGTCCGTCTGTGCTCGGTGTGGCGGGAGATACGCTGAATACAGCGGTCTATCTGTCGCGTCTCGGGCACGACGTCAGCTTCATTAGCGCGGTGGGAACCGATGCCTACTCGGATGCGCTGCTCGCTCGGCTTACCGGCGAGGGTGTATCGGTGGCGTGCATGGGCCGTCATGACTCCCGAATGCCGGGGCTGTACGCGATCCGAACCGACGCCGCGGGTGAGCGCTACTTTGTCTACTGGCGGGACAGTTCCGCCGCTCGGGCATTTTTCGAACTCCCCAACGCGGGCGCACTCATCGAGTCCGCTGTCGACTCGGATCTGTTCTATTTCTCAGGCATCTCGCTGGCCATCCTGTCCCCCGACGGCCGGCAGAACCTGCTCCGTGTTGCGGGACGCTGCACTGGGCTCGTGGCCTTTGACGGCAACTACCGTCCCTACGGATGGCAGTCGCTGGAGGATGCACGCAGCTACATGGAAGAGGTGGGTCGGGTCGCTTCCATCGCGATGCCTACCAGCGAGGATGATGACGCGCTGTTTGGTTCCGCTACCCCTCTGGCGCACGCGAGGCGTTGGCGTTCTTACGGCGTCGATACCGTAGTGGTCAAGAACGGACCTGACGGCGCCTGGCTTGTCGATGCATCGGACGAGCCCATGCACGCCGAGGTCGAAGCGGTTATTCAACCGATCGATACCACCGGCGCCGGGGACAGTTTTAATGCGGCCTTCCTGGCCGCGCGCCTGGATGGCAAATCACTGATGGATGCCGCACAGGCCGGCAACCGGCTCGCGGCGCGGGTTATTCGCGAGCGCGGTGCTCTCATTCCGCTGACAAACATGCCCTGAGCAGTGCCTAGGAACCTCCATGGATGCTGAATGCCCGCCTTTGTTCGTAGCCGGGCTGTCGTGAGGGAGAGTCTCCGGTGCGATCACCGCTAGATGTGTTACCTTTCGGCCTGACCAATATAGAGCGGAGCGAGGGTAGCTGCCCTTGCCCATGACGCATGACCGAAAAGCGACTGTACCGCAAGATCGCCCGCGAAATCTCCGCATTGATGGACTCGGGCGCCTTTCCGCCGGGGAGCCGCCTGCCACCGGAACGTGAACTCGCCACGCAATTCAGCGTGAGTCGGCCGACGATACGGGAGGCGGTTATTGCCCTGGAGGCCACCGGTCGTGTTGCGGTGAAGACCGGATCGGGGGTTTATGTGCTGGCGCGTCCCCTGGGGCTCGCTCTCGATGAAAAAGCGAGCCCCTTTGAGTTGATGGAGAGTCGAATTCTTATTGAAGGGGAAGCTGCGGCGCAGGCGGCCTCCCTGATTACACCGGAACAACTTGCGCAACTGGCCGAGGCACTGGCAGAAATGGCCAATGAAAACTCCGCGCACGATCTGGGTCCGGACGCCGCGGATCGGCGATTCCACACCATAATTGCCGAGGCTACGAACAACCGCATCCTTCTCCAGGTCATTCAAAACCTCTGGCATGCACAGGAAAACGTGGACCGCATTCGCAATGTGCACGAGGCGGTATGCCAAAAGAATCCAAAAGCACGCCTTGCTGAGCATCGGGCTATCTACAAAGCGCTTGCCCGCGGCGACTCAGCCGGGGCGCGAGTCGCTATGAGACAGCACTTTGGTCGCACCATGGAGGCTTTGCATTCCGCGACCGAAGAAGAGGCGGTGGCTGAAGTGCAAATGCGGCTCTCTCAGACCCGGCAACGATTTTCTTCTGAGCGCTTTCTCGACTCAAACTCCAAATAAGTTTCCTCAGCTGGTGTCTATCGGCCTAAGCGCGGGGAAAGGGTCACTTCACATCGTGCACGTCAAATATATTGATATGACCAATATGGAGTTAAAATCGATAAATTGACTTGACAATAAACGCTGACAGAAATACCTTGAGTCAGGCACAAAGACCGCCACGACGGCAGTCAACCGATAACAAGCCAAGTGCAAGTCAATGTATCTACACCTTTGGATTTCCGGCAATACAGTGCCTGGGCGCAGCGCTTGAACAGGCTTCCGTCCAAATGCCCCCATCCGCAGTACGGCGCAGAGGCAGGCGGGGGTCCGCTGTCACTGGCGGGCACGCCATCGCCGAATACATTCGCTCCGCCGGGCACGCTGGCGACGGTGTCTTGGGTCGAAGGCAATGGGCTCACTGATCGGGGTGACCGCCGCGAGTGCTTCCCCGCTCGCCGTGAAACTCTGGATTGGCGTTTCCTGGCCGCTCACTTCCCCGCTATCGCTTTCCTGATTCTGATTCTCGAGACCTTTGTCGGAGCCGGCGAAGCGCATGGCCGCGAGATGCAGGTGCGCTCTCAGCAGGAATACCAGGAGCTCGCCGCTGATCTGCAACCGGGGGATGTCGTCGTGTTGGCCGACGGCGTCTGGCGCGACTTCGAGATTGTCTTCTCCGGCTCCGGGGAGCCTGATCGCCCGATCACACTGCGCGCGGAAACACCGGGTGGCGTTGTGTTGAGCGGCCAGTCCAATCTGCGACTGAGCGGGCGCCACCTTTTCGTGACCGGGTTGGTTTTCCGTGACGGCTTCTCTCCCTCCGGCTCTGTCATCGCCTTCCGAACGGGCAAGCAGGAACTCGCAAATCACTCTCGCGTAAGCGAGGTGGTCATTGACCGGTTCAGCAAACCGGACCGGCAGGATCCCGACTATTGGGTCACGCTCTATGGTCGGCACAACCGCTTCGACCACAACCACCTGGAGGGAAAGAGCAACAAGGGTGTCACCATGGCGGTACGGCTTGATTCGCCAGAGAGCCTGCAAAATCAGCATCGCATCGACCACAACTACTTCGGGCCGCGTTCTGTTTTCGGATCCAACGGCGGTGAAACCCTTCGTATTGGCACGAGCCGCTTTTCCCGGGAGCTTTCGCAGACCGTTGTCGAGGACAACTTCTTCGAACGCTGCGATGGCGAGGTGGAGATCGTCTCCAGCAAGTCCGCTGGGAATGTGTTCCGCAGAAACGTGTTCTATGAGTCCCGGGGCACGCTCACGCTTCGTCACGGCAACGACAACCTCGTGGAGCGCAACGTGTTCATGGGCAACGGCGTCGATCACACCGGTGGCATCCGGGTTATCAATCGTCGCCAGACCGTCCGCAATAACTATATGGAAGGGCTGAAGGGCTATCGCTTTGGGGGGGCGCTCGTGGTGATGAACGGCGTTCCCGATGGACCCATCAATCGCTACGACCCCGTAGAGGACTCGACGATAGAGCGCAACACGCTTGTCGATAGTGATCACATCCAGCTTGCCGCGGGCAGTGACGCCGAGCGCAGCGCCACCCCGCAGCGAACGTCCTTCAGCAACAACCTGATTTTCCACCGCGACCAGCGCGACACCTTCACCGTCTATGACGATGTGGGGGGCATGACATTTCAGGGGAATGTCATCAATGGGGTCGATGAGCCAACGCTGTCGGATGGGTTTGCCAATGCCTCCTTTGACCTGAGTCGCGGGACCAACGGGCTTTACTACCCCACGGATCCCGACCTCGCGGAGAAGGGCGTTTCCCGCGATCTGAAGCCGTTGAGCCGCGAGGAAACGGGTGTGGCGTGGTATGCCAAACCCGGACCCTCGCAGCGCTTCGACGTGGGGAAGGCCGTCCCCCTGACCCCCGGCAACGACGTCTTGTCCCGAGCGGTGGCGCTCGCGAGCTCCGGCGACATCCTGATGCTCGATGCCGGCGACTACTTTGAAAGCAAGGTTATCCCCGTCGACAAGGCGATCACGATCCGGGCGGAGGCGGGGGCCTCGATCGAGTACGAGCGCCCCGCGCTCTTTGAGATCAAGGAGGGAGGGTCTCTGTGGCTGGATGGCATCACCGTGTCCGGGCGCAGCGCGCCAGACTACGTGGGCAACAGCGTCATCCGCACCAGCCGGTTTGGCGTTCTTACAAACTATGAAATCCGAGTCGAGCGCTCCGTGTTCAAGGACCTCGACGTCAACCGGTCTTTTCATTTCCTGAGCGCCCGGAAGTCGTCCATGGCTGATCGTATTCTGATCAGCGATAGCGAGTTTCGAACGATCAGCGGCTCCGTGCTCAAGCTTGATCGAGAGGACGATGGATTTGGAATCTACAGTGCCGAGTACATCCGCATCGCTGATTCACACTTTGAAGATGTCGGTGGACCTCTGGTAAGCGTGGCCCGGCGCGGTAGGGATGAAAGCACCTTCGGTCCCCATCTGACGATAACGGGTGTTCAGGCCCGGCGGGTTGGAAGGACCGGGGATCGCGAATCGCAGGCCTCCGTCTACCTCCACGGCGTGCAGGTTACGACGATCGAAAATTCCGAGTTCCACGACAGCGCGCCGATCGTGGTCGAGCATACGGTAGGCGAGCCCATCACCGTCATCCGGAACAGCACTTTCCGGCGCACGCCTGCGCCAACGGCGATCGAACTGGTGACCGGGGGCCGCCCAACGGTGACACTCCAGGGCAACACGTACACCGACGGCGACAGCTAGGCGCGCCACTAGGCTGGGAGTGAGCACCATGAAAATCAAGCATCTGCGCTGGTGGGTCATTGGACTGATCGCTCTCGCCACGGTCATCAACTACATCGACCGGCAGTCCCTGAACGTTCTGTGGCCGGAGATTTCCGCCGAGTTGTATCCGGAAAAAAGCGAGGACGAACGAAAGGAGATCTATGCCTTCATCTCCGTCGTGTTTGTGTTCGCGTATGCGTTTGGCCAGGCCATTTTCGGCCGTGTATTTGACCGTGTCGGTACCCGCATGGGGTTTGTACTGGCCATCGGCGTCTGGTCCGTCGCTACCGCCATGCACGCCTTCGCGCGGGGGCTTCTGACCTTCAGCCTGTTCCGCGGGGTGCTGGGTATTGCGGAAGCGGGCAACTGGCCCGGTGCGGCCAAGGGGAACGCGGAGTGGTTTCCGTCCGTTGAACGCGCCCTCGCCCAGGGCCTGTTCAATTCCGGGGCAGCGATCGGTGGCATCATCTCGATCCCCCTGATTGCCTATCTCTCCATACACCTGAGCTGGCAGTCGATTTTCCTTCTCGTCGGCGCCGTGGGCCTTTTATGGTTGCTGCCGTGGCTGCTGGTCGTTCGGGCACCGCCCCAGTCGCATCCCTTTATCACCGACGCGGAGCGCGCATTCATCCTCGACGGGCAGGCTGATCAGACTCCCGATAGTAACGATCAACCCATATACAACCCCACCACACTTGAGTTGCTCGGCAGAAAAGAGAGTTGGGGTGTGATCATCGCATCGGCGGCCATCGACCCGATCTGGTGGCTGTTCGTGTTCTGGATTCCGATCTACCTGTCCGAGGTCTACGCCATGGATGTGAGAACCATCGGCATCTACGGATGGGTACCCTACGTTGGCGCCATGTTCGGTGCGTGGTTCGGTGGACTGCTGGCGCGAAACCGCATTGCCGGCGGCTGGAGTATCGACCGGGCCCGCAAACTCACCATTACCCTCGGCTGCGTCATCATGCTGCCGTCTCTGCTGGCCATGTCCGATCCCGGGAGCGCCGTCGCCGCGGTACTCCTCATGGCGGTGATTCTCTTCGGATTTCAGACCGCCATCGGCAACGTCCAGACCCTGCCCAGCGATCTGCTGGGCAAAGGCCCGGTGGGATCGCTGGCCGGGCTGGCCGGCATGGCCGCCAAACTCGCCGCGGCGGGACTCACGGCGCTGGTCCCCTGGCTTACCGCCGGTGGGAACTACACGCCCGCATTCGCGATCGGGGCGGCCCTTGCGGCGCTCGCCATGGGCAGCGTGTGGCTGCTCTGCCCAAGAATCGAACTCCTGAAGCCCGTGGGCCCTGGCAGCCGTTAGCGGGAGGGGCGACGAGCTCATGAGATCGGCGATCGTCTCCTCGCCGATCCTACTAACACACGAGGAAAGCGTATGAATCTGGAAAACAAAGTGATGGTTGTCTCGGGTGGGGCAAGGGATATCGGCAGGGAAGTGGTACTTAAGTTGGCGCGGGAGGGGGCCCGGGTCGTCGTCAACTACTTCGGCTCGGTTGAGGAAGCCCGGCGCACGGAAGAAGACGTCAAGGCACTCGGAGGTGAGTGCGTGTTCCTGCAGGGCAACATGACGGACCCAGAAGATGTTGGCCGATTGATTGATGCAGGTATCAGTGCCTTCGGTGACCACATCGATGGTCTCGTTAACGTCACTGGCGGACTGGTTGCACGAAAAACCCTGGCAGAAATGGACGATGAGTTTTTCTCGCACGTGATCAGACTGAACCTGAACTCCACGTTTCTGTTAACGAAAGCCTGCGTGCCGTACATGTCGTCGGGTGGCTCCATTGTGAACCTGGCCTCGCAGGCGGGCAGAGACGGGGGAGGCCCCGGCGCCTCAGCGTATGCCGCATCGAAGGGCGCGATCATGACCTTCACCCGATCCATGGCAAAGGAGTTGGGTCCGCAGAATATACGCGTCAACGCACTCTGCCCCGGGGTGATCAGCACCACGTTTCACGACACCTTCAGCAAGGATGAGGTGCGCAAAAACATCGCCGCGGGAACGCCGCTGCGACGTGAGGGCCTGCCCGCGGAGGTGGCTGATATCGCCGCTTATCTGCTTTCCGGCGCGTCTTCATTCCTGACGGGCGTCAATCTGGATACGAATGGCGGTTTGCTGTTCTCCTGAGTCCAGGACCGTGGCACAACGCGCCGTATTCCTGTTTCTTGTGGGCGTGCTCTGCGCGCTGAACGCGCTTCAGCCGGTGCAGGCGGCGGCGCATCCCAGAACGACTTTGACGCGGTCCGGCGTCGAGGCCATTAAGGCCAATCTCGGTAAGGCGCCGCTGTTTGACGCGTCGCTCCGCCGGGCACAGGCCGACCTAGGCCGCGAGATCGAACAGGGCATTGACGTTCCCGTGCCGCGCGATTACTCCGGCGGGTACACGCACGAACGTCACAAGCGGAATTTTTTTGTCGCCCACAAGGCGGCGCTTCTGTTTCAGATTCTGGGGGAGGCCCGCTACCTGAACTACGTTCGGGAAATGCTGTTGGAGTACGCCGCGCTCTACCCCACGTTGGGGCTCCACCCCAAAACACGATCCTACGCGCGGGGCCGTCTGTTCTGGCAGTGTTTGAACGACGCGAACTGGCTGCTTTACATGGCCCAGGCTTACGACGCGGTCTACGATTTCCTGACGCCTGAGGAACGACAGTTGCTGGAGCAGGATCTGTTCCGGCCCTTCGCGGATTTTATCTCGCTTGGGAACCCCCAGTTTTTCAATCGCATTCACAACCACAGTGCGTGGGGAAGCGCCGCCGTGGGCATGATCGGTATTGTCATGGGCGATGAGGCCCTGATTCAGCGAGCGCTCTATGGTTTCGCCGCTGATGTTCCCGGCGACGCGCGAGACAACGACGGTGGTCTGATCCTCACGCCTGCGCAGGGCCGGGGTTTTCTGGCGAATCTCGACGCTCCTTTTTCTCCCGATGGCTACTACACGGAGGGTCCTTACTACCAGCGCTATGCCATGTATCCATTCCTGGCGTTCTCCATCGCCATGGAAAACGCTTACCCCGAAAAGCAGGTGCTGCAGTACAAGGACCGAGTTCTGATCAAAGCGGTGTACGCGCTGTTGACTCTCGCGGACTCCCAGGGCCACTTCTTTCCCATCAACGACGCTCAGAAGGGGATGGCGATTACCAATGCCAGTCTCGTGGCTGCCGTCGACGCCGCTTTCTTTTACGGAAAAAAGGATCCTGCGTTGCTCTCGGTTGCTCTGGAGCAGGGGGAAGTCTCCCTGGACCAGAGCGGAATGGCGGTCGCCGTGGCCGTCGAGGCGGGGCTCGCGAAACCGTTCCCGAAGCGCTCCGCCATTTTGAAAGACGGTGCGAAGGGAGAGCAGGGCGGTATAGCGGTACTGCGTGACTTCGACTCCACGCTGGAACTGGTGTTCAAGTTCACTGCCCACGGTCTGAGTCACGGGCACTTCGACAAGCTGGCGATTGCGCTTCACGACGATGGTCGCGAAGTGCTGCAGGATTACGGGCTCGTCCGGTTTGTCAATGTTGAGCCGAAGGGAGGTGGCAACTATTTGCCTGAGAACACGACCTGGGCGAAGCAAACCGTGGCCCACAATACGCTCGTAATCGACTCGCAGACCCAGTTTAACGGTGACTACGAGGCTTCCAGCGCCCATCACTCGGAGATGGTCTTTGCAGATACCGGCTCTGACTCGATTCAGATCGTCAGTGCGCGCGAGTCGAACGCCTACGGGCCCAGTATTATTCAGCGCACGGTGGCACTGGTGAGCGCACCTGGGGGCGCTCCCGTTGTGCTTGACGTGGTACGGATAGGGAGCGACGCCGCCCATCGCTATGACCTGCCCTTCCACTACGCCGGCCAGGTAATTGATGCCGGCTTCTCGCTGTCCACGGATCACGAGCGCCACGTGCTCGGCGATGACGACGGCTATGAGCACCTTTGGCTGGAGGGCGTCGGACAGCCGTCAGACGAGTCGTTTCATTTCACCTGGCTGGATGGAGATCGTTTCAACACCATTACGAGCGCTGCCGAGCGGTCAGACAGACTGTTGCTGGCTCGCCTGGGTGCGAACGATCCGGAGTTCAATCTGCGGCGCGATCCCTCATTGATCATGCGCAGAGAAGCGGATGGCTCGACAGTTTTTGCATCCACGATACAAGCGCATGGGCGCTACGACCCGGTGGCTGAGGCGGCCAGCAACGCCGCTGGCGACGTGCAGCGTATTCGGGTTTTGGCCAGCATCGAGGCGTATACCGGCGTGAGTGTTCAATGGCGCGACGGAAGCGAATCTCTCCTCGTAATCGCGAACGATGATGAATCGTCCGAACGTTCCCATGGCATTGAACTTGAGGGTGTCAGGCATGCCTGGAACGGCCCCTACCTCTGGGCACACACGAGGTAGCGACTCTTCCGTTACCTGACTCCAGAAATCGCCATGCTGTAGCCCTCCCCCTTACCTGAACGGCCGCAATGGCAGCTTGATAGGGTCGTCTATGGGGCGCTTATGGAGTGCGAAGTCGGGGGTATCGGAGAGATAAGTGTCCTATCGAGAGAAGACATCCACTCTTTTGTGCCATTTGCAACTCACACAGGCACGCATAGGGAGTCCCTTTGCCCTGGCGACATGCTCCATGCCGGGTTCACCTCGCGCTAGCGGACGGGTAGCCGAACAAGGGTCCTTGCGGACAAAAATCAGTTTCGAAGCGAGGCGGCTTGATTGGAGTAGACCTTTTCATCTTGGATCTCACGCTCACCTATCGCCAAGCCCCGGGGTGCAATTCTTGAGTCGCCGAAGTGTGTCGAACCTTGGCTTTCCTTGAGGCCCTGATCCTATATAAACGAAAATCCTCGATGCGGCGGTGTTTTTGTGCACATCGTCTTGGGGAGCAATTTTCGAAGGTTAGAAAAACTGCTGACATACCTGGCCCTGCAGAGTTTATGTACGGCGCTTCGGCGAATCTAGAATTAGGCTCTCGTCCCGATGTCGTACTTCGTGACAATTACATTAATCCAATACAGATAAAGAGACTTTGCGATCCTGAATAAATTTTTAGTCACTTTCCCCGTTCGTTTTGAAGATTTCGTCGGTGCAGCCAATCCGCCACCTGCCAGAAAATGCGCCCTCCATTTGGTGTTTTTCTCAAGACAAAACATATTTCTGCTGAAAGCTCGAAGGATGATTGATCGTTTGCTTACTCACTTCTGAACTCGAGTGATGGCTAATGATCTGTTCAGCAAGTCCATCGACGCTGAAAATGTGGACCGGCAAATTTATTCCATCCGCTCCATGTTTTGGGTCGCATTTTTTGGTGGCCCCGTGGCTATCGCCATATACACGCTGGTAAACAGCGCCGAGCTCAAGCGAGTTGCGCGGGATAGCGGACCCGCCTTGCTGCTGTGCCTGCTTTACGTCGCTATCGTGATGTTCGCAGCAAATGGCATTGCGGAACTGGAAGCCGCCTCTTCGGAACGGCTCAACCCGTCGAGAATCCTCCGTTGGGGCATGAGGATCCTCGCCTTGGCCTATCTCGGTATCTACTACCTTCAGCTCCGCGGAATCTATCGAGCTTACGATCACGCCAACGCGGAGTATCGCAATCCGTGGGCACCAGCCATTGCCTCGTTGCTCACGGCGGTAGCAGTTCCGGTCGTTCTCACCGGGATTATTGATGTCTGAGCACGCCGAGCAGATCCGACAGTTCTTGCTTCTGGGGCGGCTTGATATGGCGGAGACCGGCCTCCGAGATGCTCTGCGCGAAAGCCCTGACTCCGTAGTACTGCAGGTGTTATCGGCACGGCTTCAACTGGCCAGAGGGAAGGCAGATGACGCCCTGGTTAGCGTAGAAAGAACACTGGTGAATGCCCCGCAGGACCTGCAGGCCCGTCTGGTGCTCTATCAGTGCCTCGAGGAGCTGAAGCGGTATTCAGAGGCGGAGGACGTACTTCTCGATCTGCTCCGCGAACAACCGGAAAGCCCGGAACTGATCGCGGCCTATGCCAATTTGTGCCTCCGGAACCTGCAACTGGAAAAGGCTCTGCGACTGGCCGAGCACGCCCTGCGTCTGGAGCCTGACAACCGCTCTGCCAAGGTGACGCTGGCAGTGGTCCGATTCATCGTAGTAAACGACGCCGAAGCCCATGAGTTGGTTAAGCAGATTCTCGCCGAAGATCCTAATTCCGTCATGGGGATGGGGCTTGTTCTCCAGCTACTTATAGAGAAAGGCAAGTACACGGAGGCGCTGCGCTTGGCGCAGATGCTGCTGCGCGCCTTCCCCCAAAGTGAGCAGTTTGCCGAGGTCGTGGTCGAGTTGAAGGCGACCTGCAGTCCCATTGGACGACTGTATTGGCCCTTGAACCGCTGGGGTTGGGCAGCATCCGCAGTGATCTGGGTTTTGTTCGTTGTCCTGTATATGTTGGCGACCGTGACCGGCCTGATCGTCTACGTGTCGCCCCTCCTCTTTTTGTATTTGTGCTGGGTGGTCTCAAGCTGGTTCATGCCCTACTTGCTGAAAACCTGGTATCGCTGGCGAGGTGTTTGAATGGACGGTTCAGGCTACATCAAGGCCCTCACCGACGATCCGTTCAATAGTGAGCTCAGGTACGAGTACGCGCGTTTTCTGTTGGCGCATGGCGATGTGGATGCGGCGCAGCGTCAGTTAAAGGTCCTTCTGCAGCAGGAGGCCAGCAATCCCGACTATCTGCGCCTGTTGACTCAGTGCCAGGGTTCGAGCGATCAACCTGTACCCGCATCTGAACACGCACCAGCCGAGGACGCGCATGCCAATAACGTCCTGCAACTGGTACAACCTGCAGCGCCTGACCGCGGTCCGGAAGAATGCGGGCGCGCCGAGGTAACAGCCCTCGCGCGCAGCGCCCGGGTCACGTTCAACGACATAGTCGGTATGGACGCGCTGAAAAAAACGGTGCGCATGAAGATCATCGAGCCCTTCGTCAACCCGAGCCTGTTCGCACGCTTCAAGAAGGTTACGGGTGGTGGAATTATGCTCTACGGCCCACCGGGCTGTGGGAAGACGATGCTGGCGAAGGCCATCGCCTACGAGATCAAGGCCGAGTTTCTCGCCGTGGATATCACCGACGTGCTGAGCCGGTGGCTGGGCGAATCCGAGTCCAACATGAGGGAGGTATTCCAGACGGCGCGCGCCAGCAAGCCATGTGTCCTTTACTTCGATGAATTGGACGCGTTGGCAATTTCACGCTCCAAGACTTCTTCCGACCATATACGCAGCGTCGTCAACGAATTCCTCGTGCAACTCGACGGGCTTGGCAACGACAACGAGGGCATATTGATCCTCGGTGCGACCAATATGCCCTGGGACGTCGACAGCGCTGCCAAACGGCCGGGACGGTTTTCCGAACAAATCTTCGTGCCACCACCTGACGAAGCTGCGCGAACCGAGATGTTTCGCCAGAAACTGATTGATGTTCCTACCGGAGACATAGACTACGAGACGCTGGGGAAAGGCTCACGCCTCTTTACTGGCGCGGATGTCGAAGGGGTAATCGAGCGCGCCAAGGAGAATGCGCTAATGGACATGCTCGCGGCGGGAAAGGAGAGAACGCTGACCCAGGCCGACCTGCAGAAGGCCCTCGCGGACCACCATCCAAGCTCACTGGACTGGCTCAGAACCGCCCGGAACCTGGTGAAGTTTGGCGGCGTTGATCGCTCTTATCGGGATGTTGCCGCCTACATCAAGCGGGCGAAAATATAGTCATGAAAAACACAAGGAAGCGCCGCGCATCGTCCGCCTGAATGCGATGCACTTTTTGACGGTATGTATTGCCGCTTCCGATCTCCAGGATTCACCTGAGCAGCGCGAATTGCAAAGCCCCTGAGCGGGTGTCAGTTGAGCTCCTTAGATGATCCGGCATTTACTCGCCGTCAAGACTGCTTCAGAACCTTCGGAGAAACAAATCGCCCCCACAACAAGGTAGCGCCATAGGCGACCAGGCATCCGGTGGCGTTCGCCACCATGTCTCTAACGTCGAATGTTCTTCCAGGCACCCAGTACTGGGCAAACTCCAGGGCGACGGAGAACAGGTAGAGCAGTACCAGCCGCTGTGGATACTTGTTCCTGATTCTGATGGCGAAGAAGAGCACGAAGGAAAGCGACGCCCAGCAGATGAAATGAAGCAGGAGGTCGGGCTTGCTCTGAAAGACGCCCAGGGGAAGAGGCGTCAAGGTCTGCTGCGTTGCTACCGCCAGCATCAGCCAGAACAACGCGCGATAAACGGTCACCATGCCTGTAACTTCTCTCGGATCTTCAGTTTCGGGGCCCACGGCCGGTTGATACGTAGCTAGTGCTCCCTAAGGGCAACTGAAGTACGATCGCCGGCCAGGGCGGACAAGCCAAAGGCGTTTAGCCTGCCGGCGCCACGCTTACCCCGGCTCAGTCGTAAACTGGCCGGTGACGCGGCGGGATCGTCGCGTCGAAGGCCGGTCGCGGTGACCGGGAATTGTTGGCGGCCCGCTATGTCATACCAGTCTACTATTCTGCTGTACCGGGCTCGGGGGAGCGCAGCGCTAGAGCGCAAGAGGTTTGTACGTCGCTATGGCCAGGGATTCCAGCCAGACCTTCTCTTTTGACGAATACGAAGTACACGTGGAGCGTCGGGAACTGCTGCGCGGTGATACCGCGGTGGTCGTCGAGCCGCGGGTATTCGACCTGCTCGTATACCTCATAAAGAAACGAAACTCGGCGGTGTCCAAAGACGAGCTCCTCGAGGCCGTCTGGCCCAACTCCTATGTGTCCGAGACGTCCCTGACTCGCTGCGTGATGAAAGCGCGTCGCGCCCTCGAGGACGACGCCAACCAGCAGCGATACATAAAAACCGTACACAGCCACGGCTATCGCTTCGTGGGCGATGTCAGCTCAGGCGCGGTGCCCGCTCCAGACATCGGACAACCGCCCGACGGCGAGTCGCCTTCGCCACAAACGAGGCCCCGCTACGTTACGGCGTTGGTGCCGCTGTTCGCAGTGCTGCTTGTCGTTGTCGGGGTTGCGCTGAACCGGACACCGTCTTCCACGCCCGCACCCGCAGAGTCAGCGAAGCGATTACCGGTGGCTGTACTTCCGGTGCAGAACGACACCGGCGACCCGGAGCTGGATTGGATAGAGCTGGGCCTGATGAACTCAGTGATCGAGCAGATCTCCGAGGCCGACGCCCTGCAGGTTATCGGCTCCGACGATCTGGTCGAGGGTCTGCAACGGCTAAGCCGCGAAGACAACGAACTCCCGCCTCCGAGTGTGGCGGAAGCCTCCGCATTTCAGCAGTTTAATGTGGACTATGTTCTGAACTCGACCCTGCTGCAGGAGCGCGATCTGTATCGTTTGCGCTCCACGCTGCGGAAGCGCGAAGAGGATGGGAATACTTTCGATGTGCTGGGCGACGATCCGGCAGCGCTGGCGCAGCAACTCAGCCGCTTCGTGCTTCGGGAAATCGGCGGGGCATCGTCCGGCGCCGACAACGACGTGTTCATTTCCAGTGATGCGTTTGTCAATGAAGCCTATCTGCGAGGACGCGACCAGTTCCTGCGCGGAAACGTGTCCGGGGCCATCGATCTCCTGAGCGTTGCTGTGGACCAGGCGCCGGCCAGCGTCGCAGCGCGACACATGCTCGCCAACGCATGGTTGGCGAACGGTGAGGCCGACCGGGCGATCGAGGCACTGGAAACCCTGCTGCTGGAACTGCGCCAGTCCGGCGCCCAACTGGAGGAGGCGAAAATCGTCGGCTCCTTGGGATATGCGGCCTTCCGCCAGGCCCGCTACGCCGACGCGGAAGAGCACTACGAAGCTGCCAGAGCGATCTATGAAGAGCTGCGCCAGCCCTTCCGGGAGGCGAAACTGCTGTTCCGACTTGCCCAGGTCGCCGGTACCCGGGGTGACGTCACGCTTGAGCGAGCGCGTCTTGAGACCGCGGCCCGACTGTTCTCGGAAGCGGGGGGCTCGTCGAACTCGGGCGTCGTTCTTGAGGCGCTGGGCAATCAGGCTATGGATCGCGGAGACATGGCGGCGGCCAAGGTGTACTTCAGCGACGCTTTGGCCGCCTACCGGAGCTCTGGACTGAGCAACGACGAAGCCGTTGCGGTGTTCGGACTCTCGCGCGTGGCTCAGCATCAGGGTGACTTCAAAACAGCGATGGCCTTGGCGCAGCAGTCTCGTGATATCGCCAGAGACCGGGGACAACCCTGGACCGAGGCCCTCGGATGGCGTCGTATCGGCATGGTGTCGATCTATCTCGGGCAACTCGATCAAGCGGAAGAAGCCTTCGACGAGGCGCTGAAAATCGCGCGCGACATCGGTGCCGGATACACGATTGATTCGACGGTCACGCAGCTCGCCGATCTTTACCGGATGCAGGGCCGCTACGACGAGGCGCTTACCCAGATTGATGAGGCGTCGGAGCTGGTCGAGGCCAGCGATCTTGCCATTGGTCGGCGCTACGTCCAGGTCTACCGCGGGCGCCTCGCCCGGGATATGGGAAATCCGGAGCTGGCCATTGCCCTTGCGCAGGAATCGCTGACCGAAGACGGCGATATCCGGCGTTTCTTCGAGGCCGACGCTCACTACCTGCTGGCTCTGGCTTACGGTGATCTCGGGCAAACGAGCGAAGCCATCGTTTCCCTTAAAAATGCACTGGGCGCGGCCCGACGAAAGGGAGACCAGCGTGAGGTGGCTATGATCGCGGCGACGCTGGGCATCTTTGAGCTGGCTTACGGAGACGAAGACCTTGCCCCCGGCTACTGGGGTATGGCCAGTGACGCCCTGTCTGACAGCTTTCACACGCTGATGCTCGAAGCCGCGATCCACGCGCACCGGGGAGAAGTTCGTGAAGCGGAGTCACTGTTTGCACGGGCGCGGGACGTGGCGGGGGGGCAATGGTCCGCTTCCCACGACGCCTGGGCGCAGCTATTCACCGGATCGTAGTCAGGCTCCGGCGCGCCCTTCCCCGGCACAGCCGTCCCGCTGGTTGCGGCGGGCAACACCGCGCGCCGACACCGGGGGCGGGGGACGATAATCAGGCTCGCTGCGCCCAGTTCGGAAGATACTGCTCCGGGGATACGTTGCTCGCAGCCCGAACACCCAGCGTCGCAAGCAGTCGCTGCAGCCGGCCATCGCCATACGCTGCGATAACGTCGGAGCAGCCTCCCACCAGCTCTCCCGCGATGAACACCTGGGGAATGGTTCCGCTCGCGGTCCGCTGCCCCAGCGCCGTTCGAAGCCGGAGTCCAAGGTTGTCTTTCTGCAGCGCTACCGAGTCAAGATCGACGCTGCGATACTCCACACCCACGGCATCCAGATAGCGCCGTATCGTCCAGCAGTACTCACACCATTCCAGCGCAAACATCACAACGCCGCTGTTCGCTACCGCTTCGCTGAGCAGCTGTTCCGCTTCCGCGTCGCGCTCACGGGCGACCAGGGGTGTGACCGGCGCTGCGGGAGTTGAGTCGTCACAATCCGCGGGTTGGGAACCGAAGCGACAGCTCGGAGTGGAGCTGGAAAGGAGCACCTCTTCCTCGTTCATGTCCCGCTCGATGTCCGCGAACAGCGGCGTAGACAGATAGCGTTCCCCGGTATCCGGCAGCATTACCACGATGTTGGCCCCGGAAGGCGCCTGCGCCGCGACCCTGAGGGCCGCGGCGAGGGTGGCGCCCGCGGATACTCCGGTGAAAATGCCCTCTTCGCGTGCGAGGCGGCGTGTCAACTCCAGCGAGGTTTGTCCACTTACCCCGACGATTTCATCGATAAGGCCCTGATCTACGGCGGTCTGCGTCAGGTCCGTCACCACATCCGGGCTCCATCCCTGCATGAGGTGGGGTTTGAAGTGCGGGTGGCTCGCGCTGGGATTCCCCTGCGCGTCCCGGGGCTGGGGAAGTCCACTGGCCAACACCGGTGAGTTATCGGGTTCCGCTGCCACGATTCTGGTGTCGGGACTTCGTTCACGCAGGGCCCGGGCAACGCCCAGCAGCGTTCCGCCGGTACCGAAGCCGGTGACAAAGGCATCGAGCTCTCCGGCGGGAAAGTCTTCGAGGATCTCGCGTGCCGTGGTCTGGTAATGCGCTTCGGGATTGGCGAGGCACTCAAACTGCCGGGTCAGGTAGAAACCGTGTGTGGCGGCGAGCTCCTCCGCTTTCTTGAGCATCCCACTGCCCTTCTCGGCGGCGGGTGTGAGCACGACCCGCGCACCCAGAAACCGCAGCAGCTTTCGCCGTTCGATGCTGAAGTTTTCCGGCATTACAACAACCAGGGGATAGTTTTTCCTGGCGCAGACCATGGCGAGGGCGATCCCCGTATTGCCGCTGGTGGCTTCCACGACCGTTTGACCGGGACGCAGCTCCCCGCTTCGCTCCGCGGCCTCGATCATCGCCAGGGCAATGCGATCCTTTACCGATCCCATGGGATTGAATGCTTCAACCTTTCCCCACAGGTTGACCGTCCCGCTCGAGATGCGCTGCAGGCGCACCAGGGGCGTGTTGCCAACGAGTTCAAGAATGCTTTCGTGTTTCATAGAGGATCTCCACCATCGGAACCCCGATCCACAGAATCGGCATCATCAAGGCGCTCCGGCGCCTTCAATGAGATCGGTTTGCCCACGGTAAGCACCCGGCGAAGCTCTTCATCGATAGACGAGAACGTTGAGTCGGGCTGACATCCCAGGGCGTCGAGGAGCTTGACGAAAAAGCACCGCGCGGCGGCGATGGCCGCGATGTCAAACACCTCGGCGTCCGAAATTCCGTACTCCGCGCGCAGGGTGTCGACCTCGTGAGCCGACACGGTCGTGGCGTCGCGGGCGATCGCGCGGGCAAAGCGGATAACGGCCTGATCCGTAAGGCACATTACCGAGTGCTCGTTCCTGCTGGCGATCGCCAGTACGCGATGTTTGCCGATGAGCCCGGCGAGTTTCTTACCGTGAGCCAGGGCGCAACTGCTGTTGCGCAGTTCCAGGGCCACGACGAAAGTGACGAGCTCAAAACGTCGCTCATCGCTGTATCGTCTCAGCTCGGCGAGCAGCCGACCCCAGCGTGTGAGCGCCTCCGGCCGATGGGAAAACAACTTTGCGTACTCGGGAATGTATCCCCAGTGTTCCTGCTGCCGGGCGTACATCGCGAGCACTTCAGCAGACGCGTTCGATGGCGCGTGAGTCGTGATAAAACTCATGGCGTTCCCTCCTGAATTGGTTGTCCAAGTAAGCCGCGAGGTGATCGACGATGTCGGTTGCATCGTCTTCGATGCCGAAGATGAAACTCGATTTACGCCGTCGCAGGAGCGGCAGTCCCAGGGCGTAAAGGCCGGAGCAGGCGACCACACCTCCGGCGTGACGCAGCTGGCCCTTGCGATCAAGGACGGGCACCTCGAGCCAGCTATAGTCGGGCGCGAAGCCGGTAGCCCAGATCACATTGCGAATCCCGCGGCGCTCCAACTCGAGAGTGAGCGGAGGGCTGCTTTCCAGCTCGGTGGGCAGAATCTGTTTCCCGCGGGGTGCGCCTTCCCGATCCGCGACCGCATCAATCTCCTTAAGGACCCTCTGGAGTTTCTGGTCCGCCAGGGCGCAAACGTTGTGCAGGCCACCCGAGAAGTGCAGAGTTCGGTCCTCCACGGCCGCCAGCTTCCCGGTTATCCGAACGCCTAGGGAACGCAGATGATTGAGATCGAAGAGTTCCGGTAAGTCTCGCCCCACAAGTTGGGGAGACGGCAGATTACGACCCCGGGTGAGATCATCGATCTCGTCGTAACGCTGATCGTGAATTCCGCTGCGACTCAGCCAGTAGAAGATGTCTCTGCCGCGGTAGCGGCGCGGCATGCGCACGTGTTCTCCCACCGCGATCGTCACCGCCCGTCCGCTTCGGGCGAGCTCATCAGCGATTTGCACGCCGGTAGCGGAGGCGCCGACGACGAGTGCGCCTCCGGGGAGCAGCGAACCCGCGGCCCGATAGTCAAACGGCGTAAGCTGTTTCAGATCGGAGGGAAGTTGCTTTGCCAGGTCCGGAACCTTGGGGCGATTGAAGGCACCGCTTGCAATGATCACCGCCCGCGCCTGCCAGGTGCCCGCATTTGCGCGCACCGTAAACGTCTCGCCCTTCTTGCCCAGGGAGTGCACCGCGGCACCCGTCACCACGGGTAGAGCGTTCTTCAACGCGTAACGCTTTAGCACGTTGGTAAACGCTACTGCGTCCATGAAGCCGTCCGGATCACGACCGTCGTAGCAGAAACCCGGTAACTGGACCCGCCAGTTCGGCGTCAACAGACGGAAGGATTCCCAGCGCTCGCGCTTCCAGGAGTTGCCGATTTCGCCGCGCTCGAGAACGACATGGCGAATTCCTCGTTGCTTCAACAGGTAGCTTGCGGACAGGCCCGCATGGCCCGCGCCAATGACGATAACGTCGGTGCGCGGGCTATGCTGGGGATGTATCGTCTCGTGGGGTGTCATGAAGAGACCCGCACCGAGACGTTTGTGGGATTCACGAGGATGTCGTAGACCGCCGAACGTTTCTGCGATTGGGCGACGATGGCCTCGATGTCTTCCTTCGACGCGTCGGCGTCGATGTCGAAGTGAACGCGGACATCTTCAAATCCGTTGCGGATATCCGGATCGATACCGAGGATTCCCTGGATGTCCATGCGGGCTTCCAGCGTCGCCTTTACGGATCTCAGTTGGATATTGCGACGGCTCGCAACGCTGGCTACACCACCGGTCAAACAGCCGCTCAGTCCCACGAGCACCATTTCCACCGGTGTCGGGCCCTTGTCTTCGGCGGCGAAGATTTCCGGGTGATCGGTGTCGTAGCTGAACTCGCGAACGTGCTGGTGTTCCTCCCCGAGACCGAAGAAGCCATGCACGCTTGCCTCGGTGTGCGTTCCATCGACCCAGGCGCTTTTTGCTCTCCAGCAAAAGGCGGCTCCTTCCGGAGCTTTTTCGAGCGCTTCTCGCGCATCGAGCAGCGCGTTCACGTCCACGCCATTCAGTGATTCACATACTGTTTCCGTCACTCTCGTGTTCCTCCTTTAGCGGGGCAGGCGTGATTGCCGCCCGGCGGGGATGAACTTTGCAGCGTGGCGGTGTGGACAGCCTGACGAGTGACTGACGCTTTTGTGACCATTCAATTACTTGAGTAAAAACAGTGATTTAGAGGCGGTCCAGGGATTCCGCAGGCAAACCCGTGACGATCATCGAGTCCCGCGACGGCGACGCCCCGGCCTCGGTCACGTGTGAAACACCAAAACGTCAGGGAACCGTCAGCTCCGGGTCAAGCTCCCGAGCATCCCCTCAGGGAAAGTGGGCAGCACTGGCTGGCAATGAGGCCGCCCAGAAAACTGAAGGAGTATCAGAGAGTGACTGGAACAGTCCCTGTTGTAAGTAGCTATGAAGTCTTTAAACGAAGAATTGGCCGTCGAAGGTCGGCCTCAGCGCAGCGGAACGGTCCAAAGGGGATCGCCGGATTTGCGATCGCGCTTACCCTATCCCTGTGTGCTGGGTCCGTATTCGCGCAGGATCAGGAGGAAGGCGCTATGGGTTCGCTCGTTATCGACGATCGATTCCAGCTCCCGGTCCGAACGCTGAGACACCATTCCCACGCGGTAACGATGTGGTGGGTGCTGTTCAATGATCCGGACGCCTGCATGGCGAATCCTGGAGGTGAAGAGCAGTGCGGCGAGGTGGATCTCTTCGGCCAGGCCTACCTGGATTCGGTGGCCGCGGGAAATCCTGACCCGTCCCTCATTGTCGTGAACTCCATGGCGGGAGTCGGGGTTATCTACGCCACGGGTGGTGTGAGCGATCCCCGCAATGCGCGCGTTCGTCTCGCCGCCGCGATTTACCGTAGTCCGGATCAGTTTCTGGATATGACCGGAACGCAGTCCGTTGATCCGCTGATGACGGGCACGGGCCTGGTGAATCCCGATGCGGAAATCCACCTCGTGATTCGCGATCACGGTCGTAGACGGCGGGATGGCTTCGTGGCGCAGATCAGCAACTTTCTAGAGCCCTATTGCTCGGATCCGCTGTTGGGCCACGAAGGCGGCAGCAACATCTGCTCCGACATCCAGGCGGCGGTTTTCGCGCCCGGTGAATCGGGCACGGACGCGGTGATTCGTATCGCCGATGGGCAGCAGCTGTTTTATGCCAACGCCTATCTCTACCGCCAGGGCGATATGGTCCAGGCCGTTGTGGACACGCGCGTTCCGGATCGACGGAACCGCTTCTCGATCCAGTAATGCCGTGCTGCAAGGCTCGACCCTAAACACCGCCCTCCGGGGCGGTTTTCCATTTGTGCGTTTGCGCCTCGTCTTTCGGGGTGACGCGTATCGTTAAGGTAGGCCACATGAGAATAGCGGTGATGACCTTCAACGGATTCAATGAGATCGATTCATGTATCGTCTCCGCCCTATTGAACCGCGTGAACCATCCTGGCTGGAAAGCGGAAATCGTCGCCCCGGCCAGCACGGTGGTGTCCATGAACGGCGTCACGATGCACGCGCAAAGACCGCTGACCTTCGCCAATCAGGCGGACGTTGTACTGTTTGGTAGCGGCACACAGACAGAGCGACTTGTTGAAGACGTTTCCCTTATCTCTCAGTTGCGTTTATCGCCGGATAGGCAACTGATCGGGTCGCAGTGTTCTGGCGCTCTTTTCCTGCACAAACTTGGGTTGTTGGGGACGGGGCCCGTCTGCACAGATACGACGTCGAGACCTGTTTTCGAAAGACTCAAAGTAAATGTCGTTGATATGCCCTTTTGTGAACGTGGGAACGTTGCCACGGCCGGTGGGTGCCTGGCCTCTCCTTACCTGGCGATGTGGGTGATTCTCAGGTTGTGCGGCCTGGAGGTGGCCAAGGCCGCTATCCGCTATGCGGCACCAGTGGGACAGAAAGACGAGTACCTGGCCCGGGCCATAGAGACAGTGACTCGCGGGCAAAAACTATGACGCGCCGTTTCGTGGCGCTCAGCGCGGCTTAAAGCCTGTAGCGGGAAGCTGTGGCTGATCCCCGTTCGGGCCCTGAGTCACCTATTTGCCCGGGGCCCTGGCCAGCTGACAACGGGCCTCAGGGAACATACGAAATTTGCACACCCCTGACCGACCATGTCGGTTACGGATCGGCCTTCCCGGTTGCACCGTCTTGCCTGACTCCCGGCCCGGGTTTCACCCTGATTTTGCCCGGCCGCACTTCATCGCCGGCGTCGGTATAGATTCCCATTTTGCGAATGGGCTCGCCGCTCTCCGATTCCACGAAAGTGAAGCGTGTACCGTGTTCGCTGGGTCTGAATTCATCGCCCCAGTGGATCAAAGGCGCTCTACGTGTCCGGCACCATTCGCAAAGGACGAACCGACGAGCAGAAACGTGCCATCGCGGAGTTGATCAGCGGTGCGTTGATCGAGCACGGCGGCGTGGAGGATCATCGTATTGAAGTAGCGATTCGCGAAACACCGGCAAGCTGGGTCCTCGAGGGCGGAGAAATCATGCCTGAACCGGGAGAGCAAGCGGCCTGGTTTGCTGCACACGAAGCAAAGCGAGGCAGCGAAGCCTGAAATGTTGACACTTCATCGAACGCTTCTCGTAGTCACCGGGCTGAGCCTGGCGCTGATCGGGGCCGCATATCTCACCGATCCCAACCTTCTGCTCAACAGGTATGGCCTGAGCACCGCAGATGGGAGAACCATGAAACCGCACTGTATTGAGATCGTCTCGGAAACCGTAGACGAACAGCGCGAACTTCTGGTGCAGGTGCACGGCCTGAGCTTCGCCGCGCAAGACAAGGACCTCGGGGGAGCGAGAGTCGCGAAAACGTCCGGCGAGGCCGGCTAGTACCGCGCTTCGAACTGGATACCGATGATGCGCGGCGCATCGAGCGGGCCATAGAACGTGCCATCGAAGCCGAAAAACAGATTCTGAAACGCCAAACCCGATACGACCCGTTCGTCCGTTATGTTCTCAGCGAACAGCGAGATCGAGTAACGGTTGTTCTCATAGCCGGCATACAGGTTGTACCGGGTGACGGCTTCCTGCACGGCGCGACCGGTCGCCGGATCAAGCTCACGGCTGCGCTCTTCCAGGGGCATATCGCCTTGGCGATAGAGTTCGGCCCGCACGTAACCGCCCCAGTAAAAGTCATAGAGTGCCGCGAGATTGAGGTCGTACTCGGGAACCAGTTTCACCTGTGACCCGCTGAGGTCTTCGATCTGGGCGACCTGCCCGCGCACGCCGATTTCAAACTCAAAGTCCTGGTATTCGGCGTCGGTGTAGCCCAGGCTCATGCTCAGCTTGAGATTGCCGATGGGCCGGTAGGCCGTTTCGATCTCGAAGCCCTGGCTTACGATATCGGCGTCCGAGGACAGAAAGGTTGGCGTCGTGATCGAGCCTGTTTCGGGATCCGTGAGCAGCTGTACCTCCTGCCAGCCGTCGGACTCGATGTAGAACAGGGACGCGTTAAGGTACCCCTTCTCATCGGCGAACACCGTCTTGATTCCGAGCTCGTAGTTCCAGATTTCTTCCTGATCGTACGTGAAGATATCTTCGGCCACGGTCGGGTCCGCCGAGGCGGCGATGTTGAATCCGCCGGGGATGTAGCCGTTGGATGCGCTGGCATATACGCTGAGCCGCTCCGTAGCCTGATAGTTCACGGCGAACCTCGGCAGCCATTTCTCGAAGGTCGTTTCTCCGGCTGCATCCAGCAGCACGAGCGTGTCCTGGCCGAAGACGATTTCATAGCCCTCCTGGCTGGCCCGCCGCGTCGCATGGTCATAGCGCAGACCTACCGTGCCGCGAAGGCCCTCAACTCCCAGCCCGAAGCTCATAGAACCGAACAGGGCATAGTCCTCAGACTCAGCAAACAGTTCGGGGATGACACCGAAGGGCAGGAATCCACCATTGATGGGATCGGCAAAGGTAACGTTGCGCTCACTTACCCGCTCATCCTGATAATAGGAAACACCCACGAGATACTCGAATACATCGCTGTCCGGAGATGTGTAGCGCAGTTCTCCGGACCAGACCGTCAGTTCATCGTTGGCGAAGCCGGTCTGCAGGGGGAAGGCCGAGAAATCGATGTCGATGCCGAAACTTTCGGCATCAAGGTTTGAGTAGGACGTCGCGAAATCAAGCTTTCCATGCTCCAGTTCCTGGGTAAGGCTCAGGCCCGCTACCACGTCCCGCTCCTCGGTCTCCTGGGGTGTATCACTGAAAAACTCCCAGTCTCCAATCTCGCGCCCCTCGTGAAAAAGCGTCTGGTACGGCCCCAATACCTGGCCCGTGAACGGGTTAAAGGCAATGTTGTCGTCAAAGGCGGCCGTATCGATCGGCGCAAAGGCGCCCTCGTAGAGGCCCGGCGCTTCGACGTCGAGCACATACCCATTGAACTTGATGGTCAGGTCTTCCGTGGGCATGTAGGTCAATCGTCCCTGGATGAAGGCGTCGCGTATCTCGGCCGTAGAGACTTCGGGGGCGAAGGGGTTTTGCAGGTAGGAGTCTTCGTTGGAGTAGCTCAGCACCACCGAACCCAGAAGTTTGTCGTCGATCAGAGGGCCGCCGGCAAAAACGCTGGCGTTGTAGGCGTAGTAGTCATCGTTGTACACGCCCGCGTCGAGGCGCAGCTCGGCCTCGAACTCCTCCCGCGGCTGCCGCGAGTTGATGATGAAGAGGCCGGCTTCACTGTTCGCACCATAGAGCGTCGACTGGGGGCCGCGCAGCACTTCGATTGAATCTATCTGATCCAGCACGGCGTTGCTGAGTTCGCGGAAGGGCACGCCGTCGATGTAGATGGCGGCGCGATTGACGATTGCCGGGTTCGATTCGATGCCTCGTATCGCCGCGAAAATCGGGCTTACCTGACTGCCCTGGGCAAACTGAACGTTCGGAACCACATCATCCAGGCGGCGGAGATCACGCAGACGCAGATCTTCGATATCTCCCGCGGAAAGTACGGTCGCCGAGAGGTCCGTCTCGAGCATGGTGCGGTCTCGCTTTTGACCGCGCACGATGACGGACTCAATAAACCGCGGCTCCGGAATAGGTTCGTCGCTGCCGGGGGTGGTTGGCGCTGGCGCAGGCGTGATTACGATCGTTCCCGCGCGCGAGCGACTGATCGAGAGGCCCGAGCCGGCAAGGGCAGCCTCCAGCGCTTCGTCGAGCGTCGCTTCACGGTCTATCTTTGGGGCGTTGCGCCCCCGCACGAGTTCTCCGGGCGCAATGATGGTGGTGTCGAAGAGTTCGCCGAGGTCTTCGAGCGTGCGCTGCAGTGCCTGGCCCGGAACGGTCACCATCATCTTCAACGGTTCCTGCCCGGATGCGGGCAGCGACAGGAGCATGACAAGCAACATCAGCGTGCTCGCCAGCAACTTGGCCCGGTCCCTGCTGTGTTTCGAATTCATGGCTGCGCCCCTGCTCTCGCTGTAGATGCGACACATTCGCATTCAAAGGCGAGACGCAGTCAGCGCGCTTCTGGTAACCCGTGAGGCCGATTTATTGCTTGCGAGGCTTCAATACCCGGGACCCGTCGTCGCGCCGCGCGATGTCGATAGGAAATACTTCCGCGAGCGTGGCAAGAAACCGCTCGAGATCGCGGGTCGCGATAGTGGCGGAAAAAGTCATCGCACCTACGCCCGCGTCGCTGACGACCAGGGGTGTCGCGAGGTAGCGATTCAGATCGGCGACGATTTCGCTGATTGGTGCGTCCTCAAACACGAGGCGATCGTTGCGCCAGGCGCCGATCCGGTCTCGACGCGTTCGCGTTGCCATGCCGAGGCCCAGATCATCCGAGGCTTCGAGCCGATAACCTGCGGTAAGTACTTGTGCGCCGCGTGTTTTTGACGCGCCACCGGACCGGGCAGCGGCCCACCCATCGAATGAGACCGCGACCGCGCCCTCCTCGACAGCCACTTCAGTCACCGCGCCGCTGCCACGGATGTCGAAGGCCGTACCCGTTACTTCAACCTGCAGCTGGTTTACTGCCACGACAAAGGGCCTCGCCGCGTCGCTCGTCACCTTAAAGAACGCGTCACCTTGCCGCAGCCGTACCCTGCGCTCCGATTCCGTGAAGCTCACCTCGGCCGCGCTTGCCGCGCCCAGCGTCATCGTGCTGCCGTCTTCGAGATCGAAGGTAGTAATCGCTCCGCGATCAGTCTGAAGTACTAGAGTTCGCTGCGGCGCGGCTTCCCGCGCGGAACGCTCCAAGGTGGCGATCCCGACGGCGCATACGATCAAAGCCGCGGCGGCCGCGGAAAGCCATAAACGAGGTCTCGGGTCCGCTTTGCCCGGATTGGCCACGGGCAAGGGCGCGCTCAGTGCGTCAAGCTGTTCCGCGCCCAGCCTTGCACCGAGTCGATCGGATGCGTCCCAGAAACGGTCCGCATGATCGAAGGCCCATTCGTGCTTGAGGTCACGCTTCAACCAGGAGTGGAATGCCCGACGATCGGCGTCCGAGATCTCCTCGTCATCCAATCGCGCTCGCCACTCGAGCGCTTCTTCAAGGAGCGCCGGCGACGGCTCGGAAAAACCACCGGGCTGCGTTTTCACTTTGAGCCCCGCAGAGCGCGATGAAGTTCAACGGTAGCGCGCGCGACGTGTTTGCTGACTGCCGGACGCGAGATGCCGAGTTCCCTTGCCGCGTCCTGGTGAGACAGTCCCTGCAGGCGAACCAGTGCATAGGCCCGACGCCTTGTCGGAGGCATCTGCTTAATAACCTTCACGGCGATCTCGATATCTACTTTTGCGAGGAAGACGCGCTCAGGGCAAAGTTGGTAACCATCGTTCGAGAAAAACAGTTCGGTGTACGCCTCACCCCGGGCTTCGCGCGCAATCGACGAACGCAGTTCGGATATTCGGACGTTCTTGGCGGTTCGCCACAAAAAAGCTTCGATATCGTTAATCGAAGCGATGGAATCTCTGCGGGCAATCTGCTCGAAGGCGCGTTGCGCCACGTCTTCCGGTTCCGGCGGCCCGCTTCCGAACAGCGATTGCAGTCGAAGTACGAGCTTGCGAAAGTGCGTGCGGTAGATTTCGTCGAACACCGCGTCGCGAGAGCGTCCTTCGCGATCCGTAATCGGCTCGGCGACTGACGGTACTAGCGGCTTCACAATGTCGTTTTCCTGATGCGCTCAGTCAGGCGAGCACGATGAACAGACTGCGGCTGTACGTCCGGATGGAATCGCGCCGCTGGTCCGAGTGTATACGCGTCATGTTCTCACCGGAAGGCGCAGCGGCATGCCCGTCTCCGTTCGGGCGCGCTTCTGCCGGAGTACCGGGACGCCGGAATTCGCCAGCGTTTTGCTTGCTCTTTGTGCTCGCGCAGGGAATGGGGCAGGGGAGAGGATCCACGTCGAGACACTTGCCAAGAATCAGTCTTAATGATATCAATATGATATCTTTATGAACTGGAGACGTCATTGTGATTACTGAAACCCAGGCCAAAACCCTCAACGGTTACGCGGTGATCGTTGTCCTCCTCGCGGCCCAGGTGAGCGCCGGGTTCTGGCTCAATACGGCCTCTGGACCTCTGAAAATCGTCGCGGCGCTGGTGTTCGTTCTGCTTCTGGTGTGCTGGTTCGGTCTGTTCATCGTGGCACCGAACCAGGGGAAGATTCTGCAGCTGTTCGGGCGCTACGTCGGCACCGAGCACGCCACGGGATTGCGCTGGTGTAACCCGCTCTATTGGCCTCGAAAGCCCGTATCCCTGCGCGTTCGGAACTTCGAGAGCGGGCAGCTCAAGGTGAACGATGCGCGCGGCAATCCCATTGAAATCGGAGCCGTGGTCGTATGGAAGGTTGTCGATTCGGCCGAGGCCTATTTCGAAGTGGATGACTACGAAAGCTACGTCACCATTCAGAGCGAGGCCGCGATTCGTAATCTGGCAAACAGGCTGCCCTACGAGTCCACGGCAGAAGGCGAACTCTCGCTGCGGGGTGAGCCGGCCCGGGTCGCGGAGAAACTCAAGGACGAGGTGCAGGAACGTCTGGCAAAGGCGGGCCTGGAGGTGATCGAAGCGCGGATCAGTCATCTCGCCTACGCGCCCGAGATCGCCCAGGCCATGCTTCGCAAGCAGCAGGCCAATGCAATCCTTTCCGCGCGCCGACTGATCGTAAAAGGAGCGGTCGACATGGTGTCCGATGCGCTGACGCGCCTCACGGAAGACCACGATATCGAACTTGACGATGAGCGACGCGCGAGCATGATCAGCAATCTTCTGGTGGTGATCTGCAGCGAGCAGCAGACCCAGCCGGTGGTGAATGCCGGCTCACTGTACTGATGGCCAAGAAGGCCTACCCGCTGCGAATCCAGGAAGATGTCCTCGCTGCCATGCAGCGCTGGGCCGACGACGAACTGCGCAGCGTCAACGCTCAGATTGAGTATGTATTGCGCGATGCGCTGGTGAAGGCGGGCCGGGTCCGCCTTGTGGAACGTGTCATCACGGAGTTGGAGCCGCGCGACCCAGAGTAATTAAAGAACGTAACTATTCCTCGGTTCGCAGCAATCGGCTGAGCCCGGGCACCTTTAGCGCCACAGGCGCATTCCGCAGCGCACGGATTCGAGCACGGTATTGTGGCTCTTTGGCCGTCACTCCAGGAATTATCGCCTCACTGGTCGCGTTCGCTCCCAGCCTCTACACTGCCTTTCCCCAACGCCCTTTACCGCGAGTTTCCCGATGCCCCATAACGCCGTGTCGCTCCCGCGCCTGCTCTTCCTGGCATTCCTTTTTCCCCTGCACGCGCTGGCCGCGGAGGCTCTGGTCGGGGTGCATGAGCAGCAGTTCACGGACCGGCCCATCCCTCGCTTCGAGGTGGATGCGGCCTGGCCGACCATGCCCACGGATCTCATGATCGGGCAGGTGCCCGGCCTGGCGCTAGATGCTGATGACAACGTCTGGATCCTGCAACGACCCAACTCTCTGGGCTTCTCGGATACTGGCCTGGCGCAGGACCCGCCGATCGCCGTCTGCTGCCGACCCGCGCCTCACATCATGCAGTTCTCACCCGAGGGAACGGTGCTGGCCGCCTGGGGTGGCCCGGCCCACGCGCCTACCATCGACGGCGTCAACCAGTGGCCCGTCACGGTACATGGGCTGCACGTGGCCGAAGACGGTACGCTCTGGGTCGCGGGTAACGGCGACGGCGATAACGTGGTCCTGAACTTCACGCCCGAGGGCGAATTTCTGCGCAGCTTCGGACGACGCAACGAAACGGCGGGAAACTTCGATCGCACAACGCTTGGCAATCCGGCAGACATCGCAACGGATCCGAAAACCGGCGAGGCATTCGTAGCCGACGGCTACATCAATAAGCGGATCATCGGCTTCAACAAAGATGGTGAATTCACGCGCTTCTGGGGTGCCTACGCCGCATCCCCGGATGACAAAACCCGCGAGGGTGCGTTTGATCAAAGCCAGGCCTCGAGCAATGCGGACGGCGGCGCCAATCCCGAGTCTCGCGCCTTTGGCGATATCGTGCACTGCGTGGTGCGCGGTCCCGACGCGCGCATCTACGTATGCGACCGGCGCAATAACCGGCTGCAGATCTTCGAGACCAACGAAGACGGCAGTACCAGCTTCGTTAAAAATGTTGTCATCGCGGCGAGCACCGGCGGTACGCGTACCGTTTCGGACGTTGCCTTCTCGCCGGACGGAAAGTTTCTCTACATTGCCGACATGATGAACGGCCAGGTGTGGATTCTCGACAGCGAGACGCATGAAGAGCTCGGCGCTCTCGGTCGCAATGGGCGTTATCCCGGGCAATTCATCTGGCTTCACAGCGTCGTGGTGGACAGCGCGGGCAATCTGTACACCTCCGAAGTGGGTACGGGTCGACGCGTGCAGAAGTTCGTCTTCAGCGGCGTGCGCTAGGACAACCGCGACGCGCGCTGCGGAGCTAATCCCGTGCGGTGGCCGGGCATGGTGAACTCCCCATGAGTACTTACGACGCTATCGTCATTGGCGCGGGTCATAACGGATTGACCTGTGCGGGCTATCTCGCTCGCGCGGGCCTTCGGGTGGCGGTTCTCGAACGGCGCTCCGTTGTCGGCGGGGCCGCGCTCACCGAGGAGTTCCACCCCGGCTTCCGAAACTCCGTGTACTCCTACCTGGTGAGCCTGCTTGACCGGTCCGTGATGGAAGACCTGGCCCTTGCGCATCACGGTCTCGAGTTGCTGCAGCGCCCCGGCGGTTCCCTGGCCCTGCTTCCCGGTGATCACATGTATCTGCCGCGGGATACCGGCGAGGCGCAGCGCGCCATTGCCCGCTTCTCGAAAGCAGACGCCGAGGCCTATCCGCATTTTGAAGCCATGCTCGACGATATGGGGAATCTTGTGCGCGAGCTTGCGCAGGATGTTCCGCCAAACTTCGGTGGCGGCTGGGCAGACCTCTGGACCCTGCTAACCAAGGCCAACGCGTTCCGGCGCCTGGCGCCGGAGCGTCAGCTCGAACTTGCTGAACTCATGACCATGTCCATTGGCGACGCGCTGGATCGTTGGTTTGAAAGCGATCCCATCAAGGGGCTGTACGGGTTCGAAGGCATCATCGGTAACTTCGCCGGTGCCTACACACCGGGAACCGCCTACGTACTGCTGCACCACGTCTTTGGTGAAGTGGATGGGCGCACGGGCGCATGGGCCTACGCGCGCGGCGGCATGGGGGCGATTAGTGAGGCGATGGCCCGTTCCTGTCGAGCCATGGGTGTGGACATCATGACCGAGGCGCCGGTGGCCGAGGTGAGCCATGCGCGCGACCGGGTCAGCGGCGTAATCCTGGAAGACGGGCGACGCCTGAAGGCTCCGCTCATCGCCGCCAACGTGCACCCACGTGTTCTCTTTGGAGCGCTTATCGATCCGGCTGCAGCGCCGGAGCCCTTCCGCCGCCGCCTCGCCACATATCGCAGCGAGTCCGCCACCTTTCGCATGAATCTTGCCCTGAGCGAGCTGCCGCGCTTTGAAACCGTAGACCACGACGAGCGCGGCCTGCTCGCGATGCAAAACACGATCGATATCTGCCCGTCGCTCGCCTATATCGACAACGCGCACAAAGATGCCCTCAGGCAGGGGTGGGCGAGCAAACCGATTGTGTCGATGTGTATTCCCACGCTTCTGGACGACAGCCTCGCACCGCCGGGCTGTCACGTCATGAGTTTGTTTTGTCAGCATTTTCGTCGCGATTTGCCCGACGGAAAATCCTGGGACGACGAACGCGATCACATCGCAGAGCACATTGTGGACGCAGTCGCCGACTACGCCCCAAACCTGAAGAGCGCGATCGTCGCACGGCAGGTGAATTCACCGCTCGATATCGAGCGCGACCTGAACATGCTCGGTGGCGATATCTTTCACGGCAAGCTGAGTCTCAATCAGATATTCGCGCTTCGTCCCGTGGGCGGCTACGCCGATCATCGTATGCCGCTCGACGGACTCTACTTGTGCGGGTCGGGCGCCCATCCGGGGGGCGGCGTGTCGGGAATTCCCGGTCGCAATGCGGCCCGCGTAATGCTTCGCGACGCTCGCCGCGGGCGTAGGCGAGCGTCTTAGAAAACGGCGGCGGCCAACAGCGTGTCTACGCCGGCCTCAGTGGGTCGCCTGGGAGTCCGGCAGCGTAATGCCCAGAGCCTGAAGCTGGCGCGCAATAAGCGGATCCCGGCTCTGTGTCCAGCGCTGGTAGAGCGCTAGGATGGTTTCGTCATTGCTCGCCACGTCGCGCGAGCAGGCGGCCGCGATGAGTTCGAGAATCTTCCCAAAGGCGCTCGCCAGCTCCTGAAAAATATGGCGGTTGCGACGCGCGTTCTCGGCAAGATAGTCGTAAGCACCACCGCCCATGCCGACCACGTAGTCCTGCTGGATGCCGCGCTGGGTAAAGCGCTCGGGAAACAGCGCGCCGAGAAAGAGCGCCATGTCGCCGAGCTGCTGCAGGAAGAGACAGCGCTGGTGATCGGAATTCGCTTCCATGGCGTCGCCATAGAGCAGGGCGAGGGGACGCAGATCAAAGCGCCCGTCATCGTAGGAGAACAGCCTCTCGCTGCGGCCGAAGCGCGCGAGCATATGACTGAGGTACCAGACGGTGTCGTCGGCCGGTGGCGGGCGAAGGTTCTGCCCGTGCTCCTGGAGCTGCTCCGAGAAGTAAAGCTCCAGGGAAGGTGAGGAAGTCAGTGGGTCGGGTGAATCCTTCAGCATTTCAGGCTCCTTTTCCGTTGACGTCTCCGGCGGCTAAGTCCCGCTTCACCCGGCTTCGCGAAAACTCGCAGAGCAGTAACTTCACCGTCACAATCACTCTAACAATCGCTGCAAGGTCGCAAAACCCCGAACGCGGCGTCTTTGGTCGGGTAGTGCTCCCGCCAGTGGCGTCAGCATCCCGGACGACGTTCACGGCCGGGAGCCGTTCAAGGCCCGAAAATCCCGGCCTCCGTACCGGTTGCGCGCTCCGTGCACACCAGTCGTTCTTCATCGTACTGGAGCGTTCCGTAGCCGCGCATGCTGATCGTGCGCGTGAACGTCTGCGCCTCGTAGTGCATGCACGGCAGCTGAGCTGCACAGCCGCCAAGCAAGCTGCCCGTTCCCAGTAGTGCGCCGGCCACTGCAAGGCCTATGATTTGTCTTCCGCCACGACTCGCCATCCGATTCCCCCCATAAGCATTGCGATTCACTCTGCGGCGCCGCTGCGTTCACGCTTCGGCGTCTTCTTCCCGTGCTTTTGCTTATGTGGGGAAACGGCGCGTTCCCTGCGCCTGAAAGCGATAACGCAAAGCACGCGCCACATATCGGAAACTTCGACTAAGGTCTGGATGCCGGGAAGCGCGATGCCCGGCCAGGGCGGGATCGAAAGCCTGTCGGCACAGTCCGTGAGGCAAGCCGTCGCACGGTTTCAGTGCACTTCGGTCAGTGGCAGTGCGTTATCGGCCTACGCAAAGCTGCCTTCGCGGAAGAAAGCAGCTAGGCTTGCCAGACACGGATCAAGGGAGCGGGGCGATGGACAGCGACAACGAAGCGAGCAAGCAGGCGCCGGCCGGTAAAGAACCGGAAAGCGCCGGACAGGTTCTGGGTGTGGGTGGTCTGTTTATGGCCAGCGAAGATCCGGCCGCAACGGCTGAGTGGTACCACCGGGTACTGGGCATGCGTATCAACGACTACGGTGGTTTCGATTTCCTCCACGCCCACAGCGCCGCGCGCTTTCCCGAGGGCGCGCGTACGGTCTTTGCACCCTTCGCCGCTGCGGCCGACTACTTCAAGCCGTCGACCCTGCCGTTCATGCTCAACCTCATCGTGGACGATCTGGAGGCCGTCATGGCTCGGGCCCTGGCAGCGGGGGAGGAGCCCGTGCAGCCCGCCGAAAACACCGACTATGGAAACTTCGCCTGGCTAATGGACCCGGACGGGCGCAAGGTAGAGCTTTGGCAGCCACCGAGCTGACCGAGGCGAAAACCGGGGGCGGCCGCTGCGCGTGGCGACTCTCTTTGCCGTGGCAGCGTCACCGCTATACTGATCACCACCGAAGGAAAAGGAACCGTGAGCATGCCCAGCGTTTTGAGCAACTGTTTTAAGGCGGCTTTGAAGATCCGGTCCACGTGGACGTCGAGTGGTTTGGGAAATCCCGGCGGGTTGCCCCGACTGTTGATCGCTGGCGGCGCGCTGCTGGTGCTCTGCGGCTGCGCTATGCGAAGTGATTACAACATCTACTACTTCGCGGAGCAGGGCGATTATGACGCAGCGCTCGCGTCAGCCCGTGAGGCCCAGGGCGGTGGGATCGACGGCTTCATCTTTGGCGATGGCGCCAGCGAGTGCCGCGACTACGCCGCGGTAGTGACCGTACTGGTCGCCAAAGGCGACTTCGCCGGCGCCCGGGCTGCCTGCGCCAACTACGACCAGCAGTGCGCGGTTCTGCCGGACGGCGCTCTGTGCTTCATCTACGAAAATGCGGAACTCGCGGCGGCTACTTCCGATACGCAGCTCGCTGAGACCTTGAGCAGCGATGCGCGGGAACAGCTGCACTTCCGCTGGCTCATGATCCGCGATGACTACGAGAACCGGGGCCTCAAGCGACCGATCTATTGAGCGGTTCAGGCCGAGTCGCGAGGAAGGAAGCGCAAGGCGACGCCGTTGTTGCACCAACGTTTCCCCGTCGGTGCAGGGCCGTCACTGAACACATGACCATGGTGCCCACCGCAGCGGGCACAGTGGTACTCCGTGCGCGGAACCATGAGCAGGAAATCGCGCTTGGTCTCGAAGGCACCGGGAACGGTGGCGAAGAAGCTCGGCCAGCCGGTGCCGCTTTCGTACTTCATCCGTGAGGTGAACAGGGGCGCGTCGCATCCCGCGCAGAGAAACACACCGTCTCGCTTCTCGTAATTCAATTTGCTGGTGCCGGCACGCTCGGTGGCCTCCCGCCGAAGAACATCGAAGGCAAGACGGTCGTCGAGACGCTCGCGCCATTCGTCCGCCGTCAGATCGACTTTGTCGTCCACGCTGACGGTTTCGTAGCCCTCGGGCAGCAGATTCCGCCAGTTGCCCTGGATATCTTCCAGCATCTGCGTTTTGTTTCCTCGTCCATCACCGGCATCGGATCGATTCGCCGAAAACCACAGCGGCACGCTCAGCAATGCGCCGGTGATACCCTGAATAAATGTTCGTCTCTGCATGGTAGTTAGGTACGGTCTGTGTATGAAGATCGGTCCATGTAAACAATTCGGCCCGGGTCCCGGTCGCCGTCGCTCGAGGCGACGACAGCGTGAGACCAACGTATCGCTGCGATGGCCGGACTGCTCGCGTCGCTATCCGCCGTTGCGAAACGGTCATGGCGCGCGGGCCAGTTCCCTCGTCCTGCTAGCGCCGGGCGGGGCGCTCACGGCCGTCACGGGCCCTGCCTCTCACTCGCTTGAGCATGGGCGGCTGCAGGCCGGATTTACGACTAGCGACCCTTACTCAGACCACGTCTTCCCCGGCGGGTTCCTGAATTTCGATGCGGGCTCCAATCTCACCCGCATCGACACGACCTCGGAAAAGTACCCGGACGGCAAGCTGCGGCCACAAGGCGACCCGGCCTCGCAGTCAACGCCTGGGGCACGGTTCTACGAAGGGCGAGCGTCGTGACGATCATTCCGGCGGCGGGTGACCGTCGTGGCGCCGACAGAAAATCCTCGGAGCTACGGGGGTGGCGTTCGGGGGCCGACGCCATGGATGAAGACATCGCCGCATCCCTGCTCCTCGAACGTTTAGTCCGCTGAACGCCGGGTTCGCGTATACCCACAGCCCCTTGTGTCGGGATCGCCAGGGCGCTAGCCCGGGAGAAAACCGCCGGGAGAACCAAAGGATCGACCAAGGGGAAGAACCAGGACATAACGCCGATGAAAACGCTGCACCTCCTGCGCCATGCAAAGTCGAGCTGGGCCGCGGCCGGCATTGACGATCACGAACGGGAACTCAACGCCCGCGGTAAGCGTGACGCGCCGCGTATGGGACGCGCTCTCGCGGAGCTCCTGCGGCCGATGCCGATTCATGCCAGCTCTGCACGGCGGGCTCAGCTCACGCTGGAAGGCCTCTGCGCTGGCTGGCCGGCACTGAGTCTGCAGGAGCACATTACCGACGAGTCGCTCTACACCTTCGACTGGCAGGAGCTTCTCGGGTGGATCCAGGATCTCGCTGTAAATCCGGAGAGCCTGTTCATCGTCGGCCACAATCCAGCGCTGACGGAACTCTGCAACCAGCTCGTTGGACGGGTCGCGCTGGACAATCTCCCCACGGCCGGTTACCTGCGCTTTTCCATCGACATCGACCAATGGAGTGACATCACTGAGGGCATCGCCAGCCTTCAGGACCATCGTTTTCCCCGAGAATTAGGCGACGACTGAAAGCCGGCCGAGAATTGGCGAAGCGCTGGTCGAGAGTGACCGGGCGCGCCTAGACACCCGGGCCTGTTTTCAGGCGGCCGCTTTCTGCAGCCCGCTGCGTCCATGGGGCGAGCGGTAGTCTATGGCTGGTCCTGCGGGCACTATGCGGGTGGGGTTGATAGTGCCGTGAGAGGCGTAGTAGTGGGTTTTGATGTGGCCGAAGTCCACCGTCTCGGCTACGCCGGGTATCTGAAAAATGTCGCGCACGTAGGCGCGCAGCGCCGGAAAATCCTCGATGCGCTGGCGATTGCACTTGAAATGCCCGTGGTACACGGCGTCGAAACGGATCAACGTGGTAAACAGGCGTATATCGGCTTCCGTCAGCGCATCACCGGCAAGGTAGCGCTGCTGCTGAAGATGACTTTCCAGCCGATCGAGCTCGTTGAACAGCTCGCTATAGGCTTCTTCATAGGCGTCCTGGCTGGTCGCAAACCCCGCGCGATACACGCCGTTATTGATGGCCGGGTAGATGCGTGCGTTCCAATGATCGATGTCGCCGCGCAGGGCCTCGGGGTAGAGATCCATCCGATTGCCGGTGATATCGTCGAAGGCGCTGAGCATGCGGATGATCTCTGACGACTCGTTGCTGACGATGCTCTGCGTCCTGGTGTCCCAGAGTACCGGCACTGTAACGCGGCCACTGTAGTTCGAGCTGGCGCGGGTATAGATCTCGTGCATGAACCGGGAATCGTAGAGCGCGTCTCCCGTGCTTCCCTCGTCGCGGACAAAGGTCCAGCCATGCTCGAGCATGATGGGGCTGACGACCGAGACCCTAAGGTGGTCTTCCAGACCCTTCAGGGCTCTTACGATGAGAGTCCGATGGGCCCAGGGGCAGGCCAGAGACACGTAAAGATGATAGCGGCCCGATTCCGCCTCGAAGGGACCGTTCGCGTCTCCGAGCCAGTTGCGAAACTGCGCGTCCTCGCGGACGAAGCGTCCTCCGGATGCGCTCGTGTCGTACCAGCGATCCCGCCATTGTCCGTCGACCAGAAGTCCCATGGTGCTTCTCCGTATGAAACTGGATATGCCGACAGCGTATTATTCAATAAAGACGAAAAAAATTAGATTAATTAGACAATATCTTTCAATTATATTGAACGGTGTTGGAGCTCGAGCTGCTCCTGGAGGAGTTCGCCGAGCCGGCAGGCGGCGGGTCCCGCCTTGTCCGGGTCCGCGAACGTGAGATACAGCGACACGCGTCGCCGAGATCCCCGCTCCAGCGGTAACTCGCGCAGCACACCCGCCGCGAGCTCGTTTTGGATGCGTGTTCGTGGCAGCCACGCAAAGCCCATACCGCGCGTGATCATGGCGATGGAGGTGGCGACGTGGCTGACGGTCCAGCGCTGCTCGGCGCCCAGCCAGCCGGAGTCGACTCGCTGTTCCGTGGCTGAATCGCGCACCACGATCTGCCGCTGGGGCGCCAGATCCTGCAAGGTCAGGGGCCGACCCATGCGCTGCAGTCGATGCTCCGGGTGGGCCACGGCAACGAATTCGACATCAATCATGGGTTCACCGAGAAATCCCGCCGGGACCTGGGCCGCAATGAGCAGGTCGACATCGCCGCGCAGCAGGCGTTCGGGCCCTCCTGAAAGTACGGTCTCGATTAGCTCAAGACGGGTTTGGGGGTACTCTCCGCTGAGGAGCGCCAGCGCATCGGCAAGGCAGTGGTGCGGGTAGATTTCGTCCACCGCGATGCGCAGTTCGGCCTCGACTCCATCGGCGAGACTACGGGCGATGGTCTCAAGCTGCTCCGCCTGCTCCACAAGCTGGAGCGAGCGGCGCAGCATCAGTTTTCCCGCGTCCGTGAGCTGAGCTTTGCGACCCACAACCTCCAGGAGGGGCAGATCGAGCTGATCCTGAAGCTTGTGCACCGCATGATTGATGCTCGACTGGCTCTTGTGGATCGCCTGGGCCGCCTGGGCAAAGCCTCCGTGCTCGATGACCGCCTGGAACATACGCCACTGCTCCAATGTGCTCCGATTCATGATTAATATCCTAAATATTCGAAAGGTATACCGGAAAATAGGCGATTTTTATCCGAATTAACAGGTATTAGGATGACCTCCTCAAATTTTAGGAGGTCAGCATGAATCGACAGGTACAGGAAGTGATCAAGGCGCAGCCGAGCATGGACGGAGCCGGCGTCGCCATTCAGCGCGTTGCCGGCTTTAGCCACGCGGGCATGGACCCGGTGCTCATGATTGACGAGCTTCGTTCCGATCACCGCGAAGACTTCGAGGCCGGTTTCCCGCCGCATCCGCACCGTGGTATGCAAACGCTTACTTACATGAAGCACGGCGGAATCATTCACGAAGACAGCGAGGGAAATCGCGGCGAAATCCGCTCCGGGGGCGCTCAGTACATGAGCGCGGGGCGCGGCATCGTACACAGCGAGATGCCGACCCAGGACTCGGAGGGACTGCACGGTTTCCAGCTGTGGTTCAACCTCCCCGCCGCCGAAAAGATGGACGCACCGCGCTATCGCGACCTGCCCCTGGAGGAACTGGCCCGCGGAGAAGGGGGAGGCGTCGATATCACGGCTGTGTCGGGCACCTGGCGCGTAGGTGAGTTGGATATCACGGGCCCGCTCGTGGAACTCGCGCCTCAGGCCGCGCTGGCGGATCTGCGTCTCGCGGCCGGTACGACAACGACGCTTGCGACCGGGGAGGACGAGTCCGTAATGGCGCTCATCTACGACGGGACTCTTATGGCGCGCGGGCAGCAGTTCGATGCTGGCCGGCTCCTGATCTTCGGTCCTGGAACTGCGCTGGAACTGGAGGCCGGCGACACCGCTGCTGGACTGTTGGTTCTCCGGGGCCGGCCCCTGCGCGAGCCGGTCGTGCATTACGGCCCCTTCGTGATGAACACCGAAGAGGAAATAGAACAGGCCATTCGCGATTATCAGGCGGGCCGCTTTACATCCTAAAGTAATAACGACGGGGGCCCTTGCCCCCGTCGCCGGATGATTGGCGGGAACTTTGGTGCTACCCTTGCGCTCTTAGATGTTTTAGGGTTCCCCATGTCTTTTCCCTTACGATTCAGCGCTTTAGCGGCGTCTGCATCCCGTTTAAGTGCCGCCAGGGCGCCCGCCGTGCTGGGCGTGCTTCTCGCTGGAGCCTGCGCCGCTCCCCCGGAGGGGGCTATCGCGGACGGCGGCTCTACCACGTGCAGTGAACCTCGACCGCAGGTCTGCACAACGATCTACGCCCCGGTCTGCGCAGAGCACGATGGAGGACGGCGGGAAACGCATGCCTCCGCATGCAACGCCTGCGCCGACGACACGACGCTCGCCTATGTCGACGGACTCTGCGAGGAGGACGAAACGCCGTGAGTCTCACCAACCGCATCCTTATCGGCATGCTGGGCGGCATTCTGCTCGGCTCGCTGCTGAATCTCATCGGCCATGGCTCGACCCTGGAGCCGGGGCTGCGCAATCTGATCGAGAATGGTCTGGTGAACGGCGTATTCGACGTCGTCGGCCGGATTTTTGTCGCGTCGCTTAAGCTCCTGGTCGTTCCGCTGGTATTCGTGTCCCTGGTTTGCGGCTCCACGTCTCTGGGCGACAGTGCGCGCATGGGGCCCATTGCCGCGAAGACGCTGCTTTTCTACCTGGGCACGACCGCCATTGCCGTAACCTCAGCCCTGGTCATCGCCGTGTTTATCGGGCCCGGCAGCGGGGTCGACGTGTCCACCACGGTCGACTTTGTCGCCAAGGAACCGCCACCGCTCAAGGAAGTGCTGGTCAACATCTTCCCGGCAAACCCGATCAAGGCGATGGCCGACGGCGAGATGCTTCAGATCATCGTATTCGCGCTGTTGTTCGGCTACGCGCTGTCCCGGGCTGGTGAAGCCGGGCAGCGCATGGGCGCTTTCTTCTCGGATCTTGAAGCCGTTGTCATGAAAATGGTCGGCGTACTCATGCAGCTCGCGCCCTATGGCGTGTTTGCGCTGCTCGCCAGGCTCTTTGCCGATATGGGCCTGGGCGCCATTCTCGACCTGGCGGCGTACTTCCTCACTGTGCTTGGCGTACTGCTCCTCCACGGTATCGTTACCTACAGCATCCTGCTGCGCGGCCTCGGCGGCCTCCCGCCGCAGGTAATGTGGCGCAAGATGCGCTCTGTGTGGGCTTTCGCTTTCTCCACGGCGTCCTCCGGCGCTACGCTGCCGATCACCCTGCGTACGGTGGAAAAGAAGCTCGGCGTCGACTGTAGCGTCGCCGGGTTTACCGTACCGCTGGGCGCCACGATCAACATGGATGGCACGGCGATCATGCAAGGTGTGGCCACGGTATTCATTGCCCAGGTCTACGGTGTGGACCTCAGCATGGGCGCCTATCTCACCGTGATCCTCACGGCCACGCTGGCCTCCGTGGGTACGGCAGCCGTGCCCGGAGTGGGACTCATTACCCTTGCCATGGTGCTCAATCAGGCGGGGCTTCCGGTTGAGGGTATCGCCCTGATCATTGGCGTGGATCGCCTCCTGGATATGGTGCGCACGGCGGTGAATGTCACCGGTGATGCGACGGCGTCGGTGGTGGTGAGCAAGTCCGAGGGTCAGTTCGATCCCGATGTGTACTTCAACCCCAAAGCGGACGCCCATCCGGAAGATACCGACCCGGACAGTCCAGTCAGCCTCGCCGGAGCACAGGCTCAACAGGCATGACGATCCGGGTAGCGGTCGTGCCCGTTACGGCCTATCAGCAAAACTGCTCCGTGCTCCTGTGCCAGGAGACCGGAAAGGCCGCGATTGTCGATCCCGGCGGTGATACGGAGCGCGTATTGGCCGCGGTGGAGAAGCTCGGCGGCCGCGTGGAAAAAATCCTGCTTACGCACGGTCACATGGATCACTGCGCCGCTTCGGACGTGCTGCGGCAGCAACTTGAGGTACCCATCGAGGGGCCTCACGAGAGCGATCGGTTCTGGATCGATAAGCTGCCGGAATGGTGCCGCATGGCGAATTTCCCTCACGCCGATCCCTTTGAGCCGGACCGCTGGCTTGAGAGCGGGGATGAGGTTCAGGTCGGGGCTCAGACCCTAAGGGTTTTTCACTGCCCCGGACATACGCCCGGTCACGTGGTGTTCCTGCACGATACCCAGCGCCTGGCCTGGGTTGGCGATGTGATCTTCCAGGGCTCCATCGGGCGCACCGATTTTCCCATGGGTAACCACGACGACCTGATTGCGAGCATCCGCGAAACGCTTTTTCCGCTCGGCGACGACATCACCTTCATTCCCGGTCACGGTCCGACATCCACCTTCGGGCAGGAACGCCAGAGCAATCCTTTCGTGGCTGACAAGCGCTACGGCTGAACAAACGCGGTGCGCGGTCAATGATGCATGGCGCGCATGGCGCGGAAGGAGCCGACTCAACGGCACACTCGGATAGCGGGGACGCTGACCCGGACCGCCTTCGCTCCGACTTCCACGCCCAGACCGCGCGTATCGCGTTCAGTGAGCTGCAACGCTACTTTGCGGCCGGCAAACTGGTTCTCGTGGCTGGGGACCTGGATTTAGTGGGCGTCGCCCTCGCCCTGGCGAGGGACGACACGGCGAGCTTCGAGGCATGGATCGCAGCGGGTGCGGTCGCGCCGGTCTCCGATGACCAGGCCCGGACCTGGCTCAGCGCCGACGCCGAGCTTTGGGCGGTGGTTGCGCAACCCTGGGTGCTGGTGCAGGAGCAGCGACCCGAGCCCCCGTCAGAGGTTTCAGGTCCGACCTAGCCTTAGCTTCAAGACCTTCGCTTCCAGACCCCAGCTTCCAGCCCGTCGACGGCACGGGTTACTGAATAACTTTCATCCAGTCGCCTGTGCGCGGCTCCCCGCGCGGATAAAAGTCGTTGATCAGGCGCAGATAGCCCTCGGCGTCGTCGATGCGAACGCTCGATGCCAGGGATTCCACGTCCGCTCCCCGGGGGACCTGGATATAGCGCACATAGCGGCCGTTCGAGTTGGTCTTCTCCTTCGGATGCATCTCGCGGAAGCTCTCGATCATCGCCTTGAGCTGCGGATCGCCGGCGGCGAAGTCGCTGGCTTCGCCTTCAAAGAGATAGGTGAGGTTCCCGAGATAGATCGCGGCCAGGCGCTTGCTCGTCCCGCTGGCGGACGCGACAGCTGTGTAGCCGTCAAGCCCGGCCTGCTGCAGCTGCTCGCCGCCGCTGATATTGCCGGTGGCAAGATCCTCCAGTACCGCCTGGGGCGTGGCGTTCGCATCCTTGCGTCGGAGTGTGATCGTCAGGCTGCGGGATCCGTCCGGAGACGACGCGACCACCGAACTCGCGCTCGGAGTGACGGCCCAACCCTCGGGCTGCTCAAAGGTGAAACCTAGCTTGTTGTGATAGTAGCGGTCGTCGGCGCGCTGGCCGCCCACGCTCTCTCCCCAGACCACGCCATCGGTGACCTGACGAAACTCGCCGGGGAGTTCCGGACTTTCAATATAGGTGCCGTCATCAAGCTCATTCGCGGCCCGAATGACAGTCTGCAGGCGCTTGTCGTTGCGCGGGTGAGTTGCGTAGAGCCCGTGATAGGTGGTGCCGCTTCGGCCCGCTTCGCGCGCTTTGAGGCGCATGAACTGCTCCTGGTTCTTGAGCACGCCGATGACGTCCAGGAGAGCCTCGGGTTCATAGCCGGCGCGGTACATGTACTCGGCGCCGAAGCCGTCCGCCTCCAGCTCCATGTCCCGCCCGTAGCCGCTGATCAGCTCCGCGCCGTACATCTCCGAGGCCTCATACAGCGCACCGCTCCCGGTCAGCACGTAGGCCGTCGTCGACAGGACCTTTCCGGTCACGCCGGCGGTCTTGCGCCGCGCATGATGGCGCGCCGTGACGTGAGCGATCTCGTGCCCGATCACGCCGGCGAGCTCCGCCTCGGAATTGAGATAGGCGAGGAGACCGCGGTTGACGTAGATAAAGCCTCCGGGGGTGGCGAAGGCGTTGATCTCCGGCGCATCGAGCACCGTGAAGGTAAATTCGAGGTCCGGCATATCGCTGACCGCGGCGAGGCGCTGACCGATCTTATTGACGTAGGCCTGAAGCTCCGGATCGTCGTAGGCGGCGCCGTCGGCAATGAACTTGTCGTACATCTCCTGGCCGGTTTCACGCTCACCGGACTTGGTAGAAAGGACCACCGTCGGTGCCCCGGTGGCGGGATTTACCGCGCAGCTGCTCAGCGTTGAGGCGACCACGCTCGCAGCGACGGCGAGGCCCACGCAGCGTAGCAAAGTGACTTGGCTCGCGATCATGATTCAGTACTCCCCAGAGAGGAACTCGAGCAGCTGATCACCGAGGCCGTCGCAGGCGGTGCCCTGCACCGGAGCGATGATCGGAATGGGCACTACCACGGCCGGCATATAGGACTGGCCGGAGGTCTGGGTATTCAGGCGCCCGACTTCGGCCCGGTCCGTGAAGTCCCATACCGTGGCTTCGTAATCCGAGGCGTTGCCCCAGGTGCCGAAACCGAAGCAGCCGGCGCCGCCGGGGCCGACGCCGCAGGTCATGGAGCCCGCAGAGTTGGTCTGCACCGTATTGCCGTCGACCCAGATCATGTACTCAAGCTTCATCGCGGCAATCTGCTCGGCGACGGGCTCCTGTTCCATCAGCCTGTCGATGTCGATGGGACGCAGCGGGGCCGTCCGTGGCTCAAACCAGGGATACATGCTGTTGATGAAGTCGAGTTCGTCGATGATCTCGATGCTCGAGTCGCGCGCCACGATGTGATCGGCAACGCATTCGATGAAGTCGAACTCTGTTTCGTAATCACTGGCGTGGCGTCGGCCCAGGATCACGACGGACGCATCGCCGATCCCCTCCGTGGGTTCGTTGAAGACCATCTCGTCTACCGTGGACGTGACGCAGCCGCTGAGGGCCGCCGCCATCGCCAGGCAGGTTGTCGTGCGAAAGAAAGCCATTAGAAAACTCCCTCGCTTTGCGCGGTTTGAGGCTGCTGCACACCCTTGAGCCAATCGGCTACCTCAGGAACCTTGTGAAAGCTGGTGATGAAATGTGCGCCGGCATCCCGAAGGGCCACGACACCGGCGAGGCGTACCGCTTCTTCGTCGCTCTGCAGGAAAGCCGTGGGGGTCTTGCCGTACGCCGTCATGGTCCATTCGGCGATGGGTTCGCCCGTGGTAGTGACCAGTTCGAAGGCATAACGCATCCAGATCTCATACACCTTGATATTGGTGTGGGCGGGGATGGCGTACTGCAGCTCATCAACCCTGGGAATGAGTACCGCATCCACCGCGGGGTTCATGAGTTCGGGCGCAGGCCGCGCGTCGAGGGGCCGGATGGTCGCGAACATGCGATTGAATAGCTGGGACCACATTTCCACCTGGGCCTCGCCTGTCTTAACGATCCAGGTGGACTCAGCGCGCCCCTTGGCCTCATCGAAAAATTCGTGGTTGGCAAACTCCGGCTCGTACCAGACGCCGATCGTGAGCGGCAGCGGTTCGATCAGCGGTGCTGGGAACGTCCCCTGGACGGTCACCTCTTTGGTCGAGCAGCCCGCGAGGATGAGGGCACAGATACCGATGAGCGCGGTATTTCGGGCCAGGCGTTGTGAAGCCCATGGAAAGGACGAGGAGCCACTCCAGGCACGGCGCACCACGTCGCGTTCGTCAGCCCGGCCCAAGTCCGGTTTGCAACGAAAGTCCGGGTTGCAACGAAAGTCCGGGTTGCAACGACTGTCGATACTGAGTGCGGTCCCTGCCTGGATCTGTGTCATCACGTGTTTTACCTGCTCTCGTCGTTGATCCTTCGAAGCCAACACGGCTCGCGGTCATCGACTTATGCTGTCCGGGCTTTTTTGTCGGCCCCCGGCTGTTTCTTTGCTGTCGCCTCGCCTCACGCCTCGCCTGGTACGCCCACGACCCGGCCTGACACCGCTAGCGTGCATGGGATCCTGGCAACGGCCCGGGCGTCTATCCCGCATGCCGAACCCGACCCCTATATCCGCAACCGGCTTCCTGGGTCCTATCCCCGGCGCACGGTAACGGCGTAGACCACGTGGGCCCCCTGGCTTCTTTCTCAGCTTCTCTATTCCGCCTCTGCCTCTGTATCAGCCTCAGTCTCAGCCTCTCTATTGTTGGAGCACTGGCTTTGCGCTAAGTTCGCCGCGACCGGCGCCTCGCGCGGTTTTTGTCCAGCCTGTGTCTTGTCCTCGCTCTCTGTTGTCCCGCCCTCAGCCAGGCCTACCGGACTACTTTACCGTCAAGCGTCGCTCAATTTATCCCGAACTCCGGTCGATCTGCCGGGATTGCCGCGATTTCAGCGTTGCTCAGGGTCTGAAGTCGTTCAGTCCCACAAAGGTACCCGCATTCCGGTAGGTCAGTTCGCGCATCAGCGCCGCGAAGCGGATACCGGTCGTCTGCAGTCGCGCGGCCCGAATAAATTGTACGGGGAAGCCGACAGCGTGGATGCGAACCCGCCGCTGTCCGTCGCTGGCTTCGCGGTTGATCTGATCCACGGTGTTGACAACCTGGGCTATGGAATCGCCCGTAAATTCGTCGCCGAACACATAGATACTAATCTTTTTATTCGGGTCGTAAAAAGTTCGAATCGCCGCCGTGATGCCCTCCACCGGCGATGAGTTACTGAACACGTTCCAGTTGCGCAGATTCTGCATGAGCACCCGCCGGCGGCCCTGGGTATCCGGGATCCACTGGCCGCGGTAGCGACTGAACATGTAGTTCCCCATGTCATTCATGATCTGAATGCCCTTCACGTTGGGATAGATGTTCAGCGTCGACTCGATCTCGCGCATCATGCGCTCCCAGGCGTAGGAGAACATCGAGCCCGAGGTGTCGATCACGAAGATGATGTACTCGCTATCGACGGGAATACCGCCAATAAGATTGCTGTTGACCTCAAGCCCGTCCAGGAGGCGCCGCATTTCGTCGGTGAGGGACTGCTTCGCGATGGCAAGCTGTTCCGTGATCACGGAGTTCGTGTTGGTCTCCACCTGCAGGCTGTCGTAACGCGAGCGCGCGCTGGCCAGCTGCCCGCGCAGGATGGCGATGCGCTCCTTGTACTCGGAAAGCTGCTCCTTCCGGGCATTGAGGTCACGATTGAGGACGCGTGTATCGCCGCGGATTTCAAAAAGCTGCTCCTGGAGGTCAGCGACGAGCCCCTCAAGATTCGTTGTCGACGCCTCAATGATCTGCGGCTCGACGGTCTTGGTGATCATCAGCAGCAGGATCACGGCACCGAAGCCGCAGCAGATCACGTCCAGGAAAGAGAGCGTGGTTTCGGCCATCTCGCGGCGTTTGCGTGGCATAGCTCAGATCCTCCCGCTCACGGCCAGTCGCTCGCCGGGCTCATAAAGGAGCCGCGCGTGTTTTGCGCAAGCTGCCAGAATTCCGAGGCGGCGAGGGGGTCGCCCTCCATCGGGGCGAGGATGATATTCACCGGAACGTTCGCCGGAAGCTGACGCACCGCCTGCCGGTACAGCCGCTGGCGCGCGTTTCCGCTGACGGTGGTGCCGCGCGGTGGCGCCGCCCCCTGGGTCGGGAGGCCGTCGGTGATCAGGAATATGTTGTCCGGTACGGGGGAGAGTGTCTGCAGATAGGTGAAGGCGTTCTCCAGGCTCGTTCCGCCGGCCGGGACGACGCGCCGCAGTTCCTCGGAAATGGCCTCGAGCTGGGCCTGGTTGGCCACCTCCAGCCATTTGCCATCGGTCTCGGTGAGAGCGGCGCGCGCATCGGTGTTGAACAGAATGACCTGGTAATCGCTGCCGATGGGGAGCTGTGCCGTGAGCCAGTCAATCGTGTTCACGGCCCGGGTCCACTTTTCGGCGTTGCGCTGCAGATCCTCGTCCATGTTACGCAGGCGGATGATGTTGACCAGTTTGTCGGCGAGCATGCTCGCCGACACATCGAGCATGATCGCGATGTTCTTGCCGCCGAGATTCAGCCCCGTGAGGTACTGGCGGTTGCCGTCCCCGACGAAGCTCCGCGCACTCTTGCCGCTCTGCTCTTCCGCCGCCTCGCGAAGCTTTTTGACTTCGTCCTCGAGGGTTTGAAGTTCGGCTTTGAGCTGTTCCACAGCCTCGTCTTCGCTGACGTCTTCCGGGATCAGCGACGCAATCAGCGCCTCGTACTCCTCGATTTCGTCGATCACGCGGGTGGCGCGGCCCTCGGCGGTGACGATTTCAAGATCGACCTCATCGAGTGTATTGCGCAGGACCACCATGTTTTCCTGGCCGACGCGGATGTCCTCTTCGAGCATATTGACCTCGGAAAGCAGATCGACGTTCAGATCGCGGGACTGCACTTCAATCGAGTGATCGATGATGAGGAACACGAGCACCACCGCGCCGAAGCCGCAGGACATGATGTCCAGAAACGACAGGTTGAAGGTGGTGAAGCGACGCTTATGTCGCCGGGCCATTAGTCAACGACCTCGATGAGCCGTCCGTGGCCTGCGGTACCCAGGGACAGCGTGTCGCCGAGGGCGAGGGGCTGCACCGGGCTTGCGGGGATTCCGTTTATCAGGGCGCCGCTCCCGTGCAGGTTCCAGTGCCCCTCGGCGAAGCGCAGATCAAAGCCCTCGCCGAGCTCTATGCGTGATCCGCGCAGGGGTAGAGCCCGGGTTCCCAGCAAAATGTGCGTTGCCGACGCGTCGGCCGTCGTCGCCGGAGACGCCGCGGCGGGTTGCTCCTGCGCGGTCTCCGCGGGGGCGGCGGCCCGGTCTGATGGCGCGGAAGGGGCCTGTGCATCTGTCCCGCTGGCGGAAGCCCCGATTGTGAGGCGATCTATGAGGCGCACTTCCTCGTCACCGAGTTCGACCTGCGACTCCTGGCTTTGCCAGGCATCCCACAGCGCCGTCGGCGCCAGGGTCATTCGTTCACCGTCGAGCTGCTCAATACCCGGCAGCAGCGCCAGCTCCGGATCGAGGAGGATGGGGGCCGAGGTTGACTTCTGCGCCTGTCCTACGCCATCGAGGAGGCGCTGAGAGGCGCCGGCGAGGGCGGCGGCCGTCACGCGGCAGCGGTGCCCCTCGATGTCGACGCTCGCCTCGCCGCGCTCAGCGACGGTCGCCAGTATCTCCGGGAGGCGGTTGTAGAGGGTCTGCTCGCTTCCGGCGCTGCGTCGCGGATCGAAACGCGTCTGCTGAATGAACGCACTGGCGATGGCGCTCACACAGCGCTCCTGCAGCGCAAGAAGCCCGCAGGCGGGCAGCGGCGTCGAGCGGAGCACCTGAAGGCTTCCATTCTCGACGTGCAGCTCGTTCACGATGGTTTGGTTGAGCTGACTTTCGACGTGGAGAGCGCTGCTTTCGTTGCGCTCCCCAAGGGCGGCGCTGCCGAGCAGCACGCTGCGGCTGACAAGGCCGGCGACGCGGAACTCGCAGGCTTGCGCAACGCCCAGGAGCAGACTCAGCTGCTCCCGTGGCATGGAATCGGGCACCGCCATGGTCAGCGAATCCGGGGTGCCGGCTTCACCGTGGACGGCGCGAAGATGCGAGTGAACGAGGTCCGCCGTATGCCGTGCGGCCCCGAGGCTGGGCTTCAGAGGCTGGGTGCTGAGTTGCCACCAGAAGCGATTATTGGTGTCGCGGGGCCGCAGGCGCGACTGCTCGAGCGCCGCTTTACCAAAGTGATACTCGCCCCCGTCGTGGAGCACAAAGCCCGGGCTTTGCACCACGACGTCGTGCTGCCAGAGGCTGACCTGCGTATCGCGGCAGTCGAGAAGCGCCATCAGTCGCTGGCGACCAGGAAGCGCATGAGGCGATTGTCGGCGTAGCGCTGGCAGTTGAGCACCAGTCGCTCCTGGGACAGCTGCAATTGGTGTAGGCAGAACATAATAACTATGGATAACACCAGGGCCACAAAAGTGCTGTTAAAGGCCACGCCAAGGCTCACCGTAACGCCGGAGATATCTCCTTCCACCGCCTTGTAAGCCTGGCCCAGGGCATCCCCGATACCGCGAACGGTGCCGATAAACCCGATCGACGGGATAGCCCAGGCGATATAGCGGACCATGGACAGCTCCGAGTCGAGGCGGTCCGATTCCACGTCGCACTGTTCGCGCACGGTGTCGGATACGGCGGGAATGCTGCCCGTGGTCGCGAAGCGCTGCAGCGCAGCCATCAGCGTGCGCGGCAGCAGAAAGTTCTGCTGTTCGTCCGGCAGCGACTCCACGGAGCGGCTGTACTGCCTCGCATCCTCGGGGAGAACGCTGGTCCCCTCGGGAATGGACAGGAGTTCGTCATCGAGGAGCTTCTGCTCCTGCAGGTTGTGGCGCCCCTTGTAACCCATGATCGACAGTGCCCAGATCAGCAGAATGAAACAGGCCTCCTGCTCCAGGTCGCGCACCACGACGGCCAGACTGCGCTGCGGCACCACCTCTTCGCCCGCGGCCTGGGCCGCCGCCTCGGCGGCAAGCTGCTGGTCGGCGCTCGGCCTGATGACCGCCACGTAGATCGCGTGGACGAGCACCACCGCTGTCAGCAGCGCGAACAGCTGGAACATGAATTCAGAGGAAATAGTGGTCTTCATTCACTTACCTAGATATCGACGGGGAAGGAGACCGAGAGATCTTCGGAAATCTGCTCCGACGCCTCGTAGTCTTCCAGGGGACCGGCCGGGGGCGCGATGACCTCCGCCTCTACCGGAACCTCGGGCGGCGCGTTGGGGTCTTCCGGCATCTGCTCCCGGGCGCGTTCGTCGGCCGGGAGTGACGACGCGTCGACCGTTTCCTGCGCGGCGACAGGAAGGCATAGCAGAGCCAGAAGCATTGCCATGCGAGAGGCTGGCCAACATCTGCTGAACATGGTCTTCATGGGCTTACTCCGCGTAGCGGGCGATTCGAAATCCTACGTCATCGCGTCCCGCCTGCCCATAATCACGGTAGCTGAGACGCAGTTCGGGCAGTCGGCCAAGAGCCCAGCTGGCGCCGCGCACAACGTAGTTATCGCCGCGCTGAGCGCCGAGGGGGTCGGTGGCCAGTACGCCGCTGGAGGCCGGGATGGTGTACACGTCGTGAACCCACTCGGATACGTTGCCGCCCAGGTCGAAGATGCCGTGGTGGTTGGCGCCGAAGCTGCCCACGGGAGCACTGACCACGTAGCCATCGTCATAGCCGTTGAGAATCCGTCCGGTGACGTAGGCCGAGCTGTTGTCCGCCACGTTTTCCGTGACCCCCTTGGGCGGGAATTCCTCGCCCCAGGTGAAGCGCTGGAGTTCGCCGTCCTTCACCCGGGCGACCCAGGCCCATTCGGCCTCGGTGGGCAGTCGGTATCCGAGCGACTTGGGGTTGAAGCCGATAATGATCCCCTGCTGTTCCAGGTAGAAAGGCTGCAGACCCTCTCGCTGGCTCAGCCAATTGCAGAATGACGCCGCCTGCTGCCAGCTCAGGCCCACCGCGGGCTGTTGCTCCCGGTTGAGACTGTTGCCTTCGATCTGGCCCGAGTTATGGGTGGGCTCGAAGGTGCGGAACTGTTCGTTGGTGACTTCGCGATCGGCAATGTAGAACGCCCTTTGAAGACGCACCGGATGCAGCACCTCGTTGGCGCGGCGCCCCGGATCGCGCCGCGAGGCGCCCATGCTGAATTCATTGCGCGCCGAATCTAGGGGATTCATGAGCACCAGGGTCTGGCCCAGGGGAGATGCGATGGTTGGCGTAAGGCGCGCCTGCCGTGCCGCCTCCGGAGTCAGCAGCGTGACTTCGACAAGCTGCTCAAGGCCAGGACCCGGCCGCGGGGTTACGCTGCGCCGCGCGCTCTCGTAACCTTCCAGGCGAAACTCGAGGCGCTGCTGCACCGCGGGGAGGGACAGCGTCTGGGTGCCGCGGCCAACCACGCGCCCGTTGACGAGAATCTCAGTGTCTGCCGGACTGACCTTGACCAGCACGTCTCCGAGAAGCGGAGCCAGGGCCACGCTCATCTCGTCGCGAGAGCCGGCACTCATGTTGACGCTGCGACTCGCGCGCTGGTAGCCGGCCGTGGAGAGGCTGATGCGGTGATTGACATCGGGACTCAGTTCTACCTCCAGCGGCGTCTGTCCGGCGAACTCGCCGTCCACTGACACGTTGGCGCCGGAGGGTGAACTGCTGAGAGTGAGTACCCCGGTGGCGGGAATGAGCTCGAGTGGACCGAGATCCAGGGCCTCGCCTGCCACCAGGCTGAGCTCGCGTTCGAGCGGCGCAAAGCCGGCGGCTTCCAGACGCAGCACCCGCTCGCCCTCGAGGATCTCAAACACTCCGGAGCCGCTGCCCAGGAGTTCGTCATCGACGAAAACATCGATGTCTGCCGGCGTTGCGCTGATCGTCACGTCCGCCCAGGCCGGGTCGAGGCGCAGCGCAAGACGCTGCTGGATACGCCGGCCGGTGATGGAAAGATCCTGCTCCAGGGGCTTGTAGCGCGGCGCTTCAACGCGAAGCCGGTAGTCTCCGGCTTCTACATCCGCGTCTTCGAGCGGTGAGACACCCAGCACTTCGCCGTTGAGAAGCACCCGGGCGCCCTCGGGCTCCACGACGACGCTCAGTCGCCCTGGAAGGGGTTGAAGGATGATCTCCGCGCGCTGCGTGGCCTCCCGGGTCACTTCGATTTCTTCGTCGTAGGGGTGATAGCCCGCCGTCTGAACGCTCAGCTGGTAGCGGCCGGGCCGCAGTAGGAAACGCTCACCAAAGGGAAGAGCGAGACCGGAGACGGTGAGTACGGCGTCCTCCGCGTCTTCGGCGGCGATGCGGATCTCCAGCGAGCGCGCCGTGAGGAGGAACCAGATGGCAACGGCGAAGACCAGGAAAACGCCGGCGAGCACAATTCGGCGTGGGGAGATGCTGCGCCTGGTGGTCGCTTTACTGCCGTCCAGCGGCTCGAAGACCGCCGCTTCGATAGTCTTGGGGGCGTCGGCGCTCATGGGAAGCTGATCGGTTCGCTGCAGGCGACGAAAACCGCGTCCTGGGATTCGGGGCTAACGGTGAATTCCACGCGTACATCGCGGTAGCGGGGGCGCCTGCCGACCGCGACATAGGCGCCGGGCCGGAGTTCGAGCTGTCGCTCATCGAAGCGGCCCAGACGCGCAACCTTGTAGACCGTGACTTCGGTTTCGCCGTCGGAACGCAGCCGGACTGGCAGCGGTTTGCTGGCGATCGCAATGATGTCCCTCACCTGGTCGAGCTGTCCGCTAAGCCGCGGTCCAGGCTCGGGCAGATTTTGAGCGGCTGCGAGGGACTCCCGGGCCTCGCGGAGGATTGCGTCATCCACGAGCCGTGCCGGGTCGTCAATGATGGCGGTCAGCGCGCGGTCCACTTCGGCGCGGGGCCGGGCCAGGGTGAGGCCCTCGCGGGCGAAGCGAAGGCTGCCATCTATGGCGAGGGCCTCCTCGTAGCGCTTTATGGCGTCGTCCCAGTCTTCCGCCCTGGCGCTGACCTCGGCCTGCGACTGCAGGGTTTTGAGCTGGGCGGCAATGCGCGCCACGCCGAGTTCGCGAAGAGCTGCCTGCGCTTCTTCGGAGCCCGGCCGCAGCTTTGCCGCGCTTCGAAAACGCGCCTCGGCGCGGTCGAACTGCGTCCCGTCGAGCGCCGCATACCCCTCGGACATGGCGGCATTAAAGCGCTCCGTGGTCAGAGCGATCTGCAGTCGCGCAAGCTCAGCGGCGATGCGCTGGTGCTCTGGATCGCGCTCGCTGGCGCCGCGCATGGCGTCCACTGCGGTCGCGAGATCACCTTCGGCTTCCGCGGCCTCGGCGGTTTCTACGGCGGCAATCAGCTCGTCCAACGCCTCGACGCGCGCGCGTCGGGACGCCAGCTCCGGAGCGCCGGGCTCCAGGAGCTCAGCGGCGGCGAGGGCCGCGTTCGCGTCTTCGGCATCCAGTGCCTCGATAGCCGCGTCGGTGGCGACCAGCTCGGCCGCAAAGCGCTCCGGCAGGCTCGCTTCCAGCGCCAGGGCGCTATCCAGCGCTGTTCTGTAGGACTCGATCGCCGCTTCAAACTCGCGTTCGCGATACTGCTCGTCACCGCTGTTTGCAGCCTCGGCGATGGCCGCCATCTCGGCCTCACCCCACTCCAGCGCGCCTCGCGCTTCAAGGCCTTCCCGCACGTCGATAAGCTCCTCGAGCAGTTCCTGGGCTTCCGCCCGCGCCCGCGCTTCAAGGGCATCCGCATAGGGGCTCGCGGCGGCTGCGCCGCTGTCTTCTCTGTCGGGAGCAGGCCTAGTGCCGGGCCCGGATGCGCTCGGCGCCGAGGCTACGCTCGTCGCTGCGGGAGGCTCGCCCGGTTCGATCAGCTGCGGCAGGAGGAAGAATACAAACAGCGCGGCCCCGACGAGCACGGCGAGAATGGGCAGCGACATCGCCGCCAGTCCTCTTCCCGGTGCGGCACCGGCCTCCGCTGCGGCTTGGGGCGCGGCATCGAAGGGAGTGGGATCAACCCTTTGAAAACGATCAGACACGGTCGCGGGAGAGCAGTTTCGGCGGCTTAGTCTTGAGTGACGTTGTCGCTGTCGCTTTCGGGGGGCGGTGCGAGATCACCGATTTCGTTGCGATAGATGTCAGCCAGCACTTCGCGCCACTGCGCGTACTGGTCTTCGACGCTGCCACTGATCATTACCGTCCGGTCTTCGAGCTCGATGACCTGCGGCGTGATTTCCGCTTCAAGGGACTGGCCGACTTCTTCGAGAGCCTGCACGTGGATCTGGGCTTCGGCGCGGCTCTCAAGGCCAGCCTTCAGGAGATAGCCTCCGCCGATTACGGCGACATTGCCGGCCGCGCGAGTCGCGCTGTCACTTCCGCCCGTGGACGCCGCGATGCCCGCGAGGATGGCAGCACCGCCGGCGATCAACTGGCGCGTGCTCTCCCGTTTGAGTTCCTGGTAGGCGACCACTTCCTGGTAGCTCAACTTGCGCCACTCCTGGTAGGGGCCGTACATGTCGTCGGAGAAGCCCTCGTAGTAGCTCTGTAGCGTGTCGACGAACACGTGGTCACGCTCGCGAAGCTTGCGCACCCGTTCAAGCATGGGGTCCCCGTCCGCGGGGAGACGCACCACGAGACGTTTCCCCTTGCGCGTGCGATCGAGGTACCCCTCGAAGGCTTCGGCGGAGAAACTCTGCGCGAAGAGCAGTTCGGACACGGTACGAACCTCGCGCCGTGCCACGGGCGTCAGCTCGTCGAAGCGCAGCACGAGGTCGTTGGCAATCTCGTGATAAACGGCCTGAAAGGGGTCGTACTGGGCCCGGGTTTTGGCGTCGTAGGCGTAGCGGCTGGCCCGGCCCTCATACTCTTTTTCAAGCCAGACATATTCGCGGGAGTCCCGGGCGACGATGCGCAGGCGCAGCGACTCGCCGTCCGAGTGCAGAATAGTGCCCGTGACCATTAGGTCCGAGATGCGATCTTCATCGGGAACCACGCGCACGGCGCCCCAGGCGCCGGAATTTTGCAGAACATCGCCAAGCAGCCGGGGTATGTAGCGCGCCTCGGCGCGGCGCACTTCGGGGTAGATGCGCTCTTCTTCGTCGGCAACGTCGAGGCCCGGATCGAAAATGGCCACCGCGACATCAAGGAGTTCGTCCTCCGGTACACTCGCGGCCGGCGGCTGGAGCGAGGGCACGCTCGTGCTCTTTACCGTCTCGCTGACGCAAGCGGAAAGGCCCAGACCCAGACCGAGAACCAGCGCGACGCCGCGCACGATACGGGCAAGATCGGCCCGACGCGCTGCGAGCGCCGTCTGCGCGGAATGCTCTGTCACGGCTCCTTGATTCCCTTGTACTTCCGATACTCGGCCCAGAGTTTCTCACGAACCGCCGCATCAGGCTCGCGCATTGCCGCCTCGCGCAGCTGGCGGGCGACCACGTCATCATCGTTGCCACTCGGTATGTCAGCCGGCGGTTCATACTTCGCGGTGTTCTGTGGGACCGAACCCCCACCGGCGCTGGCTCCACCCATGCCTCCGCCGACGCTGTAGCCGCCGCCTCCCGGAAGCTCGCGACCGAACCCGCCGTCTTCCGATCCGCCGCCGATCACATCTGCCGCGGACGCCGTCTGGGTGGCCTCGCTGCTGCCCTGTTCCCGGGCGCGGCGACGCTGCTCGGCCTGTTCTTCGAGAATCATGGCATCGAAGTCGCCCATGCCGCGTTCAAGCTCAGCATCGAGGATGGCGACCTGCTCTTCCGCCGTCATTGGTCCCTGGCCCGTTCCCGGGAATCCGCCATAGCCTCCGCCGGTGCCCGCCTGGCCGTATTCCCCGTTCTCCTGGCCCGCTCCTCCGGCCGACCCGGGAGCCTCTCCGTCCATCTCTCCGGGTGTGCCGGGGCTTCCCGGCATGCCGGGCATGCCAGGAACTCCGGGGATGCCCGGGATACCGGGTATGCCGGGAAGCCCGGGGATGCCGGCAACTCCGCCGCTGACTCCCCCTGTAGCTCCTCCGCTGGCTCCTCCACTAGCGCCGCCGGACTCGCCGGCTTGCTGGCCACCCGCCTGGGAGGCGTCACCGCTGCCTCCGCCGCCGGACGCCACAGGATCCTGGTCATCCATCGTCGGCAGCGCGTTGCCGCCATCGCTGTCCTCGAAGCCCGGCTCACCGCCGCCGCCCGCTTCGCCCGAGCTGTTTTCGCCGGCTGAACCGCCGTCTCCAGCGCCACCGTTGCCCTCGGCGCCCGCGACGGTATCACCGCCGCCCGCCTCAGAGCCGCTTTCGCCGCCGCCTGCTTCGGCGCCGCTTTCTCCGGCGCTTTCTCCGCCGCCGCCAGCATCGCTGCCGCTTTGATCACCGGCGCCTCCGGCGTCAGCGGTACTTTCGTTGCCCGAGCGACCTGGGGCCTCGCCGGAAGGAAACTCGCCCATGTCGCGGTCTACGTCACCGGCTCCGCGGCTTTCGAGGTCGCCGTCCGTGCTACCGGCGGAGCCGTCGGACGAGGCGGTGCGATCGTTCTGGCTGGAACTGGGCTGTCCGCCCTGGCTGCTCTGACTTCCGCTCTGCTGGCTGCTGGGGGAGCCCGGCATCGATGGCCCGCCGCTGCTGGCTGAGGACGGGCTCGGTGATGAAGCGCCGGCAGGCGGCGAAGAACTCGACGACGGACTCGAGCTGCTGCTCGAACTGGAACTGCTGGAACTGGAACTGCTCGACGAGGAACTCGAGCTGCTCGACGAAGAGCTGCTGGAGCTGCTCTGGGACGATGATGAACTGCTGCTTGACGACGAGCTGGAAGAGCTGCTCGGAGGCGTGGGCATGCTCGGCGACGGAGGCTGAGGCGTGGTCGGGTTGCTCGCGCTCGGGCAGCCCGAGAGAAGAACGGCGCAGGACAGCGCCAGAGCGGCTAGCGGCAGTGGCCCCGCGCTTCGGTGTTTTGCGAAGGATTGGGCTCCGCTGTCCGCCGCGACCCAAGTGCCGTGCGGCATATCCGTTTTTGCGCCAGACTGCGGCCGGGCGCTAAACCTGTTTTCTGCGTGCTCACCAGATAGAAACGTCATAAGCCCAGCGAATTCCTTCCGTTCTCACCGGCATACCGTCGCTGAATGAAGGACGGAACGGTGTCTGCCGCAGGCGCCGCATAATATCCTCGGCCCTGGCGTCGTTCTGCGGGTGTTCGTCGAGACGCTCGAGATCCACCACGCGCCCGCGGTCCGTGACGTCGAATTCTAGCAGTAAAACACCCTCTCGCTCCGCGACAGGCGGAGGCAGCGCGCGCACGCCGTCTACCTTTGGCAGGGCGTGCGGCTCGGCGAATTCACGGTCCACGATAGCTTTGGCAGCTTCATTCTCCGCAAGTTCCGTGTACAGACGGCCGTAGGTTTCGAGCGCCTCGTTGCGCTTCCCATGCCAAAGCTTCCAGTCCGCGAGCATCAGCAGGCTTTCTACGCTGTCCTCGATGCTCGCGTCGTCCTGCGAAACGCGCACGTCGTAGATCGCTCGAATGACCGCATTGCCCTGCTTGTAACTCTGATTGCTGTAGGCCGTCTGCTGGGCGCTTTCCTCCACGTAGCGCGGCCGCGTGCGGTAGCGCCCCTTGGACGTTTCCCCGACGAAGCCGCTCAGCAGATACTGCGCGCGCAGCATGCCGTAGAGCGGAGGAAGGAGAGCCGTGGAGCTTTCACCTTCTACGTCCACGTATTCGGTCAGGGCGAGGCGATAAAGGCTCCACATCCGCGTGAGGCGCGTGACCGGTTCCTCGCCAATGCCCGCCTCGTAGGCCTGTCGTTGCCACAGCGCGTGTTGCATGAGGGCCTCGCCGCGGTTGCTGTCCGACAGGGTCCGCGCCTGCACGCGGTAGAGATAGCGCTGCCGCTCGTCCGCCTCGGTGAACGCGCCGAGGGCCACGTGGCTGGCGATTTCACCCTGAAGCAGCGCAAGCTGGCCCTGGCTGTAAAGCCCTTCGTTTATCCGCGCCAGATGCACGCCGCGTTTGAACGTTTGCACAGCGGCCTCGTGGTCGCCGTTGCGCTGCAGGGCGAGGCCGAGTCCCAGAAGCTGCTCGCTAAGCTGCGGAGCAAATGCCCCGGTTTCCGCCTCGATGGCAGCGATGGCCTGTTGGTAATCCCGCACATCCAGCATGAGCGCCTCGCGCGCCCTCGCCTCGCTTTCCAGCTCAACGACGACCGGTGACAGGGCATCCTGGGCGATCCCGGTCGCCGATGCCGCGGCGCCGATGGACGCTGCGGGCGCCAGTTCCGGCATAATGTCCGAGGATCCGGGCAGCGCCGTGGCCTGGCCGTTCGAAACACCAGACGCCTCAGACGCCAAAGGCGCATTGCTGTCCGCTGGATCCGCGGAGGGTTCCGTATCCGACGGTGCATCCTGGGCGATAGCCGTCGTACACAGAAGCGTTCCCGCCACGACCAGCGCGCAGCCAAGCCGCCCCATCTGCCGAGACCGCTGCGGGGCGCCCCCGGGGAAAGTGACGGCACACCCGGCGTCGGACGCGCTGATGAGGCGCTTCCGGGGATGTCCGGTGCAGGCGCCGGCCGCCGTGCCTACGTAGGCAGACGCGTCGCCTAGCACCGAGCCAAAGCTGGTGAACGTTCCTGTCTTGTTCGTCATGACCGCGGCAAGCTATAAAACCGACTATGAACCGTACGCACTATAGCCATTGCTGGCTCATGCGGCACATCGAAGCGTCCGCGCTTAGACCAAAGGCGATGTGCCGTGGCCAAAAGGGACCGTGAGCGCCCTCGCCGAAGAGATCGAGGTGCGCCTGCGTCGCCTGCTGGCGGATCTTGCGGCCGGCGACGATGTGCCGCCCGGCGCCAGGCTTCGCCTCGAGGGACTCTGCGAGGCCGCTGTCCTAACCGGCGAGCTGACGAACCGTGACCTGGATGATCTGCTGGAGCGCCTGCACCGTGAGTACCTGGCCACGTCTCTCAGCGCTTCCCTCGGGGCGGACTGGCGGGTCTACCATCCATTCCCCGAGTTGCCGCTATACATGCGTCGGGCGCCGGTATCTCCATCCACACCCGAATGACTATACTCGCGCACTCGAGTTACGAGTCTGAGGGGAACAGGGCTATGGTGCTTCGAGCTGTAGCGCGCGCATCGCGCGCCCTCGCGTTGAGGGCGCCACGCCTTCGAGCAGTTGCTGGCCGCCCTTGCGGTCGAGCGGTGTCGGTGGTGCTGGTGGTGTCATTTTTTGCGCAGCTCGCTGGCTGCGCTACCCCATCGCTTGAGGTCAGCAGCGACTTTGACCAGGCCTATGACTTCAGCGGCGTGGAACGCATCGCCATCCTGCCCATCGATCGCACCACGGCCGCGGAGCGCTTTATCAGCGATATGCAGGTGAGTCGTATCAATGCGGCGCTCACCGACGAGCTGACCGGTCGCGGATTCAGCGTCGTTGAGGATCGCGCGGACGCGGACCTCTACCTGGCCTGGCATCTGGTGACCCGGGAAAAAACGGATATCCGCTCCTACAACGCGGCGAGCACTTACCAGTGCTGGCGCTGCGGTCCGCCGGTGTCCGACGTGAGCGTCTACCAGTACACCCAGGGCAGCTTTATCGTCGACCTCATCGATCCAAGCCGCAATCGCTCGGTCTGGCGCTCTACGATTCAATCGCGGCTCGAGCCCAATCCTGGCCCTGACAAGGCCGCTGAACGTCGCGCCGCGGCGGCCGAGGCCGTGCTCGCGCCGTTCCCGCCCGCCGCGCCATGAATGGACGCTATGCCGACCTGCGGCGCGACTACACCGCGGGCGGGCTCCGGCTCGATCAGCTCCACGCGTCGCCCTTGCGGCAGTTTGAGCGCTGGCTCGAACAGGCCGTCGAGGCCGGCCTGGCGGATCCCACGGCCATGTCTCTCGCTACTATCGATAGCGAGGGCCGCCCGTGGCAGCGTATCGTTTTGCTCAAGGGCCTGTCTGACAGCGGGTTTGTGTTCTACACCAACCACGGCAGTGATAAGGCGGCGGCGATGGCGGCGGAGCCACGGGTGTCCCTGCTCTTTCCGTGGAACGAGCTGGACCGCCAGGTCATCGTCGGCGGGCGCGCCGAGCGCATGAGCCTGGCCCAGTCAGCGACCTATTTCCTATCGCGGCCCCGGGAAAGCCAGATTGCGGCCTGGGCTTCGCGCCAGAGTCGCCCGGTGCAGGGTCGCGCGCTGCTGGAGGCCGAGGTCACGCGCCTGCGCCGCAAGTTTGCCGACGGCGACGTGCCCATGCCCGAGTTCTGGGGCGGCTATCGCGTACTCCCGGAGCGCATCGAGTTCTGGCAGGGCGGTGAAAACCGTCTCCACGACCGCTTTCGCTACGAGCGCAGCGGCGATGAGGAATGGCGCATCACGCAGCTGCAGCCCTGAGGTTTTCAGATCACCTTGCGTTGCCGCAGGTAGAAGGACTGGGTCGAGATACCGAGCATGCGCCGGCGCAGCGCATCCAGCGCCGCCGCCGCCACCATGGTCTGGAAGAGCACGCGCTCAACAGGCCACTGCAGGCGTACCGTTTCCACCGCATCCGTGCTGCCCCAGGCCAGCCACACCGTGCCGACCGGCTTGTCCGCGCTGCCGCCGCCGGGTCCGGCGACCCCCGATACGGCGACCCCCAGATCCGCGTCCGCCCCCCGCAGGGCGCCCGCCAGCATGGCTCGCACCGTCTCTTCGCTCACGGCGCCGTGCTGCTCGAGGATCTCCGGCGCCACGCCCAGCACGGAGGACTTGAGCGCGTTCGAGTAGGTGACGAACGCACCGGGGAATACATCCGATGAACCGGGAATCTGCGTGATCATCTGAGCGATCATCCCGCCGGTGCAGGATTCCGCGCTGGTGAGGGCAAGACCGGCATCGCGCGCCAGGTCGATGACCCGCGCCGCCAGGCGCTGGTCGCCTTCGCCGATGATATGGTCGCCGAACAGGGCCTCGAGCTGTTCGCGGCAGCGGTCGCGCTGCGCGATCAGCGACGCATCGGCGACGCTGAGTTTGATTTCCAGCTGCGGAGCGCCGGCACGAAAGCCGAGGTTCACCTCGGCCGGCCAGTCCGGGCAGTTGTCCATTACCAGTTGCTGGGCCGTGGATTCGCCGAGGCCGAAGGTCTGCAGTCGCAGCACTTCGCGCTGGCTGCGGATATTGAAGCGATCGCGGAGGCGCCGGAGCATCGAGGGCAGCATGGCCCGCAGTTCCCCGGGGACGCCCGGTGTGCAGAGCACAAGGCAGTCATTCACCTCCAGCACGAAACCCACGGCGCTGCCGACTTCATTGGGCAGCAGCTCGCAGCCCCGCGGCAGGAGAGCCTGCTTGCGATTAGCGTCGTTGAGGGGCAGTCCGCGGCGCTCGCACCAGGCCTCGAGGTGCGCGCGCGCGCCGGCGTGCTCCTCGATGGGGACGCCGGCCACCTCGGCAAGCACTTCCGCCGTCAGGTCATCGATCGTGGGCCCCAGGCCGCCGTTTACGATCAGCGCGTCACCATCCCGGCTGAGCGCGGCCAGCTCCGTCACAAGAGCGCGCCGATCGTCACCGAGGGTGACGCGGCGCGCCGGGCGGAGTCCATGGACCGACAGCTCGCGGGCCAGGAGCGCGGAGTTTGAGTCCACCGTGTCGCCGCTCATCAGCTCATCGCCCGTCAGAAGTAGCTGTATGCGTGGACTGGCGACGTTCATGAAAGGCTCCGGGTTCGGGTGCGGGTCGGGTGCGGGAAGAGGGCGCGCAACATAGCACGCCCTCGATGCTGACAGCCGCCGGGGGCTTGATTACACTCACGCCCCTCTCCCAGCGGGCGGCTCCCATGAAACGCGTCGTGTTCAACCAGAAAGGTGGCGTCGGCAAGACCAGTATCACCTGCAACCTCGCGGCGATTGACGCAGCTCAGGGCCGGCGCACGTTGGTCGTAGACCTCGATGTGCAGGGCAATACCACGCACTATCTTGTTGGGGAGATCGATGCCGAGGCGTTCCCGGCCGAGGCCCAGGGCGTGTCGGGGCTCTTCAAGCAGACCGTGGGTCCCAAGCGCATGAGCCGGGACCCCGACTCCTTCGTTTGGGAAACGCCTTACGAAAACCTTTACCTGATGCCTTCGAGCCCGGTGCTGTCGGAGCTCGAGAGAGAGCTTGAGGCGCGCTACAAGATCTACAAGCTGCGCGATGCTCTGGCTAAGCTGGAGAGCGAGTACGACCGGGTCTACATCGATACCCCCCCAAACTTCAATTTTTTCTCAAAATCGGCGCTGATAGCCGCAGATCGAGTGCTGATACCTTTTGATTGCGACAGTTTCGCGCGCCAGAGCCTCTACGCTCTCATGGACAATATCGTCGAGCTACGCGAAGACCATAACGAGGACCTCGAAGTGGAGGGGATCGTGATCAACCAGTTCAACAGTCAGGCCCGACTGCCGGGAGAGCTGGTTGCTGAGCTGGAGGAGGAGGGTTATCCCGTACTGGGAAACTTCCTGAACAGCTCGGTCAAAATGAAAGAGTCGCACCACCTGCATCGGCCGCTGATCGATCTCGCGCCGTCGCACAAGCTCACACAGCAGTACATCGCTCTGCACGAGGCGCTCAACTGACGAGAGCGGTGCCATGACGGGATTTGGCGTCGCGCACCTGAATAGACCATACTCCGGGCATGGAAACTGCGCAGTCACAGTTTCATGAGCCCGCTGCGTTCGCACCGGAGCTTTCCTGCAACGAGGCCACGGCTCAGCTCGAAGGCCTGCTCTCGGGCGAGACGGACCTCATCGCCAATGCCGCGAATACCTCGGCGTTTCTGAACACGATACTGCCCCGCCTCAACTGGGTCGGCTTTTACTTCCTGCGCGGCGACGAACTTGTCCTTGGTCCCTTCCAGGGCAATCCCGCCTGCGTACGCATTCCCGTGGGCCGGGGCGTCTGCGGTACCTGCGTGGCCACCGGCGTCACCCAGCGCGTCGCCGACGTGCACAGCTTTCCCGGTCACATCGCCTGCGATTTGCGCTCCCGGTCAGAACTCGTTGTTCCCGTGCGACACGGCGATTCTCTGGTCGCGGTGCTGGATATCGACAGCCCGGTGCGGGATCGCTTTTCGAGCGAGGATGAGGAATTTGTGGAGTCGCTCGTCCATACCTTCGAGCGGTGTCAGTTCGGTGGCTGAACGGCACTTCGTTCGCCGCTGCCGGACCGGGGGCATGAACCTTCGCGCCGGCGCGAAGCTGCGCTCGATGATGGCGACGATTGCCGCTCTCGGCGCCCTTCTGGGTGGCTGCGCGGCCACGCCGGACGTCGGGCTCACGGGCATTGAGATTCCGCCGCTGATCGTCGAGGGACAGAGCTACAGCGTTGAGAACGCGCTGTCCGCTCCCGATGTCAAGTTGCTCGAAACCAGCGATGAGATGCGCGCCTTTGTTCACGCAAGCACGCAGGGCCTGCACAACCAGCGCCGTCGTCTCCAGGCGCTGCACAAGGCCGTCAAGGAGGATGCCGGCCTCGATATGCGTTACGACCCGTTCGCAGACGGCGATGCTCAGCAGGTTTTTGAACGGCGAACGGCGAACTGCCTGAGCTACGCCCACATGTTTATCGCGCTCGCCCGGGAAGCCGGTCTGGAAGCGCACTACCAGTGGATGGAAGTGCGGCCCGAGTGGCAACGCATCGGCGAGCGGGTGGCGGTGCGTCTGCACGTAAACGTCGAGATACGCGATCGCGACGGACAGCGCTTCATGGTCGATATTGATCCCCTGCAGCGTTCCGAGGTGGCAGGCGCCCGTGTCATGAGCGACGCCGAGGGCCTCGCCCTGCACCACAACAATCTCGCCATGATGGCGCTTTCCGAAGACCGTATTGTCGACGCCTGGGAATCCGTCCTGCGCGGTCTCGACGCGGCGCCGGGTCTGTCCCAGCTGTGGGTCAACCTCGGCGCCATCTACCGAGCCACGGGCCAGAACGACGAAGCCGAGGAGTCCTATCATCGCGCTCTCGAGGTGAACTCCTTTGATCGCTCGGCCATGAACAACCTGGTCGTGCTGTATGGAGATCTCGGTGAGGAGGCTGACGCTGCGTACTGGACGCGACGTCTCCATCGCTACCGCGACCGCAACCCCTATTATCACGCCAGCCTCGGCGACCATGCGCTGCAAAGCGATGACTGGGAAGGCGCCTACAAGCACTACGTCAAGGCCCGCAAGCTGCAGCCGGAGGACGGCCAGCTCAGCTATGCCCTGGGCGTGATCGAGCAGCAGCGCGGGAATTTGAAGTCAGCGGAGCGACTGCTGACCCATGCCGTGGACAAAGCGGCCTTCCCCCTGGAGCGCGAGCGCTATCTGGTTCGCCTGGCCAGCATCCGCGAAGAGCAGGAGCAGGCCGCGCTCTAAGCCCCGAACATAGGTGAAAGCGCTGTGAGGCCCTGTGCGAGCGGTGCGGCCTGGGTGCTGCGGGATGGCTCCGCGGCCGTCGCAAGATGGCCGCAAGATCCGCGCGATCGATCCATGCCGGCATAGCCCAGGCCGGACCCATTAGGTATGCTCCGCGCCTTTTCAGGACAGAGCTTGATCCATGGCTGAATTTTCCCGCGTCCTAGACCTTCTTCGCGCCGATCCGTCGACCGCCGGCGAGGTTGCCGTGCGTGGCTGGCTGCGAAGCAAACGCGACTCCAAGGCCGGCATCTCCTTTCTCGCCGTCCACGATGGTTCCGCCTTCGATGCGATACAGGCCGTCGTGCCGGCGGATCTGGACAACTACGAGGAACTGCTTCAGCTCACCACGGGATGCTCCGTCGAGGTACACGGCGAACTGGTGGCGTCCCAGGGCAAGGGCCAGGCCGTCGAGATCCAGGCCAGCGGCGTCAACGTGCTCGGCTGGGTCGACGATGCCGAGAGCTACCCCATTGCCAAGAAGCGGCACAGCTTTGAGTACCTGCGCACCCAGGCCCACCTGCGGCCGCGCACCAACACCTTCGGCGCCATTACGCGGGTCCGCCACTGCCTCGCCAACGCGATCCACAGCTTCTTCCACGACCACGGTTTTTACTGGATCAACACGCCGATCATCACCGGCAGCGACTGCGAAGGCGCCGGCGAGCTGTTTCGCGTAAGCACGCTGGATTTCGCGAATATGCCAAGGAACCCGGCCGGCGAGGTCGACTACTCGGAGGACTTCTTTGCCGGCGAGGCGTTCCTTACGGTGAGCGGTCAGTTGGAGGTCGAGTCCTACTGCCTGTCGATGAGCCGCGTGTATACCTTCGGGCCCACCTTCCGGGCCGAGAACAGCAACACCAGCCGGCACCTCGCCGAGTTCTGGATGATCGAACCCGAGGTCGCCTTCGCCGACCTTGCCGACAACGCCGATCTTGCCGAGGCACTCCTCAAGCACGTGTTCGAGCGGGTGCTGAATGAATGCGAAGACGACATGGCGTTCTTCAATCAGCGCATCGACAAGACCGTGTTCGAGCGGCTGAACAGCATGGTGGAGCACAGCTTCGAACGCATGGAGTACTCAGACGCCATCGACATCCTGCGCGCCAGCGGCGAAAACTTTGAGTTCCCCGTCGAATGGGGCGTCGACCTTGCCAGCGAGCACGAGCGCTATCTGTGTGAGAAACACGTGGGCCGTCCGATCGTACTCATGAATTATCCGCGCGATATCAAGGCGTTCTATATGCGTCTCAACGACGACGAACGCACCGTCGCCGCCATGGACGTGCTGGCGCCGGGGATCGGAGAGATCATCGGCGGCAGCCAGCGCGAGGAGCGGCTGGACGTCCTCGACGCGCGCATGGATGACGTGCTGCGCAAAGAGCTGTGGTGGTACCGCGACCTGCGCCGCTATGGCACGGTCCCGCACTCGGGCTTCGGTCTGGGCTTCGAACGTCTCATCAACTACGTGACGGGCATGGAAAACGTCCGCGATGCCATCCCCTATCCTCGTACGCCGGGGAATGCGCACTTCTAAAGTACCGTTCCCGGGGGTGCTGATATAACGTCAGTCCCTCGCGCCATTCCGGCGCGCCCTTTCCCGGAGACACCTACCGTTGCACTCCCGCGGACACGGGCCGGGCTTCCATCCATGGGGTGGGACCGGCAAAGGCGAAGCGGACACCGAACGGCCGGGCGGGGTGTTGAGTCTTACTACTTCTGCTCGTCGGCGACGATATCGTGAGGTGTGGAAGTTTCGACCTCACCGGGGCCGTCCTGCGTCGGCAGCTCCGCCAGTGGTGCGGTGGACTCGGACGACGCAATGCTCTTATCCGGCACATCCGGCACATCCGGCACATCCGGCACATCCGGCACATCCGGCACATCCGGCACATCCGGCACATCCGGCACATCCGGCACATCCGGCACATCCGGCACATCCGGCACATCCGTCGCGGCTGAGCCGTCGTCCGAGCTCCGCGGCGCCGATGCTGGTTCCGCAGTGGGAGGAGCCTTGAGGCCACTCGCTGGGTCGAGGCGAAACAGGGGCATGTGGCTTGTACTGTCGTCCACACCGTCGAGGCTTACCAGCACGGCGTGGTCCACCCGCAGCAGGCGAGTCTTGCTCTTCACCGTAGCCGTGTGACGCTCCGTCTTGAACTTCTCTTTCTCACGGCGCAGATCGACCAGGCCCTCCAGGCCATTGGCATCGAGGCGCACCGTGAGGCCCTGGGGACCGAGGTGACTGATGCGTGCCGGCCAGGGTCCCGGATCTGTCTTCGCCAGGCGCTGTAGATACTCAAGGGCCAGCCAGCGCTCGGCTTCCTGGCTCACGTCCCGCAGCTGCTGCAGGCGTTTGCTCAGCGCGTCAAGTTCGTTCTGATCGATCGGCTGGGGCGTCTCGCCCCGGAGTGTTGCCTTGATTTGCAGGTGAACAAGAAAGTCGAGGTACTTGCGCAGGGGCGACGTGCAGTTGGTATAGACGTCCAGGCTCATCCCCATGTGCGCCCCGGGTTTCTTGGACAGGCGTGCGCGGGTGAGAAGGCGGTTCAGCATGCTGCGCAGCGGGAGCTCGTGAGACGTCGCCTGTACGCGCTGCATGATGCTGCGGTACCCCTCAAGGGAATCCGGGTCAACTTCGCCGGTTCCGGGGAGATAGCGCTGTAGAAAACTGCTGCGGTCCTTCAGCCGGTCCCGGCGAAATCCGTCGTGCACGACGAAGGGGCCGCCCGTCCCTTTCTCAGCCAGAAAGCGCGCTGCGCAGCGATTGGCCGCGACCATGCACTCCTCGACAAGGCGCTGCGACATAAGCTTTTCGCAGGGTTCAATGCTGTCGATACGTCCTCGGTCGTCGAGTATCCAGCGGTACTCCTGGCGCTCATCCATCACCAGCTCTTCGGCCTCGCGGCGTGCGCGGAGGCTTCGCGAGGCCTGGTACAGCGCCTCCAGGGGCGTCGAATGGCAGATCAGGGAGTCGTCCTGACCGCCAAGATAGCGATCGACGGCGTAGTAGGAGAGCTTGGCGTGAGAGCGGATTCTGGCTTCGACGAAGCTGGCCTCGCCCAGGCTGCCGTCTTCGCTCACCGGCACGCGACAAACCAGCGCCGGGCGGTCCTCACCCTCGGCCAGGGCACAGCGCTGCTGGGCCACAAGCTCGGGGAGCATGGGCACGGCCGCGCCGTGGAAATAAACGCTGCTGGCCCGCTCCCGCACGATATTCCGCAAATCCGATGCGGCGTCAATGTAGGCGGTGGGATCGGCGATGGCGACGTAGAGCAGCCAACCCGCGCTCGTCACCTCGGCGTAGAGCGCGTCGTCGATGTCCTGCGTGCGCGCCGCGTCGATCGATACAAAGGCCAGGTCGCGCAGGTCTTCACGATTCGGCTCTTCCGCGGGGTTGCGGCTGTCGAGAAGAGCTTTCAGCTCCGTGAGTGCTTCCTCGGGCCAGTCGCGCTGGACGCCATGTTTCGCCATGGTGTAGCGGTTTTCGATGCCGGGCTCATCAGCGGTACCGATCTTCTCAAGCACCTCCACCTGCGGGCGACCATCGCGAATGGGATGCCGCGTCAAGCGGCAGCGCAGATAGTCCCCCTCGGCGGCGCTGCTCCGGGCGTGGGGCGGGATAAACAGCCAGCGCTTCAGCTCCGGCAGGTCGGGTTGTACGAAAATCGCTTTGCCCTTGCGCACGCAGGTGCCGGTGAACTCATCCAGCGAACTGCTGACCAGGCCATCGATTTCTGCGACGGGTCGTTTTTCCTTGCTTTGCCGCAGCGTGAGCCTGACCCGATCCCCCGGAAAGGCTTTCAGCATCTCGTCCGGTGGAACGAAGACCTCGCGGCCGTCATCCAGCCGCGCAAAGCCGTAGCGCGAGTGCGTTCCGCGCAGCACGCCTTCGGTCCGCTCCTTTTCCGCCTCTATCTGGTTTTTCAGGCCGCGCAGTTGCGCAAGGGCGTTCTGGTCAAGCATGCGGACGGTCGCGGCGCGCTCCTGGACGGGACTGACATGCTAGCTGAATTGCCCGCGACTGTCAGGAAAAGGGGCTCCGAAGACTGAGTAAATGCGGTCGCTGGACCTGTTGCGGCGAGCTCCGTTGACAGTCTCGCACGCGCGCATTAATAATCGACGGGTCCTTTGTTCTAGGGTTGGGCTACGCGATATCTCCCAGGTTCGGGCATCGCAGGGGCGCTTGCGCGGCGCCATGCAATCCACTACTCCACCGCGTTCACCGCGTCTCATTCCGGGCCCGTCGCGCCCCAGGGCATCGCTCCGGCCCTCGTCGCTCCGCCATTTGCACCGACTCCCGATCAGGTTTTCGAGCGGCGCGGCATCGCACCACCCCCTATCTTTTCCGTTCATTGAGTGAGCTTTAGCCTATGAAAGCCAGCCCCGTCGTGCACGACATGACCCCGCTTGTGGAATCGTCAAAAAAGATCTACGTGCTCGACACCAACGTGCTGCTCCACGATCCGACGGCCGTAACGGCTTTCAACGAGCACCACGTGGTCATCCCCATGACCGTTCTCGAGGAGCTCGACCACATCAAGGACCGACGGGATAAGACCGTCAGCCGCGAGGCGCGCATTGCGATCCAGATGATTGACCGCATCGTCGATGAGGCGTCGCCCCAGCAGATCCAGGAGGGTGTCGACATACCCGCGCCGGAAACGGCCGCATCCCCGGGTACGCTGGCGATCTTCCCGGATCAGCTGATCAACGACGACAGCGATGTGCCGTATTTGGACGGTACGCTGGATCAGGCTAATGACAACCGCATCATCAATGTCGCCCTGAAGCTGCAGGCGGACAACGAGGGCGCGTTCGTCTGCCTCGTCACGAAAGATATCAATATGCGCATCAAGGCCAAGGGATCGGGCCTGCTCCACGTCGAGGACTATCGCCGCGACCGCATCCTGGACGACATCGACCTGCTGACCAAAGGCTACAAACCGCTGCAAGGTGATTTCTGGAGCGGCATCGAAGAGGTCGACACGCTTCGAGAAGGTAACGTGACGCTTCATCGCGTTCCCCGCGACGCGATTTCCGGCGCCTATCCGAAGATGTTCATCTACGACGAAAACGACTTTTTTGCCTTCGTGGAGCGAATCGACGACGAATTCATCTACCTGCGCTGCGACAGCCGCGACAGCATGATGAACCGGCGCTTCTGGGGGCTCTCGCCGCGCAATCTGGAACAGGCCATGGCCATGGCGCTGCTGGCCAATGACGAGATTGACATGACGGTAATGACCGGCCCGGCCGGATCGGGAAAGACCCTGCTGGCGCTCGCCTACGGACTCCAGGCGATCCTGGAGGACGGTCGTTACAGCAAGCTTATCGTCGCGCGTTCCACGCCGCCCATCGCCGAGGACATCGGCTTTCTCCCTGGCACGGAAGAGGAGAAGATGGCTCCCTGGCTGGCGGCCTTCGACGATAACCTGGAAATCCTGCACGGCGCCGATGAATCCTGCGCCGGTAGCATCGACTACGTGAAGGAGCGGGCAAACATTCAGTTCAAATCGCTCAACTTTATGCGCGGCCGCTCCTTCAACAACGCCTACATCATCATCGACGAAGCCCAGGGTCTGACGCAGTTCCAGCTCAAGTCCGTGATCAGTCGGGTCGGTGAAGATTCGAAGATCGTGGTCCTCGGCAACCTGGCCCAGATCGACAACAAGTACATCTCGCCGTTGACCTCCGGACTTACGTACCTCGTGGAACGCAGCAAAAACGCGGAGCACGTGGGCATCATGCACGTGAACGGCATTGTGCGGTCACGGCTTGCTGCATTCGCCGAGGAAAACCTTTGAGCGCAGTATGAGCGCGCTTTTCCTGCTCCTGCAGCGGCTCGTCCCGCAGCACGCCCTGTCGCGCGTGCTCGGCCGCCTGGCCCGGGCGCGGGGCCCCCGATGGCTGAAAGACGCTGTGATCCGGCGTTTCGTGGCGCACTATCACGTGGACCTCGATGAGGCGCAGCAGCCCTTGGCCGAGGCCTACGGCAGTTTCAATGAATTCTTTACCCGCGCGCTCAAAGACGGCGCGCGGCCGCTGTGCACGTCGGGTATTGCCTGTCCCGCCGACGGGGTCATCAGTGAGTGCGGTGCCATCGACGGCGCTTACCTCCTGCAGGCGAAAGGGCGGCACTACAGTCTGGCCGCGCTCCTCGCGGACGATCCCCAGCGCATTGAGCAGTTTTACGGCGGGCAGTTTCTGACCGTCTATCTCTCGCCCCGGGACTACCACCGCGTGCACATGCCGCTTGACGGCCAGCTGGAGAGCAGTGCCTATGTGCCGGGCGACCTCTTCTCCGTTAACGGCACGACAGCGGCGGGCATCGACGATCTCTTTGCTCGCAATGAGCGCCACGTCAGCTATTTCGCGACCCCGCGCGGGCCCATGGCGATGGTGCTCGTCGGCGCGATGATCGTTGCCGGCATCGAGACGGTCTGGGCCGGTCAGGTGGCACCCCGGCCGCGTCGCGTAGAGCGCAGGGAGCATCGCGCCACCCCGGATCCCGTACTCCTGAACCGCGGCGATGAGATGGGTCGCTTCTTCCTCGGTTCGACGGTCATCCTGCTTTTTCCGCCCGGCGTGGCGAGCTGGAATCCCGGGCTTGCTCCGGGCTCCGCCGTCCTCATGGGCGAGCAGCTCGCCGCCTGAGTCCCGGCCCCGCCCTGGGGGCGTGCTATCTTGATTCCAGCCTGCAATGCTGCTGTCCAATAAAACAAGAACAGCGAACGGGTGCGGGACGCGGGATCAGAGCGCCGATCCAGAGCATGGGCCAGGCGCAGCAAATCGGGGCCGACGAGTCGTATGGAACAAAGCACGCCGCACATATCCCGGGTACCGCGCCTGGACGTTCCCATCGTCGGCTGTCCCGGGCTATTGCCATTGCTGTCGCTATCGCCTTTTCTGAAGAGTGCCATGAGTGATTAGCGAGCAACATCTCGTATGGGTCGACATGGAGATGACGGGCCTGGATCCGGAGCGCGATCGCGTTATCGAGATCGCCACCATCGTCACCGACAGCGAGCTCAACACGCTCGCCGAAGGACCCGTCATCGCCGTTCACCAGAGTGACGCGGTGCTGGCTGCCATGGACGATTGGAACACGCGGCAGCACGGTGGATCCGGGCTGACGCAGCGCGTGCGAGAGAGCGTCGTCGACGAGGATGCAGCGGCGCGAGCCACGCTCGAATTCCTGGCGGCGTGGGTGCCCGAAGGTGTGTCACCCATGTGCGGGAATTCGATCTGCCAGGATCGGCGTTTCATGGTCCGGCACCTGCCGACCCTCGAGCGGTTCTTCCACTACCGCAATCTGGACGTGAGTTCGCTCAAGATCCTCGCGCAGCGCTGGCGCCCGGACGTGCTCGCGGGCCTGAAAAAGCGCGCCACGCATCTTGCCCTGGACGATATCCGCGACTCCATCGCCGAACTGCGCCACTACCGGGAACATTTTCTGCTGTGTGATCAGCCGGGCTGATCGCCCCTGTGCCTGGACTGGAGCCGGGCGAGCGCCCAGGCGACGTGCTCGCGGACAAGGGCGCTGGGGTGTTCGCGCCGGGCGTTCAATGCGGCGACGCTTTTCCCGGTCGCAGGCCCATTGCCAAGCGCCACAGCGATGTTACGCAGCCAGCGGTCGTGGCCGATGCGTCGCAGCGCTGAGCCTTCGGTCTTCGCGGCGAAAGTCGCCTCGTCCCACAGGAACAGGTCGACGAGATCGGCGGCATCCAGGTCGTGGCGCGGTTGAAAGTCATCCTCCGGGCTGCGCTGCGCAAATTTGTTCCAGGGGCAGACGAGCTGGCAGTCATCACAACCGAAAACGCGGTTGCCCATGAGCGGGCGCAGCTCCTCGTCGATCGACCCCTTGTGCTCGATCGTCAGATAGGAAATGCAGCGCCGGGCGTCCAGCTCAAAGGGGCCGACGAACGCCTGCGTAGGACAGATATCCAGGCAGGCGGCGCAGCTGCCGCAGTGTTTGCCGGTCTGCGGCGGGTCCGGTTTCAGCGGCAGATCCGTGTAGATTTCCCCGAGAAAGAACCAGGATCCGGCGTTGCTGTTTATCAACATGGTGTTCTTGGCGATCCAGCCGAGCCCGGCCCGCTCGGCGAGGGCCCGCTCGAGCACCGGGGCACTGTCGACAAAGGCCCGATAGCGACCGCCGCCCAGTTCCCCCTCGATGCGGCGGGCGAGCTTCGCCAGACGCCCGCGCATGAGCTTGTGGTAGTCACGACCGAGCGTATAGCGCGAGATATACGCTTTCTCCGGCCGGTCCAGGAGCGCCACGGGATCGTGACCCGCCGGGAGGTAGTCCATGCGCAGAGAGAGCACGCGCAGCGTTCCGGGGACCAGTTCATCCGGCCGCGAGCGCTTGCTGCCGTGCGCCGCCATCCACTCCATGCTGCCGTGACGGCCCGCCGCCAGCCAGCGCTGAAGGTAGGGTTCATGCGCGCTCAGATCGATGTCGCTGATGCCGAGCTGGGCGAAGCCGAGTTCCTCCGCCCAGGCGCGAATAGTATCGACAAAGGCCTCGTCGGGGACGGGGCCGGAAACTCGGGGCGACGAGTGCATCGCGGGAAGGGTCCGTATAATTGCGCGGCATGTGTGCTTCGAAGTTCTTATTCTGCCAGAGCCCGGGGCGGTGCTGATGCCGGCTCACCTGTACACCGCCGAGCAGAGTCGCGCCGTGGACCGCTGCGCCATTGACATCCATGGGATACCGGGCGAGCAGCTCATGGCGCGCGCCGCCCGGGCCGCCTTCGAGCGGCTTCTCCAGGAGTTCGGGGCGCCGGAGTGTCTGCAGATTCTCTATGGACCGGGAAACAACGGCGGGGACGGTCTCCTGCTGGCCGTCCTCGCCCAGGGTCGCGGTATCCCGGTCAGGCTCTATGCCCTTGGCGGCGGTGCGCGCAGTGCCGACGCGCGGCGTGCCGAGGAGCGCGCCCGGGGGGTGGGCGTTGAACCGCTTCCCTTCACCCCGGGGGTTCTCGAGGACCGGGGTGTACTCGTGGACGCGATGCTTGGGACGGGTACGTCCGGCGCCCTCCGCGAGGAGTACGCCCTGGCCGTTGCCGAACTCAATGCCCTTACGATTCCGGCGCTTGCGCTCGATGTGCCCACGGGTGTGGATGCCGACAGCGGCTCTGTTACCGGCGACGCCGTGCGAGCGACGGCGACCGTGAGCTTTATCACGGCAAAACGAGGCCTCTACACCGGCGCCGGGGCCGAACACGCGGGCGCGGTGAGCGTTGCTGACCTCGACGTTCCCGACAGCGCCTTCGCTGATGCGGGAACCGTCTGGGACCGTCTTGTGCTGGAGGAAGAACTGCCCGCGCTGCCCCTTCGGCACGCCGCGGCGCACAAAGGCGACTTCGGCCGCTGCCTGCTGGTGGGCGGGGACCGCGGCATGGGTGGTGCCATACTGCTGGCGGCGGAGGCCGCGCTGCGCTGCGGCGTGGGCCTGGCCCGGGTTGCGACGCGCGCCGAACACGTCGCGCCGCTGCTGGCCAGACGACCCGAATGCATGGTGTCTTGCGTGGCTTCCCGGGGCGATCTTGAGCCCCTGCTGGCCTGGCCAACGGCGATCGTGGTGGGTCCCGGCCTCGGCCAGGAACCCTGGGGTGAGCAGCTCCTGCAGCGCTGCCTGAGCGCTGCGCATCCGCTTCTGCTGGATGCGGACGCCCTGAATCTGCTGGCGCGGGCGCACGATGTGCAGCTGCCCGAAGGTTCGGTGCTTACCCCCCATCCCGGCGAAGCCGCACGCCTGCTCGGTACAACCGTCGCCGCTGTGCAGGCCGATCGCTTCAGCGCCGTGCGTAGGCTTGCCGAGCGCTACAACGCGGCCGTCGTTCTCAAGGGTCAGGGCAGTCTCGTGTATGCCGAGGGACAGGGAGCGCTGTGCGCCGCCGGTAATCCAGGTATGGCGAGCGGGGGCATGGGTGACGTGCTCAGTGGCGCCATCGGCGCGTTCCTGGCGATGGGTCTGGGGCCCGCGACCGCCGCCCGGCTGGGTACGCTGCTGCACTCAAGCGCCGCGGATCGCGCCGCCGAGCACCACGGGGTCGCCCCCTTGCTGGCATCGGACCTCTTTCCCGCGCTCGCGGCACTGCTGCCGTGAACCCAGGTGCCTGGTTCGCGCAAGACGAAGAAGCGCTCGACAACCTCGGGCGTCGTCTCGCCGGGTGTCTCCACCCCGGCATGTCCGTGTACCTGCGCGGAGAACTGGGTGCCGGGAAAACAACGCTTGTCCGGGGCGTTGCGCGGGGCCTGGGCCATACGCAGGCGGTGAAAAGTCCGACCTACACTCTGGTCGAGCCCTACGAAGCCCTGACCGTTCCGCTCTATCACTTCGACCTCTATCGCCTCGGAGACCCCGAGGAGCTGGAGTTCATGGGCATTCGGGACTACTTCACCGGCGAGGCGCTGGTCTTTATCGAGTGGCCCGAGCGCGGAGAGGGCTTTTTGCCCACTCCCGACCTTGAGATTAGACTAGCCGTCGAGGGAATGGGCCGACGCCTCGACGTAAGGGCATGCAGCGAGCGAGGTGCGGCCAGCGCGGCAGCGTTCGCCGACGAGCGGGCCCTGTCGGGATAATGTATGAACAAAGCTGGCATGGGACACGCCGTATGCCTCTGTGCGGCCGCTTTGGGGCCTGCATGAGCACGAGCGCCTTGACGTCACCCCGGGGCGGGTTCGTCGGCTCCGCTGTCCGCGCCCTCAGCGCAGTGCTGTTCACCACCCTCGTCGTTGTTACTTTTCTTCCGGTCTCCAAGACCGAGGCCGCGCAGGTCCGGGATTTGCGCATCTGGAGGGCACCCGATCACACGCGCCTCGTACTCGATATGAGCGGTCCCGCCGCACACCAGCTCATCGAGCTCGCGAATCCCCGGCGTCTCGTGATCGATCTCCCGGATTCGAAGCTTCTCGCATCCACGGACGCCGTGCCGCTGGACGACACGCCGATCAGAGCGATCCGCAGCGGCATTCGCGCCGGTGACGATCTGCGTCTGGTGCTGGATCTCCGGGCGCGCGTGCGGCCGCGGAGCTTCGCCCTGAAAGCGACGGAGCGCGCCGCGGACAGGCTGGTGATCGACCTCTACGATCTCGATGGGGAGGCATCGGCACCGGTGGTTCGCAAGAGTGCGTCCAGTGACAATCGCCGCGACATCATCATCGCCATCGACGCGGGACACGGGGGCGAGGACCCCGGCGCGCTCGGGCCGGGCCGTCTGCGGGAGAAGACCGTGGTGCTCGAGATCGCCCGGGAGCTGCATCGTCTGTTCCAGTCGGCACCCGGTTTCGCGCCCACGCTGATACGCAGCGGGGATTACTACATCAGCCTCAAGGGGCGTCGCGACCTGGCCCGAAAACGCAATGCGGATATGTTTGTATCGATCCACGCCGACGCTTTTCGCGACAAGCGGGCGCGCGGGGCCTCGGTTTACGCGCTGTCGACACGCGGCGCCACCAGCACAACGGCAAGCTATCTGGCCCAGCGCGAGAACGCCGCCGACCTACTCGGAGGCGTGACGCTCGGCGATAAGGAAGACACGCTCGCCATGACCCTCGCGGATCTGTCCATGACCGCCACTCTGGACAGCAGCCTCAACGTGGGAGCGAGCGTGCTCGGCGAGATGGGCTCGATCGCCCGACTGCACAAGCGCCAGGTGGAGCAGGCGGCCTTCGTTGTCCTGAAATCTCCTGATCTGCCTTCGATCCTCGTCGAGACGGGATTTATCTCCAATCCCGAGGAGGCAAAGAAGCTGGCCTCACCCGCGTACCGCCGGAAAATGGCCCGGGCAATCCACACGGGCATCGTGCAGTGGTTCCAGGAACGTCCTCCCACCGGCACGCTCCTGGCCTATCAGCGCGACCAGGGTCTGCGCGAGTACGTTATCGTCAGTGGCGACACGCTTTCGGGCATTGCCGCGCGTTTCAAAACCAGCGTCGGCTCCATCAAGCGCTTCAATGATCTCAGCAGCAACCGCATCATGATCGGCCAGACGCTGCGCATCCCCGCAAGCTGAGCCCGAGACCGCCGTGCCAACCATCCAGCGCCTGTCGCCGCGCCTCGCCAACCAGATCGCCGCCGGCGAGGTGGTCGAACGTCCGGCATCCGTGGTCAAGGAACTCCTGGAGAACAGTCTCGATGCCGGGGCTTCGCGGGTGGACATCGAGGTGGAAGCGGCGGGGACCCGCCTGATCCGTGTGCGCGACGATGGCCGCGGGATCGCGGAGGACGACCTGGAGTTGGCCCTGGATCGTCACGCCACAAGCAAGATCGTGTCCCTCGAAGACCTTGAGGGCGTTTCCAGTTTCGGCTTTCGCGGCGAGGCGCTGGCCAGCGTCAGCTCCGTGTCGCACCTGAACCTGACCAGCGCCACCGGGGCAGACAGCCGCGGTCACCGGGCCAGCACCTCGGGCCGCGACATGCGCGTCGCCGTGTCACCCGCCGCCCACCCTCGGGGCACCACCGTGGAAGTGCGTGACCTGTTCTTCAACACGCCGGCGCGACGCAAATTTCTGCGTACCGAGCGCACCGAATTCGGTCACCTTGAGGACGTGGTCAAGCGCATCGCGCTGTCGCGCTTCGACGTGGGTTTCAGCCTTCGTCACAACGGTCGCCAGCTGCATGAACTCAGGGCTTGCGACGATGCCCAGGACCGGCTCCGGCGCGTGGCGCTGCTCTGTGGACCTGGCTTCGTCGAACACGCCGTGGAAATCGAACGCGAAGCCGGTGGCCTCAGACTCTTCGGCTGGGTGGCTCAACCGACGTTTTCCCGCAGCCAGGCCGATCTTCAGCACTTCTTTGTGAACGGCCGCTACATTCGCGACAAGCTGGCAGCCCATGCGGTGCGCCAGGCCTTCAGCGACGTGCTCTATCACGGCCGCCATCCGGCCTATGTGCTGTACCTCGAACTCGATCCCGGCGAGGTCGATGTCAATGTGCATCCGACCAAGCACGAAGTCCGCTTTCGCGATGGCCGCAGTGTGCACAGTTTTCTGTTCAGCACGCTGCACAAAGCGCTCGCGGATATCCGTCCCGAGGAATCCGCCGCGGTGGCCTACGACGCGCCGTCTCCGCTGTCGTCTCCCGCGGGTCGTCTGGACCTTCTTACCGGTGAACTCATTCATCAGCGAGAAATGGGGCTCGCCGGCGTGGCGGAGGGCGCGGACCCGGAGTACGATCCGGGCGCCGCGCCGGGGGCGCCGATCGGGGGTCGAGCGACGCCGAGTGCGCCGTCTTCGGCTCAGCTGCAAAGCTACCAGCGCCTCTACGCGCGCGGTCCCGAGGAGTCCACCGATCCGGATGAGAACGCTATACCACCCCTGGGCTACGCCGTCGCGCAGCTTCACGGCGTGTACATCCTCGCGCAGAATCGCGACGGCCTGGTGCTCGTGGACATGCATGCGGCCCACGAGCGCATCACCTATGAGCGGCTGAAAAAGGCCCGCGACGCCGACGGTATTCGCAGTCAACCGCTGCTCGTGCCCCAGAGCCTTTCGGTCAGCCGCCGCGAGGCGGAGCTCGTCGAAGAGCAGCGCGAGCTGTTTGCCAACCTCGGCCTGCGCGTGGCGATCGTGGATGACGAGCGCATTATGATTCGCGAGATTCCCGTTTCTCTCCACGGCGCGGACGTGGAGCAGCTGGTCCGCGATGTTATTGCCGATCTCGTCGAGTACGGCACGTCATCGCGCCTCGCGCAGCACGAGGACCAGCTGCTGAGCACCATGGCCTGCCACGGTTCGGTGCGCGCCAATCGCCGCCTCACCATCCCGGAGATGAATGCCCTGCTGCGCGATATGGAAATCACCGAGAGATCCGGGCAGTGCAACCACGGACGTCCCACGTGGACATCCCTGAGCCTCGCGGAGCTGGACCGACTGTTCCTGCGTGGACGCTAGAGCGGTACCGGGCTTTGTCAGAGCCGCTGCTGTGCATCATGGGCCCGACGGCATCGGGAAAGACGGACCTCGCGATCTCCCTGGCCGAGGCACTTAACGGCGAGTTGATCAGCGTGGATTCGGCCCTGGTTTATCGCGGCCTGGATATCGGAAGCGCCAAACCGTCCTATCCCCATCATCTGATCGACGTCTGCGACCCGGGGGAAACCTACTCGGCGGCGCGTTTTGCCAGCGACGCCCGGCGGGTGATCGGTGAGGTTCGCGCGCGCGGGCGATTTCCCATCCTGGTCGGCGGGACCATGCTGTACTTCCGCGCCCTGCTGCAGGGGCTCGCTCCCATGCCGGCCGCGGACCCGGAGCTGCGGGAGCAGCTCGAGGCGCGCGCCGCAGCGGAAGGCTGGCCCGCGCTGCACGAAGAGCTGCGGCGCCTCGATCCGGAGTCGGCTTCGCGCATTCATCCGCGGCACAGCCAGCGCCTGCTGCGAGCACTGGAGGTGTGTCTTCTCAGCGATCAACCCCTCAGCCGTCTGCACGCGCGCACCCCGGCGCCACGATGGCGGGCCCACTGTTTCGCCCTCGCCCCGGTGGCGCGCGCGGTGCTCCATGAGCGCATCGAGCTGCGGCTGGATCGGATGCTCGCGGGCGGTTTTCTGGAGGAAGTAAGAAACCTGCACCGCAGCGAGGGCCTGCATGCGAAACTCCCGGCCCTGCGCAGTGTTGGCTACCGCCAGCTCTGGGCCCATCTTGAAGGTGAGTACGATCTGGCCACGGCCCGGACCAGGGCCCTGGCCGCCACGCGCCAACTCGCCAAGCGACAGTTCACCTGGCTGCGAAAATGGCCCGATCTGAACTGGATTCTGACCGACGCCGAAGGCTCGGCGCTGCTGAGTCGGAACGCACCGGGCGGGGAAGGTGATGTACCGGGCGGCAAGCGTGGTAATCCGTCTGATCTGGTCTTGAACTATCTTCGGACAGACGCTATGTAGTAACCTTTGGTAACAGTGCGGCGTGTAACGCGCACTGTACGCACGAGTGTGCATGGGTAGGTATGTGCTCGAGGCCGCTGTTTCCGTCCTCGCGGCTGCATCCGTACCCGTTTCGCCACGACTCCGACGTCTCGCTCGATGACCCTTGTGGGTTTTTGCGCGTGTTTCTGTAAGAGTCTTTGTGTGAATCTGAGTGCGACCCCACCCGGCAGACCGTCGGGGAGCCCGCTGATCGCCGCGGGACGGGGCGCGACGGTTGAGCACAAAGCGCGACCTTCCCGTGATCTTGCCCGCTGGCAAGGCACGGAGTCGCAGGAAACACGAATCGGGGGGCCGTCGTTCAGCGATGGCGAATTTTTCGGTTTTTTTAGGCCCGGATTGGGCCCCGGTATAGCCAAAGCGGCTTAAGGAGATGCGTCATGTCGAAGGGGCACACGCTACAAGACCCTTACCTCAATCTGCTCCGCAAGGAGCGCGTTCCTGTATCGATCTACCTGGTAAACGGCATCAAGCTGCAGGGCCAGATCGAGTCCTTTGACCAGTTCGTGGTTCTGCTCAAGAACACGGTCAGCCAGATGGTGTACAAGCACGCGATATCAACAGTGGTTCCGAGTCGCGTGGTGCGCATGCCCATGCAGAACCCACCCACGGACGACGGTGACAGCTAGACGCAAGCGATTTTCGCTGTGCGATGAGTGCGGCCGCCGGCCCGGAGCCGGCGGACGCATGCGTGCGCCTGGGGTTCTGCATGTTTTTTGAACGTCCGACTTCGGCGGATGGCGCCGACAGTCGCCGGCAATCTCCCGACGGTGGTGAACGTGCGGTGCTTGTGAGCCTGCGCCTTGATTCGGATACCGCTGGGATCGAGCCGCGGGAGTTCGAGGATCTCGTCGTTTCGGCGGGTGGCGATCCCGTGGCCATGGTCGGCGGCCATCGCAATGCACCCCAGGCGCGCAGTTTTGTCGGCAGCGGCAAACTGGGGGAGATCGCGCACCATCTTCGCGAAGAGGACGCCTCGCTGGTTGTCTTCAATCACAGCCTGAGTCCCAGCCAGGAGCGCAATCTCGAGAGGGAACTGAGCGCCCGGGTGCTGGACCGCACGGGGTTGATCCTGGACATCTTTGCCCAGCGGGCGCGCACCCATGAGGGCAAGCTGCAGGTCGAGCTTGCGCAGTTGGAACACATGTCCACACGCCTGGTGCGGGGCTGGACCCACCTGGAACGCCAGAAGGGTGGCATCGGTTTGCGGGGACCGGGGGAAACCCAGCTCGAGACGGACCGGCGTCTGTTGCGCGCACGCATCAAATCGATTCGCGCCCGCCTGGAACGCGTGCGGCGCCAGCGGGGCCAGGGGCGACGCAGCCGGCAACGGGCTGAAATGCCCACCATCGCGCTGGTCGGCTACACCAACGCCGGCAAGTCCACGCTGTTCAATCAGCTCACGGCGGCCGGCGTCCACGCGGCGGATCAACTGTTCGCAACACTGGACCCCACGCTCCGCCGTCTCGAGCTGCCGTCCCTGGGCGGCGCCGTGCTCGCCGATACGGTGGGTTTTATCGCCCGGCTGCCGCACGGGCTCGTGGAGTCCTTCAAAGCCACGCTGGAAGAGACCCGGGAGGCCGATCTGCTGCTTCACGTTGTCGACGCGGCCAGCGAAGACCGGGATGATCAGCGTCGCGAGGTTGAGGCCGTGCTGGGAGAGATCGGGGCCCTGGAGCGGCCCATGCTTGAGGTCTACAACAAGATCGATCTCTTTGAGGCCGCGCCGCGCATAGAGCGGGACGAGACGGGCGCGCCAAGTCGGGTCTGGTTGAGCGCGGAGCACGGCGAGGGCACGGAGCAGCTCCTGGAGGCCCTTGCGGAAACCCTGGGCGGCGGGCTTGAGACTCGCGAGGTGGAACTCGGCCCCGACGAGGCCCGGCTTCGGGCCTCGCTCTACGCGCAGGGAGCGGTGCAGAACGAAAGTTTTCTGGATGACGGCACGGCTCGTCTGGAGATTCGCCTGCCTCGCGGAGACTGGGAGCGACTTCAGGCGCGCGCCCAGTCCTGAACCAATGCCGGGCGCAGGCGACTCGTCGCCTATCCGCCTTGCTGCGCTTCGATTTTGCTAGAATGGCGCGCCTTTTTATGCTGGAGATACAGAATGGCCTGGAACGAGCCGGGTGGCGGCAACAACTCCCGCGATCCCTGGGGCGGTGGAAACCAGGGCCCGCCGGATCTGGATGAAGCCCTGAAAAAGCTGCAGCAGCGCCTCGGCGGCATTTTCGGGCGCTCCGGTGGCGGTGGAGGCGCGGGAGGCGCCTCGGCGTCGCTTCTGCTCCTGGTGCTGGGTGGAGCCGCGCTCGTCTGGGGTCTGATGGGCTTTTATCAGATCGACGAGCAGGAGCGCGCTGTAATCCTGCGCTTCGGCAAGTACCACGCCACCGCACGGCCGGGTCTGCAGTGGAACCCGCCGCTTATCGATGAAGTCCTCCGCGTGAACACAACGCGGGTGCGGGCCGCGAGCTTCCGCGAGATTATGCTCACGCAGGACGAGAACATCGTCGAAGTGCGCATGTCCGTTCAGTACGTGATCGACAACGTAAAAGACTTTGTGCTGCAGGTAAGGCAGCCTGAGAACTCGCTCCAGCATGCCGCCCAGAGCGCCCTGCGGCACGTCGTGGGCGGCATGACCATGGACCTTGTGCTCACTGAGGGTCGCGCGCAGATCGCCCAGGAGGTCCAGGAGCGTCTGCAAAACTATCTGACCAACTACACGACGGGTATTCGGCTATCGACGGTCAACGTCGATGATTCCAAGCCGCCGACGCAGGTGCAGGCGGCCTTCGACGATGTGATCAAGGCGCGGGAGGACGAGGAACGCGTTAAGAACGAAGCCCAGTCCTACGCCAACGGCATCGTTCCGGAGGCTCGAGGCCAGGCGCAGCGGCAGATCGAGGAGGCCAACGCCTATCGCGAAGAGGTGATCGCCAATGCCGAGGGTGAAGCAGACCGCTTCAATAATCTGCTGACGGAATACCGCAAGGCACCCGAGGTGACCCGCGAGCGACTCTACCTGGACGCCGTGCAGAACGTTCTGCGCAATACCAGCAAAGTCATGGTGGATCTCGAGGGCGGGAACAATGTGATGTATCTGCCTCTCGACAAGCTGGGCTCGGGATCGGGCCAGCCCATGCGCCGGGGCGGAGGCCTGGAGGTCAACTCCGGCAACATCCGCGAACTGACCGATCTGGTCACCGAGCAGCTGCGTCGTGACGCAGCTGCGCAGCAATCCCGCCGAGGAGGTCGATAAGATGTCTGGACGCACTATGACGTTTACGCTGCTCGCCGTGCTGGTGCTCTTTATCGCCAGCAACGCCCTGTACGTCGTATCGGAAACGGAGCGCGGTGTGCTTCTCCGTTTTGGTGAGGTTGTGAATCCGGACCTGAAGCCGGGGCTGCACATCAAGATTCCCTTCGTGAACAACGTTCGCAAGTTTGACGGCCGGGTGCTGACGCTGGATTCCCAGCCGGAGCGCTTTTTCACGCAGGAGCAGAAGGCGCTGATTATTGACTCCTATGCGAAGTATCGAATAGCCGACACGGCCACGTTCTATACGGCTACCGCCGGTGAGGAATCCCGGGCCGCGGGTCTGCTCTCGCAGCGCGTCAACGACGGTCTGCGCAATCAGGTCGCCGTGCGTACGATTCAGGAAGTGGTGTCCGGCGAGCGCGATCAGCTCATGGAGAACATCACGCGCCAGCTCGACGAAGTGGCGCGCACCGAGCTCGGGGTGGAAGTCGTCGACGTTCGGGTCAAGCAGATCGATCTGCCGCCGGAGGTCTCGGAATCGGTCTACCGGCGTATGAACGCCACGCGGGAGAAAGAGGCGCGGGAGCGCAGGTCCCAGGGCCAGGAGCTCGCCGAGGGTATCGAGGCGGCAGCCGACCGCGAGGTCACGGTTATTCGCGCTAATGCCTATCGTGAAGCAGAGCAAATCCGCGGTGAGGGTGATGCGGAGGCAACCCGCATCTATGCCGACGCGTTCGGCGCCGATCCGGAGTTCTACTCGTTTACGCGCAGTCTGCGCGCTTACCAGGACTCCTTTCAGGGCTCCGGCGATGTGCTGCTCGTGCAGCCCGATAGCGACTTCTTCCGCTACCTGAAGGATCGCGACGGCGGAAGCTGAGGCCGGCGCCCCCCGGCGCTGTGCTAATCTAGGCGAGCCGCGGAGTTTGAAAGCTCCGCGGTTTTTTCTTGGGGGATCAAAGCGCTCGTGGAATTCTGGCAGATCTTTCCCGTGGCGCTGGCACTAGTGTTCGTGATCGAGGGGATTCTTCCGTTCCTGAGTCCCACGCGCTGGCGCGCACTGGTTTTGTCAGTGGCGCAGCTAGACGATGCCAGTATCCGGCGCTTTGGTTTCATCAGCATGATCTCAGGCATCGCACTGCTTTATTGGGTGAATTAGAGTGAACGCCCCGGATTCCCGCCGTCCCTGGCAACTACCCGCCGGTATCGACGAGCTCCTTCCCGACGCGGCGGCGCACGTTGAACAGTTGCGCCGCCGCCTTCTCGACTGCGCGGCACGTTGGGGCTATCGCCTGGTCGTGCCGCCCATGATCGAGTACACCGACTCGCTGCTCGTGGGCGTCGGTGAAGACCTGGACCTGCTGACCTTCAAGATGCCGGATCAGCTCAGCGGCCGCATGCTGGGCCTGCGGGCCGACATGACTCCGCAGGTGGCGCGTATGGATGCGCACAGCCTCGGAGGCCAGGGTATTAATCGACTGTGCTACGCCGGCTCGACCCTGCACACCCGCGCGCGCTCCCTCGCGGCATCGCGCTCGCCTCTCCAGCTGGGTGCGGAGCTCTACGGTGATAGCAGCGCCGCCGCGGATCTAGAGGTCATCGAGCTGATGCTGTCCATGTTCGAAGAGGCGGGCATAGGCCGCGCTAGCCTGACCCTCGACCTGGGTCACGGCGGACTCTTTGGACCGCTGCTCGAAGCGGTGGGACTGGACAACGATCCCCTGGCGCCGCGAATTTTTGACGCGATCCAGCGCAAATCCCGGCCCGACCTGGAAGCGCTCCTTGAAGCGCTGCCCGGGGCCGACCGGGATCTGCTCCTCGCCTTTATCGAACTGCAGGGCGACGTCGCGGTCCTCGAGCGTGCGGCGGACCTGTTAGGCCGCGTGCCAAAGGCCCGGGTCGCCATCGAAGAAGTCTCGGCGCTTGTCGCCGGCCTTCGCGAGCGCTGCGCGGTGTACGTGGATCTCACCGAACTGCGCGGTTACCGATACCACACCGGCGTGGTGTTTGCGGCCTACGCGTCAGGGCTGGGCGAGGCGCTTGCGCGCGGTGGCCGCTACGACAACGTGGGCGCGGTGCACGGGCGAGCACGACCGGCAACGGGATTTGCCACGGATCTACGCGTGCTGGCGACGCTCCTGCGGGAGGCCGATGCGGCCACCACGGCCATTGCCGCGCCGGACCTTGGCGAGGCTGAACTACAGAATACAATTCGCGAGCTCCGGGCCCGGGGCGAGACGGTAATCGTGTCCCTCGGCGGCGTCCGTGACAGCCGCTGCGGCCGGGCGCTGGAGCGGGTTGATGGGCAATGGCAGGTGCGTTCGCTCGCGGATGAGGAGACAACATAATGGGCCGCAACGTTGTAGTGCTCGGTACCCAGTGGGGCGATGAGGGGAAGGGCAAGATCGTCGATCTTCTCACCGACCGTGCCGATGCCGTTGTCCGTTTCCAGGGCGGCCACAACGCCGGACACACCCTGGTTTGCGATGGCCAGACCACCGTACTTCACCTCATACCGTCGGGCATCCTTCGCGCCAGCGTCCAGTGTCTGATTGGCAACGGCGTGGTACTGGCGCCGGACGCGCTGCTCAAGGAAATTCGGGAGCTGGAAGAACGCGGCGTACCCGTGCGCGAGCGCCTGCGGATTTCTCCCGCCTGCCCGCTGATTCTTCCGTACCACGTTGCGCTGGATCAGGCCCGGGAATCGCGTCGCGGCGATGCGAAGATCGGCACGACTGGTCGGGGTATAGGGCCGGCCTATGAAGACAAGGTCGCTCGTCGCGGTCTGCGTCTTGGCGACCTCAAGGATCCCGCCCGCTTTGAGCGCAAGCTGCGTGAGGTCATGGAGTTTCACACATTCCAGCTGCAGCACTTCTATCGTGCGACGGCGCCGGATATCGATGCGACGCTCGAGGAAGCGCTGGCCCTCGGCGAGCAGCTTCTCCCCATGATGGCCGACGTGACCTCCATGCTGCACGAGCTGCGCTCTGAATCCCGGAGCATTCTCTTCGAGGGCGCCCAGGGCTCGCTCCTCGATATCGATCACGGCACTTATCCGTTTGTGACCAGCTCTAATACAACGGCCGGCGGTACGGCGACCGGCTCGGGCTTCGGCCCGCTGTATCTCGACTATGTGCTGGGCATCACCAAGGCGTATACAACCCGGGTCGGTTCGGGCCCGTTTCCGACCGAGCTTTTCGACGCCACGGGCGAACACCTTGCGCGGCGCGGGCACGAGTTCGGTGCCACGACCGGCCGCGCCCGGCGCTGCGGGTGGTTCGACGCCGTGGCGCTGCGCAGCGCGGTAAACATCAACTCGGTCAGCGGCCTGTGCCTCACCAAACTGGATGTACTCGATGGCCTCGAGTCGATACAGATTTGTGTGGGGTATGAAGACGCCCGGGGCGTGCCCGTGCCCAATCCCATGGATTCCGATGACTACGAGGGCCTCGTACCCATCTACGAGACCGTCCCCGGCTGGACCGAGTCCACCCTCGGAGCGCGATCGCTGGAGGATCTTCCGGCGGCGGCGCGGGACTACATCTCGACGATCGAGACGGTGGTCGGAGCGCCCATCGACATCATTTCCACGGGCCCGGACCGGGTAGAGACGATCATCCTCCACGACCCCTTCAGCTGAGCTGAGTCAGGGCCGGGGATCCAATTCGAGGTCCAGCTTGTAGGCGCTGTAGCTTTGACCCGTCCAGCGGCGAAACGCACGGTAGAAACTGTTGACCTCGAGATAGCCGAGCTCGTCGGCGAGGCATTTCCCCGGCAGCCAGCGCTCCCGAAGGCAGGCCTCGCAGCGGTACTGGCGCGCCCGGTCAAGCAGGAACTGATAGTTGGTGTGATCGTTGCGCAGCCGCCTGCGCAGCGTCGTGCAGCTGATTCCCAGGCTTTCTGCCACGCTCTCCGCCCGCAATCGGGAAAGATCGCCCTCGAGCAGAATCTGCAGCACGCGATCTGTGGTGCGCGAGAGTGGCAGGTAGGTGGCCTTCTCTTCCAGCGGTTCCGGGGCCGCAGGGCTCTCCGGACATCCATCGCGGCGTTTCAGATCCCGGCGCTGGATTGCTCCCGCCACGCTGCGCGGGGCCCGGCCCGCTCGTTCGGCCTTCGCGGGATCAGGTGCGCGGGGTCTGCGCCTCGCGCCCTGATCGCGGCGGATGCGCTCCAGCAGGCGGGCGCGGGCGTGGTCAACTTCCGCTGATGCGTCCGCGGAGTTGCCGCGCTCGAGCTCCTGTCGCGGTGGCTCAAGGCTTCGATGCGGCGCGCTTGATTCGTTAGGGGACGGTGCATTGCGAATATCGGACATCGTGAGCCTCCTTGCTCGTGATCGTCTGTGCTCTTGCTTCCAGAGGTGCCAGCCCAGCCCCGGATGGCGTTGGGAGGTCTGGCGTACCCGCAGGCGTCCTTGCCGCCGGTACACGCGCGTACCCTAGCAGACTCATCCCGATTGGAAAGGGGCCCTGGGCCTCGGGATCAAAAAAGCAGAATTGGCGTCCGGAAACGCTACGGGAGTCGAGCGTTCGTTCAGGCGCCTTCCAGGGCGAAGCTGTCCGGTACCGGGCAGTCCATGACCGCGGCGACGGCAACGACCAGTTCCCGTTCCACGGCCGAAATTTGACCGTCTTCGCCCGCGGCCAGAGCCATGGCCTTGAGAATGCGCGGCTTGATAAGGGGAAAGCAGTCCGCAAGGATCGTAACCGCGCGGCTGAATTCAGCCACGCTGCACTCGGCGAGGGGCAGCAAAGAGAGCTGCGCAAGCTTCAGTTCATCGACCGCGAGACCGAAAGCGCGCTCACTATCGCCGTCCCCCTGATGGGCCAGGACGGACAGGACCACACGCAGGGGACCGCGAACTCGGCCCACATGGCTGTACCGAGGTCGGCTCGCCTTGACGCTCAGGTACTCGGGATCGAGATAGTGGCGCAGCAGTTGAAACAGGCACCACTCGAAGAGGTCGGTTTGTCGGTCGGCTCGCACCACGGCGAGGAGGGTGGATTTGAATTGCCGGTACTGGGGCGTGGACATGGCGCGCAGCGCCGGCATGGCTCGGGCGATGAGCGGGAAGCGCTGGCCCGGGGTCAGTTCCGCCAGCGCCGGGAGAAGCTCCACGACGGCATCCGCTTCTCCCCGGGCGCCGTGTTCGCGCACCGCCGCGAGGGCGGCGTCCCGCTGCTGCGGATTGCGACTGATCAGGAGCCCAAGGGCGGCGGCCATCGCGCCGAGCGGTTCCCGGATGGCAGCGCGCAGCGTCGGTGGCAGGTCCTCATCAACCGGGTTTTCAAACTCGCCATCGGCCACGGTATCCAGGGGCTTTTCGGCGGTGTTGTCCAGTGCCGCTGCGGCTGCCGCGGCCACCAGAGCAGCCCGACCCACGCCCGCCTCGACGTTCGCGGGGGTCAACGGCACCTCGCGAACCTCGCGACGGCTGATGAACTCACCGTCCCAACTCGGCTCAAGTCGTCTGATGCGTCGCTCCAGCGGCGGATGGGTCGCGAAGCCGTCCCAGAGGCTGTGACGAACCTCGCCGAAGAACAGGTGACCCAGCTCCCCGGCGCGGGCCGCGTGCACGAGCGAGCCGGGGACGAAACCGCCAATGACCTTCAGCGCGTTGGCTATCCCGCTGTTGTCCCGCGTGAACTGCACGGCGCTAGCATCCGCGAGGTATTCCTTCTGCCGGCTGATGGCGGCCTTGATAAAGCCGGCGGCCAGCGCCCCGAGCCAGCCAACGATAAGTAGCGCGAGTCCGACGATGGGAAGAGCCGCGTTGCGCTCGTCGCGGCGCCGTCCCAGGCCCACGCCGTAGGCCCCGGCGCGGAGGAGGAAGTGACCGACGTCGCCGATAAAGGTGATGCCCTTGACCAACGCGGCGAGGCGGATTCCAAGGCGCATATCGCCGTTGAGAATGTGGCTGAACTCATGGCCGATCACCCCCTGGAGCTCTGCCCGGGAAAGCTGTAGGAGCGTGCCTCGGGTGACGGCGACGACCGCATCGGCTGTGGTGATGCCCGCCGCAAACGCATTTATGCCGCGTTCCGCGGGCAGTACGTAGAGGTCCGGGACCGGCATGTTGGCCGCCAGCGCCATTTCCTGAACGATATTCAGACCGCGTTTTTCAAAGCGATCATCGGTCTGGGGAAGCACGCGCCGCCCGCCCATCGCCTCGGCCACATACTTGCCACCGGATGACAGCTGTATCCAGCGAACGAGGGAAACGAGTCCCACGGTAGCGGCCACCGCAGCCCCTACCCCGAGGAATTGATCCCAGGAAAACTGGCGCAGGTAGCCCTCGAGTCCGCTGCCGCCAGCGTAGACATTGTAGTCACCGCCGAACCAGAGAAAGGCGCTGAGAATCGCATTAACAAGAACGATGAGAAGCAGTACCGCCAGCGTGAACAGCACGATGAGCCGACGCAGATTGCGCCGCGCCCGATCCTGCTCCGCGAAGAAATCCACGGCCCTGCGCCGTCAGGAAGCGGCGTTTAGAAGCTGACCTTGGGTGCCGCCTGGATCTGCACCGAATCGTCGAACTCGAGAAGTTCGGCATCCACGGGATGACCGAAGGTGGCGGCGAGGAGAACGGCGGGGAAGCTCTGGCGATAGGTATTGAAGGCCATGATGGCGTCGTTGAAGCCCTGGCGCGAAAAGGCAACGCGGTTTTCCGTGCTGGTCAATTCTTCGGAAAGTTGCTGCATGTTCTCCGAGGCCTTGAGATCCGGGTAGGCTTCCATCGTGACGTTGAGCTTTCCCAGGGCTCCCTGCAGGTTGTTCTCCGCCGAGGCGAGGCTGGCGAGGTTCGCACCGCCGCCCTCTCCGAGAGCTTTGAGAACGGCGGCGGCTTCGTTTCGAGCTGTGACCACGGCGTCGAGCGTTTCCCTTTCGTGCGACATGTAGGCCCGGGCTGTCTCCACGAGATTGGGGATGAGGTCATAGCGTCGCTTGAGCTGAACCTCGATTTGCGCGAAGGCGTTCTCGTGGCGATTCTTTAGGCTGACCAGCGTGTTGTAGATGTTTATGACGTAGATCACCAGCCCCAGCAGTACCAGCCAGAATACGATCGTCGAAATCTCCATGTTTTCCCCTAGCTCCCGAGGTTTGTACGGTTGCGCGACTGAGTTCCTGCGCGGCTGCGCCCGGTCTCAGCCCTCGCCGGCCGCCGCGAGTGTGACCACCACTCCATTGATCGCCGCATTACCGGACAGCTCGTCCAGGTACGCGGCATCCGTTACGTCGTTACAGGATACACCGGCGTGGCGGCTTGCCGTTGACAGCCGCGCCGCCGGGCGATTGTGCCCGTAGCCGTGCGGCAGGGATACGACTCCGCGCATGACTTCCTCGGAGGCCCTTGCCGTCACCGTGACCTGTCCGCTGGCGGAGCGCAGGGCCACCCGGTCTCCGTCTTCGAGGCCGCGACCCTCGAGATCCTCGGGGTGGACGAGGAGATGATCGCGCTGCGGGCCCTTCACCAGGCGCTGGTAGTTGTGCATCCAGGAGTTGTTTGAACGCACGTGGCGACGACCGATGAGTCGCAGCGTATCGCCGGTTGCGGGTTCGGCGAACTCCGCCTCCAGACGGGGCAGTTCGGCAAGAGCTTCGGTCACGGCACAGTTGATTCGCTTGTCCGCCGTGAGCAGGCGCCCGGGGAGCATGGGTTTCAGAGGGCCGAGATCAATGCCGGAGGGATATTCCTTGAGTTTCTCAAGACTCAGCTGGTGCTCTGTGCTTTCGCCATAGGGGCCGTGGCGCAGGCCCAGGTCCATGAGCTCGTGAGGGGGCATATCGGCCTTGGGCTCCTCGCCCAGTCCTTCGGCGACTCGATTCCCAAGCGCGGTGAAGATTTCCCAGTCGTGGAGCTTGTCCGTCGTCGGCTTGAACACCGGCGGGTTGTAGCGCGCCGTATTGCGGATCGCGTTGATGTGAAAGGCGATGTCGTAGTGATCGTGCTCCAACGGCGATGTCGGAGGCAGGATGATGTGCGCGTGGCAGGTTGTCTCATTGATATAGGGGTCGAGAGAAACCATGAAGTCCAGCTGCGGCAGGGCCTCTTCCAGGGCCCGACCGTTGGGCGTCGACAGCACCGGGTTGCCCGCGCCGGTGAACAGCACGCGTATCCGGCCGTCCCCCGGCGTGGTGATTTCCTCCGCCAGCGCCGCGGCCGGGAGTTCGCGGTCGAACTCCGGAAGTCCGCGCACGCGGCTGCGATGTCTCGCGAAGCCGCCAGGCCCGGTTCGCGGTACCTGATCCACGGCGGGAAGGGTAAAGAGGCTGCCGCCGGGACGATCGAGATTGCCCGTGGCGATGTTGATGATCTGGATAAGGTACTGGCAGAGCGCACCAAAGCGCTGTGTCGAGACACCCATGCGGCCGTAGCAAATGGCGGCGCCAGCTGCAGCGAACTCCCGGGCTATACGCCGTGTGGTCTCGGCGCGGATGCCCGTGTGCTGCTCCGCCAGCTCCGGCGTGAAGGATTCGAGAGCTTCGGCGACCGCCTCCAGCCCGCTTACAAAGAACTGCAGATGCCTCGCATCGGCCAGGCCCTCGGAAAAAAGGGTGTGAGCGATAGCGGCGAGGAACAGCGCGTCGCTTCCGGGGACAATCGAAAGGTGTTCATCAGCCACGGCGGATGTCTCCGAGTGCCGCGGATCGACTACGACCAGGCGGCCGCCCCGGGCCTGCATATCGCGTATGCGCTGTTTGACATCCGGCACGGTCCAGATACTGCCGTTGCTGGCGACGGGGTTCGCGCCGAGCATCAGGAAAAACTCGCTGCGATCGATGTCGGGGATGGGGAACAGAGACTTGTGCCCGAACAGCCACAGGGAAACAAGGTGGTGAGGCAGCTGGTCTACGGACGTGGCGGAAAAGCGGTTGCGGGTTCGCAGCCAGCGGAACAGGTGATTCTGGTGCGTAAGCATGCCGTAGTTGTGCACCGAGGGATTGCCGAGGTACACGCCGATGGAGTCAACGCCGTGCTCGTCGCGCGTACGTAGAAGCTCCCGTGCCGTAGTGTCCAGGGCCTCGTCCCAGCTGATCTGCTCCCAATCGTGCCGGCCGTCGCGGCGCGTCACGCGCTTAACGGGGTAGCGCAGCCTATCGGGGTCCTCGTGAATATCGCGGAGGGCGATGGCCTTGGGGCAGATGTGGCCGCGACTGAGTGGATCGTCGGGATCGCCCTTGATCGACACGATGTCGTCACCGCGGGTTTCGATGACGAGGCCGCAGATCGCTTCGCAGAGGTGGCAGGCGCGGTGGTGGGTTGTTTTCATTTTCGTATCCCGTCGGTGGATTTTTCCGCGGCGACTGGGCAAAGGAAGGGTCAACGTCCCTTTGGCCGCCGCGGAATGCTGGCTCAGGCTCGATTCTTGGTCACTTCGAGCGCGTCGTCCAGTCGCACACCGCTTCGAGCCTTACCGCCCGATTTAGCATTGCCATGGCTGATTGTTACCATATGCAGCTTAAACACCGCTAAATCCACCGGAAAGTCGCGGGAAAAACTATGAAATCACCCTGGAAACGCTATCGCAGCGGCGATTGCTACGATGAACTGATTACCGCCAAAGGCTCTCCCCGCCAGGTGGCGCGGCCGGCCGTGAAGCTGCTGAGCGAGCTGGCCGACGACGACGTTGAGGCCCGTCGCGCGGCGGCGGATCTCGCCATTCGCGAGATGGGCATTTCCTTCACTGTGTACAGCGAGGCGGGCAACATTGACCGCGCGTGGCCCTTCGACCTTATTCCCCGGGTGATCACCGGTCGCGAATGGACCAAGGTTCGCCGTGGTCTTGAGCAGCGCAGCCGCGCGCTCAACCACTTCATTCACGACGTCTACAACAAGCAGAAGATCTTCGCCGACGGCGTGGTCCCCGCGGAAACCGTGCTCGAGTCGAGCAACTTCAAGGAACCCTGCGTGGGTGCATCTCCGCGCTTTGGTGTATGGGCCCATATCTGTGGTTCCGACCTGATTCGCAACAGCGACGGCCAGTTCTACGTGCTCGAGGACAATCTCCGGGTACCGTCTGGCGTTTCCTACATGGTGGAGAATCGCGAGATCACCAAGCGCGTACTGCCGGAGATTTTCGAGAACTATTCGATTCTACCGGTCGACGATTACCCCTCGCAGCTCTACCGCACGCTGGCCGCGCTGTCGCCCCGGGATCGCAAGCGTCCGGTCATCGTTGTGCTCACACCCGGTATCTACAACTCGGCGTACTTCGAGCACGCTTTCCTGGCCCAGGGCATGGGCGCGGAGCTCGTGGAAGGCGCGGACCTGTTCGTTGATGACGACGACTGCGTGTACATGCGCACCGTCGATGGCCCGGTACGCATCGATGTGATCTACCGCCGCATCGACGAGGACTTCATGGATCCGGAGGCATTCCGCGAGGACTCGGTGCTCGGCGTGGCGGGGCTGATGCGTGCCTGGCATGCGGGCAACGTAGCCATCGCTAATGCGCCCGGATCGGGGGTCGCGGACGATAAGGTGGTCTATGCCTTCGTCCCGGACATGATTCGCTACTACCTCAATGAAAAGCCGCTGATTCGCAGTGTCCCAACGTACCTATGCATGCGCGAGAAGGACCGCGAGTACGTCCTGGAGAACATTGCCGAGCTCGTGGTCAAACCGGCCAATGAGTCCGGCGGCTACGGCATCATGGTGGGGCCCCACGCGGACAAGGCCACGCATCGCAAGTTCGCCCGTCTCATCGAGAAGAACCCGCGCAACTACATTGCTCAGCCGACGCTGGCCCTGTCGACGGCGCCGACCTACATCGGCAACGACATCCAGCCGCGTCACCTCGATCTGCGCCCGTTCATCCTGCAGAGCCGCGATACCTGGGTGACCCCGGGGGGACTCACGCGCGTGGCGATGGTCGAGGGTTCACTGGTGGTGAACTCGTCCCAGGGGGGCGGGAGCAAAGACACCTGGATCGTGGAGGGTCGCCTATGAGCATGCTCTCCCGCGTGGCTGAACGCGTCTACTGGATGGCGCGCTACATCGAGCGCGCCGAGGACACAGCGCGCCTTGTGGCGGCCTACAACCATCTGATTATGGATATCCCCCGGGGGTCCGAGCCCGGCTGGGAGGTCCTGGTAAAAATTCTTGATGCGGACCCGGTGTTCGATGAGTTTTACAACGTTCGCAACGAACAGAACGTCATGCGCCTTCTCATAGGTGAATCGCAGGCTGCGTGCAGCATTCCCTACGCCATACGCGTCGCCCGGGAAAACGTGCGCACGACGCGGGATGTACTGCCTGACGAGGTATGGGAGTTGGTGAACGAACTCTACCTTTACAGCTCTGAAGCCTCGGATAAGTCCGTGGCGCGGCGCACACGCCAAGCCTATCTCGAGCAGGTTGTTCAGCGCACCCAGGTGATCAACGGCGTGCTGCGCAGCACGCTTTGCCGCGATCACAGCTACCGCTTTATCAAGCTGGGCCAGCTTCTTGAGCGCGCGGACATGACTACGCGCATTGTCGATGTGGGCGCTTCAGACATCCTGTCGCGCGAGGGTGTGGCACAGCAGGGTATCGAGCACCTGCTCTGGGGCACGCTGCTCAAGTCTCTCTCCGCCCTCGGCGCCTATCGCCGCCTCATCGAGCCCCAGGTTGAGAAGAACGCGGCCGTAGACTTCGTGTTTATGGAGCCAAGCTTCCCACGCTCCGTGCGCTTCTGCATCCGTGAGATCCGCAAGGAACTAAGCGAAGTAGAGAACTCCCGCGACGCGCTGCGAGCCATCGATCGTGTGCGCCGAAAGCTGCGCGGCTTCGAAGCGGAGCACTTCACTCAGCCGGAGCTGCACGCCTTTATCGACGAACTGCAGGTTCTGATTGACGATCTGCACAAGGACATCGCGGCCACCTGGTTCCTCAGTACCAAGGAATGAGACGGTTCTCCTGTGACTGTGGGAACCCGGTATTCTTCGAGAATGTGTTCTGCGTGAACTGTGGTTCCGCCCTGGGCTACGATCCCGAGCGCGGCGATATGGTTACGCTCGCGGACTGGGGCGATGGCGTGTACCGCGACATTCTGGGCAACGCCTATCGCTATTGCAGCAACGGTGAGGAGTTTGGCGTATGCAACTGGCTGCGACGTGCCGATTCCCCGAGCGATTTCTGCGAAGCCTGCCAGTTCAATCGCACGATCCCGGACCAGTCACGCGAGGAGAACCAGCGTCGCTGGCTCGTTTTGGAGCGCGCCAAGAAGCGTCTGTTCTATACGCTCAAGCAGCTGAATCTTCCGCTCATTAACGGCTGGGCGGATCCCGAGCGGGGGTTGCTCATTGACTTCATTGAGGACGCCCGGTCGTCGGATCAGTTTCCTGAAACCTTCGTAACCACCGGCTATCTCGGAGGCGTAATCACCATCAACGCTCTTGAAGCCGACGACGCAGCCCGGGCAGCGGTAAAGGACGAATTGAATGAGAGCTACCGGACGGTGCTCGGCCATTTGCGCCATGAGTCCGGACACTATTACTGGTCGCTGCTCGATGCGCGCGGGCCTTTACTTGAAGAGTTCCGCGATCTCTTCGGCGACGAGCGGGCCGACTACCGCGAAGCCCTGGACCGGCACTATACGAACGGCCCGCCAGCGAACTGGCAGGACCGCTTTATCAGCGCCTACGCAGCGGCGCATCCGAGCGAGGACTGGGCCGAGTCATGGAGCCACTACCTGCACATCTACGATGCCCTCGACACGGCCTGGGCGCAGAAGCTCCTCGGCGTTCAACCGGCGGTGATGTCGATGGCGGACCGCGTGGGTGCCTGGACGCGCATAAGCCTCATGCTCAATGAGCTGAACCGCAGCGTGGGCAAGGGCGACGCCTATCCTTTCGTAATCAATGACCTCATGACGGAGAAACTCGAGTTCGTGGAAGATGCTATTCAGCGCCTGCGAACACTCCGTTGAGGGGCGGCAGGTTGTCGAAGGCCAGGCGGATGTTGTCATCCCAGCTGCTGCGCAGGTCTGACAGATAGGGGTGGTCCTCGTCCAGCATGCAGTACTTCTCCTGGGGCAGGAGAGAGTTGCGCCGGTAAAATAGACACTCCAGCGGCGGACCGACGGTTGCGTTGGAACGCATCGTCGAATCGACGGAGACCAGGGCGCAGCGCATGGCCGTTTCCACCGGTGTGTCGGGACGCACAATGCGATCCAGGATCGGCTTGCCGTACTTGGTTTCGCCGATCTGCAGGTACGGGTAGCGCTTTGAGGCCGTGATGTGGTTCCCCTCGGGGTAGACCATATACAGCTCGGGCGTGTGGCCCTTGATCTGCCCGCCGACGATGAAAGAGGCGCTGGCGTTGAATCCCGCATTCGGGCCGCCCTTCTTGACGTACTTTCGCTGCTCCGCGAGGCTCAGCTCACCCACGTAGTCGGCGATATCGCTGACGTAGCGAGCATTGAAGATATTGAACTCTTTCTCTTCCTCAAGATCGCGCTGCGCCTGTGCTACGACCGCCTGGCTGGTCGCCAGGTTCCCCGCCGTAAGGATGACCAGAGAGCGATCAAAGGGCACGCTGAAGCGGTGCATCTTGCTATAGGTGCTCACTCGATCGGCGCCGGCATTGGTGCGGGAATCCGAGCAGAATACAAGGCCCTCCTCCAATGCAATGGCGAGGCAGTAGGTCATGGGCGAGGGACGGGCCTTCTACTTTGGCGACCGTCGAATATAGCAAATATCACCCTGCTGGTAAGGGGGTCTTTAGGCGCGGTGCTACCAGCTGTAACCGAGGCGGAAACGGTAGGTCTGATCAAGTTCCTCGGTGCCCGCTACAGCACCCGAGTTGTAGTCAAGGACTACCTCCGTCGCGCCCTGGAAGCGTCCGAGCAGCGGGAAGCCGAGACCAAAGGTGGTGTTCAGAATGAGCGCGTTGCGCTCATCCAGGTTCTTTACCCCGCGGTGATCCACGTACAGCCGACTGTCGCTGCCAAAGTAGTTGCTCTCCGACCGCAGGTTCCAGGTGAGACCGATGTAGTCGTGGTCAAGCTCTTCGCCAAAGTCCTCCGACACGTGTGACAGCCCGCTTTCGACTTCCAGCACGAAGGGCGTGCTTTCAAAAAGGGCCCGGCCGACATAGGGGCCGATGCTCGTGCGCAGGTCGAGGTCGGCGAAGCGGTTCTGCTCCGCCGTGGCGGACATACCCCAGTAGTAGTCACCGACCTGAAAGCGGTCGTACTTGCCGGCTATGGACAGGTTCTCGGCCGTGCGATTGTCATTTGCGTCTCGTGTTTCGCCCTCTACGAGGAGGGTGAAGCGATCCTTCAGGCCCCGCCAGCGCGATTCGACCTTGTAATCGAACTCGTCGAGATTCGTGTTGCCGCGCTGCAGGGAGAACGCGGAACTGGCAATGCCCGTATGCCGGTAGCCCCGGCCAAGCTCCCAGGGTTCGGGGTTGATGCGCATGAGCTTGTCCAGGCTGTAGCTGATGTTCGCATCGGCACGCAGTGTGAGCGTGTGATCGGCGACCAGCAGATGCTCCGTCTCTACGAGCGTGCCGTCTTCGAGCTGCAGCGTTACGGCGCTCGCCACGTCCATGGAAGTGACCCTTTCCTGGTCGATTTCAATGCGACCGGCGAAGTCGGTGTCGAAGATGATCCGGCCGCCGTCGGCATCGACAAAGGTGCCAACGAGGACAGAGCCATTCACGAGTTCGATGCGGTCGATGTTGGCGTGCGCGCTCGCAGCGCCCAGCCACAGGGCAAGCGCCAGTGCGAGGCGAAGCGCCATCGCGCAGCAATCGAAGAAACAGCGGATGGTTCGTTTAAGCGGGTTTGGAAAGGCCATGAGGCGCACCGGGCAAGTAGCCTGAGAACGCGCGCGATTGTAGGAGCTGGACCTCCGGGAATCCAGCGACCAGTCGGCATTTCCGGAGATTAGAGAGAATTCGGTTCAAGCATGAGGGTAGCGACGCCGGCGCTGCGATCACGCACGGTGAACACCCGGGTGCCGGGTTTCCGCCCGCGGCGCAGTTCGGAAACGTTGAAGCCGGCGTCCTTGAGCTGTACCTGGGCTGCCTCGGCGCTCGCTGTGCGCCAGCTCAGTCCGTAGTAGCGGTCTTCGTCGGCCGGGATGCCGCTTGTTTCCGCGGACGATTCATCGGTGCTCAGCTGCTGGAATACTTCAATGATCAGGTCGCCGCAGCGAAAAAAGAGCAGCCGGGCGTTCCAATCCGGGCGACTCAGGTCCAGGCGCAGGTCAAGGCCAAGCTTCGCTGCAAGCAGAAAAGCCGTGCCCTCGGCGCTGCTGCTGGCAATTACGGCATGATCGAGTCCCAGCAGTCCGCTCCGCTCAGCTGAAGTCCCGGACCCATCAGGGGTCGCGACGCCTTCGCGGGCGACGAAACCCATGCGCAGTCCTCGGCTGGCTTCGACTTCGAGCCAGTCGATGCCCTGCCCGAGCGCCGCGCCGTGGACCGCCGCCGCGCTGTCATCTGCACCTTCGGCTGCGAAGGCCATCCCCAGGCGCTTGAGCCGGCGACGCAGCCGATCCCGGTCCGCGGTTCGAAAGCAGAGGCCACCCAGTCCTTCGCCGGAATCGCTCTCCTGGAGAACCAGGGCGGTGTTACCCGCCCTGAACACCGCGCTTCGCTCCCCGGCCACCGTATGGGTTACTGCCGGTGCACTTCCTAGAAGGCTTGTGTAGTTGTCGAGGTCGTCGGGGAAATCTTGTGTATGGATCAGCACGTGATCCAAAGCCGTAAGAAGCGCAGCCATGCTCCGCAGCTACTCCTCGCGGCCTTCGATCAAGAGCCAGACTGGCAGGCCTGTCGCAATTTCTTCAACGGTAATGGGACTCGATGCCGCGGATGTGCTGCTGAATCCGGCGGCGTTCTCGGCCGTCACAGTGCAGGAATAGCTGCTACCCACAGTGACGCCGCTGATCGTCACGCGGTCCCCGCTACCCGTGCCGTTGAGCGTTTCACCACCGCCGGTGCATTCGGCACTGAGGGCGTCGATCGGCGCTCCACCCGTGTTGGCGACGGTGACAAAGACCGTGATTCCCTCGGGTTCGGCATCCACGCGGTTGATAACGGGTTGTGATGGAGGCGTTACGGATGGTGCCTCCAGGTACATACCGATGAGCACGGGATCATGGTCGGAAGAGCGAAATTCATCGGCGCTGAAGAGGCCGGCAGGACGGGGGAAGCCGGCGGTGTCGTTGTTGTAGTCGATCGCATCGGCCTCATCCGCGTTGATATGCCAACTGCCCTGGCCGGTAACAAAGGCGCCGAAGCCCGGGCTGGCGAGGATGTGATCGAGAGCCCCGGCCTGGCCGGCGAACACGAAGCTGTAATCCGTCGTCTCGCGGGTGTAGCCGGCGCTCTCCAGCGTCGTGATGGGGTCCTCCTTCGCGTAGGCATTGAAATCACCCAGGATCAGGTGATCCAGGTCGTTGCTGTTGGTGGGGTCCGTGGCGATCCACTCGCGGATCAGAATGGCGGCGTTGGTGCGCGTGACCGCGCAGTTGCCCTGGCCGTCACCCGTATCAGGATCGCCGAGGGAATCGCAGGCAAACCCTTTGGACTTCAGATGCACGACCGCGACGGAGAAGCGCTCGCCACTGGCGGCCTCTTCGAAGGTTTGCAGCAGCGTCGGGCGATTGAAGGCGTCATCGTAGGCGCCGACGGAACCGCTGAAGTTGCGGTCGAGGATCGCGAAACTCCCGATCGGTGCCACCCTGGCAGGCTTATAGAGCAGCCCCTGACGAATCGCATCGTCGCCGTAGACACCGGTGTCCACGGCGCTGTAGGTGTTAGCGCCCAGTTCGCTGTTGAGCGCGCTCACCAGGGCCTGAAGCGGTAGAACGTTTGAGGTGTTTTCAAGCTCCTGCAGACCGATGATGTCCGCATCGAGTTTGCTCAGGGCCGCGGTCAGCTTGCTGAGCTGTCGGCCGTACTCGTCGGCATTGTCGGCGCCGCGACAACCTCCATCGAGTAGAGGACCGCAAACGTTGCCCTGGTCCCGGGTGGTTACGAAAAAGTTGAGCACATTGAAGCTCGCGATCCGCAGCGAGCCCGCGACAGCCGGCGGACTGGCGGGCCGCGGGTTGGCATTGGTGAACACCGGCACGGTGCCGTTCTGGCGGATGCGGAAGCTGTTGAAGGCGTAGTCGAGGATTCCGGCCAGATTGCTGACCGTGTCCCCGGTGCGTAACTCGTCACTCGCGTCCAGCTGGCCGTCGGGATAGATGATGGGATCGGGCCCCTGGGTGTCGGCCCCGTCATCGAGAAGAATACTGCGACCGAAGATGTCGTTCAGGTAAGCCGTCGACTGGGCCACGTCCGGCGCATTGATGTCCGTGAACTGGGCGGGACGAGGACCCCAGATCAGACTCATCTCGCCGAAGCGGTCCAGATTGGGCAGCGCGCTTACGGTGATGGGACCGCTGAAACTTACGGACATGCCTTCGAAACGCTCAAGGCTGTTCAGGGGATTCTCAGGGATGATGACGGCCTGCGTCGGCAGCGGATTGCCGGTGGAAAGCACAACCGCTTCAGTGACCGATGTAAGCTGGGTCCGCGTCCCGAGCGGCTGCGAAAACGCGGAAAACTCCTGGACCGTACCCGTCACACGAACGATGTCGCCGTTGTTGACCGTGGCCAGCGCGGTAGTCACGCCGAAGACGAAGATGCCCTCCGAGGTGCTGGCGTCGTTGTCCGCGTCGGCGTCCTCTTCCTGAAGGAAGAAGCCGTTCATATCGCCGTTCGCTCCGGCCCCGGTCTGGAAATCGCCGACCACCACACCTTCGATCGTGACGACGGTGTCTACCAGAGGGCTCGTCGCGCCATTGCCCTGAACGGCGCTGATGAGCACGGTTGCACCACCCTGGGCGAGGGCCGGTGCTCCCACACCCAGAGCCAACAGGAAGCCAAGGTAAGCGGTCCAGACCCTTCGGACGGTGTTTTGGCTTCGTGGCTGTTGACGGGTCTCGTGCTTGAGGGTGAAGGAGGAAGGGGCTAGCCCGGGTGTCCGTGGCGGGCGAGACGTATGGATCAAGATTCGCTCCTCTGGTCTCGTGTGGGAGACGCGTTCGTTGCTGAGTCATTTCGAGCCCTGCCGCGGGCCCTGGCCGCCCATTCTGCCGAAAAATTCGTCGAGGCGCGCAAAGCACTGGTCGGCCGATGCGCTGCGCTGGCAGAATGGCGACCCCCAAAACATAACAGGCAACAGGAATGGCGACTAATCGCGAACTGGATATTGTGATTTACGGCGCGTCGGGTTTCACCGGCCGTCTTGTGGCGGAGTACCTCACGGCAAAGAACGGTCACGGTCTGCGCTGGGCGATGGCGGGACGCAATGCGGAAAAGCTCGCCGCGGTGCGGGACGAGATCGGCGCACCCGCCGATACACCCATCGTCACCGCCGACTCGGCGGACCCGGCGTCAATCAAGGCCATGGCAGAGAGTTGCCGCGTGGTGATCACAACCGTCGGGCCCTATCAGCTCTACGGTGCGGAACTGGTGGCGGCCTGCGCCGCGGCCGGCACGGACTATGTTGACCTGTGCGGCGAACCGCTGTGGATGGCTGACATGATCGCCGCCCACGGCGATGCGGCGGCGGCCAGCGGCGCGCGTATCGTCTTCAGCTGCGGCTTCGACTCGATTCCCTTCGATCTCGGCGTACTCTTTCTCCAGGACGCGGCGAAGGAAAGCCTGGGCGGCGTTTGTCCCCGGGTTCGCGGGCGTGTGCGCGCCATGAACGGTGAGTTCTCCGGCGGGACGGCGGCTTCCCTCGGTGCGACCATGGCTGCGATCCAGAAAGAGCCGGAGCTGCTGCAGAAGCTCGTTGACCCCTTCTGTCTCGCGGATGGCTTCCGCGGCCCGGAGCAGCCCGCGGACAACAAACCCCGGGAAGATGAGCTGCTGGGCCAGTGGGTTGCGCCGTTCATCATGGCGACGATCAACAGCAAGAACGTCCATCGCTCCAACGCGCTCATGGGGCATCCCTATGGCGAGGATTTCCGCTACGACGAAATGATGCTCACCGGTCCCGGCGAGCAGGGAAAGGCCGTGGCTGAGATGGTGGCATCCAGCAATCCCCTCGGCGGGGAGGACGCTCCCAAACCCGGCGAAGGCCCGTCCCGGGAATCCCGGGAAGCGGGTAACTACGACATCCTGTTCGTGGGAACGTCGGCCGACGGCCAGGAGATTCGGGCCGGGGTAAGCGGTGATATGGACCCCGGCTACGGCTCTACGTCCAAGATGATCGCGGAGAGTGCCGTTTGTCTTATCGAAGACTGCGCCGACGTTTCCGGTGGGATCTACACACCGGCACCGGTCCTGGGCCAGCGTCTGATCAAACGGCTCACGGCCCATGCCGGCCTGGATTTCCGCCGCGAGTAAGCCTCGGCCCGGGGATCACCGCGAAGTAACACACAACCGGCCGAGTGCCTTCGGCCGTGGCGTAATCAAGCAGCAGAGGCTCGCATGCAGGATTTGAATGGAAAGACCGCCGTGATATCCGGCGGCGCAGAGGGAATTGGTCTAAGCCTGGCCCGCGCCTTCGGGGCGCGCGGTATGAACGTTGTACTGGCCGATATCGAGGCACCGCAGCTGGAGAAAGCCCAGGCTTCGCTTGTCGAGGCGGGCATCCCGGTGCTCGCCGTCGAGATGGATGTCGCCCTGCGCGAAGACTGGGAGCGTACGGCGCGGGAAACGCAGGAGCGCTTCGGCAACGTACACCTTGTGGTGAACAACGCCGGTGTATCCGGCGGTATCGGCGCCCTTGGGGCCCTCGATGAATCCGGCTGGCGTTGGACCATCGACGTCAATCTCATGGGAGTTGTGTACGGCGCCGACGTGTTCGTGCCCCTGATGAAGGCCCACGGCGAAAAATCCTGGCTGATTAACGTCGCCTCCATGGCGGGCATGGGCGGTGTTCCCCTCGCCGGCGCCTATACGGCGACGAAAGCCGCCGTGGTCGCGCTGGCCGAAGCCTGGGCCCTGGAGCTCTCGGACAGCAATATCAGCGTGTCGGTTCTCGCCCCGGCTTTCGTCAAAACCCGTATTCACCAGTCCTACCGTAATCGGCAGCCGCGCTATGCGCCCACTATCGAACCCGGACCGGAAGTCATGCAGATCGCCAAGACCACGTCGCAGGCGGTCGAAAACGGTATCGACCCGGACCTGCTGAGTGCACGGGTGCTTGAAGCCATGGAAGCGGGAGAGCTGTATATCTTCACCCACCCCAACTACAAACCGGTCACCGATCACCGCAGCGAGGCCGTAGCGGCGGCCTTTGATCGCTCTGCTCAGAGTCCACTTTTGAAGGAAGTGGCTGAACAACCCCTGTCCTTCGGTTTCAGCGAGCCCTGAACCGCGGGGGATTCACATTCCATTGACCGCGGTCATTGTGAGGTTAATAGGGGCATTCTTTAATCCTCCCTCCAAAACGGTAAAAAAATACCCGGGGGGAGGGTCGTATGGACGAGGTGGGCGCAAACGTCGAGCATCTGGACGAGGCTGAAGTCGAAGAGCTCGTCGAAAACGGTCTCGAGGTCAGGGAAGAATCGTTTCGCAATGAAGATGGAGACCAGGACCCGGTAGCGGCGGACAGCAGCATGTCGAAAGCCGAGCGCCTCCACCGCCTGGCGCAGATGCGCCGCGATCCCGACGCCATACGCGAACTGTTCATCAGCGGTCACTACCCGTATCAGAGCAAGATACCTCGTGCCGAATACGAGCAGAAAAAGCAGGCGCTGCAGGTCGAACTGCTCAAAGTGCAGCAATGGGTAAAGGATTCGGGGCAAAAGATCGTGGTTCTCTTCGAAGGCCGCGACGCGGCGGGGAAAGGCGGAACGATCAAACGCTTCATGGAGCACCTTAATCCCCGAGGTGCGCGAGTGGTTGCCCTGGAAAAACCCTCGGAGCAGGAGCAGGGGCAGTGGTATTTCCAGCGCTACATCGAGCACCTGCCCACAGAGGGAGAAATCGTTCTCTTTGACCGTTCCTGGTACAACCGGGCCGGTGTGGAACGGGTAATGGAATTTTGCACTCCCGAGAATTACCTCGAATTCATGCGCCAAACCCCCGAGCTTGAACGCATGCTGGTGCGCAGCGGCATCCGCCTCTTCAAGTATTGGTTTTCGGTAACGCAGAAAGAGCAGCACATGCGCTTCAAGCGCCGCCAGACCGATCCACTCAAGCAGTGGAAGCTATCGCCGATTGATCGCGCGTCGCTCGACAAGTGGGATGAATACACCGAGGCCAAGGAAGCCATGTTTTTCTATACCGACACCGCCGACGCGCCGTGGACGGTGATCAAGTCGTCCGACAAGAAACGCGCACGGCTGGCCTGCATGCAGCATTTTCTACATAACCTTCCCTACCCGGAGAAGGACACGCGCCTCGTTCGTCGCCCGGATCCTCTGCTTGTGGGGCACAGCCAGCATGTGATCGGCCAATCCCGGCACGTCTTCGGACCGTCACTGGGGGGCTGGTAAACAGCGCTGAAGAGTAGGCGGCCCCGAGGCCCGCGGAACAACTCAGCGCGGCGCGGTTCGGCCGCTTGTATCTATACCGGCAGCCTTGAGGATGCGGTGCACCGTGGGCTTGGACGTGCCGACCGCCCTGGCAGTAACACCGATGGTGCGATGGGTCCTGTAGGCCGCGATCACCGCATCCCGATCGACGCTCCGTTTGCGTCCCACCTTCACGCCTCGCGCCTGCGCAAGGCGGATTCCATCCATCTTGCTTTCCTTTCGTAGGTCCGCATCAAAGCGGGCGAACTCAGCCAGCGAATCCAGCATCGCCATTGGTTCCTCGGCGCGTGTGTCGATGCCCTGCTCAAGCACCACGAGCGCGACACCGGCAGCGGAGAGACCCTGCATGAACTCATGAAGCTCGGTGAGGGACCGGGCTACCCGATCCAGGGAGGTGATCACGATGGTGTCATCGCGCTGCACGAATTGCCGAGCCTCTCCCAGCTTGGGACGCTCCGACGCAGACCCCATTGCCTCATCGGCAAAGATGTTCCAGGCCGATACGCCCGCTTCCCGGAGCGCACGACGCTGATCGTCCAGCGTGGGTCCGTGCGAGGACGAGCGCGCGTAGCCAATTTTCACTCCCTCTGCCATAGCCTTGGCGTGCCTCGAAGCCAGTTATGCCTGTAACTACGATATTGGAACTGTTGCGGATCGTACAATTGCCAGTCCTTGCGCCCGGTCCATAGCGGCGGAGACAAGCAAGTTACAAGTGTAACTGTAATGTAACGATGCCGGAATCCGAACTGGAGGTTGGCCGACAGGTACGAGAACTTCGATTTTAATCTTAAACGATAAAGTAACGGTTTCGGATTTCGGTACGCATGTGCTCGATCAATATGGAACTGTTAAATAACACGTAGTTTATCGCACTTTCTGTTGTTCGAAAAAAAGGAACGGATAAGTAACGATATAGGCCAAAAACGTGAGCTGCTAATCGTTCACCGTGGGACTTGGATTAGCGGGTCTGAAGGCGTGCATCATGCCGGCGAGCCGCGAGCGACACGACTTGTGGACTGGATAAGGTCGCTGAATCTGGACGCTCAGCGTCATACACAGCACGGTTATGGCAGCGCTTCCCGCCTCGCCGCGCTGTAGAGCGCATACCAGTCGTCGCGTTGCAGTTCGATCCCTGAACTCAGGGCGCAGGCCCCGATCCGCTCTGGGCGAGTGGTACCGATCAGGGGCTGGATCGACGCCGGGTGCCGAAGCAGAAACGCCAGAGCCAGGCCCTCTGGCGCGCAGTTATAGCGCTCCATCATCCCACTCATTACTTGCTGCAGAACGTCGCTCTCCCGGGAAGGAACGGCTGGCCGCAGGATGCGCTGGGCGGCACTTCCCCAGGCCTGGAGCTGCAGGTTTTCGCGGTCCTGCGCACAGGCGACTAGCGCCGCTGCGTCCCCGTCCACGCTCCATTCTGTGTTGAAGTCGCTGCTGCCGTTCAGCCAATCCAGTCTGGCGAGACTCATCTCCTGCTGTGCGATCAGCTGGGGCCCGAGCAGCCGTTCCCAGTGGCAAAGCTGAAAGAGGGGCATGTTGGACACACCGAAGTAGCGCAGCTTGCCCTCCTCACGGAGGAGGAGCAGTTCATCCGCGACGGCCCGCATATCCGCCAGGGGATCGGGACGATGGATCATCCACGCGTCCAGGTAGTCGACTGCGAGTCGCTCGAGGCTCTGCTCGACGTGCCGCCGCACGCGCTCCGGGGTCAGCTGATACTGGTAGGGCACCCCATCGCCGCCGAGCTCGATACCGGTCTTGGATTGGATCCAGAGGCTTTCCCGCGGCACCGACCTGCGTTTCAGCCAGTCGCCGAATACCGTTTCGGATTTACCCCGGCAGTAGATGTCCGCGTGATCAAAAACGGTGATGCCGACGTCGACCGCGGCGTCCAGCGCAAGATCCGCGTTGGTCTGCGCCGCCTCGTCGAGGCCACCTTCGTCCCAGCTTCCCCCGATGTTCATACACCCGTACGCCAGCACACTGGCATTCGGGAACACGCGGCGAAGCGGTAAATCGGTCATCTGTTCTGCTCAGGCGCCGCAGGAGGCGCGGACGATGAGCTTCGGCTCCATCACCTTTGACTCAAAGCTTCCAGCTTCAAGCTGTTGCAGGAGGAGTTCCACCAGCGTGGCGCCAGCGAGCGTTACATCCTGGCGCATGGTCGACAGGGGCGGATTGCAGAAGGTGGCGGCTTCGATATCGTCGAACCCCATAACGCTGACATCGCCGGGAACGTCTACGCCGCGCTTTTTCAGTTCGTGCAGCGCACCCAGGGCGATGAGGTCGCTGGCACAGACCAGGGCGTCGGCTTCGAATCCGCGGTCCGCCAGGGCCTGCACCGCGAGGCGTCCGCTGGCCTCATTGCTTTCGGCAAAGACCTGGGTCGATGCCGCCGGATCGATTCCCGCCTCCTCCAATGTCTCGCGAAAGCCGATGTAGCGATCGGCGAACTCCGGCGCCTGCTCCGGCGCATTGCTGCCTATGAAGGCGAAGCGCCGGCGTCCCAGCTGAAGCAGGTGCTGTGTCGCCTGGTAACCACCGAGACGGTTGTCACAGCCCACATAAGACGCCTGCGAAAACTCAAGACGGGGTCCCCACAGCACCCAGTGGGCGCCGTTTTCGCAAAGGCGCGCCAGGGTAGGGTGGGAGTCGATGTAGTCCCCGTAGCCCAGGAGAATAAGGCCGTCGGCGCGGTGCGCCTCTTCGTAGCGCGCGTACCAGTCCTCTTCCGGGTTCTGCATAGACACCAGGAGATCGTAGTCCCGGGCGGAGCATTCCCGCGTAATGCTGCCGAGCATATTCAGAAAGAAGGGATTTATGGGGCAGGCCGCGTCCGGCGCATCCTCGAAGATCAGAAGGGCCAGGGTACGTGTCAGACCCGAGCGCAGGCTGCTGGCGCTGCGGTCCACCTGGTAGTTGAGCTCTTCGGCGATTTCCTGGATTCGCTTGCGCGTGTCGATGTTTACCAGCGGGCTATCGCGAAGCGCCCGGGACACGGTGGCCTGGGAAACGCCGGCGCGATAGGCAATATCCAACGATGTTGGCTTTCTATTCGCCATGGCTGCTGGTCTCCCGTCGCCCCGCGGATGAGATTTCCGGCCGATTCTCGCGGTTGGCGGGCACGGATGCAAAGTGCTCTTGCGCCGGTGTTCACAGCGCCAGGCCGTGAATACGTATGCAGCATATTGCCTCCCTCGCGGCCGGCTGGCCTACTGAGCTGGCATCGAAGGGAGCATCCGCGCGTGCCCATACATCGGAGGGTGTCGGTCCCGGGAAACGACGCCGAAACAGACAGGTACCTTTTTTCCGAAGGGACCCACGAGACTCTCTGGCGGTGGCTTGGTGCGCATCCCCAGGGCGACGGCTGCGTGTTTCGCGTCTGGGCACCCAACGCCGCTGCCGTATCCGTGGTTGGCGACTTCAACGACTGGCAGAGCGATCGCGATGCCCTGCACCCACTCGGTGAGAGCGGTGTTTGGGAGGGCTCGGTAGGCGGCGCGCGCCCGGGCCAGCGCTATAAGTACGACCTCAAGACTCGCACCGGCGCTTCTATTCCTCTCAAGGCAGATCCGCTGGCGCTGCGCATGCAGGCGTCTCCGGAAACGGCGAGCGAAATCTGTCCCGCGGAGCCGTACCAGTTCGACGACGACGCGTGGCTGGCGGAGCGCGGTCAGCGCATGGCGTCATCGGCGCCCATCAGCATCTACGAAGTCCACAGTGCGTCCTGGCGTCGCAATGACGACGGAAGCTACCTGAGCTACACGGAACTGGGTGATAACCTGATTCCGTACGTAAAAGAAATGGGGTTCACCCATATCCAGTTCCTGCCCATGAGTGAATATCCCTTCGACGGATCCTGGGGTTATCAGCCCGTAGGCCTGTTCGCGCCGACCAGTCGCCACGGCGACCCCGACGGCTATCGAAGGCTTGTCGATCGCTGCCACCAGGCCGGTATCGGCGTGCTCCAGGACTGGGTTCCCGGGCATTTTCCTTCCGATCCTCATGGGCTGGTTCGCTTCGACGGCACTGCGCTGTACGAGCACGAAGATCCCCGCAAGGGTTTCCACCAGGACTGGAATACGCACATCTACAACTACGGTCGCCGAGAGGTCGATGCCTTTCTCCTGAGCAACGCGCGATTCTGGATCGAAGAGTTTCATATCGACGGTCTTCGCGTAGACGCGGTGGCCTCTATGCTCTACCTCGACTACAGCCGCGAGGCCGATCAGTGGATTCCCAACGTTCACGGCGGCAACGAGAACCTGGAGGCTATCGCGTTGCTGCAGCGGCTCAACACGCGCCTGAACGTGGCTTACCCGGATGTCGCCACGATCGCCGAGGAGTCCACGGCCTGGCCGGGCGTTTCGAGTCCCGTTAAGGATGGGGGGCTCGGCTTTGGCTACAAATGGAACATGGGCTGGATGCACGACACGCTCCGCTACATGAGCAAGGACCCGGTGCACCGGATTCATCACCACCACGATCTCAGCTTTGGTATCAGCTACGCCTTCAGTGAGAACTTCGTACTGCCGCTGAGCCACGACGAGGTTGTCCACGGCAAGGGCTCGCTTCTCGGGCGCATGCCCGGCGATGACTGGCAGCGCTTCGCCAACCTTCGCGCCTATTTCGCGTTCATGTGGACACACCCCGGTAAAAAACTGCTGTTCATGGGCGGGGAGTTTGCGCAGGACAGTGAGTGGAATCACGACGCAGAACTGTCCTGGCATTTGCTGCAAAAGGAGAAGCATGCCGGCGTCCGCGACCTTGTTTGTGAACTCAACGCGCTGTACCGAAGTCTTCCGGCGTTGCACCGGCTGGACTGCGATCCTGCCGGCTTCGCCTGGGTTGCCGCCGACGATGCGGCCCAGTCCGTGATTGCCTATCTGCGCAACGACGGGAAGGGCTCGCAGCTCCTGGTGGTGTGCAATTTCACCCCCGTACCGCGCGACGCCTATCGAGTGGGGTCGCCGCGAGCCGGAGAACACAGACTGCTGCTTAACAGTGACGCGCGGCGCTTTGGGGGCAGTGGCTATCCGGTCGAGGAAGCCGTCGAGACCGAGGCGATCGCCTATCACGGCCACGACCAGTCCCTGGAACTCACGCTACCGCCGCTGGCCACGCTGGTCGTGGAGTTGCCCAGGCCATGACCCAGCCGCAGCTCACGCTCCTCGGTCAGGATGCGCCGCTCGGCGCCACGGCGACCGACGACGGCGTCAATTTCGCGTTGTTCAGCGCCCATGCGGAGAAGGTCGAGCTGTGCCTGTTCGACAACACAGGGCAGAAGCAAACCCATTGCCTGCCGCTGCAGCGCCACGACAGCCAAGTATGGACGACGTTTGTTCCCGGGCTGCTGCCCGGGGCCCGCTATGGCTATCGCGTTCACGGTCCCTGGGATCCTGACCGGGGGCATCGCTTCAATCCGAACAAGCTCCTCCTCGACCCCTACGCTCGTCGTATCGACCGGCCCCTCGAACTTGCCGGTGTTCATTTCGGTTATCGCCAGGATGGCGGTCCCGATGATGGGCCAGACCCGCGGGACAGTGCCGAGGCCATGCCCAAGTGCGTGGTCGTCCAGTCTCGCGAGCCGCGGGCAAACCGCCTGCGTCGCAAACCATCGCCGGTAATCTACGAAGCACATCTTCGCGGGCTCACCCGACTGCACCCGGGTATCGAGGCCGGAAAGCGGGGAACCTTTGCCGGCCTTGCCGAGGCGCCGGTCGTGGACTATCTCCGAGCGCTGGGTATTGAGGCGCTGCAGCTGCTACCCGTGCAGTACGCCGCTACGGAGCAGGCCCTGAGCGAGCGCGGACTTAGCAACTACTGGGGCTACAGTTCCGTTGCGTTTTTCGCCCCGGCCGCCGGTTACCTGGCGAGCGACGAGGCGGAAGAGATCTGTCGTGCCATTGACGCTCTCCACGACGCCGGCATCGAGGTCGTTCTTGACGTAGCGTTTAACCACAGCGGCGAAGGCGACGAATTTGGTCCCACACTGTGTTTTCGCGGCATCGATAACCGCTCGTACTACCGCCTCGATGCGCAGCAACCCCGGCGCTATATCAACGACACAGGCTGTGGAAACACGCTGGATCTACACCATCCCCGAGTGCTGCAGCTCGTCATGGACTGCCTGCGCTACTGGGCCGGCGAACTTGGCGTGGATGGATTCCGCTTCGACCTGGCCTCGACTCTGGCCCGGACGCACCAGGGTTTCGATGAGAGTGCCAGCTTCTTCGATGTGCTGCGCCAGGACCCGATCCTGTCGCGGGTGCGCCTGATAGCGGAACCCTGGGATGTGGGTCCGGGAGGCTACCAGTTGGGGAACTTTCCCAGTGGCTGGCAGGAATGGAACGATCAGTATCGCGACACCATGCGCCGCTTCTGGCGTGGGGATCACGGGCAGATCGGGGATTTTGCCCGCTGCCTGCACGGTTCCAGTGATCTCTTTGAAAGCGACGACCGGGGGCCCGCTGCAAGCGTCAACTTCATCACCTGCCACGACGGCTTCACGCTCTCCGACCTCGTGTCCTATTGCGAACGTCACAACGAAGCCAATGGCGAGCACAACCGGGACGGCCAGCGCGAGAACTACAGCCAGAACTTCGGGGTGGAAGGCCCCAGCACCAACCCCCTGATTTGCGCCCGACGAGATCGGCAGCGTCGCGCGTTCATGGCAACGCTGCTGTTTTCCCAGGGAACTCCCATGCTTCTCTCGGGCGATGAAGTGGGCCGCAGCCAGGGGGGCAACAACAATGCCTATTGCCAGGACAATGAGCAGAGCTGGCATCCCTGGCACGCGCTCCAGGGCGCTGAACTGACGTTCCTGCAGTACCTTGCCCGACTTATTGAACTGCGCCGGCGACACGCGCTGCTTCGCTGGCCCCGCTACCTGCGCGGCGGCGATGCCGATCCCCGGCACGCACGCTGCGTCTGGCTGAATCACTACGCCCAGCCGATGAACGATCACGACTGGCGCGAAAGCGCACTATCCCATCTCGGGCTCCACCTTCTGCCGGCGGATGACGACGCCAACGCCCGGGAACTGCTGCTGCTTTTCAACGCCAGCGACCAGAACATACCCTTTCGCCTGCCGCGCAGCGCCGAGGCCCCGGCCTCACCTCGCTCGTGGCAGCTCCAATTCGACAGCTCCTTCGAGGATGGCGGCGCGGCGCGCAGCGTGGGCGCCGACAACACCTTCATGCTGGCGGCGTGTTGTGTGTGCCTGCTGGAGCGAAGCGCCAAGGACTGAACCATGAATTCCCACACCGATTTTCACAGCAACCCCGACTACAAGAGTCTTGGCAGCGAGCAGCTGCTGGCCGCGATGCGCCGCCATCTCACGATTACGCTGGGCACCGGCGATCGCGATGCCGAGCAGCGTGGCGTGTACAAGGCACTCGCCATGACCCTGCGCGACGACTGCGTGGGCCGGTCTGTACTCCAGCGCGACGACGATCTGAGCAACGGCCGGGCCCAGGTTCACTACCTGTCCATGGAGTTTCTCATGGGCCGTTTGCTCGCCAACACGGTACACAACCTGCAGCTGGACAGTGAGGTTTCCGGGGCGCTGCACGCTCTGGGTGCCGAGCTTGAGGAGCTGGAGGAACTGGAGCCCGACGCCGGCCTCGGCAACGGCGGGTTAGGACGTCTCGCCGCGTGTTTCATGGACAGCTGCGCGACCCTCGATCTCCCCGTCACCGGCTATGGGCTTCGCTACCGCTATGGACTGTTTACCCAGGCGATCGAGGATGGCTTCCAGCAGGAGCTGCCGGATCGCTGGCTGCAGGGAGGCTATCCCTGGGAAATCAAGCGACCGGAGCTGGCCCGCCGTGTCACGTTCTTTGGACATACGGAGCGCTACCGCGACGGTCACGACCGCGAGCATGTGCGCATCGCGCAGGGCGAGGACGTGCTCGCCGTGCCCTACGATATCCCCGTGCCCGGTTACGACACCGAGCGGGTCAACCTGCTGCGCCTCTGGAGTTCCAAGCCCAGCGGCGGCTTCAATCTCGGCGAGTTCAATGCCGGCGCCCACCGTGAATCGGTGACCGCCAAGAATCAGGCGGAGGAGATCAGCATGGTGCTGTACCCCTCCGATGAGACCGAGGCCGGGAAGCAGCTGCGCCTTCGCCAGCAGTATTTCCTGTGCTCCGCGAGCCTCCAGGACGTGCTGGCGTCCTGGGTCGGAGAACACGGTGGGGACTTCTCGCGCTTCGGCGAATTGAATACGTTCCAGCTCAACGACACCCATCCGGTGTGCGCCATTCCGGAGCTGATGCGGCTCCTTATGGACGAGCATTTCCTCGAGTGGGATGACGCCTGGCGCGTTACCCGGGAATGCATGGCCTATACCAATCACACGCTGCTGCCGGAAGCCCTCGAGCGCTGGCCCCTGGCGATGTTCGATTACCTGCTACCGCGTATCAGTGAGATCGTGCGGGAGATTGATCGCCGTTTCCTCATAGCCTTGCAGCAGCGCTGGCCCGGAGACAGCGAACGCCACGCCCGCATGGCGATTATTTCCCAGGACGAGCATCCCCAGCTGCGCATGGCCCACCTCGGGGTGGTGGGATCCCGCTCGGTGAACGGCGTCGCAGCGTTGCACAGCGAGCTGCTCTGCGAGACCCTGTTTCGCGAGTTCCACGAGTTCTCGCCCGGGAAGTTCAACAACAAAACCAACGGCGTTACGCACCGGCGCTGGCTCCAGGCCTGCAATCCGAAGCTGAGTGAGCTCATCAGTGACTGCATGGGTGACGGCTGGATTCGCGAGCCGGAACGGCTCCAGGAACTCGCTCCCCACGCAGACGATGCGGCGCTGCGCGATCGCTGGCGGTCGGTACGAGAGCAGAACAAGCAACGGCTCGCTCGCTTCCTGCACGAGAGGACAGGCGCATCGCTTATTGAGGACGCCCTCATTGACGTGCAGGTAAAACGCATCCACGAGTACAAGCGGCAATTTCTGAATGTGCTGCACGCGATCCACCTGCACGGCGTGCTTGGTGAGGATGGCGGCGCCCACATGCCTCCGCGCACGATCCTCATCGCCGGCAAGGCGGCACCCGGCTACGCGGTAGCCAAGCTCATCATCAAGTTCATCAACAGCGTTGCCGCGGTTATCAATGCGGATCCGGCAACCCGCGATCGCCTGCAGCTACTCTTCCTGCCCAACTACAACGTGTCGGCCATGGAGCTCATCTGTCCCGCCGCGGATCTCTCCGCTCAGCTGTCCACGGCCGGAAAGGAAGCCAGCGGCACCGGCAATATGAAGTTCATGCTCAATGGCGCCCTGACCCTGGGCACCATGGACGGTGCCAACATCGAGATACGCGATGCCGTCGGGGATGCGCATTTCTTCCGCTTCGGCCTGAGCAGCTCCGAAGTTGCTGAGCTGCGAAGCAGCTACGATCCAGCCAGTTTCGTAGAGTCTTCTCCGCAGCTGAGCGCGGTGCTAGAACGGCTTCAAAGCGGATACTACAGTGCAGACAATCCCGGGATTTTTCAGCCGCTTGTGGATGCGATGCTGCACCCGCAGGACCCCTGGATGACGGCGGCGGATTTCGATAGCTTCGTCGCCGCGCAGGAAGAGGCCGCCGCGGCGTTTACCGATTCTGCGCGCTGGCTGCGATCCAGCATACTGAACACGGCGGGCGCCGGGCGCTTCTCGAGCGATCGTACGATCCTCGAGTATGCCCGGGACATATGGCAGCTCCCGGTGTCGTGAACGTCATGAATCGGGAGGCCATATCGAGACTCGCCGATGCCTGGGGCATCGAGCGTGACTTTCTCGATTATAAGAAAGACCTCGTAGAGATTCCCTTTGCGGCGCGCTCGCGCATCCTTTCGCTCATGCGTCACTTCCCGCAAGACGAGAGTGCACTCGCCCGGGAGCTCGACCCCGGGGACGCGGAAGCGCTCGCACCTTGCCTGGTGTTTCGCGAGGGAGAGGAACTCAGGGTTCCCCTGCGCACTTCAGCCAGGCTGGCCCAGGAAGTCGGGCTGTGCGCTCGCGTACATCTCGAAGCCGGGTCGCTACGGGACGTCGAAGTCGAATCCATCTGCGCATCACCGCGACACACGGCAGGCGGTGAAAGCCTCGGAGAAGCCCGCGAGCTGCGGCTCAAGACTGAACTCCCCCCGGGGTACCACCGGCTCGAGCTTCACAACGGCCGCGAGAGCCTGACGGAGACTTTTCTTTTCGTTACGCCGGCCCAGGCCTACGAGCCGGGGGAGCTTCTGAGGGGGGAGCGCCTGTTCGGTCTCAGCGTTCAGCTTTACACCGTGCGCAGCGAGCGCAACTGGGGCATGGGCGACTTCACCGACCTCGCAAATCTCGTCCGCGGCGCCGCAAAGGAAGGCGTACAGGTGGTAGGCGTGAATCCGCTGCATGCGCTGTTCCCGGCCAATCCTCTGCACTTCAGCCCCTACAGCCCGTCGAACCGCGCTTTTCTCAACGCCATGTACATCGATCCGTTGGCGACGCGCGAGTACGACACCTGTGAGGCCGCGCGGGCTCTGGTGGAGTCGGCGGATTTCCAGGAACGCCTGGCGCGACTTCGCAAGGTTCACTACGTTGACTACGACGGCGTGGCCGCGGTGCGCTGGGAAGTACTGAAGCTGCTTTTTCAGCATTTTTGTGAGCGCGAACTGGCCGCGGACACGTCGCGCGCCCGGGCGTTTCTGGAATTTTGCGATCGCGAGGGTGACGTGCTGCGTCTCCACGCAACCTACGACTGCCTCCACGAGCATTTCCTGCGCAAGGATCTCGCCTGTTGGGGTTGGCCCGTTTGGCCCGAGGAGTACCGCAGTCCGACCAGTGCGGCGGTTGCATACTTCGCCGAAGAGCACGCCGATCGGATACTCTATTTCTGCTACCTGCAATGGCTCGCCCGGGAACAATTGCTGGCGGTTCAGGAGCTGGCCGGCTCTCTCGGCATGAGCGTCGGAATCTACCTGGACCTCGCCGTGGGTGTAGACCTGAACGGATCCGAAGTCTGGTCAAACCAGGAGTCCTTCGCGCTGGAAGCGAGTGCCGGGGCGCCGCCCGATGAGCTGGCTCGGAGCGGGCAGAACTGGGGCTTTCCGCCGCTTTGCCCGCGAATGTTGGAGCGGACCGGCTATGAGCTCTTCGCGCGAAATCTCCGTGCCAACATGTCTCTTTGTGGGGCCGTGCGTTATGACCACGCGGTGTCTCTGCTGCGGCTGTGGTGGATTCCCAAGGAGCACAGCGCCGCCGAGGGTGCCTACGTGCGCTACGACCTGGACGCGCTGCTCGGCATCATCGCGCTTGAAAGTCAGCGTCAGAACTGCCTCGTTATCGGCGAGGACCTGGGCACCGTGCCCGATCAGCTGACCGAGAGAATGGAGGCGCGCCGGATCTTTTCCTATCGCGTGCTCTACTTTGAAAAAACTGCGAAGGCGCTGAGTGCCCCCGGGGCTTATCCCGCCAAGGCCATCGCCACAATTACGACCCACGACCTGCCCACGCTGGCGAGCTGGTGGGATGGTTCAGATATCGATCTGCGCGCAGACCTGGGCCAGTTGGGCACCGATGCCATCGCGGAGCAGATGCGCGAGCTGCGCACGGTTGACCGGGAACACCTGCTGCGTGCCCTCGCCGACGCGGGATGTTGGGAGGGTTCGCTTCAACCTGCGAACTATCCGGCCTTGACCGCGGAACTCAGTGTTGCGGTACATCGTTTTCTGGGACGGAGCAACGCCGGCATCCTCGTCTCGCAGCTCGAAGACCTCATGGAGATGCTGACGCCGGTCAACGTACCGGGTACGTTCAAGGAGCACAGAAACTGGCAGCGAAAACTTCGCTATCCCCTGGAGGGGCTCTTCAAACGTCCCGTTGCGCGGGCGATCTGCGCTGCTATGCGCGAGGAACGCAAGGCATGAGCGGTCTGGGGGCGGGCGCGCGGTGGGCGGCAATGTTCTTCACCGGCTTCCTCACCAGTTCGGCATCCGGCGTGGCAGCTGCAGGTCCAGCCGAGACCGGCGCCGTGTTCGTACAGCTCTTTGAGTGGCGCTGGAAAGATGTTGCAAAGGAATGCGAAATGGTCCTCGGGCCGGCCGGCTTCCAGGCGGTGCAGGTGTCACCACCCAACGAGCACATCGATCACAACGCGCTCCCGGATCCCTATCGCGGCGCCTGGTGGGCACGCTACCAGCCGGTGAGTTTCCGGCTGGACAGTCGTTCCGGCAGCGAAGACGAGTTTCGCAGCATGGTCGAGCGCTGCGAAGATAGCGGTGTAGAGGTATATGCCGATGCCGTGATCAACCATATGGCGGACAACGGAGATCGAGGCGTCGCCGGCACGCCCTTCGATCGGGCCACTCGCAGCTATGTCGCCTTCGATGACCGCCATTTTCACGAACCCTGCGTGATCGCCGCCGAAGACTATTGGCTGAACGATCAGCCGTCCGCGGCCGAGGCGCGGGCGCGGGCCATGCGCGTTCGTGTCTGCCAGCTCGGACAGCTGCCGGATCTGGCCACAGAGAGCGAAGACGTGCGCAGCGTGCTCGGCGCCTACCTGGACAGTCTCCTTGACACCGGAGTGCGGGGCCTGCGGATCGATGCGGCAAAGCACATGCAGCCGGATGACGTGGGAGCAATTCTCGCGAAGCTCAGTTCGCCCTCGTACGTTTTTCAGGAGGTGATCGATACGCGGGGGCAGTCCGTCTCTGTGGATGACTACCTCGCGAACGGCGCGATCACGGAGTTCCTGTACAGCCTGCGCCTTGGCGAGGCCTTCGCGCGACATGAGCTTCAAAATCTGGAGACACTTAACGAGGCCGGCGGCCTCCTGCCATCGACATCGGCGGTGGTGTTTGTGGACAACCACGACAACCAGCGCGGTCACGGCATGGCCGCGAGCACCACGCACCGGGATGGCGCAAGCTACCAGCTCGCCAACACCTTCATGCTGGCCTGGCCCTATGGCTATCCGCGTCTCATGTCGAGCTACGAATGGGGTGGCGAAGACGACAATCGCGGTCCGCCTGCGGATGACGCAGGCAGCACGCTCCCCGTGCATCTCGCCGATGGATCCTCGGACTGCGGCAACGGCCGGTGGATCTGCGAACATCGCAATGCCCAGACCTTGCGCATGGTTTCTTTTCGCAGAAACGCGTTCGCCGCGGGGGCGGTCCATGTAGCCAATTGGTGGGCCGACGATGCGGCGCTGGCTTTCTCCCTGAATCGCGGCGAGGGCATGCCCTATGCGCAGATCGTCCTCAATGCTTCAAAAGACACGCTGCGCACGCAAATCCCTACGTCACTCCCGGACAGCGCGTACTGCGCTTTAGAGGAGGCAAATGCGGAGTGTGGGCGGCACGCGGTAGTCGATGGAAAGCTTGAGGTTGTGCTTGCCCCCGAGTCATCGCTCGTCCTTGAGATGCCGATGGTGGCTGCGGCTGGCGCGTCGAGCCGGGATCGCTAGCATTTAAAGGCACCTAGCTGGAGTCGGTGCAAGGATTCCCCGGTCCGGGATCCGCAATTACTCAGGCCACCCTTGAGCCTGCTACGCTGATCCCCAGCCAGTCCTCGTGCTTCGGCAGGCGCGTTCTTGCAGCGTCTACAACCTTCGCGATGTGCTCCGGAATACGCGCCGCCTGCTGTTGGCCCGCGAAGCGGTCGAGATAGGCGCCCCGCAGATAGTCCATACCGTAGAGGATGTATTCATAGCTCTGGTAAGAGAAAAGCCGGAACTGGTCGTCGAAGTCCGACGCCGAGGGCGGCTTGATCTTCCAGAACTCGAGCTTCTCCCGAAGGCTGTCGGTGACGCGTTCGCTGCGCCGCACCTCGCGCCAGAACGGCGTGTCGTCACGACGCGACAGCGCGTAGTGCATGTTCACGAAGTCCCGCACTTCGTTGTAACGGTTGCTCAGAATGCGATTGAAGCGGTCGGCCAGGGGCTGCATGTGTTCGCTGAAGGGGAAGTGCTCCGCGAGAGTTACCGCCGCGAACTCTGAAAGATAGAGTCCGGTGGATTCCAGCGGTTCGATGAACCCTCCTGATAAGCCTATGGCGATGCAGTTTTTCTCCCAGAAGCGCTCCCGGCAGCCCACGCGAAAGCGGATGCGGCGGGCGTCCAGGGAATCGCAGTGCGCGCCTTCGTGGGCGCGCAGCTCGGCCTCGGCGTCGTCGTCATCGATGAAGTCGCTGCAGTACACGTAGCCTGTGCCGCGGCGGTTCACAAGACCAATGTCCCACACCCAGCCGTTGGATAGGGCCGTGGCGGTGGTGTACGGGCGTACCGAGCCAGGATAGTAAACGTCGTAGGGTACGCGCATGGCGACGGCGCGATCACAGAGCAGCCAGGGCGAGAAGTCGCGCTGCGGGACGGCGAGTTCACCGTCGATGAGCAAACCCCGGAAGCCGGTGCAGTCGATGAAAAGCTCCGCCTCCAGTCTGGCGCCGCCAGCGGTGTGGACCGCGGCCAGGGCGCCATCGTCATGCCGCTCCACGCGCACCACATCGTCGCGGATATGCCGGACGCCCCGCGCCGTCGCATGGGCGCAGAGCGTATCGGCAAACTTCTCCGCATCCATGTGATAGGCGTAGGGCATGGGCGACGCGAAGTCCTTGCTGTCGCGCATGCGCGGCGACAGGCCTAGTTCACACAGTTGGGGTTGCACCGAGACCGTGTCGGCAAAGGGCACGCTGCGATCCGTTGCAAGCCAGCTGTGTGCCGCGTAGTCCACCGGTCCCGTACCGCGTCGGTCGAAGGGGTGGTAGTAAGCGTGACCGTCGGGACGCAGCCAGTCGACAAACTTGATGGCCTGCTTGAAGGTGGCGTCGGCTTCGCGCAGAAAGCGTGCTTCGTCGATGCCAACGGTCTGCAGGATGTGACGAACGGTCGGTACCGTCGCCTCCCCCACACCGATTCGGGCGACGTTGGGAGACTCCACAAGCGAGACTTCCACGACACCGGGACCCGCTCGATTGAGGGCGGCATTCAGGTAGGCGGCGCTGATCCAGCCGGCGGACCCGCCGCCGACCACCAGCACGCGCTTAGCCGGCACGGGCAACGCTTACCGCGGCCGAGGGCTGGCTGTAGGCATCGCCGAGGTTGCGCTTAAGCCATTCGTCGTGTCCCGGCAGGCGCTGTCCCGCCATCTGCAGCCGTTCCTGGACGGTGCGCGGTACGCGCGTCGCCGCGGGAGTCCCGGTGGCCTGATCCAGCCGCTCGCGGAGAAAGTCCATGCCGTAGAGCACGTACTCGTAGGTGTGGTGAGAGAAGAGCTGGATCGTGTCGTGAAAATCCGAGAACGACGGCGACTTGTAGCGCCACATGGCCAGGCGCTCCGCGAGCCGCTCGGGGATACGTTCGGCTTTCTGTACTTCGCGCCAGAAGGCCGTGTCATCGCGCCGGGTAAGGCAGTAGTGCAGCACTATGAAGTCGAGAATCTCTTCATAGCGATTCTGGATGATGCGGTTGTACTGCGCCGCCAGACCGTTCATTTCGGCGGTAAAGGGGAAGTACTCACAAAGCGTGGCCACGGAGAGCTCGACCAGGAACAGGCCGGTGGATTCGAGAGGCTCGATAAAACCTGAGGATAATCCGATGGCAACGCAGTTCGCGGTCCAGGGCTCACGCCGCCGGCCCACCTTGAAACGCAGTCGCCGAGCATTCAAATCCTTGGTGTGGGCACCCTCGTGGGCGCGGAGTTCGGCTTCCGCCGCGTCGTCATCGAGGAACTGGCTTGAGTACACGTAGCCCGTGCCCCGGCGGCCGGCAAGCCCGATGTCCCAGACCCAACCGTTGGATAGGGCCGTGGCCGTTGTGTAGGGGCGGCGCTGTCCGGGGAAGTACACGTCGTGGGGCACGCGCATGGCGACCGCCCGGTCGCAGAGCAGCCACTGGGAGTAGTCTTCGGTCTCCACACCGAGAGTTTTCTCGATGAGCAGTGAGAAGAATCCGGTGCAGTCGATGAAGAAGTCAGCCTCTATGTGCTGGCCTTCACGGGTCTTCACCGCCTTGATGCGCCCGTCCGCATGCTGCTCGACCTCCGTGACGAAGCCCTTGATGTGTTGAACACCTCGGGACGTGGCTACGGCGCACAGCGTATCGGCCAGCTTCTCAGCGTCGACGTGGTAGGCGTAGGATAGGGGACCCTCGTAGTCGGGGTTATCGAACATCTTGGGAGCAAGACCACGCTCGCAGAGTTCGGGCTGTACGGACACGGTCGAGGCGAAGGGTATGCTGCGATCGCTCGCCAGCCAGCTCAGGCCGGCGCGATCGACGCGCCCCGCGGGTCGGCGGTCAAAGGGGTGGTAGTAGGCGCTGCCTTTCTGGAGCCAGTCGACGAACTTGATCGCCTGCTTGAAGCTGCCGTCGGCAGCGGCCATGAAGCGCTTTTCATCGATGCCAATGGTACGCATGGTGTCGCGCAGGCTCGGCACGGTGGCCTCCCCCACACCGATGCGCCCCACGTCCGGCGACTCGATCAGGGAGATAGAGACGGCCTTGTTGTTGGGGCCGTTGAGCACCGCGTCCATGTAGGCCGCGGTTATCCAGCCCGCGGATCCACCACCGACGATCAATACGCGCTTGAGAGCCATCGAGCCTGCGACCTCACCCTGTTGTTATCTGGACGCGGTTTGTCGAATGCCGGGCAACGATAGCACGATCGGCGGGACTGGCCCGCCGATCGCTCTTGCCCTCGCAAAAGGTCGCGCTCAGAAGCGTGCGCGGAACCTCAAGCCGTACATGCGTGGTGAATTCAGGTAGCGGATGTTCACCGAGCTGTTCACAAAGCCCTTGGTTGAAAAGGCCTCCTCGGTCAGATTCTCTACCCAGACATCCACCCGGTAGCGCTCGTCGTCCCCGAAATTCACACCGGCATTGGCGTTGACCAGCCAGAAGGCGTCGACTTCATCCCAGAAGAAGCGGCTGTTTGCCGCGCCGCCCACGTCGGACAGGGCGCCATTGTTGTTGGGAGGCGGCATGTCCAGCAGCGGAATTTCCACCGTATTGCCGTTGGCGTCGAGCTCATAGCCGTTGTTGTTGTAGGCCGTCAGGAAGTACTCGCTGCGATAAAGCGCACTCAGGGTCCAGTCAAAGCTGCGTATCCCCGCCCAGTCCACATCGATGTACTGCGACAGGCGCAGGTTCATGTTGAACTCGGAGACGTTGGGCAACTGATTGCCGTCGACGTTGATCACCGGGTTGCTGTTCTGCCGGGCGTCCACGATGGCGGAGTTTTCAAACTCGCTGTCGAGCCAGGTGAGGGCACCGTTGAAGTTCAAGTTGTAGGGCAGGTCGATGTTGGTTTCGATCTCCAGGCCCAGGATCGTTGCGTCCGCCACATTATCCGTGAACACCTGCTGTGTGGTGGCATCCGGGTTTTCCGGCGTCGGGTTGGGCACGTCGACGAGTACCTGCGCGACGTAGTCCGAATAGTCGTAGTAGAACACCGCACCGTTCAGGCGAACTGCCCTGTCGTTCCAGTAAAAGGTGTTCTTGGCACCGACCTCGTAGACGATCAGCTCTTCCGGATCCCAGGTGACATCAAGCTGGCGTCCCTCGCCGAGAATAAGCGGTCGGTTGATGCCCCCGGAGCGCGTACCCGTGGAGATGGTGGCGTAAGTCATGGTGTCGACGTCGGAACCGTCACCGAAGTCGTACTCCACGCCGATACGCCAGTCGACGTAGCTGTCCTCCACCGAGTTGGTGGCGCGGATCGTGCCCAACTCGCCGCTAGGATCGAACTGGGAGGTGACCAGTACTTCGCAGGTCACACCTTCCTCGCAGGCCTCGAGCATGCGGCCCCAGTTATCGCCAAGGCCGAAGCTCTCTACGCCGTCAAGAAAAAGGGCTTTCCCCGAGTCTCCGGGACCAAAGTCATTGATAGTGCGATCCCCCGGCCGCTTGAGGCGGAAGCCGGGCTCTCCGATGATGAGATCGGAGGTTTCATTGACTCCGGGAAAGCCAAAGAAGAATTCGGCGTTCCAGTTGAACTGGTACTGCGCGTTGGAATCGCGCTGGGTCTTTTCTTCGTCGGTATAGCGAATGCCACCGAGAACGCGCAAGCGGTCGGTGATGTCGAAGCTGCCGTCAGCATAGAACGCCATGGACTCCACTTCGGAATCGTCACCGCGGTTTTCTCCGCCAAGACCGTTTTGCCAGCAGCTCACCGTGTTGGGCCCTACCGGGGAACTGGGGCCGACAAAGCCCGAACTGTCGCCACAGAAGCCGTTGCCAACGTCCCAGGAGAAATACTCGAAGTCTTCCTGGAAATAGAAGGCACCGGCACTCCACTGCAGCGGGCCGTCGCTGTTGGAGTAGAAGCGCACTTCATGGGTCTGGGATTCGCTGTTGTCCCCCTGGTAGAAGGTATCGTTGACCAGCAGGTTACGCTGCGGGTTGGCGCCGCTGGCAATGAAGTCGGCCTCGGCTTCGGACCCGGGGTAGCTCATGCCCAGCTGCCACTCGCGAGAGGCGTTCTGGTTGTACGCCTGAAGGTCGTTGTAGGAACCGTTGTACTCGACACCGAAGGCATCGAAATCATAATTGGCGTTGAAAATCAGCGTGTCGATGTCCTGCTCGAAGTTGCCCTCGGTGCGGAAGTACTGATCCCAGGGATCGCTCAAGTCTTCCACCGTTTCGCCGGCGGAGAAGGAACGGCCGGAGAACGCGCCGGGATCACCGCTGCTCTTCACCTCCGCCTGCGTGTATTGCATGTAGGCGGCGAAGCGATCGTTGGGCTCCCAGGCAAGGCTCAGGCGATAGGCCGTATCGTCCTGGGCGCTCGGAGTGGTGAAGCTTCCGGCTGAGCCGAAGGCGTTGGTGTACAGACCGTCGTGCTTGCGGCCCCAGGCGGCAAGGCGCGCGGCGAAGGTGTCGCTGATGGGCAGGTTGATGACCGCTTCGACCTGCTTGTCGTCGAAATTGCCGAGACCGCCCTGAACGTAGCCACCGACCTCTTCGAAGTCCGGGCGATTCGAGATGATATTGATCGTACCGCCCGTTGCGTTCCGTCCGCGCACGGTGCCCTGCGGACCCTTGTTGATCTCGACGCGCTGGGAGTCGAAAAACAGTGGGCCGATGCCGCGGGGCCGGGGCAGGTAGACACCGTTGTAGTGAACCGCGATCGAGGGATCGGAGGAAAAGTCGCTGTCCGAAGAGCCGATACCGCGAAGGAAGATTTCGAGCTTGCCTTCCTGCTTGGCGATCTGCAGGCCCGGCACGGCGTATTGCAGGTTCGCGAACTCCGTGTTGATTCCCAGGGCCTGAAGGTCGTCGGCCGTGAAGGACTGTACCGTACCCGCGACATCCTGAAGGTTCTGTTCGATGCGGTTGACCGTAACGATCACTTCTTCGATGACCCGGTCATCGGCGGGATCCTGCGCGTGAACCGGCGCACCGGCTACGGCCGCGGCCGCAACGGCCGTGGCCAGGACGCTGCGCTGGAAGCTGTGCGAGGCGGGAGTGGAAGCCGGTTTGCTTGCGCTTGCAGTGGATCGTCGGGACAGGGAGCGATACATAATCGACCTCGTAATTAGACTTATAGTTCGTTACTAAGAGATTCTAGGAACGCGCTCTGAAACAGCAATGGCCTGCATACGTATTCACTGTTGAGCGGTGCCGTCAGGGCACCCTAAGATCGGTCGAACGGTAAAATTACCAATCGGTCAAACGGTGCATAACGATAAAAAAACCGCGGTACGGCCCGAGTTGTCGTTTCTGCAGATCTGGAACATGTGTTTCGGGTTTTTCGGCATTCAGATGGGCTTCGCGCTGCAGAATGCGAACGTCAGCCGCATCTTTCAGTCCCTGGGAGCCTCGGTCGAGGAAATCCCCATTCTCTGGATTGCAGCGCCGGTCACGGGGCTTCTCGTACAGCCGATCGTGGGTTACTACAGTGATCGGACCTGGGGTCGCCTGGGTCGACGCCGTCCTTACTTTCTGTTCGGGGCCATCGCTACGACAGCGGCGCTGCTGTTCATGCCCCACGCCCCCGGCCTGTGGATCGCGGCGGGGACGCTGTGGATCATGGACGCCTCCATCAATGTCTCCATGGAACCGTTCCGGGCCTTCGTGGGGGACAACCTGCCCGAGGAGCAGCGCAGCCTCGGCTTTGCGATGCAGAGTTTTTTTATCGGGACGGGGGCGATCCTGGCGTCCGCTCTGCCCTGGATTTTCGCCAACTGGTTGAACATCGACAGCACCGCCGCGGCTGGAGAAATACCGGACTCGGTTCGCTACGCCTTCTACACGGGCGGCGTGGGCCTATTGCTGGCGGTCTGCTGGACCGTGTTTTCCAGCGAGGAATATGCTCCCGAGCAACTCGCCGCCTTCGCCATGGCCGAAGATGGAGATACACCTGGTGAGGAAGCGCCGCTTCCCCCGCCGGGCAGGCTGATCGTTGGAGCCACCATCGCCATGGTTAGCGGCGTTGTGTTGTCGGCGCTTGTCTACGCCCTCGCTTGGGATCAGCAGCTGCTTATCCTGGCCTTTGGTCTCGTGCTGTTCGCGGTGGCGCTGGCCATCGTAACTCGCATGCTGGTGCGGGATCGGGCTGACAACGGCTTCGCTGAGGTAGTGCTGGACTTCGTTACCATGCCGGCGACCATGCGTCAGTTGGCGGTTGTGCAGTTCTTCTCCTGGTTTGCCCTCTTTGCCATGTGGATCTATGCCACCGCCGCGGTTACCAGTCACCATTTCGGCACGAGCGATACCAGTTCCGCCGAGTTCAATGCCGGCGCGGATTGGGTCGGGGTGCTGTTCGCCGCGTACAACGGGTTCGCGGCGCTGGCGGCCGTGGGCCTTCCCTGGATGGCACGCCGAGTGGGGCGTCGCGGAACGCATGCGATCGCTTTGCTCTGCGGCGCGGCCGCCTTCGCCTCGTTCTTTGTTATCCAGGATCCAGGCTGGCTGCTGCTCTCCATGGTGGGGGTAGGCATCGCCTGGGCGTCTATCCTCTCCATGCCCTACGCGATCCTGTCCATCCATCTGCCGGCGCACAAGATGGGTGTCTACATGGGCATCTTCAATTTCTTTATTGTCCTGCCGCAGATCGTTGCGGCGAGTCTCCTGGGACTGCTGCTCCGGGAGTTGTTTGGCGGTGAACCCATCTATGCCATGACGCTCGGAGCCAGCTCACTGGCGCTGGCGGCCCTCTGCCTGGCCGCCGTAGAGGATGGGGAAAGCACTCTGGAGTCCGGGCCCCATGCTTGATTTCCAGCGCCGCATGGGCCCGCCGTTCTTCGTTGTGCTCAGTCTGCCGGCGACGGCCATGGGTTTCGCGCTGTCGATTCAGATATCGGCCCTGAGCTGGATTCTCACCACCCAGTATGGATTGGATATCCACGACGTCGGGCTCGTCTGGGCTGCCGGTCCCCTCGCCGGGATCATCGGACAGGTGATGGTCGGCATCGTCAGCGACAACACCTGGCTCTGGGGTGGGCGCAGGCGGCCCTACATTCTTGTGGGAGGCGTGCTCGCGGCGCTGATGCTGCTGGCTCTGCCGAACATCGACGTGATTTCGGCTGCTCTGGGCATCGACGGAATTCTCGGCGTCGCCATTCTTATCGCGCTGACGCTGGATCTTGCAATCAACGTGAGCTTCAATCCCACGCGGTCGATCATCGCCGACGTGACGCCCCAATCGACCGATCGCACCCGCGGCTACACCTGGATGCAGACCATTTCGGGTACCTTCGGTGTTCTCGCCTACGGCATTGGAGCGGTGTGGAACAACTACGTGTTGATCTATGTCGGCGTCGGGCTGGTACTGCTGTTCTCGATTCTGCCTCCGCTGCTGATCACCGAACCTCGCGATGTCGACCAGAGTGTGAACCGTCCACCGCAGCGTGAAACGCGCTGGACCGAGATCTTCACGGATATTCGTCCGCTATGGGGCTTCCTGGTTTACGGCGCCTACGCGCTGTCTCTCCGCTTACTCCACATTGAGGTGGAGCATTATTGGGTGGAGGCGGTCTGTGTCCTGTTCACGCTGATCCTGGTAGTGCAGACGCTTCTCGGCAGGGAGAGTGGTGAGGTTGGCGATGATCTCGTCGGATTCCGCAAAGTCCTTGCCGCCCACGCGTTCAGCTGGATTGGCGTGCAAACGATGTTTGTCTACCTGTTTGCCTACGTGCAGCAGGCGATGCCGGAGTTGGACGACTTCGCCATGGGGCGCGTCGTGTCAATCAGCTTTCTTATCCTGAACGCCGTCGCCGCGGTGCTACCCGCATTCGTTCTTGAGCCCCTAACGCACCGTCTTGGACGAGTACGCACCCATGTTGCCTGCCTCGCAGTAATGACCGTCGGGTATTTTGCGGCTCTCATGGTTGGCTCAAACGCGGTGTTGCTCTACCTGTGCATGGCACTGCTCGGTGTAGGCTGGGCCGCTATCGTGAGCCTGCCCTTTGCGATCATGTCGGAGCAGGTGGACCAGCAGCGCATGGGCCTGTTTATGGGGCTCTTCAATCTATCGGTCGTCTTGCCACAGCTCATGGCGAGCCTTGGGGTAGGGATCGCGGTGAGTCGGGCCGAGGACAAGGGCCTGGTTTTTCTGATCTGTGGAGTGTCGCTGTTGCTGTCGACGCTCGCGTGGACTCGAGTGTCTGAGCGGGCGCGGGTATCTGTTGAAGAGTAGGGTGCCGACGCAGCGAAGCGATGTACCGTCTGCACTGGATTTATCGCCGAAGGCTGTGCTGCACGGGTAGGCTGCGCCGCTTTTGTCGTTTCTCGTGCGTGTCTTGCTCTGGAGGCTCTGCAAGCATCGCCAGGCGCCGCTTCCCGAGACCGCCATCCGTCGGGTCCCGGCGCTAGCGCCACGCGTGTTACCCGACACTCGGACTGCGCCGCCGAGGGGGATCCCGGCTGTAGTTGATCGCTTTCCCCGGTGCTTAGGTCCTTGAGCTGTCTCTCCTTGTTTCTCGGGAGCGTTGCCCAGCACGGGAACGCCATCAGCACAAGCCAGGCCGTGAGCAAACGTATCTAGCGGGTCCAATTCATAGACCCCAACCCCGAACAAAGGGTGCATGTTCCGATTTCCGCGGAACGCATGAACCATTCTCTCTCTTTCTGTCTCCTATGCCCTAAAGACAGCTCTTGAGCAGGGGCGGCAGAAGAGAATTGATGCAGATCTTCACAATGCCAGCGTTAAAGCCTGGGGATTCGTTCTTAACGGCGCTCTCGTGGATGGCTTGCGAACCATGGCGGTACCATGCCTCGCATTGGCTTGCGAAATTCTGCGATTCGGATTCGCGAGCAGGTCAAGCTGTAGGACCGGTTCCAAGAAAGGAAACAAGCTGGCTGGCGCTCGCCTGCGATTGTTTTACCGACGCTGTGACGCCCCTACTGTTGGTCGCCTTTGAGTCGGCTCCATGGACCCAGGCGTGGGGCGAAGTGCTGGACTTGCCGCAGTTGCGTAAGTTGAACTGCAGCTCGCAGACAGCAAGCTGGATGCTGTGTGCCTGCGCGCTAGTATTCGCACGCAGTGTCATCGCTGCCGAAGGCGAACTCGTACTCGACTACCTGTTCGCAAAAGCCAATACCGTCGTGGATGCGGCGCAACCGGGAAGCGGCAATACCACGCTTGACGCCGGTGATCTGGGAACCCGCTTTCTCTACTCCACGAACCTGCGCGCGTTCGGACAACCCGCAAAGCTGCAGGTCGACTATCACGGCCGCGATGCGGTGGTGGGAAACACCAGAAACAGCGACCTGCATCTTTTCTATGCGGCTAATCTCACGCTGTCCCTCGACGACAGGTCGCAACTGTCGATGGGGCGTTTTCTGGCGCCGTCCGTGGTCCTGTTGCCCGTTGATGGCCTGCGCTTGACCCACAATCACAAACTCGCCGACGGGCAGGGCGTGGCGCAGTTCTTTGCCGGTCGTCGTGGTGTCCTGACCTCGCGCCGCAATGTGCCCCTGGATGAATTCCTGCCGGCCATCGGTGCCGACTGGCAATGGCGAAATCAACGCTTCTCCGCCGGAGGCTCGCTCGCGTACTCCGAAGACGATGCCATCCTGGTCAAAGCCTCCCGGGAACTGAAACGCCGTTACGGATCGTTGCAGGGAGCTGTGCAGGGTTCCGTAGCGCTGTCGCGGGAGCTCACCGTAAACCTGCGTATCGCGGGGTTTGAGCACGCGACGGTAACGCTCGGTCCCAGCTGGTCGGAGCTGGACCTCGATGTGAATGCACTCGATCTCTGGCATGCGACGGGAATGGTGCGATGGCGTCCCAACCGCGATTGGAGGTTCCGCTACGGGTTCCACCGTCAGCAGGCCAGTGTGTATCGGGTAGGCGTGCAGCTGGAAGACGAAGCCGGTGATCTAACCCAGTTTCGCAATCCCGGCTTCAGTCCGACATTCACGGATCACCGTCTGCGCGCCGAACGTCGCTTTCGCATCGGTGCAAGCAACGGCTGGATACGGGCTCGGGCGAGGTACCGGGAGCGAGCGGATCGAACGGAACGTCGCGCCGGCGGTGAACTGCAGGTGAGCAACGTCCTCGTCAAGGGCGCCTCACTCCAATTGGCCGGGTTCGTTGATCAGATCTCGGGACGCAACGGCAAACCTATTGTGCTGGATGGCGACCGTCGGTCCTTGATTGCCACACTGGGCTACCGTCGGGCGGGCTGGAACGTAGAGGCGGGCGCAAACTGGCTGGATCGGGATGCACCGTATTCGGGTCGTACCTTCACCCTTGCTGATCCGGACGAACCCCGCAACGCGCGCGACCAATCGCTTTTTGTTCTCGAGGCTCAGACTCACGCTTTCGTGAGGACTTTCTGGACCGGCCGCCGATTTTTCGCCGGTCTGGACCTCGAACGAAACCTGGAAGACGGCGGTGAGTTTCGGGCGTTTGCCCAGTTCGGCGTGCGCTTTGGAGAGGGGCGCTGAAGAATTCAACGAACGCGTCTCCATCGACGGAGAGCAGCAAGCGCTCCGGGGGTCAGCCCGTCAGCTGGCTTGTGGCTCTCGCTGCTTCGTCTTTTTGCCTGTGGGTGCCTCTCCTTGCATCGGCGGCATCCCCGTGGAAGACGGCGCTCTCGCCGGGGCCGCTGCACGCCGAACACGCTGAATTTGAGGGCGAGTGCGAAAGCTGCCATGAGAATTTCAAAGGTACGCCGGACGGCCTGTGTTTGTCCTGCCACGTTGCTATCGAAAACCTCATCGACGCGCGGGAAGGGTTTCACGGGGACCTTGACGGAGCCCAGTGTGCGGATTGTCACGGCGATCACCGCGGACGCAAAGCTTCGCCCACGCTTTCGGCCGTGAGCAAAGAGTTTGATCACAGCCATAGCCGATTCTTGCTCCGGGGTGCCCATAGCGATATTGAATGCAACGCCTGCCATAGTGTTCCTCTCGAACGAGTGCAGGAGCAATCAGCGAATGACTGTGCCGGGTGCCATGAGGACTTCCACGCCAGCGAGTTCGTGGGCGGCTTTGGGGTCGAGTGCACCCTCTGCCATTCCGAGCAGTCCTTCGTACCAACCACGAAAACTCAGGCAGACCATCTGCTCTCGATGTTCGGCGGCCACGCGGAGGCGAGCTGTCAGGACTGTCATACGGGCGGTACCCATTTCAGCGAAGAGACCAGCTGCAGCAGCTGTCATGAGCAGGACCACGGCGGGACTGAACTGGCCTGCGCCAGTTGTCACACGGTGCATGAGTGGAAGCGGACGCACTTCGATCACGGCAGTTATGCGTTGCCGTCGAACCACGACACACTGCCGTGCCTTTCCTGTCACCAGGACTTCCACTTTGAAAACACGCGGCAGGAATGCCACTCCTGTCACGATGAGGATCGCACTCACGAGCCCTTGGGTGAGTGCAGGCTGTGCCACACAACCACAAACTGGGAGGAGACGGCTGAGTTCCGCCATGATCTGGACACGGCCTTTCCCCTGTCCGGTCTGCACGCGCAGGCGAGCTGCGTGGACTGCCATAGCGATGGTGAAGAATTTAGCGATGCACCGGAAACCTGCAATGGCTGTCACCGGGCTGAGGCCATGCCGGTACACGGTGATCTGAGTCGTATCGGCGACTGCTCGAGTTGCCACGATACGGCGGGATTCTCAGAGCCCAGCTTCGACCACAGCGAGTTTGGTTTTACGCTGCGCGGTAAGCATCAGGCGGTTGATTGTCTGGACTGCCACGCTGACTTCGCATCAGGATCTGAGGTCGCCGCCGACGCTGATCACGCCCATCGCACGATTGGATCGGCGCAACCGCGCACGAGGGCCTTGCCGGCCTCGCACTACCGAGGCAACTGGCTTCTGCGCACGGAAACCAGCGCCATCGCGGTTTTTGCTCAGCTCAATCCAAAGTGGATGAGCGTTCCGACCGTTGCCGCAGCCCAGCCACGCAGTGAGCGGAAACTTCGCTCCGCCGTGTCCCAGCAGCAGGATCCGCGCACCTGCCATGATTGCCACGACAATCCTCACGGGGATGACTTCAGCAACGCCTGCGCGGATTGCCATACGGAGAACGGATTTTCTCCGTCGACGTTCGGTGTGCCGCAGCATGCGCATACGGCCTTTCCTCTGGCGGATGTGCACCGGGATACGGAGTGCGCAGACTGCCACGAATCGCAGGTGTTCAAGGAAACGCCCAACCAGTGCGGAGCGTGTCACGTGGCACCGCACAACGAGTCTTTGGGCGAAGACTGCCTGAGCTGCCACGCTGATACGGCAGGTGCCCAGTTTGAGCACGCCCGCGGTATGTCGTTTGCTCATGACTTCACGGGTTTCCCGCTTGAACGTCGCCACACCGGTCTGCAGTGCAGCCAGTGCCACGCCGCGGGCCAGGAGACGCCCGTCGGAGAATGCGCGAGCTGTCATCTCGATCCCCACGCCGGTGGCATGAGTCCGGAGTGCGAGCTGTGCCATCGACCGGATCGCTGGCGCCTGTCGCGCTTCGATCACGACCTCGCCGGCTGGCCCCTTCGCGGCCGGCACCACTCGACTCCCTGCGCGTCCTGTCATGTCAATCAGCGCTGGGTGGGCGTGCCGACCGACTGTTTCGACTGCCACGCGCTCGACGCCGGTCGCGCGAATGCCCTGCGTGGCGATCATCCCTTTGGTCTCTTCGACTGCCTGGATTGTCATGTGAGCCAGGTCAACTGGCGCCTGGTGCGCTGAGGGTAAGCGATGCGACGTTTAAACCGATGAGAGCAGCGGCAATAGTGTTGTGAGCGGCAATAAGCTTCAGAAACGCATTGAGTGCGCCCTGATCTGGCTATACGTGGTCATAGTGGCGACGGAAACAGCCTATCTCGGCTATCGCTACAGGACCGAACAGATCGACAACAGTGACCCGCTCTCGATCAACCTCGGTTGGGCGGGCCTCATCTCCATGATCGTGATGTTGATCTATTCCTTCGCGCGTCGTTCCAAGGGCATGAAACGGTTTTCGCCGCTCAAGGTCTGGCTGCACTTCCATATTTTTTGCGGCGTGCAGGGCGTGCTGTTCGTGTTCTTTCACTGCGTCCCCACGCTCACCGCGATCTCACCGGCCTACCTGATGAATCCCGGTGTGCTCGCGGCGCTCGCCGTGCTTACGGTGTTTCACTCGGGGATCTTTGGTCGCTATCTGTACTCCATGCTGCCCCGGGCCATTCGCGGCGAGCAGATGTCCGCCCGGGATGTGGAGGCCGAGCTTCGGGAGTTTTCGGACCAGGATTTGCCACCGGAGGTCAAGGCTCTGGCGGACGGGGGATCTGCCCAGCGCGTCGGCCTGTTCGGTCTGGTGTCGCTCGACTGGAAGGCCCGGCAGGCACTGCGACGACTTCGGTCTCTCGATCTTTCCGAAAAGATCACCTCCTTGGCCGAGCGTTCCATCAGGCTGCGTCGCCGCTATCTCGCCCTGGGGGCGGTCCAGCCCTGGTTCGAGCTGTGGATCGTCGCGCATCGTCCCATCGCGGCGGTGATGTATGTGTTATCGGCGGTGCACGTCGCCTTGTCCTACCTGTTCGGAAACTAGCCGATGGGACCGCTGGAGCTCATCATCGGATCGGCCGCGGTGGCTATCTTCGCGATCCTGGCCTGGACCGTGATCTCGATCCGGGCGGCGGTGCTCCGGATGCGCTCACTGCGCCAGGACTTTGAGCACAGCCAGGCGATGGGGGCGCAACCCGCCAGCCTCCACCCGCGCATAAACCTCGATAAATGTATTGGCACAGACGCCTGCGTCGCCGCCTGCCCCGAGACCAACGTGATCGGCATCGTCGACGGCCAGGCCCGCCTGGCGAATCCCACCGCGTGCATCGGTCATGGAGAGTGTCTGCGCGCCTGCCCGGTCGGTGCGATTGAACTGGTGATTGGATCGGAAACCCGAGGGGTTGATATTCCGGAACTGGATACCGGCTTCGAAACCAACGTGCCCGGGCTGTTTATCGTTGGTGAGCTGGGAGGTATGGGCCTTATCTACAATGCCATGACCCAGGCGCTGACCTGCATGGCGCGTTTGACCAAATCAATGCCCAAGCCAATACAAAATGTGCACCAGGTTTTGATCGTTGGCGCCGGTCCGGCGGGGCTTGCCGCGTCGCTGGCCGCCATTGAAGCGGGTCTCGACTACGTCACCATCGATCAGGAATCGATGGGCGGTACGGTGCTTCAGTATCCAAGACAAAAGATCGTGATGACTCGTGCCGTTCGTTTGCCGGTCTATGGTCAGCTAAAGCTCTCCACGGTGAAAAAGGAAGATCTCCTGGAATTGTGGGAAGACATCGTTACTACGGCCGGGGTTCAGGTCCAGGGCGGGGTGCAGCTGACCGCTCTGCGGCGCGATGAGGACGGTTGTTTCACCGCGGGTACGCTGAGGGACGGCGAGGCCGGAGAGATCAGAGCACAGCGCGTGGTCCTGGCCCTCGGCAGGAGGGGAACGCCGCGTAAGCTCGAGATTCCCGGCGAAGAGCTATCCAAAGTCACCTATCGATTGCTTGAGCCGGAAAACTATGCGGGTACGAAAACGCTCGTCGTGGGCGGCGGCGACTCGGCTGTCGAAGCGGCGATTGCACTCGGCGAAGCCGGTGCGACGGTGCATCTGGCCCACCGTCGCCGGGTGTTCGACCGTATTAAGATCAAGAATCAGAAACGCCTTGATGGCGCCGTTGAAGCGGGCGTGGTCAAGCTTTTGCTGGAGGCGTCTCCCCGATCCATCATGGAAAGCGAGGTGGAAATCAAGGTTGGAGAAGACACGCGTCTGATCGACAACGACTACGTGCTGATATTCGCCGGCGGCCTGCTGCCAACAAAATTACTGGAGGACGCGGGTGTGTCCGTTCGGAAGTATCATGGTGAGGTGTACGCGCCTGCGAACTAGCCGATGAAACGCCTTTTCCGACAACCGTCGCGTCAGAAACCTGCGTTGTCTCCTGCTCTATCCCTAACACCACGTCCGTCGGGCGGCTTACCCGGTCCGGGCGCCTTACGCGCAATCGCCATCTGCGCCGCGGGTGCAAGCCTTGCAGCAAACTATCCGGCTTTCGCCTTCGCTGATGAAGCCATCGAGTTACACGCGTTCTCCGACGTCGTTCATCGCGGCATGAACCTCACGAATGGCCAACCCGCTCTGGGCTTTACCGCTTCCTATGACTTTCAAGCCGGTGTTTTCGCGGGTATCGGCGGGCACTATGCCAATGGCGATGTATCGGGGAGTGCGCTGCGCCGGTCAATTCACGGGCACCTGGGTTGGTTCAAAGCCCTTGGGAAGGGGCAAGCGCTGGAACTGGCAATCAGCCGCTACGAGTTCGATGATGTCGACGATTGGAGCTACACGGAGCTTCGCGGCGACTGGCATTTATCCCGGAACCTTTCCCTGACGGCCGCCTGGTCGCCGGAGTATTACGGTCGTGCCGAAGCCATGAACCTGGCAGCCACCTGGCGCCCCGAGATTACCGAGCGCAGCTATTTCCTGGTTTCCGGGGGCACCGGTCGCCTCGGCGATGACATTGACGAAACGATCGTCTGGGGAACGGTCGGAGTCGGAACCCGTGTGTCGAACTTCAATGTCGAACTCACCGTCAGCGCAGTGGACGACACCACGGAGCAGGTCCTGCTCACCGATGCCCAGACGGTAGCTCTGCGCATCAGCTATCGTCTGCGCTGATCCTTCTGCAAACGTCGCTGCGGCCGCCCAGACTGAGGGCCCGACATGCATCAATGCTCGATCCTGCCGCCCCCACGGTCATGGAGCGGTGGAGCGTGTCGCGCATGGCCTCGGAGCTCATCTCTGGCTGTGCCTCAATCAGTAGCGCCAGCACGCCCGATACGTGGGCGGCGGCGAGGGACGAGCCCCCCATAAAGTCATAACCATGGCCCGGCTGGGCGGTGAGCACGGCAGTTCCGGGGGCGTACAGCATACTGGCTCCATCGGGCATGGTCTGATTGCCATCGCCGACGAAAAGAACGCCCGGCTGTAGCGAGGGAAAGCGTTCGCGTTTCCGCCGCTCATCCCAGGCCGCCACCACGGTCGAGCCCGATGCCACGAGCCGATTCACAAGCGCGTCGAGGAGCCGGTCTTTCGGGCCCGTCAGGCTGAGATTCACGACGTGCGGTTTCACCTCCAGCGCATGATCCAGCGCCAGGGACAGCGTGAGACTGTTGCAGCGCGTTTTTCCGTCCTCGGATTCCCAGCACGAGCGATACGCATGCAGCTCTATGCCCGGCGCGACACCGGCAATCCCCAAACCGTTGTGCGGATTGGCCACCAGGACGCCTGCTATACCGGTCCCATGTCGCTCGGCCTGACTGCCTTCGCCAACGAAATCCATGCCACCGGTGATGGCATGCTCGAGGTCCGGATGATCCGGCTCAACCCCGGAGTCGAGCATGGCAATGCGCACGCCCGCGCCGGACCAGCGCTCGTGGATTTGCTCCAGGTTCAGCATGTCGAGAGAGCCCTGGAGGTGTCGATAGGGCTCGGCCGCGGCCAGGCCTTCAAACTCGTTGAGCGGTTGAACCCACTCGACGCGATCGTCGCTCTCCAGAGCTTGCAGCGTGGTGTCCACATCACTGCGGAACGTCACCACGGCGCAGTGAACCCGAAGGGAGCGTATAGGCCATTCCGTTGTTACCGTGAGATCGTAATCTCGGGCAATACCGCGTGAAAGGCGGGCGAGTTTCGGGTCGTCGGCGTAGTTGTAGCTGCCGCTGTAAGCGGAACCTGTGGACCACCCGAGGCGACGCTCGGGTCGCTCGTCCTTGAGCACTACTACCCACCGGGCGGCTTCGGTCTCCTCGGCCGTCTGTAGACCCTCGTCGGTCATGGCTTCAAGCGCCGCCTTTGGCACGTCTTCAACCCCTGGTACGGCTACCCCGGGAAGTGGAAGCGTCAGGACCAGCAGTGCTGCAAACAGTTTTCCCCGGGGCATCACTGCGTCTTTCCGTAGCGAAGGGGTTCAATAAACAGGATTCGTGGATCATTTCGCAGCGCTTCGAGGGCCTCGGCGCTCAGCGCACGCGAGGGCGTGACGACGTAGGCGCCGGCGGGGCCGGGGCCATCAATGATCTTCATGGCAAGCGTTCCCGCGACCCGCTCTGCCTCGGTGACGTCGGGCACGAAGACCAGCCGGTACTGAGCCGCGCCCTCAACGGGGACCGTGAGGTCCGATGACAGGGTCGTGAACTCCCTGTCTTCGTTGTTCGCGGGTTGTCGGAATCCATCCAGTGTCGTCGTGAGAAAGAGCGCCGCGGCGACACTTGCCGCCACGGCCATCGGCTTCCAGATCTTTCTCCGCGGAAACTGTACTACCGTTGAGCCGGCCCGTTTGTCCCTGGTCTCCGCGCTGGTGTTTGACCGGCTAGGTTCTTCGTCCTCCGCTTCTGGCAGTGACTCGGACTCACTGATCTGCGCCTTCAAGCGAGCAAAAGCATCCGCGCTGGGCTGTGATACGGGCACCGAGTCGACGATGCTCTCGTGCAGCGCCCGCTCCGTCGCTACCCGGGCGGCCAGGGCCTGGTCGTTCCGCAGCTGCGCTTCGAAGCGCAGGAGCTCGTCCTCTTCCAATCGGCCCGCCACGTAATCCACGACAAGAAGATCCGTTTCCACGCTTTCGCTGCCCGCAATGCGCACAATCTTACTGCTCATAGCAATTCCTCGAAGGACTCGCTGCCCATCTCGCTCAGTATCTGCTTCAGTTTCTGCCGGGCGTGAAACACCCGCGTTTTTACCGTGCTCTCGGGGCACCCGGCGATATCGGCGATTTCGCGGTAGGTGCAGCCGACGAAGTAGCTCAGCTCGATGGCCATACGGTGATCTTCGGAAAGGTGGGTTAATGCCCTGGCTACCAGTTCGCGGTTCTCCGCACCGTCCGAGTTTGCTTTCAGGTCCTCGGGTAGCTCCACGGTGTTCTTCTCGTGACGCTTGCCGCGCAGCGACTTGAGGCACTGGCGGTAGGCAATGGCGTAGATCCAGGTCGATACCTTCGATCCGCCCTGGTACTGCTCTGCTTTAAGCCATACGGTCATCATGACGTCGTTAAAGGTTTCCTCGTTCGCCGCCTCGTCGCGGACGATGCGAAAGAGAAACGGGCCTAAGCGCTCCCGATAGCTCTGATACAGCTCCTCCAGGGCATTCATATCGCGGTCGACTGCGATGCGCGCAATCAGCCCCCGATCCCTTTCGTCCGGCAAGGTCCTGTTTTCTATTGGCTTTTTCTCAGCCATGGGAGAAGCAAGCGCGTCCATAGAGTCATGTCCGGTTCCTATATTCCGTTGGTTCCCCCCTGGCAGCAAATGGTTCAAAGACGCTAGAAATTCTTTCTTCGCTTCTCTTTGAACCTTTCCCCGAGCGGTGGGCGTTAAGAGCACGTCACATCGGTGCGAAGCCATCGAGGCATCACTCACTGCTCAAGAGGAAACGAGGATGAACCTTTACCAAACGATGAAGCCCCTCAGTCTGGCGATTAGCCTTGGCGTAACGCTTGGTGCCTGCGGGGACGGCTCCAATTCCGTCTCAGAACCCGAACCGGATCCCGTCGCGGAGGCCCCGGCGGCTCCCCCGGCCGCGCCGGAGCCGCCAGCAAACCCCGCCCAGGTGCAGGCGCCAACGGAAACCAACGAGACGGATATCGGTCTCGTACTGCGTCGCGAAGCAGACGGCCTGACGCTTTACACCTTCGAGAATGACCGCGACGACAGCGACGGCGATGGCGCCGGGGATTCGGACTGTAACGGCGGCTGCGCGGAAACCTGGCCACCGCTGCTCGCCGACGCGGGCTCCGAGCCCGAGCGACAATTCTCGATCATTACTCGTGATGACGGTGAGACCCTGCAGTGGGCGTTCAAGGGAATGCCCCTGTATACCTTCACCGGGGACGCGAACCCGGCGGAGACGACCGGCGATGGCTCGGGAGGCGTCTGGTACGTCGCCCGCCCCGATCCCTGGCGTCTGGGTGAAGTGAACTCGACGGCCGTGGGCACGATCTTCGTGGGCCAGGGCAGCGTCCGCAACGTCGATGGGGCCGGCAGTCGTGCTGAAGATCGGCTGGACCGTGAAGGGTTCACGCTCTACACCTTCGAAGACGATCGCAACGACAGCAACGGCGACGGTCCTGGCGATTCCGACTGCAACGATGGCTGTGCCGAAACCTGGCCCCCGTTGTTCGCCGACGCGGGAGCCACGCCCGGCGGCCCTTTTACGATAATCGACCGCGACGACGATTCGCGGCAGTGGGCCCTGGACGGCCTTCCCCTGTATTTTTTCGCACCGGACCAAGCCCCTGGGGAAACGAACGGCGAAGCCGCCGGGAGGGTCTGGTACGTTGCACGACCGCAGCCTATTACCAACTCGGAGACCGAGCTGAGCACGGTGCTCGCCGGCGCGACGTCCGTCCGGGGCCTGGATGGCGCTGGGCAGCCGACGCTGGAACGCGCGGAGTTTGCTGGCTTTAGCCTCTATGTCTTCGACGTGGATTCCTTGGACGGGGATGGCGACGGCGCCGGCGACTCAGACTGCAACGGCGGCTGCGCCCAGCTCTGGCCGCCGCTGTTCGCCGATGCGGGGGCACGGCCCACCGGCAACTTTTCGATCATCAACCGGGATGACGGCAATCGCCAGTGGGTCCTACGCGGCGACCCTCTGTACTTCTTCATTGAAGACCTCGCTCCGGGTGACGTGACCGGCGATGAGCGCGGCGGAGTGTGGCACCTGGCGCGCACCGCGCCCCTGCAGCTCCTGTCTGAGACTTCGGAAGGCACCGTGTTCACGGCGCGCGGAACCTTCCACGACGTGCTGGAGAGTGGTGAGCAGGCTGAAACGGAGAGCGACAAATCTGGCTTTGCGGTGTACCGCTTCGACGAGGACCGCAACGATCAGGACGGTGACGGCGTTGGTGACTCGGACTGCAACGGCGACTGTGCGTCCACCTGGCCTCCGGTCTACGCCAACGCACTCGACCGCGCCGCCGGCGACTTCGGCATCATCACCCGCGACGACGGTACGCTGCAGTGGACTTTCCTTGGGGATCCGCTGTACTTCTTTGAGGGCGACGGTGCACCTGGAGAAGTCAATGGGCGCTTCGGACCGTTCTTTCCGGTTGCGCCTGACTCGTTAACGGATTGATTGGAGTGGTAGAGGTAGTGCGATAGCGCATCTGCATCGCCAATCGAAACGCAAAGCGCACCAGCCGGACGCTGGTGCGCTTTTTTATCAGGAAGAGCTAGCGAAGGCCCAGGTATTGCTGGATTGATGTTGATCAGACGAGATCTTTACCAGCCTTGAGAGGCGCCCGCCGCCGCTACAAACCCTCTGATGGCACTGGAACTGCTAAATCTTTCTCCAGAGCAGGACGTCCCTGACCGGAACTGCCACGGGTGACGACCACCGTTCTCGCAGGCATCTTCAAGCCGTGGCGGCGATTGGTAGCGCGTATCTGGAACTCTTCGATAGGTTCGCTTAGGGGCAGGGCAAGTTCCACCGGAACACCCTGTCCGGCCTCCACCTGTAGCGTTTTGATCGTCGTGTAGCCCCGGCTGATCTCGAGATGTGCCGGCTCCACGGAGTCGACAAGCAGTTCAAGCTCGATGACCGCATCCTTCGTTTGGAACACATGTGTCGTGTCTTGCTGAGACACCACGTACTGTTCGCTGTTCTCGCTAAACGCGCGTTCGATCTCTTTCATGTAACTATCGATCGCCAGCGTCACGTCCTCTTCCGACATCGTCGATGTGCCAAACCACTCTTCCAGAAGGACGGGATCCTGAGCTGCTGCCTTGATGCCGGAAATCATCTGTTCCTCTAGGAACTCAAACAGGTCAACGCCGTCAGCGTTCCGACTCCTGATGCTGACGCTGGGCGTGTGGGCGGCTTGCAACGCCGATTCAGAATAGCCTGAGGCTTCGTGGACGTCTGTGTAGTAGCTTTGGTCAGGGGTCAGGCGCTTTTTGATGAGATCGGGACGATTAAAAACGGAAGCAAATCGTTCAACGGGATAAAAGCTGGCAAGCTCTCTGATGCCGTTGTTTTGCTGGTAGCCCAATACGGACTCCGCGTCCCCGGCCGCATGGTAGTAGCCCTCGGGCGTCCATAGCACCCAGGCTCCCGCATTGTAGGAAAGGGACAGGCTTAGCAGCAGACCGCCGTCGGTCATTCGCCTCCATTCCAGGCTGCCGTCATCGAACAGCGTAACCACAACATGGCCATTCGGCGCGACGTTCACATCGATGGCTTTAGCAACAACCGGTTGCCTCCAACGGCGTTTGCCTTCATTTGTGAAGTACGAAATTCCGAATTCAGAGGCGAGTACCAGCCCGCTGCCATCGTGTTTGAACGCGACTGAGAGCGCCAGCCCGTCGCTGCCCGTCTTCAGCGCGGCGCCATTCAGCGTGGGACCAAACTTTTTCCGCCAGCGCGCCACCTGCATGGCGTCTGAGGACCGGAGCGGTGAAAACAACCCGGAAGGATCAGGGGCGGGAACGTGCCCGGGATACTGTGGTTTGCCGTAATCTGCCTGATGGGCCTGAATGACCTCCTCGTAGGCAGCCTTCCGCTGCTGGGTCTCGTCCTGCCGGTCTTTGTACTCCGCGGCTACCGCTCTCAGCTGGTCGTAATACAGTTCATCCACAAGAGGCGGAGGGTTGACGCTCATCTGCAGGTTGTTGATGTCCAGCTCCGCTATGTATCCCGACTTCCACCAGGGTAGATCCAAGCGGTGAAATCTGAAGCGAATCTTCGACCCGTCATCTGACACGCGAAGCTTCTGATAGGAGTCGGTGATAGTGGCCGTGGGGCTTTTTCGGACAAAGTTCGTTCTATCCTGATCGAGTCCCACTATGTCACCGTCTGCGGTGGAGAAGAAGATGCGTCCATCCGCCGCGGGCAGCATGTCCTTAACAGTGCCGGGGAAACGCAGGTTCCAGCTGATCTCACCACGACCGCCTCGAGACCAGCCGTAAACGCGGTGAGTGCCCCTCGGAGCCTGATACTCACCTGTGGCCAGCAGATGTTCTCCGTCCCTCGACCACGCGACGTCAGACAGGCCCTTGGGATACGTGAGTTCAGAGGTGTCGGGAGAGTAGGCGTAAGAAAGATCAAAGCCCGATCTAACCTCGACCCTTGCTTGAGTGTTGGAGCCATTCGCCACAAGTGCGCCATCTGGAGAAAAAGCGGCGCGACCTATCCCGCCATCACGGATGTCGACCTTCGCCAACAGATCAAAGCTGCTGTCGTACAATCGCAGGAAGCCGTCAACCGAGCTTGTCAGCATTCGCCCTGACGGCTCAAAATCAATGCTGACCACGCATCGGTCGTGTTGGTCTTGGAAGACTTCTTCGAACTTCGGGGATTCGAAAACGCGCAGACCTCCGCTTGAAGTTCCGACTGCGAGATATCGACCGTCCATAGACCAGTCCATATCAAAAACCGTATCCGGCAGCCCGTCGATGCTCTTCGTTAGTTGCCGTTCCTCGCGATCTATGAGGAAGACCGAGCTTTGGCCGGGCTTGGCGATTCCCAGCTGCCCACCAACAGCAATCAACCTGCCGTCGGGTGAGATGGATACGGCGTAAGAACTGCCTTCTTCACCCTGCCCGGTAGGCACGCGATAGGTATGTAAAAGTTCGCCGCTATCGATATCCCATTCACGGATGGTTTTATCGCGGGAGGCGCTTACCATAATGCCGGCTGACTCATGCAGGTCTGCTACTGCCCAGGTGGTATGGGATTTGAGTTCCAGGCGCAGCTTAGGGGCAAGTTCGAGCGTCGCCGTGTTTGCCCGCGCTGCTACCGTGAGCGCAGCAAAACCAAGAATCGCGACGACGCCATCTTTCCGGCGGCGATGCTTGGAAAGCACTGCGTCCATAGTCCTCTCTATCTGTCAGTTTCCGAAGTAGGAAGCATAACCGCAGGTTCGTTAATGCCTGCGGATATCAGGCTCAGTGTTGATTCATGTCACTAAATATTCATATCGGCTGAAAAGGGAATTTCGCATGTTGGTCTCTTTCCCTCACGCAGTGAGAGTTTTAGCCGACTGAGCGCAGCTCTAGATGAGATAGCCTTGGTGCGCCGCTTTCCGACATACAGTGCCGCGCAAGCTAACCCCAGATCGTAGTCGCCAGCGGGCACCGGCTGTGTTGAGTCTCCCGAGACATTTTCCTGAATTAATACTCTCTTCAGTACTGCTCTTTGTAAGCGCAGGGTCTCACGGGAACACCGAGTTATTCATGACTTTCCGCATCACTTACTCGGAATGTGTAGAACCAAGAGTTTCACCGCCCCAGTGTTTGGGCTTGATCCAGGCGGTGAACGGGCATGGCGAACCCGCTTCCGACGAAAATTCGGATGTAAAGTCCGCGGTAGTCTTCGAACACCCCTTCATTGTAATGAGTGGAAATGTATACGACCTGACCACACTTCCTGATGCGCCGCGCGTCAAACTGAAAGTTATCTGGACCACGGACGCCGGTTCCCAGTCGCGATTGGAAGTGAAGTATGAAAGTTCGGTAGCCGGGAAGCTTCGTAAAGGCCGTATCGAAACGTCTTTGGCCGAGTTTGTAGACGAAGGGCTGTTATACGACACCTACACAAACGTTCGCTCAGAGGACGGAAATAGAACGGTCTCCAAGGTTCTTGTACAGCTGGTTGCAGGAAAGAGCGGTCGAGATGGCGCGATCTATTCCAAATCAGAACTCAAAAGTAATGAATGAGCGGGTAGCCTCGCTATTGACCCCAATCAGGGAATTCAGGCTGCATGAGCCGTATCTTGGGCCGCACGCATCCAGTTTCTGTTCTCCACCTTTGCAAAATCCTGACAAATGAGTAGAGATAATATTCAGCCTGCGTCTTTTTTGGGTTCGTTTTCGCTTAGGTCCGTCTTTGCTTAGGTTCGTTTCTGCTTAGCTTCGTTTTGGAAAGTTCTATGTATCGTGTAGTTGTTGTAGTGATCGCCAGTGGGCTCTCTTCGTATCTGTGGGCTGTGGATACCGTCGAGTTTAGTTACGCATGGGCGCCGGGTACCTACGCAAAGGTTGCCGCCAACGTGACGTCAGAGAAAATACACTCGGGTACGTCCCAGGGGACGATGATTATCGATACATCTTATGTGATGAGCACAAAGACACATGAAATAGGTCTCCAGGTCGAATTTCTGAATGCTGAAGTGACAATAAACTCGGAGGGCCGCGAGCTACCTGCTTTCATGCAGGCTTACATGGAGCGACTCAGCGAGGCGATTCCCTCCTACCTCATTGACGCCAGCGGAGATTTGATCGGTGTCACTGATCTGAGCGCATTCCGTGAAAATCTTGTATACGGAATGGAAGCTGCGCTGGAAGACGCTCCTCCGGAAGTGAAGGACCAACTGATCGGGGGGCTGGGCGCGGTGTTTACCGAAGAAGTCCTTAACGCTCAGATCGCCGACAACTGGAATATGACAGTGGCGCAATGGGTTGGTGCTGAACTTGATAATGATGGAGTCTATGAGCTGGAGTTTGAAACTCCGGTGCCCGCGTTGGACAACCAGCTTGTGTCCACCTACGCGCAATTTGAGTTCGTCGAGCGGGTGAATTGCGATGACCTGGACCGCAACGAGTCCTGTGTGCTGCTGCACTACAGATCGCAGACCGACGATGTCGACACACGGCGCATCATGGAAACCCTGGTCGGTGATATCGCAGAGGTACCCGATTACGTCGTATCGGTGACTAACGAGCTTGAACTCGTTACCGACCCGGAAAATCTACTGCCCTACTACTACCGTCTTGAGACGCGAAGTTCCGCTCCGGTTCAGACTGAGAATGGCGTAAGTACGTTCGAGCAGATTGACGTACAGGAGTACGACTACCTATACGTCAAAGGGGCGCGGAATCACTAGAGCTGCTGTCAACTGCGATTCCGAATGCTGCTGCGCACGCCAGGACGTGAATGAGACCTTCGAGCGAAAGCGCACCAAATCCGATCAACACTGTGCGGAGCACTACACCGAAGCGAAGACACCTCCTAAGCCCTACCAGGGAACAGCTTGCTAAGCAGGTGGTGGACTAGCAACGTGAGCTGATCCGAAAGGGGACCGACAACGCCGCGGGAAACCCAATAGAAACCACAGTTCGAGGCCGACGTGTCTGCGCTTAAAAAGTGTTTCGTTGAAGCAGAGAATTTCGTTGGATTGGTGCCCAGGAGAGGACTTGAACCTCCACGCCCTTGCGAGCACTAGCACCTGAAGCTAGCGTGTCTACCAATTTCACCACCTGGGCATCGCTGCGCTGAGCCTGAACGAAGACGAGCCTGTCTCGCTTCAACCGGGCGCTGAGATCCGTTGCGGAACTCAGCAGAAAGCCTGATTCAGCAGTAGAAAAGGCCTCCCAGGGCAGGGGCGCGCAGATTACGGAGTAGGCGGGTCGTTGTCAATTGCCCGTATACTCGTCCCCCTTCGACGCCCAGCGTCACTCAAATCGAGATTTCATGGCTAAAAAACGCGCGCCGAAAGCCGCGGGTGGCGATCCTTATGCAGACCGCGAAGCGCAGAAATACGATCATCCCATTGCCTCCCGTGAAGCGATTCTAGCGCTGCTGCGTGACGCTCCGGCGCCGATGAAACATGCGGCTATCGCGAGCGCATTGAAGCTGGAAGGCGAACGCGACAACGAGGCGCTGCGGCGGCGGCTGCGGGCCATGCAACGCGACGGTCAGCTCCATGTGGATCGCCGAGGCAATTACGGCCCTGTGGATGCCATGCATCTACTCCGCTGCCGGGTGCAGGGTCATCGCGATGGCTACGGTTTTGCGCAGCCCTCCTCGGACGAGGACGACGTATTCCTCAGTGCCAGACAGATGCGCAGCCTCTTCGACGGCGACACGGTTCTGGTCGCTATCTCAGGACGGGATCACCGCGGACGTCCCGAGGGCAAGGTTGTAGAGGTACTCGAGCGCGGCGTCAGCCGCGTCGTCGGCCGCTATCAGGAAGAGAGCGGCATCGGCATGGTCCTGCCGGACAATGCGCGCATCACCCAGGAAATCCTCATTCCGCCAAAGATGAAAGGCGGTGCGAAACACGGCCAGATCGTGACCGCGGAAATCACCCAGTATCCGGACTCGCGTCTCGGTGCGAAGGGTCGCGTCGTCGAGGTCCTGGGCGAGCACCTCGATCCGGGCCTGGAAATCGACATTGCCATCCGCTCCCACGGCATTCCCTACGAGTGGTCCGAGGAGGCTCAAGGCGAAGCGGCGGCGCTGCGCGACGAGCCCAGCAAAGACGACAAACGCTTCCGCGTGGACCTGCGCGAGCTGCCCTTCGTGACCATCGACGGAGAAGATGCCCGCGACTTCGACGACGCGGTGTACTGCGAAAAGCGACGCCGCGGCGGCTGGCGCCTCTGGGTAGCCATCGCCGACGTCTCGCACTACGTGCGCAGCGGTAGCGCCCTGGATACGGCCGCCATCGAGCGCGGAAACTCGGTGTACTTCCCGGAGCGGGTGGTGCCCATGTTCCCCGAGGTGCTGTCCAACGGCCTCTGTTCCCTGAAGCCCCAGGTGGATCGTCTCGCGCTCGCGGTGGAAATGGTGATCAGCCCGGAAGGCCAGCTGAAGGAGTTCCGCTTCTGTGAGGCGCTCATTCATTCGCACGCACGCCTGACGTACACGCAGGTGGGCGAGGTGCTCGAGGAAGGCTGGTGTCGCGATGTCCCGGGCGAGCTGGTGCCCCATCTGCAGCAGCTGCACGCACTCTACGGCGTTTTGCGCGCGGCTCGCGAGGTCCGCGGCGCCATCGACTTCGAAACCGTGGAAACCCGCATCGTCTTCAATAAGGACCGCAAGATCGATTCGATCGTACCGGTGCAGCGCAACGACGCGCACAAGCTCATCGAGGAGTGCATGCTCTGCGCCAACGTGGCCGCGGCGCGCTTCTTTGAAAAGCACGAGCTGCCCGTGCTGTACCGGGTTCACGAAGGACCCAACGCAGAGAAACTCGAAAATCTTCGTGCCTATCTCGGTGAGCTCGGCCTGGGCCTGCGGGGAGGAGTGACACCCAGCCCGGAGGACTACCAGCGTCTTATCGAACAGATAGCGACCCGCGAGGATGGTCACATCGTGCAGACCATGCTCCTGCGCTCGCTGAGCCAGGCGGTGTACCAGCCTGAGAACAAGGGCCACTTCGGCCTGAACTATCCGGGCTACGCACACTTCACCTCACCGATCCGCCGCTATCCGGACTTACTGGTGCACCGGGCGATCCGCAGCGTGATCCGCTCCAAGAAACGCAGTTCTCTGGTCAAGCGCGTGCGCGGCGCGAAGCCGCTGGAGCGTCACGCGATCTACCCCTACGACGAACAGGCCATGGTGGCCTTCGGGGAGCGCTTTTCCCTGACGGAGCGCCGCGCGGACGACGCCACGCGCGAGGTTCAGGCCTGGCTGAAATGCGAATATCTGCGCGACCACGTCGGTGACAGCTTCAACGGCGTGGTCAGCGCGGTCACGAACTTCGGTCTGTTTGTTGAACTGGACGACCTGTACATCGAAGGCCTCGTTCACGTGACCAACCTGCCCGGGGACTACTATCGCTTTGACCACGCTCAGCAGCGCCTGGTCGGCGAGCGCAGTGGACGAAGCTTTCAATTGGGGTCACCGCTGCGCGTTCTCGTAGCGGCGGTCAATCTCGATGAAAGGAAGATAGACCTGGAGCCCGTCGAAACTCCCCGGGCGAAAAGGTCGACCAAAAAGGGGCCGGCAAACAAAGGCGGCGCATCACGAGGGACGAAGGCGAAGGGAGCGGACGCTACCTCGAGCAAGAAGAGCGGCTCCGGGAAGAAGACCAAGAGCCGCGCGGGCCAGCGCCGCCGCAAGCGCTAGGAAAACCCCGTGTCCCGTGATGCAAGGCCTGAATCGGTTTTCGGAGTGCACGCCGTGGCCGAGGTGCTGCGCCAGCGCCCCGAGTCCGTCCGCCATCTTTATATTGCCGAAGGACGCACCGACCGTCGCGTCCGGGAACTCTTCGGCCTCGCGGAGACCGCGGGCATTGGGGTACAGCGCCTTTCGCGGAGCGAACTCGATCGTCGTGCCAGCGGTCATCACCAGGGTGTGCTAGCCGAGCTTGCGGGCGGCGCAGCCGGTGCCGGAGATCTCCGCTGGAGCGAAGAGCAGCTGCTCGCCCACGTGGATACGGCGGAGGACGCGCTGCTGCTTATCCTCGACGGCGTCACGGATCCTCACAATCTCGGCGCCTGCCTGCGCAGCGCCGATGCCGCGGGCGTGCACGCCGTGATCACCCCCAAGGACCGGGCAGCGGATCTCACGCCAGTAGTGCGCAAGGTGGCCTGCGGTGCGACGGCTACGGTGCCCCTGGTGCGCGTGACCAATCTGGCGCGCTGTATGGATGCCCTGAAGGACCGAGGCGTCTGGCTCTACGGCGCGACGGGGGAGGCGCAGCAGAGTCTGTACGCATGCAATCTCGCAGGCTCCCTGGGATTGGTCATGGGCGCCGAGGGCAGCGGCCTGCGGAGGCTGACGCGCGAGCGCTGCGACGTTCTCGTGAGCCTGCCCATGGCCGGGAGCGTGAGCAGCCTGAACGTGTCTGTAGCGACCGGCGTCTGTCTTTTTGAGATTGTTCGCCAGCGTACAGCGGTAGAGCACTAAGGAACGTAGGCCATCCCCGTCGATGTGGTCACAGGCGCCCGTCACAATGCGGCCGAATGGGCAGTGGGCAGCACGGGGGTCGGTGAGGCTCCGAGCGTTTTTCTCTAAGTGTAAATTGCACGCTTTATCGGGCCCGGCAGGCCGCGTCAGATCGGCGTGCCGCTGGTAAAAATCGGTCTTGCGTGTCGGCCGTGCCGCCCTGTAGACTCCGCGCCTCAAAAATTCGGGTGGTCATTTAATGGCCACACCTCCTTGCCACACCGGGTGCAACAAAGCCATCACGGGTGGTAAACCCACGAGGAGATCGTTGATGCGACACTACGAAATCGTGTTCATGGTGCATCCGGACCAGTCTGAGCAGGTCCCGGGCATGATTGAGCGCTACAGCAACACCATCACCAAGGACGGTGGGCAGGTTCACCGTCTCGAAGACTGGGGCCGCCGGCAGCTGGCCTTTCCCATCGCCAAGGTGCACAAGGCGCACTACATCCTGATGAACGTCGAGGCATCCAACGATGCCATGGACGAGCTCACCACCACCTTCCGCTATAACGACGCGGTCATTCGCAACCTTGTAATCCGTCGCGACGAGCCGGTCGTGGGCGAGTCTCCGATCATGAAGGCGGAGAAAGAGAGTCGCGAACGCAAGACGCGCTTCGAAGACCGCCAGGGTGGCGACAAGCCGCGCGAGGGCGCCCGCGAAGACGGTGACGCAGCAGGCAAAGAAGAAGCCAGCAGCGCCGAAGCCGAAAGCTAGCCCCCGGCGAAGATCAAGGAGATAAGACATGGCACGTTTTTTCCGCCGTCGTAAGTTCTGCCGTTTTACCGCCGAAGGCGTCAAGGAGATCGACTACAAGGACCTCGACACGCTGAAGGCTTACATTTCCGAAACCGGCAAGATTGTCCCGAGCCGCATCACGGGAACCAAGGCCAAGTACCAACGTCAGCTGTCCACCGCTGTGAAGCGCGCGCGCTTTCTGGCGCTGCTGCCGTACACCGACGGTCACCGCTGATTTCGGTTGCCGCGGCACAGACTTGCCGCGGCACGCTAACGTGATGCGGGGGCCCTGAAGCAGCATGCGCGGACTAGCGGCCTTTGCCATGGGCGGTCGGGCTCGCGCGATGATTATTGCCATCGCCAGCTCGAGCAGCCTGTTGTTTGCCTGGGTGGGGGCGGCGCTGGTTGCCCTGGTGACCCTGCGCAAAGGCGTGGCCGAGGGGGCGAAGCTCATGCTCTGGGCCAGCTTGCCAGCCCTCGTGCTGGCGCGCGTTACGGGTGACACCACGGTTGTCACCCTGATCGTGGGTACCGGGCTCCTCGCGCTGGTGCTGCGGCTCACCATGAGTCTGGCCCTGGCAGCCCTGGGCAGCGCGGCCGTCGCGCTCCTCACCGGAATCGCCACGGCGACCGTCGGTGACGCGATGATTGAGGAATTTGTCCGTGTTTTTGGCGAGCTTGCCGCCACGCTGGAGGAGCGGGGTGAGGACGCAGCACTCCTGCGTCGCCCGCCCACGGTGCTGCTGCTGGCGGGAATGCTGGGTACGGCAAACGGTGTATTCAGCTTCCTATGCCTGACGTTGGGGCGCTACTGGCAGGCGGCGCTCTACAACCCGGGAGGCTTTGGCGATGAGTTCCGGGCGCTGCGTTTTCCGCCGGTCGTGGTCATCGCGCTGTGTGCGGCGGCCGCAGCGCTGATCGCGGCGGGAGGGGATTGGCGCAGTTGGGCGGCGATGGCCCTGCTGCCCCTGAGCATCAGCGGCTTTGCGCTGCTGCACGCGCGGGCGAACTTCCGGAGGCAGGGCGGCTTCTGGCTGGTGTCAATCTATCTCGTGTGGCTGGTGCTCGATGAAGCGAAGCTGGCGCTGCTTGGCCTGGTCCTCGCTGACGCCGTTATGGACTTCAGGTCGCGTTGGGATGGCGACGACAAGCCGGGCCGGGGCCAGCGAGACGACGACGCCAAACGCGTTGTCGGGGGCGACCCTGATGGCGATGGCGATGGCGATGGCGATGGCGATGGCGATGGCCGTGGCAAAGAAGACGACAAGCGCGACGACGAAAACCAGGCGGAGCGCGACGATGGGGCGGATCGAGGGCGCGATCACAGCGACCCGCGGCCCTGACGCTGACCAGGTTTCAGCGCGTACTGAGTAACGGATTAATAGCTAAAAATTCGGGGCCTCGCGTCCCGGCAGTGAGGAAAGCACCATGGAAGTGATTCTGCTCGAAAACATCGGCAATCTGGGCGGCCTGGGCGACAAGGTCACCGTGAAAGCCGGCTTTGGCCGCAACTACCTGATTCCCCAGGGCAAGGCCGTTCCCGCGACGGAAGCCAACGTCGCGGAATTCGAGGCTCGCCGCGCCGAACTTGAGCGTGCGGCGGCCGAAGCTCTGACCGCCGCGCAGACTCGCGCCGAGAGCTTCGCCGGGCTGGGCGTGATCACCATTCCCGCCAACGCCGGGGAAGAGGGCAAGCTCTTTGGCTCGATCGGCACGCGCGACATCGCCGACGCCATCACGGCGGCGGGCTGCGACGTGGACAAGGCCGAGATCCGCCTGCCCGATGGCGCCCTGCGCGAGGTTGGCGAATACAGCGTGGCGCTGCAGGTACATCCCGAGGTGATGACGGACATCACCGTCGCCATCGTTCCGGAATAACGCGCCCTGGGGGGTGACGGGCTCGTCCGCCCCCGCTTTGCATCTTTGGCGGAGCGGCACATTTGCGCCGCCTCGCCGCGTTCCCCGTAAGCGAACGCTCTTACCTTTTTACCCTTGTGCCTTTGAGCTACGCTAGCCGGCCGTTTCTCGGCAGGTGCTGAGCATGGCTGAGGCCACTCCCCAGGCATTACCGCCCCGCGACCCCGATGTCGCGCGCATCAAGCTGCAGCCGCAGTCGGTCGAGGCCGAGCAGTCCGTCCTGGGCGGTCTGATGATATCTCCGGACGCCTGGGATGGCGTCGCTGAACTGGTCAGTGCTGAAGACTTTTACCGCGCCGATCATCGCCTTATCTTCCGCCAGATCCGCAATCTCGCCGAGGCATCCAAACCCGTCGACTTCGTAACTCTGGCCGACCAGCTGCAACTCAGCGGCGAACTGGAAGCCGCCGGTGGCCATGCCTATCTCGCCGAACTGGCCGAAAGCACACCCAGTGCATCCAATATCCGCGCCTATGCACAGGTCGTCCGGGAGCGTTCAAGTCTGCGGCGCCTCATTGAAGCCGCCCAGGAAATCGCAGACAGCGGTTTTCATCCTCAGGGGCGCAATGCCGCGGAGCTGATCGACGAGGCGGAGCGCCTGATCATGCAGATCGGGGAGCTTGGGCCGAAAGCCGGCGGTCCCCGAGACGTGGATCTGCTGCTTCGCGAGACCGTCGATCGTATCGAGGAGCTCTGCAACAGCGGCAGCGATATCACGGGCCTGAGCACGGGCTATGTTGATCTCGATCGCTTCACGTCCGGGCTGCAAAAGTCCGACCTCATCATCGTTGCCGGCCGACCCTCCATGGGTAAGACGTCTTTCGCGATGAATCTGGTGGAGCACGCGGTGCTTAGTCAGCCAGATCCCGTGCTGGTATTTTCCATGGAAATGCCCGCCGAGCAGCTGATGATGCGATTGCTTTCATCGCTGGGACGCATCGATCAGACTCTCGTGCGCACCGGGCGCCTCGATCAAGGCGGATGGGATAAACTCTCGCAGTCGGTCGGCAAGCTGCGCAATCGTCCGCTCCTTATCGACGACACACCGGCGCTGACGCCGACGGAAGTCCGCAGCCGGGCGCGCCGCGTGAAGCGCGAGCACGGCAACGTCGCCATGATCATGGTCGACTATCTGCAGCTGATGCAGGTCGCCGGGGCGTCTGAAGGCCGTACGGCGGAAATCTCCGAAATATCCCGAAACCTCAAGGCCATCGCCAAGGAATTCCAATGCCCGGTGGTGGCGCTTTCGCAGCTCAACCGTTCGCTGGAGCAGCGCCCGAACAAGCGCCCGGTCAACTCGGACCTGCGCGAATCCGGCGCCATTGAGCAGGACGCCGACGTCATCATGTTTATTTACCGCGACGAGGTGTACAACCCCGACTCGGCGGACAAAGGCGTTGCCGAAATCATCCTCGGCAAACAGCGCAATGGGCCGATTGGTACGGTGCGCCTGGCTTTCTTTGGCGAATACACGCGCTTTGAGAACCTCGCACGGGGCGACAACAACTACGGACCGGTTTGAAATACCCGCGCGGCGCTGCGCGCCGGCGCCCGACCACTGTATTCCCAGTGCAGGCAATGCGCGACCCCGCGCGCCGGCATAGGCCGAAGGAGTCGGAAAAGACGGAGCAGTGCCGAGCGTCAATTCCCTCTTAGCGCGTAGACCCAGGCCTGCAGAGCTTCGCCCGACGCAAGGGTCACGGCGACGGAGCGGCGTTCGTAGCCCGGTCCCTCGAACTCGTCCAGCATGGCCCAGTGGGCGGCTAGCTCTGGCGACGATAGGACGTGTCCGCGCACCGGCGACGCATCAGGATCGGGGATAATCCCGGGATAGCCCTGGTCGGCTCCCCAACCCTCATCCATCAGTCTCCCCTTTAGCGTTGCCTTCGCCCAGGTCCCCTCCAGCCCCGCCAGCAGGTGATGATTTGGGCGTCCGGGGGCCAGCGTGCCGTAGACAAAAAGGTGCGTCGCTTTCATCAGGGAGAACCTCCTTGAAGGTTTGAACCCGTAGCGATCCGCGCGGACAGTCCCGTGTGCGCGGCGCGGGTTTATCGGCGGCCCGATCAGAAGTCCGACAGTTGCCTCCCGAGCGTTCCCGCCCCGGGCTGGACCCGAACCACCCACCGTCGCAGTGTGATGCCGGACACAATCACGACGGGCTGGGCTCAGATGTTGTAATACGAACCATTATCAATTAGATTCCGCGACTCTCAATTCTCGCCCCGAGAGCCCGACAATGAATGCCACCTCCCGACACCCCGGCCGCGCTCGTGTGGCGCTGGCCTGCGTTTCCTGCGTGCCCTTCAGCGCGGCGCTGCTTGCCCAGCCTCCAGGTGCAGACGACCAAGTCAACGACATCGAAGAAGTTCTGGTCACCGGACAGCGCAGCTACTACGACACCAATGCGACGTCCGCCGCACGTCTCGATCTGCCTATTCTGGAAACGCCGCAGTCCCTGTTTGTGATCAACGCAGACCTGATCGCCGACCAGCAGGCCTTCCGCTTCGATCAGATTCTGCAGAATGACTCAAGCGTGCAAAAAGCCAATAACTTTCTCGGGGCCTACTCCTCCTACTCGATCCGAGGCTTTCAGCTGTCCAACGGCAGCAACTACTTTCGCGACGGTCGAACCTTCTTTCACCTGGCCTCGGTGCCGATCGAGGTTCTGGATCGCGTAGAAGTGCTGAAGGGCCCTTCGTCCGTACTCTACGGCACCATGGCGCCCGGGGGTCTGATCAATATGATACCGAAGCGACCGACCGCGGAGCGCCGCACCTCGATCAAGGCCACCGTGGGCAGCTTTGACTTTAGCCACATCACCGCGGATCACAGCGGCAAGCTGACCGACGACGGCTCGGTCCGCTATCGCGTCAACGCCGCCTTTGAGGATTCCAGCTCCTTTCGAGAGTTCGCCGACGGGTCGGACTTTGATACGGAGCGGCAAATTCTGTCCGCTGCGCTGGACTGGGACGTCAGTGACCGGACCACCCTTCGCTTCAACACCGACTACACGGAAGACAATCGTCCCCAGGACATCGGGCTGATCAGCCTGGATGGCAACCTGTCGGCGCTGGACTACGACACCGTCCTCAGTCAGCCCTGGACCAAATACGACTCGGAGGTTTTCAACGTCTTCGCCGAGGTGAACCATCAGTTCAATGATCGCTGGCGCCTGCGTGCCGGCGTGAGCCGGCAGGAATATGAGCGGGATCGCTACGATAACCAGCCCCGCGGCATTCCGGACGCGGCGGGCAATATCGCTATCCGCGCTCGCCGTCGCATCAATCGCTGGGACTACACCACCTACTACGCCGACGTCATCGGCAAGTTTCGGACGGGCGCGATCGAGCACCAGATTCTCATCGGTGTGGATCGAACCGACGTCGGCATCGACAATAATGAGACCGCGCGAAACGAGAACTTCGCGACCAATATCTTCGACCCGGTGATCGTGCCCGATCCCCTGATTACGCCCCGGCCCGAGAAAAACCTGGGCTCCGAGGATCGGCGCGGTATCACGTTCCAGGATTCGATCGTGATCGGTGAACAGTGGCGGCTGCTTCTCGGCGGGCGCTACGACGAGTTCGATTCCACTTTCTCGATAGTGGGAGTGCCCCTGGACGGGCGCCCGGAGGCCACCAACTTCACCCCTCGCGCGGGGGTGGTGTATCTGCCGATGCCGGATCTTTCGCTCTACGCCTCCTACAGTGAAAGCTTCGAGCCCAACGGACCGGTTGGCTCCGGCTTTGACAACGCCGGCGAGTCACTGGATCCAACGGTCGGCGCCCAGTTCGAGATCGGTGCCAAGTGGGAGGCCTTTGAAGGCAAGCTGCTTACCACGGGCGCCATCTTCACCGTCGAACGCTCCGACGCTCCCTTTGAGGATCCCGCCACTAACACCATCATCCAGCGCGGTACGCAGCAGCACGACGGCGCTGAGCTTACCGTGGCCGGCCTGCTCACCGATCAGATCACGCTTTCCGGATCGGCCACCTACCTGGATGCCACCTTTACCGAAGACGACGACCCGAACATAGAAGGAAACACGCCCTTCGGTGTTCCCGAGCTGTCTCTCAGCCTGACCGCGGAGTATGAGTTTCCTCAGAACGGTGCCCTGCGCGGGCTCTCGGTCCAGGGCGGCGTGTTCTACGAAGCCGACCGCCCGGTGGACGATGCCAACACCTACGATCTGGATTCCTATACCCGTGTCGATCTGGGACTGAAGTACGTGATGTCGCGGCGCGGTGGTACCGACTTCGTGTTCAGGCTCAATGCGTTGAATCTTACCGACACCGAATACTTCAAGGCGCGGTCGCCCCTGAGTGTGAACCCGGAACCTCCCCGGGAGATTCGCGGATCGGTGGAAGTCCTGTTCTAGCTGGCGTATGCGTCCTCCGCGGCGCCGGTTGCGCGGGAAACCGCTTACAATCCGGCCGCCGCCCCAGGCCCCGCGGCGTCGCCGGTGCCCGGCGCCAGGTGAAGGACTGGCCGAGCGCCTTTTTCCTTCGATCCCCCGAGCGAAGCCGATCGCGTGCCCCTGAACGAAGACCGAAAACCGCCCAGCCGCCAGAAACAGGTCACGCCCAAACGGCGTCTGTTTGCCCTGCACAGCTGGTTTGGATTCCATCTGGCGCTCATCATGAGCGTCGTGCTCTTCACCGGAACCATCGCCGTCATCGCCGACGAGATCGACTGGCTGCTGCGCGATGAGATGCGCGTAACGCCCGGGGAGCAGAAGGTAAGCTGGAGTGCGATGGAGCGGGCCGTGCGGGCGGCCGCGCCCGAGGATGCGCTAACGGTGCTGTGGCAGGGCGAAGCGGACTACTTCGCGTACCGAGCCGTGATGCTGACCCCTACCCGTACCAGCTACTTTCTGCACGTGGATCCGTGGACCGGTGCAGTGACGGGGCGGACACATCCGTTGACGGTGCAGCGTTTTTTTCGCGATCTGCATCGCTATCTCTTCACACCAAAAATCATCAGCCTGCCCATCGTGTGTTCCATGGCCCTGGTGCTGCTGCTGTCGTTGTACACCGGCCTCAAGACCGCCGGGCGCCTGAAGACCGTGGCCTTCCGTGTGCGCATCCATCGTGGAGCCCGGGTGTTCATCGGCGACTTTCATCGCGCCGCCGGGATTTGGTCCATGTGGTTCCTGGTGCTCATCGCCACCACCGGTCTCTGGTACCTTGCGGAGTTTGGCGGCCAGCTCGCGGGCACCCGCTTTGAACCCTCTCGGACCGGCCTCAGTGAGGAGCGGGTGAAGTCCTTCGGTACCGTCATTCCCAGCATCAGCAGCGATGAGGTCGTGCGGCGCGCCAAAGCGGCGATCCCCGACTGGGAGCCGAGCGCCATCTTCTATCCCACGCGACCCCAGCAGCCCATTATGGTCTGGGGCCGGTGGCTGGATCCCCTGGTTCGAGACCGGGCGAACCGCGTTTCCCTGGACCCGGTCGACGGGTCCGTGGTGCAGATCGCCCGCTCTCGTGAAAGCGGCGTCGTTGCCTACCTGAACGATATCGCCGATCCGCTGCATTTCGGCGATCTGGGCGATTCGCTGCTGATCAAGCTTCTCTGGTTCGGCTTTGGGCTGGCCCTGACATCACTGTCGTTCACGGGGGTCTGGCTGACCTATAAGCGTCTGAAAAGTGTGTCGCTGTCCGCCGCCCAGCTCAGTACTGTCCCGGTTCTGCTCCTGGCCGTGGGCTTTGGCACCCTGTACGTCCAGCGCTACCTCGACCCGGGCCCGCAGTATCAGCGACTCGCTGAATTCGTGGAGGCGTCGGGTCCCTTCAGCGTGCGCGCAGTGCACAGCCGTATCGCCAACAGCGACAAAGAAGTGCTGCGCCTCCATGTGCGTCACGACGAGGGTGTAGCCAACGTCCGGGATGCCGCAGTCCGGCTCGGCAACGGCGCCACGCTGGCGCTGAAACCCGTGTTCTACGGTCCATCCACGGTTCTTGAGGCGCCGCTTCAGCCCGGATCGACGCTCGCTCTGGGCCCGGAATCTCTGACCATTGTCGATGCCGCGGCGAAAGCGCACCACCTTCGTCTGACGGTGGACCCCGGGTCGACGATCCCGACGGCGGTCGCACCGCCCGCCAATTGAACACTGGGGGACCGGCCAGGGTTCCTGGCCATCACGAAGCTGCCGGGGCGCCGCAGGGGTGCGGCGGTTGTGCCGGACTAAAGCTGGTTTTCCGCTCGTAGCCGGCGCAGACGGGCCACGGCACCCTCCGGATCCAGGGGCTGCGCCGCGAGGCGCCGAGCGGGGACTGGGGGGACGGGCTCGCAGTGCCCGCTGTCCAGGAATGCCCGGCAGCGCCGCTGATAATGTTCGCGAAACAGCGGCCCCGACTCCTTTTCCGTCAACGTCGCCAGGCGCTGAAAGCCGCAGTCCCGGCCGGCCCAGTACACCAGCGGGTGCGACCAGTGGCTGGCCTCGGGCGGGCTGCCGGCGTTGGCGGCTTCCTCATAGGCGGCGCGGGACGCTGGCAGGCCCAGGGCGGGCAGGCTCTCCTCACAGCAGGAACGCATGCGGTGCAGCGTCGGAAGATATTCGCTGTCGTCGATGGCGCGGCGCGCGCCCTGAAGAATCTGCGCGGATGGATAATCGCGCAGCGAATCGAGCCACAGCTTTTTTATCTGGCGCAGCTGCTCGGCGTCGCTGAAGGCGGCGTAATACTGATTGTGGTAGTTGATGCGAAAGAGAGCGAATACCTGGTTGATCGCTTCAACCAGCGCGGGATCGGTTTTCGCGTTAACCGCAGGCGCTGCATCCACCGTCGTCGCTGCCTCCCCTGCCCTTAAGTCCGGCGGCTCATCAGTCGGCCCAGGAGGTGTCGGTGAGGTCGTGCTCAAGGCTGCTATCTCGCGTGCGACGCGCTCCGCCAGCGGTGTGCCCTCCTCCATGAACTCCTCCCTGGGCGAGTCCCGCGTGCTCCTGCTGGTGGCGTTTCCAGTGCCATAGTACATGCTGCTTAAAGCGATTCTGCCACGCGTGGCCCGCACTGCCTCGCTCACGCCAGTACAGCGTGAAGTCTTCCAGCTGGGCCAACGCAAAGCCCCGCGGCACGCCGTGGAAGCGCTCCAGCAGTTCGAGCATATCCTCACTGGGCGTGAAGTCCGGTGGCAGGGGCTCGCCCGTGCCAGACCGGGGTAGGGCGCGCTCGGCTGCGCTCTTTTGGCGCGGCGGCGTTCGCTTGTGCTCCGGGTACGCGCTGGGCGGCGGCGCCGAAGGTGCGGGCGCCGGTGACCGTACGCCGCCCTCGTCGATAGCCAGGAGCAGGCAACCGCTGGCCCCGTGCTGCCGGTCAATGCGCAGGAGCCCAAGTTCTTCCACGGCGTCACAGATCGAAAGCAACTGCTCCGGGCTCCAGAACGGCATGAGTTCCAGGAGATAGGCATGGCTGACGTGCAGCCACGCCAGGCCATCGCGGGCGGTGGCGGGCTGATGCTGGTAAACGCTCTTGATCTGTTGAATCAGCACGGCCCCCTCAACGCCCACGGCCCGCGCGAGCTCCGCCGAAAAGCTGATCTGGGGTTCAGGAATGAGGCTGCCTAGGGAGGATCGGGGAGCTGGCATGGTTGAAAAAGAAGGATCAGGATGGCCAACCAGCATACCCAGCTCGCCGGCTAAGTTGTAGCATCGCGCCTTTGATTTTCAGGCTATTTCCATGGCCAAGGCAAAAACCGTCTTCGTGTGTTCCGAGTGCGGCGCCGATTTCGCGAAGTGGCAGGGCCAGTGTGCGAATTGCGGTGCCTGGAACACCCTCAGCGAGTTCCGGGTCGACAGCGGCCCGGCCAGGCGATCGTCCGCCGGTCGCCGGCAGGGCTTTGCCGGGTCGCTCGCGCCAGCCCGGACCTTGCAAGAGATCGATGTGGCCGAAGTTGACCGCATACCCACAGGCATGGCGGAACTCGATCGCGTCCTCGGCGGCGGCCTGGTGCCCGGCTCCGCCATACTCATGGGCGGGAATCCCGGTGCGGGCAAAAGTACGCTTTTGCTGCAGGCCTGTTGTCATCTCGCGGCTTCGATGCCCGCCCTGTACGTGACCGGGGAAGAAAGCCCACAGCAGATCGCCCTGCGGGCGCGGCGTCTGTCCTTGCCCACAGACAAGCTCAAACTCCTGGCGGAAACAAACGTCGAAGCGATTCTCGCGGCGCTCGAGGAACACGAGCCGAGGCTCCTGGTGGTCGATTCAATCCAGGTCGTGTACCACGAGGAGTTGTCCTCGGCGCCGGGTTCCGTCTCCCAGGTCCGCGAATGCGCTGCCGCCCTTACCCGCGCGGCAAAGCAGCGCGGCACGGTGCTGCTCCTCGTCGGCCATGTCACGAAGGATGGAAGCCTTGCAGGTCCGAAGGTGCTGGAGCACATGATCGATTGTTCTGTGCTGCTGGAGAGTTCGGACGATCAGCGTTTCCGCACTCTCCGGGGACAGAAAAACCGCTTTGGAGCGGTCAATGAGTTGGGCATTTTTGCCATGACCGAGGGCGGCCTGCGGGAAGTGCGCAATCCCTCGGCCATCTTCCTTGAGCGGGGCGAGGCAACGTCTTCGGGCAGTGTGGTGATGGTGCTCTGGGAGGGCACGCGTCCCCTGCTCGTGGAAATCCAGGCGCTGGTGGATGACAGTCCCCTGGGCAACCCGCGTCGCCTTGCGGTCGGCCTCGAGCAGAATCGCCTGGCGCTCCTGCTCGCGGTCCTGCACCGCCACGGCGGATTACAGGTCGGCGACCAGGATGTTTTCGCCAACGTGGTCGGAGGCGTGCGCGTGCTGGAGACAGCCGCCGACCTTGCGCTGCTCCTGGCGATCGTGTCGAGCTTTCGCGATCGCGCGCTCCCCCGGGATCTGGTGGTGTTCGGCGAGGTGGGGCTAGCGGGTGAAATCAGGCCCGTGCCCTCAGGCCAGGAACGACTCGCCGAAGCCGCGAAGCACGGCTTCCGGCGGGCCGTGGTGCCGCGGGGCAACGCCCCCAAAACGGCGCCCCCGGGAATGCAGCTGCACCCGGTGGCCGACCTGGCCGAGGCTCTGGAAATCGACTGGGGTTAGCGCTGGGCTCGTACCCGCGCTAGTTTGATGCGCGGTGCCGTTCGTTCCCGAGCGAATAAAAACCGCCCGGTCCGATTGACCGAGCTGTGTCGCTTGTGGCCGACGCTAGAACTTGCGGTACACCTCTAGGAAAGCAGTTCGCACATCTCCTGGGAATTGAAAACCAAAGCCAGAAGTAGCGTAGGTTTCATCAAACAGATTTTCCGCCCGAAGAAGCATTCTCCAATCATTCTTCTCGTAGATAATTGACGCATCGAAGACGAAATAGGGCTTCACTCTGTCCCCTCGAAAACCAATGCGCTCCGACACGTAATCGCCGCCGAACGCGAACGCTGTGCTGATCGAGGGCACCTGATAACGCGTCCAGAAACCAAGTTGATGTTCAGGTGCGTTAACGAACGTGCCACCATTCTGATTGCCAATACCGCCACCGGAACCGGTGATATCCTCGGTGATTTTTGTATCGTTGTAGGCGTACGCAAGTGTTACCACCCAGTCCGGCGTCAGGTCGGCGGCAATGTCTACGTCGAGACCCTCACTGGTAACTTCGCCAAACGCTACTGATTCGATGAAACCATCGCCGTCAGCATCTATCCCTGTACTCTGGACAAGGTTGGTCCGTTTTATCTGATAGATGGCGACCGAGCTTTGAATCCGACCATCAAAGAGGTCAGTTCTAAGACCGACTTCGAAGTTTTCCCCTTCAGTCGGGTCGAACGGTCCTCCGAAAATGGCGTCCTGGCTACCGGGAGCTTGAGGCTCAAAGCTTTGCGCCCATTGCGCAAAGAGCGATACGTCATCGCGAACTTTGTACACTACGCCTGCACGACCCGTGACTTTGTTATCAGAGAAATCCCCGTTCGGTGGGAACGGATCTTGTGAGCTATCCTCAAATTCATCCCATCGCAATCCGCCGGTAAGGATAAAATCACCGATCGTTAGTTCCTGGAGCGCGTATGCACCGGTTCGTTCAAACTGGTTGTCGAAGACAAGAAGAGTGCTTCCCGTTCCGAAGTCCACGAACGTATACGTAGACGGGTCGACCTGGCCGTATTGCGGATTGCGCAAACTGAGGGTGTTCACAACATCCGTCGTTTGAAAATCCTCGATATCTTCGCTATCGAAGTAGTCAAAGCCGACAAGGGTCCGTGATTTTATGTTGCCGATGTCTGTGCTGTACACTGCGTTACCAGCAAGCGATATGCTTTCGATATCCGTAATTGTTTCTCGGTATCGACGCTCAATAGCATCGACTTCACCGTCACCATCCGTGTCGATAGGTGGGGACCCGCTCTCGTGATACGCCTGGTCTTCGGTGTTTTCGTTATAGCGAACGGTGAAATCCCAGTCCCACGAAGTCCCCTCACCGCCCTCGAAACGCGCTTGCAGCGCCGTCGAATCTACCTCGATAAAGTCAAACGATTCGTTATGGTTCCACTGCCTGTCGGCGAGAAAGTTTCCTCGAGAGTCGGTAGGGACTCCGCGAAGCCTGTTTCCAGGTAGGTCCTGATAGATGTAAAACGCCTGCAGCGAAAGATCCGCGAATCCGACGTCGAAGCTCAGACCGGCATCGAGAACAAGGGTTTCACTTTCCGTGTTGAACTGAGACGTGTCTCTGTCCTCATAGAACACTCCGAGGCGGCTGCCCACAGAATCACTGAGAAGAGGGCCCTCCAACTGCAGTGAACCTCCATACCGGCTGTCTGTGCCAGCCACCAAACGAGCTTCGCGATAGACCTCAGTGGTTGGTTTCTTGGTGATGTAATTGAACAAGCCGCCGGGAGGGGTCACGCCATAAAGCATCCCGGCCGGACCTTTTAGAAACTCTAGGCGCTCGATATTGAACAGTTGAGGTACGACGAACTGGGGGAAAAGGTCGCCTCGCAGACCGTCGAAAAATATGTCCTCCTGACGGAATCCCCGCGCTGTAATTCCAGAATAAGAAAACGCTGTTACGCCGGAAATATTACGGTAAATATCGGCTGCGTCTCGAGCGCCCTGATCTACAATCAAGTCGTCGGTGATGGTCGTAATGGTGATCGATGAGTCGATTGTAGCGGTCGCGAGCTTGCCTGAGGTTGTGACCGGAACGCGGTAAAGTTCTTGAGCTCGACCTCGAACAATCACCTCTTCGAGTGCACTTGAGTCGTTGTTCCCTGGTTCTTGCGCGTTTACGGGAACAGCTGACGTCGCAAACGTGGTGGCCGCAACCACAGCGAAAAGCGAGATTCGGCTGAAAAGTGCATTTTTCATTGCAATTCTTTTGCTCCGGGGCGGCATCTGAGTTTCGAGACTTTTGAGGATAGAAACGCAAATGATATGCGTTATAAACAACCTCATCAGATGCCGTTACGTCGCTCGTCCCTACCTGGATCAGAAATCGGGTTGAACAGCTACTGTGTTTCGAGCAGAGCCTGAAGGTCGGGTTAGCGTGCAAAAGCTTGCGTGGCTGCTGGGTGAGCTATGGGGGAGTTACGGGGATGGGGTCACAGACCCACGCTGAGAGTTTTCAGCGTAATTCTCCGGCTCAATTGCTTTGCCCGTCAGGTATCGAAGGGTGTAAACACTTGCGTCGCTAATGTCATCGCTACGGACATCGCTACGGATAAATAGGGTCAGGCGCTCGTTGTCTCCACTGGCAACTTCGCCGCGCACTTGTGTTCCGTGGAAAATTGCTGGGACAGCTCATCCAGGTACTGCGGAAGCGTCGCTTCCCAGAAAATTCATCGCTGCCAGCAAAGGGTATCGGTTGCTACCGTGTGTTCGTCGGTTGCGCCAGTACGCGATAGGTGAGTTTAGTTTTCTCGGCCCAAATGCCAGGGACGGCTCAGCGGCGATGCCTCATGCTGGCCCTAGGCCTCGCCGTCTTTGGCCGCATCGGCAAGTCGCGCGATATCGGCATCGACGGTCAAGGGGTCATCCACATGGGCGCTCAGCAGCTGGCGCAGCCGCTCTACGTTGGCGTCGTCGATATGCTGCACGGCAAAACCCAGGCGGCCCGCTTCGACATGCTGCAGGTAGGCGTGTAACTCCAGAACCCCGAGATCACCGGCATCAATGACCAGGGTGAACGGTTCGTTGTACTGCGCATCCCAAAGATCGGGTTGATCCGTGGCCACGCCGGCGACCGACAGGTCGATCAGCCGCTGCTTCCAGACGCTGCCGCCCTGGTGCACCTCCACCGGCAGGTCGAGGTTCACGCGCACCCAGGTGGCGCGTCCGTTGGCGTCGTCACTCATCGCCTTGTTCCGTTCGTGATTCTCGCCCGCATTGAAGCACAGGCCCCGGCGTGAGCAAACGTCCGCGTCCGGCGCCTACTTCAGCTTGCGATAGGGAACGCGCTTCGGCTGATCAGCGGCAGCGCCTACCCGGGCACGGTGATCTTCTTCATAGTCGCTGAAATTGCCTTCGTGGAACACGATGCTGCCGTCATCTTCGTAGGCGAGAATATGCGTGGCGATGCGATCCAGGAACCAGCGGTCGTGCGAGATCACCATCGCCGCGCCGGGAAAGGCCAGCAGCGCCTCTTCCAGAGCGCGCAGCGTCTCCACATCGAGGTCATTGGTGGGCTCGTCGAGAAGCAGAACGTTGGCTCCCTGCTTGAGAAGCTTCGCAAGGTGCAGGCGATTGCGTTCACCGCCGGAGAGATCCTTCACGAATTTTTGCTGATCCGAACCCTTGAAGTTGAAGCGGCCGACGTAGGAGCGCGAGTTCACTTCGTAGCTGCCGATGGTGATCACGTCGAGGCCGTCGGAAATTTCCTCCCACACCGTCTTCTCTCCGGCGAGGTCGTCCCGAGACTGGTCCACGTAGGCAAGCTCGACCGTCTCTCCGGTTTCAATGCTCCCCGCGTCCGGTTGCTCGGCACCGGTGATCAGACGGAATAGGGTGGACTTGCCCATGCCGTTGGCGCCGATGATGCCAACGATGCTGCCCTTGGGCACCGAGAAGGAAACGTCGTCGAACAGCAGGCGATCGCCAAAGGTCTTGCGCAGTCCCGACACCTCCAGGACCTTGTCGCCGAGCCGCGGGCCCGGGGGAATATAGATCTCGTTGGTCTCGTTGCGCGTCTGAAACTCCTGGGACTGCAGTTCCTCGAAGCGTGCCAGGCGCGCCTTGCTTTTGGCCTGACGTCCCTTGGGATTGCTGCGCACCCACTCAAGCTCGGCCTTGATGGCCTTCTGGTGCGACGCCTCCTGGCGCTTTTCCTGCTCTAGACGCTGTTCCTTCGCGTCGAGCCAGTCGGAATAATTGCCCTCGTAGGGAATGCCGCGGCCGCGATCGAGTTCGAGGATCCAGCCGGCGGCGTTGTCGAGGAAATAGCGATCGTGGGTGATGGCGACCACGGTGCCTGGGAAATCGTGCAGAAAGCGCTCGAGCCAGCCGACGCTTTCCGCGTCCAGGTGGTTGGTGGGCTCGTCGAGGAGCAGCATGTCCGGTCCCGATAGCAGCAGGCGGCACAGGGCCACACGGCGTCGTTCGCCGCCGGAGAGGGTGCTTACGTCCGCGTCCCAGGGCGGCAGACGCAGGGCGTCGGCCGCGACCTCCAGTTTTGTTTCGATGTTGTGCGCGTCCGTGGCCTGGATAACATCCTCGAGGCGCGCCTGTTCCTTGGCGAGCGCGTCGAAGTCGGCGTCGGGTTCGGCGTATGCCGCGTACACTTTGTCGAGACCGGCCAGCGCCTCCAGTGCCTCCGCAAGCCCTTCCTCGACATTACCGCGCACATCCTTATCCGCATTGAGCTGGGGTTCCTGGGGCAGGTAGCCGATATTGATTCCCGGCTGCGGACGCGCTTCGCCGAGGATGTCGGTGTCGATGCCGGCCATGATCTTGAGCAGTGTGGATTTGCCCGCGCCGTTCAGTCCCAGGACACCGATTTTTGCGCCGGGAAAGAACGACAGGGAAATGTCTTCGAGAATGGTCTTCTTGGGCGGCACGACCTTGCCTACCCGGTTCATGGTGTAAACGTACTGGGCCACGCGGTATCTCGGTTTCGGGTGTTGAGAGAGGGGCGCGCAGTTTAGCAAAGGGCCGCGGCGGCCGGGAATGTGCTCAGACCTCGTCGCCGGGCGCGAACGCCACGCCGGCAGCGCTTTCAGTTAAAATCTCCCGCTTTCGCTGAGCGGCGATCCCCGATCGCGAAGATCTCGCGAAGATCTCGTAAAGATCGCCCGGCAGCGACCCGCGCCGGGCCGCGCTGGGCCGCGCTGGGAGAGCCAGCCCGGAGTGAGCCAAACTACAGGAGCCGATGATGTTCGATAGGACGATGTCTATACAGGGTTTTGACGACGAGCTGTTTGCCGCCATGGGCGCGGAGGAGTTGCGCCAGGAACAGCACATCGAGCTCATCGCCTCGGAGAACTACGCGAGCCCCCGCGTACTCCAGGCACAGGGTTCCGTGCTCACCAACAAGTACGCCGAGGGCTACCCCGGGAAGCGTTACTACGGCGGCTGCGAGTATGTGGACCGCGCCGAGGAGTTGGCGGCGGAGCGCGCCAAGGCGCTGTTCGGGGCGGATTACGCCAACGTTCAGCCGCATTCCGGATCGCAGGCCAACGCGGCCGTGTTCCAGGCGCTCCTCAAGCCGCACGATACGATCCTGGGCATGAGCCTGGCCGACGGTGGACACCTTACGCACGGGGCGAAGCCCAATTTTTCCGGCAAGACCTACAACGCAGTCCAGTACGGTCTCGACGCCACCGGGGAGTCGATCGACTACGAGCAGCTTGAGGCCCTGGCCCGGGAGCACAAACCCCGGCTCATCATCGGCGGTTTTTCCGCCTACAGTCGCGTTGTCGACTGGGCCCGCTATCGCGCCATCGCGGACGAGGTGGGTGCCTATCTGCTGGTCGACATGGCGCACGTCGCCGGCCTGGTCGCGGCGGGTGTCTACCCCTCGCCGGTGCCCTATGCCGACGTGGTGACCTCAACCACGCACAAGACGCTGCGCGGTCCCCGCGGCGGCATTATCCTCGCGAAGGCGAATGAAGAGCTGGAAAAGAAATTCAACTCCGCCGTTTTCCCCGGCGGTCAGGGCGGCCCGCTGATGCACGTTATCGCCGCCAAGGCCGTGAGCTTCCTCGAAGCGCAGCAGCCCGAGTTTGTGTCCTATCAGAAGCAGGTTGTCGCCAACGCGCGCTGCATGGCGGCCACGTTCATCGAGCGTGGCATCAATATCGTGACCGGAGGCACGGACAATCACCTCATGCTCGTCGATCTCATCGGCAAGCCCTACACGGGGAAAGACGCCGACGAGGCCCTGGGTCGCGCCAACATTACGGTGAACAAAAACGCCGTGCCCAACGACCCGCGGTCACCGTTCATCACCTCGGGGCTGCGCCTCGGTACGCCGGCGATTACAACGCGGGGCTTTGGCGAGGATCAGACGCGCGAGCTGACGCACTGGATGTGTGATCTGCTCGCGGCGATGGAGGCGGGCGGCGCCGAGGTGGAGATCGCCGCGGTCCGCGAGAAGGTGCTGGAACTCTGCGCGCGTTTCCCGGTGTACGGCGAGCGGCCGGTCGCCGGTGCCGCGATAGCGGCCTGAGCCCAACCTGGGCCGCGCCGCCGGAATCGCGGTCCTCGTCGTCCCTCGTCGTCGCTGACTCCCAAGCCTCGTCCTCCTGATCTCAGATTATGCACTGCCCGTTCTGTAACGCCTTCGATACCAAGGTCATCGACTCGCGCCTGGTGTCTGACGGTACGCAGGTGCGGCGGCGGCGGGAATGCCTCACCTGCCACGAACGCTTTACGACCTACGAGGCCGCGGAGCTGCTCATGCCGCGGGTAATCAAGCAAAACGGCAGCCGCGAGCCCTTTGACGAGGACAAACTTCGCGGGGGTTTCCTGCGCGCCCTGGAGAAACGCCCCGTTTCCGTCGAGGCCATAGAGGCGGAAATCAGTCATATCAAGCAGAGCCTCCGGGCGACCGGCGAGCGCGAAATCAATACTCGCGAGCTCGGGGAGCGGGTAATGGACAGCCTGCGCTCCCTCGATAAGGTCGCCTACGTGCGCTTTGCCTCGGTCTACCGCAGCTTCGAAGATATCGCTGAATTCCAGGCCGCCGTCGAGCATCTGCAGTCTGAGGCCGATCAGCCGGCGCGCGCTGTAACCGACAGCGCCGACGACTGACGCGTCGCCTCGCGGCGCTCCATCGATGTCTGACGAATTCACCGCCGAGGAGCGCCGCTTCATGCACCGCGCTCTGTTCCTGGCGGACCGGGCCCGTTTCTGGGCCCGTCCCAATCCCCATGTCGGCTGCGTGCTGGTCAAGCACGGCGAGATCGTCGCCGAGGGCTTCACCCAACCCGCCGGCGGAGCCCACGCCGAAGCTTTTGCCCTCGGTATTGCCGGCGAGCGCGCCCGGGGCTGCACGGCCTTCGTGACCCTTGAACCCTGCTCTCACCGGGGGCGCACGCCGCCCTGCGCGGACGCGCTTGTTTCGGCCGGCGTGGCTCAAGTGATCGTGGGCGTAGAAGATCCTCACCCGCGGGTTTCCGGGCGGGGGCTCCAGCGACTCCGGGAGGCCGGCGTCGAGGTGCGCACGGGACTCCTCGCCCAGGAGGTGGAACTGCAGCTGCAGGGCTTCCTCTCACGGGCCCGCCATGGACGAGGGCGGCTGCGCATAAAGATGGCGGCGTCTATCGATGGACGCACCGCGATGGCGTCCGGCGAGAGTCAGTGGATTACGGGGCCGGCGGCGCGTCGTGACGTGCAGACGCTGCGCGCCGAGAGCTGCGCTATCGTCACCGGCGTGGAGACGGTGCTCGCGGACGATTGTGCCCTCACCGTGCGGGACGAAGCGTTCGACGATGTGCTGCTTCCCCAGCCTCAGCGTCGAGCCCTGCGCGTTGTTCTCGATACGCGACTTCGAACACCGCCCCAGGCGCGCGTGCTCGGTGGCGCCCAGCCGTCGTTGCTCGTGCACAGCGAGAGCCGGGACGTTCCGCCGACCCTGCGCGATGTACCGCGCCTGCCGCTCGCGCCCGTGGCCGACCACCTGCCCCTGGAGCCTGTGCTGGACGCGCTGGCGGCGCGGGAGTGCAACGAGATTCTGCTAGAATCCGGCCCCACGCTGGCCGCAGCCATGCTGCGCGCCGGTCTCGCCGATGAGCTGGTCCTTTACCTCGCGCCCCGCCTTCTGGGCAGCCGCGGGCGCCCCATGTTCGACCTTCCCCTCGAACGCATGGCCGAGGCCTACGACCTCGAGCCGATGGCTACGCAGCGTATCGGTGACGATCTGCGAGCGAATTTCCGCGTGGCGCCGCGGACGAAGGATGATGCCGGCTAGGGGATGGATGACCGCCGGACCGCGGGCTTTGGTCGGGCGCAGCAATCAGGAGAACAAACGCGTGTTTACAGGGATTATCCAGGCCGTGGGAACGGTCGCTGCCATGGAGCCGCGCGGTGGCGATCTTCGCCTGCGCATCCATACGGGCAAGCTGCCCCTCGCGGACGTCGCCATCGGCGACAGCATTGCGACCAGCGGCGTGTGTCTCACGGTCACCGATCTTCCCGGCGACGGCTTCTGGGCCGATGTATCCAATGAAACCCTGAGCCTCACGACGCTGGGCACCCTGGCCCAGGGTTCCCGGGTGAACCTTGAGAAATCGCTGACGCCCAACGCGCCGCTTGGTGGCCACATCGTCAGCGGTCACGTTGACGGGCTCGGCGAAGTCGTCAGCCTTTCTGAGGACGGTCGTTCCTGGCGCTTCACTCTGCGGGCTCCGGATGAACTGGCGCGCTACATCGCGGGCAAGGGAAGCATCTGCGTGGACGGCACGAGCCTCACCGTGAACGCCGTCGACGGCCCCCGCTTCGAGCTGAACATCATTCCCCAGACCATGGCGGAGACGGTGTTCGGTGACTACCGGCCCGGGAAGCGCGTCAATCTCGAGGTCGATGTCATAGCGCGCTACCTCGAACGCCTTTTGCAGGGAGACGCGGCGGCCCGGCCCGGCTCGGGAAGCGGCCTGACCATGGCGACGCTCGCGGCTAACGGCTACGCAAAGTGACGGAACTCGACGTCTCCCCGGTGGCGGAACTCCTCGACGAACTTCGTCGCGGGCGCATGATACTGCTGCTGGATGAGCGCGATGGCCGCGGCAATGAAGGCGTGGTCATGGTGGCCGCCGAGCACTGCATGCCTGAACACATCACCTTTCTCGCGCGTCGTGCCCGCGGCCTCGTCTGCCTCGCCATGCCCCGGGAGCGCTGTGATCAGCTCGGCCTGCCACCCATGGCCGGGGGTGACAACGAAGACGGGGCGCGCTTCACCGTGTCCATCGAGGCGGCCCACGGAATCGATACGGGCATATCGGCCGCGGACCGGGCTCACACGGTCCGCGTCGCCGCGTCGGCGCGGGCGGTGGCGGAGGACATCGTGCAGCCCGGCCATATCTTCCCCCTGGCGGCCGAGCCCGGCGGTGTACTGACCCGCGCCGGCCATACCGAGTGTGGCGTGGATCTGACGCGTCTTGCGGGGCTCGTGCCGGCGGCCGTCATCGCCGACGTGCTGGATGTGAACGGTGATCTCGCCGATGGTCAGGCGCTGAAGGAATTCGCGATCGCCCACGATCTCAAGGTGGGCACCGTGGCGGACCTCATCCACTACCGGATCGCGAACGAGCGCACCATCGAACCGCTGCGCAGAGGTACGCTCGCCACGGCCTTTGGAGAGTTTCAGATCACCGTGTATCGGGATCGAACGCATGGCGGTCTGCATCTGGCGCTTACCCTGGGGGAACTCGTGGCCGACAAAGCGGCGCTGGTGCGGGTGCACGCGGCCACAACGCTGCGCGACCTGCTCGGAGCCGACGAAGGGGTCGCCGGGGGGTGGAGTTCGCAGCGCGCGCTGCAGAAGATTGCCGAGGAAGGCTCCGGCGCCCTGGTGCTCCTTGCCCGTCGGGAGAGCGACGAGCAGATGCTGCACAGCCTCGATATTGCCCTGGGAACCGCCGACGCCCCCGAGTTCCACAGCGGTGACAGCTACAACACCGTTGGCGTCGGGTCACAGATTCTGCGCGACCTCGGCGTCGGCGAGATCCGCCTGATGGGAGCGCCCATCAAGTACAATGCCATCTCAGGATTTGGGCTCAAGGTGGTCGCCTACCTTGACCCGGACGACAGCACGGAATCGACGGTGTATGACTAGCTTGCGAACGATTGAAGGAACCATGACCCATACCGGCGGCCGCTACGCGCTGGTCGTGGGGCGCTGGAACAGTTTTGTGGTCGAGCACCTGCTCGACGGCGCCGTCGATACGCTGCGCCGCCATGGGGTCGCCGACGAGCAGATGACGGTAATTCGCGTCCCCGGGGCCTTCGAGATACCCCTTGCCTGCCAGCGCGTTGCGCGCAGCGGTGACTACGACGCCATCATCGCCCTCGGCGCCGTGATTCGTGGTGGCACACCACACTTTGAGCACGTCGCCGGCGAATGCACCAAGGGGCTCGCCCAGGTCATGCTCGGCGACAACATACCCGTGGCCTTCGGCGTGCTCACGGTCGACAGCATCGAGCAGGCGGTGGAGCGCTCGGGTACCAAGGCGGGCAACAAGGGCGCCGAGGCCGCGCTGTCCGCGCTGGAGATGGTCAGTCTCCTCGACAATCTGTCCTGAGGCGTCGACAGCATGACCAACCAGGCGCAGCAGCAGCTGATTGCGCGGCGCCGCAAGGCCCGGCACTACGCTTTGCAGGCCCTCTATCAGTGGCACATGGCCGGGGCGAGGCCCACGGACATCGAGGCGGAGTTTCGCACCGACTACGATTTCGGGGTCGTTGACCTCGAGTACTTCCAGTCCATCCTCCACGGCGTTACGCGCCGCGCCGAGGAGCTCGACGGCGCCTTTGAACCGCTTCTCGATCGCAAGCTGGGCGAACTCGATCCGATCGAACTCAGCCTGCTGCGCCTGGGCGCCTTCGAACTCATCGAGCGCATCGACGTGCCCTACCGCGTCGTGATCAACGAGTCGGTGGCCCTGGCGAAGAAGTTTGGTGCCAGTGAGAGCTTCCGCTACATAAACGGAGTTCTGGACCGCCTCGCCGGCGAGCTGCGCAGCGCCGAGACCGGCGTACGCTGATCCGCTTGGGCGCTACGAGCGACGAATTCGCACTGATCTCCAGCTTTCTCGGTGGTATGGACCGGGGCGCCGCCGTTCGCCTTGGCGTCGGTGACGACGCGGCGGTCCTCGCTCTCGCGGCCGATGAGGAACTCGTGGTGTCCAGCGACTGCGCCGTGGCCGGTGTGCATTTTCCCGCCGATGCCGATCCTCGCCTGGCGGCGTTTCGGGCCGTGGCCGCCGCGGTGAGCGATCTGGCCGCGATGGGCGCCCGCCCGCTCGCCATGACGCTCACGCTCGCCGCCCCGGACAACGCCGCGACGCTGTTTAGCGCGCTGCAGCGTGGCCTTGAGGAGGCGACGGCCTGTTTTTCGCTGCCGCTTGTGGGCGGCGACCTGGTCCGAGCGCCGCTGAGTCTGGGTGTCCAGGTGCTCGGTGCCGTGCCCCGCGGCGAGGCCATCCGGCGCAGCGGCGCTCTGCCTGGCGAGCGGCTCTGTGTGAGCGGCTTCCTTGGCGATGCGGCGGCCGGTCTCGCGCTGCTCAAGGGCGAACTCGCGGGCATGCCGGAAGCGATACAAGGCGAACTTCTGGAGCGTTTCTGGCGCCCTGCGCCGGACCTGGACCTCGGCGCAAGTCTGCGCGGGCGGGCGTCGGCAATGATCGACGTGTCCGACGGCCTCCTGGCCGATGCCCAGCACCTCGCCAGCGCCAGCGGCGTCTCCCTGCGCATCGACAGTTCGTTGATCCCGCGGTCCCCGGCGCTGTGTGCCGCCGTCGAGGTGGACCAGGCCCTTGCCTGGGCCCTTGCCGGCGGCGAGGACTACGTGCTCTGCTTCACTCTGCCCGGTGACGCGGAACTGCCGCCGGGCTGTACCATGATCGGAGTCGTTGAAACGGGGGAGGGCGTGCACTGTGATCGCAGCATCGACAGCCGCGGCTATCGGCACTTCTGAGTTTTTCGTCCCGGCCTCCGTGAGTCCCCTCGGAAAGGCGCGCCGCCGGTGACATCGTCTGTCCCCAAGCCAAAACTCACCGATCCCGTGCAGTTTCTGGCCTTCGGCTTCGGGTCCGGCCTCTCCCCGGCGGCTCCCGGTACCGCGGGCACCCTGATGGCGATACCGCCCTATCTCCTTTTCGCCCGCCAGCCGGCCTGGTTCTATGCACTGGTGCTTCTGCTCGCGACCGTGGTCGGCGTATGGCTGTGTGGCCGCGCCAGTGAGCGACTCGGCGTGCACGATCATCCGGGTATCGTGTGGGACGAATTCGTGGGGCTGTGGATCGCACTGTTTGCCATACCGGTGGAAGCACCCTGGATCATCGCCGCCTTTATCGTCTTTCGAATCTTCGATATCGCTAAACCCTGGCCCATAAGCTGGCTCGATCAGAATGCGCGCGGAGGCTTTGGCATCATGGTCGACGATATCGCCGCAGGAGTTCTGGCATGTCTGACGCTGCACGTAGCCATCTACGCCGGTGCGACGCTGTGATTCGCCGACCGCGGGCGGCGGTGTTCCCGCTTCGAACCGCCGTGCTGGTGCTGGCCCTCGTCGCGGCGGGGCGGGCGTGGCCTGTGGACGTGTTTGTCGAGGCGCTGCTGCCGAACCTGGCCGTCCTGCAGATCGACGGCAAGCGGGTCACCCTCAGAGCCGGTGAGAGCTTGGGCGAGCTCACGCTGATTTCGTCCGATGCGCGTTCGGCAATCGTCGAGATCAACGGCGAGCAGCGCCAGCTGCAGGTTTCCCAGCGCATCAGTTCGGCCTTCAGCCAACCCGAGGCTCGCGAGGTGGTGGTACGGCGCGACGAGCGACTGCAGTATCGGACTAACGCCGAGATAAACGGGGTCCGCCTGCCCGTGCTGGTGGATACCGGCGCCAACATGATCGCCCTGAACGCGCGTCAGGCCTTGGCCGTGGGCATCGGTCGCGATGAGGGTACGCCGGCGCGCGTGCAAACCGCGAGTGACGTACTGCCCGCGCGGCAAGTGACGCTCGACTCCGTGGACGTGGGGGGCATACGCGTCGACGCGGTGACGGCGATGATTATCGACGGCGAACAGCCATCGACCGTGCTCCTCGGAATGAGCTTCCTGCAGCACGTTGATATGCAGGAGAAGGATGGCGTTCTCACGTTGCGCGGTCGCTGGTGAGCCTCTAGCCGGCGAATCTCAATGCCCCGCGAAAAATGGCCTCAAAGCCCGCTCTCTTACCGTATGGGTGCGTATGCAGGCTCTGTTAGACTACGCGCCCTTTTTTGCCGGAATACTGTGAGTGACAGTTCGGTTTGTCGACGCGTGCCGCCTGCCTACGGATTGGGGCGTGTTTACCATGCACGGTTTCGAGGACGCTGAGGCGAACAAAGAGCACATCGTGCTGACTCTCGGCGATCTGAGCGCCGCAGGCCCGATACTGGCTCGCGTGCACTCCGAGTGCCTGACGGGAGACGCACTTTTCAGCCTGCGCTGCGACTGCGGTGTGCAGCTTCATGCCGCGCTTCAGGCTATTGCCCACGAAGGCCGGGGGGCGCTGTTTTACCTGCGCCAGGAGGGCCGGGGTATTGGACTGCTCAACAAGATCAAGGCCTATCACCTCCAGGATCAGGGCGCTGACACGGTCGAGGCGAACGAGCGGCTGGGTTTCGGTGCGGATATGCGCGACTACAGCATTCTGAAACCAATGTTCGGACACCTGAACATCGACCGCGTGAAGCTCATGACGAACAATCCGCGGAAGGTGTCCGCCCTAGAGGAAATCGGCATCGAGGTCGCGGAGCGCATCCCGCTGCAGTGCGATGCCAACCCGCACAACGAGCAGTACCTGAAGACCAAAGGCGCGAAGCTCGGGCACATGTTCGAGCACTGATGGGCCAGGAAGCGGTGAGAGATACGCAGGCTAGCGGTCGCGTCGCACCATCTTCGCGAGCAAAGCGCGCAGTTCTTCCGCACGTTCGTCCCAAGCCGCGAGGAGTTCGAGGGCCTCACCGCACAGCCGCTCGGCTTCAGCTTCCGCGGCTTCGAGACCCAGATGGGCGACGTAGGTGGACTTGTTGGTCGCGGCATCTTTCCCGGAAGTCTTCCCCAGCGTGGCGCTGTCGCCCCGCACGTCCAACACATCGTCGATGATCTGGAACGCGAGACCGATGCGATCGCCCACGGTGCGCAGCGTAGCGCGCTCTGTGGCGTCAACGCCGGCGACGATCGCGCCCATTTCGAGGGCGGCGGTGATGAGGGCACCGGTTTTGCGGGCGTGCATTGCCTTGAGCTCGTCGAGGCTGAGTTCGCGGTCCGTGGCCTGCATGTCGAGGCTCTGACCGCCAACCATTCCTTCAAAGCCCGCGGCTCTTGCCAGGCAGGCCACCAGTTCGACGCGCTGCTGGGCGCTCAAGGCCTCATCCCCGGCGATCAGTTCAAAGGCGCGGGCCTGCAGTCCGTCTCCTACCAGGATCGCCGTGGCCTCGTCGAAGGCGACGTGCAGCGTGGGCTGACCGCGGCGCAGGTCATCGTCGTCCATCGCCGGGAGGTCGTCGTGCACCAGGGAGTAGGTGTGGATGAGCTCGATGGCCTCGGCGCTCGCCGTGACGGCGGCGGACCCCTGCGGGAGGCCACAGGCGTGGGCTGCGGCGACGAACAGGCGCGGACGCAGGCGCTTTCCAGGCGCGGCCGCCAGGTGGCGCAGGGCATCGTCAAGGAGCATGGTCGGGCGCCCGCTTAGGTGTCGTCCAGGCCGGCTTCGTCTGCCGCGTCGTCTTCCGACGGATCGTCGGTGAGCACGCGCACGCGCTGCTCGGCCTCGGCGAGCACCCTGCCCGCGGTGCTCACTAGCTCGGCGCCGCGCTCATACAGTTCGATGCTCTTCTCAAGACCCGTTTGTTCATCCTCGAGCTGCTCGATGATCGCTTCGAGCTCGGCCTGGACCTCGGCAAGACTTGGCGTCGCATCCACGGGAGCGCTCGCCTCATCCGGCGAAGCCGCTTTACGCTTGGCGGGGCTCACTCCTGGAGAGCGACCTGAGCCGGGAGGACCGCGGGGGAGAGGAGTTTCGTGGCCGCCGCGTGATTAATCGCGGTCCTGCCCGCCTCGATCAGGGCATCGCGGGACATACCCTGCTGCTGGCGAAGCGCGTCCTGGCCACCGTGGTCGATAAACCGATCCGGGATGCCGAAGTGGCGCAGGCTGCGCTCGATGCCCTGGTCCACCAGGAACTCGGCGACCGAGGCCCCGGCTCCGCCGGCGATGGCGTTCTCTTCCAGGGTGAACAGCACTTCGTGGGACGCCGTGAGTTCAAGAATCAGGGCCTCATCGAGCGGCTTCACCCAGCGCATGTCCACCACCGTGGCGTCCAGTTCCTCGCCGGCCGCCAGGGCTTCACCGAGGAGGGCACCGAAATTCAGAATGACCAGATGCCTGCCCTGGCGGTGCGTCACAGCGCGGCCGACGGGCAGCTCAGTCATCTCGGCTTCAATCAAGGCTCCCGGTCCCGTGCCGCGCGGGTAGCGCACGGCGGACGGTCCCGGATGCCGATAGGCCGTGTAGAGCAGCTGACGACACTCGTTCTCATCGGAGGGGGCCGCGATAACCATGTTGGGAATGCAGCGCAGGTAGCTGAGGTCGAAGGCGCCGTGGTGCGTGGGGCCGTCCTGCCCCACCAGGCCTGCTCTATCGATGGCAAAGGTCACGTCGAGCTTTTGCAGCGCCACGTCGTGGATGAGCTGGTCGTAGGCGCGCTGCAGGAACGTCGAGTAGATGGCCACGACGGGCTTCATCCCCTCGCAGGCCATGCCCGCACCCAGCGTGACGGCGTGTTGTTCAGCGATAGCGACGTCGAAGAATCGCTTGGGAAAACGCTTTGCGTACTCCACCATGCCGGAGCCTTCGCACATGGCCGGGGTAATGGCCATGAGCTTTTCGTCTCGCTCGGCCATGTCGCAAAGCCACTGGCCGAATACGTCCTGATACTTCGGTTTCTTGACGACAGGAACGACCGGTGACGGGAGTTCGGCGGCGGGCTTTTTTTCCAGCTTGTTGATGGCATGGAAGCCCACGGGATCTGCCTCGGCCTGCTCGTAGCCCCGTCCTTTCATGGTCAGAACGTGCAGGAACTGCGGTCCCTTCAGATCCCGCATGTTTTCCAGCGTCTGCACCAGCTGGGGCAGGTCATGGCCATCGATGGGCCCGATGTAATGCCAGCCCAGCTCTTCGAACAATGTACCGGGCGCGACCATACCCTTCATGTGTTCTTCGGTCCGCTTCACCAGGTCCCAGGCAGGCTTGACCTTTTTCAGCGCCCGCTTGCCGCCCTCGCGCATGGCGATGTACGTGCGGCTGGCCCAGATCTTGGCAAAGTAGCTCGCCAGGCCGCCGGTGTTGTGCCCGATGGACATCTGATTGTCGTTGAGGATCACCAGCATGTCGGGTCGCACATCGCCAGCGTGGGCGAGGGCCTCAAAGGCCATGCCGCCGGTGATGGCTCCGTCGCCGATAACGGCGACGACGCGTCGTCGCTGTTCCTCGTTGGCCGCGGCGAGAGCCATGCCCATGGCCGCTGAAATACTGGTCGAGGAATGACCGACGCCGAACGTGTCGTATTCGCTCTCACTGCGCTTGGGAAAGCCCGACAGCCCTCCGGCCTGACGCATGGTGTCCATGCGCTTCATGCGGCCTGTGAGGATCTTGTGCGGATAGGCCTGGTGACCAACGTCCCAGACAACGCGATCCCGGGGGGTATTGAAGCAGTGATGCAGAGCGATGGTCAGCTCCACGACACCCAGGCCAGCGCCGAAATGGCCTCCGGTCTGCCCGACGGAAAAGAGCATATACGCCCGAAGTTCGTCGGCGAGCACCAGCAGGTCGGAGGCGCTCAGGCTGGACGGGTTCCGGCCCCGGTCGATTTCATCGAGAAGCGGGGTCGACGGACGCTCTCTTGGCAATTCGGTGAACATATGATGGAAGTGTAGCGTAAATTACAGCAATCGGTGTCAAGTCCGATTGACGTTTCGTAAACTTTGCTCAACCCGTAGTGGGAAGCGCTTCGCCGAGCATTATAGCGAGGCGAGCGTAGCCCTCGTCGTTCAGATTGATACCGTCGATGCGAAAAAATGCGGGATCCGGAAGCCCATCCTCGCGCACGAGCCATTCGTTGGGGTCCAGAACCGTGAGCTGGGGGAATTCCCGGGCCAGTTCATGGCACAGCCGGGTGATCTCGACGATGCGCTGCTGGTCCCCGGGGTGCAAGGGAGTCATTAGCGGCGTCAGCAGGATGCGCCGGCGCTCGGGGCTGAACAGTCGGTCTTTTTCAAGGAGCGCTCGCGCGGCGCTTTGAAAGACGGCCGGCGTCTTATTGTCGCGAAGATGGAGTTCCGAATAGCTGGGAAACACCACCAGGGTACTCGCCTGGTAGTAGGCAATCAGGCGATCGTAGTAATGGCTGATGTCTTCCAAGGTGGCGTCACCCAGGGGGCGAAGCAGCGTGGTGCGCGGCTCAAGACGCGCTGAGAGGTTGCTCCACAGGCCGACCCGCTGGCCGCCCACGACGAGAATCGGTGCCTCCGGCAGCGTGCTGCCCATGTCGGCTTCGATGATGTCGTCCATGGCCGCTCTCCACACTTCCGGCGACGGGTCCAGATAGCGCGCCGCGCCCTCGGCGCCCAGGTAGGCGACGTGGATCAGCGGGAGGCAAAGCAGCACGAGCGATATCGTCCGCAGCGTTGTCCAGGAGAGCATGGTGAGCCCGCAGTCTGTGGTAGTCGGCAAAGGGCGAGAATCGGTCAGTGTGCGAAGCGAAGGCCGCATCCGCAACGCCTTCCGCCAGGTGCTGTGAACCGCGTCGCAGAGCGCTCGGGTGTGCTGTGATCGGCGTCTCAAGCGGCGCTGGCGTCGTCGCTGCGCCATCGCGTGGCTTGTAGTATGGCGGCATGGTCTATCTGCGCAATATTCCCGCCGAAGAGCTCTTTTCGGCGCAGCTCGAGCTGCTTATCCAGCATGGCCGCATTGCGTCGATGATGTCCAATCTGCTCGGCGCCGTGCTGATGCTCCTGATTCTCTGGCCCTACTTCGAGGCCAGGGCCCTGCTGGCCTGGGGGGTGGGCGTTCTTTCACTTCTTCTTTTGCGGTCCCTGCACATGAGCAGTGCGCTCGCCGACCGCAGCTTCGTGAACAGCCCCGGTCCCCTGTTCTGGCGGCTCATAGCGGGTTCGCTGGCCACCGGCCTGGTCTGGTCCGCAACCTTTATCTATGTGAGCTCCTACATCCCGGCGACGCTGCAGTACCTGATGCTGCTGGTGATCGTGATCATCGCGGCGATCTCTCTCGCCGTCATGGTCATTGTCCGGGAGTATTTTCTGGTCTTTGCCTTTTCCGCCCTGTGGCCCATCGCCTGGTGGTTGCTGGCCCATCTCTGGGATGCGCCTCAGAACCTGATTCTCGGTCTACTCATACTCGCCGTTACGGCGGTGCTCGTGGCCGCCAGCAACGGTATCCACGAAACCTTCAAGCGCATGCTTGCCCTGACCTGGCAGCAGGAAGCCATGTCGCGGGAAGTGAGCAAAATCACGACATCGCTGCGCGATCGAAATCGACAGCTGCAGGAAACGCGGCGCCAGCTGACGGATCTTGCCAATGTTGACGAACTGACGGGGCTCGCGAACCGCCGCTTCGTCAATCAGGTTCTGCGCGAAGAAACGCGGCGCGCCCAGCGTTCCGACGCGTCCCTGGCGGTGATTCTTATCGACGTGGACTATTTCAAGCGCTTCAACGACACCTACGGTCACCCCGCCGGCGATACCGTGCTGCGCCGCATTGGCGATGTGATGCGCCGGGTGTCATCCCGCGCCGGAGAGTGCGTCGGCCGCTACGGCGGGGAAGAATTCATCGTCGTGCTTCCGAGCGCCACCAGTGTCGACGCGATGCGCACCGCCAAGCGGCTGCAGCGCATGGTGTGCGAGGAAAACATCCCCCACCGGGGATCAGAGGTCTCGGACCGCATCACTCTGAGCCAGGGCATCGTGGCCCTGAAACCGGATGGTGAGATGGCGCCGGACGAACTCATCGACGCGGCGGATGCGGCTCTCTACCAGGCCAAGCACAACGGCCGAAACCGCATCGCCGTCGTCTAGCCGCCCTGGGGCTCGGCTCAGCTGCCTTCCCAGTCGCGAAAGCGGTGGATCTGCCGGCGCGCACGCTTGTCCGGTCGACCTGCCGGGCGCTCCACCATGCCCCCCGCCAGTTTGCGGGCCTGCGCCGACTGCGCGCGGCGCTCCACGCTCTCCTGCGTTTCCTCGTAGAGTAGCTGAGCTTCGGGTGCGCCGCGGCGCTGATCCGACAGAGCCTGCACGATAACGTCGCGCTCATCCCAGCCCTGGCGGATTCGCAGCTTGTCACCGACGCCGATTTCCCGCGACACCTTCACGCGCTGACCACCGATCTGCACCTTGCCGCCTTCGATCGCCGCCTTGGCGAGGCTGCGCGTCTTGAAAAAGCGCGCCGCCCAGAGCCATTTGTCCACGCGCAGTTTCAAAGCGCCGCTCATGGCAGATCACTCTCCATGATCTCGTCGAAGTGATGAATGCCGGGGAACCGCGTGTCCGTGCGCAGCTGACGCGAGCTGTCCGGCTGTAGCAGGGTCAGCAGGTGACCGACGCCGTGGCGTTTGGCAGCGTCGAGCACGGATTCCGTATCGTCTATGAGCAGCGTGCTAGGCGGATCGAAAGGGTGCAGAGCCTGGAGCCGCTCCCAGAAGCGCGGGTCCTCCTTGGGCGCGTCGAGTTCGTGGGACACGACCACGCGATCAAACCATCCCGTGATATCGACTTCTCCCATCTTTATGCGCAGCGTCTCGGGGTGCGCGTTGGTCACCAGAAGCACATCGAGGTCGCTCGCGCGCAGCCATCGCAGAAAGCTGAGCGCATGCGGACGCATGCGGATCATATGGCGAAGCTCGCGTTTCAAAGCCGGGATGTCCATCTCCAGGGTTTCGGACCAGTAGTCGAGGCAGTACCAGGGCAACGTACCGCCGACCTCCTCAAAGTGTCCCCGGAGCCGGTCCCGCGCATCCGGCTCCGGGATGTTTTTCTCCGCCGCATAGGCGCGCGGCAGGTACTCCATCCAGAAATGGTTGTCGTAGTGAAGATCGAGAAGCGTGCCGTCCATGTCCAGGAGCACGGTGCGTATGGAAGACCAGTCGAGCATGGGTGAATGCTATAGTAGCGGCCATGCCATTTCGAGGTTCTCCGTCCTCGGCGCAAAGCGTTGTGCCGCCCCTTCTCTCTCTCTGTGAACAAGCGTCCGCGGCCATCGTTGCCGCCTATGCCGAGGCCGACCCCGGCGCTTCGTCGTCTTCGGGCAGCGACGGAACACCGCGCGGCCTGCTGCGAAAGAAGGCCGACAAGTCGCCCCTGACCGCGGCCGACCTTGCCTCGCACGACATCCTCGCCGCGGGCCTGGCCGAAATCACGCCCGGGGTTCCCATCCTTTCCGAGGAGTCTCCTCCCGAGGAGGTGGCCGATCGACGGTCGTGGTCCGAACTGTGGATGGTGGACCCGCTCGACGGGACCCGCGAATTCCTGGAGCGCACGGGCCAGTTCACGATCAACATCGCGCTGCTGCGCGACGGTCGGCCGGAACTGGGCGTGATCTTCGAGCCCCTGGCCGGTCGCGCCTTTATCGGGATCGTGAATGCGGGTGCCTGGACCATGCGTCGCGCGGGCGGCGACTGGGCGCAGGAGCCGCTGGTGACGCGGGCGCTTCCGCGGCGCGATCTCGTTGTGTTGTCCAGTCATCGCCACCGTAACGAGCGTCTGGCGGCAAGTCTCGCCTTCCTGGAGGCGCGCTTCTCTGTCGAGCGCCTCAACAGTGGGAGTGCGCTCAAGTTCTGCGATCTGGCGGCGGGAGTGGGCGACGTGTACCCGCGCTACTCGGCCTGTAGCGAATGGGACGTCGCCGCGGGCGATGCCCTGGTGACCGCCGCGGGGGGCGTGGTCTGGGGCATGGATCGGCAACCGCTTCTCTACAACGCCAGAGATACCCTGCTCAGTCCCCACTTTCTCGCCGTTGGAGATCCGGATGCGGCGCTCTGGCCATCGCTCCTCCGGGAGCTGAGCTAGCCCCTTGTGCCGCGTCGGAGCAACGCTTATCTTCTTCCCTCACCCCCTGCGGGGCCGTACGCGGAAACGTTGATGGAAACCTCGAGAAGGTGAACTGGCCACCGGGACAGGAACCGGGGAGCGATGCGGAAGCCGCCAACGAGGTGCTGACGCCGGCCATGCGACTGCTGCAACTGCAGGCTCGTCACCGGGCTTTGGATACACGAATCACGGAAATGCAGAGCTTCCCGTACCAGAATCAGATCCTTCTGCAGCGCCTGAAGAAAGAAAAGCTGCGGCTGAAGGATGCAATCGAGCGCCTCAAGGACGAGATGATCCCCGATCTGGACGCCTGAATCCGTTCGAGTTCCCTCGGACGATCCCCCTGTCACCGCCGCGGATCTCGCCGCCTACGCTGTTCCATTCTTTGTTCGAGCCCTGTTCCACGAACTCCTCTGGGGCCTGCGCCGCGGAAACAACGCCTGGCGGGCGCAGACCGGGCTCACCGGGGCAGCACGCCCTGCGTGTGCCGGACTCGGCGCTCTCGCAGACCTTCGGCGGCGTGCGCGGCAAAACCCTCTCCAGCCTGGGCATAGAGGTTGAACGCAAGAATGCCCTTGCTCTCCAGGGCTTCCGCCTCCTCCTGAAAGCGCACCACGGCGGCGACGCGTCCGCGATATCCCATCTGTTCCAGGAGGCTGGCGACCAGCATGTTTTCCTGATGATTGGTCAGGGCCAGCATAACCAGCTCGACTTCATCGAGCGCGACGCGATGCCAGAAATCGGGGTCACTGGCGTCCGCCGCCGCGACGCGGCGATGCAGGCCGCGGTGCACGGCGAGCTTTCGGTCGTTGTCGTCAATCCCCAGCACCTGTTCGCCGTAGCTCCGGGCGATGGCCTCGTAAGCGCCCGTACCGATATTGCCCATTCCTAGAACAAGCACCTTCACGTTGCGCGTGTCCGGAGCGCCTGCGCGCACGGTCGGTGACTCGTAGCGCAGGAAGCGTGTTCGGTGCTTCCGGTACAGGGTATGCGAGGCTCGATTGAGGGGAGAGGCCACGACGAAGCTCACAGCGATGGCGATGGAAATCGCTCCGCTCCACTCGCCGCTGATCCAGCCCTGCGTCGCGGCTACAGCAACGACGATAAGTCCGAACTCGCTGTGGTTGGCGAGGCTGTTTGACGCCAGCAGCGCCGTGCGCGGCGCCACGTGCAGTCGCGTGAAGAGGGGGAAGTACAGCAGGGGCTTGAGCACCGCGAGGATTCCCAGCAGCAGAGCGACCAGCATAAGACCCGGTGATGGCCAGCCGCCGAGGCCGATCGACAGGAAGAAGCCCACGAGGAACAGATCTTTGAAGTAGAGCAGATTCCTGGCGAGCTCCTTGGCCTTCTGTTCGCCGGAGAGCAGGACCCCGATAAGTAGCGCTCCGAGGTCTCCCTTGATCCCCACGCTGTCGAAGAGCTGGGCTCCCAGCAACGCCAGGGCAAAGCCCGCGAGGGTGAACAGCTCACCGTGCCCCGCCAGGCGCAGCAGGCGAATGATCGGGCGCCGGGCCGGCAACAGGAGCAGGAGCCAGAGCGCACTCCACTCGGGAATTTTTCCCGCCGATATCGCGAGAAACAGCACCGCCGCGAGGTCCTGGATAATCAGCACTCCGACCGCGAGCGCGGCGTGGCGGGACGCCGATTCGCCCCGTTCCTGCATGACCTGGATTACAAACACGGTGCTCGAGAAGGTGAAGGCGAAGGCGATGATCAGACTGCCCCGGGGCGAGAGGTCCAGGGCGGGGACCATATTCGCGATAACGCTGAGAAGACCCAGAACGGCGAGCTGCGTTGCCAGCATATGCAGCAGCGTCGTGCCCCAGATATAGGGCCTGAGCAGTTCGCGAACCTGCAGCTTCAGACCGATGCTGAAGAGCAGGAGCGTGATTCCCATGTCGGCGAGGACATCGAGCATTTCGCCACCGCTGACCTCAAGTTCGTGCAGCACGAAACCCGCGGCCAGATAGCCGATCAGCGCCGGCATGCCAATGGCACGGCTCGCCATGCCGCAAAAAAGAGCGACAAGAATCAGAAGCGGATCAGGCACTCTCGCTCTGCTCTTGCAACTCCTCGGCGGTGCGATCGCCGGGCTCTACCTCCCGGTAGCGATGATCCAGGCCGGCCCAGAGCACGGGCACGCACAGAAGCGCCGTCGCTACATCGCCGGCTATGCGCAGGAACTCCCAGGCCGGGATGTCCAGCGGAGTGAGACCGAACCAGCTGCGCAGCGGCAGGGCAAACACGGCCAGGAAAGGTGAGAGGCGTCCTATGCCGAACAGGCCGAGACCGAGGAGCAGATACAGCGAGCCCAGCAGTGCCGTTGCCAGAAGCTCCGGCGTGGTCGGGAGAAGCCACAGCGAATAACACTGTCCGGCGCCGGAAAGAGTCACGAGGACGGCGGCGAGATTACGCAGTTTCGTCGGGTCGGTATCGGGGGCGGGAGCCATTTGAAAACCGTATCACAGGGTGGCCGCCGGGTCGTGAATCGGACGCGCTGTCCCGGGCCCTCGTTCCGCCGCTCCTATCCTGCGGTGTTGCGGCCGAGGCGAGCGCGGGCTACCCGGGACTGATTGGCCCGGCCAAGAGCATCGCAGCAGCGTTGACCTGCGTCGATGAGCGCGTCGAGGTCCACGCCCGTGTCCACATTCATGCCGTTCAAGCAATAGACCACGTCTTCCGTCGCCACGTTCCCGCTGGCCCCGGCCGCGTAGGGGCAGCCCCCGAGTCCGGCCGCCGCGCTGTCGATTCGCGCCACGCCGTGCTGAAGACCGACAAGGATATTGGCCAGGGCCTGGCCGTAGGTGTCATGGCAGTGCAGGGCGAGCTGCGAGGAGCCCAGCTCCGGCAGCAGGGTCTCCAGCAACCCTGCCATGGAACCCGGAGTGCCCGTGCCGATGGTGTCGCCGAGCGACACTTCGTAGCAGCCCAGGGCGAGCAGGCGCTCGCTAACGCGAAGAACGTCGAGCGGAGAAATCACGCCCTCGTAGGGACAGCCGAGCACACAGGAAAGATATGCGCGAACCCGAAGTCCCGCCTGCCGGGCGTGCTCCATAACGGGCTTGAAGCGCTCGATGCTCTCATCGATGGAGCAGTTGATATTGCGTTGAGAAAAGCTCTCGGACGCCGCGGCGAAGACGGCCACTTCGTCGGCGCCGGCCGCCAGGGCTCGCTCCAGGCCCCGCAGATTGGGGGTAAGGGCGGTATAGGTGACGTCGGGATCGCGTGCTATGGCGGCGAACACCTCTTCGCTGTCCGCCATCTGCGGTACCCAGCGCGGGCTGACGAAGCTGCCGACTTCGACAGTGCCCAATCCGGCCGCGGCGAGGCCATCAACCAGCGCCACCTTCTCTTCCAGGGACAGCGGTGTGGACTCATTCTGGAGGCCGTCGCGGGGTCCGACCTCAACGATGGAAACACGGGCTGGGATGCTGCTGGCGCTCATCGCGCTGCATCCACACTGAACTCCACCAGGGCCTGACCGCGGTCCACAAGATCGCCGGGTGCGACGTTGAATCCGTCGACGCGTCCGGCGACCGGCGCACGCAGGGTCTGTTCCATCTTCATGGCTTCGATCACGATGACCGGATCCCCAGCGGTGACGGCAGCGCCGGGCTCCACCAGCAGCGCAACCACGGTGCCGTGCATCGGCGCCTCGAAGTCCGAGCTCCCGGCGGCGGCGCCGTCGTCCGTCACCACGTAGCGCTGCTCCCGGAAGCTGAACGCGCCGTCCGTCCAGAAAATTGTGCAGCCCTCATCATGGGCCGAGAACGGGGCGGCGTAGCGATGTCCCTCAACTTCGATGTGGAGTTCGTCTCCGTGAACATCGCCGTGCAGGGGGTACTCGTCGTCGCCGAACAAAAGCACCGTCCCCGTGTCAATTTCCCGCAGTTCAAGCTCCTGCACGTCGCCGTGGCATTCGAGCTCGAAACGCTGCGAGGCGCCGGCGTTCAGGCGCCAGCCGTCGGCGCCGGCCCACGGTGAGTAGGGTTCCCGGAGCGATGCCGCGGCGCTGGAGCCGCGGAGCGATTTGAGCAGGAGCGCCGCAGCGCCGAGATCCCGGACCCGGACGCGGGGCGATTCACGGAACAGAACCGCGGCATTGCGCTCAATGAATCCGGTGTCCAGTGTGGCGTGGCGAAACTCTTCGCTGCACACCAGGTTGTAGAGAAATTCCAGGTTGTTCGCGATGCCCGCAACGCGGTATTCACGCAGTGCCGCCGCCATTCTGCGTCGGGCGTCCTCGCGCGTTTCGCCGCTGCAGATCAGCTTCGCGATCATGGGGTCGTAGTGCGGACTGATGTCGCTGCCCTCGTGCACGCCGCTGTCGATGCGCAGTTCCGGGGTCTCGCCCGGGGTGCGCAGGTATTGCAGCCGGCCGCTGGCGGGGAGGAAATCCCGCTCCGGGTCTTCGGCGTAAATGCGCGCCTCAATGGCGTGACCGTCGATGCGAATCCCGTCCTGTGCGAGGGGCAGCGGCTCACCGGCAGCAACCCGGAGCTGCCACTCCACCAGGTCCTGGCCCGTGACCATCTCGGTGACGGGGTGCTCCACCTGAAGCCGCGTGTTCATCTCCATGAAGTAGAAGGCGCCGTCGTGCCCCAGGAGAAACTCCACCGTACCGGCCCCGCGGTAGTCGATGGCCCGGGCGGCGTCGACGGCGGCCTCACCCATGGCCTTGCGCAGCTCCGCCGCGAGTCCCGGTGCGGGCGCTTCTTCCAGGACTTTCTGGTGACGGCGTTGCACAGAGCAGTCGCGATCCGCCAGGTACACGGCGTTGCCATGGCTGTCGCAGAAGACCTGTACTTCTACATGGCGCGGCCCCTGCAGAAGCTTCTCGATGAGCATGCGCTCGTCGCCAAAGCTCGCCTTGGCCTCGCGGGTAGCCGACGCAAGCGCCTCGTCGAACTCCGCGGCGTCGTGTACCGCGCGCATGCCCTTACCGCCGCCCCCGGCAGTTGCCTTGAGCAGCACCGGGTAACCCATCGTTTCCGCGGCGCCGCGCAGCGTTTCCGGGTTCTGGTCCTCTTCGTGATAGCCGGGAATCAGGGGTACTCCCGCGTCCGCCATGATGGCTTTTGCCTGCGCTTTGGAGCCCATCGCGTCGATAGCCGACGCCGGCGGTCCGATGAACACAATGCCCGCGGCCTCGCAGGCCGCGGCGAAGGCCGCATTCTCGGAGAGGAAGCCATAGCCGGGGTGTATCGCCTGCGCTCCGGTTGAGCGCGCGGCCTCGAGAATTCGCTCGCCCTGGAGATAAGAGCGGCTGGCCGGGGCCTCGCCAATGTGTACCGCTGTGTCCGCCAGAGCCACGTGAAGGGCATGGCGGTCGGCATCGGAATACACGGCCACCGTGGCAATACCCAGGCGCCGCGCCGTGTCGATGATGCGGCAGGCGATCTCGCCCCGGTTCGCTATCAGGATGCGGTCAAACACTATTCGATTCCTCCGCTCGTCCAGGCCGGTGAGCGCTTGGCCAGGAACGCCTGCAGCCCTTCCTGGCCCTCGCTCCCCACGCGCTGGCGCGCGATGCGAGCGCTCGTATCTTCGATCACGGCGGCGTCCAGAGGTTGATAAAGCAGATCGGCGCAGAGCTGCTTGGCGTCGCGCATCGCCTCCGGGCCGTTGGCCATGAGCATCGCTATCATCTGCTCGACCCGCTCATCCAGGGCATCGGCGGGGCAGCTTTCATGCAGCAGGCCGATGCGCGTGGCGACACTGGCGTCTATGCGCTCCGCGGTAAGGAACAGTCGCCGGGTCCAGCGTGATCCGAGGGCTTCCACAACGTGGGGGCCGATGGTGGCGGGGATGAGTCCCACCCGCGTTTCGGTGAGGCCAAAGCGCGCCGTGTCTGCGCCGATGGCGATGTCGCAGCAGCAGATCAGTCCCACGGCGCCACCGAAGGCGCTGCCCTGGACGCGGGCAATGCTCGGCTGCGGCAGCTGTTTCAGCGCCTTGAGCATGTGCGCAAGATCCCGCGCATCCTCGAGGTTGGCGTCGTAGTCGTAGTCCGCCATCCGCTGCATCCAGGCGAGGTCGCCTCCGGCGGAGAAGCTCTTGCCCTCGGCAGCGAGCACCACCACACGGACGGATGTGTCGGCGGCGAGCCGTTCGAAGTGTTCTCGCAGGAGGCGGATCATGCCGTCGTCGAAGGCGTTGTGTTTCCCGGGCCGCTCCAGAGTGACGGTGGCCACGCCGCGCGTATCCCTGCGGCAGCTCACGGGCGATGGATTGTCATTGGTCATCGCGTCACCTACATGCGGAACACGCCGAAGCGCGATTCCGGTACCGGTGCGTTGAGACTGGCGGAGAGCGCCAGCGCTAGGACGCGGCGCGTGTCGGCGGGATCGATCACTCCGTCGTCCCAGAGGCGCGCGGAGGCAAAGTAGGGGTGCCCCTGGAATTCGTAGCGCTCACGGATAGGCTGTTTGAAGGCCTCTTCCTCGCCATCGCTCATAGCCTCGCCGCTGCGGGCAAGCTGGTCGCTCTTCACCGTCGCCAGGACGCTCGCGGCCTGTTCGCCGCCCATAACGGAGATGCGCGCGTTCGGCCACATGAACAGGAAGCGCGGATCATAGGAACGGCCGCACATGGCGTAGTTCCCCGCTCCGTAGGAGCCGCCGATGATCACAGTGAGTTTGGGCACGTCCGCGCAGGCGACGGCGTGAACCATTTTCGCGCCGTGGCGCGCAATCCCTTCGGCCTCGTACTCGCGCCCGACCATGAAACCGGTGATGTTCTGCAGGAACAGCAGGGGAACACGGCGCTGGGCACACAGCTCCACGAAATGAGCGCCCTTCACGGCGGACTCGGAAAAAAGGATGCCGTTGTTGGCGACGATGCCGATGGGATAGCCGTGCAGACGCGCGAAGCCGCAGACGAGGGTATCGCCGTAGAGCGCCTTGAATTCATCGAAGGCCGAGTCATCCACGATGCGGGCGATGATTTCCCGCACATCGAAAGGCTGGCGGGGGTCGGCGGGCACGATCTCGTAGATCTCCTTCGCCGGATAGCGCGGTTCGACCGGCTCACTCACCTCGATGTCCAGGGGCTTGGCGCGGTTGAGGTTCGCCACGCAGCGTCGCAGCAGCTCAAGTGCATGGCGGTCGTCGTTAGCGTAGTGGTCCGTAACCCCGGAGCGGCGGCAGTGGACGTCGGCGCCGCCCAGATCCTCGGCGCTGACGACTTCGCCGGTGGCCGCCTTCACCAGCGGGGGACCGCCGAGGAAGATAGTGCCCTGCTCACGCACGATGATGGACTCGTCGGCCATGGCCGGAAGATAGGCGCCGCCGGCGGTGCAGCTGCCCAGGACGGCGGCGAGCTGGGGTATTCCCGCCGCGGACATGCGGGCCTGGTTGTAAAAGGCGCGGCCGAAGTGTTCGCGGTCCGGGAACACTTCATCCTGCATCGGGAGAAACGCGCCGCCGGAGTCCACGAGGTAAAGGCAGGGCAGCCGGTTTTGCTCGGCGATGGTCTGCGCTCTGGCCTGCTTCTTGACCGTAAGCGGGTAGTAGGTGCCGCCCTTCACGGTGGCATCGTTAATGAAGATCATGCATTCGCGCCCGCTAACGCGGCCGATGCCCGTGATCAGGCCGGCGCCGGGGACCTCGTCTTCATAGACGTTGTACGCGGCGAGCTGCGAGAGCTCCAGGAAAGGCGTGCCCGGATCGAGCAGTGCCGCGAGACGTTCCCGGGGCAGAAGCTTGCCGCGGGCAACATGCCGCTCGCGCGCCTTGTCGTCTCCGCCCCGGGAGAGATGGGCGACGAGGTCATGCAAGGCATCGACCTCGACCTGCATGGCATCGCGATTGCCGGCCGCGCTCGGATCACCGCTGCGGTGACGCGAAGTAAGTACGCTCATGACCGTCTCAGGCCGAGGCGCGATACAGTTCGCGACCGATGAGCATGCGCCTTATTTCCGACGTGCCCGCTCCGATTTCATAGAGTTTGGCGTCGCGCAGCAGGCGTCCCGCGTTGGATTCATTCGTGTAGCCATAGCCGCCGAGGGCCTGGATGGCCTGGAGTGCGACCTGCGTGGCTTTTTCAGCCGTGTACAGAATCACCGCCGCGCAGTCCTGGCGCGTCTCCTCGCCCCGATCGCAGGCTGCCGCCGCGGCGTAGAGGTAGGCGCGAGAGGCGTTGAGGTCCGCGTACATATCAGCGAGCTTGCCCTGCATGAGCTGGAACTCCCCGATGGGCGTGTCGAACTGCTTGCGCGTATGCAGGTAGGGCAGCACTTCATCGATGCAGGCCTGCATGATGCCCACGGGCCCCCCGGAGAGCACGGTACGCTCGTAGTCCAGGCCCGACATGAGAATCTCGACGCCCATTCCTTCTTCCCGAAGCACGTTCCCGGCGGGTACGCGGCAGTCCTCGAACACCAGTTCGCAGGTATTGCTGCCGCGCATGCCCAGCTTGTCGAGCTTGGGCGAGCGGGAGAAGCCCGGGTATTCCCGCTCCACGATGAAGGCCGTGATGCCGCGCGACCCGGCCTCGGGATCAGTCTTGGCGTAGATGACGTAGACATCGGCGTCGGGACCGTTGGTAATCCACATCTTGGTGCCATTGAGGACATAGGCGTCCCCGTCGCGGCGCGCGTTCAGCTTCATGCCGACCACATCGGAACCGGCGTTGGCCTCGGACATGGCCAGCGCTCCGACTTTCTCGCCGCGACAGAGCGCGGGTAAGTACTTTTCGCGCTGCTCATCGCTGCCGTGGCGCTGAAGCTGGTTGAGGCACAGGTTCGACATGGCGCCGTAGGACAGACCGACGGACGCCGACGCCCGGCTGATCTCTTCCAGAACCACCGAATGGGCCAGATAGCCCATGCCGCTGCCGCCGAAACGCTCCTCCACGGTGATGCCCAGCAGGCCCATCGCTCCGAACTTCGGCCACAGATCGGCCGGGAAATCATTGTTGCGGTCGATTTCGGCGGCCCGGGGGCGAAGCTCTTTCTCGCACATCTGAAAGACGGCGTCGCGGAGCATGTCGATTTCCTCGCCGAGGCCGAAGTTGAGCGTGGGGTAGGGTGTATTCATGGTTTTCTGTCCTGGATGCCTGGAGTGCGGACCGCGCCACGGGGCGACGGTCGTCATGCGGCCGAAGGTCGCCCGCTCGCGGCCGCGCCGCGCTGTGATTCCGATGTTCCGTTCTGCTCGGCTCCCCGTGCCTGACGACACAGGGTCTCTACTTCGTCGAGAGCGCTGAGCATGTCCCTGAGATCGCGCTGCTGTTGCTGCAGGGCTTTGCGACGCTCGTCGATCTTCTCCAGCAACGCGCCCAGCTGCTCTTCATCACTGCCGTCGGTCCTGTACATGTCGATGATCTCGACGCTCTCGGCGAGAGTAAGGCCGATGCGCTTGCCGCGCAGAATGAGACGGATACGCGCGCGGTCCGCGGCGCTGAAAATGCGTTTCTGGCCCTCGCGCCGCGGCGTCACGAAGCCCTTTTCCTCGTAGAACCGGATCGTGCGTGTGGAGACGGAAAACTCCGACGCCAGTTCCGATATGGAGAAGCTCTGCTGCGTGTCGCTCATGGCGCTAAGATAGCTTACCTTTACGTTAACGTAAAGGTCACATTGCTTCCTTCGCCTCGGCGGGAACCGACATCGCGTTTGTTATATTGCCCGCCCATTACTGCTGGAGCCCCCTTCACCTTGAGTTCCAAACAGTGGTCCGAAACGCTTTTGCGGCAGCTGGCTGATGGTCGTGACTACACGCAGGAGGACCTTGCGTCGCGGCTTGGCATGGGCGTGGCGGAGATCGCAGGACAGCTTGAAGCGCTCGCGACCGATGGCGTACCTGTCGAAAAGGAAGGGGCCGCCTACCGTCTGTCGCCGGGGACGGAACTTCTCGATGAGCAGGCTATTCGAGCCGCGTTGACGCCCCGGGCGGCGTCGCTGCTGCGGGAGCTGTCCATCCATGTACAGATCGATTCCACAAGCGAAGAGTTGCTCCGCCGGGGCAGCCCGGGTGCGGAGGTATGCCTCGCCGAGCAGCAAAGCGCCGGGCGCGGTCGTCAGGGACGCCCCTGGGTCAGCCCCTTCGGATGCAACGTTTATATGTCCGTGTCCTGGGCGTTCAGCGGCGGGGTGCGGGCGCTTGAAGGCTTGTCCCTGGCCGTCGGGGTGGCGCTGACAGACACCTTCGAAGCGTTGGGCATCGACGACGTGAAACTGAAGTGGCCCAACGACGCCCTGCGCGGCGGGAGTAAGCTGGCTGGCATCCTCGTCGAGATCGGTGGCGACCCGGGGGGCGCCTGTACCGCCGTCATCGGCATTGGCATCAATCTCCGCATGCCTGAGGTCGATGCCGCACCAGTGAGTCAGCCCTGGGCCGATCTGTCCGACCATGCGCCCGGTCGCAACCGACTCGTTGCCGAGCTGCTTAATCGCCTGTTGCCGCTGTTGGAAGACTATGAGACCGCGGGCTTCGCACCCTGGCGCGAACGCTGGGTGGCGCGTCACGCCTGGGCCGGCATGACCGTGCGGGTCCTGAAACGCGGGGGCGAGCTGGTAGGCCGGGCCCTGGATCTCGATGATCACGGTGCGCTGCGCATTGCCACGGAATCGGGAATCGAGCTTGTCCACGCCGGGGAAGTCTCGCTGCGGGTGGTGCCTTGAGCGGCAGTCTCCAGATCGATGCAGGTAACAGCGCCGTTAAATGGCGCCGGGTTGTGAACGGTCAATCCCTTGCCGAAGGTCGCTGCGATCTCCGCGAAGCCGATGGCCTTCGCCCGCTCATGAGCGAAGCCCAGCGCGTGGATGAGGTCTGGATCTCCAGCGTGCTTTCCGATGCGCACGAGGAGCGGCTCCGAAACAACCTTCCCGACGATCTGCCGACCTTCGTTGCCGCATCCGAAGCACGCTGTGCCGGTGTGACCAACAGCTACGAAGACCCGGGCAGCATGGGCGTCGATCGCTGGCTCACCCTGCTCGCGGCGCGGCGCCGCTTCTCCGGGCGCGTCTGCGTCGTCGATGCCGGTACGGCTCTGACGATCGATCTTCTCGGAGCGGATGGGGTCCACGAGGGCGGCTATATCATCGCTGGAAGAGAGCTGATGCAGGCTGCCCTGTTCGCCGGGACAGCCCGCGTACGCGGTGCTGACCCGGGCTGGTCCGTGGCTCCTGGAACAAGCACGGCGGGCGCGGTCAGCGGCGGTGCGACGCTCGCCCTGGCCGGAGCGCTGCGCGAGGCTCTGCGCAGGGCGGGTGATCCCGAGCCCCGCTTACTGGTTACCGGGGGTGATGGAACAGCGTTAGTGGATATTGCGGGGTTTGCTGCGGAGCGGGCGGACGACCTGGTTTTTGAGGGGCTGGAGATCGCCCGCTTTGCACGGCCCGGAGCGTGACGTCTGAATCCCGCTCCGGTCGCGATGATGCGGATCGTGGGCCGACATATCGACGGATCGGGGAGACCTCGTCAGGGGTCGGGCGTGCCGGCATCGGCCTGCAGTGACGCCTCGTGCGCTTCGATGACCTCCCAGAGCGGTCCGTCTACCCAGGTGTCGTCCAGGTAGAACTTCTCCGGCTCTTCCTCTTTGGGATCGACGATGAGGTTGTAGTAAGAAGGGTAGGCCAGCGTTTGAACGGCGTAGTTCTTCTCGCCGATGTCCTTGACCAGCATCTTCCAGTTTCGCCACTTGGCACCGAAGAGTTCGTTACCAATGTAGATCACCATGGACTCGCGCGGTGACTTTGCGCTAGATGCGCTAAAAAATGCCGACTGATCCATGCCGTCCAGCACACGATCCGTCGGTATCGCCCCACCACTGAAGGCAGCCAGGGTGGGGAAGAGGTCCACCAGATGCACGATGTCGTTCGACACGCGACCTTGTGGAATGCGCTGTGGGTAGCGGATCAGGAACGGCACGCGCAGTGATCCTTCGTACGGCGCGAACATGGTCCCTCGCCAGGGGCCGGTAAAACCGAAGGAACGCTTCACGCCCTCGCGACCGTTGTCCGAGGTGAAGATGACGATGGTCTCGCTGCGGACGTTCAGCTCGTCGATGAGACCCAGGAGTTCTCCGACGTAGGCATCGGTTTGCGCGAGTACGTCGGCGAAGTCGCCGTTGCCCGTAGTACCGCGAAACTCCGGGTGCGGGTCCACGGGCTCATGAGTCTGGGTGTAGGGCAGGTAGGCGAAGAATGGCCTCTTCGCTTCATGCGAACGCCGCATGAAGGCCAGCGCCCGATCCGTTATCTCCCGGTCAATGGTGGTGCGCTTCGTCCGGTTGTAAACGTCGAGTTCCCTGGGCGCGCTACCGCGCGTTGCACTCATCACGTGCGTGAAGTCCACGCCGGCATCGGCCTGGAAGCTTCGGCTGTCGGGCCAGAAGGCCTGGTCGCTGGAGTTCGGGATTCCATACCACTCGTCAAAGCCCTGATCCGTCGGGTAACGTCCCTCCGTCGCACCGAGATGCCACTTGCCGAAGATGCCGGTGGCATAGCCTTCCCGGGACAACATCTCAGCTACCGTAATCTCCCAGGACGTGAGCCCGTACCAGATCCCCCGCGGCGGGCCATCGGGGCGCAGCCGCGTACGGATGCCGTAGCGGCCCGTCATCAGGGCGGCGCGGGATGGCGTGCACTCCGCCTCTACGTTGAAGTTGGTGAGCTGCACGCCCTCGTGGGCGATGCTGTCGATGTTCGGCGTTGCGGCGCCGCGCAGTACGCCTCCTCCGTAGACGCCAACCTCGCCGTAGCCGAAGTTGTCCATTACGACCAGAAGAATGTTCGGCTTATCCGCGGCATGCGCCGTTCCGGCACTCCATGGGCCGAGGAGTAGAGCCGCAGCAGCAGCCAGGTATCTCGCCCCCATTCGTAACCCCATCACCGATTCTCCGTGCAGCTTCTTCGGATGTTTCCCAAGCGGTGGGGCCTGTTTTGGACCGGCCTCGCCGCATGGTTCGCTGACAGCATAGCCACCCGCGGGATTAAGTCTTTCGAGCGGGTATACCGGGATTTTCCGAAGTTCATCCGGACAGGCGAACGCTGTACGAGGTAGGTTACTGCCGCGAAACGAGGTTCGCTACGGCTAGCAAGGGAAACTGTTCGCAGCTAGGCTTCCCTTGGCCACGCGTCTACTTGGGGTCTGCGCTGACCGCAAAGCTTGAGCCTGACCGCGTGCCTGCCTGCATCGGATGGGGATATCCGAATAAAAAGTCGTCTCATCGACAGGGAGAAGAGCATGCAAAAAGTCTGTCTGGTCCTGGGGGCCGGTGCGGGAATCGGGGGTACGGTTGGGGCGCGTTTTGCCCGGGAGGGCTTTCACAGCGTTCTCTGTCGGCGCAGCGACGAAGACGGGCTAAAGCGCCTTGTGGACGACATTCGTGAGGCGGGAGGAGCGGCTACGGGCAGACTCCTGAACGCGGTCGACGAGGGCGCCATAGAAACCTGTATCGAAGACGTGGAACGGGACATCGGCCCTATTGAGGTTGTCCTGTTCAATCTCGGCGCCCAGATTGGCAATCGATCCCTGGAAGACACGCCCCTGAAGACCTTCGAGCTTGGCTGGCGCATGGCCTGCTTTGCCCTCTTTCGCCTCGCAAAGGCGGTGATACCACTCATGGAAGCGCGCGGTGGCGGCACGATCCTCGTGACCTCAGCGACGGCAGCGATGCGTGGTAATGCCGGTCAGCACTCGCACGCCGCTGCCATGGGCGGCCGTCGTATGCTGTGCCAGACGCTGAACGCCGAGTACGCGTCGCGGGGAATTCACGTCGCCCATGTCCTCATAGACGGCGCCGTCGACGCACCGGACACGCTGGGCAAGATGCTCGGACCCGAGCTCTTTGAAAAGCTTCGCGACGCCAAGGGCAGGGACAAGGACGGCCTGCTGCTCCCGGAACACATGGCGGAAACCTACTTTCATCTGGCGCAGCAGCACCGTTCGGCGTGGACCCACGAACTCGACCTGCGCGCCCATTCGGATCTGGCCTGGTGGAACCACGCCCCGTGATTGTCGTTTGACGGCTCGCCAGCCCGCGTCCGGCGAGTGACGTCACCCATAACAACAAAACCAAGGAGACGAACATGGCGTTGACCATCACCCCAAGTGGAGCGTCCTGCGGGGCGCAGGTGACGGGCATTTCTCTCGCGGAGGCCCTTCCCGAGGATCTGATTCTCGAGCTCCGCGCGCACTGGCTGGAACACAAGGTCCTTGCCTTTCCCGACCAGAAACTCAGCAACAACGATCTAGAGCGCTTCAGCGCCTGCTTTGGCGAGCCCGGAGATGACCCCTTCTTCGAGCACATCGAGGGGCACGAACACATCTGTGCTATCCGGCGTCTCGCGGACGAGCGCACACCGATATTTGCCGAGTTTTTTCACACGGACTGGAGCTTCATGCCCGTGCCGCCGGCCGCGACCGTGCTGTACAGCATCACCATTCCGCCCCAGGGCGGCGACACGCTGTTCGCCGATCAGGTAGCGGCCTTCGAGGCCCTGGATCCCGAGCTGCGCGAACGGGTCGAAGGACTGACGGCGGTTCACTCGGCGGCCCTGGGCTACGCGCCAGACGGCGTCTACGGCGACCAGGATCAGGCCGAGGGCCGCAGCATGAACATTATTCCCAGCGAAAAGGCGCGGGAGACGCAGGAACATCCGCTGGTAAGGACCCACCGGGAGACGGGAAAAAAGGCGCTCTTCTCCTCCCTCGCGTACATTCAAAGTCTCAAGGGCATGGACAAGGCCGAGAGCGACACACTGCTCTTCGACCTGTATCAGCACCAATCTCAGGAGGCCTTTCTCTACCGGCACCGGTGGACGAAGGACATGCTCGTAATCTGGGACAACCGATCCCTTCTCCATGCGGCTACCGGCGGCTACGATGGCTACGACCGCCTGCTGCATCGCATGACCGTCGCGGACACCTACGGCCGCTGACGAGAGCCCGTCCCGATGGAGCGAGCGCCGCGCCGAGGCCTGCACGCCAACGCACCACGCGCCTGGCAGGACATCACTACCTAAACCGAGAACCGGCCCATGAGTAAAACCGTTGAATTCATCTTTGACTTTGGCAGTCCAAATGCCTATTTCGCGTATCGCGCGCTAGCTCCCATGCTGGAGCGCACCGGAGCAAGGCTGAAAGTTATCCCCTGTCTTCTGGGAGGCATTTTCAAAGCTACGGGAAACCAGCCACCGATGATGGCGTTCAACGGCGTCAAGGGTAAGCTTGAGTACGACCGCCTGGAAATCGAGCGCTTTATTCGCAAGCATCAGCTCGACCGCTTCGTTTTCAATCCCAATTTTCCGGTGAACACCCTGATGCTGATGCGCGGTGCCATAGCCGCCCAGGCGGAAGGCAAGCTCGATGCCTACCTTGAGGCGGGCCTGGTCTGTATGTGGGAGAAGGGACTGAAGATGGACGACCCGGAGGTGTTTGTAGCCGGCCTCACGGATTCGGGTCTTGACGGTCGGGCGATCCTCGAACGCACCTCCGATCCCGAGGTAAAGGCTGCGTTGGCCGCGAATACGGCCGCTGCCGTGGAGCGAGGCGTCTTTGGTATTCCAACGTTCTTCGTTGGCGATGAAATGTTTTTCGGCAAGGACCGACTGCAGCAGGTCGAAGAAGAACTGATGGCCTAGACCGTTTCCTGGGATTTCCGAGCGGCCTCGAAGGCCGCCACGGTCCGACTCACGTCGTCGGGCGTTGTGGCCCAGGAGCAGACGCTGATCCGGACCACGGGTTTGCCGAACCAGGCGGAGGCGCCCACCCAGGCTTCACCGCTCGCGCGCACCCGCAGCACGAAGGCATCGGTGGTCTCCTGATTTCCGATCTCCACCAGTACCTGGTTGAAGACTACATCGTTGAGAATGGCGAAACCTGCCGCGCTCAGCTCTTCGGAAAACTGGCGGGCGCGGGCATGCAGATGCGTAACGAGGGCGTCTATACCATCGCGGCCCAGGTATTTTAGCGCCGCCCAGAGCTCGACGCCTCGGGCCCGACGCGACAGCTCCGGCGTGTAGCGGGAGCTGTCACGCTCCTGCGAGTACATGATGTACGCGCCGCTGTTCTCAAGCGCGCCGGTCAAGGCTTCGGCATCGCGGCACAAAGCAATGCCGTTGTCGTAGGGGGTGTTCAGCGTCTTGTGACCGTCCACGCTCCAGGAATCGGCGAGCTCCAGGCCGTCCGCCAGGTGTCGGGTCGCCGCGGCGGCAGCGGCCCAGAGCCCGAAGGCACCGTCGATGTGCACCCAGGCTCCGCTGTCGCGGGCTGCGCCGCCCACCGTGCGCAGCGGATCGAAGGCGCCGGAGTTCACGTTGCCGGCCTGGAGGATGACGATGCAGCTGTCGTCCAGCTCCGGTAGCGTTTCGGGAAGCAGCCGCCCCTGCTCATCGACTTCCGCCCACTCGATGTTCGCGGTTCCGAGGCCGAGCAGTGCCACGGCCTTGATTACCGTGCTGTGTGCGTGGCGGCCGGTGACGATGCGAAGGGGCGGTGCCCCGGCGAGGCCCCGGGCGTTAACGTCGTAGCCGCGCCTTGCGCAAATACGCCAGCGGGCGGCTGCGAGGCCTAAGACAATGGCAATGGAGGTGCCCGTGACGAAGCCGGCGACGGTGCTCTCGGGCAGTCCGAAGAGCTCCTTCAGCCAGGCCTCACACACCGACTCCAGCGCCGCCGCGGTCGGCGATGTCGCGTGAAGAACGGCATTTTGATCCCAAACGTCCGCCAGCAGGCGCGCAGCCAGGGAGGCCGGAATGCAGCCGCCGTTCACGAGACCAAAGAAACGTCCCCCGGTCTGGGCGACGGTAGCGGGCGAGCCAAGGGCGTGGAGCTCATCAATGATTTTTGCGGCATCGCCGGTGCTGGTCGGCAGGGGTTCGCGGAACATCGCGAGGGCCTTCTGCGCATCTTCACCCGGTGCTACGGAGCGGGCGTGCGCGTTGCTAAGATACTCGCTTCCATAGGCGAGGCTGCGCTCGAGAAGATCGCCAGCGCTGATCTGGGCGCTCATTTCTCGCTGCAGAGTGGCGTAGTGTTTGTCTGTCATCTGGCGAGGACCCTGCTCTCGTCGTCGTTGGTCGAGAATAGCAAAGGCCGTTTCCCCGCTGCGGCGCCGACGGGCGGCCCCCGGCGGCGACTGTTGATCCCTCCTATACTGCGGGTTTCGGCGGGACGTCAGGACGATCTCCTTTGGATAACGCGGGCCACCTGCAGCGGCGGGACTTTTTGAATGGCGTTGCCCTGGCGCTCGGGGCGTCGATGAGTGGCATGGGACTGCGCGCGCGAGCTCTCGCCGGCGACACTCCCCTATACCCCCCGGCGCTGATGGGTATGCGGGGATCTCATCCGGGGTCCTTCGAGGTGGCTCACGCCGCGGCCCGCGGGCAGCGATGGTCCGGTGCCCCGACCGATGAATCCTTCGATCTCGTTATCGTGGGCGCGGGTATCAGCGGACTGTCCGCCGCCTACTTCTACCAACGCGATGTGAATCCCCAGGCAAAGATCCTGATCCTCGATAATCATGACGACTTTGGCGGTCACGCCCGGCGCAACGAATTCACCATCGATGGCAAGACCCTCATCGGCTTCGGCGGGACGATGCTCGTGGAGTCGCCGCGCAACTATCCCGCCGTCGCGCGGGAACTGATCAACGAACTCGGTGTGACCTTCAACACCGATGAAGCATTCAATCACCAGGCGATGCTGGATGAGCTGGGCATGCGGGCGGGGTATTTCCTCGATGAGGAGACCTTCGGCACCGACGGTCTGATCACCGCTGCCCTGGCCCAGCCCGATGCGCTCGCGCATACGGGCCTTTCCAGCCGTGGAAAGGCCGATGTACAGCGGCTTTTTGCCGATGAGACCCATTACCTCACGGACCGAAGCATTGCCGAACAGATGCGTATTCTCGAGACCCTGAGCTGGCGCGAGTACCTCAAAGTCCACGCGGACATGGGCGACGAGGCCCTGGCGATGATCCAGAAGCGCCCTCATGGCGTCTGGGCCATCGGTGCCGATGCTCTCCCCGCCTGGCTGGCCTGGGATTCCGGCTATCCGGGTTTCGGGCCCCTTGATTTCGGTGATGACGGTCTCCCGGGCCTGGGCGAGGACGCGGATTTTGAACGGGTCCGTTTCCCCGATGGCAACGCGACCATCGCCAGAATGCTGGTAAGCCGGCTCATCCCCTCGGCAACGGATGCCCGCCAGTTGGAGGATGTGGTCACGGCCCGCTTTGCCTATGACCGCCTTGACTCGCGATCCAACAGCACGCGCATCCGTCTGAGCAGCACGGTCGTGAGCATGGCGCATCGGGATGGAGATCTTGCCGCCCCCGTAGAGCTTACCTACGTGAAGGACGGCGCGGCGCATAGCGTATCGAGCGCCCAGGTTTTGTGGAGTGGCTACCACGCGATGCTGCCCCACATCTGCCCCGACGTGTCCGAGGCCCAGGCGCGTTCGCTATCGCTTTCGGTTCGCGCACCGCTGGTCTATACGAACGTGCTCATCAGCAACTGGCGCAGTCTGGTCCGCAGCGGCGCCTGGCGGGTGAACTGTCCCGGCAGCTTCTTCCAACACGTGCGGATGACGCATCCGGTGAGCTTCGGAGACTATCGCTATGCCCGTACCCCGGATGATCCGGTGGTCCTGCACATGCAGCATGTGCCGACGGCGCCGGGCCTACCCGCCGCGGAGCAGTTCCGCGAGGGCCGCCGGCAGCTGTTGGAGACGGGGTTTGCCGACTTTGAGGCGCGGGTCCGAAACCAGCTCTCCCGCATGTTCGGGGCGAGTGGCTTCGATCACGAGAGGGATATCCGCGGCATCACGGTGAACCGCTGGTCCCACGGCTACGCCTACTCAGTGAATGCCGATAGCGGCGACGTGGCCTTCTACCCCGAACGCTGGACCAACTTTCAGCCCTGGGTCGAGGGACGACAGAGGATCGGCAACATTGCCATAGCGGGTACCGATGCGGCGTCCGATGCCATGACCGAAGCCGCCATTGAACAGGCACACCGCGCCGTGCGGGAGCTTGCGTCCGGCTGAGCGCTCGGGGGTGTGTACGGGGTCGGCGGCATCGACAATTGCTGTGCTTTGGAGCGCGGATGTTAGAGCGTGAATGCGGCGATCCGCTCAATGGTCCAGAACGCCGCGATACTTCCTATCCCGTACGCCAAACCGCTGCGCAGCGTGGGCAGTACCCCGGCCGCAAACCTTGCCAGGAGCACCATGGGCAGCGAACAGGCCAGCACGAAGAGTAGCTGTCCGATTTCCACGCCGACGTTGAACATGAGCAGGGCCATCGGGACCGCAGTCGCTGGCAGACCGACTTCCTCTAGTGCTCCGGCAAAGCCAAGCCCATGCAGCAGGCCGAAGGCGAAGGCGACGGTCCACGGCGCCCGCGCCGTCATCGAGGCCTGGCCGCGTTGCTGATAGATGATTTCGGCGGCAACGAACACGATAGACAGCGCAATGACTGCTTCCACGGGCGGCCCCGGAAGACTGATCCAGCCCAGGGTGGCGCCTGCGAGAGTGAGGGAGTGGGCCGCGGTAAAGGCGGTAATGGTCAGCACCAATCGCTTTAGCTCGCGGACCAGGAGCAGGAGTCCGAGTACGAAGAGCAGGTGATCGATACCGCCCAGAATGTGTTCGATCCCCAGCACGAGGTACGACCAGGCAATCTCGCTCGCGCCCGGCGACTCGGTAATGGTGAAGCTGGCGGCTGCCGGGCTCAGGCGTTCCAGCTGGGTGGTGCCGTCCAGGCGCTGAATGCGAAGAATTACGTCGGTGGCGCTGCCGAGCACTCCTTCGATAGTGATCTGTTCGCCCGTCAGACCGCCGCTTGCGGTGATGCTGTAGCGCTCCTCCCAGCTTGAACCCAGCAGTGCGGCGCTCACTGGTTCCTCCCGAGAGACGCGGTCGGGCCAGCGCGGGCTCGCAGCCAGGCGACGCTGATCCGGGAGTGCGGGTACGCGCCAGATTACGGAGTAGCGTTCGGCGCTCTCCTGGGTAAGCTCCAGGTAGGCGGGGCGAAAGACATCGGCGCCGGCGTTGCTGCAGAGGCTGAGCAACAGCAGGCCCACAATCGCAGCGGCCCGGGGCCAGGGTCTGGACAGCGGTCGCCCCCCGTCGCGCCAGGCTGATCCTGGACTTGCGCCGGCGACTATGATCACCTGCCGCCAGCCTGGGACGGCTGCTCAAAACGTACGCTGTAGCGCTGCAGCAGCTCGTCGTACAGCGCATCCTGAGCCCGGTCCAGGTGTGCGCTGCGCCAGTCTCGCAGCACAGTGGCCCGCACCGTGGCAAATTCCGGTAAACGCGCCGGGATCGCTTGCTCCAGATACACCAGGTGGTAGCCGTACGCCGACTCCAGGGGACCGTCCCATTGACGTAGACCCTGCTCTCCCAGAGCCTCGGCGAAGATCGTCCCGAAGCGGTTGGCCAGCTCCGAGCGGGCCGTAAGATCGAACGCCGCTGGCAGTGCGATCACGTCTCCGAGCCCTGCGACCTCGGCGGGTGATCGTCCCTTGAGCGTGGCGAGCACCTGTACGGCGTCGTCGAAGGGGTTTCTGCGTCGGTCTGCGCTGAAGAACAGGTGACGGAAAGCAAATTCCGGATCCCGCCGGTAGCTGGCTTCGTTGTTCTCGTACCAGCCGTGTAATGCTTCCTCCGACGGTGTGACAGAGGCGGCCATTTGTTCCATGGCTGACTCGTATTTCTGACGCAGGCGTCGCCGGATGACCACATCGTTGAGCGCAAGCCCCATGGATCGAGCCTCGCGATTCGCGAGTTCTTCCCGGAGCCAGTCGTCGAGGAGGGCCTTCAGCTCTTCGGAGCTCGGCTCGCGCCCCCAGACGCGGGCGAAGGCCGCTGCCGTCTGCCGTTGCTGGGCGGCCGTTATCACCACCTCGGACCCGACCTGTCTCGTGGAATCGACAGACAGGTAGGCCGCGAAAAGCACCAGGCCTAGCGCCGCAAAATGGAGAAGCGGGTCTTTGAGAAGTTTCAGCACGGGCTCCTCGGTGCGGCTTGTGGGCGGATTGCTGAAGACGATGCCATAGCTTTTCCCGTTTTCTTCGCGACGGATTATCCAGCGATCCCCGTAGAAGCGTCGAGACTGAATTCCGGGGAATCACAATGTCAATTCGTACGGCTGTGTGCGCTACTGTGCTGATGTCCACCCTGATGGCCTGCGGAGGTGGAGGCGGAGATTCCGGCACGACAGCAACGTTGGAGGACGACTCAGCGCCGGTGACCGCCGTCCAGGAGGAGCCGCAGAGCGCCGGCGATGAGCAGGCGGGAGATGGCGTCAGCACCGATGGCGTGCTCTGCGACTACAGCGATGTCACCTTCAACTCCCAGGAATCGCTCAGCTACACCAGCGAGTCATCCTGGACCTGCAGCGAACAGCGGATGCTGGAGGCCAATGGTATTCCGGACCACGAGGTCGGCAGCTTTCCCAATCCTGGCAATCCCAACGTTATCACTGAGCAGAGCGTGAGCGCCGCCTTCACCCTATTGCCGGTGCTGACAGATCAACGCACGGAGCTTGGCGGTCCCCGGGGACCCGTGGGCTATGTTCTCAACGGCATCAAGATCGACGCGGCGACCGCGGGTTCCTGCGATGATTCGGGAACCAGCTGCAGCCTGGTCGGCGGCCAGAATGGCAGCTGGGAAATAGAGGCCCTGGGCCAGTCGCACTTTGATTTTGGCGTTGATTTCAACAACGCGCACGTGCAGCCGGACGGCGCGTACCACTACCACGGGATGCCGGAAGCATTTCTTGCGAAGGTCGGGGCCGACGGCACGGTGATGACCTTGATCGGCTGGGCTACGGACGGTTTTCCCATCTATGCGCGCTACGGATACAGCGACGCGCTGGATGCCAGCTCATCGCTCGTCGTCGTCCAGGGCAGCTATCAGCTGGTGAGCGACGTGCCCGCAAACCGTCCGTCCACCGACGTTTATGACCTCGGGACCTTCAGGGATGACTGGGAGTACGTCGAGGGCAGCGGTGACCTCGATGAGTGCAACGGCCGCTTCGGCGTTACGCCGGAGTTTCCCGACGGCATCTATCACTACTTCGCGACGGACAGCTATCCCTTTTTCCAGCGCTGTGTTCGAGGTTCACTGTGAGGGCCCTGGTGTTCGCGGTAGCGCTATGCCTGGGAAACGCCGTTCAAGCGCACCTGCTTCCGGCTCAGCATGCCACCCTCCGCTTCGTGGGCAGCCGGGTCTACCTGGTTCTGGCAATCCGCCCTTCGGCGCTGGCCGGCAGCCTCGCTCCGGGCGCGCCGATGACGTCTGACGAGTTTGCCGCGCGCTACGACGAGTTGGCCCAGCGCGTGATCCAGGGCGTCACCCTCGACTCCGCGGCAGGTTCCGCCGAGCTGCTCGATCTGCGGCTGGCGCCGACGCTGGCCCACGATTCGCGCCGCCACGAGCTTGATCAGATCACCGTGCTCGCGGTGTTCGATCTCAGCCGCGGTTCCGACCTGGTTTTCGCCACCGAGTTGTTCGGATCGGAGCCGGGAGGGGATCGCTACGAGATCATCTGCAGCGACCGGGACGGGCGCCGTCGACAGAGCTATGTTCTCACTCGGGATGAGCCGCAGGTCAACTTGCAGAGCTTCGTGCTTGCCCGGTGAAACCCCGCCAGGGAGCGGATCGCTTTCTCCGGGAACGATCCATCGTCATACTTGGTCGAAGTAATCCAGCTTAGGCGGTAGTGCCTCCGATCATGTCCAGCGTGCTCCATCGACCCGGGGAAGTGGGCCCCGGACCTTGCAGTCCCTTGGCAAAAAGCCTCCTGGGTCGATGCGCCATTGCGATGATCGTACTCCTGCCCTGTGCCTGCGGCGGAGGCGGGGGCGGTGGAGGAGCCGGGCCCTCGCTGGCAGTGCCCACTGCACCCACCGCCGATATCTGCGGTGTGGACGCGCAGAAGGATTTTGTATTGGACGTCGCCCAGGACTGGTATCTCTGGTACGACGAGTTGGCGAACGTTGACCCCGCCGATTTCTCGACCGCGCAGGAGTATCTGTCGGCGCTTACCGCTCCCCTCGCCGAAGACTTCCGGGACCCGGGCTTTTCCTTTCTCACCACCGTCGCCGAGGACAACGCCAGTCTCGGTACCGGGGCTTTTGTGGGCTTCGGTTTCCGCTTTGGTATTGACGCTGAGGGTCGGTACCTGATCAGCGACGCCTACGAAGATGGCACGGCCTTCGCGGCGGGCTTTGTGCGAGGCGCCGAGATCCGTGCCGTCGATCGTGGCGACGGCTTTGTGACCATGCGCGAGTACGAAGAGCAGGGAGTCACTCTGGAGGACATTTTTGGACCTTCCGAGGAAGGTGTACGACGTGGCTTCCGGCTGGGGATCGACGATGAGATCCTGGAGGTCGATATCGAAAAGACCGAGCTGCCCGTGGCACCCCTTGCGCTGGCGCCGCGTCGCCTCGAACGACCCGGTCTGTCACCCGTGGGCTATGTGCACCTGCGCGGCTTCACGGCAACCGCAACCAGCGCGCTGGTGGACGTGTTCGCTGATCTTGCCCGGGACGACATTACGGACTTCATCATAGACCTGCGCTACAACGGAGGCGGGCTGGTATCGGTCGCCGAGGATTTTCTGGATCTGCTCGGGGGGAGCATCGCCGACGGTGAGATTGCCTATCGCGTGCGGCACAACGACAAGCGCTCGAGCGAAGATAACATCGTGCGCTTTTCACCGCAGAGCTCGTCCGTAGCACCACTGCGCATTGCCTTTCTCACCAGCGCGGCGACCGCGTCCGCCAGCGAGACGCTGATCAACAGCATTGCACCGCAGGTCGAGGTCGTTCTCATTGGAAGCGATACCCTAGGCAAGGCGGTGGGACAGTACGGCTTTGACCAGCGTGGCTGTGATACCCGAATGCGCCTGGTTGCCTTTGAAATCGTCGATGGCGACGGCTTTGGCGGTTTTTTTACGGGGCTTGCCGATACCGGGCGCTTTACGCTGTGTGAGGTCGAGGACAGCTTCCGCGGCGCCTTCGGTACGAGCGATGACCCGCTCACGGCCGGCGCGCTGGGGTGGCTCAATGACGGAGTCTGCGGCCCGGTGGCGGCAAGCGATACGCCTTCTTCCGCCCGGGGGCTGCGCCGGGGGCCCTTCCCCCTGGCTCCTCCGCATCTGGCCGATCGGCGTTCTTTGTGGGTGCAGTAGATCGGTCAGCTTGAGCCGCCGCTGCCCCTGACGGTCTCCGCCTTCTATACCGCGCCTATACCGCGCTTATGCCGCGCTCGCCGAATCCGTGGCGATCGTACTCGGCGTTTTCTTCCTACCGTTCTCCCTGGCGTTCGACCGGCCCAGCGCGCCGCGCCCGGGGACCTGATCGACGCGTTATTGAGAGAGAGGGCGATGTGTCGTGTTTAGTGCCAGGTTCCGCCAGGCCGGATACACTTTCATCTCCGTCGCGCGCCAGATAAGGAAAATAGCCGATGTCCTCACCCAGCTTCACATTGCGTCTGCTGAGCGCAGCGATCGCGCTGCTCCTGGCAGTGACGGCGCACGCCGCCGAACGCCCCAACATTCTCGTCATCTGGGGCGACGATATAGGAATCAGCAACATCAGCGCCTACAGCGACGGGCTGATGGGCTATCGCACGCCCAACATCGACCGTATCGCCGATGAGGGTGTGCGTTTTCTCGATTACTACGGCGACCAGAGTTGCACCGCGGGTCGCTCCAGTTTTATCACCGGGCAGTCGCCGCTGCGCACGGGCATGTCGAAGGTCGGCATTCCCGGAGCGGACCTGGGGATCCAGGACCGCGACGTCACCCTGGCGGAAGTGTTGAAACCCCTGGGCTACGCGACGGGACAGTTCGGCAAGAATCATCTCGGGGACAAGGACGAGTTTCTGCCCACCAATCACGGTTTCGACGAGTTCTTCGGCAATCTCTATCACCTCAATGCCGAAGAAGAACCCGAGGACGAGGACTACCCGGAAGCGGCGTGGTTCCGCCAGCAATTCGGGCCGCGCGGCGTAATCCGCTCCTTCGCAGACGGGCGCGTCGAAGACACCGGGCCCCTCTCCCGCAAGCGTATGGAAACCGCCGACGAAGAGTTTGTAAGCGCAGCGAAGACCTTTATCGACAGGGCGGCGACCGAAGACACGCCCTTCTTCGCCTGGGTCAATACCACGGGCATGCACTTCCGCACACATCGAGCCGACAAGCACAAGGGCAAGTCCGGGCAGGGTTTCTACAACGACGTGATGGTGGCGCATGACGAGTTGGTGGGTGAACTTTTGGATCAGCTCGATGAGCTCGGCATTGCGGATAATACGATCGTGTTCTATTCCACGGATAACGGCGTCCACTACAACACCTGGCCCGACGCCGGTATCACGCCGTTCCGCAGTGAGAAGAATTCAAACTGGGAAGGCGCCTACCGCGTGCCCGCTATGGTTCGCTGGCCCGGGGAGATAGAACCCGGACAGATTTCCACCGAGATCATGTCCCATCTTGACTGGATGCCCACCCTGGCGGCGGCGGCCGGCGACGTCTCACTCAAGCAGAGGCTGCTCGAAGGCACGCGGATTGGCAGCAAGAATGCGAAGCTGCATCTCGACGGCTACAACTTTCTTCCCTACCTCACGGGCGAAGCGGAGCGCGGTCCGCGGCAGGAGTTCATTTACCTGAACGATCTCTCGGCGCCGGTTGCCGTGCGAGTCGGCGACTGGAAACTGGTGTATGCGGAAAACCGGGCCCAGACCATGGCGCTGTGGGCTGAGCCCTTTGTCACGCTGCGCCTCCCCAAGCTGTTTCATCTGAGGCGCGACCCCTTCGAGCGCGCGGATCACAACTCCAACACCTACTGGGACTGGTACATCGATAAAGCGGCACGGATGTATCTGGGCTCCGCCGTCATGGCGCGCTTTCTGCAGACCTTCAGCGCCTACCCGCCGAGTCAGCGTGCGGACTCCTGGTCCATCGACAAGCTGACGGAGACGCTTCTGCAGGCCGCCGAGCAAGACTAGCAGGCGCCGCTTACGCCAGCCTGGGAAACGCCTCCCCGATCTTTTCGGCAGAACGAAGGGACAATGCGGAATAGGTAAGGGTGCCATTGTTGCATCCCGCACTCACCATTGTCGGCGCGCCCACCACAAACAGGTTCTCGTGATCGTGAGTCCTGCCGTAGGAGTCCGTCACGCTGGTAGCGGGATCATCGCCCATGCGACATCCGCCTCCCGGGTGATCGTAGAGCTGGTTGACGTAGGCATCGCGTATCACCTTGCCGTCGCCCGCTCGTGCGATGCGTGCAAAGACGCTGCCGAGACTGGCGACGGAGTGATTGCGAAGATCCCGGGAGACCTGGCTCTCCCGGAAATTGATCTCGGGGAGAGGATCACCCCACTGGTTGCGATTACGGGTACTCAGCGTAATGCCGCTGTCTTTGGCGCCCACAACCTCGTAGTAGCCACGCACGGTTGCCGCGCCATTTCCATTCGTTCGCGCACGCCAGTCTCTGAGCATGTCGTCGCCGACAAGCATGCGACCACTGTCGTCGCGAAGGCGCGGCTCCAGCCCCTGCGTGGAATTCCAGATACGCAGATCGTGGCGCAGAAACTTACCCAGATCCCGTTTGCGCTGGAACGACCAGGACACCACGGAGTGGTGATCGTTCTCTCCCGGGTATAACTGTAGGGGCAGCGAAATATTGCCGTAGGTGGGCCAGTGCCAGCTCATGTGCTTGCCGACAAGGCCCGACGAATTCGCAAGTCCCTTCGGATGCTCTTTATCGGCAGAGAGCAGAAGCAAATGGGGCGACCATACGTATCCCGTGGCCAGAACGAAGGAAGTAGCCTTGATCCGCAGCGCTTCATTGCGGTCGCGATCCAACGCCTCCAGGTGCGAAATCCTCCCGGAAACCGGGTCCACCACGAGACGCCGTACCAGGGTCCTGCTGCGCAGCGTTGCTTTGCCGCGGTCGAGAAGAGCTTGCAGGGTGTACTCCGGTGAATATTTCGCACCCGTTGGACAGATGCCGCAGGTATCGCAGCGCAGGCACGCGCTACGGCCATCATAGGCCACTGTATTCTTCGCAATTGGATTGGCAACGAAGGGAATCCCGGCGCTTTCTCCTATCGTCTTCAGTCGCGCAAGACTCCAGTTCAAGGGCATGGCAGGCAGGGGATAGGGCGCTCGTCGCGCGTCCATTTCGGGCGGGCCCTGCTCCCCAGCAGAGCCGATTCGACGCTCCGCGTCCTCGTAGTAGGGTTCAAGGTCGTCGTAATCAATGGGCCAGTCATCGTGCACACCGTAGATGCTCTTCAGGCGAAAGTCCTCCGGCGAGAATCTCGGCACCACCGCACCCCAGTGCATGGCCCAGCCACCAATACTCATTGCTGGAGAGTTAGCACCTACCGGCATATCGTGAGTCGGCACGCGGTCCCGTTTCCAGGGGTTATCCCCATACTTCAGGAAGCGCTCGCGCATGGCGAAACGCTCATCGAGGGGCGTGGTCTGCTCCCCGGCCTCTACGACGAGAATATTCACATCGCGTTCTTCGGATAGTTTGGCCGCGACCATCGTCCCGGTGATACCCGCACCGATAATGAGCACGTCGGTTTCGATGGAGGTGACATTGCTCATGACAGCTGTACCGGGATCTCCTCGGACCCTGGCAGTCCACGACAACTTAGTTTCGCAATACGGCGGCCATAGCATCGATCAATCGCCGCTGATGTGCCCACGTAATAGGCCAGCAATCCTACGCCCACGTGCTGCGCACTCAGGGGTGCGCTCAGGTCCCGGTCGCCGCTTTGCGAGAGCCGCGAGAGAATCACGGTCTTCTGCTGTTCGTCGTTCGCAGATAAAAAGCTCACAGCAAAGCGCTTCTCGCATTCAATCTGCATGGCATCAAGCTGCGCCTGCCATCGTGGTGCCGGATCCGGCGGACCATAGCCGGGGACTGCCTCGCCGTAGGGATGCATGAGTTCCGGTACCGGGTCGTATTCAGACAGCCATGTCTGGAAAGCATTGACCACGCTGGCGATGCCCTTATCACCGAGCTCCGATGGCAATACGACCCGCGCCACCGATAGCAGAAGGTCGTGTTCAAGTGGTGACTTCGAGTCCGGCGAATCGGCGTGGTCTGCGTGGGTCTCCGGCGTGCTGGCCAGCAGGGCGGCGCCGGTGAGACTCGCCCCTTTGAGAAAGGCCCGACGACTACGTGATGCCATAGTGCACTCCTCATCCTGATGAGCTCACTTTAGCGAACCCTGGCGCTAATCCAAGCAGCAAGTACGCTCGGCAAAAAAGCGTTGGGAGATGACACTGATCGACGGCGACGGGCGCGAGTCAGCAGCCTCGCGATGGGACGGCGATTGAATCCCTGCACCCCTTCCTCTATCCTCGCGGCCCTTCGCGACGCTGGCGTAGCTCAGTAGGTAGAGCAGCTGATTTGTAATCAGCCGGTCGGGGGTTCGATTCCTCTCGCCAGCTCCATTTTATTCCGGTGCTTTCCTGGCACATGGGTAACAGTTTATTCCGAGGACATGGGTAACACTTTAAGAGCGAAGGGGTTCACCCCTACGGGCTCTACTCGGTTCACTGTTCTGTCGAAGAATCCCAGATCATACTCCATGAAGCTGACGAGCCAGACGTCGTCGGCAACCTCCCGGACGCCTACGAACTGCCCGGCAAACACGGTGCTGAGGTTGATCTTGCGTCGGCCGATGCAGATGCGGCCGCACTGAGTGACTTTGATGATGCGCTCGTGGCAGGGATACTCAGGCTGCTCAGGGTGGAAGAACGGCCGAGCTGAGGGTGTGTATACCTCAGCGGGATAGAGGCCACCGAGGCCCTGGTGCGGCCGATCATTGTTGTAACCCTCAATGAAGTTGTCGAAGCGTTCTTGCTGTTGAAGGAAGTTGTAGCTTGCTGGCTTAGTGGCTTCCTTCTTGAGCGTCAGGTGCATGCGCTCGTGGCGGCCGTTCTGCTGTGGGCAACCTGGCTTAATGCGTTCGATGCGGATGCCCAGGCGCAGCCACCAGACGGAGAGCTTGCTCAGGCCGAACAGGGCATGGGGCGATGAGAAGGGCACCCCATTGTCGGTCCGAATAGACGCGGGCAGACCGAAGTCCTTGAATGCCCGCTCAAAAACCGCGAACGAGCCGCCTTCCTTGACGGACTCCAGGCCTTCGCAGGCGAGCAGATAGCGCGAGTGGTAGTCGGTGATTGTCAGCGGGTAGCAGTAGCGCTTGTTTCCGAGGCGGAACTGCCCCTTGAAGTCGGCGCACCAGAGCTCGTTGGGCGACTGGGCGTCACTGAGCGGAGTGCCCTGAGCTTTATGGCGGCGACGCCTGCGTCGCTTCACCAGGCCATGGCGATCCAGGATGGCGTGGATGGTGCTGACCGCGGGTGGATCGATCATGGGAAACTCCTTCTC
>JBCDIW010000009.1:0-219557 GCA_038748515.1 Pseudomonadota bacterium
GAACGACGATTTTCCGGAAGAGTGGTTACCCAGCATGAGAACAATCGGAGGACCGCTGATCTCGCCGGCATTCTGCCCGCGGGCGTAGGCGAAGCGCTCGCCCATGGGATCGATTGCATCGCTGTAGAAACCGGCGACGGCTTTTGAGATCTGATCCAGAGACTGCTTGACATCTGCGCTATCACTCAAGGTGACGGCGCTGTTTCTCTTCCCCATGATCTTCCTCTTTGGCGCGGTGACGTAATGTCCGAGCGCGACGCTAGCTGACGGGAGGGCTACAGGCAAGTGAGGATACGCCCAGGGCTCGATGAGTTTGCCCAAACCCGTTACTGATCCAGGTCGCTTGGAGTCCGACGACCTACGCAGTGGCTTACGACCACATCCCAAGGTCGGTGCCGATTGCGCTAGTCTCCACCCCGCGTACGACGCTATCCGCGGAGTTGACACTAGGTAGCGTAGGCATGATTGGCCAGCTTGGCCCAGAAATCGGAGGTAAATGCCTTGGACTACAACTACGACCCCATCCCTCTCCCCGGTCGGGAAGCACTGGACGAGGAAGAAAGCCTACGCCGCGCTGAAGCCTTTTACGCCTCGATCAGGACGCGACATTCGGTGCGTCATTTCAGCAACCGTCCCGTGGAACGGTCGGTCATCGAAACGTGTCTTCGCGCCGCCGGCACCGCTCCGTCGGGCGCGAATCACCAGCCCTGGCACTTTGCCTGTGTGAGCGATCCGGAGAAAAAACGACAGATCCGCCGCGCCGCGGAGAAGGAAGAGCAGGAATTTTACGGTGGCAAGGCCGGAGACACCTGGCTTGCGGACCTGAACAAGCTGGGCACGGACGCGCACAAGCCGTTTCTTGAAACCGCGCCATGGCTCATCGCGATTTTTGCCGAGCGCTACGGGCTCGACACAAGGGGCGAGAAAACCAAGAACTACTACGTACCCGAATCAGTGGGCATCGCGACAGGTTTTCTGATCGCGGCGCTCCACGAGGCCGGCCTCGCAACGCTGACGCATACGCCCAATCCCATGAAGTTCCTCAGCGAGATTCTCGGCCGATCGGTAAATGAGCGTCCGTACATTCTGCTGGTCGTGGGCTATCCTGCGGAGGACGCGGCGATTCCCAGGGCCGCAACGCTCAAGAAGCCTCTGGAGCAGATCGCTTCCTTCTCCTGACGCCATGCCCTGCGGACAGTCGCGAGCCGGTGAGTCGCAGGCCGTTCTCACGCTTGGCGACGAAGGAGTGCCCGCCCTTGGCGGCAGCACGCACATCGATATGGGCGGCAACGCGCTATCTGAGCGGGTCGTGCGCTTAATATTCTTGAGTGCCAAAGCGCGCTAGAAGGAGACAGAGTCATGGACACGGTTACCAGCGAAGCGCATGGGGAGGTTCTGCTCGTCACCCTGAATCGACCGGACGTTCGCAATGCCGTCAATCCGCACACGGCACGACGCCTCGCTGAGATTTTCGTCGACTTTGATAAGGATCCGCAGTTCTCCGTCGCCGTGTTCGCAGGCGCCCATGGCACGTTCTGCGCCGGTGCCGACCTGAAGGCGGTGAGCGAGGGTAACGTCGAACTCCTTGAAGCACCGGAGGCGCCGATCGATCATCATGACGCAGGCGCTCCCATGGGACCGTCCTATCTGCGCCTGGAAAAGCCGGTGATAGCGGCGGTGAGTGGCTACGCCGTGGCCGGTGGGCTTGAGCTGGCCCTGTGGTGCGATATGCGCGTTGTGGAAGAAGACGCGGTAATGGGCGTGTTCTGCCGCCGCTGGGGTGTCCCGCTGGTGGATGGAGGCACCGTGAGGCTGCCGCGGCTGATTGGCCATTCCCATGCCATGGATATGATCCTGACGGGACGGGGAGTGGAAGCACCGGAGGCACAGGCCATGGGCCTGGCAAATCGCGTGGTCCCCACCGGAGAATCCGTCGCGCGGGCCCTGGAGCTCGCCCGGAACATCGCCCGCTTCCCCCAGAATTGCATGCGCGGTGATCGCCGGTCGGCGATGGAGCAGTGGGACCTCAGCTTTGATGAGGCCATGGCGAACGAGGCTCGCCTGGGGCTGGCGACATTGAGGTCGGGAGAGACCGTGGCCGGCGCCACGCGCTTTGCGAGCGGCCACGGCCGCGGAGGAGACTTCGAAGACATCTGAATCCGCGCAGCGCTGGCGCGCGGTGCGCCGTATTCCATACTCTGGCCCAGGCGGTACATAACAGCCCGCCGCGCCCCTAACTTCGGGAGACAACGCCCAGTGGAAGTCATCAATATTCAGCAGGCCCTGTCGCAACACGCCCAGGGCAGCTTCTTGAAGCTTCTGGACTTCAATGAGAATCACTTCGGCATGTGCGATATCACCGGCACCTCCCCGGTGTGGGAGATGCACCCGGACACGGACGAGTTCTTCCTCATCATCGATGGGCGCTTTGAAATCACGCTCTTGGATTCCAAAAGTCCATCACGCCACGTGGCGGAGGCCGGAAGCGCCTTCGTGGTACCCCGGGGCATCTGGCATCTGCCGTCAGCGCCGCACGGGTGCAAGTTCATACACTTTACCCCGGGGAAATCGCTTCATTCGGATGCCGAGGATCCACGCGCGGCCTGACTCCGGATGCGAACGCTGGTGTACTTCGACCGACTGAACGGAGCGGCGCGCTGCGCGTACTGGCTCGTCCCGATTCTCGGCCTGCTGTTTAGCGGCGACGCCGGCGCTCACGGTGTCGACGACAGCACGCGCAGTTTCCTTACCGGTGTTGAAGGACTGCAGATCGGGCCCTTTCTTTACATCGGCGCCAAGCACATGGTCACGGGCTATGACCACCTGCTGTTTCTTTTTGGCGTGGTGTTCCTCCTCGACCGCATGCGAGACGTGCTCGTGTACGTGACGCTGTTCACGATCGGCCACAGCACGACCCTGCTTCTGGGAGTTCTCGCGGGCGTCGAAGCCAATGCCTACGTCGTCGATGCCATCATCGGACTGTCCGTGGTCTACAAGGGATTCGACAACCTCGATGGTTTTAGGTCGCTGCTCGGTTTCAGGCCGAACCCTCGATCGATGGTACTCGGCTTCGGACTCATTCACGGTCTTGGGCTCGCCACAAAGTTGCAGGATTTTGACCTCCCCCGAGACAACCTGTTCGGCAACCTTCTGGCATTCAACGGCGGCGTGGAACTGGGCCAGCTCCTGGCCCTGAGCCTGATGCTGGTCGTGACCGGCCTTTGGCGCGAACAAGCATCCTTCAGCCGGGCCTCCTGGCTTACTAACACGCTGCTTATGACTGCTGGCGTGGTGCTTATCATCTATCAACTTGCGGGCTTTGCCCTGGAGACCTGACATGGACGCGGCAACCGAACACAGCCAGGTATTGCGGGCATCGATGATCGCGCTGGTCCTTGGCAGTGCCGTCGCCGTCGCCGTCGTACTGCCCGCCGAGTACGGCGTGGACCCTACCGGTGCGGGCCGCGCGCTCGGCTTGCTGCAACTCTCGCAAGCGGCAGAGGCACCCGGGGCGCAGAGCGCGGCGGTCCCCACCGGATCGGGCAGTTCCCGCGCGAACACCACCATCACACTGGAAAGCGGCGAAGGCACCGAATTCAAACTGCGTATGGCCGAAGGCGAGCGCGCGTCGTTCCGCTGGATCGCTTCGGACGTTGTGCATTTCGATATGCACGGTGAACCGACGGGGGACACGAGCGGCTACTTCGAAAGTTACTCCCTGGGAAATTCAGATGCCGTGGAGGGAAAGTTCACGGCGCTGTTCGATGGCACGCACGGCTGGTACTGGCGAAACGATACGGCCGCCGCAGTGCAGATAGAGGTGATCGTAGCCGGCGCTTTTGAACTCGCGGACACCCCCTAGTCTCTCCAGCCTTTAGCGCTCTCCTGCCGCCACGCTGCGGCGTCGCTCCCGGAATTCAAACCGTAACACGCTTTCGCCCCGGTAGCGGTAGTGCGCGCCCCGCTCGCCCAGGCGGTAGTCCTGATAGCGCCGTGAGCGCCGGTAAACCGACTTCACTTCGCATTCCTCTCCCGATACCAGAACGGCCACGAGGGTATAGGGTGCGTCGTCCATTCGTTCATTCAGGCTGTCGCAGGTCGAGCGACCCGAGGCCCGGGGCACAGCGCCCAGGGCGCGGGCGACCCGGCGCCAGCGGGGCCCGTGCCGGGCGTCGATGCCCACTACGAGGTGAGCGATTTCGTGTCGGACCGTGTCCTCCAGATCATCGAGAGCAGAGGTTCCGAAGAATACGGTGGAGATCACAATCCGACCGTCGCGGTGCGCCTGGCCGTAGCTGCGCCGGGCCCGATTGAAATCCAGTCCAGCGAAGGGATGGGTCCATTCGGGATAGCGGGCCAGCGCGCGATCGACCTCTCGCAGCACGATTACGCTGATCGTTGTGCGATCGAGCGTGGGGGCTTGCGGCGCAGCGCAGTCCCCGGTCTCCCCTCTCTTCGTCGCCACGGTTTTCGGATTCACCTTGCGATTTTCCGAAGACGGATCGCTGCCCGCGTCGAAGGGTAGGGTCAGCTGCGCTTCAGCCATGGTTCCTTACCCAGTCGAGCAGCGCGGCGTTTACAACTTCCGGTCGTTCGCGGTGCAGGAAATGTCCGGCGCCTTCGATGCGCTGCACTTTCAGTCCTTTGGAAAAATCCCCCGGCTGGCTCATAGCTTCGAACACCTCGCTTGAAATACAGCCATCATCCGCTCCGGTCATGGCCAGCGTGGGCACGGGGACGTCGAGTATGGCCGGAGCGCGACCAATCCCGAAAAGCGCAGGCACGTCCACCGCGGCGCGGTAGTAGGCCAGGGCAGATTCCACGACCTCCGTTTGCGCGAAGCATGCGGCTACCGGAGCGAAATCATCACGCGAGTAATTCCAGCCAGGACTCCACTTGCTCCACAGCCAGCGCAGGAAGGCGAAGTCGCGGCGTCGCACGACACGCTCGGGAACAGCGGGTAGCTGGAAAAACCCCATGTACCAGGATAGGCGCAGCTGCCGGGGATGGCGGCGCATATCGACGAGGAAGCGTCCGGAGTGGGGTACGGCCATGGTCGTCAGGCTTCTGAATTTCTCGGGCGCTATCGCCGCCGCCGTGTAGCCCACCGCAGCACCCCAGTCATGCCCCACCAGATGCACCGGCTCGCTGGACAGCGCGTCGGCAAGGGCGATCGTATCGGCAGCCAGTTCACCCTGCGAGTAATCACGGTTCGCGGGCTGATTACCCGGATCGTAGCCGCGCATGCTCACCGCCACGGCTCTATAGCCCGCGTTCGCGAGCATGGGAAGCTGGTGATCAAAGCTTCGATAACTATCGGGAAAACCATGCAACAGCAGCACGAGGGGCCCGTCGCCCCGGGCGGTGGCGGGAAAGCGCAGTCCGCGCGCCTCGATCGTCAGCGCTTCAGCTTCCCCGTTGCTCACGTCGCCACCCGAACCTTCAAATTTCCGGCGCTATGGTAGCAAGCTGCATCGCCCTGGCGGGGCAAAGCTCATTCGATCGAGTCCATCCAATCCTTCCCGCTGGCCGAGCGGCGCCGCTCGGCGAAGCGGCTCTGATGCTTGGTACCGCGCCCGCTCACGCGAGTGCGCCAGCGGCGAAAACTGGACGCTCTCAGCCGTTTGCGCATAAGCCGGATCACGTCGGCTTCGGACGCACCCGTACGTGCCTCAATCTCATCGAAGCTGACGCGATCGGCCCAGGCCGCCCAGATAATCCAGTCCTCCGTGCCCTCGCAAGGCTCGGGTTTGCGCGTGCGTGTGTAGGGTCGCGGGCCGGAGCGGCTCACGGCGTCCGGCCCCCGTGGTGGCAAAACATGGCGCCGCGCTTCAGCCTAGGAACCGCAGCAGCACATAGCCCACGGCGGCGATGTGGCACAGGGTGATCACGACCGAAAAACCGTGGAGGCGATTGAAACGCTTCCTGTCGCCGGCATCGGTGGCAGCATTTATGGCCGGCATAAGAAGCTGTCGCGTCGGCACGGTTGTGAGAGCCACGGTGGCCAGCAGCGCAAGGCTCGTGGAGTCGGTTCCCAGCTGCAGTAAGGCGGCAACGAGCGCGGTAGCGATGACCCAGGTGTAGAAATGAGGGAAAGCGCGGCGTAGCAACGCACCGGCGTCGTCGGCGGGCAGGCTCGTAAATAGGAACGCCGCAAAGCCGAAGGAATACAGCACCATGCCGCCAAAGAGTAGCGCCGCCACGATCATGGCCGCGCCAATTTGCAGAGTCATCGCGGATACCCCGTAAGATGTCGCTGATGGTACGCGCCACGCTAGGCGAAGATCAGCGCTCCGACGAAGTCTGTATGGACAAGACCTGTAGTGACGTCGTTATTCGTACGATCAGGTCGGTCGGTGAGGCCGGCAGCTAGCCGGCATACCTCACCGATATTTGGAAGTCTCGGCGAGAGCCAGCGAGAGCCAGCGAGAGCCAGCGAGAGATAGTGCGTTGCAGCGGCGAGATACGCAGGCTAGTCGCGATCGCTCTCGTAGACGCGCAACTGCTCGCGACGCTCCCCGAGCTCGATAAGCAGCTGGCTCTGCTCCGCTTCAAGACGCCCGATCCGCGTGGCGAGCTCGCGGTTCTTTTTCTCGATCTTGCTGCGCTGGTCGGCGCTAAGGGAATCGTTATCAAGCCTGCGTTCACCCTTGTCGAGGTCCTTGCGCGCCGCCCGGAGGCTGTATTCGCCACTGGTGACCGCGCTCTCTGCCTGGGACACGGCCTGCTCGAGATCGTAGTATTCGCGGCCCTCGTTGTAGGCGACGAGGAATTCACCCTCAGTTTCAGCCGGACAGACCCCGGCATAGCTACCGCCCTTGCGGCCAAATTCATAGCCACTGGCCGGTCGACAAAACTGGACCAGGCCAGCCTTACGTCCTTTTTCATAAGCCGACAGATCAGGGGTCACACCGGCCTTCGCGCAGGCCTCCCGATACCGGGCAATACCGTCCGCGCCGCGGCCCCGCGTACCGTCTTCCAGACCGACCGATTCCCAATCGGCGACCAGGCATTCCTCGACACTCATGGACGCACAGCCACTGAGCGCAGAACTGACCGCCAGTAGGAGCAGCAGCGTGCTCCGACGTGGTGTCGCGGCTGCCACGCCGGGGCAGGGAAACAGCTTAAGAGCGTAAAGAGCGGCTCCCGGGAGCCTCCGCAAGCTTGCTACCAACATCAAACGTTCGCCCTGGGTCTCTTCAATCGGTGTTTGACCTCGAGCTGGCGTTATCCTCGCCTTCGCCGGTATAGGCCAGGAAGCTCAGGGCGCGACTGCGGTCATCGGTGCTGAAGGCACGCATGTCGATGCTGCGAAACAGACGGTCTTCCCAACCAATTACCGTCTGCATCCAGCGCGTGTCCGTAACCACGGCTATTTTGCGGAAATGACGCAGGCCGAACTCACGCAAAAACTCCATCTTTTCCTCGATGGCCTCCCACTCAATGCCGGAGAAATCGGTAATCTCCTGGTACACGCTGACTTGATCAGACGCCTCGATGGCATCCCGAAGCGCGGCGAGGACCGCTTCCATATCGTCTTCCGTCACCTTGCCTTCGATGCGCCAGCCAACCGTGTCCCGAGCCTCGAAATTCATCATCTCGATCATCTTCGTGCTCCGCCGCCTGCTTCGATGGGTGCTTCGATGCTGATCTTATCCCGCCCCGACGTTCCGCCGGAGCGCATTCTTTAGAATCGCTGTCCGATATCAACACAGCCTCGGTGGTGGAGCAAGCCGGATCGCTCCGGCGTGTCGCGGCCCCGTATCAGTTAGTAGAATGGCGAGGCCACCGCGGATTCAGTAGCCCATGCTCGCCATTTCTCTGGTAAACGCTGCGATCATCGCGCTCGTCGTGATCATTCACTATGAGTTTCTGTTCCAGTTCACGATGCTGATGCCCAGGCTGCGTATCCGCCACCGCTTCCGCATCGTTGTTGGCGTGCTTGCCGCCCTGACGGCGCACGTGATCGAGGTGTGCATCTTCGGCTTTTCGTACTTTCTGATGGACCGCGGTGAAGCCTGGGGCAGCCTCCGGGGCAACTATGAAAGCGATCTCGGCGGCAGCATCTACTTCTCCTTCACCGCGTATACGACGCTTGGCCTGGGTGATATCGAGCCCATCGGCCCGCTGCGGTTTCTCGTGGGCCTCGAGTCCCTGGTCGGCTTTGTGCTGATAACCTGGACCGCATCGTTCCTGTACCTGGAAATGACCCGCAACTGGGACTCGCCCTAAGGACCCTACGCCGTGGATAACTTTCACATACGCCCCGCCACAGTCGAGGACGTGGCCACCATCCGCCGTTTCATCGTAGAGCTTGCCGTCTACGAGCGTGAACCCGACGCGGTGCTGGCCACAGAGGACGACCTGGCATCCGCTCTCTTCGGCGAAAATCCGCGTGTTTTTGGTCTCATCTGCGAACGACCGGCCGATAGAGCAGCGCCGGCCGCACCCCTGGGCTTTGCGATCTACTTTTACAACTTCTCGACCTGGCTGGGGAAGCACGGCATCTACCTGGAGGACCTTTACGTGACTCCGGATGCCCGCGGTGAAGGCGCAGGCAAGGCACTGCTCAAAGCCGTGGCGCGCATCGCCTGGGACGAAGGCTGCGGGCGCTACGAGTGGAACGTGCTCAAGTGGAACACACCTTCCATCGAGTTTTACGAGGCGAAGGGCGCCGAGCGCATGGAAGAATGGGTGGGCTATCGCATGGGCCGCGACACCATCGGTGCTTTCCTGAACGAAGACTGACAACTTCATTCTGGCCCTCGCGCGTCGAAACGCCAGGTATTTGCGTTGAACGCCCGCGCCATGGCGACCTTCTTCGGCATTCTCTATCTATAATGCGTCGATGGACATCGAGCGCGTTATCGATGACAAGCGCCGCCTTTTCTGGCTCCTGCAGCTCGGGGGGTGGAGCAGCTGGGCCGCGACGTTCTCCCTCGGCATCCTCGTATGGGGAGAGCCGCCGGAACGCTATTACATCTATCTGCCCATCGTGGCCTTTATTGGCATGCTCATCACCCTCGCCCTGCGCTGGGTGTATCAGGTCACCTGGGAGCGGACCATCGGCATGCGCGCCTTCACTATTCTCGGCGCCTCCTACTGCGCCGGCGTCTCCTGGATTCTTTGCCGATCGGTAGTTTTCTTCAATCTGTTCCCGGAGGAGCTCGAAAAATACAGCAGCGCCGGTGGGCCACGGCTGACCAACTACTTCGAGAACTCCATCTCCGCCGTGTCGATCATGCTCGTCTGGAGCACGCTGTACTTCGGTATCAAGTACTACATCGTCAGCCAGGAAGAGAAGCAGCGCTACCTCAAGGCCAGCTCCATGGCCCATGAGGCGCAGCTCAAGATGCTGCGCTACCAGCTCAATCCGCATTTCCTGTTCAACACACTGAACGCCATATCAACGCTGATCCTCGATAAGGACACGCAGCTTGCCAACAGCATGGTCATGAAGCTGTCCCGCTTTTTGCGCTATTCGCTGGACAACGACCCCATGCAGCAGGTGACCGTCGAAGAGGAGATCGAGTCCCTGAAGCTTTATCTCGACATCGAGAAGGTGCGCTTTGCCGAACGTCTCACGCTGCATTTTTCCATCGCCCCGGGCGCGCGCCAGGCGCTCATGCCGTCGCTCCTGCTTCAGCCGCTGGTCGAGAATTCCATCAAGTACGCCGTATCCCAATCGATTCACGGCGGATCCATCGCGGTTACGGCGAGCATTGAACGGGAGCGCCTCGAACTCATCGTGGCCGACGACGGACCCGGTCTCGATCTGCGCCAGGGTCGTCTGCCCAAGGGCAGCGGCGTGGGTCTTGCCAACACCCGGGAGCGGCTTGCGGAAATCTACGGCGAGGAGCAGAGCTTCCGCCTCACCACCACGGAACCTCACGGGCTGACAATCACGATCCGCGTGCCCGTCGCCTACGCGACCAAGGAGGCCGCATGAGTACCCTGAACACAGTGATAGTCGATGACGAACAGCTAGCGCGCCGGGGCCTGTCCCTGCGTCTCGCCGAGCTTTCCGAGGTGGAAGTCGTCGCTGAGTGCGGTAATGGCGAAGAAGCCCTGCTTGCCGTTGCCCAGCACCAGCCGGACCTGCTTTTCCTCGATATCCAGATGCCGGGTATGGACGGCTTTGAAGTTGTGGAGCGACTGCAGGGCGATGACATGCCCATGGTGGTCTTCGTGACCGCCTACAACGAGTACGCCGTGGACGCCTTCAAGGTGCACGCCGTTGACTATGTTCTCAAGCCCATCGACGAGGAACGACTGCAGGAGGCGGTGCAGCGCGCCGTTCAGCAGCGGGAACAGAACTCGAGCAGTGCCGGCAAGGAAAAGCTCGTGAAGCTGATCATGAGTATGACCGGCGAGAGCGCGGCCGGCGTAGAGGCCCTGGCCGAGCGCGGTGGTTCCGACGCGTCCTGGCCCGAACGGATCACGGTAAAGGACGGCAGCGACATCCAGTTTATCCGCGTCGCCGACATCACCTGGGTGGACGCGGCCGGCGACTACATGTGCATCCACGCCGCGGGGGAAACGCACATCATGCGCATCACCATGAAGCAGCTTGAAGAGATGCTCAATCCGGCGGTCTTTCTGCGTGTGCACCGCTCCACCATCGTAAACGGCCGGGTGATCACCGGAGCCCAGACCCTCAACAATGGGGAGTACCTGCTCAATCTCGAAGGCGGCGCACAGCTCAAAGTCAGTCGCAGCTACCGTGATCGGATCCGCCAGTTTCTCTCCGGTTGACGCCGACTCAGCCGGCGCCCAGCAGCCGGATTGAAGGCGCGCCGGCCTCCCGGCGACGCAGCCTGCCGATGAGTGCCGCTCCCGGGCCGTCCTGTGCAAGGAGCGCCAGCGCTTCCTCCGCTCTCGGCTCCGGGACGGCCATCAGCAGTCCGCCGCTGGTTTGCGGATCGTAGAGCAGGGCTTCTTCGGCTACTGAAACTCCCGCCGCTTCGACTCGCGACGCCATCGCTTCACGGTTGGCCCCGTGCAGCGTACTGCGCACACCCGCCGCGAGAAGTTCTCGCGTCCCGGGCAGGAGCGGCAGTTGCTCCAGCGCAAGATCCGCCTGAAGCTCCTCACCGAGCATGCCGGCGAGATGGCCGGCAAGCCCGAAGCCGGTCACGTCCGTAAGCGCGGTGGCCGCACAGCGCCGGGCCACCTGCGCCCCCCGGGCGTTGCCCTGTCGCATGAGGTCGAGGGCGTGCTCCACGTTTCGACCATCCGCAAGCGTCTGCATATGCGCCGCGAAGAGCACACCGCTCCCGATCGGGCGGGTAAGCAGCAGAGCGTCGCCTGCTCCGGCGCCATGGCGGTTTAGCGGTGATCCGCTATCGGGGATTCCGTTCACCGCGAAAGCAATCTGAAGCTCCGGCCCCTGCATGGTGTGACCGCCGATGAGGCGACACGCCGCCGGGGCCAGCACCGAGAGTGCACCGGCGAGAACGGCGCGCAGGTCCCGGCGCAGAAGAGACGGCGCGGCAAAGGGCAGGGTTAGGAGGGCCTGCGCGCTGCTAGGGGTCGCGCCGCAGGCATAGAGATCGGAGAGCGCATGCTGGGCTGCGATCGCCCCCATGAGCCACGGGTCGTCCACCAGCGGGCGCAGGGCATCGACAGACTGAAGTCCGGTGCCGTTCGTAGTGAGCCGAGCGGCATCGTCGAGCTCCTCGGCTGTGGCGATGAACTGCGGATATTCGCCGCGCAGGCTCGCGAGCACCTGATGCAGCTCCGTCGCCCCGACCTTGGCGCCACAGCCCCCACAGGGCGCCTGGGATCGGGAACGTCCGTCGAGCGGGTCATTGGCTTCGGCTTCGCGGACGATCCGGGTGGAGTGTCTCCCTTGCATTGCCAAGACGGGGAGATCGTAGAAACGCTGCATAAACGAGCGATCGATACGATCCTTCCAGCGCCATACCCAGTCGCCGGCGACGCTGAGGCCGTGTCGTTCCGCCACGGCGCAGCGTTTCCCGAGGGACAGGAGGGACAGGAAACGTGTCTGCGGACGATGCTCCCGAAGCGGCTGCGCGCTGGCAAAGGCGGCCAGGTTTCGGGCCAGCACCGGACCCTGACGCACCGCATACACTCCGGCCTTCGGGCGCGGGTGACGTCGCTGTGTCGCGATATCCCCGGCGGCGAAGATCTCCGGACGGGTGACGCTTTGCAGCGTGTCCTCCACGAGAAGGAAGCCGCGCTCATCCACGGCCAGACCGCTGGCCGCAATCCAGGGCGCCGCGGCGGCACCGGTGCACCAGATCAGGGTGTCGAAGGCGGCGCTCTCGCCATCGCCGAAGTGCAGGCAGCCTTCGGTAACGCGGCTCACCCGATGCGCGCAGCGCACAGTAATGCCATGCCGCGCCAGGGCCTCCTCCACGCGACGACGGGCGCCGGCGCTGTAGCCCGGAAGCAGCTCCTCGGCGCCGCTGTACAGCGTCATATCCCCTACCGTGGGACCTAGGCGATGCGCCATGGCAAGGACCACTTCCACGCTGCCCGCGCCTCCCCCGACCACGGCGATTCGCTGCGCATCCAGCCGGCTGCCTGCGAGTCGGGTCCAGCGCTCCCAGAGCCCGGACACCGGCTTTACGGGGACGGCGTATTCCCGCGCCCCCGGCACGCTGGCAAGCTCAGGCTGCGAACCGATGTCCAGGGAAAGGATGTCGTAATCCAGTTCGCCCCGCTCGCGACAGCGGAGCCGGCGCCGCTCGGGATTCAGCCCGATGACCGTATCGCGCAGAAAACGCACACGGGCCCACTGGCACAGGCGCGCAAGATCGATATGCGTTTCCTCGAAGCTGTAGTGCCCCGCCATCAGGCCGGGGAGCATGCCCGAATAGGGGGTGAAGGCGGACGGCGAGACCAGGGTAATGCGCAGCCCACGCACGGGATTCATCGCCAGGGCCCGCAGCGCCAGCGCATGGGCGTGACCACCGCCTACGAACACCAGATCCCGCAGCGGTTTGTCCACCTCATGCATCGATGCGGCGTTCCATAACATAGCGCTCGGCCGCAGACCGGCGACCACGGAAAAGCCGCAGCCCGGCGCGCTGGCTGAGCTGGTAGTCGTACATGGGATCGTAGTACTCCGTGAGCAGCCGGTGCACCCAGGAGCGATGACCGTGCGTGCTTCCAGAACGGGCCTGCTCCTCGAAGGCTTCGATCATTTGCGCCTCGATGTCCCTGTGCCGCTCACCTCCAAGCCTTTTCCGCGTGCGCGCAAGACCGTCCAGGAGCTGCTGCCGGTGTCTCTCGGGCCCTTCCCCGCCGTAGCGCTCACGAAAACGACGACCGAGATCCACGATGTAGTCGTCGACGACCACATCGACACGCTCCTCGACCGGGTGCTCGAGCAGCAGCAGGGGCGCCGTCGCCATGCGTAGGCGGAGTGTCTCGGGCAGGGCGAGGCGCCCGATAAGCCGTCCTTCGTCCTCGATGTAGATGGGCGCATCGCTGTCGCTGAGGAGACGAAGCAGGCTGATCGCCAGCGTATTTTCGAAAGAAATCTGGCTGGGCTGCTCGTCCACGATATAGCCGAAGGCGGAACCGCGGTGGCGGGCCATTCCCTCGAGATCCAGAGACCGGGGCAGGCGATGGATGAGACGGGTCTTACCCGTTCCCGTGGCTCCGGAAACCAGAATAAATTCAGCGCGCGCAACGCCGCTAGCGAGCTGCTCGAGAAGGAATCCGCGCATGGCCTTGTAGCCACCCTGAATCCGCGGGTAGGCGACGCCGCGCTCCGCGAGCCAGAGCTGGACCAGCTGCGAGCGCAGTCCCCCGCGAAAGCAGTAGAGATAGCCATCCGGATGCGTTTCGGCGAAGCGCTGCCAGCCGTCGATGCGGGCCTCGCGCAGCGATCCCGACACCAGCTCGTTGCCCAGCGCCATCGCCGCCGCCTGGCCGCGCTCCTTGTAGCAGGTACCGACGGCAGCGCGCTCATCGTCATTCAGCAGGGGAAGATTCTCAGCACCGGGGAACGCCCCGCGGGCAAACTCGATGGGGGCGCGAGTATCTAGGAGCGGGATGTCCCCGCGGAACAGGCCCGCATAGTCATTCGTGTCGCTGCGAAGCACGGGTGACCTCAGGACAGATCTTCGCCGCCAAAGAGCGTGATCAGGCGGTCCTGCAGAGCGGTCAGTGCCGGCGCCATGAGAGCGAAGTCCGCGTCGAGCCGGGCCAGTCGGTCCTCGCTGTCGATCTCTTCGTTCTCTTTCACCAGGGCATCGGCAAAGCGCATGCGACGCAGCACCAGATCATCGCCGAGCACAAAATCGAGCTGCTCCTTCCAGTTCAGGGCGATGCGGACCACCTGCATGCCGCCGTCCAGGTGGCGCCGCAGTTCGTCGCTGTACACGTGCACCCCGCGGGAACGCAATACCGCAGGCTCTTCGCCAAGGTCCCGCATCTCCACCTCGTCGCGCGCCGCGAAATCGTCCGGCAGGCTGGCGTTGCTCAGCCAACCGCTCATGGCGAAGGCGGGCGCCTGGGCAGTCTGCGGGGGTATGACCGGGAAGGTACCGATGCCCTCGCGCAGCAGATTGAGGGCTTCTTCGGCACGGTTGGCGCTCGCCGTGTTGACGAATACCCAGCGCGCCTCCGTATCCAGCAGCAGATGAAGCTCGCTGTGGCGACTGAAGGCCCTCGGCAGGCAGTCCTGGGTAATTTCATCTTTCAGGCTCAGGCGCTCCTTGCGATACACCTTGCGTCCCTGCTGTGCCTCGATGGCCTCAATGCGCTCGGCGAGAAGGTCGCGGACGACCGACGGTGGGAGGAGTTTTTCCTCACGCCGCAGACACAGCAGCAGGCGTCCGCCGGCGCTGTGCACGAAGTTGGAACTGCCCTCGCCCAGCGCCGGTACCCAGCCCATGGACAGCGGCTGCGCCGGGGTGCAGGGCTTGAAGGGGCGGTCGGCAAGGCAGGCTTCGAATTCGTCGGCGGGGAGATCTAGGCCACGGGTCATGCGGAACGCCCGCAGATTCCTGAACCACATCAAGGGTTATTCCAAGGCAAAAAGGGCGGCCATTCTACACAAGGCGACCGCGGGATCCGGGACCAGGGCCAAAGTTGGTCGGCTTGCCGAGGTAGGGTCGCCCACCTAGACTAGCGCCCCGCCGTGCCCCTGCACCCGGCGCGGCGGATCCCCGTGATTGAGCGATCAGGCTGGAGAGTTTTCATGCGCTACCTGCACACCATGGTACGAGCCCGGGACCTCGACGAGACGCTGGCGTTCTACTGCGACCGGCTCGGCCTCGAAGAAGTTAACCGCTATGAAAGCGAGAAGGGCCGCTTCACATTGGTCTTCCTCGCCGCCCCGGAAGACGTCGAGCTCGCCCGCGAGCGCTCGGCACCGCTGCTGGAAATTACCTGGAACTGGGATCCGGAAGACTACGACGGCGGACGCAACTTCGGCCATCTCGCGTTCCGCGTGGACGATATCTACGCGACCTGCCAGCGGCTGCTCGATGGCGGCGTGACGATTAACCGTCCCCCGCGAGACGGGCATATGGCCTTCGTCCGCTCACCGGACGGCATCTCCATCGAACTCCTGCAGGCCGGCGGAGCACTCGAGCCTGCCGAGCCCTGGGCCTCCATGGCGAATACGGGGAGTTGGTAACGGAACGCACGGCGCGAGCTAGGCGCGAAGGAAATTCAGAATCCAGCCCGCCATGCGATCCGTCTCGGGTTCACCTTCGAGACTCGAAATGCCTTCTTTGGCTTTCTCGTCGCCAATGAGATCCCAGCGATACTCGATGATCGCGCGGGAATAGGCGTTCACAAACTCCGGATGCCCCTGAAACGTCAGGATGTGATCGCCAAGCTGAAACACGGCGTTCGGGCAGAAGCTGCTGCCGGCGAGCACCTCGGCATCTTCGGGCAGCTCCACGACCTGATCCTGATGGCTTACGAGCACCGCAAACTCGTCGTCGGCACCGTCGAGCCAGTCGGGCCGGGTCGCAAAGCGATGCTTATGTAGACCGACTCCCCAGCCTTCGTCGGCCTTTCGGGCCTCTCCGCCGAGCGCCTGGGCGACGGCCTGGTGACCGAAGCAGATTCCCACGATTTTCTTGCGCCGGGCATGCAGCTCGCGCAGGAATTCGAGCAGGCTACGAATCCAGTCCAGGTCGTCGTACACGCTGAACTTGCTGCCGGTGACTAGATAGGCGTCAACGTCGTCCACGTGCTGCGGATACTCGCCCAGCATCACGTCGTAGACGGCGAACTCGAGCTGTGGATCGCGGGGCCCGAGCAGGCGCATGAACATGTCCGGATACTCACCGAACTCCGGTACCCATGCGTCACGCACGGCGTCTGTTTTCAGGATTCCAAGTTTCACAAACTCCGCCCGCCAGTTCCGAGACGCGGAGTCTAGGGATTCGCGCCCGCTACCGCCAGACCCTGCTTCGTGCTCACGGCATAGCGTCCCAGAGGAGAAAGAGCACACCGATAGCGACCAGGGCCGCTACCACGAACCCGCGTGTAGGGAATCCCTTGTGCACGTCGCGGCGACGGTCCGGAGTCCCCCGGTTCTGCCGGCGACGATCCCTCGGCCCCTGGCGGCGCGAACGACGATCATTTTCCACGGCGGTCCTTAATTCGCCCTGACTTGATCCCCTAGTCTAGCGTGATGGGAGCCATGCCCGGCAGCATGACGTTCAGCGAGCTTATCGGTGCTGCATCACCCCCCCGGCCGCGGACTCCGCTACCATCCGCGCATGCCGCTACCGTATCCCACGCGCGCCCGCTTGCCCGAGCCCCGGGCCGTCGTCGCATTTGTCGCATTTAGCTTCCTGCTTTGCGCACCGGGTCATGGCTTAGAAGATGTCGCGGAAGCGGGACCCGCGCACCGGGCGGGGTATATCGGCAGCGATGCCTGTGCCGGCTGCCATGCCAACGCGGCCCGCGCCTGGCGGGGATCGCATCATGATCTCGCCATGCAAAAGCCACTTCCGCAAACGGTGTTGGGCGACTTCGACAATGCACGTTTTGAGCATTTTGACAGCGTCACGGAATTTCGCCGCCGCGATGACCGCTACATCGTCCGCACGGAAGGACCCGACGGACAGCGCCGGGACTACGACGTTGCCTACGTATTCGGCGTCTATCCGCTGCAGCAGTACCTGCTGCCGCTCGAGGGCGGGCGCCTGCAGGCGCTTAGCGTGGCCTGGGACAGCCGCCCCGCGACCGAGGGTGGCCAGCGCTGGTTTCATCTCTACGCCGACGAGCCGATCCGTCACGACGACCCCCTGCACTGGACTGGCCCCTATCAGAACTGGAACACGCGCTGCGCCGAGTGTCACAGCACGGACCTGCACAAAGCCTACGACGCGGGAACACAGAGTTTTGCGACAAGCTTCGCCGAGGAAGACGTGGGGTGCGAGGCCTGCCACGGTCCCGGCGCCCGTCACCGCGCGCTGGTGGAGACCGGCCGCGGCGGCGAGCAGCCGCTCGCGGGCCTGGCGGTTGATCTTTCGGCGCGCGGCGAATGGGTCTTCGACGATGACTCCCCCATCGCCCGTCGAGCCGGACTGCCACCGGCGCAGACCCAGCTGGATACCTGCGGACGCTGTCATGCCCGGCGCTCAACCCTGGGCGCGTACGAACACAACCGCCCGCTGGCTGATACGCACCGCCTGGCGCTTCTGGGATCTCCGCTCTATCACCACGACGGTCAGATCCTTGACGAGGTATACGTCTACGGATCTTTCGTGCAGAGCGCGATGTACCAGGCTGGGGTGGTGTGCAGTAACTGTCATGAACCCCATTCCAATGAGCTGCGCGCGCCGGGGAACGGCGTCTGCGCGCAGTGTCACCGGCCCGATGTGTTCGACCGGGTGGAGCATCACCACCACGAGGTCGGCGGCGGGGCGGCCCAGTGTGTGAGTTGTCACATGCCGTCGCGAACCTATATGGGTGTCGACGACCGCCGTGACCATTCCATGCGCGTACCGCGCCCGGATATCAGTGCCATGACGGGAACGCCGAATGCCTGCAACGACTGCCACAGCGACGAGTCCGCAACCTGGGCGGTGCGCAGCCTGCGGGACTGGGGCGTCAGCTTTCGCGACAGCGGCTCACACCCCGCCATAGCCATGGCCATGGCCGACCGCGGTGACGCGCGAGCCCGCGAGCCACTCTTGAGGCTTGCTCAGGCTCCGGAGGCGGCCCCGATCTGGCGGGCCACGGCCCTGGAACGCGCGGCCGGACTCGGCAGCAGCGACGCCGTGGATCTGGCGGTGAATCTGCTGCGATCTCCGGACCCAATCCTGCGCAGCAGTGCCGTACGCGCTCTCGGGGGCATGCCCCTGCCGCAGCGCTACGCGAGCCTGGCGCCGCTGATGCGGGACCCGGTGAGCGGCGTTCGCCTTGAAGTGGCGACGCAGCTCGCCGGAGTTCCGCTGGAGCGAGTGGACGAGCGAAGCCGCAAGGCACTTCGGGATCTGTTTGACGAGTACCGGCTCGTGCACCGAGAGCATGCCGACATGCCCTCGATGAATCTCGAGCTGGGGCTGTTCCACCTCGCGCGGAATGATCGGCCGGCGGCGGAGGGGGCCTACCGTCGTGCCCTCGACTTGAACCCGCAGTTGCTGCCCGCGCGCCTCAATCTCGCCGACCTGCTTCGCGCCGGCGGCCGGGACTCGGAAGCACGCCGGGAGCTGGAAAGCGCGCTCGGCATCAATCCCGACAGCGGCGACGCGATGCATGCCCTCGGGCTGCTTGAGATCCGCAGCGGCAATCGGCAAGAAGCGCTGAGCTGGCTGAGCGCGGCCGCCGCCCGCGACGATGCCTCGCCCAGGCACCGCTACGTATTCGCCGTTGCTCAGCACGACAGCGGCAATCTGGACGGCGCGCTGAAGACGCTCCGCGATTTACACCGGGATCTGCCGGCTCACCGGGAGGGTTTGCTCGCGCTGGTGAACTACAGTCTCGAGGCCGGCGACCGGCCCTCGGCGCTGCGATTTTTAGCGAAACTCGGTGAGCTCGCGCCCGACGATCCCGCCTATCGGCAGTGGGCGCGGACGCTGGGGGCCGGCGGCGGGCCCTGATGCAGGTGCCGCCGTGGCGCGGGTCGGGACTGTGGTTGAGCGGAAGCCGGGGCTCTGAAGTATCGAGCTTCAGTCGGGCGTAGCAACGACGTCGCGGCTAGGTCGCGTTGCGCTACGGCTGTGGATTACCGGAGCCGTGCGTCCAGTCCGTGAAGCCCATGCCCTTTCCCGGCTGGGCCGGCACGGGCGCTGGAAATTCCGTTCCATAGGCGCGATTCACAAGATACGGCTGCCAGCCGTCATCGCCCTCAACCGGATAGTCAGCCTGCTCGTGAAGCCAGCGGTACGCTCGCAGCAGGGCCTGATCGCCCCACTGCCACGCCTGGTAGCCCTGCCTTTCGAGAAGCTGCGCCTGCGTCAAAGCGCCCTGGAGCGCCTCATACACATAGTTTTCCCGCGGAGGTGGCCAGCGGAACTCGCCGCCACGGCGCTGATCATCGGGCAAAACGCCATCGATAGAATGTCCGTCTCGCTCCGCCCCCGGCGGGTTAACGGCGAAGTCGCGCGAACCGGCCGGTTGCCACCACCGTTCGCCAAAACGGAAGTCCCGCCACCCGACCTCGTCGCCTAGCCAGCCGCGGAAAACGTAGGCGGCGCGATCGAGTTCATCCTCGTCACCCAGGTAGGCCGCAACGGCGATCCGGCTGGCACCCGCATGCGTGCCCCAGTTATTGGGTCGGTCCTCGTGCGTACTGCGCAGCGTGCGCCCGCTGAAGTCACTGCGCTGAAGCTGTCTGAGCCAGGCTTCAAAGGCGTCCCGGTCGTCCCCCTGCAGGTCGATAAGGTCGGCCGCGATCACATAGGCCGCCAGCTCGCGCCCCACGGCGAGAGCGGTCGCGTCGGCTTCGCTGCCGCGTACGGCAAGGAGCGCCGTGCGAACCTCGGCCCGGAGCGCTTCGGATCCGGTACGCGCATAGACGAGCGCCTTGGCGAGAACGTTAACGTTAGCCGCGCTGTCCTGGTCCGATAGATCAAGCGGGCCGGTAGGATTGGACGCGCGCTCGTAGAGTGCCTCCCAGGCCGGTCCCGAGTCGGGTAACGCGAGCAATTCCTCCTGGGACAACCAGATTCCGTCAGGCGGGACCCGAGCATCGCTGGGTCCCCAGATCATCATGAGGATGGCGAGGCAGGCGTGACGGCCGGCGTCGCACAATTCGGTAAGCGTCACAGCACAAGCCGCCGCGGGACCGGCAGGCGTAAACCTTTGGAAAACAAGGGCTGCACGTCGCGGGCGCGAGCGGTCGGGCACGGGAAGAGAGCCGCCGCGAACAAAACGGCGCACGCTGCAGCCGCGTGAGTCACCCTGCCGTCAGACGTTAGCATGGTCGAACTCTCGGCAGTCTTGGCTACGAACACGAGATCGTTGATGCGTGGATGAAAAATGGCAATGCCATCTGCGGGACCTCTCGGCAGCGGTTTTGGCAGGCATGGATCGGCGTGTGCAGCACGCCTGCCGCCCGGCCTAGCGCAAGTAAGCGTCGCGGGCGCGCCGGCTACAGCTCCGGCGAGACAAGCGCCGGCACGAAAGACCGGGCTCCCGTCAAACGGATGGAGAAGAAAACGGCCCCGATGCAGGGAGCTGGGCTACCTATGTGTTTACGGATGAAAATCGCGCGCGGACTTGAGCGCCGGGCTAGGTTCTGAGCACACCGTGAGGGCGACGCCTGAACGGCTGTGCCGAATCATGGCTTGTATCCCTTGATGCGAATCCGTCGCGACGTCGACTCCGACGCAGTTCCCTGACCTGGCGGTCAACGCCGGGCGTGATCGAGGCGCAGCACCGTGTCATGCAGTAAGTCGTTCAATAACTTTCCAAGAATCGGTCGTTGCCCGATCGTGGCCAGGCAGCCGGCGAGGGCCAGGAGCAGCCACAGATAGCGCACGTAAGCCGCGTGAAGGAACATGCTGGTTGTTATCAGGATGAACAGGGACAGCTCAAGACCCGCTGCCAGCGTCGCCAGGGGCGGGTCATCCAGGGCTCGTCGTCGCAATCGATCGAGAGGTACGAACGCCACGAGCAGCACGACCATAAACGCCGCTAGCCCGAGGAGGCCCGTTTCAGCCGCCAGCTGAAGAAACAGGTTGTGAGACCGTCGCTCCCCCGGCCGCACTTTGCCGCCCACGACTAACGCATACTCCGCGTAGTGCGCCGGAGCCATCCCAAGCCCAACGCCGACTACCGGTCTGTCGAGGAACATGAGCCCCGCGGCCTGCATTTCGGTCAACCTGCCGCGCGTGGCGCCGTCGGCACTCATAACGCCCGCGGCGGTCAATCCCATCACGCTTCGGGCCGCCTGCCCGATACTCGCTACACGATCGAAGTACTGCGGCAGGGCAGTAAACAGAACGGAGCCAAGAGCGACAAAGATCAGCACGTGTCTTAGGCGCAGCATGCCGAGGTAGATGGCAAAGGGCACCGCCAGAAACAGAGCCAGGAGGGCACCCCGGGAAAAGGTAAGGGAAACACCCCCCAGAATGAGAAGCATCGCGCACCAGGATAATCCGCGAACAACCGGGCGCTTCGTGGTCATGGCCAGGGCGGCGGCGAGGGGCAGGAGCACGGCGAGAATCTGGGCGAAGCGATTGGTATCGCCAATGGGTCCGGAAAGCCGTCGCTGGGTACGGCCGTCGCTGCTTCCGATTTCCGCGTCGAGCTGACCAAAACCCCAAAGGTTGTTGTCCATGGCACCGGCAAGCTGCTGGCCGATAGCGATGAGTCCCATCACCGCTCCGGCGGCGACGATTGCCCCGAGGGCCAGTTGGAAATCCGCTCGCGATCGCACCGCATTCAGGACCAGAAACACCAGCACCAGTCCCTCGAGAAACCAGTCCCGAACCGTACCGAAGGACGCCATGGGATTGTCGGCCAGCGAGGCGCTTACGGCCTGAAGCGTCAGCAGAAGCGCCGTGGCAAGAAGCAGCGAAGGAAAACGCAGACTCTCGCCTCGCAAAAAAACCCGGTAGGCAATCGGGATGGCCAGAAGCAGGGGCACCGCAGCGGCAAGCAGTAAGGGCAGGCCGTGTTCGCGGACGAGCACGGAAGGCACGTTCAGGTAAAGAATGAACAGAGTGGCGGCAACGATCGCGCTCATGACCCGGCCCGGGCCTGCGCTTCGCGCTCCGTCGCCCAGGTATCAACGCGCTCTCCACGCAATAGACGCAGTGTCGCGAGCGCGCAGGCCGCATTAACCATCAGGACATAGGCGGCAATGGACAGGGGCGCGATGCGCTGAAACCTCGGGATAGCGAGCGCAACGCCTCCCAAGAAAAGAAAAGCGAAGAGAAGGACCGCGCTTACAAACTCCACCGGGCCCCGGCCAAGATACAAAGGGGTAATGAGAAGCAGGACAGTCAGCGGTACCCATACGAGTCGCCGCAGGAGCTTGTGCAGCAAAAGCTGCACGGCGTAGGTGCCATAGCGCAGGGGGTTAAGCAAAGCGCGGCGACGCTGCACGGCGCGCAATCCCCGGGTGATCACTCGCAGCTTACGACGAAATTCACGCCCACCGCTCGCGGGCAGTTCCCAGGCCCGGGCCGAATCTACAAACACGAGTCTGAAGCCCCGGGCAATCACAGCAGTGGAGATCATGAAATCGTCCGTGGCATCGGCGGGTGCGGGCTCGAACAGGCTGCGCCGGATCGCGTAGATCGCCCCCGTCGCGGACGTCACATTCCCCGCACGCGATTGCCATTGCTTGAGCAGCCGATCAAAGCTCCAGTAACTCCGCTCACCGGACGAATCCGCTCCCGTGTTGCGATAGCGTTGATCCCCGGCAGCGCCCCCAACCTGCGGGTCGCCGAGGGCCCAGAGCAGACTTCTCAGGGCCTGCGGCTCCCACTCGCTGTTGGCATCGGAAAAGGCAAGGATCTCGCCATCCCCCGCTTCTACGGCGGCATTAAGTGCGGCGGCTTTCCCAACCCGGGGTAAATCCAGAAATTCGACGCCGCGCGTCGCAAAGGATCTGACAAGCTGCCCCGTCGCATCATCGGAGCCGTCTGAGGCAACGCGAATGCGCAGTTGATCACGGGGATAATCGAGGGCAAGCGCGTTCTCCAGACGCGCTTCAATCGCGTCTTCTTCGTTGTGCGCACAAATGATCAGGTCGACGCTGGGGGTCCAGTCACGGCCATCGACTGGGCGCGGCGCCGCGACAGCGCGAAACCAGAGCAAAAGCGGATAGGCGACGAAGGGCAGGGCCAGGGCAAGCAGCGCGCAGATCGTAACCGCGGTGATCATGCGCAGTCCGGAGCGAACATCATGGAACGCAGGGATGCGACGTTGCGCTGCAGATCGAAGGACATCGACAGGAGTTCCCGGGCGGCATCCCCAAGGCGTTGTCGTTCCTGCGGTTTTTCGAGAAGCCGCGCCAGAGCCTGTGCGAGCGCGGCATCGTCGAACGCGTCGACAAGCAGGCCCGTTTCCTCGTCGCGAACTAACTCCGGAATCCCGCTGAGTCGACTGGCGACCAAAGGCAGTCCGCAGGCGGCGGCTTCCATAAGGGCTACGGGAATCCCCTCACGTCGACCATCGGCGGTGGGAACGCTGGGCGCCGCGGCAATCTGGACGGACGACAGGACTTCCTGAACACGTTCACGCTCGATCGCGCCGTGGAAGACCACATCATTGGCGATCTTGAGATCCTCCGCGAGCGTCTCCAGGGCACGACGGTCTTCGCCGTCGCCGACCAAATGACAGCGGAACCGATAGCCGAGGGACCGGAGTCGTCCGCAGGCCAGAAGGAGAAACTTTTGCCCCTTTACCGCGTGAAGGGTTCCGATGCAGATGATTCCCGGTGCGTCGTTGCCTTCGGCCTGCGGCGCCTGGGTCGGGGTCCGGGTGAAGCGACTGCGTTCCACGCCGCAATGCAGCTTGCGGACCTTGTCTGCACAAGCGGTTCCGACCCGCTCGATGATAAACCGCCGGTTGTACTCGGAGATGGCGATGACAAAATCTGCCGCTTCGACCTTTTCTCTAAGCATCGCCTGCTCCCGGTGGAGGTCGGAGCCGTGTGCCGTGAAGCTCCAGGGTATCTCCGCCAGCCTTCCAATGACATATGCGGCCGCCGCAGGGTGGCTCGCAAAATGCGCGTGGACATGGTCGACTCCGAGAGCCCGCATTTTCCGCGCAAAGCTACAGGCTTTGGGGAATACGGCGAGGGCGCCAAGAAGAAAGCGCATGCTGCGCCAGTTCGCGCGGATCAGAACGAACAGGGTCGCGAGATAGATCTGGGGATGACGGCGGAGCCAGAAAAAATTGGCCGCGACGATGGTCGTATTCAGCGTCGGTAGAAAATGAGCCCGGGAAACCATCGCCGACGCCTCGGCGTGCATCAACCGGGCCGATTCCCGCCATAGGGGAAACACCTCAACGGTCACTCCCTGGCTCTGCATGGCGAGCATTTCGTCGAGAACGAAGGTTTCGGTGAGCTTCGGGAAGCGCGACATGATGTATGCCACGCGCGGGGCTTTCGCCGTCATGCCGCACCCTGGACCTCGGTGGGAATGTCCAAGGCGTCTATGCCTGCGAAATGGGCGGACTCGCGGCGCGTCTCCGCCACCTTCAACAGGTCGTCGGAACAAACAGCATCGTCCGGGTAGATCGCCACACCGATGCGCGGAAGGCAGCCCCCGGCAGCGCCAGCTTGGACCAGTCGCCTGCTCAGAGCGCCGGCGGTATTTCCATCTGCCTCTGACACCAGCGCCCATATCCGCCCATCCACGATGTGAACATCGACGCCAAGGCGCATTACGCCGCGCACCACTCGGGCCAGACGCTGGAGATCGGCCGAGTCCGGTCGGTTCGTTTCACCGTCCGCTTGCGCATCAATGGATAAAAGCGCGAGCGGTCTTTCGTAGCGGCGGGCCCGGGCCAGCTCTCTGCTCAGGCTGGCGGCGAGCTGCTCCGCGGGGTCCTTGGACGTCGATTGCGGGGCTTTCAGGGGACCGACCCCGCGGCGCATGTACACGATGGCGACGACAAACATTGAGAGGAGGGGAATCAGCGAGTTCCAGCTCCAGGGAGTGGCCTCGATGGCGTGGATCAGGGCGATCGAGCTCACGCCGGCCACCAGAGCCAGGGGCAGGGAAATGTGACGGAAAGTAATAAAAACGAGCGGCAATATACACGCCACCCAGAGCGCCCCGGTTGGTTGAAACCCGTAGGACACACCAGCAACAGGGACAAGCAGCAGGAGCAGCAACCACCGCCTCAGTCGGCCTATCGAATCCTCGTTCACACCAGATCCCCCGTAATCTGATTTCAATGCGGCAGCGCCGCGTTTAACGCCTGTGACCGACCGTCAGCTCACGGCTTCTTCATCCTGGGCTAGTGCGCCCCGCGCTGCAGCAGCACGCTGGGCAGCGTCTTTGCGAGAATCGAGATATCCAGCCACAGCGTGCGTTCGCGAACGTAGGCCACGTCAAGGCGCACACGCTCGTCGAAATCGGTATCGCCGCGCGCCTTGATCTGCCATAGGCCCGTAAGCCCGGGTGTCACCTCCAGCCGCTCCTGGTGCCACGGTGTGTACACGTCAACGCCAAAGGACGTCGGTCGTGGCCCCACCAGGGTCATGTCTCCGACGAGGATGTTCCACACCTGCGGCAGCTCATCGAGACTTGTGCGTCGTAGGAAATGGCCCACCGGTGTCACACGCGGGTCCTTCACCAGTTTGAAATCGGGCCCGTCAAAACCATTTTCGGCGCGCAGAGCCGCCTTGACCGCCTCGGCATCCACGCTCATCGTGCGAAATTTGATCATTTCGAAGGGCCTGCCCCCACGCCCCGCGCGCCGTTGCCGGAAAAACACGGGACCGGTACTACCCGCCTTGACCGCGCCGGCGCAAAGGAGCGCCAGCGGAACGATGAACGGCATGGCCAGGAGGCAAACAACAATGTCGAGTCCTCGCTTGGCGACGGCATAGCGGGTCCTCCGCCGGCGCAGAAGCCGTGCACCGGTGCGAACGGCGGCGGCGGCTTTTGCCGGTACGCGCAGCGACGGCGACGCACGCAACCGCCGCAAGACGCTGCCTTCGCAGGCAATTTGTCGGCGGATTCCGGGGCTGCTGGGATCTGGTTCGGGGCTGCGGCCGCTATTTGCACCCATCACTGCCTTCGCAGCTGGGGCTTGCGCTGTGTCGGAAATCGAGACCGCAGGCACGCCAGGTGCCTCATTCATGTCACTCGACGCCTTTTTAGAAGTCTTTGACATTGGTGCGATCAACGTCCTCGTACATCCTTTCCCGTACCGTTTCCTGTTGATGTCGGCACTGCTCGTAGAGACAGTCGCGGCGACTGTTGCGGCGACTGTTGCGGCGACTGTCGCGGAGACAGCTACGGAGACGATCGCGGAATAGAGCGATGCGTCTCAGTGTTTACAGTGCTGATATAACAACAGAGTTACAGCGTTACCGACACGCGTGAAGTAACAGGTGTCGAACGGCAAGGCAAGGGTGCACGTCTCGTAGTGAGAGGTCCCGCACGAGAGCGTCTAAGCACGCCTAAGGGTCCCGCCGTTGGCGCGTTCTGTGTGGTAAAGATTACACTAGCATTCACTACCACGCATCACGCCGAGCTTGCTTCTAAGAGTCGCGCCTACATGACTCTCTGCGGTACCCACCTCGGCCTTGGGCTGGCCGCACGGTTGGGCCAACCGGATGCCGGGCAAGGCTCGCGGGTCAATATGAACAAACAGTTGAGTGACGAAAGCTCGTCGGCCAGCCCGGAAGTGCGGCTGGAGCTGACAAGGGAAGGCATTGATCAGGTCCTTTCGGTGTACGCCCAGCGGCAGCAGGGCAGCACCTACGAGCTGTCTCTCGATGATGTCACGCGCGCCCTGCGCCGCCGCTTCCGCTGGATACTTGGCGGCGTGCTGCTGGGCGTGGGGGCGGCGTACGCGCTGGTTCAGCTCTCCACGCCTCTCTACCCCGTCGCTGCGCGGGCTCTTGTGGAGAGATCCGAAAATCCGGGGTCGTCGCGCCCTGCCGGCTCGGCCTTCGTTGCCACGCAGGCACAGCTCATGCTCAGCACCAACGTTGTGTTGCGCGCGCTCCGCGCGCTTCCCCTGCCGAGCGGCGTTCCATCCGCAGACGCGCTCCTCGCTGATGCCCTCGACTGGGTGAATACAAGCCCCATCAGCGGGACCGACGTCATTGCCATGGGCTATCTTGGCCCTGACGCCGAGTACGGCGCCCAGCTGCTCCGGCAGCTTGTAGTAGCTCATGGCGACGCTCTCCGAGAGGCCCGTCAGAGCGAACTGAAAGAATCGATCGACTCGACGGCGAGCGAAATCGACGTACTGCTCAAAGAAAGCGCCGCTATTGACGCCCGCGTTGAAGAGCTGCGCGCCGGCAAGGGAGTCACCGGCATGGCCGCAGAGGCGGCGGCGGCGCAGGCGGAGCTCGTTGCTACCTACGTGGAGCAGCTCACCGAGATCCGCAACCAGCGCATCATGCTCGAGAACCGCCTCGCCGCTGGCGGCAACGACCTGCCCATATTGGATCCTGCCACGCGCAACCTTCAGGAGGAGCTGCAGCGGGCGGAAAGCGAGCTGGGCCGACTGCGACTCAATCTCACCGCCGAGCACCCGTCGGTGGTAGCGGCCGCGCGACGGGTTCAGGGCCTTCGGCAACAGCTCTCGGGCACGGGAGCTGCCACACCGCAGACGCTGCGGCTCGATATCGCGGCGGCGGCGGGGCTCGAGGCAGAGCTGGCGCAGATCGAAGCGCAAAGCCGCCGGCGTCTTCAGGAGTTGGAACGGTATCGCGGTGAAGAGACTGTGCTGCTCGCGGAGCAGAGCCGCCTGGAAGACCTGGTCGCGGAAAGGCGTCGTGAGCTGCTCGACCAGCGCCTGCAGTCGCGTCTCAACGGTGGCGTGGACGTCAGTGTGCGCCTGATTTCCGAGCCGGCTATTCCGAGCTCACCCACGTGGCCGAAACCGGCGCTCACCCTGGCGCTTGGCGCCGTGCTGGGTTTCGCTGTCTCGCTCGTTCTCGCCACCCTGTCTCTACCGCGACAGCGCTCGAACTGGGAGCTCGGGGGGCGTTGAGAACGTCTGCGACCTTAGCGGCCAGGGCGCTCGCGAGCACCAGGCTCCTGCACCTGCTCGAAGCCTTCGATGGGGGTCCCGGGCGGCTGCGCGTACTCACCTATCATCGCGTCGATGAGCTCGAGCGAAACAGAGAACTCGATCCGGGCCTTCTGAGCGCCACGCCGGAGGAGTTTCGCGAGCAACTCCTGTTGCTACAGCAGCACTTTGTGCCGGTAAGCCTCGCGCAGGTCATGGCGGCGCTCCGGGGCGTCGACGCACTGCCGAGGCGCGCCGTACTTCTGACCTTTGACGATGCCTACGAAGACTTCGGTCGCGTGGCCCTGCCAATGCTCCGTGCCTTTGACACTCCGGCCGTACTCTTTGTACCAACGGCATTTCCGGATAACGATCGGGGAGGATTCTGGTGGGATCGTCTCTATGCCCTGCTGCAGCGCGCTTCGGCGGGGGTCACGACGTTCCCCTCCGTCGGAGAGTTCGATCTCGGCCATGAAGAAGGCCGGCGTAGCGCACACAAGGCACTGCGCAACTATCTGAAGAGCATTCCCCACGTCGATGCGATGCAATGGTTCGAACGCTACCTGGAGCCCCTGGCGGATCTGCCCTCTCTGCACCGGGTTCTCGGATGGTCGGCCCTGCGGAAGCTCTCGGAGCACGGCGTCGACCTCTGTCCGCACGGCCATCGGCACGCGCTCAGCACGCGGCTTCCCGCAAACGCGCTCCTAGAGGACCTGCAAACAGCGAAGGCCGTGATGGCGCGAGAAGTGCCCGAGGCCTGCTGCGAGGTGATGGCCTATCCCGCGAATGACTGGGACGAAGCGACGTTGCCCATTGTGGCGGAAGCCGGGTATGAGTTCGCCTTTGCCGGTGGACGCGGCGTCGCCTCCATAGCCGGTGATCAACGGCTGGCCATTCAGCGCATTCCCGTACTGCGTCACCACAGCGCACTGTTTCGCGCCCAATTGCACCCCGTGATCGCCCAGGTCGCCCGCCGTTTGGACTCCCGGCACAAAAGCGCGCGTTCGGTCGCGATCGAAACGCGCATTGAACCACCGCCTTCCTGAGAGAGTCGTCCATGTCGTCTCGCGCTTTGTACTCTGCCCTGTCCGCGCTTTTGCTGCTGCTGATCGCGTCCTGCGCACCGTCCGCGCGAGTGGCCAATGTCAGCACGACGCCCCCCCCGGAGCGCATGCAAGGCGACTATCGCATCGGTGTGCCCGACCTTTTGTACATCCGGGTCTGGGAACAAGACGACCTCAGCGGGGAAGTCCTGGTGCGTCGCGATGGAAAGGTGTCGGTCCCCCTGATAGGCGATGTCGTGGCCGAAGGTCTCACACCGGAGGCGCTCGCCGCGGTTGTCGGGAAAGAGCTGGCACAGTTCGTCAATGAGCCGCGGGTGGACGTGGCCGTTGTGGAAATGCGCAGTCAGGTCGTGAGCGTAATCGGCGGCGGCGTGCAGCGCTCGGGTGTTGTGGAACTGCGGCACAACATGCGAGTGATCGATGCAATTGCGGAAATGGGGGGCCTGACGCCCTTCGCCAGGAAGCGGGAAATTCGCGTGCTGCGCAACACCGCCGATGGGGAGCAAAGCTATCTCTTCGATTATGTGGCCTTTATGCGCGGCGAAGCGCCCGCGGCGAACTTCCCGCTGGCCGCCGGGGACACGATCGTGGTGCCGGAGTGAGGGGAAAGGCTCTGACTCCCGGGCAGGCATTCCCACGGCTGCCCGCGATCGCCGTTTTACCCTTGCTGTGTCACGCAGGGGCTCTCACCGCGTACTGTGTGACGAGCAAGGCAGACGCAGCGGAGCTCAATCTGGCCGTCGACAGTCGCTATGTGTACAACTCAAACTTCTTTCTGGCCGAAAGCGATCCCGAGGAGGCCAACTCCCTGGATCTGGGAGCCCGGCTCAACGTCGCCGATCAGGTCAGCCAGCTGCGCTATGAGTTGGATTACGCCGCCAACTACCAGGAGTATCTGGATCAGCAGGACGCTGACGCCTGGGAGCACCGGCTGCGCGCCTTTGCCATCTACGACATCGATCGCCTGTCTTCGCTGCGCGTGGTAAACCACTATCGGGACCTGACCAATCTTCGCTTCACTCGATCGGACATCGAGTTGGGCGACACAGGTCTGGAACCCGATCAGGACCGTTTCCAGCGCAACGATCTTGAAATCGAGTATCGGCGGGATCTGACCCGAAGCACGGAATTCAGGCTGCAGTTTGAACACCAATTTATTGACTTCGAGCGCAACCGGAATCGCTCTGACAGCGATGCCCTGAAAATCGGGAGCGAACTGTGGCTTCGCCTGTCGCCGAACCAGCGCTTCGGGTTGGGGCTCAGCTACGTGGAACAGACCTTCGATGCCGTGGGAGATCGACTCGCTTCTGAAGGCAGCTATGTAACCGCGAGCCTGCGCTGGCAGGCGCAGCTCTCGGAGCAGGTTGATATCGAGATTTATGGCGGCCCCTCCTGGCTTGAGTCAGTCCAACATTTGCCAACGGAGGTCACGGCAGAGACGTTTGTCGGTGGAAACATCAACGGCGAGCTGTTTCGAGCCAACGCCGACAGCTGTAGTTTCGATAGCGATCTTGAGGTCAGGCGCGCCAGCGCCTGCGACCTGGGCAGTAGCACCAATCCGCCCATCCCCGCCGATGACCTGGGTCCCCTTGAAAGCTTTGAGCTGTTGCGGAACGGGGTATCGATACGCGATGAGACGACCACGTTCCTCGGCTCGGCCCGCATTAGCGCCCAACTCACGGACTGGCGCTTAAGTGCACGCTATGCGCGCACGCAAAACACCACGTCGGGAGATGCGCTGGTCTCCAGCCTGGACCGCATCACGGTCACCGGCGAGTATGAGATTCCAGACCAGCAGTGGAGCGTTTACTTTTCCGGGAGCTGGGAACGACGCGAAACCCTTACCAATGCGCGCTTTGTTGACTACTCGGTCATTCCGGGCACAGCCAATGCGGCACAACGGGAGCGCGCCTTTGCAGCGCGTCGTAACCCGAACGATCAGCGCGACGCGACGACGTTTCTCCTCGGCACGAGGCGCGAGCTGAGCCGCAAATTGAGCGCAGCCTTCGAGCTTCGTTACCGGGCTATCGACCGCAACATCGTCGGCGAAAGTATGGCGATGGACGCGACCTTTTTTGTGATCGAGCTGTCCTACGCCTTCGATCCACGCCGCATTTGAGCGTACGTTCGGGGCCCGTTCAGGGTCCGTTTCGGTTCCGGCTTTTCCTGAACCGCTATCGACGCATACCCGCCCCGTCGGTGAGGAAGCGTCGAGTCCTCACTCAGGGGTAAAGACCAGCGTGGCATCCACCGGTACGGCGGTGGCGATATTCTGGAGACCGGCGACTTCGCGCAGCATTTCAATACCGCCGGCGAGGCCAAAGTCCGCCGCCCGCACCAGGATCGGCTCCATCAGGGCAACCTGCAGACTGCCGTCGGCGAGGCGGGTGACGCTGGTCTTCGCAACGTAGGGTGCAATCGTGCCGTGAAGATCTATGGACACCTCGAGATCCACGCTGCGAGTTTCGCCAGCCTCCATCTCGGCGAGATCGGCGGGAACCGTCGCGTTCAGCGTAGCGGATGGAAAGCGCACCGTTTCAAAGAGCATTTCGCGCAGGCGCTCGTTGCGAATGGGTATGAGCGTCTCGACGCTATCGAGGTCGATGGTGACCTGCGCGACGCCCTCGTCAGACACACGGCCAGCCACCACCTTGAAGTGGTGAAGTTCGGCCACGCTCGCATTCTTCACCGACATGAACTGAACGGAAGAACGGGCGCCGTCCAGGGTCCAGGCGGCGAAGGCACCCGGCGCGAACAGAATGGCGGTAAGGGTCAGCGCCACGGCGGCGCGGATATTGGAGGTCATGCGTGGTCTCCCTGAATGATGTTTGCGATGCGGGACAAGCAGCGGAACGCGGTGCTGTCCGGGTAATACGCGGCGCGAGGGCCAGCGGCTCAGGCCTCGCTCCTCGTTCAGCGTGGCCTGGTCACGGCGCCAGGCGATGTTCTGCGGCCCCCTCAAGCCTTGAAGGCGGCAAATTCCTCAGACGTGGCGTAGGAGGTCTGCGTACCCTTTCCCGTGACACTGTGTGAGGCGTACTGGATGGCCTCACCAATCGCCGCCTCGACGGAAGCCCCGGCTGCGATCTGCGCCGCGAAGCAGCCGATGAAGGCATCGCCCGCGCCGGTCGTATCCACGGCCGCCACCTCGGGCGCGCCTATGTGCTGGCGCTCGTCGCCGTGCATCCACAAAGCGCCCTTGTCGCCCAGGGTCACGATCAGATTTTTTAGACCCCGGGCCAGCAGCGAGGACGCCGCAGCGGCGATTTCATCGTCGTTCCCGACGGGCATGCCGGTGAGAATTTCGAGTTCGGTTTCGTTGGGTACGAAGTAGTCGCAGCGGCAGGCGTAGTCGATGTCCAGCTCCGTGCTAGCCGGAGCGGGATTCAGGAGCACAGGTATGCCGTGCTCGTTTCCGAAGTCGATCGCGGCGTAGACCGTCTCCAGGGGGATCTCCAGCTGAAGGATGATCATCGCGCACTTCGCCAGGCGCTCGCCGGCCGCCGCGATATCGGCCGGCATCAGATGCATGTTGGCGCCGGGGATGATCAGAATGCGATTTTGTGAGTCCGCATCGACCCAGATCGGCGCCACGCCGCTGGAAACGCCGGGCACTTTGGTCACGAATTCGGTGCTCACACCGTATTGTTCGAAGTTGGCCAGGGTGTTGTCGGCAAAGGCGTCGTCACCGACGCGGCCCAACATCAGCACCGGCGCGCCGAGCCGCGACGCCGCCACGGCCTGGTTGGCGCCCTTCCCGCCGCAGCCCATGGCGAACTCCTTGGCCACCAGCGTTTCTCCGGCCTTGGGAATGGTGTCGGTGTAGGCGATGAGGTCGACCATACAGGAGCCGATAACTGCGATTTCCATAGCTGGGGGTCCGTTCTTATTGGAGGCGCGACAGTGTAGCCTACCGGCCTTCTTTCGATACCACCCCAGCTACGCGCGTTGTCAAGCGCGTCGGGAGACAGGATGAGCCCAGACACAGACGTCGACGACCAGCGCTGGAGTGCGGCCAGCATCGCCGCGGCCATTGATCACACCCTGCTGAAACCCGAGGCCACGCCGGCGGCGATCGATCGCCTCTGCGAAGAAGCCCTCGAGCACCAGTTTGCCGCGGTCTGCGTCAACAGTCGCTGGATCGAGGGGGTGGCAGAGCGCCTCGCCGGGTCGACCGTCGCCCCTTGCTCAGTCGTTGGCTTTCCGTTCGGCGCGGCGATAGCGGAAGCGGTCGCCGACGAAGCCCGCCGCGCGATCGACGCCGGTGCTGGTGAAATCGATATGGTGCTTTCCGTCGGTGATGCTCTCGCCGGCGACTGGAATACAGTACGCTCAGGGATTGCGACGATTCACGAAGCCTGTGGCCCGGTGCCGCTCAAGGTCATCCTGGAAACCTGCTTGCTGGATGATGCGCAGAAGCGTCGCGCCTGCGAGATTTGCCGCGACCTCGGCGTGGCGTTCGTAAAAACCTCCACGGGTTTCTCAAGCGGGGGCGCGACCGTGGACGATGTGCGTCTCATGCGCGAAGTCGTGGGTCAGGCCCTGGGCGTAAAAGCCTCGGGCGGCATCCGTGATCGTGCCACGGCGATTGCCATGCTCGAAGCCGGGGCGACGCGACTCGGCTGCAGCGCGGGCGTTGCGATTGTGAGCGGCGGAACCGGCGGCGACAGCTACTGACGGCACCGGCGCGTACGACTGCTCCCTAGCGGGAAAAAACGATCAGCCCCAGCCCCAGGATGAACAGCGCGAACATCGCCGCGATCATGCCCGAGGTCCCCGCGGGCGCATCCTTGAATTCGCGCCAGATGAATACACCCCAGAAGGCGGCGACCATGGTCGCGCCCTGGCCCAGGCCGTAGGAAATCGCCGGCCCGGCGGCACCGGACGCTATAAAGCTGAAGGAGAAGCCGACGCACCAGATGATGCCGCCGAGGATGCCAACGAGGTGCAGGCGCGGCGTGCCCTTGCTGAAGTACTCGCCAAGCGGAGCTACTTCTCCCGAGATGGGTTTGTACTGCAGAGGGATCAGCCAGATCAGGTTGGACAGCAGCAGTCCGATGGCGAAGAACACGCCAGCGGTGTAGGGCGTCATGAGCCCGGCCTCGGGATTCGCGAAGTCGAAAGAGATGGAGGCCGCCACGAAGCGGTAGAAAAAGCCCATGGCGATACCGGCGATCACGGATATGGCCAGGCCCTTGCCTACGGACTGGTTGCCGTCCTGCGGCAGGCGGCTGTAAATCATGGCGCAGACGATGATCGCCGCGGTGACCAGTCCTACTCCCGAGTAGAGAAAGACAGGATCGCCAACCGGCTCCGCGATGTAGTTGGTCACCACCCCGATAACCAGGGCAAGGCCTATGGCCACAGGGAAAGCCACCGCCATACCGGCAATGTCGATCGCCGTTACAAGCAGGATGTTGGCGAGGTTGAAAATCACGCCCCCGATGAGCGCCGACTGGATCGCTGCATTGCCAGCCTGGGAGAGATCGGGCAGGAACGCGCGCCCTTCCTCGCCGCTGCTGCCAATCGTGAATGCGAAGATCAAGGTCAACAGGAGCACGCCCAGCGAATAGTCCCAGTAGAAAAGCTGGAACTGCCATTCATTGCTCGCAAGCTTCTGCGTGTTGGCCCAGGACCCCCAGCAAAGCATGGTGATGAAACACATCGCGACGGCGATGCCATAGGACTCGACGATCAGCATCCAGGTGTTCTCGTTGTTATGGGAAGGTGGGCCATGATCCGGTCGCCGCCGCAAAGTTGCAAGGCAGAAGCAGCGCGGCCCCGGTCCTGACGGTTTTATCAAAGGCCGGATATCCGGCGCTTCCGCACGCGGAAGGGCGACCTCCCGACTACGTGGCGCTCGCTCGAAATTCTATCCGCAGTGCATCCAGTTCTGTCTCTGCGTAGCCCGGCCCCTCACCGAGGCAGCCCCAAACGGGTGCTGGCCAGCAGGGATCATTCTCCCGACGTCCCACCACGTGCAGGTGCAGCTGCGGCACTACCAGCCCCAGCGCTCCGACATTGACCCGGGGATAGGCGAGTCTGTCCCGGAGATAGCGGTGCAGGCGCGTCGCGTCATCGAAGAGTTGCTCGCGCAGCGGGGCCTCGAGATCGAGAAGATCGAGGTGTTGCGTGCGGGGCACGAGGATGAACCAGTGCAGCGTTGCGTTGCGGTGCAGGAGCAGTTGTCCCGAAGGCCAGGCTCCGAGGACGTGACAGTCGGCGGCGAGCTGGGGATGCAGCGAGAACGCGACCGCTGTCTCGCTTCCCGAATTCAATGTCGAGTGTCCCATGATGGCGTGTCTTCCGCCACGGAGCACACCAGCTCCTGGGCGACACTCAGGGCTTTCGTCAGATCGCAGTCATTGAGATCTGCGGTCAGAAAAAGAGACCCCAGAATGATGAAGTCGCCAGCGCGATCAGCCCCGATGCCATGGCGTTTTGCGAGGCGCTCGGCCAGCCGATGCAGGCGAAGAAAGACCTCCCGCCCAATATCGGCGTCTTTTTCCGCACTCAAGTCCATGATCGAGACTCCCCGTTATCCAATCGTTGCGGCCTTCATCTGACGACCGTCTCTCGCGTTCGGCGAAAAATGGCTAAGAATCAATACCCTTACCCACACCTGACCATTTCACTCAACCACAAAGTCGAAATAGGTCTCGGGGTAGGGTTCGTCGATCAGCGTGAAGTGCCACCATTCCTCGGTTAGGGGCCTGAACCCCTCCGCTTCCATCACCGTACGCAGAAGCAAGCGGTTGGCACGCTGCTGCGGGGTTACCGCTTCACTCACCCCGTGAGACTCGGGACCGAAGAAGTCGAAGGGCGTGCCCATATCGAGTTCGGGCGCGTTCGCATCCGCGCCGGACACAAGGGTGAGGTCGAGGGTGCTGCCCCGGGAATGGCCGGACCTCGCCGCGATGTAACCCTCAGGAATCAGATCGCGTTTGTCCACGTGCGGGTAGTAGCCTGCCTTCATCCGGGTATCACCGGCATCTTTTGTCCAGCGCACGAAGTGATCGACGGCTCGCTGGGGACGATAGGCGTCGAACACCTTGGGGCGCATGCCGAAGTCTTTGAGCCGCTCCTGAACGCGCGCCAGGGCCTGGGCCGCTTCGGATGTCAGGTAGATGCGCGGCGCGTGGTAGCCGTCGATCGCCTCGCCCATGAAATTGTTGGCCGAGAAGTACCGCGGCTCGACGACAACTCCGGGAACCGCGCGCTCGATGTCGACGAAGCCGTCGGGTACCTCCGCGCGCAGCTCGGCGCAGAGCACACAGCAGGTCAGGAGCAGAAGAAGCGTAAGTCGCATAGGGGGCCAGAATAATTCGCGCATGCAGTATAAGGCAGCGTCACTCCCACGCTCCGACGCTGAAGTGGCGGCCTCCACACTGCCTTTCGTCAGGCCAGCCTCCGAAGCTGACTCATTGCGCCAGTCCCGCCGCGTCGAGAAAGTAGTCAATCAGGGCGGTGACAAACACAAGGCAGCTTGCTCAGAGCACCTCGGCCAGATCCCCTTTGCTCTCCAGCCATTCCTTGCGATCTCCGGAGCGCTTTTTTGCCAGCAGCATATCCAGCATCTGGCTGGTACCGTCCCCGGGATCGAGGCGCAGCCGGACCAGGCGGCGCGTATCGGGACTCATGGTGGTCTCGCGCAGCTGCATGGGGTTCATTTCGCCGAGCCCCTTGAAGCGCTGCACCCCGACCTTGCCCTTTTTCTTTTCCGCCTCGATGCGGTCCAGCACGCCCTGCTTCTCGCTCTCGTCGAGGGCATAGAACACCTCCTTGCCGACATCGATGCGATAGAGCGGCGGCATCGCCACGAACACGTGGCCAGCGGCGACCAGCGGGCGGAAGTGACGGACGAAAAGCGCACAGATGAGCGTGGCGATGTGCAGACCGTCGGAATCCGCGTCGGCGAGGATGCATACTTTGCCGTAGCGCAGGCCGGACAGGTCATCGGAGCCGGGATCGATGCCCAGGGCAATGGAAATGTTGTGCACTTCCTGCGAAGCGAGAATTTCCGAGGAGTCGACCTCCCAGGTGTTCAGGATCTTGCCCCGGAGCGGGAGGATGGCCTGGAACTCCCGGTCCCGCGCCTGCTTGGCGCTGCCGCCGGCGGAGTCTCCCTCCACGAGAAAGAGCTCAGAGCGCTCCGGATCCTCGCCGGAGCAGTCGGCGAGTTTTCCCGGCAGCGCCGGTCCAGCGCTGATCTTTTTTCGCACGACTTTCTTTGCGCTGCGCAGCCGGCGCTGAGCGTTGCTGATGCACAGCTCGGCGAGTGCCTCCGCATCCGCCGTGTGCTGGTTCAGCCACAGGCTGAAGGCGTCCTTCGCCACGCCGGAAACGAAAGCAGCGGCTTCCCGGGAACTGAGGCGCTCCTTCGTCTGCCCGGAAAACTGAGGATCTTCCAGCTTCGAAGACAGCACATAGGCGCAACGCTCCCACACATCCTCCGGCGTGAGTTTCACACCCCGGGGCAGCAGTGAGCGCAGCTCGCAGAATTCGCGAATGGCTTCGAGCAGCCCCGTGCGTAATCCGTTCACGTGGGTGCCGCCCTGGGCCGTCGGGATCAGGTTTACATAGGACTCGGTGATCAGCTCACCGCCCTCCGGCAGCCATTGCACGGCCCAGTCCACGGCTTCGGTGCTGCCGCTGAAGCTTCCGGTAAACGGTTCCGCCGGCAGGGTATCGAAGCCCTGGGTTGCGCCTACGAGATAGTCTGTAAGCCCGTCCTCGTAGTACCACTCTTCTTTCTCGGCTTTCTTCTCATCGAGAAAAGTGACGCGCAGCCCCGGGCACAGCACGGCTTTCGCGCGCAGAACGTGGAGCAGTCGCGGCACAGAAAAGTTTACCGAGTCGAAGTACTGACCATCGGGGGTGAAGCGCACGCGGGTTCCCGTATTGCGTTTGCCAACGCTGTCGACAACGGCGAGCTCGCTTCTCTTCTCCCCGCCCGCAAAGCTCATTTCGTGTACCTGACCATCGCGGCGAATCGTGACCGTCAGCACCGTGGAGAGGGCGTTGACCACGGAGACACCCACGCCGTGCAGACCGCCGGAAAACTGGTAGTTTTTGCTGGAAAACTTGCCCCCGGCGTGGAGCGTGGACAGGATGACCTCGACCCCTGGCTTGCCCTGCTCGGGATGCAGATCGACGGGCATTCCGCGACCGTCATCGGTCACCGACAGGGAGCCATCGGCGTGAAGGATCACGTCAATCTGTCGCGCATGCCCCGCCAGGGCCTCGTCGACGCTGTTATCGATGACTTCCTGCGCGAGATGGTTGGGACGGCTGGTATCGGTGTACATTCCGGGGCGCTTGCGCACCGGCTCGAGGCCCGTGAGGACCTCGATGGACTCAGATGAATATTCGCTCAAGGGCTGAAACCGTTTAGCTGGGAGAAGCGGCGCAGATCGCGGCCGCCGCGGAAGTAAACGGATACTAATGCCTGGGCGGCCCCGGGAAAACACTCCAGCGCGGAATCGATCATCGTGGATGCGGCAACGATCGTATCCTGGGCGTCACCTGCGGACGTACGCCAGACAGCCCCGGCCTCGCGGCTGCGCGAACGCGACCATTAAAATGGCAGGGACATCGATAGTTGCATTGATGGTGGCATCGTCAGTGACAATGACCAGGAAGAATGGCCGTTACCGGCGCGGCTACCCGGCTTATGCCTGGTTCAGCGCCCGGTTCGACGGCGGGGCTAAAGGTAGCCGCTGGCGTCGCGATCCACGGGAAACACCTGCGATTCAGCGCGCGACACACCGGTCTCGATACTGCCGTCCGGCGCCAGCTCCAGCCAGCGATAGCCGGGAGCGCGCATGTCGAGGGCGAAGTCGATCTGCCCTGGCTGAAACTGCACACAGGTAGACGGTGTGCAAAGCAGTCTTACCCCATCGCGCAGCTCATCGAGTTCCTGGTGCACGTGGCCCCACAGCACCGCGCGAACGCCCTTGAAGCGCCCTATGATGTCGAAGAACCCGTGCGCATCGGAGACCATCTGCTCGTCCAGCCAGCGACAGCCAACGGGGACGGGCTGGTGGTGAAGGCATAGCAAGGTAAACAGCCCTTCGCTGGCGGCAGCTTCGAGACGGTCTTCCAGGCGCTTCAGCTCCGAGGCCCCGAGATGCCCGCCTACTTCTCCGGGCAGCTGGGAATCCAGCATGAGAATCTGCCAGCGCCCCACGCGCAGTTCGCCGGGCACGCGCTGCGCACCACCCACATCGACCATGACTTCGCGCAGATCGTGGTTGCCGGGGAGCCAGTAGTGTCGCGGCGTTATCTGGTCGAAATAGGAAATCAAACGTCGATAGGCATTGCCGGCGCCGGAGTCCGCGAGATCACCGGTGCCAACGATGAGGTCCGGTTCCGGGTACTCACGCTTGACGAGGTCGACGATCGCCTGGAGCGAATAATCCGTGTCCAGCCCCAGAAGCTGGCCTCCCTCGAACGCCTTCAGATGCGTATCGGTGATCTGCAGGACGCGCACCGTATCACCGCGACTCGCGAGCTCCACAACGCTGTGTTCACTTGCCATGGCAGAGGGGTTCAGGCCGGCTCGGTGCCGCGCGGCAAACTGCCGTTCAGATCAGCCTGACCGTGATGCAGGCAGTGAGCGAGCCAGTCGGCCAGAAAAGCATTCTGCTGGCGTTTCTCGTCTTCCTGGTGCATCGCGCGGTTGGGGTAGTCGTAGCGCGCCGCGGTGCGCGCCTCACTCTGGAAAGTCACGACTTCCAGCATGCCAGCGTCGTGATACGCCCGGGCCTCAAGCCTGAGCGGCAACACCCAACCGTTTTCCAGCACCGCGTGCTCGGAGGCGGGCTCCGGCTGCGGCGGCGCAGCGACCGCGGATTCGTTCGTTGTGGGGGCTGCGGGAGCCGTGGAGGCGGCCGCACGGTAGCTCTGAAGACGAAACAGGGTGGTGTAGCGGCTGCGCTCCAGCACATCGATCTGGATTCGAGCCCAGGGAAGACTGAAGCGACGGCTGTTACAGCTCTCGTAGTCGGGAAACAGGCGTAGAAGGCGCACGTAGTTCGCATCGCATAAAGCGTGCAGTCCACGTAGATCGACTTTGTAGCGGCTCTTTAGCACGGGTTCACTCTCACTGACCTGTCATCTGCCTGTTTTTCAACCTGTTTCCATCCAGGCCCCCCGGCGAACGACGCCGGGCGCAGTTTCGGGGCAGCCGAGTAATCGCGGATCATTGCACCGCTGCCGACCCCTGTGTTCGAACCCCAAATGCGACCAGCCAGCGGCATCCGGCGGGCTGAGCCGCCCGAGGTATATCCCGTCTGTGGCGCCCGATCACCTTCGCAGACACCCCATAAGGGGCAAGCGTCCGACCGGGACATTATCGCTGCCGCCGCGGTGCGCTCAGGGAGCCGCGTCCGATCAGCGGCGCGCACGCACTTTGATTGTAGTTGTTGCTGTCACTGGTTCCTTACCTCAGGACCTCGTCATCGCAGCCAGGTCGTACATTGCTGCGTCTGGCTGCTGCTGGCCTCTATCGCTCAGCGCTGCCAATCGGCCGAAGCCGAGGAGTGAACCGGTGACCGTTGCCGCTGCGTAGGAGCAGCGGATTCGACGGGCCGAGCCCGCCGTGCGGCCAGTGCGTGCGCTGCCGCTGGCCTTTGAGGCAGTGTAACACCTAAGATTGCGGCCAAGCCCAGCCCCCGGTAGGCCAGTAATGAGGACTGCGGCACAGATTTCATTACTGGTAGACTTCCGGCGGTTTTGCAAGCGATCCCCGAAAGCCCGACGCTCCGGATAGGGGGTTCCACGGATCCGATCGGTCGCATGGTCCGAACGACCTAAGTGGCGGCCTGAAGCACCGGCATGCTTCTCCAGGTTGAAGCGGCCGCTTTGACCAGGAATGACACGCGTCGGGTGAGCCGCCCGTCGTTGCCGTCTGGGTTTGCGGTCACGGTTGGCGGTAAAAGTTGGCGGTCAAGGTTGGCGGTCACGGTTGGCGGTCAAGGGTTGCGGCCAGTGGTTGCCGTCAGCGAACGCCGCCACGCAGCGGGGGCCGTTCAGGGCGTTTGTAACGGATAGCTGCAGGGACGGCCTGTGAGGGCCGCCTGTGAGGGCCGCCTGTGAGGACCGCCTGAGGACCACTTATAAGGGCGCTTTTTAGGGACCACTTGTGAGAAACAGGCAGGTGGACCACAAAGACCACGGACGAGCGTAGCGGCGGCTGGTCCGAGCGCGCAACGATCTGCGGATCCGTGCATACAGCACCGAACAAGGTCGGGTAACCGCCCGGCAAATGTATCTGGCAAGTACTAGGCAAGGAACATCCTATGCGACTCTCCCGCGCCCTTATCGCGGCGTCTCTGACCACCCTCCTCGGCACCTCTCTCGGAACCTCTGTCCAGGCCGAATCCCTGCGCGACATCTACGAGCTGGCGCTGGAGAACGATGCCACGCTCAAGGCACAGCAGGCGCAATATCTGGCCGGCCTCGAGGACGAGAAAGCGGCCCTGTCGCAGCTCCTGCCCCAGGTGAATGCCACCTATAGCTATAACGATACGGATACGGACACGATCAGCCCGGGCATCCTCGGCTTCGATCCCGATGGCGCACCGATCATCGGCAATACCTTCGACAACACGGATATCTCCGTCGAGGGCTACGTGGTCTCTCTGCAGCAGGCCATCTTCAATCTGCCCGCCTGGTTTTCATTTCAGTCCGGAAAGGAGCTGACCAAACAGGCCGAAGCCACCTTCGCGGCGAATCAGCAAAGCCTCATCGTCCGTGTCGTCGAAGCGTACCTGGCGGTGCTCAGGTCGCAGGACAACCTGCGCGCCGCGGTTGCCCGGGAAGAGGCGTTCGCGCGCCAGCTCGAGCAAAATCGACAGCGCTTCGAAGTCGGTCTGATTGCCATCACGGATGTATACGAATCCCAGGCGGCCTACGACATTGCCGTGGTGGACCGCATCTCAGAAGAGAACAACGTCGCCGTGGCCCTGGAAAATCTGACCGTGCTGACCGGTAAGAGCCACGACACGCTGGATATACTCCAGGCCGGCTTCGATGCCGAAATGCCGGAGCCTTCCGATCGCGGCGCCTGGGTGGAATTCGCCCTCGCCAATAATTTCAATCTCAAGGCCTCGCAGTACGCCGAGGAAGCCGCTCGCCAGACTGCCAAGGCGCGACGCCTGGCGCATGCGCCGACCATCAATGGCACGGCGCGCTACGAGGACTTCGAGACCGACGGTACCCGTTTTCAGGATCCCGCTGGGCTGTTCCTGTTCCCCCCGGATCAGGAGCGTGAGCAGATGGCCTGGGGCGTCGAGCTGTCCGTACCCCTGTACACCGGTGGCGGACTCAGCGCCGAGCGCCGCCGGGCGGCGCAGAATTTTAATGCCGCCCGAGAGCAGCGCATCAATCTGACGCGCCAGACCGTTACCGATGCGCGGTCCCTGCACATGACCGTGGTGAATGATGTGGCCCGGGTCAAAGCACGACGCCAGGCGATCGTCTCGTCCAAGAGCGCCCTCGACGCCACCCGCGCCGGTTACGAAGTAGGCACGCGGAACATCGTCGACGTGCTGAACGCCGAAAACGTCTACTTCTCGGCGATCCGCGACTACGCCAACAGCCGCTACGACTACATCGTGAATACCCTGCGTCTCAAGGAGCAGGCGGGCCTGTTGAGCCCGGAAGACGTGATCCGCCTCGACAGTTTCCTGGAAGAGCCACCGGCACCGACGTCATCAACGGTGGTCCCGACCACACCCTGACCACGAGGCTTCACTCGGCGCTTTTAACCGCGTGCCGCGGTGCTTCGGCGCGCGTCATTTCCCCCTCGACAACGCCCAGGATCGAATCGAGCGCGCCACGATTTTGTTCCACGACCGCGAGACCGGCGTCTCCGCGTCGCTTTGCGTCTTCGGGATCGGCAAGCAGCGCCGCCGCCAGGGCACCAAGCGCTTCAGCGTCGGCCGCGCGCTGCAGAGCACCCGCGGCCTCGAGACCTGCGCTTACTTGCGCAAAATTGAACATGGAGGGGCCCGTCAGGACGGGAATGCCCCAGAGTGCCGCTTCCAGCGGATTATGCCCACCGTTCGGTATGAAACTCCCCCCAATGACCGCCAGATCCGCAACGCCGAACAGCAGCAACAGCTCGCCCAGCGTATCGACGAGCACCACGTCCGTGTCTCCTTCCACCTCGTCGTCAGCGGATCGCCGTCGCAGGACGTAGCCGGCATTTGTTATCAGCGTCGCTACCTCGTCAAAGCGCTCCGGATGCCGCGGAGCGAGGATCAGCAGCGCGTGGGGATGATCCCGGCGAAGGCGTGCCAGCAGCTCAAGGGCGAGCGCATCTTCGCCGCGATGCGTGCTCGCCACCAGACACACCGGTCGCTCTTCCAGGTGCCAGCGTTCCTGGAGCTGGGCAGCGCCGCGCTGGAGCTCTGCGTCCAAGCGCACATCGAACTTGATGCTGCCGCACACGGTCACACGCTGGGGATCGAGACCCAGGTCCTGGAAGCGCCGCGCGTCGGCTTCGGCTTGCGCGGCAACGCGGTCCAGGCCGCCGAGCATCGCTCGGGTCAGCCCGCCCAGCCGCGCATAGCCCCGGGCGGAGCGCTCCGACAGGCGGGCGTTGGCGAGGACGACGGCGCAGCCGATTTCACGGCAACCATAGATCATGTTGGGCCACAGCTCCGTTTCCATGAGCACCAGCAGATCGGGGCGTACGCGGCCCAGGAAACGAGCCACGGCGCCGGGAGTATCCCAGGGTGCGTAGACATGCAGCACGCGTTCACCAAAGAGCTTTCGCAGCTGCGCTGAACCCGTGGGCGTGGTCGTTGTCACCAGTACGCGCCAGCCCGGTCGCCTCTTAAGCAGGCGCTCGATGAGTGGGCGGGCGGCGATGGTCTCGCCCAGGGATACGGCATGAATCCACAGAAGGGGCGCGGTAGCGGACCTGGCATCGGGCAGAGACACGAAACCCAGACGCTCGCCCAGCCGCTGCCGGTAGGCCGGCGCCCGGCGCGATCGCCACAGCATGCGCAGCACGATGAGCGGCAGTAGCAGTAAGAAAAGCGCGCTGTAGAGATGGCGCATGGAGGGCTCCTGTTCGCGGCGAGCATAACCAGCGCCGCGGCCCAAGACCACAGCATCCCGTACCTTGTCAGGTCCAGGGCCGGTCTTTTATGGTGCCCCACGATTCAGCGTCGGGCCTGCGATGGCCCGCGACCGACATGAGGCGCTCGCAGCGCAGCTCCCGCATGTGCGCGTCGAGTGAGGAGGCACCCTGCAGCTACCGATCGACATTAACACCGTTAAGGGTTTTCTCTCCGACGCCGAAGGCGAGGCGCTGTATCGACACGCTGCGGGGCTCGCGGGCACCGGCCCGGCACTGGAGATCGGCAGCTACTGCGGCAGGTCCACCGTGTTCCTCGGCCTGGGCTGCCGAGCCTCCCGTCGCACTCTCCTCGCCCTGGACCACCATCGCGGATCGGAAGAACACCAGCCCGGAGAACTCTTCCACGACCCGTCCCTGATCGATGACGATGGCCGCTTCAGCACGCTCAGCGAATTCCGTCGAACCCTCGACCGCGCCGCACTGGAGGACGTCGTGATTCCCGTGCTCGCCGGTTCAACGCAGTTTTCCCGGGCCTGGACGGGGCCGTTGAGTCTGGTCTTCATCGACGGCGGCCACAGTCTCGCCACCGCTCTTGCCGACTATCGCGCGTGGGCGGGGAAGCTCGCAGCGGGAGGCATCCTCGCCATTCACGACGTGTACCCGGCACCGGAAGCTGGAGGCCAGGCGCCGATCGCGGTCCGGCGTCTGGCACTGGCCTCGGGCCTGTTCGAGGAGATTGAAGCGGTCGACAGCCTGCGCGTTCTGCGTCGTCTGTAGCCTGAGTCGCCTCCCGGAGGCCGTCCGCTGGCACCGAAACCGCCGCGGCGCACGCGCATCAGCCTTTTTTACGCAGACCTCGCGCGGCCAGCTGGTCGTCGGCCCCACGCAGCTCGACGCGCGTGAAGAGCCGCGACGCGGCGGTGTGGTGCGTAAGCGCATCGGCGGCCAGGAGCACGGCTCCGGCGGTCCAGGTGGGCCGCTCGTCGGGCCAGAGTACGTCTTCCGCAAACTGGTAGCCGGTCCAGTAGTCTCCGCTGCCGCTGCGCCACTGATGCAGCCAGCTGTAAAGCTCCACGGCCCGGGCATGATCGCCGGCGGCCAGAAGCGCGAGAACCAGCTCGCAGGATTCGGCGACCGTCACCCAGGGCTCCTCGATAACGCAGCGACACCCAAGGCCGTCTTCGACGAAATCCTGCCAACGCGAGGCGATGCGTTCCCGCGCAGCATTCCCCTCGAAGACACCGGCAAGCACTGGATAGAACCAGTCCATGGAGAAACGCGCCTTGCTCTCCCAGCTGCGGTCAAAGCGCTCCGGGCGCTGGCGCAGGGCCCACCCGAGGCGCTCGCGGGCGGTAAGCCAGTCGCGCCGCCCCTCACCCAGGGTCGCGGCAATATTGTGTGCGCATTCGAGACTCTTGTAGATCGAGCTGCAGCCGGTAACGAGAGCGTCGCCCTTGGCCCTGCCGGCGGCGTCTACGGCCCAGTCAATCTCTCCGTACTTGGATTGAAGGGCCAGAACAAAATTCATGGCCGCGTCCACGACGGGCCACAGTTCTTCCAGGAAGCGCCGATCACCGCTGACGAGAAAATGGTGCCAAACGCCGGTGGCGACGTAGGCAACGAAGTTACTCTCGCGACGCTCTTCATTATCCGGCCTGCCGTCGCGATAGGCGGCCCACCAGCTTCCATCGGGAAGCTGCTGCTGGGCAAGCCATCGGTAAGCGCGTTCGGCCGCCTCCCGTTCACCGCCGATAGAAAGACCCATGGCGGCTTCCACGTGATCCCAGGGGTCGGCGTAGTTGCCGGGGGACCAGGGAATTTCCCCGCTTTCGAGCTGCGCATCGCGGATCGACGCCACGGTTGGCGCGAGGAAGTCGCGGGGGAAAAGTCCCGGAGTGAAGTAGGGTCCGCTCACGCGCGCGCGCTTTCCGCCGTGGTCGTCTCCATCGAAGCACTGCCTGGCCGGGGAGGGTGGGCCGGCGTGGGGGCAGGCGCGGGCTTGCGAAAGTACATCACGACACTCTTACCGAGGTAGGGGTTGAGGAGCCGCTCGAGAGTGCGAGTCAGCATCGGGCTAGACATCATATCCCAGACCAGCAGGCGATGATATTGGCGCACAAGCCAGCTCCGCTCGCGCCGCTTCCAGAGAAGGCACTGCAGCCACCAGTAAACGCTGTGCAGCGCGTGAGCGCCGTGGCTCTGATAGCACTCAAGTTGTAGCGCCTCGACCTGCGTGCGCAGGCGGGCACTGTCGAAGATACGCAGGTGACCGCCGCGCACCTGGTGGTACTCCCGGGACAGGAACCAGCATATCCGTTCGCACCAGGCCCGGGGGACACTGAGACAGAATCTGCCGCCGGGCTTGAGCACACGCTCGATTTCGACAAGCGCTGCCTCGTAGTCCGGAACATGCTCGAGGACTTCGCTGCAGATCACCACGTCAAAGCAGGCATCGGGAAAGGGCAGACCCAGTCCGTCCCCGGCAAGCAGGGCAAAGAGGGCGTCGCCCTCGCGCGGCGCGGCGTTCTGTGATGATGCCCTGGGGGACAGGCCGGCCAGTGTCTCGCGGAACTGGGCATGGCGCTGGCAAGCCGTCGCAAGATCCGCCAGCGACAGGTCCACGCCGATACTGTCGGCGCCATCCAGACAGCTCGTAGCAATAACGTGACGACCCTCACCACAGCCCAGATCCAGGACGCGCTCGCCGGGATTCAGGGGCATATAGCGGCGGTCAAACGTCTGCATGGGCAATCACGTCTCGATAGTAGGCGACCATCTCCCGGGCACAGACCGTCCAGCTGAAACGCTCGAGAATGCGTGCGCGGGCCGCGGCGCCGAGTTCCCGCCGACGTTCGGGACTTTCCAGGAGTTCGGCGATAGCACTGGCCAGGGCGTCCGAGTCCGCCGCGGGAACGACCACGCCGGCATCGGCAACGATCTCCGGCAGAGCGCCGCCGTCAGTCGCCACGACGGGCAGGCCACAGGCCATCGCCTCCCCGGCCGGGAGACCGAAGCCCTCATAGAGTGAAGGCACGACGGCCAGCGTTGCCCGCGCGTAGTGGCGCACCAGCTCGTCGGTGCTGATACCCGCGGTGAATTGCACGCGATCGCGAATGCCAAGCTCGTCGAGCAGGCGATCCGTCTGGCCGCCGGGCTGCGGGCGACCGATGACGAGAAGTTCAAGTTCGGGGAAGCGCTGTAACAGGCGAACATAAGCCTCGAGCAGATACCGGAGTCCCTTGAGCGGAGCGTCCGCCGAGGCGGTGGCCATTAAAAGGAAATCACCGCGTTCAATGTCATCGCAAGGTCGGAACACCGCGGTATCGATACCGTTGTAAATCAGGTCGACCTGCTCAAGCGGGCGCTGAAAATCCCGGGCAATATCCACCCGGGAGCGTTCCGACACAGTGACCACATGGCGCAACCGGCGTACCACCTTGGCCTGCATTCGCAGAAAGGAATGCCAGCGCCGGATCAGCAGGCGCTCGGGCAGACTTCGGGCCGCGTCCAGGGCAATGCGCCGATCGTGGGTGATGGGGTGGTGAATCGTGGTAACCAGGGCAAAGCCGGCTTTCTGAAGTTTCAGCACACCGTAACTGAGGCTCTGGTTATCGTGAACCAGATCGTACTCCCGGCCTTCGCGGAGCAGGTGACGATAGACCCGACGGCCGAAAGTGTAGGGCTCGGCGAAGCCTCCGGTCAGCTTGCTCAGCCACTCGATCGTGTCCGTAAACGAAAGCAGATGCCGGGGGCGCAGGGCACCGAGTCCGTTGACGAACAGATCGAGACTCGGGATACGGATCAGGCGTACGCGAGGGTCGAGCTCCGGGTAGGGCGGACCGGAAATCACATCGACCCGATGCCCGGCGTCGACGAGGGCCTTGCTCAAGTAGTGCAGATAGATTCCCTGGCCACCGCCAAAGGGCTGGCTGCGATAGCCCAGCAGGGCGATGTAGAGTGGGTCGGACATGGGCGATCAGTGCGGGGACGAGAACCACGGCGCGTGGGCCGGGCGCGCATTGTAAACCGCGAAGGACGACGTACAAGAGGTGACGCTCTCATGGCCTCGCGCCGAGGCTGTCGAGAAGCGCCGCGGTACCGGACTGCTGCAGGACATCGATAAGGGCGTGGAAGTCGTCGCCGACATGCAGGACACCGTCCACGCTTCGGTTTTCGTAGGACGCGCAGAGGTTCAGCGCGCATAGTGGCGCTGCGTGGTCCACACACAGCAACCGCAGTGCCGGAGACCGCGCTGAAGGTTCCGCGAGCAGCTCCGCCATCGCGAGGGGAGGCAGCATTCCGACCCGCTCCTCAATATTGAAGGGCACGATGTTGTGCCATGCCGTCAGAAGTTTCGGGCCGATAAACTGTGGAACCACCGGCGCCTCGGCCATGCTGAGAAGCGTCTGCGCACGATCGATGTAATAGGGAAGAACAGCGGAGCCCGTGGAAAACTGGAGCCAGGCATTGTGCAGCTTGCGATAGCTGCGCAGCCGTGTCCCGTCCGGCTGGACCCAGCACTCGCGACCAAAGCGATCGCCCGTTTCGGGCAACACGAAATCCCGAAAGACGAGTACGTCCGCATCGATCCAGATGGCCCGCTCAAAGCCTTCTTCGAGCACCTCGCGGAGCCACAGGAGCCGGGCGAGATCACTCAACACCACGGGTTGATCCGCGAAGCGCCGCCGCAGCTCGGGATCGATACGTTCGAAAAGCTCATCGCCCTGCCGGCGGTAGCGAAAATCCTGGCGCTGCGACCAGCGTTCTACGCTGCTGCTGCAGCGACCCTGCCAGCCAAGCAGCGCCGCATCATGCTGAGACTGAAGAACTACTGTTTGGCCGTTGTGCGTGGCGCCGTTCATTACTGTTTCCACTCATTGACCGCATCGCAACCCTGCGTCAATTCACCGCGGAAAACCAGCCGCTGGCCGCACGCGCCGGTATACTCGGCCTTATCGCAGCGTCGGTGACGTTGCGTTTTCCGGGGGCGAGGACTCAACGTAACTATGGCCTACAAGGGCATTATTCTGGCGGGCGGTTCGGGCACGCGTCTGCACCCGCTGACCAGCACCGTGAGCAAGCAGCTCATGCCCGTCTACGACAAGCCGATGATCTACTATCCGCTTGCCACACTCATGGAAGCGGGAATCCGCGACGTACTGATCATCACCACGCCCCGCGATCAGCATTCCTTTGTTGACCTCCTTGGCAACGGCGCACAGTGGGGCATCAACATCAGCTACACCGAACAACCCAGCCCGGACGGCCTTGCCCAGGCGTTCATCCTCGGCGCGGACTTTGTCGGCGACAGTCCGGTGGCACTGGTTCTCGGCGACAACATTTTCTACGGCGATGGTTTCTCAAAGAGCCTGCGCAGCGCTTCGGGCCGCACGAAAGGCGCGTCTGTTTTCGCGTACTACGTCAATGATCCAGAGCGCTACGGCGTTGTGGACTTCGACAGCGAGGGCATGGCCCGGGATATCGAGGAGAAGCCGGAAAAAGCGAAATCGCACTACGCGGTTACGGGCCTGTACTTCTATGACAACGATGTCCTGGACATCGCCAAAGGCATCCAGCCATCGCATCGCGGCGAGTTGGAGATCACCGACGTCAATCTCGCTTACCTCCATCGCGGAGACCTCAAGGTCGAGATCATGAGCCGTGGGACCGCATGGCTGGACACGGGTACCCACAATTCGCTGCTCGATGCGGCTAACTTCATCCGCGTCGTGGAAGAGCGCCAGGGGTTGAAGATCGCCTGTCCCGAGGAAGTTGCCTATCGGCAGGGCTATATCGACGCAGCGGCGCTCGAAGGCCTGGCGGCCCCCCTGATAAAAAGCGGGTACGGGGCATACCTACAGGCAATTCTGCGAGAAGTTGGAGCCGTTCAGGATGGAATTTGAAGCCACACCCCTGCCCGGGGTTCACATCCTGAAGCCCAGGGTATTTGGTGACGAGCGCGGTTTCTTTCTCGAAACCTGGAATGCCGCCACCTTCGCCGACGCTGGTTTCGATCTGCGCTTCGTACAGGACAATCACAGCCGATCCGCGCAGGGGATCTTGCGCGGCCTGCATTACCAGACGCGACACACGCAGGGAAAACTGGTCCGCGTTACGCAGGGCAGCGTTTACGACGTGGCAGTGGATCTACGCCGCGATTCGCCAACGCTGGGGCAAAGCTTTGGCATGCGGCTCGACGGCGAAAGCCATCACATGCTGTGGATTCCCGCGGGCTTCGCCCACGGTTTCTACGTGACCTCGGAGTTCGCTGATTTCCAATACAAATGCACGGATCGCTACGATCCGGAAAGTGAAATCAGCATCGCCTGGAATGACCCGGACCTCGCCATCGACTGGCCGCTCGTAGACGGCGCTCCGCCATCCCTGTCGGCCAAGGACGAGGCCGGTCTGAGCTTTCTCGAAGCACCACGTCTGCGTTGAGCGTGCCGCAGCGCTTCGCGGGCTCTGACTTCATTTTCGCCTTCGTACACGCGCTTAAACGGCCCCGTTCGACGTGAGCTGCTCGCGTAGCTCCATCAATGTGTCGCTTTGTCGTGATCAGCTGATGGACTTCGTAGCGAGCGTCGGCAGCCGGGCCCCGACCTACTTGAGCTTCTCGCGTAACTCCGCGGCCATTGGACTTCGAAAGACGGTGAGGCAGGGGGCGGTATCCTTTGGGCTGCTCGCGTAGCTCCAGCAGGGCCTGCGCACCGTTAGAGGCACTCGACGGACGCCCAAAGGACACCGCCCCCTACCTCCCCTCAGCCGTGCCAAGCCCTGGCCTCCGGGCATATCGTAAGTGCCACATCCCGCCGCGGGGTGGCAGCCGGGCCCCGTCCTGCTTGAGCGTCCGTCGAGCGCGCTGTTCAGCACAGTAATGCCGATGGAGCTACGCGAGCAGCTCAAGTAGGTCGGGGCCCGGCTGCCGACGCTCGCTACGAAGTCCAGAAGCTGGTGACGATAAAGCGAGGCGTCGATGGATATCCGGGGAAAGCTCAAAGGACATGGTTACTTGTCGCACCGCCTTCCAAAGGTAAACCCTTACAGCGGTATGCGAGTTAAGGAAAGCACGACCCTGCGAGTCACCGGATGCGAGTGACAGACCCTAGTCGTCCTGCGCCAGCAACGGCGTCCACCAGTCCTCGTGGGTCAGATACCAGTCAAGAGTCTTCTCGATGCCGGACTCAAAAGTCTCCCGGGGCTTGTAACCAAGTTCCGCGGTGATGCGACTCGCGTCGATCGCGTAGCGCCAGTCATGGCCCGCCCGGTCGGTGACGAAACGGATCGTATTCACGCTGGCCTCGCCGCGGGAGGCCGCGGCCTCGGGATAGCGCTCGGCGAGAGCGGGATCCGCCTCGAAGCGGTTGTCGAGGCGCTCGCAGAGCAGTTTGACGATCGAGAGGTTGTCCCATTCGTTGTTGCCCCCGATGTTATAGCTCTCGCCCACGGCGCCTGCGCCAAGCACGAGTTCAATGCCGCGGCAGTGATCGTCCACATACAGCCAGTCGCGGATATTGCTGCCATCGCCGTAGACCGGCAGGGACTGGCCGCGCAGGATATTGGTGATGCACAGCGGTATGAGCTTTTCCGGGAAATGAAAGGGACCGTAGTTGTTGGAGCAATTGCTCGTCGAGACCTGCAGCCCATAGGTATGATGATAAGCGCGCACTAGGTGGTCGGATGCGGCCTTGCTCGCGGAGTACGGTGAATTCGGCTGGTACTGCTGGGCCTCGTGGAATCCGGGAGCGTCCGGGGCCAGGGATCCATAGACTTCGTCCGTGGACACGTGATGAAAGCGATGAGGCTGACCACTGCCTTCAAGCCATACAGCGCGGGCGGCCTTCAGCAGGCTGTGGGTGCCGATCACATTGGTTTCGATGAACGCGTCGGGCCCGCTGATGGATCGGTCCACGTGACTCTCGGCGGCGAAGTGCACGATAGTCCCCACCTCTTCCTCGCGCAGCAGCCAGGTCACCCGGGCTTCGTCACAAATGTCGGCGTGCACGAAGCTCAGCCGAGGGTCTTCCTCAAGGCTGGCCAGGTTGGCCCGGTTGCCGGCGTAGGTCAGCGCATCGTAGGCGATCACGCGATCGTCCGGATGCTCGCGCAGCCAGTAGTGCACGAAGTTTGCTCCGATAAAGCCGGCGGCCCCGGTAACCAGGAGCGTATCAGCCATGCTCGCGCTTCTCCTTGAGGGTCTCACGGAGACACTCGCGCCAATGCCGGGGTTCGATGTCGGCGTCCCGCCAGGTGGATGTCTTGTCCAGCACGCTGTAGGCCGGTCGCCGCGCTGGCGTGGGGTAGGCCTCGGTGCGGATCGGCAGCACCCGGGCGGCGCGCTCGAGAATTCCGCTGGCCTGGGCCTCTTCACCGATGGCCACGGCGAAGTCATACCAACTGCACGCGCCGGCATCGCTGAAGTGGTAGATCCCCCGCAGTCGGGGTCGGGCGGCAAAGGACCACAGCGCCGCGGCCAGCGACGCCGCGGCCGTAGGCGTCCCGATCTGATCGGCGACGACGGATATTTCGTCGCGTTCCCGGTGCAGACGCAGCATGGTGCTGAGAAAGTTGCCGTCACCCGCCGAGTAAACCCAGCTCGTACGCAGAATCAGGGCATCGGCGCCCGTCGCGCTCACCGCTTCTTCACCCGCCAGCTTGCTCGCGCCATAGACGCTCTCGGGAGCTGTCTGTGATTCCGGTTCATAAGGGCGGCCGCTCTGCCCGTCGAAGACGAAGTCTGTGGAAATATGAACGAATCGCGCTCCACGCTGTACACAGGCCGCTGCAAGCAGGCCCGGGGCCTCACCGTTGATACGAAACGCTTCTGCGCGCTCGGTCTCCGCCTTGTCGACCGCCGTATAGGCGGCGGCATTGATCAGGAGCTGCGGCTGAAAGTCGTCAAGACAGTCGGCGATTGCCGCTTCGCTGGCGATATCCAGACTCGCGCGGTCACAGGCGACGATATCCACACCTGCAGGGCACTGCGTGACGAGAGCCTGCCCGAGTTGACCGCCAGCGCCGGTAACGAGAATACGTTCAGGCCGAGGCGATTCGGGCATCTAACCAGTCGCCGAGCTCGCCGATAACCTGTTCCCGCTCGGGTTCATTGAAGATCTCATGGAAGAGCCCAGGGTAAAGGCGCAGGGTTTTTTCCTGGCTGCCGATCCCGCCATAGAAACGCTCCGAACCCGTGGCCGGCGTCATCACATCGGCCTCGCCATGCATCACCAGTACGGGCAACGTGATATCCCCGCGGCGCCGCTCAAGTTCGGCCATGGACGAAAACAGCTGTACTACGAGGCGTGCCGAAATCTTGCCGCTGTGCACCAGGGGGTCGTCGCGGTAGCGTTGAACGACGTCGGTATCGCGGCTGATTTCGCTGGCATCGAGCTGAAGCACACCGAGCGCCGGGAACACAGCGGCCAGCAATCGGTTGATAAAGACCGCCGTCGACGAAGGCATCTCAGGTACCTCGAAGGCGGCGCCGGAAAACGCGGCACCGGCAAACCGCTGCTGGCGCTCAAGCAGATAGCAGCCGGCGATCAGACCGCCCATGCTGTGACCGATGAGAAAGCAGGGGAGGTGCGCCGCGTGTTCGTCGATTTCATCGCGCAGCGCGTCCAGGGCGGGGAAGAAATCGCTGAAACGCGAAATGTGGCAGCGCGTGCCGGGAGAGCGGCCGTGGCCGGGATGATCCGGCGCCCAGACGGACAGGCCGCGCGCTACCAGCGCCTCGGCCACGTGTTGGTAGCGCCCGGAGTGCTCGCCAAGGCCATGGGCAAGGAGCACCGTGGCCCGCGGCTCCTCAGCGAGCCAGCGACGTGTGAAAACGCCGCTGGGCAGCGTGCGCTCTTCAGCCATGATATCCCCCATGGACGTGCAATCCTCAGGCTACGGGCGTGAGCCAGGCGGCGTTCTGGGCACGGTTGCCCCGTACCGCGTCGAAATACATCGACTGCAGTCTCTCGGTGATGGGCCCGCGGGATCCGCTGCCGATGCTGCGCCCGTCGAGGTCCCGGATGGGAACGACTTCGGCGGCGGTACCCGTAAAGAACGCCTCATCGGCCACATAGACCTCATCCCGCGTAATGCGCCGCTCGACGATCTCCACACCGATTTCCTCGGCCAGCGCGAATACGGTGGCGCGGGTGATGCCGTCGAGGCAGGACGTGAGTTCGGGCGTATGTATGACGCCGCGACGCACGATGAACACATTCTCGCCGCTGCCCTCGGCAACATAGCCCTCATTATCCAGCAGGAGGGCCTCTTCGGCGCCGCTGTCCAGCGCCTCGCGCAGGGCCAGCATCGAATTGATGTAGTTGCCGTTGGCCTTGGCCTTGCACATCGTGATGTTGACGTGATGCCGCGTGTAGGACGAGGTCCGTACCTTGATGCCGCGGCTGGCGGCTTCCGGATCCATGTACGAAGGCCACTCCCAAGCGGCCACCATGACGTGCGTCTGCAGGCTGTCGGCGCGCAGGCCCATGCCCTCGGAGCCATAGAAGCACATGGGGCGAAGATAGGCTTCTTCGAGCTTGTTCTCGCGGACGACCGCGCGCTGGGCCTCGTGCAAGGTCTCGCGGTCAAAGGGCATGTCCATGGACAGAATCTTCGCGGAGTTGAAGAGTCGGTCCGTGTGTTCCGAAAGCCGGAAAATGCAGGTGCCACGGTCCGGCGTACTGTAGGCACGCACACCCTCGAAGACGCCGAGGCCATAGTGCAGCGTATGCGTCAGAACGTGTACCTTGGCTTCCTTCCAGGGAACCATCTCCCCATCAAGCCAGATGACGCCCTCACGTTCTGCGAAATTCATTGCCTGCTCCCGGTCTCTGCTGCTCGTACTGTGATCATTTTTGTTGTTTCGTTTGTTGTTGTTGCGCGCATCGCGGGCGGCTTTTCAGGCGCCCCTTCGACGCCCCGTCAACACACTCTGTGTCAATAAACTCAGCGGCCGTCCGGGAGCACGTCCTGCCGCCCTTTGACCGGCTCTCACAGCGCCATCGCCAACGCTTTTTCAAGCGCTCTAGCAAACGCAATATCAAGCGTCCTGGGAGCGCCATGCCAGCGCGGCTCCGAGCGCCTTACTCCGAGCGCCTTACTTCGAGCGCCTTACTCCGGCGCGTCGGCAGTCGTCGCCAGCTCGTGCTCCGCGTCACCGAAGAACCTATTCCACGCATCAAGCACGGCCTGCTGATGTTCCCGCACGCTCTCCAGATCCACCCTGGCGGCCTTCTGCTGCAGCGCCAGACGATGGGTCGCACTGCGCAGATCGAGGTAGGCATCGTTCAAGGCACGACAGCGTGACTCCGGCAGAAGTCCGCTGCGGGCAAGGGTGTCGAGAATGCGAACGTTGTCCGACCAGTCGGCCAATGCCGGCTCGCGGTGCGCCCACGCGAGGACGGCGTATTGCACCATAAATTCAATATCCACGATACCGCCGAAGCCCTGCTTCACGTCCATTTCTGACGCCTGCGGCTTCACGCCAGCGTGCTCTCGCATGCGACGACGCATACGCACCACCTCCCGGGCCAGCTCGTCCTGGTCCCGCGAACGGCACAGCAGCGTACGGCGCAGCGACTCGACCCGTTCGCATAGTCCGGGGTCTCCGGCCACGGCCCGGGCGCGCACCAGCGCCTGGTGCTCCCAGGTCCAGGCGTCCTCGGTCTGGTACTGCTCGAAGGCCGGGAGGCTGGTCACGAGCAGACCCGACGCGCCGGAGGGCCGCAGACGCATATCGACTTCATAGAGCTGGCCGAAACTCATCCGCGACTCAAGGATATGAATGATCCGTTGCCCGAGCCGGGTATAGAAAGTGGCGTTGTCGATACTGCGCGAGCCGCTGGTAACGCCCTGGCGCTCGGCGTCGTAGATAAACACGAGATCGAGATCCGACGCGTAGCTCAATTCGATGCCACCGAGCTTGCCGTAGGCCAGGATCGCAAAGGCGGTCTCGGTCGCAGCGCGCTGCGGCTCGCCAAAGCGCGCCGTCATCTGCGCCCAGGCTAGCGCCAGTACCTGCTGCAGGCAGACTTCGGCGATAAAGCTGAGCTTGTCGCTGACCTTCATGAGCGGCAGGCGCCCGGCGAGCTCACTTGCGGCCACGCGCAGGACCTGCGATGCCTTGAAGTAGCGAAGCGCCAGCATGTGCCCCTCAAGATCGTCGGTGTTCAGACGCGCGGTCTGCTGACGCAGCTCGGCCTGGAGGCTGTCGCGTTCCGGCGCACTGTACAGGCTCGCGCGATCCAGGAGCTCGTCTAGAAGCGCCGGATGCGTGACCAGTAGCTCGGCAATCCACGGGCTCGCGCCGCACAGGCGAGCCAGGTCGGCAAGGGCCGGCGGATTCTCAATCAGCAGCACGAGGTACGCGCTGCGACGCGCCACCGCCGTAACGAGCGGCATCGCCCGCGTCAGGGCGGCGTCGGAATTTTCATCGTCGGCGCAGGCCGCGATCAGCAGCGGCATAAAGCGGTCCAGGCGCTCCCGGCCCTCTGCCTGTAGCCCCTGCACCCGGCGCGAGGCGTAGAGCTCCCGCAGAGCCGCGGCGAGCTCCTCGGCGGCGCCGAAACCCAGGGCCGCGAGCTCAGCGGCCGTGCACTCGGCACTCCACAGCGTGGCCGTCTGCGGTGCAAGATCGCTTTCTTCGGGATCCTCGATCAGGCGAGCGAAGTGCCCCGCGACGCGCCCTCGATGGGCGTTCAAAGCAGCGAGGAAGGAGTCCCAGCCGTCGAAGTCCATGCTCAGGGCGAGCGCCGCCCGGGGCAGTTCCTCGACGGGAAGCTCCTGCGTCTGCTTGTCGGCCCAGGCCTGAACAGCGTGTTCGACATCGCGCAGGAATAGATAGGCCGCGCGCAATTCGTTCACATCCTCCTGGGGCAGGCAGTCAAGCGCCACGCACTCCTGGAGCACCGGCAGAAGTTCGCGCTGCTGCAGCGACAGATCGCGACCACCGCGAATGAGCTGAAAGCACTGCGCGATGAACTCGACTTCACGAATGCCTCCACGGCCGAGCTTGACGTTGCCATCGAGACTTCTGCGTCGCACTTCCGCCACGATCATGCGCTTCATCGAGCGCAGGCTTTCGATCGCACTGAAGTCGATGTAGCGTCGATACACAAACGGGCGTAAGCAGGCGAAGAGCATGCCGATGGAGGCGGGGCTTCCGGTAATGGGCCTGGCCTTGATCAGCGCATAGCGTTCCCAGTCCCGCCCCTGCTCCTGATAGTAGGCTTCAAGGGCCGCGAAGCTATGTACGAGAGCGCCGCTGTCGCCGTAGGGGCGCAGGCGCATATCCACGCGGAACACAAACCCGTCGGCGTTCACCGTATCGAGCAGCGCAATCAACGCGCGGCCAACGCGGGTAAAGAACTCCTCATTGCTGAGGCTGCGGGAACCGCCCCGCGTTTCGCCGCCTTCGGGGTAGGCGAAGATCAGATCGATGTCGGAGGACAGGTTGAGCTCGTTTCCTCCGAGCTTGCCCATGCCCACGACGAGCAGTTCTTGCGTATGCCCGCTGTCGCGCCCGACCGGCGTGCCGCAGCGCTCCACCTGCTCGGCCATGCAGTGGTGAAGAGCTTCGCGGATACAGGCGTCAGCCAGCCGGCTCACGTCACGCATGGTCTCGATGGTCGACGCGCTGCGATTCAGATCGCGCCAGACAATGCGCAGGATCTGACGCTGGCGGAAACGCCGCAGGGTGCGCTGCACTTCGTGCGCATCGCGCAGCTGGTCGGCGAGGGCGTTCTCAAGCTCACCGTCGTGCAGCGGGCGCTCAAGCTCGTCGCTGGCGGTCAGGGCCAGGAGGAGCCAGGGTCTGCGGGCGAAGCTCTCCGCCGCGAAGCGGGAACAGGCGAGCACGCGTCGAAGCTGTGCCCAGCGCAGGGTGACCTGCTCGTCGGATTCCGCTTCCGGGTACATCGCGCGCAGCCCGGATCGCTCGCCCTCCGACGCCCGTTCAAGGATGACCTGCCAGGCGCTCTCGGCGATCTCCTCCAGGGGAGCTGGCAGCGAACCCGGAGAGTAAGGCACCGGCGGCGCCTTAGCTGCTGATGGCCGGTGCCACGCGCATCACTTCTTCCACCGTGGTTTCGCCCCGGGCGACGCGGGCAGCGCCGCTGACCCGCAGCGAATGCATCCCCTCGGCGGTAGCGATATCCCGCAATCGCGCGGTATTGATGCGCGTGACGATTTCGTCCTGTATCGCCGGGGTATTCACCAGAACTTCGTAGATGCCGCGCCGCCCGCGATAACCACTGCCGCGACAGCTTTTACACCCCACCGCTTCGTAGATCGTCTCCGGCATGGGAACGTCGAAGGGACGGACGAGCTCCTGCCAGCCGTCCGGGTCTGGCGCGACGGGACGTTTGCAGTCATCGCAAAGCACGCGGACGAGACGCTGGGACATGATGCCGCGCAGTGTTGCCTTCACGAGATAAGCCGGCGCACCGAGTTCCAAGAGCCTCGATACGGAGCTCGGGGAGTCGTTTGTATGCAGCGTGGACAGCACCAGGTGGCCGGTAAGCGCGGCCTGAATCGCCATCTGCGCGGTCTCAAGATCCCGGATCTCACCGATCATGATGATGTCCGGATCCTGGCGCATCAGGGTACGCACACCTCGGGAAAAATCCAGATCGATGCTGCTGTTCACCTGCATCTGGTTGAAGGCTTCCTCCACCATTTCGATGGGGTCTTCGATGGTGCAGACATTGACCGCACTCGTAGCCAGCTGCCGCAGCGTCGAATAGAGCGTGGTTGTCTTTCCCGATCCCGTGGGGCCCGTAACCAGGGCGATACCGTTGCCCATGCCGGTCATGGTATTCCAGCGCGCGAGGTCGTCGTTGGCCAGGCCCAGCTCCTCGAAGCTCTTGTTGAGCAGCTCCGGATCGAAGATGCGCATCACGAGCTTTTCGCCGAAGGCCGTGGGCAGGGTGGAAAGGCGCAGTTCCACCTCGGAGCCGCCGGGACTGCGAGTTTTCAGACGTCCATCCTGCGGCCTGCGCTTCTCGGCGACGTCCATGCGACCCAGGATCTTGATGCGGCTGGTGACCGCCGCACAAACCTGGGCCGGTAACTCGTAAACGGTGTTCAGCACGCCGTCGATGCGAAAGCGCACCTTGCCCACCTCGCGCCGCGGCTCGATGTGGATATCGCTGGCGCGTTGCTCAAAGGCGTACTGCAGCAGCCAGTCGACGATGCTGACGATGTGCTGGTCGTTGGCATCGGGTTCACGGACCGAGCCAAGCTCCAGGAGCTGCTCGAGGTTGCTCGTCGTACCCGGGCTTTCCCGACCCGCGGCCCGCGCTCCGCGCACAGACCCGGCCATGGTGTAAAACTCCGCCGTATAGCGGGCGATGTCGCGGGGATCGGCGAGAACGCGACGGATATGTTTGCGCAGTACGTGCTCAAGGTTGCTCTGCCAGGCGCGCTGGTACGGCTCGGCGCTGGCAATGGTGACTTCTTCCGGCCCCACCGCTACCGCGAGAATCCGATGCCTTTCCGCGAAGGGTCGCGACATGACCTCGGAAATCGCGGCGACGTTGATCTTCAGGGGGTCTATCTCTACCACGGCCTGTTCGCTGCGCTCCCCGAGCCAGGTCAGCAGCGCCGACATATCGAGCACCCGATCCTTGGCCGCGAAATCCACAAGCTTTTGCTCAGAAAGCAGGACCAGGGGATGGATTGAACCCGGGGACAGGCCCTGGAGTCGTCGGAGGTCGGCGGCGGAGATACGCCCATCCGAAAGCAGCCCCTCGAGGAGCTCGCGCATGGACAGTTTGTGCTCGACCTCGGGATTGAGGCGACCGGTCTGCAGCATGCCGGGTAGTCCTACACCGGAAGGGCGAAAGATGAAAGAGGATGCTATCACAGCGACCCGTTGACACCGCAGCCGCCCAGCGCGGGGCGCGGTATGCCTTGCCCGCGCCGATTCAGGTCGGCACGCACAAGGCAGAGTTCAGCGGTTCAATCTAGAAGTTGTAGCTTAACTGCAGCTTGGAGAAATCCGATGCCGATTCCGAACTCGGTCAAGTTGCCCCAGTCCCGTCCGGTGCCGGCGGCCCAGTATAGGAAGCGTCCCGCGATGAACTGTGGTGCAGAAGCCTGGTAAAGACGACGGTAGAAACGACTCGGAAGCGGACCTATAGGGACGCACGGCACCGCCTTTTTCGCGCAAGACAGCCCGGCCGATGTGCTCCTATAATGCGCCGGCACCTCGAATCGGGAACTGCACATGGCCAGCCCCCTTGGCCGCCTGTTTGGCAAATCACCCATCGCCCCCGTTCAGCAGCATATGCAGCTGGCCGAGGAGGGAATCCAGCTGCTCTGCGAGCTCTTCGCCGCTGTCGGTGACGGAGATCAGCCGCGCGCGCGGGATATCCAGGGCCTCATAACCGCTGCGGTGCGCCGGGGTCGCGAGCTGCGCCACGGTATTCGCGAGCATCTCCCCCGGGGGCTGCTGCTGGCGATGCCCCGGACAGACCTGCTGCAGCTCGTGGACATCCAGCAGGACATCCTGACCCGCTGTGGGGCCCTTGCCGCTCCTCTGGGGACCCGCGGCCTGATGCTGCCGGACGCGCTGCGAGGAACGATCGAAACACTATGCAGTCACCTGGCCGACGCGGGCGGGCGGGCGCTTGCGGCGATCCGGGAGCTTGATGAAATTCTCGAACTCGCCTTCGTCCAGCGCGAGCGCGGGCCGGTCAACGAAGCCCTCGATGCCCTGAGTTCACAGCTCGAAGCCTGCGAGGCGCAGCATCGTGGGGCGCTGGGCGCGCTTGCCGAGCACGAGTCATCCATGACTCCCATGAATGCGATGTTCACCTATCAGGTCTGCGCTGAACTTGCGGCGCTCGCGCACCGCTGCGGTGATGTGGGCGATCAGCTGGACCTTCTCCTGGCACGCTGAACAACGGCGACTTTCGGAAGACAGAACCCGTGGACATTATTCTCAACTACGGACCGCAGTTCCTCGGCCTGGCCTGCATTGCGGGCTTCTTCATGGCCTGGGGCATCGGGGCCAACGATGTCGCCAACGCCATGGGGACGTCGGTGGGGTCCGGTGCGCTGACGATCCGGCAGGCGATCTTGATTGCGATCGTGTTCGAGTTCCTCGGCGCCTACCTGGCCGGGGGCGAAGTCACGGAGACAATCCGCAAAGGCATCATAGATCCCGAGCTTCTCACCGATACGCCGGAGCTGCTGGTCTACGGCATGATGTCGGCGCTGTTTGCCGCCGGTACCTGGCTGCTCATTGCCAGCGTACGCGGCTGGCCCGTGTCCACAACGCACTCCATCGTCGGAGCCATTGTGGGTTTCGCCGCCGTCGGCATATCCGTCGAGTCGGTAAGCTGGGGACAGGTGGGGACGATCGCGTCCAGCTGGGTCGTATCGCCGGTGCTGGCCGGGCTTATTTCCTTTGCACTGTTCATGAGTGTGCAGGTCTTTATTCTCGGTACGCGTGATCCCTTTGCCCGCGCCAAGCGGCTGATACCCCTCTATATCTGGCTCGTAGGCTTCATGATTGCCATGGTCACGCTGACCAAGGGCCTCAAACACATCGGCCTGAATCTGAATTTCGGCCTCGGTTCCAGTTTTGCCAACGCTCTGCCGCCGTCAATTGCCTTTGGCGTGATCATTGCGGTCGCCGGTGCGCTGAGCCTGCGGCGCATTCGCTATGAAGAAAACGAGGACGATCGCTTTGCCAGCGTGGAGCGCGTGTTCGGCGTCCTGATGGTGTTCACGGCCTGCTCCATGGCCTTCGCCCACGGCTCCAATGACGTCGCCAACGCGGTCGGTCCCCTGGCGGCCGTCGCCAACATCGTGCAGTCGGGGGGCGAAGTGGCCGCCGTTGCCGCGATGCCGGGATGGATCATGCTCACGGGAGCCGCGGGCATCGTGATCGGCCTGGCGACCTACGGCTGGAAGGTCATCGCCACGGTCGGAAGTAAGATTACCGAGCTCACGCCGTCGCGCGGCTTTGCGGCGACGTTGGCCGCGGCTTCCACGGTTGTGCTCGCGTCGGGAACGGGCCTGCCGATATCGACCACTCACACGCTGGTGGGCGCAGTGCTCGGCGTCGGGCTCGCTCGGGGTATCGCGGCTATAGACCTGCGCGTGATCGGGTCGATCTTCCTGAGCTGGCTGATCACTCTGCCCGCCGGCGCCATTCTGGCGATCATTTTCTTCTTTACCCTGCAGGGTATCTTCGGCTGAGCGGTCTTTTTATCGTGGACAAAGACAAGACGCCGGTGACCTGGTTCCGCAATACGGCGCCCTACATAAAGGCACACCGCGGCTCCACTTTCGTGCTGCTTGTACCAGGGGAAGCCTGGACGGGCGATGCGCTTACGGGACTGCTGCACGACGTCGCCCTTCTCAGCAGTCTCGGTGTGCGTCTGGTCCTCGTCCACGGCAGTCGGCCTCAGATCGAAGGGCGTCTTCGCGAGGCCGGCATCGAGAGCCGGTTCCAGGGAGGGCGGCGTGTCACCGATGCCGCCATGATCCCGTTTCTCGCCCAGGCCGTCGGCGCGCAGCGGCTTGAGCTTGAGGCGCTGCTGTCCATGGGACTGCCAAATTCGCCCATGCAGGATGCCCGGCTCCGGGTGGGGACAGGGAATTATGTGATCGCCCAACCGATGGGGGTGATCGACGGAGTCGACCACCAGTTCACGGGGCAGGTGCGGCGCATCGACGACGAGGGTATTCGCAGCCTCCTTGACCGGGGCAGCGTGGTGTTGCTTTCCGCCATGGGCTACTCACCCACGGGTGAAGCCTTCAATCTGACGTCAGAAGATGTAGCGACGAGCGCCGCCGTCGCCCTGGGAGCGGAGAAGCTCATCGTGCTCAGCGCCGGCGAGGGTGTGCATGTGCAGGGACAGCTGCTGCGCCAGTGCGTAGCCGAGGAAGTCCCAGGGTTGGATATCACCGACGAACGCGAAGCGAACCTGCTCGCTGTGGCGGCCGGGGCCTGCCAGCGTGGCGTACCGCGCTGCCATATCGTCGGCTGGGACGACCCCGACGCCCTGCTCACCGAACTGTTCAGCACGGACGGCAGCGGTACGTTGGTCACGCGTCGAGCCTACGAGCGCTCGCGCTGGGCGACGATCAACGACGTTGCGGACATCATCGAACTGCTGCAGCCGCTGGAAAACGCGGGGGTGCTGCTGCGTCGCTCCCGGGAACGGCTGGAAGCCGAGGTCGACCACTTTCGGATTTTCGAACGCGATGGGCGCATGACCGCCTGCGGGGCGCTTTACCCGTTTGCCGAACAGGGCAGTGCGGAAATCGCCTGCGTGGTCACCCGTCCGGACTACCGCGGTGAGGGCCGGGCCACGCAGCTGCTGCGGGAGCTTGAGGCAGAAGCGCGGGCCCAGGGGCTGCGGGAGGTTTTCGTGCTCACCACGCAAACGGCGCACTGGTTTATCGAACAGGGCTTCAGCCCCGACAGCCTGGATTCCCTGCCTCCCCAGCGGCAGGCTCTGTATAACCTGCAGCGCAACTCCAAGGTCTTCCGCAAGACGCTCCAGGTGCACACCTGAAGTTCAGGGCCGCGTTCATCGCTTAAAGACTTCGGGCATAACGAAACGCCTTAAGGCAGCGCTCTCGCCGAGAATTCCAAATATCGGTGAGCTATGCCGGCTAGTCCACCTGCGCGGTGAGCGTTGCGATGTCGTCGCGGAAACCGGCGATACGTCGCCGTAGCCGGCGGTCCTGGCGTTCGCTACGCGCGTTCGCGACTTCCATAACGAGTTCCTGGACGAGGCGCGTGTTGCCGTTGTAGAGCTCGAGCGTCTCCTCGTCCAACTCCGCCTCCCAATTTTCGATGGTTTGACGAACCTCCTCCTGCCAACCGGGCTTGCGCTCAAGGAGCTTTTCCATGGTGTCGATCCACACGGCTCGCTCGCGCAGCCAGGTAGCGTCCGAGCGAGCCAACACCGAGGCGGTGTAGTCCACACGCCCGCGCTGCTCGGGGCTCAGGCGCCCAAGGTAGTCCTCGAGCGTTTCGCGCAGACTCTCCGCTGCGTCTTTGCGAAACTCGGCCTCGCTGCGATCCAGGTACTTACGCTCGTACTTGCGCTGACGTTTTCGCAGCGCCTCGATGAATTCATCGATCTGCTCGTCGCGGAGCTGCACCCCGAGTTCGAGCATCAAATCCAGGCCGCTGTCGCGGGTGCGATACCAGGCGTATTCAAGCTGCTTGCTGCGCTCCTGAAGCAGCTCGATGGTGATAGGCGCGTCGAGGTCATTCTCCAGTTCCAGGAGAAGCAGATCGTAGCTCGGAAGCTCCTCGCGACGGTGCCAGGACAGGTAGGTTTCAAGATGGGTGTCCAGCCAGTCATTTTGATCGCGATCAAGATCCACATAGCGACCGAGATACCAGGGCAGGATGAAATCCAGGCGGTTGTAGACAAACGTGGTGCTGCTGCACGCGGCTAGCGCCAGCATCAGTAAGGCGGCAAGGCTCCTGCGCAGCCTTCGGGAAAACACGCGAAGACGAGTGGCTGGGGCGAGCTGGCCTGGGTGACTCGCCAGGCGAGGGGAAGGGCGCATATGTTCGATCAGTAAACGGACGTGGGGATGCCTGGAATCCGGCGCCTAGGGCCTGCGCCTAGGGATAGTCGAGACCGTCACTGGCGAACAGCATCTCGGGATTCCGAAAGCACTTGAACTCCAGGTGGTTTCCCGCGGGATCGCGCACGAAACAGGTGCGCTGCTCGCCGCGACGACCGGCGAAGCGCGTCGTGGGTTCGATGACGTAGGGCACGGAAGCGGCGCGAAGCCGCTCCTGTAGTTCATCCCAGCTGTCCCAGGGCAGCACGACGCCGAAGTGGCTCGCCGGAACGGACTCCCCGTCGACCGGATTGCGCGCGACGCTCGGCATGTCGTTTTCATCCACGAGATGCGCGACGAGCTGATGGCCGAAGAAGTCGTAGTCGGTCCAGTGCTCAGAAGAACGGCCCCGGGGACAGGCGAGCACGCCTTCATAGAACCCGGCGGCGGCATCCAGATCGTCCACGGGGAGGGCGAGGTGAAAAGGGGCGCTCGGCATGTTGGGACTCCAGGGTGTTCTGCTCGGGCGCGCACGGTGCGCAGAACCCTGATGATAGCGACTCATGCCCCGGGTTGCGCGGACGGGCGGCGACGCCCGTGTGCTATCGTCGCGACTTTTTTGCGGAGCAGGCCCCACCGATGTCCCTTGAGACCATCGCCCAGGATTTCGTCAACTTTGTCTGGGGAACGCCGCTCGTCGTGCTGCTTCTGGGAGGTGGCCTGTTCTTCCTGGCCCTCTCGCGGGGCCTGCCCTACCGTCACTTCGGTCACGCCGTGGGCGTCATGGCGGGCCGCCACGATACGCCCGACGAACCCGGCGAACTTTCCCACGCTCAGGCCCTCGCAGCGGCGCTGTCCGGAACCATGGGGCTTGGCAACATCGCCGGCGTGGCGCTGGCCATCGTGGCGGGGGGACCCGGTGCCGTGTTCTGGATGTGGGTCTCGGCCATCGTCGGCGTTGCCACCAAGTTCTTCACCTGCTCCCTGGGCATCATGTACCGCGGTCACGACAGTCTCGGAGAGCTGCAGGGTGGGCCCATGTACGTGATTCGCGAAGCCCTGCCGCGCGCCTATCTGCCCCTGGCCGTGCTCTTTTCCGCCGCGGGCATGATCGGAACCCTGCCCATGTTCCAGGCCAACCAGCTTACCGCCCTGATCGCCAGCGCCACCTTCAGCGGCAGCGCTCCCGCCTGGGCCGGTCCGGCCATTGGCTGTGGCATAGCGAGCGTTGTGGCCGGTGTGATCTTCGGCGGCCTGCCGCGGGTGGCCGCCGTCGCCGTTGCCGTGCTGCCGACTATGGTGGCCGTATACCTGCTTATGACGATCTACGTGATCGTCAGCAATTTCTCCGCCGTACCGGCGGTGCTTGGCTCCATAGTCTCGGAAGCCTTTTCTCCCCAGGCCGTGGGTGGCGGCTTCATCGGCGTGATGCTGATCGGTATCAGCCGGGGTGCTTTTTCCAATGAGGCGGGGGTTGGCACCGAGGTCATGGTGCACGGCGCGGCGCGCACCAAAGAACCGATCCGGGAGGGACTCGTCGCCATGCTGGGCCCCGTGTTCGACACGATGATCGTGTGCACCTGCACGGCCATCGTTATTCTGCTGACGGGGGCCTGGCAGGCACCCGGGGACCTTTCCGGCATCACCCTGACGGCAGACGCTTTCCGCAGTCAAATGGGACAGTTTGGCTTGCTGCCCCTGGCCTTCGTCGCGCTGGTTCTGAGCAGTACGACCATGTTCACGGGCTGGTACTACGGGTCGAAGTGCTTTGCGTTTCTCGTTGGCGCCCAGCACAAACACATGTTCCGCTGGTTCTTTGTCGCCACCGTCATCTTCGGCGCCAGCGTCAAAATCGACGTGGTCTTCAACCTCATCTCGGGAAGCTATGGCCTGATGGCCATACCCACGATGGTCAGTTCGATTCTCCTGGCACCGCGGGTGATGGAAGCGGCGCGCGACTACTTCGAGCGTCACCCCTACTGATTGCCACCGCTGCTGATTGCGGCGGATCCGGCGCACGGAACAGCGGGCGCCGGTAGCTCGGCTTTTGTTCGTTCACTGTGCGGCCTTTGAGAGGCCTCTATGCGGCCTCGCTGCTGCCGGTGAGCGCCGGGGAGCGGCTCAGTGCATTGAGAATAGCGTTGAGGGAAGCCTGCACGATGTCGTGGGACAGGCCCACACCGCAGCTCCGCTCACCGCCGATATTGAGCTGGATATAGCATACCGCCTCGGCATCAGCGCTCTGCGACAGCGCGTGCTCACTGTATTCCACGAGCACGATCTGTTGGCCGATGAATCGCTCAAGCGCGTCAACAAATGCGGCGACCACGCCATTCCCCGCCCCGGAGAGCTGATGCGTCGCCGCGCCTTCGCGGAGCGCCAGGGTCAGGCGATCAACGCCGTCCGCGCGAGCGAGCTGGTAGTCATGCAGCTCCCAGCGTGGCTGCGCCGGCAGGTAAGTCTGCACGAACAGGTCGTAGATGGCATCGGAGCTGACTTCGCTTTCCGTATCTTCCGCATAGCCCTGGACCGCGGGGCTGAAGTCGATCTGCAGCCACCGCGGCAGATCGAAGCCGTGGTCGGCGTGCAGCACGTAGGCTACGCCGCCCTTGCCGGACTGGCTGTTGATGCGGATGACCTCCTGGTAGGAGCGCCCGATATCCGCGGGATCGATGGGCAGGTAGGCGACCTCCCACACATCGCTGTCGTCGCCACGCCGGGCCAGGCACTTCTTGATCGCGTCCTGATGACTGCCGGAAAACGCCGTGAACACGAGTTCCCCCGCATAGGGGTGGCGGGGATGCAGAGGCAGATTCGTACAGGCCTTCGAGATTTCGATGATCTCGTCCATGGCGGCGAGATCCAGCTCCGGGTCCACACCCTGGCTATACAGATTCATCGCCATGGTGACAATGTCCATATTGCCCGTGCGCTCGCCGTTCCCAAGCAGCGTTCCCTCGACTCGATCGGCGCCGGCCATCACGCCGAGTTCCGCGGCCGCGACGGCGCAGCCGCGATCGTTGTGGGTGTGCAGGGACAGAATGATGCTGTCGCGGCGCGCGACGTTGTCGCAAAACCACTCGATCTGATCCGCGTACACGTTCGGTGTGCTCATTTCGACCGTGGCGGGCAGGTTGATAATCACCTTGCGCTCAGGGGTGGGCGCCCAGACGGCGGTTACGGCATCGCAGACCTCGACGGCAAAATCCAATTCGGTCCCGGTAAAACTCTCCGGTGAGTATTGAAAGGTCCAGTCCGTAGCCGGGAAGCGTTCGGCGTGCTCACGCACGAGGCGGGCGCCGTTTTCGGCGATGGCGCAGATGCCGGCACGATCCAGCTCGAAGACCTGCTCACGCTGCACCGTGGACGTCGAGTTGTAGACGTGAACAATGGCCCGCGGAGCACCGCGGAGCGCGTCGAAGGTGCGCACGATTAGGTCTTCCCGGGCCTGGGTGAGCACCTGGATCGTGACGTCCGCCGGTATGCGGTCGTTTTCAATCAAATCGCGAACGAAGGCAAAATCGTGGCCCGAAGCCGAAGGAAAGCCGACTTCGATTTCCTTGAAGCCGAGTTTCACCAGCAGATCCCACATACGTGACTTCTGTGCCTGGGTCATGGGCTCGATAAGTGCCTGATTACCGTCACGCAGATCCACGCTGCACCACCGGGGCGCCTTGCGGAGCTGACGATCCGGCCAGCGCCGAGACGGCATGGGTACCGGGGTAAAGGGGCGATAACGCCGATGATCGAAGCGCTTCATGCAGGGCTCTCGTTCAAGCTGCTGAGGCTGGCGTTGCCGCCCGCAGGCCTGCCTTGTGGGCGTGGCCGGCACGGGCTGCGGGTAGGCACCCCGAGGCGAGGCAGCAGCTTCGCCAGAAGGTTAAGTATAGGGCAGGTAAGAGAGTGAAAATCCACAAACTCACTGTAAATATTGCGGCCAGCAGGTTTTATTCACTAGTTAATTGATTATTTATAGTGATAACAACCAGAAAATGCCCTAGGCTTGCTTTTTCATCAGAGGGGCGTTTCCATGACCGGCATAAAGCTCGATCGCCTGGATCGCCGCATTCTGGAGGTGCTGCAGACCAGGGCGCAGATCAGCAACCTCGAACTCGCCGAGGAAGTCGGACTATCCCCCACACCCTGTGCGCGCCGCGTCCGGCGCCTGGAAGATGATGGACTCATCAGAGCCCAGGTGACGCTACTCGATCAGGAAAAGCTTGGCCTGAGCCTCACGGCGTTTATTGGCATCAGCATGGACCGCCACACTCCGGATCGCTTCGAAGCCTTCGAAGCGGAGGTCCGAACCTACCCTGAAGTGCTCGACTGCTGCGTTGTCACCGGCCAGAACGCCGACTACCTCATCCAGGCCGTCGTGCCCGATATGGCGTACTACGAGCAGTTTCTCCTCGGCCGCGTTACACGTATCCCCGGCGTCACGGGGGTGCATTCCAGTTTTGTGCTCCGGCGCGTTATCCGGCGTACCGCCCTGCCGCTGGACCACGTCGATGGTCAGGCTGCGGGAGGTTCGTGATCGGTCGCCGGCCGATCGTAGACCTCCCCCGCACCGGTACGCTAGCGCGAAAGCCCGCGCACGGAGGAAGAAGGAAAGGCCGCGCAGCCGAGTTCCTGATACTCCCGGGCGTCGAAGAGCTCTGGCAGGCCGGAATTGTCGAGAAAGAGATCGACGTACAGTGCGCAACGCAGGCGCAGCGGCAGTTCAGATTCAGCAGCCAGGTCGTCCTTCAACTCCGCAACCAGGCGCGGCTCCGCCAGCCCGGCGCGAACCCCCCCGTCATCCGCGCCATCGAGAATCATCACCCGCGCGTCGCCAGCCGTCCACGGTGGCCAGAACACCTGCCCCCCGCTGCGCCCGCTCCCCGGGCGCCCCGCGTAGGCGAAGCCGGCCCAGTAATCCCTTAGACTGCGCCCGAGGGCTTCAAACTCACGGCGATTACCCGAATAGACGATACCTGGAGCCTGCGCGGAAAAGATCGGTCTGAAGATAAAGTCCAGTTCCAGGCCATGAGCCGCGCCCAGCAGCGCGGGAAGATCGACGAACCAGTTCTTCCGCGTCGAGTCCCAATCAAAGCGATAGGCATACAGAGACAGCGTGGGGTCGCCGCTGTTCGCCGCCCTGAGCGCCTCGTACACACCGGATGCCGCCCAGGCATCGGTGTGGTATCGCGCCAGCCGCTCGTAGCGCTCGGGCTCCCGGGGCGCGGGAATCAGGCCGAAGCGTTCCACAGCGTGCCGCTTCGAAAGCGCCAGAAAGAGCTTCATTTCATCGCGGTTTCCGCCGATCAGGAGTGGCACACGGTTCCATTTCCCGGCATCACCAAGGACCTCCAGCAGCGGCTCCTCGGGCAGTACTTCGCCGTCGCGATACAGGCGCGGGAGACGGTAGCTGCTTCCATCGCGGATGACGCCGCGAAACAGAGCGGACAGGCTCCTGCCGCGGAGAAAACGACGAAGTTCCCCGGTAGGTGGAGTCGGCGCATTCGACGACGGTGTCTGCGACACCACCGAAGCCTGCAGCCAGCGATCCACCAGAGCCTCAGCGCTGTTTGCCTCAAGGGCCGCCGAGGCCCGGGCCGGGCCGCTTGTCCGGTCTGTGGAGGTCGCACCGGGATAGCCGCTCTGAATGATCGCGCCGTGAAACAGCCCCGCCGCCATGGACGAGGCGAGCAGCCCGTAGATGTTCTGCGCGCCGGCGGACTGGCCAAACAGCGTCACCCGCCCCGGGTCACCCCCGAAATTGGCGATGTTCGCCGCCACCCAGTGCAGCGCTGCAATCATATCGAGCAGCGCGAAATTTCCCGATGTCTCGCCCGCAACACTCCGCTCATCGCCGAGGGCCGGGTGGCGGAACCAGCCCAGGATGCCGAGGCGATAATTCAGCGTGACAACAACGACGCCCTGCTCCTGGACAAAAGCCGACGGGTCGTAGCTCGCCGCCGAACCGAGCGTATTGCCTCCACCGTGGAGGAACACCATGACCGGTAAACCGGCCGCCGAGGTCGCTCCGGCCGGTGCGAAGACGTTCAGATAAAGGCAGTCTTCCGCTCCGATGAGGGTGCCGGGACGTTCCGTCGCTAGGGCAAGACGGCTTGCGAACTGGGGACACGGCGACGAAAAGCGCCCGCTTTGACGAGGGTTCAGCCAGCCTCGGGGGGCGGCGGGCGCGCGCCAGCGAAGATCACCGACGGGCGGCGCCGCGTACGGCATGCCCAGCCACGCCTGAGCCCCGGAAGGCGCGATGCCCCCCATGACCGGCCCGGAACGGGTGTCGCGCTGCGTCGAGGACACGGGCAGGAGACGCAGCGGAGCCTGCGACGGGGGATGCGGGGGCAGGAGCAGCCCCCACGCCACCAGGACGACACCGCCGATGAGAATTAACCATCGCATGGTGGGCGTTACTGTAGCTTTTTACCCATCTGGGGCGAAATCTTCTTCCTCGACCCCTAGCGAAGGCCCGGGTCTAAGTCGGAAAATCCCGCCTGGCTCTCGGTCTGCGCGAGCGGGAACCATCACGCGAAAACTGCGTGCGCTCAGTCAACCAATCAGGGGATCAGGAAATGAAAATCGGCGTTATCTGTGGGAGTCATCGCAACGAGTCTCAGAGCGAGAAAGTCGGTCGCTATGCGGCGGGACAGCTTACGGACAGCGGCGCGGCAGACGAGGTATTCCTGTTTTCCTTGGCGGGCAACCCTCTCCCGTTCTGGGATGAGGGCATGTGGACGGGCGATCCGAAATGGGCCGACGCCCTGGGTGAACTGCGCCAGGAACTTGCGACCTGTGATGGCTTCGTCGTGGTGAGTCCGGAGTGGCACGGCATGGTCCCAGCGGGGTTGAAGAATTTCTTTCTTCTGCTCGCCGGTACCGGGGAACTGGCCCACAAGGCGGCGCTGATCATTACGGTCGCCAGTGGTGCTGGTGGTGGCGCTTATCCCGTGGCCGAACTGCGCATGAGCAGCTACAAGAACTCACGTATCTGCTATCTGCCGGAACACCTGATCGTGCGCAGTGCGGGTAAGGTTTTCAATGCGGAGGCGTCGGAAAACGACGCTGAGCCGCACGACTACCTTCACGCACGACTGCTGTACTGCTTGCGACTCCTGCGTGAATACGCCGAGGCCCTGGGCGCGGTGCGCGCAAGCGGCAAGGCATCTCTGGAAATCTACAAGAACGGGATGTGAAAACCGGGCGCGTCCCCGGCGTCGTGTCAGGACGCCGCGGCGCGCGCCTCCCGCTCCTTCTCGATAAGGTAGCGCGCGAGTTCAAGCATCTGCGCCTGGCCGCCCGCTTTGCGGGTACTGATGCGGTACTTGCCGGCCACCATCATCTCGGGCGTGCCCGAGATTTTCGCGGCTCGTGCCCGGGCATTGGCCTGACGAACCTGGCTGCCCACGCCGAAGGAGTTAAACGCTTTGCCGAAAGCGTCGCGATCGACGCCGTGATCGGCAAACAGGTCGGCGATTTCCTTTTCGCTGGCCAGTCGCTTGCGATCCACATTCAGAGCCTGGAACAGCGGCATGTGTACCTTCTCCAGGACGCCGAGGGTTTCTGCCGCGTAGAAGGCCTTGGCATGGACTTCCATCAGGGTGTTCCACATGGCCGGTGAACCAACCACCATCACGTCGTCAGCGAGGCTCTTCTTCCACTGCGTCAGCTGGGGTTCGAAGTTGTAGCAATGGCCACAGCCGTACCAGAAAAACTCAGTGACTTCGATTTTTTCCTCGCTGGCGCGGATCGCCGGCGAAATGAGATCGTAGTGCTTGCCCTCGACCCACTCCTGCGCGTGTGCGGCAAGAGAAAGACACTGCAGGGCCAACACGGTCGCACACAAAGCAGCAACCCGATTGAACATGATTTACTCCGTAGCAAAGACTGGCAAGTACAGGGACCGGCATCCTAGCGAAAAGTTCGACGCCCTGCAGGTTCCGCGACGGGACCGACGCGAGGGCTGAGCACGACTAGCGCGCAACGCCCGGCAGAAAACATGGCGAGCCGCCAGTTGCCAGCGGCATTGAGACGCCCAGATTAACGCCGCTATAGAAAAACGGCCCGTGCTACGGACCGTTCATTGCTGTTCGCTACAGCGGCGGTTCGAAGGCGCCGCCTTATGATTGAACCGAAGACTCAGTTCAGCCTCGAGATTCAGTTCAGCCCCGAGATATAGGAGGCAAGGGCTTCGATCTCGAGGTCCGACAACCCAAAGGCATTGCTGCGCATGATCATCGTTTCACCGCCGGTGACGCGGCCGTCGGGGCTCTCGTAGCCGAGACGGTAGGCCTTGAGCTGCGCTGCAACGTAGCCCGCGTGCTGACCGCCAATCGCGGGGAAGCCCGCCGGCGCATTGCCCGCACCGCGCGGGCCGTGGCAGGCGATACAGGCGGCAACATTGCGGTCCGCGATTCCGGCGCGGTAGACCTGCGCACCGAGTTCCACTAGCGCTGGGTCAGCTTTTTCAACGCTGCGCGGGAAGGCGCTGTAGTAGGCGGCGATGTCAGCGAGGTCCTGATCGCTCATGTTGTCCACCTGGCCCACCATGGCCGCCACCGGCCGCAGGCCGCTGCGGATATGCTGCATCTGCTGAAGCAGGTACTTCTCTCCGAGCCCCGCGAGCTTCGGGAACGTCGCGACCATGCTGTTGCCGTCAGCACCGTGACAGGCGCTGCACAGCGCTGCTTTCGTCTCGCCCGCGGCCGGATCGCCCTTGACAATCTCCGCGGCCTGAGACGTCAGGGCGGCAATTGCGACCACACCGGCGATCGCCCCATGAATGAGCAGCTTCTTCATAACTCGATAATCCCTTTCCGGTCTCGCGACCCGTTGAATGGCGCCCGTCTTAAATTTTACTTTGGGCGCAGGGCACGCCGGGCTTACTTGGCCGCGGCGGCCATGTACTTGATGAGCTCCATGTACTCTTCGTCAGTGCAATCCATGCACATTCCCATCGGCGGCATCGCGTTCAGGCCGTTCTTGATGGAGGTGACCAGTCCGTCCATGCCTTTCTCCAGGCGAGGAGCCCAGGCAGCTGCGTCACCGGTCTTCGGTGCGCCAGCGACGCCCTGGTCGTGGCACACGACACAGCTTTTGTTGTATTTCTCAAGATTTGGCTCGGCGGCAGCGACACCAGAAACAGCTACCGCCGCGGCAGAAAATACGATAGCTCTGAGCGACTGGTTCATTTCACTTCTCCGAGTGGTCGTTGTTACAAATGCAATAGCCGCTATTGCAACCCCGTCATCTGACCTCGATGCGACCTCGATCACACCCCGTGCTGGTCTTGCTGATCGGATTCAGGCCGCCTGCTGTTGTTGGACAGCAGCTTTTCGAGCAGGGTCCCGGCGTTTTCGGGCGCGCTATTATACTTAAGATGAAAGAGTCAACAAATCCATCGCCCATCAACCCTGGTCAGAGACTGGACCGGCCGGATTATCGCCGGGCGTGCTTCCAGATGAGCGCCGCTCGTCTTAACCAGTGTCCCGGTGATGAGGGCTGGGAGGTCGCCTTTGCCGGTCGTTCCAACGCCGGAAAGAGCAGCGCCATCAACAGCCTCACGGGCAACCGAAAACTGGCACGCACCTCCCGCACACCGGGCCGGACCCAGCTGATCAACTTCTTTTCCCTGAGTGCTACGCAGCGCCTTGTGGACCTGCCGGGCTACGGCTATGCGAAAGTCCCGCGCAAGACAAAAGATGCCTGGAACCGCCAGCTCGAAGCCTATCTGAGCCGCCGCCAGTGCCTGCGGGGCCTGATCCTCCTCATGGATGTCCGTCATCCGCTGCAACCCTTCGACGAGCAGCTCATCGCCTGGGCGTCCGCCGCCACCATGCCGATCCACATACTCCTCACGAAGGCCGACAAGCTGTCCCGGGGCGCAGGAAAGCAGACACTGATAAAGACGCGGGGGCAGCTTGCCTATCTCGGGGATCTGGTCAGCGTGCAGCTCTTTTCATCGCTTAAGCATGAAGGGCATGCAGAGCTCATCGAGACGCTCGATCGTTGGCTCACCGACACGAGTGTGCTTGAGCCGGATGACGCTGAGACTGACGGTTCCGTGGTCGGAGAGCCGGACGGAATTTAGGGGCTGTGCTCCGAATCGGCACGACGACGGGGGCTTCCTGCGTTCGCTGGTGGGGAAACGCTCACTACGGAAGCCCCCGCCGCCGCACCTGACCCCGTGCCATGCCGAAAAGCCGCAATCGCTACCACTCGCTAAACCACCCGGCCGGCGCTGCACGGCCGAGCGAGGCGTGGCGGTGTTGCGGAGCGAGCGTTTCTCCACCAGCGAGCGCAGCAATACCGTCACGCCTTGCGTCGAACCCCGCGCTGTCGCTTAGAGTCAGCGGGAGTAGCACTGTGATGGGGGGTATAGCGGGCTATGATAGTGAGTGCATACTTACTTCTTGTTGATCAAATCACTTGTGCTTTGCACTGACACACTTCACGACGACAGGGTTCGCTTCTGATCGTCCTGTCGACGCTGCAGGGCATGAGCCAGGCGTGGCGGAGTTGCGGAGTTGCGGAGTTGCGGAGTTGCGGAGTGAACATTTCCCCACCAGCGAACAAAGCAATACCAGCGCGCCTCGCGGGAACCTCGCTCGAACTGGCCAGAATTGATCCGGTTATCGCAAAAGTGACGCGAAATAGGCGCAAAAGCAGCGAAAAAAAGCCCGGTGGCCTAGGGGGGCGACCGGGCAGTCAGGGTCTCTCAGGGGTAAGGGAGCGGTGTAACAAAGGGACACCGCCCTTGTGACAACGATCTATCGATCACGGTCACACCATTTAGGACGGTCGCTTTGGACAAAAGTTCCACGCCGTGATGAAAACTTTAATGCGCCTCGTCCCAGTTGTCGCCTCGACCCGCTTCGACCAGCAGTGGGACGGCGAGATCGGCAGCGCCGGCCATGCGTTGGGTGAGTTCGGTGCACACGCTATCCAGCTGATCCTCGGCGACCTCAAGCACGAGTTCGTCGTGTACCTGCATGATCATGCGCGCAGCGGCGCTGCTCTCCAGCAGCCAGCCATCGACGGCAAGCATGGCGCGCTTGATTATGTCAGCCGCCGTACCCTGCATCGGTGCGTTGATCGCCGTGCGCTCGGCGGCCTGTTGGCGCATTTTGTTTCGAACATTGATCTCAGGCAGGTAGAGGCGACGCCCGAAGAGGGTTTCCACATAGCCCTGTTCGTGCGCCAGGGCCCGTGTGCGATCCATGTATTCCCGCACGCCGGGGTAGCGCTCGAAGTAGACGTCGATGTAGCGCTGTGCCTCGCCGCGATCGAGGTGCAGCTGCCGGGCGAGGCCGAAGGCTGACATGCCGTAAATCAGGCCGAAGTTAATGGCCTTGGCCTTGCGGCGCTGTTCCGCGGACACGTCGTCCAGGCCGACGCCGAACACCTCGGCGGCGGTGGCGCTGTGCACATCCAGATTTTCGCGAAAGGCGTCCAAGAGACCGTCGTCACCGGACAGATGGGCCATGATGCGCAGCTCAATCTGCGAGTAGTCCGCGGCAACTATTTTGTAGCCCTCGGGAGCAATAAAGGCCTGGCGGATGCGGCGTCCTTCCTCCGTGCGGATCGGAATGTTCTGTAGATTCGGATCCGAGGACGACAGGCGCCCGGTTGCCGTCACGGCCTGGTGGTAAGACGTATGAATGCGGCCCGTGTCGCTGTTGATCATACCCGGGAGCTTGTCGGTGTAGGTGCCTTTGAGCTTGGCGAGGCTGCGGTGCTCGAGAACGACCCGCGGCAGGGGATAATCGTGCGACAGCTCCTGCAAGACTTCTTCCGCCGTGGAAGGCGCCCCCTTTGGCGTCTTCTTGAGCACGGGCAGCTCCAGTCGCTCAAACAGGATTTCTCCGAGTTGCTTGGGTGAACCGAGATTGAATACCTGGCCCGCAAGGTTATGCGCCTCTTCCTCCAGGGCCTGCAGACGCTGACCGAGTTCAGCGCTCTGCTCCCAGAGCCGACCTTCATCGAGGAGCGCGCCACAGCGCTCCATGCGCGATAGCACAGAGATAAGAGGCAGCTCGATTTTCCGGAACACGCTCTCGAGGCTGGACTCGGCGGAAAGCCGGGGCCACAGATTCTGGTGCAGGGCCATGGTGACCTCGGCATCTTCCGCGGCGTAGTCCGACGCTTCCTCGATCCCGACTTCGTCAAAAGTGATCTGCTTGGCACCCTTGCCGGCAACATCCTCGAAATGCGTGGTGCTGCGACCCAGGTACTTCAGGGCAAGGCTGTCCATGTCGTGACGCGTGGCCGTTGAGTCCAGTACATAGGACTCCAGCATGGTGTCGAAGGCGATACCCCGCAGCGAGATGCCATAGCGCGCAAGAACACTCGCGTCGTACTTCAGGTTCTGACCCACCTTTCCATGAGCCTCATCTTCGAGAAGCGGACGCAGGGCGCTGAGCACAGCGTCGCGATCGAGCTGCTTTGGCGCGCCGGGATAACTGTGCGCCACCGGCAGGTAAGCGGCCTCGCCGGAGGGCAGCGCGAAGGACACGCCTACCAGCTCCGCCTGCATGTAATCGAGGCTGGTCGTTTCCGTATCGAAGGCGAACAGCTCAGCGTCGCGAAGTCGGGCCAACCAAACGTCGAAGGCAGCCTGGTCGAAGATTGTTTCGTAGCTGCGCTCGGGGGATTCAGCGCTCGCGGTCGGCTCCACGTCGCCGTCGTCTCCGCGCTCAAGCTCGTCGATCCAGCTCTTGAACTCCAGATCGCGAAAGAGCCCACGGAGCGCATCGCGATCGGCGTCTCCATTCGCGAGCTCGTCATGCTTCACAGGAAGTGTGAGATCCGTGGCGATGGTTGCCAGACGGTAGGACAGGTAGGCGTTTTCGCGCTCCTTTTCGAGTTTCGCGGCCATGGTCTTGGCACCGCGAAAGCTCAGCGTGGCTACCTGTTCGAGCGAATCGTAGATGGCATCAATGCCCCCGAGGCCCTGCAAGAGCCCAAGCGCGGTCTTTTCGCCGACTCCGGCGACGCCGGGTATGTTGTCAACCTTGTCCCCCATGAGGGCCAGGAGATCGATGATCAGCTCCGGCGGCACCCCGAATTTTTCCTGCACACCGGTGGGGGTGAGGGTGGCCTCGGTCATCGTGTTGACCAGAGTGACCTGCGCATCGACGAGCTGAGCCATGTCCTTGTCACCGGTTGACACGATCACTGATCGTCCCGCCGCGCTCGCCTCGCGGGCCAGGGTACCGATAACGTCGTCGGCCTCGACGCCGACCTCGCAAATCAGCGGCAGCCCCATGGCGCGGACGATGTCATGGATGGGCTGCACCTGTTCGCGAAGGTCATCGGGCATGGGTGGGCGGTTGGCCTTGTATTCGGGATAAATGTCGTCCCGGAACGTTTTGCCCTTGGCATCGAAGACCACGGCTACCGGGCTTCCCGGGTAGTCCTTGAGCAGACGGCGCAGCATGCTAATCACGCCCTTCACCGCGCCGGTGGCTACCCCCTTGGAATTACTCAGGGGCGGAAGCGCATGGTAGGCGCGGTAGAGATAGGACGAGCCGTCAACCAGAACAATGGGCGGTGAATCAGCCATCAGCACGGCCTCCTCTGCTGGCTCGGGGGCAATGCTGCAAAACCTTCAGTGCTCCCAAAGATAACGGGTGGCGCGATAGGTCACCTTCATCTTGGCAAGGTCCAACGGCGCCTTGAAGAAGCCGTGATAGTGACCGCGGGGATTGATCAGCACAACGTTCGCACTGTGGTCGACCTGGTAATCCTCGCCCTGCCCGGGAACTTTGCGAAAGGGCGTATTCAACGCGGTGGCAAAGCGAAAGAGATCCAGAAACTCCCCCGTCACTCCGGTGAATTCCGGATTGAAAAAAGGTACATAGTCCGCAAGCACGTCCTGCGTATCGCGGGCCGGATCGACGCTGACCATCACTACCCGGGCGTCGCGCACTTCCGTCCCCTCCAGCGATTCCACAAAGTCCCCAAGGAAAGCCATCGTGGTAGGACAGATATCCGGGCAGTGGGTGAAGCCGAAGAACAGGAGGGTCCATTGGTCCTGAACGCTTTCAGGCGTAAACGCGGCGCCGCGATGATCAGTGAAGCCGAAATCGCCGAGCTCCCGCGGCGGATCCATGAGGTACAGACCGTTGGCCTGCATCTCCGAAGCCGAGAGCAGGCGCGGTTGCCCGATGCGGTAGATGAAGCCACCGACCACAACCAGCATGAACGCGAGAACCCCGATAATGGTGAGGCGCACGCCGCGACGGACCGACGCTGGGGCCCCCGCGGACGACGTCGGTCCCATCGCCTCGTCCTCACCCGGCGTTGTCACTTCGCTCACGGAGAGTGGTAGCCCGTCACCGCGGGCAGAGGAACGAGGTAGTGGTCAACCAGCATGATGATGAACAACAGCATCAGATAGGTGATCGAATACTTGAAGGTATAGATCGGCGCGCGCGGATTCTTCTCGCGAAGGATTTCGATCGCCCAGTACAGAAACCGCAGGCCCAGAACCACGGCACCGACGAGGTACAGCCAGCTGCTCATGCGCGTGGCGAAGGGCAGGAGCGTGATGAGGAACATAAGGATCGTGTAAAGAAGGATATGCAGCTGCGTGAAGCGCACACCATGCGTCACAGGCAGCATGGGCACATCTACCAGCGCGTACTCCTCACGTCGGTGGATCGCGAGAGCCCAGAAATGGGGCGGAGTCCAGGCAAAGATGATGAGCACGAGGAGCAACGCGTGACCGTGTACCTCGCCGGTAACCGCCGTCCAACCCAGGAGCGGCGGTGCCGCGCCCGCGAGGCCGCCGATCACGATGTTCTGGGGCGTGGCGCGCTTAAGGAACAGGGTGTAGACAAACGCATAGCCCACCAGTGACGCCAGGGTGAGCCAGGCCGTGAGCGCGTTTACCCAGATAAGCAGGATGGCCATGCCGCCAGATCCAAGCGTGGCGGCAAACACGATCGCGTTGCTATTGCTCACGCGACCCTGGGCCAGCGGGCGATTGCGCGTTCGCGCCATGCGGATATCGATGCGCTGGTCCACGACGTGGTTGATCGCCGCCGCCGCGCCCGCGCACAGCGCTATGCCGAGGTTTCCGAGAATGAGCGCATCCAGGGGTACCCAGCCGGGCACAGCCATGTACATCCCGATGAGGGACGTGAGAATCATGAGAGCGACGACACCGGGTTTGGTCAGCTCGCGGTAGTCGCGCCAGCTTGCCCGGGCGCTTTCTGGGCTGCCCGCGCTTTCGGAATCGCCCCGGGACTCGCCGGAAATGGACACCGACTCAGCCACTGGAGTTCTTGATAAGAAACTTGAGATCGGAAATCACGTCCTTGTAACCCACGGACGAGTCGTAGCGCATCATCACCCAGCCCGCCGGATCCATCAGGTACCAGCTCTCGGGGGCCGTCTCTAGCTCGGGAAAAAGGCCAGCGAGCACATCGGCGTCACCGTGCAGCAGGTCCAGACCTCGCTGCTCCCTGACCACGTAGCTCTGGAAGTCGGACGGCAGCGGCCGACCGTCAGTCAAGGCATTCGCCGTCAGGCTGACGTCGCGCTTGGGGGATACCATGGCCCGCCTGACGCGCCCCATTTCTTTGCCAAGCAGCTGGTGAATCTGCCGGGTTTCAAACAGGCGGGCCTCGCAGTTGCTATCGCACTCGGCCGATCGCTGCGGAATCACCAGGGTCCAGGTTCCACCGCGACGGCGGGAGGCATCGTAGGGCTCACCGTCGGCATCGCGCAGGCCGGCCTGAAACAGCTGCCGCGGCGGTTGTACCAGTTCGCCGGCGTTTGCTGTTCCCAGGGCACCAACGAGATCGAGATTGCCGTTGACGACGAAGTACCACATCCACGTCGAGGCAAGGATCATGATGACGGGAATGCCCGCGATGAGGAGCAGCGTCAGACGCCCGCTCCCGCTAGCCGAGGCGGGATTCGCCGCAGCACTGGAGGAGGGGGCAGCCGACGTGTCGGTGCTCGGATTCAAGGCGTCAGGACTCCTCGCCCGGCGCCGCTGAACGACGCCGCAGCAGTTCGAGGATGTTGCTGCTGCGCAGCAGGAACACCAGCAATAAAACGGCGGCCATGGTAAACCATTGCAGGGCATAACCCCTGTGTTTTTCTTCGGATAGATTCACCACCGGCCAATCGCGACGAAAGCCAGACACGGCACCCGGCGCCAGACGCAGCTCGCGCGGAAACAGCTCAAAGCCTGTGGCCTCGCTCACCGCGGCGCGCAGCGCCGGCGTATTGCTCTGCTGCACCAGCATGGGGGAGATCAGGGCCGCGAAATCGTCGGCCTGAAGAACATAGGGATCACCCGGTGAGACGTAGACCTGGGCTTCGACCCGCAGCGTCTCCGATGGTGTGTCAACTTCGGGCAGGCTACGCCGGGCCGGGTCTCCCGCCACCCATCCGCGATTGAGCAGCACCGCCAGCTCCGCAGATTCATCGAAAAAGACGCTGATCACTTCGTGACCGTAGCGTCCTTCGCGGATGCGGTTGTCGAGGTAGAACTGCGGTGCTGGCAGGTAGTGCCCTGACAGGGCTACGCGGCGAAAGGCGAGGGCCTCGGGGGACCAGTCATGGAGCTCGCGAAGATCGACCGCGGCTGCCGAAGCGCGCTCCTGATAGCTCGCCTCGAGAGAGCGCTTTTCCTCGGCTCGATCGAGCTGCCAGAAGCCCAGCGCAACCAGCGCTGGCAATAGCACCGCGGTAAAAAGGGTGGTCCGCCATTCCAGGTCAAGACGCAGACTCATGAGGCGCTCAAAGACCGGTCGAGCGCACCATGGCCGCGGTGCACAACCCTCGTGCCGGACGGTGCCTCACAGACGCTATACTCAAAGGCTTTGCTCATGACAGGGTGCGTTTGTGCTCAAAGTTCTGATCGTCATCATAATGGTTCTGCTGGTGCTGAGCCTGATGAGCGGCGCCTACTTCCTGATGATCGATCAGGGCGATAAGACCAAGCGCAGAACCCTCAATTCCCTGGGCGTACGGCTGGGACTTGCCATCAGCCTCATGGGACTCATCATCTACGGCGTGGCGTCCGGCCAGCTCGGCCACCGTAATCCCTGGGACTCCGGGCCGGCCTCGAGAGATAAAGCCAGCTCGGAAGCCGAGAGCCCGGCGCAGCCCGGGGCGCGCCGTCGCATTGAAGACCTTGAGCGGAAATAGCGCGCTAGCTAAGCGCCTATCGCGATGCCGCCAGCCACCGGGGTCGGAGGGGAGCAGCCAGCTTGACGACGAAAATTCGCGCGGGCAGCAAGAGCCTGCGCGGCTTCAGGCTATATTTCTTTGGAGAAATGCTTCCTTGGCGCGATAGTTCTTCGGAGCGATAGTTCTAGAGTATGTAGACGAAGAGGAAAAGGAACACCCACACCACGTCGACAAAGTGCCAGTACCAGCTAGAGGCCTCAAATCCAAAGTGGTCTTCCGCTGTGAAGTGTCCGTTGCGCAGGGAGCGATACAGCTGGATGCCCAGCATCGTGGCGCCCATGAAAACGTGGAAACCGTGGAAGCCTGTGAGCATGAAGAACGTGGATCCGTAGATCCCGGAATCCAGGGTCAGGCCGAAGTGCGCATATGCCTCGTAGTACTCAGCGATCTGCAGGCCGAGGAACACCACCCCCATGCCGACGGTAATGCCGAGCCACTTGTTGAACTTGGCTTTGTCACCGTTGAGCAGCCCGGTGTGTGCCATGTGCACCGTCACGGAAGACGACAGCAGAATGATCGTGTTCCACAGGGGCAGCCAGGCGTACCACGCGTGCGCCTGGGCGAAGGACATGCTGGTTTCGGGGCTGACGAACGTGCCGTTGTTGGCGATGACCTGGCTCGCGGCGCCGCCCACGGCTTCCTGGGGCGTCTGCATCATGGGCCAGGCAAACTGGAAACCCTCCCAGAGCAGGTGATTCATGCGTCCCGCTTCGCCTTCTCCGGCCAGCCAGGGACCGGCGAGATTACGCACATAGAACAGGGTGCCGAAGAATGCCGCGAAGAACATCACTTCCGAGAAAATGAACCAGTACATGCCAAGCACGTAGGACTTCTTGAGTTGTCCGCTGGCCATACCGGCCAGGTTTTCGCGAACCGTGGTGCGGAACCAGACAAACAGAGTGGCGGCAAAGAAAAACAGGCCGGCATACAGGATGGTCGGTGAGGCCTCGCCTGGCTCCCCGAAGCTCAGGTCATTCAGAAGACTGGCCGCGCCGAAAACGCTGAGCACCAGCCCGGTGGTAGCCAGGACGGCGAGCGGACTGCTATCCGGAACGTAGTATTTCTCAAAGTCCGCGGAGGCTTGGGTAGTCATTGTAGTGTCTCCACTTGTATCTCAAAGAGCGGCCGGTTCCCCCACCGACCTGCCTGTTCCCAATGGACGCCTTGTAGCGCACGCGCGGTCAGCGCGCTGCCACGGCGCCCCTGGCCATGTCCGTCACGTCAAAGAGCGTGTACGACAGGGTGATCGTGCGTATATCCCTGGGTAAATCCCGATCGATAATGAACTGCAGGGGCATCTCCGCCGAGGTCCGCGCGTCCAGCGGCTGCTGGTTGAAGCAGAAACACTCGGTTTTGTGAAAGTACTCCGCGGCCCTTGATGGTGAAACGCTCGGTATGGCCTGGGCGACCATGGCATCGGGCATCGGGTTGCGGGCGAAAAACACCGTTTCGTTCATCGCTCCCGGGTTGACCTTCATGATCGTCTGCTGCGGGCGAAAGGCCCAGGGCATGCCGGCGTTATTTGTTGCCACAAACTGGATCTCAACCTCTCGGCTTTCATCGATGCCGGACTGAGCCGCCGTATAGGCCTGACCCGATGTTTTGCCGTTGATTCCCAGGGCGTCGCAGAGCACGTTGTACAACGGCACCATGACCACGAAGACGAAAGCAAACATGGCAATCGCCACCGTCACCAGTTTGGCGACGGTGTCGATGGCCGGATTGTCGCTCACTCTTAGCATCTGCTGGTCCAGTTTGCTCCGCGTAACCTTTGCCCGGACTACGTCCGATCAGGCGTGCGCGTGGGCCGGGTCGACGGTCGGCGGCACCTCGAAGGTGTGGTAAGGCGCCGGCGTCGGCACAGTCCACTCGAGTCCTTCCGCACCGTCCCAGACCTTGTCGTCGGATACGGGCTTGCCCGCGACGATGGTCGCGATCACGTTGTAAAGGAACAGGATCTGCGAGGCGCCGTAAACGAAGGCACCGATCGAGGACATCATGTTGAAGTCCGCAAACTGCAGTGCGTAGTCCGGGATGCGGCGCGGCATGCCGGCGAGGCCGACGAAGTGCTGCGGGAAGAAGGTGACGTTGAAGCCGACGAACGAGATCCAGAAGTGGGTCTTGCCCATGGTCTCGTTGTACATGCGACCACACCACTTGGGCAGCCAGTAGTACACGGCAGCAGTCATCGAGAACACGGCGCCGGCTACCATCACGTAGTGGAAGTGCGCGACCACGAAGTAGCTGTCGTGATACTGGAAGTCCGCCGGAGCGATGGAAAGCATCAGACCGGTGAAGCCACCGATGGTAAAAAGCACCAGGAAGCCGATGCAGAACAGCATGGGCGTCTCAAACGAGAGCGCTCCGCGCCACATTGTTGTGATCCAGTTGAATACCTTCACACCGGTGGGTACGGCAATAAGCATCGTGGCGTACATGAAAAACAGTTCACCGGCGATGGGCATACCCACGGTGTACATGTGGTGCGCCCAGACAATGAACGACAGGAAAGCGATCGCCGCCGTGGCGTAGACCATGGAGTCGTAGCCGAACAGGGGCTTGCGGCTGAAGGCCGGGATGATCTGCGAGACCACACCGAACGCCGGCAGGATGATGATGTATACCTCGGGGTGACCGAAGAACCAGAAGATGTGCTGGAACAGTACGGGATCACCACCACCGGCGGCCGAGAAGAAGCTGGTGCCGAAGTGGATGTCCATGAGCATCATCGTTACCGCGCCTGCGAGTACGGGCATCACGGCCACCAGAAGGAACGCGGTGATCAGCCAGGTCCATACGAACAGCGGCATCTTCATATAGGTCATGCCCGGAGCGCGCATGTTCATCACCGTGGCGATGATGTTGATCGAGCCCATGATGGAGGACAGACCCAGGATGTGGATCGCGAAGATAAAGAAGGTGACGGACGGAGCCGCGTAGGTGGTCGACAGCGGAGCGTAGAACGTCCAGCCAAAGGCCGGTGCTCCGCCTTCCATGAACAGCGTGGAGGCCAGCATCAGAAACGCCGGGGGCAGAATCCAGAAGCTCCAGTTGTTCATGCGCGGCAGGGCCATATCCGGAGCGCCGATCATCATGGGGATCAGCCAGTTCGCCAGACCCACAAAGGAGGGCATGATCGCCCCGAAGACCATGACCAGGCCGTGCAGCGTGGTCATCTGGTTGAAGAACGCCGGCTCAACAAGCTGCATGCCCGGCTGGAAAAGCTCCGCGCGAATGATCATCGCGAAGGCGCCGCCGAGGATGAACATGGCGAAGGAGAACCACAGGTACATCGTGCCGATGTCCTTGTGGTTGGTCGTAAACAACCAGCGGGTAATACCTTTAGCGGGTCCGTGTGCCATGGTCAGATTCCCTTAACCCTTCTTGTAGTTGAATATGTCGATGGGCTGCACCATGTCGCCCATGTTGTTGCCGAATCCGTTGCGCTGGAAAGTGATCACGGCTGCGAGGTCTACATCATTCAGCTGCTTGCCAAACGCCTGCATGACCGCGTTGTTCGCGCTGCCGTTGATGACCATGCCCAGGTGACCGTCAAGCGCGCCCGTTGCTACCGCCGACTTTGCGATCGCGGGCCCAACGCCACCTTCACCGTTGGGTCCGTGGCAGGCAAGACAGGCACGACCGTAGACCTCCTTTCCGCGTGCGATCAGCTCATCCATGGAGAAGGTCTGTTCCATGAGCTCCGCAATCTGCTCAGCCTCGGCCTGCTTGGTCGCGAACCACTCGTTGTACTCTTCCTGGCTGACAACCTTGACCACGATCGGCATGAAACCGTGGTCCTTGCCACAGAGCTCCGCACACTGGCCGCGGTAAATGCCTTCTTCTTCCGCTATGGTCCAGGTTTCGTTGATGAATCCGGGAATGGCGTCTTTTTTAACGGCGAGCTCCGGTACCCACCAGGCGTGGATGACGTCGTTTGCAGTGACCAGAAAGCGAACTTTCGTACCCACGGGAATCACGACCGGCTCGTCGACCTCAAGAAGATAGTTTTCGCTCTTCTCCGCCGTGTTGTAGATCTCGCCCTGAGCTGTCGACATGCTGCTGAAAAAGCTTACGTTCTCGCCACTGTCGCTGAGATACTCGTACTTCCACTTCCACTGATAGCCGGTGATGAGAATATCCATCTCCGCGTCCTCGAAGTCGTAGATCTCGAGCAGCGTGGAAGTAGCCGGGACGGCCATACCCAAAAGAATGAACAGGGGAACGATGGTCCAGGCGATTTCCACCTTGGTGCTCTCGTGGAATTGTGCCGGAACAACGCCGCGCGACTTCCGGTGGTAAATGATTGAGTAGAACATCACGCCGAAGACGCCAATACCGATAGCGACACAGATCCAGAAGATCGTCATGTGCAGATCAAAAATTGACTGGCCGACCTCGGTTACGCCCGTGGGCATATTGATCTGGTTTTTCGTCGCGGCCTGTGCCGCGCCGGCGACAAGCAGGGTCGAGGCCGCGAGCAAGCACCGGGTAAAGATGCCAGCGATAGCTGGCTGGGCTTTGCCGGGGGCTTCACCGGCGGCTTTGCCGGGGGGCAACTGGGCTGTACCGGGGCGCAAAAAAAAGGTCAACGCGCTTAAAAGCATTCCAGGATCTCCGTCCAATCTATGTGTGCACCTGCCGTGCACCCGTCGAGTCCGCGTCGTGAGCGAGCTGCAACACAACCCGCAGGAGCAACCCCAGTCGTGCAGATCCCCAAGAACCGTTTGCGCTACCGGGGCCTCCCGATAGCGTGCCGCGCCATTCGATGCGCGACTTCCGCAGCGATTCCGAATCCGTTCCGCACCCAGTCCGCACCAGAGCGGACGACGTGGATCAACGATCGTTTGTTCAGGTCAGAGCAGCGAACGGTGGCTCCCCCGTGTTCGCATCACTAACGCCATTAGATGGGAATCGCGATTTTGGGCTTTCTGTGCGCCCATGTACGCCCATGTATCTGTCGGTTTGGACGCGGGCTTATGCCGCCCCTCGCTCATAGCGCTCACAGCGAAGGCGTCCAGCTTCGACTCAGACCGGATCGCGCCAGTGCGCGTAAAACGCCTGCGACGAAGTTCCGTCCCATCCAAGGCCGCGCAATTATAGCGGAAGGTCACAAGCGGCGACTACTTAAGCCGCTGATTTTGCAGCGCTTTGGTTCGTCACTTGATCGCACTGTCACAAATCGCCAGGAAAAGCCCAATATCTTGTGACCAGAATGAAGATCGATGCCAAGATATGGGCCATCGCCTGGCCGGCGATTGTATCCAACATCTCTATTCCGCTGCTCGGTCTCGCCGACGCGGCGCTTCTGGGTCACCTCGATAACCCTCGCCATCTCGCCGCCGTCGCTGTCGGGGCCGCCATCCTGAGTTTTCTTTACTGGGGTTTCAGCTTCCTGCGCATGGGAACCACCGGCGAAGTGGCGCGGGCCGTGGGAGACGGTGACGACAACCGGGCGTTGCTCGCTATGGGCCGGGCCGCGATTCTGGCCATCGCCATCGCGGCCGTGCTTCTACTCTTGCAGCGCCCGCTCGTCGCAATCGGTCTTGCGATGATGGCGCCCGACGAGCCGATTGCCGGACTCGCTGCCGACTACGCACAGCTGCGTCTGTTGAGCGCCCCGGCGGTCATGCTCACCTACGTCGTTGTCGGCTGGTTTATCGGCCGGCAAAACACCCGCTGGCCCATGGTGGTGCTGATCGTCACCAACCTGATCAATATTGCTCTCGACGGCCTGTTTATCCTGGGCCTGGACATGGCCAGCCGCGGCGCGGCTCTTGCGACGGTCTGCGCGGAATACGCCGGTCTGGCCCTCGCGGTAGTCGGGATCGCTCGCGCCGGCCAGTTGCGGACATCGCGGGCGCTGCGTCGCGCGATCCTTGATCTGCGTCGCTTGCGCGCGGTTCTCGCCAGTAACAGCGAGCTGTTCTTTCGCACCCTGACGCTTCTTTTCGCCTTTGCCTTTTTCACGGCGGCCGGCGAGCGACTGGGTACGGAAGTCGTCGCGGCCAATGCCATCATGATGCAGTTTTTGCTGTTTTCGGCCTTTGCCCTCGATGGCTTTGCCTACGCGGCCGAGGGACTGGCGGGGGAAGCCCTTGGGGCGGGTCGCCCGGACCGCTTTCACGAGGTGAGTCGTCGCTGCGCGCTGTGGAGTGCGGCAACCGCGGTGTTGATCAGCGGGCTGATACTGCTCGGGCGGCCATGGTTGTTTCCCGGGCTGACGAGCCTGCCGGAAGTGCTGGCCGTAATGCATGCGCAGGGCATCTGGCTCGTACTCATGCCGCTGGTAGCGGCGCCCAGCTACTTGCTCGACGGACTGTTCATCGGCGCTGGAGCAACGAGGGCCATGATGCTAACCATGCTGCTCAGTGCCGCAGCGGTCTATCTTCCAGCCTGGTATCTAAGCACGCCCTGGGGAAACGATGGACTCTGGCTCGCTTTCACGCTTTTCAATGCCGCCCGCGGCATCAGTCTCGGCGCCTGCTATCTGTTGATCACCCGTCAGAATCGCTGGCTGCGCTGGAGTCGGCATCCATCAGCCTGACGGGCTCGGCACTGGTTTCGACGCGCCGGGCCGAAGCGCGATTGACCCGGGTTTTCACCTCTTTCGGTGCCGCCACAGGGCGCTTATCCCGGAAGCCGCAGGCCACGCACTCGCGTTCATCCGTGTCCAGGTCGACAACGATCCGGTCCATTTCCGAACATCGGGGACAGACGGCACCGGCTATGAATCGCCGACGGTGGGGGGACTTACCTGTAGGCGTTGGTTTCACGGGCAGCTCTTACTTGCGATTCTTCACTCAAAGCGGATTTTCCTGGCCCTCGACAATGGGCGTCCCGCGGCCGCACCACCCCGGCATTCCGGTGCTGGTATGGATCGCGCACTTCGCGCCACAATGACCGCCCGTCTGCAGCCGAGGTACTTTCGTGCAGTTCCACTACACCACCAGCAGTCTGCGCAGCTTTGCCGGTGATACGCCAAAACTCGGTAATCGGGTTCTCATCGATCCCAGCGCCGTGGTGATCGGAAATGTAGAGCTCGGTGATGACGTATCGGTTTGGCCCGGCGCTGTAGTCCGCGGCGACATGCACGCAATCCGCGTGGGCGCGCGAACCAGCATCCAGGACGGTTGCGTCCTTCACATCACACACGCGAGCGATTACAACCCGGGGGGCTGGCCGCTGACCATTGGCGGTGAAGTCACTATAGGCCATAACGCCACGCTTCACGGGTGCACTCTGGGTGATCGGATTCTGGTCGGCATGGGCGCGGTCGTCATGGATGGCGCCGTTGTTGAAAATGACGTCGTGATCGCCGCCGGCGCCCTCGTGCCTCCTGGAAAAACCCTGCAAAGCGGCTACCTCTACGCCGGCGCCCCGGCCAGGCAGCGTCGCCCGCTCTCAGAAAACGAGATGAACTATTTCAGCTACAGCGCCGCAAACTATGTGCGCCTTAAAGACCGGCACATAGAGGAACTCAACGCGGCCGCACGCCAAGCGTCATAGCTCACTGATACGGCGACCAGGCGCCCCTTGAATCGGCTAGCGTTCCGGGGAATGCCTATTTGGTTGCTCGCCGGACTTTGCACGCTGCAGGGAATTTTCTTCCTGCAGCACTAGTTAAGGCTATTGCCTTAGGCTGAAACTCCCCGGCAACCCACATTCTCCCGCCGAGAATTCCAAATATCGGTGCGCCGTGGCGGCTGACTCCGGCCCAAGTACCGCTCACGCCGCTGCAGCGAGAACGCCGCGCAGCTCCTGAATCACCGGTCGCGTCTCGGGGCGCTTGCGATGCCATACGTAGAACGATTCGGCCGCCTGTTCAACAAGCATACCCAGGCCGTCACTCACCGCCCAGGCCGCGTGATGCGCGGCCCAGCGCATAAAGGGTGTGGGCTCGGCGCCGTAGATCAGGTCGTAGCAGCAGCTTCGCTCACGCAGCACAGACGGCGAAAGCAGCGGTGCTTCGCCCGCGAGACCGGCACTACTGCCATTGATCACGAGGTCGAACTGCTCATCGCCGAGATTTTCGTAGGAGCTCGCGCTGATTTCCCCAAGCGGCGAGAACTCCTCGGCGAGGCGCTCAGCACGCGAGGCGGTGCGGTTCACGATATGAATCGCCGCCGGCAGCTCCGCCAGGAGCGGCTCGAGGATACCGCGCACGGCACCTCCGGCGCCGAGGATCAGAATGCGGTTCCCCTGCAGGGACCAGCCGAGGTTCGCCACCATATCGCTGACGAGGCCGATACCGTCGGTATTGTCCCCGTGCAGATCTCCGTCGCTATCACGCCACAAGGTATTGATTGCGCCGGCGCGCAGGGCCCGGGGACTGGCGTGCGTGGCCAGGGCCGCCGCACGCTCCTTGAAGGGCACGGTCACGTTGAGCCCGGATCCGCCGGCGTCGAAGAAAGCGCTGACGGCGCGTTCGAAGTCGTCGATCTCCACACGCACGGCGCGATACTCGAGGCGCAGCGCGCACTGGGCCGCGAACGAAGCGTGAATGAACGGCGAACGGCTGTGCTTGATCGGATTTCCGAAGACGGCGAAGCGCGGATTCTGTTTCATGGCCTAGGCCCCTTCGCTTGCGGCGAGCCACTCGCGGCCCGTCAGGTAGTAATCAGTAAGGCGAGCCTCTGGAGAGCCAGGCTCCGGATGGTACTCGTACTCCCAACGCACCAGAGGGGGCAGCGACATGAGGATGGCCTCCGTGCGCCCGTTGGACTGCAAACCGAATAAGGTGCCTCGGTCGAACACGAGATTGAATTCGACGTAGCGGCCCCGGCGATAGAGCTGGAAATCGCGCTCGCGGTCGCCGTAGGGCGTGTCTTTCCGTCGCGCCAGGACCGGGCGATAGGCGGCGAGATAGGAGTCGCCTACGGCACGCATGAAAGCGAAGCAGGTATCGAAGTCCCAGGCATTGAGGTCGTCGTAAAACAGACCGCCGACGCCGCGCGGTTCGTTGCGGTGCTTGAGAAAGAAGTACTCGTCGCACCATTTTTTGTAGCGCGGATAGACGTCGTCTCCAAACGGTGAGCAGGCGTCTGCCGCCGTCTGGTGCCAGTGCACGCAGTCCTCGTCGAAGCCGTAGTAGGGCGTAAGATCGTAGCCGCCGCCAAACCACCAGACCGGCTCTTCTCCCGGTTTTTCGGCAATGAACATACGCACATTCGCATGCGACGTTGGCGCATAGGGGTTCCGCGGGTGAATGACCAGGGACACCCCCAGCGCCTGGTAGCTTCGCCCCGCCAGTTCCGGGCGCGCCGCCGTTGCCGAGGGAGGCAGCCTGTCTCCCATCACGTGAGAGAAGTTCACGCCAGCTTTTTCGAGCGCGGCGCCGTCGACAAGCACGCGACTGCGACCACCACCGCCTTCAGGGCGCTCCCATTCATCAACGATGAACTGGGCAGCACCATCCTCGTCGGCGAGTCCGGCGCAGATGCGATCTTGCAGCTCCAGCAGATAACTTCTGACGCTGTCTGTAAGTTCACTCATGGTTATTGTTGCCCGGCTTGTTCACTGGCGACGACTGCGGGGCCGGCGATTCTAGCAACTGCTCGCGGCCCCGCAACTTGACGAACGTTGAACCGCGTACCGGAGGCCGCCATAGCTCACCGATTCGACGACCAGACCCCCTTTGAATCAGCTCTCGCCGCGCGAAATGTCTATTTGGTTTCGCGCCGGATCATGCGCGGTATGGCTGCTAGATCCGCCCCCGCTGGTAGCCACCGTCGCAACGCTCCAGGTAGCCCCCCACCTCAAGGCGACTGAGAACGGGGGTCAGACGCGCCGGGGGCAGCCCCAGGGCCGTACCAATACTCTCCGGAGTGAGCGCTTCCTCGCCCAGCAGTTCAAGAATCCTCTCCTCATCCTTTGACAGAGTTCTCAGAGCGGGCGACGGCAGGGTGCCGTGTGCCGGCCCGACAAGCGGTGTCGCCGCGCCTGATGCCGGACTGTCCTGAGGCGAAAAATAACCGTCGAGGTCGACAAGTTCGGTAAGCGGAACGGCACCGTCGCGCAGCAGCCGAAGACAACCGCGTCCCTGCTCGTGGTACACAGACCAGGGCAGCACGTAAACGTCGCGACCCTGCTCGAGGGCCGCGGCGGCGGTGTGAAGGCTTCCACTGGGAAGCGCCGCCTCGACGACGATAGTCGCCATACACAGACCGCTGATGATGCGATTGCGCCGCGGGAAGCGACTGCGGTGGGGAGCGGTGCCGTAGGGCAGCTCGGAAACCAGACAGCCCGACGCCGGGATTCGGCGGGCAAGTCCGAGATTCTGCCGCGGCGACGCCAGATCAAGACCGGAGGCCAGCACCGCGGCCGTGCTGCCGGCTTGCAGGGCGCCCTCGTGCGCCTCGGCGTCAATACCGAGAGCGAGCCCCGAACATACGAGAAAACCGCGACTCGCGAGCTGGCGTCCAAGCGTCGCGGCAGCGCGGCGGCCGGCGCGGCTTGCTCGACGACTGCCAACCACCGCCACCGCCGGTCTGCTGAGCGCCTCTACGCTGCCGCGACAAAACAACCAGGGCGGCGCATCCGGGGCAGTTCGAAGGCTCGCGGGATAACGTGAGTCAACGATGGGGAGAAAAAGGTCCCCGTCTTCCCGGCCGGCGTCCTTCCAGCGGGGCTGGGGACGCGGCCTCGGCCAGGCCGCGCGGGCTTCGGTGAGAGCGGCCTGCGTCGGCGTTGGCAGCAGGGCGAGACGCTCTTCGGGGGCGCTTAACAGTTTCGCCGGTTCGGGAAACTCCAGAAGCAGGGGCCCCAGTCCGCCGCTGCGTTCTCCAATCCAGCTGAGCAGGGTGCGGTATTGGCAAAGGGTCGCGTCGTCCATGACTCGACCAAGACTACGTCATGGGTTTTTGACTTTGTCCATCACTTTCAGCGGGCGGTTGGCTTTGAGGACAAGGGCATAGCTCGCCTTTTCATTCACTTCGAAGACCATTGCCAGCCCGGCGCGCGCATCGGGCAGACGGACGTTGCTCCGGGCCACTTCGTCGAAGACGACCTGGCCCGCCTGATAGATCGCAAGGACATGGCCGATTTCAAGACCCTCTCGAAATCCTTTGTTCAGCACTACGATGTCGGTTGTGCCGATCTGCGTAACGCCGCCGTCGACGGCAATCATGAAACCGTCTTCGATACTGGTGTCCGGCGCCCGGGGCTGGAAGGTCGCATCCAGCACCCGCTCTTCGATCGGCAGCAGCCGATCCGTCAGGCGTACCTCCTCGGTGACCCGGGTGATCTCGAGCTCCACGACCTCGGCCAGGAGATCACTGAGGGCCTGGGCGTTGCCGATATCCTGGGCCTGGTAGCCGAGGATCTCCAGGGTCATAGGGTCCCGGTAGAGATCACCGGACCGGTAGATGCCGTAGGCACGCTCATCCTCGGGAAAAAAGCCCCGACCGTAAATGATGTCGCCGTTTGCGGTGATGAGGTGATCCTGGCCACCGGCGACGACCCACGCAGAACGTTCCAATTCGTCTGCCTCGAGGATGCGGTGTCGTTTCAGAAATGCGGCTATCTGATCGAGGGGAATCACCGGGATAGCGAGATCAAGCGGCGTGATACGCATATTCGGTGTGAGCTTTACATCCCTGCCTCGGGTGAGAGAAAGACGCGGTGCCCCGTCGACAAAAGTCAGATAGATGGTGTCGCCGGGAAAAATGAGGTGTGGGTTATCGATCTGCGGGTTGACGTCCCAGACCTCCGGCCAAAGCCAGGGCTCGACGAGGAACATATCGGCGATACCCCAGAGCGTATCGCCTTCGCGCACGGTGTAGGCTTCGGGAGCGTTGCTGTGCACTGCGACGTCCTGGGCCTGGGCCACTCCTCCCCAGGGCAAGGCGAGGGCCAGCACAACGGGCGCCAGGAGCGTCCGGGGCCGTTTCGCGGACAGTTTTCGCAGGGACGCAGAAAGCAATTTCCCGAGCGATGCCGCGGACGCCATCGTGCACACCAGCACACGCACAAACATACACACCGACGCACTCATCAACGTACTGACCGACGCGCCCGCCAGCGCTGGCGCGGACAGACGATATGGCGTTCGATGCCCGCTTCCTGGTGTATTCGCAGTTCCTGCGGCTGTCGCCGCAGGCTTCGCGCCGAGTGCGCTCATGCGCTATCCCCCAAACTGATTGCAGGAATCTATCCATTACCCCCGTGCTCCCCGAGGGCGGTCGCCGCCCGCGGCAGGCGACGCGGTATACTGTGCGAGTCTACGTCAGAAGCCCAGGTGATGGCAGTCCTCAGCATTCTTGAATTCCCCGACCCGCGCCTGCGCACCGTGGCCAAGCCCGTCGGCCTGGTAGACGACAAGCTGCGCCGGCTCGCCAACGACCTGCTGGAGACTATGTATGACGCCTCGGGCATCGGTTTGGCGGCGACGCAGGTGAATATCCACCGACGCATCCTGGTCATGGACGTGTCGGAATCGCGGGATGAGCCCCAGGTATTCATCAACCCGGAGATCAACGTCCTCGACGACACCCTCGGCGGCTATGACGAGGGCTGCCTTTCCGTGCCGGGCTACTACGAAGAGGTGCACCGACCTCGCCGCATCCTCGTTCGCGCCCTGGGGCTCGACGGCGAAGCGTTCGAGAAAGAGCTCGATGGCCTCGCCGCCGTTTGCCTGCAGCACGAAGTCGATCACCTGGATGGCAAGCTCTTCGTCGATTACATTTCTCCCCTGAAGCGCCAGCGCATCCGACGCAAACTCGAAAAAGCCCACCGGCTTCGCGCCTGAGTCCGCCTTGTCGTCCCTTCGTCTGGCCTTTGCCGGTACGCCGGAATTTGCGGCGCGCCACCTCCTTGCGCTGCTCACAACGGAGCACGATCTGGTCGCGGTGCTGACGCAACCCGACCGGGCCGCCGGTCGCGGCAAACAGGCCAGGTCGAGCCCGGTAAAGCGCCTTGCCCTCGAACACCAACTGCCGGTTCTCCAACCGCCGACGCTGCGCAGCGACGACGCCCAGGCGGCGCTGCGAGAGCTGCAGCTGGATGCGCTCGTCGTCGTCGCCTACGGATTGATTCTGCCCGAGGCGGTGCTGGAACTGCCCCGGTTGGCCTGCGTCAATGTTCACGGTTCGCTGCTGCCACGCTGGCGCGGCGCGGCGCCGATCCAGCGCGCGATCGAGGCTGGGGACGCCCAGAGTGGTGTCTGCATCATGAAGATGGATGCGGGACTGGATACCGGTCCCATCCTGGCGTCGCAGAGCTGTTCTATTTCGGCTCTGACCACGAGCGCGGATCTCTACCAGCGCCTCGCGGAGCTTGGACCGGCGCTGCTGATCGAGGTCCTTGCAAACCTGCCCGCGCGGCTCGAGGCGGCCGTCGTTCAGGATCATGCGCGCGCGACCTATGCGGACAAGATCGAGAAAGCCGAGGCACAGCTCGACTGGCAGCAAAATGCGGCTCAGCTGGCGCGGCGCGTGCGCGCATTCAATCCGGCGCCGGGGTGCTTCAGTTTTCTCGGCGATCTGCGCATCAAGGTGTGGGATGCGCAGCCCAGCCCGGCGACGGGGGATGCTCCCGGCACCATAAGTCGAATCGACGAACTTGGCATTACCGTTGCCTGTGCCGAAGGCGCTCTGCTCCTTACCCGCCTCCAGCTACCCGGTTCCCGGGCCATGGACGTGGGCGAGGTGCTGCGCGGCCGGGGCGAGTTGTTCCAGCCCGGGCGGCGCTTCGATGTTCCGGCGACGCCTTGACTCCCGCGTGATCGCGGAACGGGCATGAACGGCGAAAGCGGCGCGGAAGTCCGCGCTCGAGCGGCCCAGGCGCTCTCGCGCGTGCTGGACGGAGCAACGCTGGAGACGGCCCTAAGCGAGTTCCTGGAGGAAGTGCCGCTTCGTGACCGAGCCCTGGCACGCGAGCTCTGCGCGGGCAGCCTGAGGCACTACCCGAGGCTGAACGGTCTGCTGACGCAGATGCTGGATCGACCCCTGCGGCGCAAAGACCGGGTTGTGCGGGCCCTTGCGATCACCGGCATCTATCAGCTGGCGGAAACGCGCATCCCGGCCCATGCCGCTGTGAACGCCACGGTGGCCGCCGTCACGGTGTTGGACCGCCGCCATACCCGCGCTCTGGTGAATGCCGTGCTGCGGCGCTACCAGCGCGATGCCGCCGGGCTTGAAGCAGCACTCCCGGAGGCGGCGCGCCATGCCCATCCACCCTGGCTGTGGTCCCGGCTTGGCGAACAGTGGCCGCAGCAACGTTTGGAAATCGCGGACGCGAACAACACCCGTCCCCCCATGACCCTGCGGGTAAATACCCTGCGCTCCTCGCGGGAAAGCTACGCGGCGGACCTGCAGACGGCGGGTATCGACTGTGTAGCGGGGATGCACAGCGAAACAGCGCTGCGCCTGGCGACGCCTTCGGACGTTCATGATCTTCCCGGCTTCGCCCAGGGGGCTTGCTCCGTGCAGGATGAGACGGCGCAGCTTGCCGCCCACTGCCTCGATCTGCGACCTGGTCTGCGGGTTCTCGATGCCTGCGCCGCCCCCGGGGGCAAAACCTGCCATATGCTGGAAATCTGCCCGGAGCTGGAGCTTACGGCCATGGATGTAAGCGCCGAGCGTCTGCACCGCGTGGACGACAATCTCCGTCGCCTCAACCTGAACGCAACCCTGCGCGAGGGCGACGCCCGCAACGCTCAGCTCTTCGACCACACCTTCGATGTCGTGGTCGTGGATGCGCCCTGCAGCGCTACAGGCGTGATCCGCAGACACCCGGACATTAAGGTCCTGCGACGCCGCGAGGACCTCGTGGGCTTCGCCTCCCAGCAGCTGGCAATTCTCAAAGGCGTTTGGCCGCTCCTTGCCGCGGGCGGTGAGCTGCTCTACGTGACCTGCTCGATCCTGCGGGAGGAAAACAGCGACGTCGTGGCCGCGTTCCTTGCCGACCGCGATGACGCCGAAGAAGTACTCCTCAGTCTTCCCGGTGCATTTCCCGGCGGCTATCCCGGCGACCATCCCGGCGACCATCCCGGCGACCATCCCGGCGATCACGGCCAGCAGATCCTGCCCCGGGTCGCGGGGGGTGATGGGCTGTACTTTGCAAAGCTCGCCAAAGCACCGGTCCCCTGAGCGGATGCCGGTGCTCAGCCTACCTGTCATGCACGCCGGGATTGCAGTAATGTGCAGCCAACGCAGCGTTGCAGCTCGCGCATGAAGATCATCATCCTCGGCGCCGGACAGGTTGGCGGTACCCTCGCCGAACACCTCGCCAACGAGAAAAATGACATTACCGTCGTCGATACGGACGGCGATCGGTTGCGCGCCCTCAAGGACCGTTTCGATATTCGTACCGTTACCGGCGGCGCGTCTCATCCGGATACGCTTCTCGATGCCGGGGCCGACGACGCGGAGATGCTTATCGCGGTCACCAACTCCGATGAGATAAATATGATGGCCTGCCAGGTGGCGCACACCTTTTTTCGCACGCCGCAGAAGATTTCCCGCGTCCGGTCTACCGAGTACCTGTCCTACGAAGAACAGCTCTTCAGCTCCGACCATATCCCGGTCGACGTCATTATCGGACCGGAGCAGCTGATTACCGATGCTATCGGTCAGCTCATCACCAATCCGGGCGCCCTGCAGGTCATGGACTTCGCCAACGGCCGCGCCCAGCTGGTCGCGGTTCGGGCTGTCCACGGCGGACCGATCGTCGGGCAGGAGCTGAGTGCGATCCGGGAGCACATGCCGAAGGTCGATACGCGTGTCGCCGCTATCTTCCGTCGCGACCGGGCCATACTTCCGGAGGGCAACACGGTCGTCGAGGCCAACGACGAGGTGTTCTTCATCGCTGCGCGCAAGCACATACGGCAGGTAATGTCGGAGATGCGCCGGGTCGACAAACACTACAAGCGCGTGATGATCGCCGGCGGTGGCAACATTGGAGCGCGGCTCGCCCAGTCCCTCGAAGCCGAGTACTCGGTCAAGGTGATCGAGTCGAGCCACGCGCGCTGCCGCGTGCTGTCGGAGGAGCTGAGCCACAGCCTGGTCATCGAGGGGAGCGCGGCCGAGCCGCAGCTTCTTGCCGAGGAAAACATCGAGGGCACGGATGTTTTCTGTGCCCTTACCAACAACGACGAATCCAACATCATGATGTCCATGCTGGCGAAGCGCATGGGCGTGAAGAAAGTAATCACACTCGTCGCAAACCGGGCCTACGCCGAACTCGTTGGCGACGAAATCGATATCGCCATTTCGCCCCAGGAAATCACCATCGGGAGCCTGCTGACGCACGTGCGCAAGGGCGACATCAGCGCGGTTCATTCGCTGCGCCGCGGTGCGGCCGAAGCGATTGAAGTAGTGGCGCGGGGCGACGCTTACGCGTCAAAAGTGGTTGGACGGCGCATCGAGCAGATTCCGCTGCCCGAAGGGGTCACGATAGGAGCGGTGGTGCGCGGCGAGCAGGTGATCATCGCCCATCACGACGTCATGATTGAAAGTGACGATCACGTGATTCTCTTTCTCGTGGACAAGCGCATGATCGGTGCAGTGGAAAAGCTGTTCTCCGTAGGCTTCGGTTTCTTTTAGCAGGCGTTACCGGTGCACTTTTCGATCAGCCTGCGCATCCTGGGCCTGCTGCTGACGTTGTTCAGCCTGACAATGATCCCGCCCCTACTGATTGCGCTGGTGGCGGACGACGAGACCGTCAGCGGCTTTACCTACGCGTTCTTTATAACGGGCTTAAGCGGACTGACCCTCTGGCTGCCGGTGAAACGGGTGCAGCGCGATTTGCGCATCCGCGACGGGTTTCTGGTTACGGCGCTGTTCTGGAGCGTTCTCGGTCTGTTCGGCTCGCTGCCCTTTGCGCTTACGGACTCCTTGGGCATTGACGTAGCCGATGCGATTTTCGAATCGATCTCCGGTCTCACCACGACCGGGGCGACAGTCCTCACGGGCCTCGACACGCTGCCCGACTCGATTCTGCTCTATCGCCAGCTTCTGCAGTGGCTCGGGGGAATCGGCATCATCGTAGTGGCCGTCGCCGTTCTCCCCATGCTCGGAATCGGTGGCATGCAGCTGTACCGCGCCGAAACTCCTGGGCCCACCAAGGACAGCAAGCTCACGCCACGGATTACGGAGACCGCCAAGGCTCTGTTTACCGTGTACCTGGCGATGACGACGATGTGCGCGCTGGCGTACTACGCCGCCGGTATGTCGAGCTTCGACGCCGTCTGCCACGCGTTCTCCACGGTGGCCATCGGCGGCTTCAGCACACACGACGCAAGCATGGGGTACTTCAATAGCAATGCGATTTACCTGATCAGCAGCCTGTTCATGCTGTTTGCCGCGCTGAACATCGGGCTGCACTACACCGCGTTCTACCGCCGCAGTCTGAGCGGCTATTTTGAGGACTCAGAGGCGCGATTTTTCGCCGGCGCGATGACCGTCTGCGTCGCCATCACCTGTGGCTACCTGGCGGTCTCTCAAACGCTCCCGCCCGAGGAAAGCGTTATCCACGGCTTTTTCCAGGCCGTGTCGATAACAACCACCACGGGTTTCGCGACACAGGATTTCTCGCTCTGGCCCGGCTTCCTTCCCACCATGCTGCTGATGTTTTCTTTCATGGGCGGCTGTGCGGGATCGACCGGGGGAGGCATCAAAGCGATGCGCCTGATGCTGATATACAAGCAGGGGATTCGCGAGTTGAAGCAGCTCGTCCATCCCCACGCCGTGATTCCCCTGAAGGTTGGCAATCGCCGCGTGGAAGCGACGGTGGTGAGCGCGGTGTGGAGCTTCTTCGCCGTCTACACGTTTATCTTTATCGTGATCATGCTCGTGCTCATGGCGACCGGTCTCGACTTCACCACGTCCTTCTCGGCCGTGGCCGCTTCGCTGAACAACCTGGGTCCAGGATTGGGTGAAGTAGCCGCGAACTACGGCTCGATCGGAGACTTCGCCAAAGCAACGCTGTGCTTTGCCATGCTGTTGGGGCGTCTCGAGGTATTTACCTTGCTCGTGCTGTTTACCCCGATGTTCTGGCGCCAGTAGGAGATGCTGCGGCGACGCGTCAAGATCGAGCGTCCGCGCTGATGGCGTCGCAATAGATCGGACACTGGCCGCCGTAGCTGGGGCCGCCAGAGCTCACCGATATTTGGATTCGATGTGTCGGTGTATGGCGGCTAAGCCGCCTTCGAGCTTCCCCGGGCCTTGCGGATCAGTTCGTAGGCCGCCTGGATTTCCTGGGACTTTTCCGTGGCCAGCTTGAGCATGTCCTCGGGCACACCCCGCGCCGAGAGCTTGTCCGGGTGGTGCTGGCTCATCAATTTGCGGTAAGCGCGCTTTACCTCAGCATCGGTCGCGCTTTCTTCCACCCCCAATGCAGCGTAGGCATTCGGCAGCGTTGCCGCGGTACTGGCGGTACCGGCCTGCCGGTGAAACTGCTCCTGAGCCGTGGCCATACGCAGGAGCTGATCCACGGCCTGGGGGCTGAAGCCGAGCTGCACGCCAATACGCTTGAGCGCTTCGCGTTCGCCCTCGTGCAGTTCCCCGTCGGCGAAGGCGAGCGCCGTCAAGAACATCATCAGCGTTTGCTTCAGTGTCGGATGGGCCCCTCCGGCCCGCATAAAGCTGAGTACGGCCGCCTCCACGGAGAAGTCTTTTTCCGCCCCTTCCTTGAAGAGCAGGATGGCGTCGTTGCGTTGCTCATCGCCCAGACCCAGCTGCCGGAAGATCGCTTCCGTGTGCGCGATTTCCTCCTTGGAGATGCGGCCATCCGCCTTGGCGACGTGACCCATGAGCAGGAAGGTGGTGCGGAAGAAGTGCTGGCGAAGTTCGCCGACTCCCGGTCCCGCCATGCCAAGAACCGAGGCCAGGCCGCGATCAAAAAGATGGCCGAGGACCAGGCCAAAAAAGAGGCCCGGGATGCCGGCGGCCATCAGGCCCAGCAGGCCGGCGATCAGCTTACCCACGAACATAAACGGTATTCCCCAGATAGGTTGCTGCGTTCAGGTCCCCGGATTCACGGCCTCGGGCGTCCAGCCCGGCGCGTAGTAGTCCAACGGGCCGCGGGGTCGGGTACGGAAGCGCTTGTATTCCCATTGGTACTGTTCGGGACACTGGCGCAGACACCGCTCGACACCCTCGTTGAGAGCGAGAAGGGAGCGATCCAGGTCTTCGCTGTAGATATCCTGACCCGCCGGCACAAAGTGCAGGCGGAAACCTTTGGGTACGCGCTCGGCGAATGCGTAGAAGGCCGCGGCGCCGCTGCGCTGCAGCAGCTTGCTCACGAAGGTCATGGTAAACGATGGTATGCCCATGAAAACACTGTTCTCGCCCGCTTCCACCACGGGCGGCACCTGATCGGGGAGAATCCCCGTAATGCCGCCGCGCTTGAGCGTGCGCACCAGTATCCCGAGGCCTCGCGTCGATGTCGGCACCAGGCGGGTTCCCGAGCGTTCCCGGGCGCCGCGGACAATGCTCTCAAGCGCCTGCATGTGGGGCGGCTCGTAGAGCGCGAGCGCGTCGCCCAGAGTGGCCAGATACAGGCCCGCTACCTCCCAGTTGCCCAGGTGCGGGCCGAGGATAACGACTCCGCGCCCACGCGCGAGTGATTCCAAGACCGCCTCCTCGCCCAGCACTTCCATGATCTGCGCCCGGACCACAGACCAGGGGCGACGCCAGACAAAGCCCATCTCTCCCGCAAGCTCGCCGGTGGCGAGAACGGAACGACGTGCCAGCGCGTTGCGCTCCTCGGCATCGAGTTCGGGAAAGGCCAGCAGGATGTTGCGCTCTGTTACGCGTCGCGGTGCGGTGTTCAGCCACCACAGCAGACGGCCCAGCCCGCGACCCAGGGCGCGGCTCGCGCGCAGCGGCAAGGTGGCAGCGAGACTGAGAAGAACAGCGACGAGACGGGCTTTCACGAGAGGCCGGGAAGCTTAGTAATGGCGTTATTCTGCCGTGAACGCGGGCGGTATACTACGCGCCTTTTTTTGCAGCGGGAAATGGCCGTGGAGCAGCAGGATGGGCGCGTTCGTGCACAGGAGAACGGCATCACCTTTCAGGATCTGATCTTCAGACTTCAACAGTTTTGGGGAAAGGAGGGCTGTGCCGTGCTTCAACCGCTGGATATGGAGGTGGGCGCCGGCACTTTCCATCCCGCCACCTTCCTGCGCTCGCTGGGTCCGGAAAACTGGAACGCGGCCTACGTTCAACCAAGTCGTCGGCCCACGGACGGCCGTTACGGCGAAAACCCGAACCGGCTGCAGCACTATTACCAGTTCCAGGTCGTCATGAAGCCATCTCCCGCAGACTTTCAGGATCGCTATCTGGCGTCACTGGAGTCGCTTGGCCTTGATCCCCTTGAACACGATATCCGTTTTGTCGAAGACAACTGGGAGTCCCCCACCCTCGGCGCCTGGGGACTCGGCTGGGAAGTCTGGCTCAATGGAATGGAAGTGTCGCAATTCACCTACTTCCAGCAGGCCGGCGGCATCGAGTGTTTTCCGGTAACGGGGGAGATTACCTACGGCCTGGAGCGCATCGCCATGTATCTCCAGGGTGTGGACAGCGTCTATGACCTGGTGTGGACCCGGGGTCCCCAGGGCGCCGTGACCTATGGCGACGTGTACCATCAAAACGAAGTAGAGATGTCCCGCTACAACTTCGAGGAAGCGGACACCTCCTTCCTGTTTCAACAGTTCGACCATAGTGAGGCCGAAGCGCAGCGCCTGGTCGAGGCGGGCCTGCCCCTCCCGGCCTACGAAATGGTAATGAAGGCATCCCACGCCTTTAACCTTCTCGACGCCCGCCACGCGGTGTCGGTCACCGAGAGGCAGCGCTACATTCTTCGCGTGCGCGGCATTGCCCGCGCCTGCGCCGAAACTTATTTCTCGGCGCGCGCGACCCTCGGTTTTCCGATGGCCGATGCGGAACATCGCGACGAGGCCCTGCGCGCCTGGCGGGAGACGGCGGCATGAGCGAGCGGAGTCTGCTGCTGGAGATCGGGTGTGAGGAGCTGCCGTCGAGCAGCCTGAAAGATCTCGGCGAGGCGCTGGAGCGACTAATGCTCGCGAAGCTTTCGTCGCTTCGTCTTTCCTATGCCGGTAGTCACTGGTTCGCCACACCCCGACGTATCGCCGTGCGAATTGATGCCCTTGCGGAACACGCGCCCGCCGAGCACCGCGAAGCCCTCGGGCCCCCGGTCGTCCAGGCTCGCGACGAAGCGGGAGACTGGACCCGGGCAGCGCAGGGCTTCGCCAAGAAGCAGGGCGTCAGCACCGAGGACCTCGAGGTCATCAGTACGCCGAAAGGTGAAAGACTGGGCGTTCGGCAGACCGTTCCCGGTGCACGTGTGCAGGAAGCACTGCCCGGGCTCGTGGAAGAGCTTATAGCGGAGTTGCCTATCGCCAAGCGTATGCGCTGGGGCAGCTCGCGCCTCGAGTTCGCTCGTCCCATCCAATGGCTGGTCGCCATTTATGGCGAGGAGTCTGATTTTGGCTCAGTCCTGGGCATGGCCCTGTCGAATCGCAGCCGGGGTCACCGTTTTCACTCAGGCGGAGACCTCGTCCTTGGGAGCGCCGAGAGCTACGAAGCACAGCTGTATGACGCCCGCGTAATCGCCGACTTTTCTCAACGGAAGCAGAAGATACGGGAACAGGTCCACAGGGCAGCGGAAAGTCTTGGGGCACATGCCCTGATCGACGAAGACCTGCTTATCGAAGTGACCAGTCTCGTGGAATGGCCGGTGGCCCTGGCGGGGAGCTTCGACGAAGAATTTCTGGATGTGCCCCAGGAAGCGCTGATCTCTTCCATGCAAAGCCACCAGAAGTACTTCCCGGTCGTAAATGACGAAGGAGCACTGCTTCCGAACTTCGTGACGGTCGCCAACATCGACAGTTCCAATCCGGCGTCCGTGGTCGCCGGCAACGAGCGCGTCATCCGACCGCGGCTGGCCGATGCGGCTTTCTTCTTCAAGCAGGACCTCGAACACAGCCTCGCGTCACGGCTGGATCAGCTTGATGATGTCGTGTTCCAGGCGCAGCTGGGTTCGCTCGGGGACAAGAGCCGGCGCTTGGCCAGGCTCGCCGCGCGTCTTGCGGTGCTCACGGGAGGCGATGACGGCGAAGCGCATCGCGCGGGTCTGCTCAGCAAAGCCGATCTGGTGTCCGAGATGGTGCTCGAATTCGCGGATCTGCAGGGCATTGCCGGCGGCCACTACGCGCATCATGACGGCGAGGCACCGGCAATCTGCGAGGCGATCGCTCAGCACTACTGGCCGCTCCAGGCAGGAAGCCCGCTCCCCGAGGGCGAGACGGCGGTCGCCGTCGCGTTGGCTGACCGTCTCGATACGCTCGTGGGCATTTTCGGAATCGGACAGAAACCATCGGGCTCGCGCGACCCCTTCGGTCTGCGCCGATCATCGATCGCTGTGCTTCGCCTGCTGATCGAAAAAGACCTTGACCTCGACCTGCGGGAGTTGCTGGCCACGGCCGCCGAGGCCTTTCCGCCGGACGTCATCGCCGAGGATGCGGTTTCCACCGCGCTTGACTATACCTTCGATCGCCTGCCGGCACTTTTTGAGGCCGAGCAAGTTCCCATCGAACTGTTTCGTGCCGTGCGTGCTTCCGGCACCACGCGGCCACGGGACTTTGTCCTCCGACTGGAAGCGCTTCGGGCATTCGTCGAGCGACCCGAGGCTGCGGCGCTCGCGGCGGCAAACAAGCGTGTGGGTAACATTCTGGCGAAGGCGGGCGAAATCAACAGCAGTAAAGTAAGCGCTGACTTACTTCGGGAGCCCGCCGAAAAAGAGCTTGTGGCAGCTATCGACGCCATGTCGGCGGATAATTCGACAGCGCTTCGGAAAACCGACTACGCGGCCGTATTGAGCCGCCTGGCGACGCTGCGCGATACCGTCGATCAGTTCTTCGACACTGTCATGGTCAATGCGGAAGATCCACAGCTCCGCGCCAATCGATTGACTCTTTTGGCTAACTTGCGCGGTGAGTTCACCGCCGTAGCGGACATCTCCCTTCTCGCAGGTTGAGGGCTGCGCCGCGCCAGACGGTCTTGCGCGCTTCAGTCCGGGGAAAGCACGGCAGCGTTCATAGACGCGACTGAATCATGTCGCAAAAGGCGACGGGGTGGAAAACGTCAACCCCGCCCGGTGTGCCCGCTGCGTTAGACTCCACGCTACGAATCGCAGGGGACCAGCAACGTGGCCGATGAGCACGCCGGAGATGTGTTGGCATCTTCGTCTGGAGGTACTTCCGCAGACCTCAACGGCTTTGTGATCTCCTTTTTTCAGCGCGTCGGATCAGAGGGTGTCGATAGCGAGCTGTTGCTCTGGTGTGCTTTCGCCGGACTCAGTGCCGGCCTCGTCGTCTCCCTTTGGAAGAACGCAGCTCTCGCCCGCAGCGACGTAGCGAACGAGCAATTGCAGTCACGCCTGCGAGAACGCGAGCTCGAAGTCGCGGCGCTCGCCGCCCAGCGCGCCGAGTTGCAGGGTCATTTGACAGATCTCACCCGGCGCCTGGACAGGTTCCAGGAAGAGGGCGATGCTCTGGGTCGCAAATACGCCGCAACGGAAGCCCGCCTCGCCAGCGAAAAGCAGAACCATGCACGCCAGCTTGCGCTGCTCGAGGAAAGCCGGGCCCAGCTGCGCGTTGAGTTCGAAAATCTCGCCAACCGCATCTTCGAAGAGCGCGGGCGGCAACTGTCGTCACACAACCAACAAAGCATCGAAAGCCTGCTGAAACCCTTCGGCGAGCAGATTCATCGGTTCCAGTCGCGCGTCAACGAGGTTCATGCGCAGTCCATTCGCGGTAATGAAAGTCTCGCGGTGGAGCTACGGAATCTGATGGGCGTGGGGCTGAAGATGAGCGATCAGGCGGAAAACCTCACCCGGGCGCTGAAAGGAGACAAGAAGACCACGGGCAATTGGGGAGAAGTGCAGCTCGAGCGGACTTTGCAGCTGGCGGGCCTCGAACCTGGAGAGCATTACGAAGCCCAAAGGGTCTTTCGCGACGACGAGGGGCGACGTCGCATACCTGATTTCGTCATCAAGCTTCCCGACGGAAAGCACCTGATCATCGACAGCAAGGTGTCCCTGGTCGACTACGACCGGGCCATCGCCGCCGAAAGCGATGAAGAACGCAGTGAGGCGCTCAAGGCACACGGTCTCGCCCTGCGGCGTCACATCGATGAGCTGGCGGCCAAGGACTATAGCAGCCTCCCGAACGCAAACAGCCCCGAACTGGTGTTTTTGTTCATGCCCATCGAAGCGGCCTACATCGAGGCCCTGAAGTTCAATCGTGAGCTGTTCAATGAGGGCTATCAGAAAAACGTAGTCATGGTTTCCCACACCACATTGCTGCCCATGCTGCGCACGGTGGCAAGCCTTTGGATTGCCTATCGCAGCAATGAGGAGGCTCGGGAAATCAGCACCATGGCGGGCGACATCTATAACAAGGTAAGTCTCGTAGGGCAGCGCCTTGAAGATATGGGCAAGACCCTGAATACGGTAACCGACAAGTACAACAAGACGGTTACGGCGCTGGTGGGCAAACAGGGGCTCTACGGGAAGATTGAACGCTTCCGCAGCACTGCCGCAAATGCGAAGGGCGAGCTACCTCAGCCGGCATCGCAGCACCCGAATATAGAACACGACCGCCTTACAGTGCTTCAGGATAGCGAGGCCGAGGCGCCGCCGGCGCTCCCGGACGACGCCGCGGACAACGATGCGGATAAGCGCGAAGGAACGTCGGTCGCTCAGCCGGTGGAGCTCAAACGTCGAGGTTAGCCACTGATAGCGCGTTGTCTTCGATGAACTCGCGACGCGGCTCCACCTGGTCACCCATGAGGGTGGTAAAGATCTCGTCGGCCATCATGGCATCGTCGATAGTCACCTGAAGCATGCGTCGCGACTCCGGATCCATCGTTGTCTCCCAAAGCTGCTCAGGATTCATTTCCCCGAGGCCCTTGTAGCGCTGAATGGTGTAGCCGCGGCGAGCTTCCGCGAGTAGCCAGCTCCAGCCTTCGGCAAAGCTCCGCGTGTGCAGAGTTTTTTCGCCTCGCTGGAAGTAACCGCCCTCTTCGATCAGCTCGCCGAGCGTGGCGCCGACGTCGGTCATGGCCGCGTAGTCCCCAGAGCGTAGAAACTCCGGGCGCAGAGGTACGGGACGTTCCACACCGTGAGCGAGCATCCGGATCAAGGGATAGCTAAGCCCATCTGCATCGGTGCGCAAATCGACAGAGTAGCTGACACCCTTGACTTTTAAGGTTTGTAAGCGCTCACTAAGGCTTTCGCAGAACGCCCGTACGCTCGCCTCATCCTGCAGCGATTCTGCGCTGAGACGGGGTGTGTACACAAGCTCCCAAAGCACATCCCGGGGGATCAAACGCGACCTGCGTTCCACAATGGACTCGACCGTCTGATACTGCTGCACCAGCGCCTCCAGGGCTTCACCGGTCACCGGAGGCGCTTCGGAATTTACATAGATTGAGGCGTTATCGAGTGCGGCGGCCGTGAGATACGCGGACAGGGCACCGTCATCCTTCAGATACTCGTGCTGCTTGCCCCGCGCTATTTTATAAAGCGGTGGCTGCGCGATGTATACATGGCCACGCTCGAGAAGCTCCCGCATCTGTCGGAAAAAGAATGTCAGGAGTAGCGTCCGGATGTGCGAACCGTCAACGTCGGCATCGGTCATGATGATTATCCGGTGATAGCGCAGCTTCTCGGGGTCGAACTCCTCCTTACCGATACCGCAGCCCAGGGCGGTGACCAATGTGCCGACCTCTGCTGAACCTAGCATCTTATCGAAACGGGCTTTCTCTACGTTCAATATTTTACCCTTCAACGGCAGGATCGCCTGAAAGCGCCGATCCCGGCCCTGTTTCGCCGAGCCGCCCGCGGAATCACCCTCGACCAGATAGAGCTCTGACTGGGATGCATCCTTCTCCTGGCAGTCGGCGAGTTTGCCCGGTAAGCCGGCAATATCCAGGGCCCCTTTGCGTCGCGTAATCTCGCGGGCCTTTCGCGCCGCTTCCCGGGCGCGCGCCGCTTCCAGCATTTTTGAGACTACCGAGCGCGATTCCGTGGGGTTCTCCAGAAGATAATCGCCAAAGTAGCGATTCATAGCCTGTTCGACCGCAGTTTTCACTTCGGACGAGACCAGCTTGTCTTTCGTCTGGGATGAAAACTTTGGATCGGGTACTTTCACCGAGATGATGGCCGTAAGGCCCTCTCGAGCGTCATCGCCGGTGGTGGTGACCTTGGCTTTCTTGGCGAGCCCCTCACGCTCGATGTAGGCGTTCAACGAGCGAGTCAGCGACGAGCGAAAGCCCGCTAGATGCGTACCGCCGTCGCGCTGGGGAATATTGTTCGTGTAGCAGAAGATGTTCTCCTGGTAGGAGTCATTCCACTGCAATGCGACCTCGACCCCCGTACCTCCCTCAGCATCACTCTGAAAGTGGAAGGGTTTATGTATTGGCGTTTTATTGCGGTTCAGATAGTCCACGAACGCTCTTAATCCGCCTTCGTAATGATAGGTCTCCTCTTTTTCCGTACGCTCGTCGCGGAGTACGATTTCTACCCCGGAATTGAGAAACGCGAGTTCGCGCAAGCGTTTTGCGAGCACATCGAAGTCAAATTGAATGTTAGTGAACGTTTTCGCCGACGGCTTAAAGCGAATCAGCGTACCAGCGTGATCAGCGGCACCAGTGATCTCGAGAGGCGCCTGCGGCACACCGTGCTCGTAATGCTGTTGATACGTCTGGCCGTTCCGCCAGATAGTGAGCCAAAGGCCTTCAGATAGGGCGTTGACGACCGACACACCGACCCCATGGAGTCCACCTGACACCTTATAGGTGTTGTCATCGAACTTTCCTCCGGCATGAAGCACCGTGAGGATGACTTCTGCGGCTGAAACGCCCTCCTCGTGCATATCCGTGGGTATCCCGCGACCATTGTCGCGAACGGATACAGAATCGTCTGGATGAATCGTAATCTCAATACGGGTGCAATGCCCTGCTAAAGCTTCGTCGATCGAGTTATCGACGACTTCAAACACCATGTGGTGCAGCCCCGTGCCATCGTCCGTGTCGCCGATGTACATTCCCGGGCGTTTACGAACGGCATCCAGTCCCTTGAGGACTTTGATTTTCGACCCGTCGTAGTTGTCTTGCCCCTCGCTCATCCTGATCTCCGTTCGTTTTGCGCCACCTACGGGCGCTACCTTCCCGCTCAATCAGCTATCGTCCGGCTGACATTGCCATGTTCCACGTGAAACAGATCCACCGAATCTCCCGCCGCGGAAAGCCAGGGCACCGGCACGGACTCTGGATCTATACAGGTAATCAGTGTCTGAGCCCGCATATCAGCCAGCCGTCGGCAGACCTTTTCGCAGCGCTCTTCGTCCAACTCTGATGGCAGGTCGTCGATAAGAAACAGGACAGGCACGCCCGCGGAAGCCACCAAATGACCTTGAGCGAGCTTTAGGGCAATGATCAACAGCTTTTGCTGTCCACGAGACAGTGTTTCCGCCGCCGGATACCCGTTAACCAGGACTCGAATATCCGCTCGCTGCGGTCCGGCATGCGTAAAGCCCTGGTCAAGGTCAGTGTTCGTACTTCGCTTCAGCACCTCAACGTAGGTCGCGTTAGCGTCCCAACCGCGCCGATAGCTCAGCGTGACGCCATCGAGCTCCGGTGCCAACCCAGTCAGTATGGGCAGGAACGCCGCCTGAAGCGCCGAAACAAACCGGCCCCGCGCCTCCGCGAGACTATTCCCTTGCGCCGCCAAATCCGAGGTCCAAACCTCCATTTCAACAGGGTCAATACTACCACGACGGAGCAGGTGGTTTCTCTGCGTAAGGGCGCGCTGAAACCTCGGAAACACTTCTCGCTCGGCATGTTCCACGTGAAACACACCCCAATCCATGAGGCGGCGGCGTTGGGCAGGTTCACCCAGGAGGAGCTCAAAGCTTGCGGAATTGATCACCAGCAATGGAAGTTCATCAGCAAGCCGCGACGCTGATCGAACGGTCTCGCCACCCACGCGCAGCAAAACCTCACCTTTCACTCCCCGCTGTACGCCCATGGGCGAGTGTGTGCCGACACCGTGAATGACGTAGCCTTCCTTTCCGTACTGAACCTGCGACCTGGCCTTTCCACCGCGAAAAGAGCGTGCAGTTCCAAGTATGTGGGCCGCCTCAAGGAGGCTTGTTTTGCCGCTGCCGTTTTTTCCGAAGATCACGTTGTGCCGTGATAAGCGCTCAAGCCTGACCCGGGTGAGATTTCTGAAGTCGCTGACGGCAAGTGTGTGTAGCAGGGTGAAGCCCTCTTTTCGCCGTATTTCCTTGCTTCCCGAGCGCCAAAGACACGAACGTGTTGATTCAGTCCTGCTCAGAGGGCGTTTTTGCGTTTACCTTGGGTGAAGCGGGTGACGGCGTAGGTAGAACATAGCCGAGATGGGTGAAACACGGGTCAGTGACACTCCGCGTTATTCTTTTCGACTCCGGCTGCGTTTCCTGCTGACGCGCCTTCAGCGCCGCAAGCTAAGGGACCTTCCGGACGCCATCTCAATGCATCTTCAAAGACGCATGGGCATGACGACGTAGAGCGAGTCTCCCCCATCTGCCTCTTCAAGGAGTGCACTGCTGTTGGGGTCACCTAGCGAAAAACGGACCTGATCACCACTTAGGACGCCAAGAACGTCCAAAAGGTAGCCAACGTTAAAACCAATCTCCAGTGACTCACCGGAGTAATTGACCGGCAGACTCTCTTCCGCCTGCTCCTGCTCCGGATTGTTGGCCTCGATATCAAGACTGCCTTCACTGAGCTTGAGGCGCACGCCTCGATACTTCTCGTTCGACAGAATCGCCGTGCGTGTAAACGCTTGTCGGAGTTCGAGGCGCGATCCCTCCAGAATTTTGTCCGCCGCTCGCGGCAGGACACGCTCGTAATCCGGAAACTTTCCGTCAACCAGCTTCGACGTGAAAGTAAAGTTCGGCGTGGTCGCTCGCAAGTGATTGCTCCCGAGGATGATAGTCACCTCGCCTTCGTCATCCTGCATCAATCGCGCGAGCTCAAGAACGCCTTTACGCGGAACGATCAGCTGGGTGTCTTCCAGGTCTTTCATCGTCCCTGGAAACGTGCACACCGCGAGGCGATGACCATCCGTTGCTACGGCGCGCAACCGTCCGGCGCGAAGCTCGAGATACATACCGTTCAGGTAGTAGCGCACGTCCTGCTGGGCCATGGCAAAGCTGGTTCGCTCGATCAAACGACGCAGTTCGGCCTGCTTAAGCGTCATCTGGTGAGTGCCGATGCTATCTTCGATGTTCGGAAACTCACGAGCCGGGAGCGTCGCGAGAGTAAAACGACTGCGGCCGCTGCGCAGCGTTGCGCGAGACTCGGAGACGCTGATTTCCATCTCCGCGCCCTCGGGCAGACTCTTGCAGATGTCGGCGAGCTTTCTCGCTGGAACCGTTATTTCGCCGTTGGTGCCTTCCGCGTCGAGAGTGAGACGTCCAACCAGCTCGACCTCCAGATCCGTACCTGTGATGGAAAGATGCTTCCCGTCGAGGTTCAGCAGGACGTTGGCAAGAACCGGGAGTGTCTGTCTCCGCTCCACCACCCCCGCTACCAGGTTCAAGGGGCCGAGCAACGCCTCTCGGGAAACACGCAGCTTCATGGGGACAGTCTTCCTTAACGCGGTCTTAACTGTGGGAAAAACCGCCGAAGTGTACCGTAAATCTCCCCTAAGTAGTCAGAAGACGCAGCAGGTTCTTGTAGTCTTCGTGGATGTCTGAACTCGTCTCGCGAAGCTCCTTGATCTTACGGCATGCATGCAGAACGGTCGTGTGATCCCGACCTCCGAAGCTGTCCCCAATCTCCGGAAGACTGTTGTTGGTGAGCTCCTTGGCCAGCGCCATGGCTACTTGCCTTGGCCGCGCCACGGAGCGATTCCTGCGCCGGGAGTTGAGATCGGCCACTTTAATCTTGTAGTACTCGGCCACCGTGCGCTGGATGTTGTCCAGACTGACTTGTTTGTCCTGTAACGCGAGGAGATCCTTCAGGCTCTCCTTGACCAGTTCAACATCTACCGGGCGCTTCGTGAAGTTAGCGCTCGCTATCACCCTCTTCAAGGCGCCTTCTAACTCCCGTACGTTCGATCGGATGCGCTGAGCGATGAAAAAAGCCGATTCCGGAGGTAGATCGAGGCGTGCCTGGTTGGCCTTGTTCATCAAGATGGCCACACGGGTCTCAAGATCCGGTGGCTCCACTGCAACGGTGAGTCCCCACCCAAAGCGTGACTTTAGGCGCTCCTCGAGACCATCGATCTCTTTCGGATACCGGTCACAGGTAAGGATCATTTGTTGGCCGCTTTCGAGCAGCGCATTGAAGGTATGAAAAAATTCTTCTTGAGAGCGATCTTTCTTCGCAAAAAACTGGATGTCGTCAATTAACAGCGCGTCTACTGAGCGGTAGTAACGTTTGAAGTCTGAAATTGCATTCAGCTGAAGCGCTTTGACCATGTCGGCGACAAACCGCTCCGAGTGCAGATAAACGATCCTCGCACCCGGCCGGTGAGCTTTTAGGGCATTGCCCACGGCGTGCATCAGGTGAGTCTTGCCCAGACCAACGCCGCCATAGAGAAAGAGAGGGTTGTAGGCTTCTCCCGGGTTTTCAGCTACCTGGGACGCGGCTGCCAGGGCCAGTTGATTCGATTTGCCCTCAACGAAGGCAGAAAATGTGTAACCGGAAACGAGATTGTGTTGATGTTGAAGCGCCTCATGGACTTCTGACTGCGCGGCCTGTCCATAGCTCAAGGTCTGGTCTACGAGCGACTGTCGAGTAGCCATGCCTTCGCCAGCCATCAATGTTCTCGAACCGGCTTCCCGTGAACCGGCCGCCGCAGACCCCTGAACCGGAAAGTGCGGCCCATCTTCCTGGGGCTGGATCTTTCGTCCGTCTACCACAGCGAGAGACGGGCCTCGAATCACCGGCAGCCCGGAATCCGAACCGCGCTCGGGACGCAAGCCCAGCGCATCCACTGTGGTGGAGTCGATATCGTCTTTCAGATCGTCGTTCAAAAATCCCTCTTTCAGTGCTTCTCCGCCGCCAGGAGCGGTCGATTCGAGCCCGGCTTCCGGCGCCGTTGCCACAGCTGTAAACGGAGCACTGCCAGGGATTCCCGTGCCGATAGCAAGGAGCATGGGGCTTGGCGCTGCCGTGCCACCCATCGCGGTCCGGGCACTATGTTTGAGCGAAACATCTCGGAGTACTTCCTGGATTACCGTCCTGTACTTGCTGCTTACAAAATCCGAAATGAAGCGGTTCGGCGCAATAAGGTCGAGTCGGCCATCACTCACTGACGCTCGAAGGGGCTTTATCCACGTGTTGAACTGCTGAGATGGGAGCATTTCGCGCAGATGCTGCGTGCACTCCTTCCAAACTGTGTCTGTCAATGCAATCTCTCTTGAGCGACGTGACCTGCGAAACCCGCATCCCCCGAGTCAAGCCCTGCCGCCAGGCACCTCTTGAGGTGCTGAAAGCGCGGCACAGCGCTCGTATCGCTTCTATCTGTCTGTTTTTCTAAAGTAAGGTTCGCTTTCGACAACGCGCGTCGCTGCGCGTCTGACATTACCTGGCCGCAGATTGCGCTCAGGCGGCTTCTAGCGTCCTTGGCGTATCAGGCTCGATTCAGGCTACTGGCCTGATTCCGCTAGATCGGCGATAAATCCGCCTAGCAATGCTGTGTTTTCACGAAAAATGCTGCTTTTCCGCGAAAGAAGTGGAATTACGACCCCTAAACTACGTTCCAAGCAATCCATGCCGGCCCCTTTCTAATCGGTTTTTTCTAGTTGGTTTTTCGTTGTTCTTTATTCTGCTGCGCTTTTATTTGTTCGCATTCATCTCAGCGACAACGAGTCGGCAGCGGTACCTGCACTGCGCGCGACGATTGCGCGAGGCTGATATACGAGACCTAACTCAAGACCTTTGCGCCAGACCTCTTCGCAAGACCTCTTCGCCAGACCTCTTCGCCAGACCTCTTCGCCAGACCTCTACGCAAGACCGATTCCCCCTACTCGACGCTCCTGCTCGGATCTCAGGGTTGGCAACAAGCCAACACTGCCGATCGACAACGCTACTGACCGGAAAGCACACCATGCGACACGCGTGGTTACCTGTTTCCCCCGATCGATTCCCCCGATTCCCCCGATTCCCCCGATTCCCTTGTCCCACCCTGCAGACCTGTCCATGCTCGTCGACGACGATTGCCGCCTGCGTCTCGGTTATCCGGGCCATTACACAGGTCATCCATTCGCCGTCACATTGGCCGTCGCACTGGCCGTCACGAGGTCCACCGCCGCAGCCAACACAGCAGTTTCGGCCTTCGGTGATCGTGCAAACGGCGCCGACCTGCATGCACTGGGGCATACCCCAGTGCATATGTTGATATCACCGGTCCGGTACGCCGAACGCAATGGATGTTACCGCGCTATGACACGTCGGGCTAGCATTTTCGAAAATCAGAGCGCCTAATAAATCTATATATATCAATAATTTACGTAATTTCAAAACGACGGGATAAATTCTATCGAAAAAAACGTTGACGCCGGCTGCTGTGGATAAGCTGTGATTAAAATCGTAGAAAACTGTTCATCGATGGCGCTGCCGCCCGTTCAGCTTACGTTTTATGAGGCTGTGCAAAAAAATTTTGACCGCGCGCGGGTCGCTGCGTCAGGGCGCCGAAAAGCTTTCCTTCTAAGCACCAGGCTGGCCAGCGTCTCGCCACAGTCGTGCGCGTTGAATCAACGACGACTATTCACTACAATGCCGCGCCTTTTGCCTGCCGCACGTTCGACCGCCTGACCCGCCGTTAGGGCCGAAGGCGCCAAAACAAGACGGGGCGGCAGCCGGGTGGCATCCACTGCGTGATGGAACACTCGGCCCGCACATGCGGTCTGTACCCAGACGCGGCAAACGATCTGCCTGGCAGAAACCCAAAGACACAAGACGAGCAGTACGATGAAAAGAACTTTTCAACCGAGCGTAATTAAGCGCAAGCGCACCCATGGATTCCGTGCGCGCATGGCCACTAAAAGCGGCCGTGCCGTACTCGCCCGCCGTCGCGCACGCGGACGGAAGAGACTCGCCGCCTGAACCAGCGCCGCACCGGTGGCGCGTTCTATGCATTGGAACACGGTGTTTCCAGCGACCTTCCATTACCAGTGACACAGGGCTCTGCTCATGTCCCAGGGCTTCTCGCGGCACCAACGCCTCGTAGCCGCCGCGGAGTACCGCAACGTTTTCACCACTCCGGATTCGAAAGCCGGCGACGCTTCGTGCCTGCTCCTCGCTTCTCGTAACACGCTCAAACAACACCGCCTCGGACTCGCCGTGGCAAAAAAGCACATTCCATCGGCAGTCCAGCGAAACCGGTTCAAGCGCCTCGCCCGCGAGCGCTTCCGCCGCCTCGAGCGCCGGAACCCGGCCCTGGATATCGTGGTTCTCAGTCGACCCGCGGCGGCGACTTGCAGCGGACAGGATCTCGGCCGCGCTCTGGACCGACAGTTCGCGCGAATCCTGCGACGCACGGCGACCGGCTTCAATGCGGCGGGGGAAACCCGGGCCTCACAAGCGACGCAGACCATCCAGCCATGAAGACCGTCCTGGTGTTTTTAATCACGACGTACCAGTGGTGCCTGAGTCCATGGCTAGGCAATCATTGCCGGTTTCATCCAACCTGCTCGCAGTACGCAAAAGAAGCGATCGAAACACACGGTGCCGTTCGTGGCAGTATTCTCGCGTTGCGCCGTGTAGGGCGTTGCCATCCCTGGGCGAGCGGCGGCCTGGACCCCGTGCCCCCCGTCTGCAAACAGGACTGACAATCCATGGATATCCAACGGGCGCTGCTTATCGGCGCAGTTGTTCTTCTTTCATTTATGCTCCTTCAGGAGTGGGTGAGTTTTAAGGCGGCAAAAGAAGCACCCGCGCGTCCCGAGGCCCGCCTGACCGCCGAGGCGGGAGCACCAGCTACTGCAACAGAACCGGATAGCGCCAGCCCCGCAAGCGACCTGCCTCCTCTTGCTCCCGTAAATGACTCCATCGGGAATCAGCCCGCGGAACAACCCGGCGGCGAGGATCTTCCCACGCTAGCGGCATCCCAGGATCCTGCGGCTGATCGAGCCACAGACACTGCAGGCAGCGCCGCTATAGTTCAGGTTTACACCGACACACTGCAGCTCGCCATTGACCTGAATGGCGGCGACATCGTCGAAGTCGCCCTGCCAAAATTCCGAGCCAAAATCGATAACCCGGACGTGCCGTTTGTTCTGCTGGAGAACAACACGCAGCGCGCCTATGTGGCCCAGTCTGGCCTTATCGGCCGAAACGGCATCGACAGCAGCGGCCGTGCTCAGTATCGGAGCAGTGCCTTACGCTACGACCTCGGTGATGACGATCAGCTCAACATCGACCTTGTTTACGCTGGTGATGCGGACGTTTCTGTGATCAAGAGCTTCACGTTTACCCGCGACAGCTACCTTGTAGATGTCAGCTATGAGATCACCAACCAGGGCAGCGAACGCTGGCAGGGCAACCTCTTCGGCCAGTTGAAGCGCGACAGTAGCCCGGCGCCTGAATCCGATAACGGTGGCATGGGCATGCAGCCGTTTCTTGGGGCGGCAACGACAACCCCCGACGATCGCTTCTTGAAGTTTGATTTTGAAGACATTCGAAAGGAGCCCTATCGCGAACAGCATGAGGGGGGCTGGATTGCCATCATCCAACACTACTTCCTGAGCGCCTGGATCCCCCGCCCCGACGCCTCTCACAGCTACTCCACGCGCGTTACGCAGAGCGGATTCAACATCGCCGGGTTTACCAGCCCGGCGGTGCAGGTCGACCCGGGCCAGACGATCGAAGTGAGCGCCAGCTTCTACGCCGGACCCAAGGATCAGTACAGCCTTAAGGAGATCTCTCCCTTTCTCGATCTCAGCGTGGATTACGGATGGCTGTGGTGGATCGCCCAGCCGCTGTTCTGGCTGCTGACCAAGATCCACGCCTTTGTAGGAAACTGGGGCGCGGCAATTATCCTCCTTACCATCTTTATCAAGGGCGTGTTTTTCAAACTGTCAGCGACCAGCTATCGCTCCATGGCAAATATGCGCCGTGTACAGCCCAAGCTACAGGACATCCGCGAACAGTACGCCGACGACAAACAAAAGCAGTCACAGGCCATGATGGACCTGTACCGGAAAGAGAAAATCAATCCCATGGGCGGATGCCTTCCGATCCTTGTTCAGATGCCGGTGTTTATCGCCCTTTATTGGGTGCTCATGGAAAGCGTGGAGCTTCGCCACGCGCCGTTCATGCTCTGGATCGATGATCTGTCCGTTATGGATCCGTTCTTCGTGCTGCCCTTATTGATGGGCGCGAGCATGTGGTTCATGCAGAAGCTCAATCCCCCACCGCCGGATCCGATGCAAGCCAAGATCATGCAGTGGCTGCCGATCGTATTTACGTTCTTCTTTCTGTGGTTCCCCGCCGGTCTCGTTCTTTACTGGGTCGTGAACAACGTTCTGTCCATGGCCCAGCAGTACGTGATTACGCGGCAGATCGAGCGCGAGGCGCAACCGGCTTAGTCACCGTGACGCTGCCTTTGCATGGACCTCGCTGATGCTCCGGATACGATCGCCGCTATTGCCACGCCGGCGGGGCGCGGCGGAGTCGGTATCATTCGTCTATCGGGCCCGAATGCGTTTCACATAAGCCGGTCGATCTGCGGTCGCGAACCGCGACCGCGGGAAGCCACGCTGGTCAGCTTTCGCGACAAAGAAGGCGAGGGTCTTGACCAGGGTCTCGTTCTTCACTTTCCGGGTCCACACTCCTTCACTGGCGAAGACGTCGCGGAGCTGCATTGCCATGGAGGTCCTGCCGTGCTTTCCGCCACCCTCCACGCCTGCCTCCAGCATGGCGCTCGCGGTGCCCACGCCGGAGAATTCAGTCAGCGGGCGTTCCTTAACGGAAAGATCGACCTGGTCCAGGCGGAGGCTATCGCGGACCTGATCGCCGCGAGCAGCCGGGCGGCGGCGCGAAGCGCAAGCCGATCGTTGAGCGGAGAGTTCTCGAAGCGGGTAAATCGAATTCTTGATGGGTTGACGCAACTTCGCGTTTTCGTTGAAGCCGCTATCGATTTCCCGGAGGAAGAAATCGATTTCATCGGTGAGAGCGATGTGAGCGGGCGCATCGCACAGCTCCACCGGGAGTTGAATGAACTGCTGATCAACGCAAGAAGGGGTCGTCGTCTGCGCGATGGACTCAAAATCGTGCTCGCGGGAGCACCCAACGCCGGAAAGTCGAGCCTGCTCAATCAACTTGCGGAAGCGGAATCGGCGATCGTCACGGATGTCCCGGGCACTACGCGAGATGTGCTGCGCGAACACATCGATATCGATGGTATGCCTCTGCACGTGGTAGACACCGCCGGCCTGCGCGATACCGAAGACGCCATCGAGCGCGAAGGCGTGCGGCGCGCCGAAGCAGAGATCCGTTCAGCGGATCGTATTCTCCTGGTGAGCGACGCGAGCATTGGTGATCGTCATGCGAGCGATGAAGAAATCTGCGCCGAGCATGCCGGGCGACTCGGGGAAGCCGTACCCATCATCATCGTCCGCAATAAAATCGACGCGGTCGGGGAATCCCCCGGCATCGCCAATTCCGAAGCAAGTCGCGTGGAATCACGCATCAATCTCAGCGCGAAGACAGGAGCGGGTATTGATCTTCTGCGCCGCCAACTCCTTGAGAGTGCGGGCCTGGGTGAAGGCACGGATTCCGATTTCATCGCCCGCGAAAGACATATCGTCTCGCTGGAGAACACGCTCGCCCACCTTGAGGCGAGTCAATCGGTCCTCATTGATAGGCGAGCCCCGGAACTGGTGGCGGAGGACCTGCGCTATGCCCAGGAGGCACTGGGACAAGTTACGGGGAAGCTGAGCAGCGATGATCTGCTCGGGGAGATCTTCAGCAGTTTCTGTATCGGCAAGTGATACGCGCACAGCATACGCGCGTTCCACCCACACCCAATCAACAGAAGAGCTGTTTAAACCAGCAGCGCTCGTGGTCAAACTTTCCAGACCACTCCCACGTCAATTCTGTCCACAACTCATCAAGCGGATGCCCCGGGACTTACCCCAGAGCTAACCGCAGAACAGGCACGCCGGTGTTTCAACGTTTGATTATCCTGTGTAGAGAACCAGGGCCTCCCAGGCAAAGCCTGAAATCAGCGAGGAGAAGCTTTGCACAGAAGTGGGATCAGCCAGCGGGTAGAATTCTTTCCCCATACCGTCCGGCCTAAAAACGCAGCTTCCGCGCAGGATCGACACAGACCTGAGCCAGTCCTAACATCCTGATTCCGGGGAAAATATAGGGACTATCCACGAAAACGACCGGTACAACAGTAACAATAAAAAACTCATATACCTCTACCTATATATTTCTACTTATATATAGAAAGAGTGAACAAACTGAGTGGACCCAATCCGGTACGCACCTTGTCGAGTTGACCTAGCAGTGGTGTTAGCTTGCCTGTGCTGCCACGGCGCCTATAATCGCGCGCCCGCTCGTGATTTGCTGAATCTGCTGAGGTCGGTACAGCGGGCGATGTAGCGGGCCGTGCGGAACCGCTGCTTACAAAAAGTGCGTACGAGACGAACATGGACAACAAACACAGCTACGACGTCATCGTCATCGGTGGCGGCCACGCCGGCACCGAGGCCGCTCTGGCCGCCGCCCGTATGGGTGCGTCGACGCTGCTGCTAACGCACTCGATAGATACGCTAGGGCAGATGTCCTGCAACCCTGCGATTGGCGGTATCGGCAAGAGCCATCTCGTGCGCGAGGTAGACGCTCTGGGTGGGGCCATGGCCCAGGCTACCGACGAAGCAGGTATACAGTTCCGGGTCCTGAACCGGCGCAAAGGTCCCGCCGTTCGCGCCACCCGCGCTCAGGCCGATCGCGTTCTGTACCGGGGAGCCATCCGCTGCCGCGTGGAAGCCCAGGCCAAGCTTCAGCTGTTCCAACAGGCTGTCGACGACCTCATGCTGGAGGGAGATCGAGTTAGCGGAGTTATCACTCAGACCGGTCTGCGCTTCTACGCCCCGCGGGTGATCCTGACAACGGGCACCTTCCTCGGAGGGCAGATGCATATCGGCCTGGCGAGTTCCGCCGGCGGCCGGGCCGGCGACCCGCCTTCGATCAGCCTCGCCGAGCGTTTGCGAGAGCTGACCCTTCGCGTGGGGCGTTTGAAAACGGGCACTCCGCCGCGGATCGATGCGCGGAGCGTAAACCTGGACTTGCTTGACCAGCAGTGGGGGGACGATCCGCGGCCCGTCATGTCCTTCCTCGGCAGCCGCGAAACCCATCCCGAACAGCGCTGCTGCTGGATCGCGCACACCAACGAACAAACTCACGAACTCATCCGTGGATCGCTGGATCGCTCACCCATGTTCACCGGGGTAATCGAGGGCGAGGGGCCGCGTTACTGTCCCAGCATCGAAGACAAGATCCATCGCTTCGCCGACAAGGATGCTCACCAGGTTTTCGTCGAACCCGAAGGGCTGCACACAAACGAGCTCTACCCCAACGGGATTTCCACGAGTCTGCCCTTTGACGTTCAGATCGAACTCGTCCGCAGTATCCGTGGCTTCGAAGCCGCGCACATCACACGCCCCGGCTACGCCATCGAGTATGACTTTTTCGATCCCCGGGACCTGCGTCCGTCCCTCGAAACTCGAGATATCCGCGGCCTCTACTTCGCGGGACAGATCAATGGTACGACGGGCTACGAGGAAGCGGCCGCGCAGGGGCTGCTGGCGGGGATCAATGCGGTTCTCGCTATGCAAGGGGAGGACTCCTGGTGTCCGCGTCGCGATGAGGCGTATCTCGGCGTTCTCGTAGACGACCTCATCACCCTCGGTACGCGCGAGCCCTACCGCATGTTTACGTCCCGCGCGGAGCATCGCCTGCTGCTGCGCGAAGACAACGCCGACCTTCGCCTCACCGAAGCGGGGCGGAAAATGGGTCTCGTTGACGACGCGCGCTGGGCGGCCTTCACGGAAAAGCGCGAACTGATCGAACGCGAGCAGACGCGCCTGAGTCAATGCTTTGTTCACCCCGGAACCCGCGAGGCTGAATTTGTGTCGGAGCAAACCGGAAAGCCGCTGGCCCGGGAGTATTCTCTCGCTGAGCTCCTGAAGCGTCCGGAGATCAGCTACAGCCTTCTCGCCAGCTTCGATCCCGATGCCCTAACTCATGAGCAGGCCGCGGAGCAGGTCGAAGTCCAGGCTCGCTATGCCGGCTACATCGATCGGCAGGAAGATGAGATCGCGAGAATGCGTCGCTACGAAGACCTCGTGTTGCCCGCGAGACTCGATTACGCGACGGTATCCGGTCTGTCGAACGAGGTTCGGGACAAGCTGTCGTCGGCGCGACCTCATACGTTGGGTCAGGCGTCCCGAGTGCCGGGCGTGACACCCGCGGCCGTGTCCCTGCTCCTCGTCCACCTCAAGCGCGGTGACCGGTCAGCGCATGAGTCGTCACTTGCCAGCGGATTACCCGGCCGACAGCAGAGCGCCTAGGGCAGTGCTCGCCGAGTCGCTCCGGCGCGGCCTCGACGCCATGGGGCTTGCGCTGGAATCGGGCTGTCAGGAACGACTTATTGCGTATCTGACTCTCCTTTCGCGCTGGAATCGCCGCTACAACCTGACCGCAATACGCGAGCCCGAAGCGATGGTCACGCGCCATCTGCTCGACAGCCTTTCACTGCTTCCGTTTCTTCGCGAAGGCAGTCTTATCGATGTGGGCAGCGGTGCAGGCCTGCCGGGTGTACCCATAGCCCTGGTACAGCCGTGGCGCGAAGTGACTGTGCTGGACAGCAACGGAAAGAAAACCCGCTTTCTCGACCACCTGGCGCTGACGCTGGAGATTACGCGCCTCTCCGTGGTCAAGGCGCGCTGTGAAGACTATCGGCCCGAGCGGCCCTTCGATCTCCTGACCTCGAGAGCCTTTGCGGCCCTGGGTGATATGATCGCGGGCTGTCAGCATCTGCTGGCGCCCGGTGGCGAGTATCTCGCGATGAAGGGAACGTATCCGCAGGAAGAAATCGGCAACCTGCCGCCGTCTGTTCGCTTACTTGCTGTGGACCCGGTAAAGGTGCCCGGCCTCGATGAGGCGCGCTGCATCGTGCGCATGACACCGTGCTGACCAGCTTCCAGAATGCCCGCGCTCAGGAAAGGGAGCGCCCGAGGAATGCATCCACGTGACGCGCATTATCGCAATCGCTAACCAGAAGGGCGGGGTCGGAAAGACCACCACCAGCGTCAACCTCGCCGCGTCCCTGGCGGCCATGCAGAAAAGGGTTCTTCTCGTCGATCTCGATCCCCAGGGCAATGCCAGTATGGGGTCGGGCGTGGACAAGCACTCGCTAGAGCACAGTATTTACGACGTGCTGAGTGATCCCGAAGAGCCGGGCCTCGCTCTCGTCCATGCGCGGGACGCCGGCTTCGATCTGCTGCCGGCCAACGGCGATCTCACGGCGGCGGAGATCGAACTCATGGGTGTGGACGGACGTGAGCGACGGCTGCGAAGCGCCCTGGGTCAGATGCAGGCCGACTACGATTATGTGCTCATAGACTGTCCGCCATCGTTGAATCTGCTGACGCTCAACGCCCTGGTCGCCGCCGACGGTGTCATTATCGCCATGCAGTGTGAGTACTATGCGCTCGAGGGATTGTCCGCGCTGCTGAGTACGATCGAGCAGGTTCGTTCCAGCGTTAACGTTGGGCTGCGGGTCGAAGGTATTCTTCGCACGATGTACGACCCGCGAAACAGCCTTACCAACGCCGTGTCTTCGCAGCTTCACGAGCATTTTGGCGACAAGGTCTACCGGACTGTGATTCCGCGTAATGTGCGCCTGGCTGAAGCGCCAAGCCATGGCAAGCCAATCATGCACTATGATCGCTATTCCCGGGGGGCGCGCGCCTACATGGCCCTCGCCGGCGAAATGATACGACGCGAGGAACGCGAAAGCGCTGGAGCAGGTAGAGGAGTCTGACTTGGCCGCGAAACGACGCAGTCTTGGCAAAGGTCTGGATGCACTGCTCGCCGGGAGCGGAGCCAGGGAGGTGGCCGAATCTCCCGCAGAGTCGACTCCCGGCCATGGAGAACAGAGTCTGCTGCGGGAACTTCCCATCGATCTCATTCAGCGCGGACGGTATCAGCCGCGCCGCGACTTTGATCCCATTGCGCTGCAGGAGCTTGCGGACAGCATCCGAGTTCAGGGCATCATGCAACCCATTGTGGTGCGCGAGATGCCCCGCGAATCCGGCGAGCAGCGCTTCGAGATCATAGCGGGGGAACGCCGCTGGCGTGCCGCACAGCTCGCGGGGCTGGACGAGATTCCCGCGCTGCTGCGCAACGTCCCCGATGAGGCGGTTATTGCCATGGCGCTGATCGAGAACATCCAGCGCGAAGACCTTAATCCCATGGAGGAGGCGATAGCCCTCGAGCGCCTGCAGCTCGAATTTGAGCTCACGCAGCAGGAGGTGGCTGACGCCGTCGGCAAGTCGCGTTCCGCCGTGGCCAACATTCTTCGTCTCAATTCTCTGGAGACTGACGTGAAGACCATGCTCGAGCACGGTGACATCGATATGGGTCACGCTCGCTGTCTGCTCGGCCTGGCGCCGGATGCACAGCTGACCACGGCGCGTCAGGTCGCCGCCCGGGGTCTTTCCGTGCGCCAGACGGAGACCCTTGTGCGTGGTCTGCAGAAGGAGGCCGGAACGAAGGCTGGAGAAACGGACGGGACAAAACTCGATCCCGATATCCGCCGTCTGCAGGATGAGCTGGCCGATAAGCTGGGGACGCCCGTGCGGATTCAGCACGGTGCGAAGGGCAAGGGCAAACTTGTGCTCAGCTACTCAAGTCTCGACGAACTCGACGGCATACTCGCCCACCTCCGCTGAGCCCGGGGACCGTCGAAACAGCTGATGACATCTACCACCGAATCTCTCAGCAAATGCCACCAGATGTAGTTATTCGGCCGATCATTGTGCCCATATATGGTGCAATTTCGGTATGCAACCTCGCCGAGGTCTCGTCTGACGTCGACTTCATCCATTTGCAGTGCTTTACCTAGACATTAGTCGGAATACGCTAAGTTTCTAGGAAATAAAGACTTTTTGCGTTTCTACGACTGCTATGATTATTGAAGGCAGGCGCGCGAGAACCTATAATGCGCGCCGCTCGAAATGGGACAGCCGTCGCGTGAAGCGAGCAGTGGTTAGGGGGAAGGCTCCTCGGCGGGGTTTGGAGGATGCTCCTTTGAAAGCCTCCGCTCGGGTAGTGGAAGGTCTGGTATCAGTTCGCTCGCGTCCTGCGCTGGCATGATCCAGCGAACAGCATCCCGGTGAGACCGGGTCGCCCCGCGCAGTATTTGCGCCCCACGCTCCTTCAGCTTCTGGCACTGCTGTTTGCTGTGCCGGCCGTCCTGTTGTCACTCGGCGAAGGTGCCGCCGTCTCCTTTTCGGCCGGCGCACTTTGCTCAGTGCTGCCGCAGGCCTATTTTGCCTGGCGGATGGGTGGGGCAACACGCCGCGGTGCCGCTCAGGCTGCGCGCGCGGGTCTTGCCGCTGAAGGGGGAAAGTTCCTGCTCAGTGCTGTGTCGTTCGCACTCGTATTTGCGGTGCTTCGGCCCGCTTTCCCCGCCTTCGTGTTTGTCGGCTATGGCGTGATGTGGGTCGTGCAGGTCGCGGGTGCTATCAGATTGATGCGCTGATTCAAGCGTTGAGAACTGATGCCGAGACGGGCGAGCAAGCATCACCGGGCCAGGGCATTGGCAAGGCACAGGCAATGCGCGGGAACGCTGCGAAGATTCATCGCGGTTGCTGTCGCACAGTACATACATCACCGGTCAGGCAATGCTTCCGGTGACCTAACAGAACAGATGACGGCGCTACGCCGTTACCGGACTTAAGAGAGCACGGGCAGCATGGCAGCGGAAGGCGAAGCGCAAACCATCTCAGGTTACATCGTTCACCACCTGACCAATCTGACCTACGGCAAGCTGCCCGGCGGTTATCATCGACACGATGGTTCGACGGTTCCCGACGGGGGCGTATGGACGCTCGCCCATGGTGGCGAAGAAGCCGCCGCCATGGGCTTCAATGCCATCCATATCGATTCCATGATCTGGTCCATAGGCCTCGGGATTCTGTTTTGCTGGCTTTTCCGCTCTATCGCAAAAAAAGCGGATTCCGGTGTTCCCAGCGGCATCGTCAATGCCGTGGAAGTCATAGTCGGTTTTGTCGACAACACGGTTCGCGACACCTTCCACGGCCGCAATCCCCTGGTGGCGCCCCTCGCCCTGACGATATTCGTCTGGGTGTTCCTGATGAATCTTATGGACCTCATTCCTGTCGATCTGATACCGCTGTCGCTTGAATTCATCGGTGTGCCCTATCAGAAGATCGTGCCCTCGACCGATCCCAATATCACCATGGGCATGGCCGTCGGCGTGTTCATTCTCATGCTGTACTACTCAATCAAGGTCAAGGGTTTCGGCTTCGTCAAAGAGCTGACGATGAACCCCTTCAATCACCCGCTCTTTATCCCCGTGAACCTGTTCATGGAGGTGGTCGGCCTCCTCGCCAAGCCCTTCTCCCTGGGGCTGCGACTGTTCGGCAACATGTATGCGGGAGAAATGATCTTCATCCTGATCGCGGCTCTGTTCAGTGCCGGCCTGGTCTGGATGGTGCCCGCGGGCCTTATGCAGATCGGCTGGGCCATCTTCCACATTCTGGTGATTACGCTGCAGGCCTTTATCTTCATGGTCCTGACCATCGTGTATCTCAGCATGGCCCATGAAGATCACTGAATTATTCAAGTAACTCACGACAAAACCGAAGTACACATTTTTTAACCTGAAAAACCTTTAAGGCTAGGAGAAAACCATGGAACTGATCTACGTTGCTGCCGCCATCATGATGGGCCTCGGCGGTCTGGGTGCGGCAATCGGTGTAGGCCTGCTGGGCGGCAAGCTCATTGAGGGCTCAGCGCGTCAGCCGGAGCTCGCTCCCAAGCTGCAGACCACGTTCTTCCTTGGCGCAGGTCTCGTGGACGCTATCCCCATCATCGGTGTAGGTATCGCGATGTTCCTGATCTTCGTTGTTGCTCCTGCTGGCTGATTCCATTGCAGCAATGCGACCGGTGATGGCGGGTTCCAGAAAATGGTGCCCGCGAGTTAACGCAAGGAGCAGCTCGTGAACATTAATCTAACGCTGATCGGACAGATGATTGCCTTTGTGGCTTTCGTCGTCTTTTGCATGAAGTACGTCTGGCCGCCGATCCTCGCTGCCATGCACGAGCGCGAACAAAAGATCTCCGATGGTCTGGCGGCGGCCGACAAGGCCAGCCATGACCTTGAACTCGCGAAGGAAAAGGCCACGGAGCGTTTGCGTGAGGCCAAGGAGGAAGCTGCCGGGATCGTGGACGCGGCCAATCGCCGCGCCACTCAGATCGTCGATGAAGCCAAGTCAGCGGCCGTGGTCGAAGCCGATCGAGTGAAGGCCGTGGCGCAGGCGGAGATCGAGCAGGAGAGCAATCGTGCCCGGGAACAGCTTCGCGGTCAGGTCGCCGCCCTGTCCCTGGTCGGTGCGGAGCGGGTACTTGGCGCATCCATCGATGCGGGTGCCCACGCCGACATGCTCGACAAGCTCGCGTCAGAACTGTAGGTAGCCTATGGCCGAACTATCAACCCTGGCCCGACCCTATGCCCGGGCCGCCTTTGAGTACGCCAGTGATGAAGCTGCGCTTGATACCTGGCTCACGGAACTACAGCTGATAGCCGCCGTGGTCGAAGACCCGGCCGTGCAGACTCTGCTGTCCGATCCGGCGATGACTACGGACGAGCAGGCCGAGAGTTTTATCGCGCTCTGCGGCGAAGAAGTCGGCGGCAGCCGTGGGCGGTTTGTCCGCGTGCTGGCCGAGAATCGCCGCCTTGGTCTCGCTCCGCAGATTCTCGAACAGTTTGCCGCCTTCAAAGCCCAGCGCGAACAGAGCGTGGATGTGCAAATGCACTCTGCGTTCGAAGTACCGGATGACGTCCGGGACCGCGTGGCCGCGGCCCTGTCAAAGCGCCTCGACCGGCAGGTCGTAGTGACAACGGAAACGGATGCAAGCCTGCTTGGCGGCGTATTGATTCGCGCCGGTGACCTGGTCATCGATGGCAGCGTGCGCGGGCGCCTGAACAAGCTGGCCGAAGCGCTGACAAATTAAGTATTGAGGACAACACAATGCAGCAATTGAACCCGTCTGAAATCAGTGATCTGATCCGCCAGCGGATCGATCAGCTCGATGTCAGCTCAGAAGCGCGCAATGTCGGCACGATCGTCTCTGTCAGTGACGGCATCATCCGCATCCACGGCCTGACCGACGTCATGTACGGCGAGATGATCGAGTTTGACGGCGGCGTTTACGGCATGGCCCTCAACCTCGAGCGCGATTCCGTGGGTGCGGTCATCCTCGGTGACTACAAAGGCCTCGCGGAAGGCCAGTCCTGCCGCTGCACCGGACGCATTCTCGAAGTGCCGGTGGGTCCGGAACTCCAGGGTCGCGTCGTTGACGCCCTGGGCAACCCCATCGACGGAAAGGGCCCGGTAAATGCGGCCATGACCGACGCTCTGGAAAAGGTCGCGCCCGGGGTGATTGCCCGCCAGTCCGTGGACCAGCCGGTGCAGATCGGCCTCAAGGCCATCGACGCCATGGTTCCCATCGGTCGCGGCCAGCGCGAGCTGATTATCGGTGACCGTCAGGTGGGCAAAACCGCGATCGCGGTCGATGCCATCATCAACCAGAAAGGCACCGGCATTAAGTGCATCTACGTGGCCGTCGGCCAGAAGGCCTCTTCCGTGGCCTCGGTGGTGCGCAAGCTTGAAGAGCACGGCGCCATGGAGCACACGATCGTTGTTGCGGCCAACGCTTCTGATCCGGCCGCCATGCAGTTCCTGGCGCCCTTCGCCGGCTGCACCATGGGTGAGTTTTATCGCGACCGCGGTGAAGACGCCCTGATCATTTACGACGATCTGTCCAAGCAGGCTGTTGCCTATCGCCAGATCTCTCTCCTGCTGCGTCGTCCCCCGGGCCGTGAAGCCTACCCCGGTGACGTTTTCTACCTGCACTCGCGTCTCCTTGAGCGCGCGGCGCGGGTCAACGCCGACTACGTGGAGAAGTTCACCGACGGCGCCGTCACCGGCCAGACCGGTTCGCTGACCGCACTTCCGGTGATTGAAACCCAGGCCGGCGACGTGTCCGCCTTCGTACCGACCAACGTGATCTCGATCACGGACGGTCAGATCTTCCTTGAGACCGACATGTTCAACTCGGGGATACGCCCAGCCATGAACGCAGGTATCTCCGTGTCGCGAGTCGGTGGTGCCGCGCAGACGAAGATCATGAAAAAGCTTTCCGGCGGTATCCGGACGGCGCTTGCCCAGTACCGCGAACTCGCGGCCTTCTCGCAGTTCGCATCGGACCTCGATGACGCGACCAAGGCGCAGCTTGATCACGGTGAGCGCGTGACCGAGCTTATGAAGCAGAAGCAGTATTCACCGCAGAGCATCGCCGAAATGGGACTCATGCTTTACGCGGCGAACGAAGGGCACCTTCAGGATGTGGAAGTCGACAAGGTCGGAGACTTCGAGGCTGCGCTGCTGTCCTTCGCGCACGCTGAGTATGGCGAGCTCATGAGCTCGATCGTCGAGACTGGCGCTTATTCCGATGACGTGTCGAACGGCTTTGCCGAGCTGATCGAGAAGTTCAAGAGCACGCAGACCTACTGAGGCCGGAGATTCACCGATGGCAGTCGGCAAGGAAATTCGCACCAAGATCTCGAGTATCAAAAGTACTCAGAAGATCACCAGCGCCATGGAAATGGTCGCGGCGAGCAAGATGCGCAAAGCGCAGGACCGCATGGAAGTGGGGAAGCCCTACGCCCAGCGCATTCGCGCCGTGGTGGGCCATATCGCCAACTCCGCGCCCGAGTATCGCCACGTGTACATGGAAGAGCGGGAAGTGAAGCGCGTCGGCTTTATCGTCGTCTCCACCGATCGCGGCCTCTGCGGCGGCCTGAACATCAACCTGTTCAAGGCGACCATGCACGCGATGCGGGAGTGGTCGGAACAGGGCGTTGAAATCGATCTCTCGCTGATCGGTGCCAAAGCGATGGCGTTCTTCGGCAGCTACGGCGGCAACGTGGTGGCAGCGTCCCGGGACATCGGGGAAGAGCCCGCCCTTGAGGACCTGATCGGGGGCGTGAAGACCATGCTCGACGCCTTCGAAGAAGGCCGCATCGACAAACTGTTCCTTGTGAGCAACGAGTTTGTGAACACGATGACGCAGAATCCGACCGTGGCGCAGATCCTGCCGCTCCTGTCGGACGAATCCGAGGACATGGCGCATCACTGGGACTACATCTACGAGCCGGAAGCGCGAGAGCTGCTGGACGGTCTTCTGACCCGCTACATCGAGTCGCAGGTTTACCAAAGCGTTATCGAGAACGCCGCCTGTGAGCAGGCGGCGCGCATGCTGGCCATGAAGAACGCGACGGACAACGCGGGCGACCTCATCGATGAGCTGGAGCTCGTGTACAACAAGGCGCGCCAGGCCGCGATCACCCAGGAGCTGTCGGAGATCGTCGGCGGCGCCGCGGCCATCAGCTAGGCCGCGCCGGAATTGTTTGGGTAGCCGCGGCGACCATTTGGGTATTCAGGAATCAGACGGCCGCGCCGGCGGCGTGTCGGAAATTTGAGGAAGAGGAACGGACATGAGTAGCGGACGAGTCGTACAGATCATCGGCGCGGTAATCGACGTGGAGTTTCCGCGCGATTCCGTGCCGCAGGTATATGACGCGCTGAAGGTCGCCGACAAGGATCTAACGCTGGAGGTGCAGCAGCAGCTCGGTGACGGCGTGGTTCGCGCCATCGCCATGGGCTCCTCCGAGGGCGTATCGCGCGGCCTGGGCGTCGAGAACACCGGCGCGCCGATAGCTGTGCCCGTGGGCGCTGAGACGCTCGGCCGCATCATGGACGTGCTGGGCAACCCCATCGACGAGCGCGGCCCCATCGGCGAACAGGAGCGCGCCTCTATCCACCGCGAAGCTCCAACCTATGAAGAGCTCGCGGCCTCCGAGGAGTTGCTCGAAACAGGCATCAAAGTTATCGACCTCGTCTGCCCCTTTGCCAAGGGCGGTAAGGTCGGCCTCTTCGGCGGCGCCGGCGTGGGCAAGACCGTCAACATGATGGAGCTCATCAACAACATCGCCCTGCAGCACTCCGGTCTGTCGGTATTCGCCGGCGTCGGTGAGCGCACCCGGGAAGGAAACGACTTCTACTACGAGATGCAGGAATCCAAGGTTGTGGACCTTGAGAATCCGGAAAACTCCAAGGTGGCGATGGTCTACGGCCAGATGAACGAGCCGCCCGGCAACCGTCTGCGCGTGGCCCTCACCGGCCTGACCATGGCCGAGAAGTTCCGCGATGAAGGCCGCGACGTTCTGCTCTTCATCGACAACATCTACCGTTACACCCTCGCGGGTACAGAGGTATCGGCACTTCTCGGACGTATGCCCTCGGCCGTGGGCTACCAGCCGACGCTGGCGGAAGAGATGGGCGCGCTCCAGGAGCGCATCACCTCCACGAAGGTGGGCTCCATTACCTCCATCCAGGCGGTATACGTTCCGGCGGACGACCTCACCGACCCGTCGCCGGCCACGACCTTCGCGCACCTCGATTCGACCGTGGTTCTGTCCCGGGACATCGCGGCCAAGGGTATCTACCCCGCCGTGGATCCGCTGGACTCCACGTCGCGTCAGCTTGACCCGCTGATCATCGGCAACGAGCACTACGAGGTCGCCCGTGGCGTGCAGAACGTTCTGCAGCGCTACAAGGAACTCAAGGACATCATCGCCATCCTGGGGATGGATGAGCTGTCGGAGGAAGACAAGCAGACGGTCGCCCGGGCGCGGAAGATCGAACGCTTCCTTTCCCAGCCGTTCCACGTGGCCGAGATCTTTACCGGTGCTCCTGGAAAGTACGTATCCCTGAAGGACACGATTTCGGGCTTCAAGGGCATCCTCGCCGGAGACTATGACGAACTGCCCGAACAGGCGTTCTACATGGTCGGGAATATCGAAGAAGCGGTCGAGAAGTCCAAAGACCTGTAAACAAGCACTGGTAAGCAGTTACCGGAAAACCAGGACCTGTAAGCGGGCGACGGTAAATCAAAGCCAGTTCCGGGTACGTGATTCCTGGAGCTGCGAGAAAAGGGACCGCAAGGAATAGCACTATGGCGATGACGATCCACTGCGACATTGTTAGCGCGGAAGAAGAGATCTTCTCGGGTCTCGTCGAGTCGCTGGTGGCGACGGGTGAGATCGGAGAGCTTGGCGTGAACTATGGCCACGCGCCTCTGCTGACTTCCCTCATACCGGGCCCGGTCCGTATCGTCCTGCAAAACGGTGAAGAGCAGGTCTACTACGTTTCCGGTGGGTTCCTCGAAGTCCAGCCGGGGGTGGTTTCCATCCTGGCCGATACGGCGATTCGCGCAGCCGATGTGGACGAAGCCGCCGCCGAGGAAGCGCGCCGAGAAGCGGAGCATGCCCTCGCCAACCAGACCGGAGATTTCGACTACGGCCGAGCCTCGGCTCAGCTCGCCGAAGCGGCTGCGCAGCTGGCGGCACTGCGTAAGCTCAAGAATCGCGCGGGACGCGGCTCCTAGTAGACAGCGCACCATCTTCAGGCGATTAATGTCCGCATAGAGGGCTCAGCCGCCAGATAGTAAGAGGCAACCTACCGCGACTTACCGTTACGGAGACGGAGAATCTTGGCCGTCTCGGGTGTTCGGTTTTCGACTCGCCGATGTAGACTCGCGCCAAGTGTTGATGAAACGGTGACTTTCCCGGTTGTCTATACTGGCGAGGTCGGCATCCAATCCGGGTAGCAAAGCGCGTCGGGGATCAGGGGATGGAAGAGCGCAACTACCGAACCAGAAACTACGAACTGGAGCTCCAAAAGCAGCTTGAGTTATCGCGTCACTGGTTCTGGCAGCGTGGCATGTGGATAGCGGCCCTATCAATTGCCGCGACCTCTCTGGTTTACGAAATCGCTGGACGTTGAACCTAGGTTCCTCTTTCCCAATGGATCCCTCCAAAAGGGCTTGGTAACTGCAATAACGCGGTTGTTGAAAGGGCTGCAATGGCTGCAAAAGCCGCGAAAAGCGTGAGAAGACGCTGCGAATGGCCTGAGAACAAAGCCGAACACCCAGCCGGGTTTGAAGCTTAAGAATGGGCGGAGGAAGCGGCAGCGCCGACCGATCCCGCTCCACCACCTCAATCCGATCCTGACGCTGTGACGCAATTGGTATTTGTCGTGTTGTAAAGCGCACTCCGGCCAGTACCATCGGGAACCTCGTCTTCCGACCATGGTCGTTCTCGCCCCATGAAGCTCGAAGTCATCATTCTCGCCGCCGGCCAGGGCACGCGCATGCGTTCCGCTCTGCCAAAGGTCTTGCATCCCCTGGCCCGGCAGCCGCTCCTCGGCCATGTTCTGCAGACGTCGCGGTCCCTCGCCGCCGCGCGCATACATGTGGTCGTCGGCCATGGCGCGGAGCAGGTGCGCGAGGCCTTCGACGCTCCCGATATCAACTGGGTCCTGCAGTCGGAGCAATTGGGAACCGGTCATGCTGTGCTTCAGGCGATTCCCGAAGTCGCGCCGGACGCTAACGTTCTCGTGCTTTACGGCGATGTGCCCTTGCTGCGCCATGAAACGCTGGAGAAACTCGTCGCCTCCTCGCCCGCCCTACTCACGGCGGAGCTGGATGATCCCGCCGGTTACGGCCGTGTGCTTCGCGATGACGCGGGACAGCTCAGCGGTGTCGTGGAGCACAAGGATGCCACGCCCGCACAGCGCGAGATCCGCGAGATCAACACCGGTGTTCTGGCCTACCCCGCGGAGCTTCTCGCCACTTATCTGCCACAGGTGGGCAATGCGAACGCCCAGGGTGAGTACTACCTGCCCGATGTGCTCGCTCTGGCCGTGGATGAGGGTCATCAGGTAGCGGCACAGATCACGGCCGATGCCGATGAGGTCATGGGCATTAACGATCGACTTCAGCTTGCCGAGGCCGAGGCGATCTTCCGCCACCGTGTGGCCCAGACGTTGATGCACGCAGGCGTTTCGCTGGCGGACCCGGCGCGTATCGATGTGCGCGGCAGTCTGCGTTGCGGCCGCGACGTGTTCATCGACGTAAACTGCGTCTTTGAGGGCGCCGTGGAACTCGGCGATGGCGTGCAGCTGGGTCCTAACTGCGTGCTCCGCGACGTGGTGATTGGCGATGGCGCGCGCGTGGAAGCCATGAGCCATCTCGAGCAGTCCCAGATCGGCGCTCGATGCAGCGTCGGTCCCTTCGCCCGGCTTCGTCCGGGAACGACGCTCGAGGACGGTGCCCGGATCGGGAATTTCGTTGAGACCAAAAAGGCCCGCATCGGCGCCGGAAGCAAGGTGAACCATCTCAGCTACGTGGGTGACGCGCAGCTTGGTAAGGGCGTCAACGTTGGTGCGGGCACCATCACCTGCAATTACGACGGCGCCGCCAAGCACCTTACGGAGATGGGTGACGGGGTGTTTGTCGGCTCCAACAGTACGCTCGTCGCGCCCTTGCGCATCGGCGATCAGGCCTTTGTAGCCGCGGGTACCACGCTGACTCAGGATCTTCCCGCATCGACTCTCGGTGTCGCCCGGGCAAAACAGCGGTCGATAGAAAACTGGCGCAGCCCCAAGCAGCGCGCCGCCGACACCCCAGAGGACTAGGAGAGCACCATGTGCGGAATCGTTGCTGCGGCTGCGCGTCGCGAAGTCTCCGAGATACTCCTTGAAGGCCTGCGCCGCCTCGAGTACCGGGGCTACGATTCAGCGGGTATGGCCCTCATCGACAACGAGCAGCAGCTGCAGCTGCACAAGAGCCAGGGCAAGGTGGCGGTGCTGGAATCCGCGCAGTCGCTCAATCCTATTCTGGGTTGTACCGGCATCGCCCATACGCGCTGGGCAACTCACGGTCAGCCTTCCGCCGCCAACGCGCACCCGCACATTTCCAGTCAGCGCGTCGCCATCGTTCACAACGGCATCATCGAAAACCACGCGGCGCTCCGTGAGGAGCTGCTTAAGGAGGGCTACGAGTTTGTATCGGCGACCGACACGGAAGTCGTCGTTCATCTGCTCCACCGGGAGCTCGACAAGGGCCAGGATCTGCTGGGTGCGATGCGCGCCGTGGTAAAGCGCCTCGAAGGGGCCTACGCCCTCGCCGCCGTGGACACCGAGCATGCTGAAGAAGTCGTGGCGGCGCGTTCCGGCAGTCCCCTCGTTGTAGGAGTGGGCATCGGCGAGCACTTTCTCGCCTCCGACACCATGGCCCTCCGCCAGGTTACGGACCGCTTCATCTATCTCGAAGAGGGCGACGTGGTCGCCTGCTCAGCGGCCGGGCTTTCGGTGTACAACGCGGGCGGAGAGGCCGTTCAGCGCGAGATTAAGCGTGTGTCCGCCATGGTCGAGGACGCAGATCTCGGCGAATTCGAACACTACATGATCAAGGAGATCTACGAGCAGCCCGGCGCGCTCACCGCCACCCTGGCGGCGGTTACCGGTGGGGAGCTGACATCCGAGACCTTCGGTACCGATGCCGCCGAGATCTTCGACAAAACCCGCGCTGTGCAGATCGTTGCCTGCGGTACCAGCTTTCACGCCGGCCTCGTTGCCCGCTACTGGCTCGAAGACATCGCGGGTATTCCCTGCCAGGTTGAGGTCGCATCCGAGTTCCGCTACCGAAAGCGTGTCGTGCCCCCGGGCACGCTGCTGGTGACGATTTCGCAAAGTGGAGAGACGGCCGATACGCTAGCGGCCCTGCGGCATGCCGCGGACGATGAATTTGTCGCCAGCCTCGTAATCGCCAATGTGGACAACAGTTCGCTGGTGCGCGAAAGCGATCTGGCGTTCCTGACCCGGGCCGGTTTGGAAATCGGCGTGGCCTCCACCAAGGCTTTTACTACCCAGCTTGCGGCCCTGCTGATGCTTGCGCTCCTGCTGGGTCGACAGCGTGGACTCAGCGCCGAGCGGGACGATCAGCTTGTCAATGGACTGCGCCACCTGCCGGAGCTTGTGAACGAAACGCTCAAGGTCGACCCCGCCATCGAGGCGCTTTCCGCCGCGTTTATCCAGAAGCATCATGCGCTATTCCTGGGTCGCGGTATCCAGTATCCGATTGCCCTGGAAGGTGCGCTTAAGCTCAAGGAAATCTCCTACATCCACGCCGAGGCGTACCCCGCGGGCGAGCTGAAGCACGGACCCCTGGCCCTCGTCGACGCGGACATGCCCGTGGTGGCCGTGGCACCCACGGACGAATTGCTTGAGAAGCTCCGATCAAATCTAGAGGAGGTGCGCTCCCGCGGCGGGGAACTCTATGTGTTCGCTGATCGGGACGCGGGCTTTCGCGACGAGCCCGGTGTGCACGTCCTCGCCATGCCCCACGCCCCCGAACTGCTGCAGCCGGTGATCTACACCGTGGCCCTGCAGCTTCTTGCCTATCACGTTGCCATTCAGAAAGGCACCGACGTGGACAAGCCGCGCAATCTCGCCAAGTCGGTTACTGTCGAGTAGCCGTTCGGAACCTGGCGCCGCGCAGGCGAAGCGCGCCCTGCAAGGATCCACACCATTCCGCTCCAGTCTCCGCGCCGAAAGCAAAGGGCCTCCTCCCATGACCTGGCGGCTGGCACCTTATTTGTCACGGACGTTCAACGGCTCCCCGGACGCGGGGCGGCATCCCGGGTCCTGTTTCAGGTGTAGACGAGACACCAAGCCACACGAGCGCCTGGACAAGGGCCGGCTCCCCAGGACCGTAAATTGCGTACTATCCGCACGGCGTTTACCTGGAAACTTACGACAGGAACCGGCAACAGGAGCCCCTCGCCGCCCATGAGAAAGGCCATAAACGTACTGCTTGGCTCTCTGCTCTTTATTGCGGCGTGCTTCGCCGCTGCGGTCTATTTGAGTACCTATCATCCTGCCGAGGTCGTACGGGAGGCGGTCCACAACGCCGACGCCACGCCCGCACTGCGTGTCGGTCAGGCGCTGACGCTGCTCAGCTGGAATGTTCAGTTCATGGCCGGCAACAGCAACAACCATTTCTTTTACGACGACGGCCCGGATCCGTGGCCCGATGCCGACACCGTCGCTGGCGTGACGCGTCAGGTCGCTGAATTTATTGCCGAGCAGGATCCGGATGTTGTGGTCCTGCAGGAGGTGGATGATCTGGCCGCGCGCACTCATAGGCGGGATCAGACCCAGGCACTTCTCCAGCAACTGCCACAGTACTCAGCGTACACAGAGACCTTCTACTGGAAGGCGGCCTACGTACCCCATCCATCGATCCGGGGCCGGGTCGGCATGAAGCTGGTTGTGCTGTCGAAGTATCGGCTCGGCGAAGCCACGCGCCATGCGCTGTCTCCCATAACCACGGAGGATTTCCTCACCCGTCAGTTCAATTTGAAGCGCGCCATGCAACAGGTCCATATGCCTGTCGTGGGAGGTCCGGACCTCATTCTTTTCAACACGCACCTCAGCGCCTTTGCCCAGGGCAGTGACACCATGGAACGGCAGGTGGGACAGGTATTGGCCCGCCTGGACGCCCTGCCGGCGACCGCGCCATGGGTACTGGGCGGCGATTTCAATCTACTTCCGGACGATGCAGCGCTTGCGTCCCATAAGCATCTGCTCGGTCAATACCGCGCACAGGGTACGGAGCTGAAACCGTTGATCAGTCGCTACGCCTCCGTTCCGCCGCTGGCCGGGATTCAGGCGGACCCCGAGCCGTGGTTTACCTACATGCCTCCGACGGATCCGCAGCGTCGCCCGGACCGCACGATTGACTACATCTTTTATTCGCCGCTAATCACGATGACCCGTGGCGAAGTTTTGCGGGGTGAAGCGAGACCCCTATCCGACCATTTGCCGCTGCTGTTTGAGTTCACGCTGTAGAAAACGGGCCCCCACCCAGGCCTCAACACAACAGAGATTGCGCGGTTGTGGGCGTCCTACCCTGCCTGCTCCCGCTAGCGAGCCGCGCTGGCCGGTATTCCGACAAAACATGATCCAGGTCAGCCCCGCACCGATATTGTCAATTTGTGTTTACACAAATCGATGCTAATCTATGTGGACACACAGCATGCACGTTCGCGAGTAGTGCGACGCGACCGCCGCGCACGCTCGCCGCGAAGAGCACGGTTGCCGGCTCAGGCTTCCAGGCGCTTCCGCCGGGCGTCGCACACCAAGTCCTTGGCTGGACCCAGGGGGGTATATGGGCCTGCTTACGCGAAAAACCGAAACGGCACCCTGTGAGGTGGAAGTCAGTCACTGCTTCGATAGCCTCCATGCACATCTGAAGTTTCTCAACGGCGCCGTCGTCCATCCCGGCGATGAGGTGCTGGTTCACGGTGTGCCGGTTATGGCGCCCTATGGCGAGATTGTGCGCGAGGAGCGCACGGCAACGATCACCCGGGCATCGTGGTTCGAACAGCTGTGGACACGCCTCACCGGTGATCTCGAATTCATGGAGCTCTGCGAGTTCTCCTTTTCTGAAGAGGTATCCGTATGAACCAGCCCGTTCGCCCTGAGGTCGCTCATTCCGCCGACGCGGGCAGCGTCGAAGCGGCGCTGGATGCCGGCAACTACCGCCAGGCCGTGGTCGACAGCAAAACCGCGACAGACGTCGCGATGCAGAATACGCTGCTGACGCCCCGCTTCTATACCACCGACTTTGACGCCCTGGATGCGCTGGACGTCAGCCCGGTGCGCGAGGAGTGGGACCAGATGATGGCCCGGCTCAGGCGCGACCCCAACAAGGGCCACTTCAAGAAGAATGAAGACTGGGACACGATGGACTGGGACGCCATGGAGCCCCAGCTTCGCGCGGAGTTTACGGACTTTTTGATTTCTTCCTGCACGGCCGAGTTCTCCGGCTGCGTTCTTTACAAGGAAATGAAGCGTCGCGGCACGAACGAGGACATCACTACGCTGTTCCAGTTCATGGCCCGCGATGAAGCCCGCCACGCCGGCTTCATCAACGACGCGCTGCGCGAAGCCGGCATCTCCGTAAACCTGGGCTTCCTTACCGAGAAAAAGAAGTACACCTACTTCAGGCCGAAGTTCATCTTTTATGCGACCTATCTGTCGGAAAAGATCGGCTACGCCCGCTACATCACCATATTCCGCCATCTGCAGGCGAACCCGGAGCATCGCTTCCATCCGATCTTCAAGTGGTTCGAACAGTGGTGCAACGACGAGTTTTGCCATGGCGAGGCCTTCGCCCTGATCATGAAGGCGGATCCGAAACTGACCAGCGGGATCAACCGCTACTGGATCAAGTTTTTCCTGACCGCGGTCTACTCGACCATGTTTGTCCGGGATCATCAACGGCCGGCGTTCCACAAGGCGCTTGGCGTGGATCCAGACTGGTACGCGCACTCCGTGTTTACGAAGACCAGCGAGATATCGCGGCAGGTGTTCCCCCTAACCCTGGATATCGACCACCCACGCTGGATCCGCAATCTGCGTAAACTGCAGCGGGCGAACGTGGACCTGGCCGATGCCAAGCGCGACGGCAAACTGTTCAAGCGCCTTGGCGCCTCGGCGCGAGCCGCCCTCGCGTTCACCGCACTGCTTACGATTCCGTCTATTCCAAACGAAGTGCCGGATACGACCCGACTGGAACCGGCCTACTGAGCAAAGGGCTGCGCACAAGCCGTCCCTGAACCGGTTGCGCTGGTCCAGGGGCGACCCTCACCGACGCCTCAGGTCCCTTCGCGATCCGTGCGCAGGCTCTTTTTTCCGCAAAAGCGCTCGTACAGCTGCTCGTGGGCCCCGGCGGAAAACTCATCCGTTCGCGTTTCGTACTCGGAAATCCAATCCAGGAGCATGGGAAGGTTGGCGTCCTGGGCCGCCTTCGAGGGGTACTTGTGCGACTCCCAGGGCCGGCTTCGCGCATTCGCCATACAGTCTTCGATGCTGAGCTTCAGCCAGATCATCTCGGTGGCGGCGCGCGCCGCGTGGCCAAGCAGATCGGCATAGCAACCCTCGATCACCCATCCGTCGTGGGTGCCGATGAAGGCGTCGATGTCCCTGATCGACGCGTCCAGGCAGCGCCGCTGGGGGGGCGTGGAGCCCTCCCAGGCGATGCTGTCCAGATCGAGGTGCGCCACGCCAAATTCGTTCACCAGTCGCCGGGCCATGGTGGTCTTGCCGGAACCCGAATTGCCGAACAGCAGGACCCGCCGCGTCACCCTTCGGCACCCGCGAATTCGATGTATTGGAGCGCTGTCATGCGGTGATAGCTTGCCAGGGCGTAACCGACATCCACCGGGTCGGGATCCACGATTTCAATGGGGATGGACCGCGTGCGCGCGATGTCCAGGGCCATGAGCGTGATATTCACGCTGAAGGACGTGCCCATAAACACCATGCGCTCGGCGAGAAGCATACGCCGCTGCGCTTCGCTGATGCGATAGAGCTCGGTATAAAACTCATCGAACAACAGCACATAGGGTTTAAAGGAGTAGCCCAGGCGTGGCTCGCCGTCGATCTGGAAAATCCGGCACAGTGATTCGTCGGGATCGCCCTCATCGAATTCATGCCAGGGGGTGTCGACGGGGCTTACCTGGTCCGCCTGATCCTGGTCGTGGTACACCGTCATCTGATCCAGGCGACCATGAATCGCGATGTAATGTGCGTTTCCGGCCTTCCCGTCCAGGCCATCGATGTTCTGCGTGATGAGGTTCTTGTCCGCGAGCCAGTAATGCACGGGATTGGGACCATGATCGCGGTAGGTGGCGAAGCGGTGGTAGTACCAGCGCAGGAACTGTTGCGGCTGGCGGGAGTACATGGCGCGGGTCGCCATCTCCTGCGGCGTGTAGTTGCGGCTGCCGATGGTCCAGAATCCATCCTTGCCCCGAAACGTGGGGATACCGCTCGCGGCGCTCACACCGGCTCCGGTGATGTACAGGCTGGCGCTCAATGATGCTACTCCGCTGCTCCTATCCACGCTCAGGTCGGGTCCTGGGCCGCCACATTTCTTGCGTGCCCGCGCATGGCAGGCTCTCGCTTATTCTGCCCAGTCGCCGCCCCGGCGTCGATTTTTCCAGCGCTTCGCGCTCTCTACGCGCCGTGTAAAACCCCTGTCCGCTGCGCGGCGCTCGGCGATCGTAGCGCTGGCCTCCGCGTTTTCGAGCTGCAGCTTGCGATAGCTGACCAGACGACGCTCATCCAGCTGCCCCGCAAGAATCGCTTTTTTCACCGCGCAACCCGGCTCGGCCTCGTGGGTACAGTCATTGAATCGACAGCGCCGCGCCAGCGCTTCGATATCATCGAAGACGTTCAGGAGCGCATCATCCGCCTCGGCAACGCGCAGCTCACGCATGCCGGGAACATCGATGATGAGCAGGTCGCCGGGCACGCGGTACAGGGACCGGTGGGTCGTTGTATGGCGACCCTTCTTGTCTCCTTCGCGAATGTCCTGGGTGGCCGCCAGTTCGCTCCCGGCGAGAGCGTTCAGCAGCGTCGATTTCCCCACCCCGGAGGAACCGACCAGCGCGGCCGTGGATCGAGGAGCCAGCTTCGCTCGGATGCCCTCCAGTTGTTCCGCGCGCCGCGCATTTACTACGACGACCTCGAGTCCGGTCTGCACGGCGGCGGCGCGCCGGCGAAAACTCTCGGGTTCGGCGCAGAGGTCCGCTTTCGTGAGCACGACCAGGGGATCACTGTTGGCTTCGCGACACAGGGCGAGATAACGCTCGAGGCGTGATTCCTTGAACTCTTCATTGCAGGACGACACGATAAGCACCGTATCGACATTGGCCGCTATGGGTTGGATTTCATCTCCGCGTCCAGCCGCCGCGCGCTTGAATAGGCTGCGGCGCTCAAGCAGTCGAGCGATATCAGACAGATCGTCGTTGAGCAGCACCCAATCCCCTACGGTGGGCCGATCAAACAGGGCCTTTTGTTGCAGCTGTGTGGACCAGTGCAGACGTCGCTCCCCGCGATCCGTTACTACCTTGAGGTTGGATCGCTGTACTTCCGTGACCCGCCCAAGCTTGGCCTCCGTTTCGTTTTCCGCAAGCTGCGCCCGCTCAAAACTGCTGAGACCGTAGTCGACCAGATCCGCGCTCACGGAGCACCCGCTCCCGTAGCGGGAGGGTACCCCGGAGGTGCCGGCCGACCTTGGACACTGCGCGGACGCTTGGCACAGACCATGCTCAACCGGTCGGACTGATGAGCTTCAGGCCGACGATGCCCGCCACGATCAGGCCAATGCACAGGATGCGGAGTGCCGAAGCGGGTTCTCCGAGAAAAACGATTCCCACGATGGCAACTCCCACCGCGCCCACCCCGGTCCACACGGCATAGGCCGAGCCCAGCGGAATGAATTTCAGCGCTTGAGAAAGCAAAGTGAAGCTCAGCCAGGCGCTGATACCGAACAACACCGAAGGCCAGAGGCGGGTAAAGCCGTCCGTGTACTTCAGGGTGACCGCCCAGACAACCTCGAAGCAGCCCGCCGCAAACAGTATCGCCCACGCCATTGAGTTCATCTCTCGAGCCACCCTGGAGCATCGTGAATCTTCGCCGGCGCAGACTCAGCCGTCGTGACGCCGGCTTTCATTATGCCTCAGGCCCGAAACGCGACCCATGGCGCGACCGGACCGGGGCTGGTGGCCCCCACGGCGCTTCGGTGCCAGTACACATACAAAATGTGGAGTAATTCACAGGATCTGACCCAGGTGTCAGGAATTTGAGATCGATCGCACACATGGCAAGGACGGGGCGGGTGCGCGCGTGCTGGCTGCCGTAGAGTAGCGCTCTACTGCAATCGAGAGCGTTGAAGCGATGACCCACGCGATGCAACTACAGGACAACGGGTACGAAGAGCATTTCCTGAGCGCGGCGGAGATAACTACCGTGGCCGCGATCTGCAATCGCCTTGCTCGCATGTTGGGTACCGTTGACCGCGACGGGATATTTGCCGACTTCGAGATCGTGCAGTCCAACTGCCCCCTCGATCTTGCGGCGCTGGCGGCCGCCCCCGACCGCGTGTTCGTGGAAGAAATGAGCTCGATCATCGAAGCCACGGATCGCCGCACACGCAGCCTTCGCGGCGGCTTCAGCACTCGTTTTGTCAGCAGCAGTCCGGCGAGCCGAATGTTCTGAGCCGTCTTCTGCACCTCCGGCCGGCCTGCTTTACCGGGCACCACACAAACGGCTGGCGGTTCATGGTAAACGCTGAGCGTCCGCTGCCCTCGCCCGCATACCGTGAAGCCCGCACCGCGGGCTCCAAAGACTGTCCACACAGGCCCGCGTCACCCTAGCGCTGCATCGCGCGAAACTCCCGCAATTCAATATTGAACGTCCCGGCCACGTCTTCTTCTTCCGAGACGGCCGCATTGTAGGCGTCCATGGCGGCGCTGTACTCGCCATCCGCCAACGCCCGGCTGTGAGAATCCTGCGAAATACCCGCCTGCCCCCGGGCCCGATTGAAGTGTCGCTCGAGACACTGCATGTACGCCATGTTGTCCGCCTGGAACGCCCTTACCGCCTTTAGCCCCGCAAGCATCTCTTCCCGCGTCGATCGCGCGCCATCGGGCAGCTCGGGTCTTTCGGGTGCATTGCATTCGGCGGCAACGTGCATCGCAGCCAGCAGCGGCAACACAGCGGCCGGACAGATCGAGCGAAATCGGGACCCGTGCCCGGGCGTCACCGCGCTCCCCGCTCTGTGTCGGGGCCGGGTCCAGGGTGTGCCGGCGCAGCGATTCCCGATCATGGCGAATCAGGATTTGCCCACCCAGAGCTTGGGCAACTGGTACTCGCGTTCCAGCGCGGTGGCGACGCGTTCTGCCGCATCGCGGCTGTCGAGACCGACAACCCGCACGCGGTACAGCGTGCGCCCGCCGGCCTGCGCTTCCTGCACATTCACCCGGCCCTGGTTCACGCTGATCCTGGCCGCCCAGCGGTCGGCAACGTTGCGCTGAGCATAGGAACCGAAATTGACGAACCAGGTCCCCGCGACAGCCGCGGGCGCTGGGGAAGCGGTGCCCCTGGGTGCACTGGACTGACGCGTCGCCGCCGTTCGCTCCGCCTCGGCCAGCGCTGCCGCAGCGGCGGCCCGCGCGGATTCCACCGCGGCCTGGCGCGCTTCAAGCTCGTTTTCCAGATTTGCGATCTGCTCTCCGAGGGCACGGTTTTCGGCCTCGAGGGCGGCGATTTCCGTGCCCAGGGACTCATTTTGCAGCGCCATCTGGCGCTGCCGCTCCCTTTCCTCAAGGGCTTCGTCAGGAGCCATGGCCGTCGCGAGCTGAGCCTGGAGTTCCCGTATTTCTGCCTGCATATTGCTGCGCTGCTGCACGACGCCGTAGCCGCCGGCAGCCAGAAGTGTGAGCGCCACGGCCACCACCGCGATCATCATCCAGGGCCGTCCGCCCGACTCCTTTGTTGCGTCTCCCGGTGCCTCGCGCAGATCTGCCGTCGCGGCATGGGGTGTTGTCTCCGGGTCTTGCGCGGCGACTGATCCCTGCTGGGATGCGAACACGGACTCGGCAACGCTTTCGGCGTAGCGATGGTCTTCGTCGTCTTCATCATCCATGTACGATTCACCGCCGGCGTAGTCCGGTTCGGTCATCGCATCGGATTCCTCGTCGATATCGTCGAGATCATTGAGAAAATCATCGACGAGCAGTTCCTCGGTATCGGAGTCGAGCTCGGGTTCGGGTTCCAGCTCAGGTTCGGAGTCGAATTCGGCTATGTCATCGGACAGAGGCTCAGCTTCCGGCTCCGGTAGCGCGGCCTCAAAATCCTCGATGGGAACATCGTCGCTCTCGTCGTCGATGTCCGTAGTCCGGTAGGAACCGTCATCTACCGAAATCGGGGGATCAGCCGGCGCCGGGGTGTCGTCTTCATCCCATGCGGCGACGGGTTCCAGGTTCTCGCCAGGGACGTCGCGATCGATCACGCTGGACGCGGCTTTCTCGACGGAAGAGACGCCGACAGGTGCATGATGGGCTTCGGGCTCGGCGTCGTCGTTTTCCGGGGGATCGCTGAAGAATTCGGCTTCGGGAAACTCCCTGTCTTCCCAATCCGGAGTGGTTGTCGGTGCGTCGTCGGGCTCGGATTCATCGAACTCGACCGACGGCTCCGCGGCGGAGGTGCCGTCATCCTCTTCCCCGGAAGGGGAGTCGAAGGCGGGCGTTTCCGCGCCGCGCATCTCCGGTAGTTCTTCAAGGCGCGACTCCGGCGATGGCCAGTCCGCGAGCGGATCGTCGAGTTCGTCAGCAAACGCCGCGTAGCCGGGATCCGGCGATTCGTCACCGGACGATATCTTAGGGCCCGGGAAGGCTTCATCGTAGTCCAGGTCCACAAAGCCGCTGCCATCGCTGTCGTCTCGATCGACGAAGGAGAAGCCGTCACGGCCCGAGCCGCTGTCTACGGGAAAGCCGGTATCCGGATCTGTACCGGCTGGCGGGTTTTCGCTGCCGCTTTCCTTGGAATCGGGGTGTTTGTCGTCTGTAGCCATCGCCATGCCCCTGCGAACCTGCCTTGGGCGGATAGTAGCAGAGGCGCTCACCGCGAGGCACGGAAGTCGATGCCCGGCGCGCCGGAGGAAGAGGTTAGAATGCGCGCGATGGACGTCAGCGACATACTTTCCGGGCTCAACGAGGCACAGCGTGATGCGGTAACCGCCGAGACCGGCAACATGCTCGTGCTCGCCGGTGCCGGGTCCGGCAAGACCCGGGTCCTGGTGCACCGCATCACCTGGCTGATCCGTGCCGAGGGACTGTCGCCGCATGCCGTTCTCGCCGTCACCTTCACCAACAAGGCGGCACGCGAGATGCGCGGTCGCATCGAACACATGCTGCAGTTACCGACGCACGGTATGTGGGTCGGCACTTTCCACGGCCTTGCCCATCGCCTGCTCAAGATGCACTGGCAGGAAGCCCGCCTGCCGCAGAATTTCCAGATTCTCGACAGCGACGACCAGCTCCGCCTGGTAAAGCGCGTCAGTCGTGAGCTGCAGCTTGACGAGTCGCGCTGGCCGCCAAAGCAGGCCCAGTGGTACATCAACGCGCAGAAAGACGAAGGGCTGCGGGCGGCGCACATCGAAGCGCCGCTCGGAGACCTGTACATCAAAACCATGCTGCAGATCTACGCGGCTTATGAGGCCGCCTGTGAGCGCGGCGGCCTGGTTGACTTCGCCGAACTGCTTTTGCGCGCCCACGAGCTATGGCTGCAGAACCCGGACCTCCTCGCGCACTACCAGGGGCGCTTCAAGCAGGTGCTCGTCGACGAATTCCAGGACACCAACACGATTCAGTACGCCTGGTTGCGGGTGCTCGCCGGCCGCTCGATACCCGTGGTCGCCGTGGGCGACGACGACCAGTCCATCTACGGCTGGCGCGGCGCCAAGATCGAAAATATCCAGCGCTTCGGCGAGGACTTCAGCGGCACGCGCCTCGTGCGCCTCGAACAGAACTACCGTTCCACGCAGACCATACTGCGCGCCGCCAACGGTGTTATTGCCCACAACAGCGGGCGCCTGGGCAAGGAACTTTGGACATCTGGCGAGACCGGAGAGCCGATTCAGCTGTACGCGGGTTTCAATGAGCAGGACGAAGCGCGCTTCATCGTCGAACAGCTCGAAAGCTGGATAAACCAGGGGAATGCGCGGCGTTCGGCCGCGATTCTGTACCGCTCCAACGCGCAATCGCGGGTGCTTGAAGAGGCGCTGCTGCGGGTCGGCATGCCCTACCGGATCTACGGCGGCCAGCGCTTTTACGAACGCCTCGAGATTCGCAATGCCATGGCGTATCTGCGGCTGATGGTGAGCCGGGGCGACGATGCGGCCGTTGAGCGTGTGATCAATACGCCGCCACGGGGTATCGGTGCCAAGACCATAGAGACGCTGCGCGATGCCGCGCGCACCAGCGAGGTCACGCTTTGGCAGGCCATCGCCATCTGTGGCGAACAGAAGCTGTTGTCGTCGCGGGCTCTCACGGCGCTGGAAGGATTCCGGGTGCTCGTGGATGAGATGGACACGGCCACCGACCCCATGACCCTCGAGGAACTCGTGGATCAGGTGCTCAAGCGCAGCGGGATACTGGACTATCACCGCAACGAAAAGGGCGAAAAGGGCCTTGCGAGGGTCGAGAACCTCGAGGAGCTTGTCGCGGCCGCGCGCAGCTTCGTGCCCGAGGGTGAGGAGCTGTCGCCGCTGCAGCAGTTCGTCGACAGTGCGGCCCTCGATGCCGGTGAGGGTCAGGCCGACCCCCACGAAGACAGCGTGCAGCTCATGACCCTGCATTCGGCCAAGGGCCTGGAGTTTCCCCTGGTGTTCCTGGCCGGCATGGAGGAAAACCTGTTTCCTCACCGCATGTCGAGCGAAGAGCCGGGCCGTCTCGAGGAGGAAAGGCGCCTGTGCTACGTGGGTATCACCCGCGCCATGGTGCGCCTGGTCCTGACCTACGCCGAGACGCGGCGTCTCCACGGCGCCGACAGTTACAACCCGGCGTCTCGCTTTGTCCGGGAGATTCCGACCGATCTCATCAACGAGGTGCGGCTGCAGAGCAAGATCAGCCGTCCTGTAAGCTCAGGGTTCGGCAGCGCTGTGCCCGCCGCGGACACCGGCCTGACCCTGGGTCAGCGGGTGCATCACAAGATGTTTGGCGAGGGCGTTGTCCTCAATTTTGAGGGCCGTGGTAGCAACGCCCGGGTCGAGGTCAACTTTGACGCGGAAGGCAGTAAATGGCTTGTGCTGCAATACGCCAAGCTGGAAGCCCTGGGATGACGCGGCGGTGCGTCGGTGCTGACCAGGCGTCAGGGGCGCGCTAGAGGTCGCCAATCCGGCGTCGGTGAGATCGTGATAGAAAAAGAATAAACATGCCAGCAGCATTGATCAAAGGAGTGCCGGGGCGATGAGTTCGAAGGGAGTTAACCGCGAGGCGCTCGCGGTGCTGGTGCTCGCGGCGCTACTGGTGATCGTTGTCGGCCTCTGGGCCCTGGACAGCACGTCTGACGCTCCGGCGGAGCGCACGGCGGCGCGCGGCGCCGAAGACTCCGCCATCGAGTGGAAGCTGGTTACCACCTGGCCAAAGAATCTCCCCGGTCTCGGCCATACGCCGGAGGTCTTCGCCGACATGGTGCGCGAGATGAGCAACGGCCGCCTCGACATTCGCGTATACGGCGCCGGAGAAATCGTTCCTGCCTTTGAAGTCTTCGATGCCGTGTCCAGCGGCGTTGCCCAGGCCGGACACGGGGCGAGCTACTACTGGAAGGGCAAGATTCCCTCCTCGGTGTTTTTCACGGCGGTGCCCTTTGGCATGACGGCGCAGGAAATGAACGGTTGGCTCCACTACGGTGGTGGCATCGATCTCTATCGCGAGGCCTACGCGCCCGCGGGAATCATCCCCTTTGCCGGCGGCAGTACCGGTGTCCAGATGGCCGGCTGGTTCAACCGCGAGATCCGTTCCGTGGATGACCTCCGCGGTCTGCGCATGCGCATCCCCGGTCTGGCGGGCGAGGTGTTCAGCGCTGCCGGGGGTGAGGCGGTACGCATTCCCGGGGGCGAGGTATACACGGCCCTGCAGACCGGGGTGATAGACGCCGTGGAGTGGGTCGGTCCCTACAACGATCTGGCCCTGGGCCTCCATGAGATCGCTGAGTATTACTACTATCCGGGCTGGCACGAGCCCGGATCCATGCTCGAAATCATCGTCAACGAAGACGCGTTCAATGCGCTGCCGGTGGACCTGCAACAAATCGTGACCCACGCGTCGCGGGCAGCGAATCTCGATATGCTCGACGAGTTCACCGCGCGCAACAATCGCGCGCTGCGCGAGTTGGTGGAAACACACAATGTGAAACTACGCCGTCTCCCCGACGACGTGCTCGCCGCGCTGTATCGCGGCAGTGAAGAGGCCATGGAAGCGCTCATCAGCAGCGACCCGCTGGCCGCCCGGGTGCATGCCTCGTTTTCGGCGTTCCTGGAGAACGTTCGCGCCTACCACGAGATATCGGAACAGTCTTACATCAACGCCCGCCGCAACGTCATGGGTGAGCTGATACCCGCTGAGTGACGCTCGCCAGGTGATGGCAGCACGCAGCGGACTGTTCGCAAGGCGTCGGATCCTTTCCGGGGTCAGACCTGCTTAATTGTACGCGTCCGTCGATCGCCGTCGATCGCAACGTAGACGAACTCACCTTCGGTCACTTTGATGGGCTCACCGTCATGGGGTGAGTTGATCCATACCTCCACCATGATCCGAATCGACGAGCGGCCGATCTCGATCACATCGCAGTAACAGGAAACCACCGCCCCGACGTGGACCGGGGTTATGAACGCCATGCCTTCGACGGCCACGGTCGCGACGCGGCCCGCGGCGACTTCGCCGGCCGTGATAGCACCGGCCAGATCCATCTGCGACAGCAGCCAACCGCCAAAAATATCCCCGGACGCATTCGTGTCCCGCGGCATGGCGATGGTCTGCAGGGCCAGTTCGCCCTGCGGAACCGGATTCGTATCGATGTCACTCATTGCAGGAATCCTGCCGTGGTCAGAGGTGTTGCGGTAACCAGGTGGCCAGGGACGGCCAGATCCAGAGGGTGGCGAGCACCAGCAGCTGAATTGCTATGAAGGGTATCACGCCGCGATAGATGGCTGTCGTTGGCACGCTGCTGGGCGCCACGCCGCGCAGATAGAACAGGGCAAAACCAAAGGGCGGGGTCAAAAAGGACGTCTGCAGATTGATGGCGATCATGATGCCCAGCCACACGGGATCGATACCCATCATCAGCAGGATCGGACCGACGATCGGCACGACGACGAAGGTGATCTCGATGAAATCTAGGACGAAGCCCAGGAGAAAGATAACCACCATGACCACCAGGGTGGCGCTGAAAGCGCCGCCAGGAAGATCGCGGAAGAAGGCCTCGATCAGCTCCTCTCCGCCGAAGCCCCGGAAAACCAGGGAGAACACCGCTGCTCCGATGAGGATCATGAACACCATGGCGGTAACTTCCAACGTACTTTCGAGGATTTCCTGCAGGCGCTGGCGGCCGAGCTCCCGACGCAGGACGGCGAGCAGCAGCGCACCGGCGGCTCCCACACCGGCAGCCTCGGTGGGGGTGGCGACACCGCCCAGGATTGAGCCCAGCACGACAACGATCAAAAGCAGCGGCGGCACCAGCCCGTCGAGAAGTTTGCGCCAGGACATCTGCTTGGCGCTGGCCTGGGGAACGGTATCGGGCTTCAGGAGGGCGACGACAAAAAGATACAGGCAGTATGTTCCTACCAGCATCAGTCCGGGAATGATGGCGCCGACAAACAGATCACCGACGGAGACGGTCTGCGGATTGAAGACGTTCAGGCGCAGCTGCGCCTGCTGGTAGGCGCTGGAGAGGATGTCGCCGAGCAGGACCAGCGCGATTGAGGGCGGAATGATCTGTCCGAGCGTGCCCGTTGCGCAGATGGTGCCGGTGGCGATGCCCGGGCCGTAACCCGCGCGCAGCATGCTGGGCAGCGACAGGAGGCCCATGGTGACCACCGTCGCCCCCACGATGCCGGTACTCGCGGCCAGGAGTGCACCCACGAGTACTACGGAAATCGCCAGGCCGCCACGCAGGCGGCCGAGGAGGGCCGCCATGCTTTCGAGCAGCTCTTCCGCTACCCGCGACTTCTCCAGCACCACACCCATCAGTACAAACAGCGGTACGGCGATCAGTGTGACGTTGCTGATCGTACCGAAGAGGCGTCCGGGAAGGGCGCCGAGGAATGACGGATCGAAGCTGCCCGCGATGCTGCCTACGGCCGCAAACATCAGGGCTGTCCCGGCCAGCGTGAAGGCGACGGGATAGCCGAACATCAGCAAAACGCAGACACAGGCAAACATCCACAGTGCAATGCTGCCGTGCATCAGGCCGCCGGCTCCAGGACCAGGCGCTGAGCGTTGCGCAGAATCTCAGCCGTGCCCGCCAGCGCCAGGTTGGCCGCCATCAGGGGAAGGAGGGTCTTGAGGAGGTACAGGTAGGGAATGCCTCCGGGCTCCGGCGAGCTTTCACGTATGGCCCAGGCGTCGGCGACATAGCTGAGGCTGCCAAAGAAAATCACGGCGCACAGCGGCAGCAGAAAAACGATACCGCCAAGCGTATCCACCCAGGCCCGCTGCCGTTCATTGAAGTCGCGGTAAAAAATGTCGACGCGCACATGCGCGCCCCGCTGAAGGGCGAAGGCCGCTCCGAGCATGAAGAGGGAACCGTGCAGGTAGGTCACTGCTTCCTGCATCGCAATTGAGCCGCGGGCGAAGCCGTAACGTAGGACTACCACAGCGCAGATCAGCAGCGCCATGAAGAGAGCGCACCAGGCAAGAAGACGACCGAGCCGGGCGGTGAAGCGGTCAATGGTGGCAACAAATCGGGAAAGAGGCCGGCGTCTGGCATTCTCCGTATCACTGGGGTGTGAGCCCTGGCGCAGATCCTCAGCCAAGCTGCCGTGCCTTTTTCCTGTGCAATGCGCGAGAGTATCATAGCCGCGGCCGCGGCCCGGCACACACCGGGAGCGGGCCTACCGCTCACCGAATGCAAAGCTAAAATCCAAGGATTATTCACTCATGCTCAGCGTGATTTCCCCCGCCAAAACCCTGGACTTCGAAAGCGCAGCACATACGCGAAGGGCCACACAGCCGGAGTTTCTCGATCGCGCCGCCGAGCTCGTTGACGATGCGCGGGAGCTCGATCCCGCGGCCATCCGCAGCCTCATGGGCGTATCGGAGGCCATCGCCAACCTGAACCATCAGCGCTTTATGGACTGGCACCGGCCCTTCAGCATCGATAACGCCAAACAGGCGGTGTTGGCTTTCAAGGGCGATGTGTATACCGGCCTTGAGGCGGACACGATGAACGCTGCACAGCTGGCCTATGCCCAGAAGCACCTGCGGATTCTTTCCGGACTCTACGGCGTGCTGCGCCCGCTTGATCTCATGCAAGCCTATCGTCTGGAGATGGGGTTGCGCTTTGAGAACCGGGGCGGGAAAAACCTCTACGACTTCTGGGGAGAAGAACTGACGCGCAGCCTGAACCGGCAGCTGAAGAAGTCGGGCTCGGCGGTGCTCGTGAATCTGGCTTCCACGGAGTACTTCAAGGCCGTTAAGCCCGGCCTGCTCGACGCTGATGTGGTGACGCCGGTATTCAAAGACCTGAAGAACGGTAAGTATCGCGTGCTGAGCTTTTTTGCGAAGAAAGCGCGCGGCCAGATGGCGCGCTTCATCATTGATCGCGAGATTAACAACCTTGCCGGCCTGAAGAAGTTTCGCGGCGGCGCCTATCGCTACAATGCCTCTGAATCGACGGCGCGGGAGCTCGTGTTTACCCGCGACGCAGCGCCGCCGGCGTGAGCGTAGATCCCTGCCCCGGCATCCGACCTAGCCCGTGAGCGTGGAGGATCAGCACCCAGGTCCGGGGCAACGGGCGCGGCACGATGTGATTATTATTGGCGCGGGCATGTCGGGCCTGTGCATGGGAATCCAGCTCCTCAGGCGCGGTATCGAGAATTTCCTGATCCTGGAGAAATCCGACGACGTCGGCGGTACCTGGCTCGACAACAGCTACCCCGGGGCCGGCTGCGACGTACCTTCCGTGCTGTACAGCTACTCCTTCGCCCCGAATCCTGAATGGTCGCAGACCTTTTCTGAACAGGATGAGATCCAGGCCTACTTCCGCCGCTGCGCGGAGCGCTTCGGCGTACTGCCCAGAGTTCGTTTGGGCACGGCCGTCTCCATGGCTGAGTGGCAGCGCGATCAGGGGTCCTGGGTACTTACCCTGGAAAACGGGCAGCGGCTCCGCGCCCGCTGCGTCGTCAGCGCCCTGGGCCAGCTCAACCGGCCGCACGTTCCCGCGTTTCCGGGACAGTTAAAATTCCACGGCGAGAGCTTTCATTCAGCGCGCTGGAATCACAGCGTCGATCTGGCGGGCAAGCGCGTCGCGGTTATCGGCAGCGCCGCCAGCGCGCTCCAGCTCATCCCGCGGATCGCCGACCAGGTAGCACAGCTCTACGTATACCAGCGCAGCGCCAACTATGTGATACGGCGCGGAAACCGCGCCTACCGCGGATGGGAGAAGCGGCTGTTCCGTCGCATCCCCCCGCTGCAGCGCCTGCGTCGTTTTTTTGTTTTTCTGTGCGGAGAGCTGCTGCTGTACCCCGTGCTGCGTTCCGATGCGCGCTGGCTTCTGCGTCTCTGGGAGAAGCAGGTGAAGAGCTATCGTGATGCGGAGATTGAGGATCCGGAGCTGCGCGCCAGACTGACTCCCGACTATCGCATTGGCTGCAAGCGAATCCTGCTCTCCGACGACTACTACGCCGCGTTCCGTCGCGCCAATGTAGAGCTGGTTACTTCACCGATCAGCGCCATCGCCTGCGAAGGTGTACAGAGCGAGGACAACAAGGAGCGCCCGGTGGACGTATTGATCTACGCCACGGGATTCGAGACCTCCGCCATGCACAGTGCAGTAGAGTACCGAGGCGAGGGGGGAGTCACCCTGCAGCGGGCCTGGACCGATGGAGCGCAGGCCTACCGTGGCATGTGCACGCACGGCTTTCCGAATTTCTTCATGCTCTACGGGCCCAATACCAATCTCAGCAGCAACTCGATCATCTTCATGGTCGAGCGCCAGGTCGGCTACATCGTCGACTGCATCGACAAGTTACTGGCACACGATCTACGCTCGCTGGATATCAATGCCCGGGTTGAGCGCGCCTATAACGACGAACTGCAGGCGCGCCTCGGACAAACGGTCTGGGCAGGGGATTGCGAGAGTTGGTACAAGAACGCGGCGGGGAGAGTGGTGAACAACTGGCCGCTTTCCGCTATGGCTTACTGGTGGCACACGCGACGACCGGAGTTTGCCGATTTTGATATGCGTGCCTGACGCGTCGCCCGACGACGGCCTGCCCTATTCCCAGGCCGCGGCGAACAATCGCGATCCAATCCTTGCGCAACTGCGGCGCCTGTTGGCGCAGTCCGACAGTGTCGTTGAGATCGGCGCGGGAACGGGACAACACGCTCTTCACTTCGCCCGGGCCCTGCCCGATATCCGCTGGCAGCCCACCGAGCATCCCGATGCCCTCGAGATACTGGGGCGGCGTTGCGTGGGCACCGGACTGCCCAACCTGGCGAAGCCGCTGGCGCTCGATATCCGCGCAACGCCCTGGCCGGTGCGGGCCCCCGGCGCGTTCTTCACGGCCAATACGCTGCACATCGTTGCCTGGGAGACGGTCGAGGTCTTCTTCGCCGCCTGCGGAGAGCACGCCGGGCCCAACACTCTGCTGATCGCCTATGGTCCCTTCAACTACGACGGGCGCTTCACATCAGAATCCAATGAACGCTTTGACGGCTGGCTTCGAGAACGCGACGGCGCCAGCGGAATCCGCGACTTCGAGCGTGTCGATGCCTGCGCGCGGGGCGCGGGGTTCGCCCTCAGTGAAGACATCGCGATGCCGGCAAACAATCGGCTGCTGTGCTGGGGACAGGGCGCCGGCCGTGGCTCTGACGCCCCCGGGGCATCGTGCTGACACGCCATCACCTCAGGGCCGTCAATGTAAAAAGTCAGGCGTCCGGTGCGCCCGACTCGGCCTTGAAGGGCAGCAGGGAGCAGGCTTCCTCGCGGTAGCGCTCAGACTGTTGCTGTTCGCGCTCCGTGAAGTCGCCGATAGCGTCATCGAGCTCGCTCTGGGCAATCCAGTGGCATGACAGCGTTGTGGTGGGTTCGAAACCGCGCTGGATTTTGTGCTCGCCCTGAGCCCCGGGGTCGAAGCGCTTGAGGCCCTCGCGGATGCAGTACTCGATGCCCTGGTAGTAGCAGGCTTCAAAATGCAGACAGTCGTATTCCTCGATACAGCCCCAGTAGCGGCCGTAGAGCGTCTCTGAATCGCGGAAATAGAGCGCGCCGGCAATGGGCTCGCCTCCTCGCTCGGCGATGGCCATCAGGACCTGTTCGCCAAGTCCGGGCGCCACGTCCAGAAAGAAACTGCGCGTGAGGTAGCCCCCGTGGCCGGAGCGCTTCGCATAGGTCATCTGGTAAAAGCGATGGAACGTCGCCCAATCGCGATCCGTGAGCTGCGTACCGTCGAGCATGCGTAGCGATACGCCCTGCTCTTCCACGCGCCGACGCTCTCGGCGCAGCGACTTTCGCTTGCGGCTGGCAAAGCGGTCCAGGAAGTCATCGAAGTCGCGGTAGCCACGGTTGTACCAGTGAAACTGTACCTGGTGCCGCGTATGCAACCCGGCTTCGCGCAGGGCGTGGGCGTCGTCCCGTCGAGGAAACAGCACGTGCCAGCTGGAGCATTCGAGCGTCCGGCTTAACTCGGGCATCTGCTCTGCCAGCACCGACCACAGGGCGGTGGGGTCCAGGGCTTCATCGTGCAGCAACCGGGGTCCGGTGGCGGGAGTGAAGGGAGCGGCGGTGAGCAACTTGGGATAGTAGCTCAGGCCCATGCGGCGCCAGGCGTCGGCCCAGGCCCAATCGAACACGTACTCGCCGTAGGAATGGGTCTTGCGGAAGGCGGGCAGGATCGCCAGGTCCCGTTCGCCGTCGCGAAGCCGGAGATGGGCCGGCTCCCAGCCCTCCCTGGCTGTGGTGCAGCCGGAGGTCTCCAGACCGAGCAGAAAATCGTGTCGGAAGAACGGGTAGCTGTCACGGCGCAGCGCCTCCCAACGCGCCGGGGATAGATCGGCGACGGAGCGAAGGACTTCAATGGTGAGGCTCACGGCCGGCTGTCCGCGGTGGCCGGCACGGCGCCGGCGGCGTTGATCAAAGTCAGCCGGGCAGGGCGTAGCTCATGGCAATACCGAGAAATACGGTCAGGCCAACCCAGGTATTGTGGGTAAAGGCTCGAAAACATGCGGCCTCGTCGCGTTCACGGATCAGGTAAAGGTGATAAACGAACAGGCCCGCGGCGATGACGAGGGAAGCGAAGTAAGGCCAGGCGAGGCCGAACTGTCGTCCCGCCAGCGTCAGCGCGGCAAGGCACAGCACCTGTAATACGCCAATGATCAGGCGATCGGACTCCCCGAAGAGTATGGCTGTGCTCTTTATGCCCACCTCCAGATCATCGCGGCGATCGACCATGGCGTACTTCGTGTCATAAACGATCGTCCACAGCAGGTTGCCGGTGAAAAGCAGCCAAAGCGCCGGCGGCAGCTCGTCCAGCTGTGCTGCGAACGCCATGGGGATTGACCAGGAAAACGCCAGGCCGAGAACTACCTGCGGCAAGTGCGTGTAGCGTTTCATGAGCGGGTAGCACGACGCGAGAAGCAGAGCCGGTACCGACAACAGGACCGTCAGCAGATTGGTCATCAGGACAAGACCAAATGCGGCAAGGCAGAGCACGAAAAAGAATGCGAGGGCCTCGTTAACGCTGACGTCGCCGGTGACCAGGGGTCGCCCCCGGGTGCGGGTCACGCCGCCGTCCAGCTTGCGGTCGGCGAGGTCATTGATGATGCATCCGGCGGAGCGCATGAGGATCGTGCCTAGGCCGAAAATGATCAGTAGGTCAACATCGGGCACACCCTCCGCCGCAATCCACAGCGCCCAGAGCGTCGGCCAGAGCAGAAGCAGGCTGCCGATGGGCCGATCCCAACGGATCAGGCGCAGGAGGGCATAGAACTTGCCATCGCCGGAGGCCTGGGGCGTATCGTTGTCGCCCGGGGCCTCGCGAGAAACAGAGGCGGTCATTAGGGTTGTTGCGTCAGAAAGAAGAGCTTCCGATTGTAACGTCGATGCGACCTCGCCGGGAGCGGTGCAGGGGCATTACGGCCTGCCAGCCCTGGAAGCCTTCGAGAAAGACCTCACTCACCAGCAGGCGCTTCCCGGCCACCACGAAACAGGAGCGCCGGGCCCAGGCCGCGCTTTTCTGGCGCAGCGCCCCGGGAAGATAGGGATTGGCGCCGGGGATGAGAGCGAGCTCGAAGGGACTGCGGCGCATGTCGGGGCGTGCGAAAAGAAACGCTCCAAGGCTCTGATTCGCCAGCCGCCGCAGGTGAAGCAGGGGCCCTTCAAGGGATTGGGCGGGAAACACGGATCGCGCGTAGACCACGGGCGTCTCGTCCAGGCGCAGCACGACCTCCCGCACCATGGCGCGCTCCCGCTGTTGCATCGACAGGAATCGCTGCTCATCAAGGGTGGGTCGGGTCCAGTGCTGTTTCCATCGCTCCACCGAAAAGCGCCGACCGGTATTGATCAGGTGTTGCGTCAGTGAGCCGTCGTCCAGCAGCCAGCGCCTCACGGGACCCAGGAGCGGGCCCGGGAAGCGCTCCTCGGGTTTCCAACGCGGGCCCGGCGCCGGTACCGGCGAAGCGGAAGCACGGACGGGGCTTTGCGGAGAAAACTGGGGTGCGGACATGCTCGGACCAGCCTGGGGGACAGGCGAGGATGATTCAGTTCGCCGGGCGGTGCAAGCGAGGCGGTGGGAAGGCGCGCTTAGTCCTCGACGATCCGCTTACACCGACGCGTAGGCCTGACGTTCTCCGGTCCAGCGTCGTATGACCGCCCTGCTTCGTTCCGGCTCCTCCTGCTGTAAAGCGTCGGCGATACTTGCCGCCGCGTCGAGAAGATCGTCGTGTTCGGGGAGCCGGGCGACGCGGAACTCAAGAAGGCCCGTCTGCTTCGTGCCCAGGACTTCCCCGGGGCCGCGCTGCCGAAGGTCTTCCTCGGCAATATAGAAACCGTCGTTGCTTTCGCGCATCACCTCCAGTCGGGCCCGACTCTGGGGCCCCAACGGTGACTGGTAAAGAAGCACGCAATGACTCGCCGCACTGCCGCGCCCCACGCGCCCGCGCAGTTGGTGCAGCTGGGCCAGACCGAGGCGCTCGGGGTTCTCGATGATCATGAGCGACGCATTCGGCACGTCGACGCCGACTTCGATCACGGTCGTTGCGACCAGCAGGCGATAGCGGCCGTCCTTGAACGCCGCCATGACCGTTTCCTTGTCACCCGCACTCATGCGGCCGTGCACGAGGGCCACGGGGATGCCGTCGAGTTCGCGATCGAGTTCCTCGAAGCTGCTCTCGGCGGCCTGCGCCTCGAGCACGTCGGAGTCTTCGATAAGCGTGCACACCCAGTAGACCTGACGGCCTTCGCGACAGGCGTTGGCCACCCTATCGATCACCTCGGCGCGGCGGCGGTTGTCGATGAGCACCGTGCCTACGGGCTGGCGCCCGGGTGGCAGCTCGTCGATCACGGAGCAGTCGAGATCGGCGTAGGCCACCATGGACAGGGTGCGGGGAATCGGGGTTGCGGTCATGATGAGCTGGTGCGCGCGCCAGTCCCCGCCGCTTTTCTCCGACAGCGCAAGACGCTGGTGCACGCCAAAACGGTGTTGCTCATCTACGATGACCAGGCCGAGGCGCGCAAAGGCTACGCCTTCCTGAAAGAGCGCATGCGTGCCGATAACCAGCGCCGCATCGCCCTGGGCGATGGCCTCGAGGGCCGCGCTGCGCCTGCGGCCCTTGACGCTTCCGGCGAGCCAGGTTTGCGAGATGTCGAGCGCCGAGAACCAGGCGGCGAAGTTCATGCGGTGCTGCTCGGCAAGGAGCTCCGTGGGCGCCATCACCGCCACCTGGTAGCCCGCTGCGATGGCCATGAGCGCGGCGGCGGCCGCCACCAGGGTCTTGCCCGAGCCTACGTCGCCCTGTACGAGGCGCAGCATGGGCCTGCGTCCGGCCAGGTCTCGGCTTATCTCGTCGATCACGCGCTGCTGTGCCCCCGTGGGCGTAAACGGCAGCGACGCCAGAAACCCAGCCAGAAGCCCGCTGCCGCCGGCGCAGGCCGGTGCGGGACGCTCTTGCTGCAGCGTTCGCAGCTCGCGAAGAGAGAGCTGCTGAGCCACCAGTTCCTCGAGGGCAAGGCGCAGCTGCGCCGGATGACGCCCGGCGCGAAGGGCGGTCAGGTCCACATCCGGCGGCGGCCGGTGCAGGAACTCGAGGGCATCGCGCAGCGAGCCGCGGACGGCCGTTGGTGGCAGGAGCTCTTCCGGCGGTTCCCGGCCGAGGAGATCGAGGGCCTGGCCGCAGAGCTTGCGCCACTGGTTCTGGCTGATGCCCTCGGTGCTGGGATAGACCGGCGTGAGCCGGTCCTCGGCGGCGTCCGGGGCCGATGAATCACTGCGCCGATACTCGGGGTGAATCATCTCCGCCTGCCCCGGCCCGCGCCGCCGCACGGTGCCGAAGCAGCGCAGTCGCATACCCGGCTGTAGCGCGCTGCGCTGCGCCGAACTGAAGTGAAAGAAGCGCAGCGAGAGCGTTCCGCTGCCGTCCTGGAGGGCGACGATGAGCGAGCGTCGGCGCCCGCCGCCGGTGGTGTCCACGAGCATGATCTCGCCCTCGGCAACCACTTCCATCCCATCCTGCAGGGCGCCGATGGACGTGACCCGGGTACGATCCTGGTAGCGCAGCGGCAGATGGAAAAGAAGATCTTCGACGTTGCCGATACCGTAGGCCTGGAGTCGCTCGGCCAGGCGTGGTCCCACACCGCGCAGGGACTCGAGGCTTTGTGTGACAATTCCCGTCACGGAATTCGTGTTGCTCCTATCCGACTCGTCCAAGGGTACCAGCGTGGAACACAGAAGCATTGCCATCATCGGTTTTGGCGACATCGGGGCACGCGTGAGCGCGCGCCTGCCACCGCGCTGGCGGGCCATCGCGCTGCGGCGTCGCGTCAGTGAAGTGCCCCGGGGTGTGCGGGCCGTTGCCGCGGATCTCAGCGATGCCGAGTCCCTGCGCGTATTGGAGTCGCTCGCTCCCGATGCGCTGCTGGTCACCCTGAGCCCCGGCGCCCGCGATATCGATGCCTACCGTGAGGGTTTCGCCGGCGCCATGCGCCGCATCGTGAGCGGCTTCGGCGCGCATCGGCCGGACCGCGCATTCTTTCTTTCGAGCACGCGGGTATATGCCGAGAAAGACGGGGGGTGGGTGGATGAATCGGCGCCCCTGGCTCTTGAGGATCCGCATGTCTCGGCCATCGTCGATGCGGAGGAGAGTTTCCGCGACGCCTTCCCGGACGCTGTGGTTCTGCGCGCCGGCGGCCTCTACGGTCATGCCCCGGGTCCCCTGCTCCGCGCCGTCACCGCGCAGCGTCTGCGTCCGTCCGAGCCTGCGGTTTTCGGCAATCGAATCCACCGCGACGATGCCGCTGGCTACATCGTGCACGCCCTGGAAGGCGAGCGGGTTCATCCCACGGTGAACCTGGTCGACGACGGCTGCGTTACGCTGCAGGAGGTGGAGCGCTGGCTGTGCGAGCAGCTGCGTTTGCCCTACGCGCCGATCTCAACGGCGGACGACGACGCTCCCGCACCGCGCCACAAGCGCATACGCAACGAGCGGCTCCACGACAGCGGATTCAGTTTGCGCCATCCCGACTTTCGCAGTGGCTACGCCGATGTCCTGCGTGAGTGGACGCAGTTTTCAGAGCGCGAGGATGGCCTCGATCTCCACTGATACGCCGCGGGGCAAAGCCGCCACCTGCACGCAGGCGCGTGCGGGGTAGGGTTCGGTAAAGAAATTCTCCATCACCGCGTTCACGGCGCCAAAGTCGCCCAGGTCCGTCAACGAGATATTGATCTTTACCGAGTCTTCGAGCGAACCACCTGCCGCCTCAGCCACAGCGGCGAGGTTGCGAAACACCTGCTCGGCCTGAGCGGTGATGTCACCCTCGACCACTTCCATGGTTTCCGGATGCAGTGGGATCTGTCCCGACAGCCACACCGTATTGCCGACCTTCACAGCCTGGGAATAGGGCCCGATAGCGGCCGGCGCCTTGCCGGTGGAAATGATCGCTCGGTTGTTCAAGACCTGGTCTCCTCGGCGCAGACGCTGCGCCTGAACGGGAAGGGGCGTCAGACACGGCTGACGCGGCGCACGCATTCCTGGCCGCGCAGCCGACGCATCACGCGTGCAAGGTGGACTCGACTCTCAACGTGGAGGTCGAGATCCACGTAGGTGAACTGGTAGTCCTTGTCCTGGGAACTGATCTTGTCGATGTTCACGCCCATGCTGTTGATCTGCGTGGCGATGGTCGCGATGGCGCCGCGCCGATTCTCGACCTCGATGCGCAGCTCCGCGAGGAACTCGCCGGAGATGTCGTCATCCCAGCGCAGGGGTATCCACTGCTCGGGTTTGTCGCGGAGTTCGGCGAGGTTACGGCAGTTCTCGCGGTGCACAACCACGCCTTTGTCGGAGCTGAGGTAGCCGGCAATGGCGTCGCCGGGAAGCGGCCGACAGCAGCGTGCATAGCTCACAACGAAGCCCTCCGTACCGCGAATCGCCAGCGGCGTGTCGCTACCGGGCTCAGGTGCGGGCCCCACGGTGTCGATTTCACCCGCGAGCTGCGAGGCGACAACGACCGGCAGGCGTTTGCCCTGGGATACGTCGGCGAGGAGAGCGTCCAGGGAATCGAGGTTCACGCTCTTCAGATAGCTCGTCAGGCGCGCCGCCGAGAGTTCATCCACGTTGAGCCCGAAGGCATTCAGGGACTTGTCCAGCATGCGCCGGCCCAGGGCCACAGCGTCTTCATGGGTCTGATTCTTCAGGAAATGACGAATGTTGCTCCGCGCCTTCGCAGTGATCGCGTAGTTGAACCAGGACGGGTTAGGGCGGGCGCCGGCGGCGGTAATGACTTCCACGGTCTGGCCGCTTTCCAGCGGCTCCGACAGTGGCGCAAGGCGCCGGTTGATGCGACAGGCGACGCAGCTGTTGCCAAGCTCCGTGTGGACGGCGTAGGCGAAGTCCACGGCGGTGGCGCCGCGCGGGAGCTCCATGATGTGCCCTTTGGGCGTGAAGATGTAGATCTCGTCGGGGAACAGATCGATCTTCACGTTCTCGATGAATTCCAGGCTATTCCCGGCCCGCTGCTGCATCTCGAGGAGCCCCTGGACCCACTGGCGCGCCCGCGCGTGGGAGCCGTTGCCGCGATCCGAGTCGCTCTTGTACAGCCAGTGCGCGGCGATGCCGTTGTTCGCCATGTCTTCCATTTCCTGGGTGCGGATCTGGATTTCAATGGGCACGCCGTGCATGCCCATGACCACGGTGTGCAGGGACTGATAGCCGTTGGCCTTGGGAATGGCGATGTAGTCCTTGAACTCGCCGGGCACGGGTTTGTAAAGCGAGTGGATACAGCCGAGGACCCGGTAACAGCTGTCTACCGAGTCGACGATGATGCGAAACGCGTAGATATCCATGATCTCCGAGAAGGACTTCTTCTTGGAGCGCATTTTTTTGTAGATGCTGTACAGGTGTTTCTCACGACCGATGACCGTGGCCTCGTGCTCGTCCTGGCGCAGAGCGTTTTCGATCTGGGTGCGGATCTTGTCCACCAGCTCGCGGCGGTGGCCGCGGGCGGCGAGGCGAGCGGCCTCGATACGGCGGGCGCGCATGGGATAGAGCGCGGTGAAGCCCAGGTCCTCGTATTCCATGCGCACGGAGTTCATGCCCAGGCGCATGGCAATGGGGGCGTAGATATCCAGCGTTTCCTTGGCGATGCGCCGCGCCTTGGACGTGGGCAGTACGCCCAGGGTACGCATGTTGTGCAGGCGATCGGCGAGCTTGACCAGGATCACCCGGATGTCCCGGGCCATGGCCAGCGCCATCTTTTGGAAATTCTCGGCCTGTTTTTCCTCGAGCGTATCGAACTCGATCTGCGTCAGCTTGCTGACGCCGTCCACGAGGTCCGCCACGGCGTCACCGAACTGTTCCTCGATGGCGTCCTTGCTGATACCCGTGTCTTCTATCACGTCGTGCAGCATGGCGGCCATCAGACTCTGATGATCCATGTGCATGTCGGCGAGGATGTTCGCGACCGCGAGGGGGTGCGTCACGTAGGGCTCACCGCTGCGGCGCTGCTGGCCGTAGTGGGCTTGTTCGGCGTAGTAGTAGGCGCGGCGGACCTTTAAGGTCTGCTCCCGCTCCAGATAGGAGCGGAGCTTTGCATCAAGCGCATCGATGGTCTGCACGGGTGCTATCGCCACCGGAGGTGGCCCGCGAACGGCGCAGGACGCGCCGGGGGATCGTCACTGCCGTGCCGGCCAAGTCAGAAGTCCTCGTCGTTGCTCCGCAGCGTGTCGACGCGATGAGCCGTCAGGTCGAGTTCAGCGCCGCCGGCGCCCATGACTTCGGCCAGTTCCTCTTCCGCGTCGAGCTCATCTTCGCGACGCAGCATATCGGCATTCACCAGACCGTCGGCGATCTCGCGCAGGGCGATGACGGTGGGTTTGTCAGACTCTTCCTGTACCAGGGGCTCTTTGCCTCCGGTGGCGATCTGGCGCGCACGCTTGCTGGCCAGCATTACGAGTTCAAAGCGGTTGTCGACGGATTCGAGACAGTCTTCGACGGTTACCCGTGCCATGGATTACTCCTGAAATTTGCGAAGCCCGCCATTCTATAGGTAATTCGGTGAATCACCTAGTCGAGAAACACGACCTTAATTACGTCGCCGGCGCGCCCCCGAGAAGGCCCGCGAGGCGCTCAGCCTGGCGCTCCGACTGCTGCCGCGTGCGCAGACGCTGAGCCTGGACCACGGCCCGCAGTTCGTTCAGCGCAACATCGAAGACGTCGTTGATGACCAGATAGTCCGCCTCAACATAGTGGCTCATCTCAGACACAGCGGCGGCGAGGCGGCGCTCGATCGTCTCGAGGTCGTCCTGGCCGCGCTTGCTGAGACGCTCGCGCAGAGCCTGGGCCGACGGCGGAAGGATGAATATGGCGCAGGTTTCGGGCAGCAGGTGTTTGACCTGCTGCGCGCCCTGCCAGTCGATCTCCAGGATCACGTCCTGGTCCGCGGCCAGCTGCTCCTGGACGAAGCGTTGTGAGGTGCCGTAAAGATTTCCAAAGACTTCGGCATGCTCGAGAAATTCAGAGCGCTCAAGCATCTCCTCGAATTCCGCACGCGCGCAGAAGTGGTAGTTGGTGCCGTTGCTTTCCCCCGGCCGCATGGCTCGGGTCGTGTGCGATACAGAAACCTGCAGGCTGGGCTCGGCCTCGACAAGCGCTTTTACGAGACTCGTCTTTCCCGCGCCCGAGGGGGCGGACACGGTAAACAGGGTCCCCGACGATGTACTCATGCGGCGCCCAGGACGCTATCGGGCCAACCGGTGAATCCTCCGCCCGCCATGCTTTGATCACTCAATATTCTGGACCTGTTCGCGCATCTGTTCGATAAGTACCTTGAGCTCAACAGCGGCCTGGGTCGTGAGGCTCGCAGAGGCCTTGGACGCGATCGTATTCGCCTCGCGATTGAGTTCCTGCATCATGAAATCCAGGCGCCGACCGCAGGGGCCGCCTTTGTCGAGGACGCGTTTCACTTCCATGAGGTGTGCGTCGAGGCGATCCAGCTCTTCATCGATATCGCTTTTGTGAAGAACGAGCACCATTTCCTGCTCCAGCCTGCCCTCGTCCACGGGCTCTTCCACCTCCGCCAGGCGACCACGGAGACGCTCCTCCTGCGCCTGACGCAGGGCCGGCAGTACTTCCCGAAGTTTCCGGGCTTCTTCTTCCAGGGAGGCGAGGCGCTTCAGAAGAAACTCCTGCAATTGCTCGCCTTCCCGCGCCCGGGCGGCGCGCAGCGTATCCAGGGCGGAACTGAAGGTCTGCATGGCCGCCGTGAGCTGGGCTTCTTCATCCTGTCCGGCTCCGACGCAAACGCCGGGAAAATTCAGTAGTTCCACTGGCGACGCGGGAGCGAGGTCGTCCATGCCGGCGCGCAGTGTATCGATGGCGCTGGCCAGTTGGCCCAGGCGCTCCTGGTTAACCCGTATTTCATTCCTGCCGGCGTCGCTGTCGATGCGCAGCAGGCAATCGATCTTGCCCCGGGCCAGCTTCGCACTGAGGGCCTCGCGAAACCTGGGTTCCAGGGAGCGAAGAGCGTCGGGCAGCTTGAAATGGCAATCGAGGTAGCGGTGATTGACGCTGCGAAGCTCCACAACAATGGCGTTGGGTGTCGCCGAAGCCTCGCGCGCGAAGGCCGTCATGCTCTGAACACTCATGGAATGCTCTCCTGAAAACTGCCCTGCCCATGGTATCAGTTTGCCGCCTGGCGGCGGTCGCGCCGTATACTGCGGCTACCCTTAAGCCGAGGTTTATCGACGCATGCCCAGACCCAGCGGTCGCACGCCGGACCAGCTCCGCGACATCTCCATTGAGCGACACTTCACCTGCCACGCCGAGGGCTCCGTGCTGATCAGTTTTGGCGCCACGCGCGTGCTGTGCAACGCAAGCGTTGAGGAGGGAGTACCGCGCTTTCTGCGCGGCAGCGGTCAGGGATGGGTCACCGCCGAGTACGGCATGCTGCCCCGTTCTACGGGCTCGCGCATGGGTCGCGAGGCCGCCCGGGGTAAGCAGGGCGGACGAACGCTGGAGATTCAGCGCCTCATCGGTCGTTCGCTGCGCGCCGCGATTGATCTCAAGCGGCTTGGGGAGTACACGATTACGCTCGACTGCGATGTGCTGCAGGCCGATGGCGGTACGAGAACAGCATCGATTACCGGCGCCTTCGTGGCCCTTATCGATGCGCTGACGACGCTGCAGCGAGCGCGAACGATCAACGTGGACCCGCTGCGCCATTTTATCGCTTCCGTTTCCGTGGGGATCTGCGAAGGCGAGGCCGTTCTCGATCTCGACTACGCTGAGGATTCAACCGCCGAGACGGACCTCAACGTGGTTATGAACGAGGGCGGAGAGTTCATTGAAGTACAGGGCACGGCCGAGGCGGCGCCGTTTAAGCGTGCCGAGTTGGATCGAATGCTTGATCTCGCGTCGTCAGGGATCAGCGAGCTTATTTCCTGCCAGCGCCGAGCGCTCGCCGAGGCCTGAGCGCGACGTGCCTAGAGCTCCAAATCTACGTGCCTAGAGCTCCAAATCATAGTCGATGATCAGGGGAGCGTGACTGGAAAAGCGTTCACCGGTAAACACGGCGGCGTGTTCGACGCGGTCAGCGAGGTCAACGGAGATAATCTGCAGGTCCGTGCGCCAGCCGTCGCCATCGTCAGGCCAAAACGTCGGCGCAAAATCTGTGGCGCTGACTTCCCGGAAAGCATCGGCGTAGCCGCCGTCAAGAAGCTCTTCCAGCCATTCGTCCCGGGCGTGAAGGGGGTCGTTATCTTCCGCATCGGATCCATCGGCTTCGATCTGCCAGTTTCCGCAGATAATGTAGTCGCGACGCTTGTTACGGACTTTCTGCAGGTGCGGTCCCAGAAGTTCGAAAAACTGCTTCTGAGCCGCGAGGCTTTCGGCGTCCCGAGCCGCTGGTGGAAGAATGCAGCCAATGGACAAATCCTGATAATCGGCCTGAATATAGCGGCCCTGCATATCAAACTCCGCGAATCCAAGTCCGGTCATGATGGCCTTGGGCAGACTGCGGCAGTAGATCGCCACGCCGTTTTCCTTTCCATCTACATCATCGAAGAAATAGGCGTTGTACTCCGGGGGAAAGTAGCGGTCTTCCTGGAGATCATATTCGGCGCAGCGAAGGTCCTGGATACAGATAAAGTCGGCGTCCTGGCGTGCCAACCAATCATAAAATCCGCGCGCAGCGGCTTCGCGCAGGCCATCCGCGCAGAAGCTGATAACCCTCATTTTTCACCCCTAGGTCTTGGATCCGACATGATACAGAAAGGCTTGGAGACAGAGTACTCCGTATGGTTTTATCCGCTTTGAAGCCAGCCGTGCCTGGCCCGAGTGCTGCCGTGTTCCTTTGCCGTAGTTCGGTATTTTCTATGTGTTCTCGGGGTTTTTCGGTTTTCTCTCAATGTTTTGCGGTGGTCTTTCGGCGTGAGCCCGAGACTTTTTTCCACGCCGTTGCCGGTCAAGGTGCGGGAAAATGCACAGGGGTATCGAGAATCGCCCGAAAGAGTTTTGAGATTTTTCTGAAACTGAGGTTTTCTTGGCGTAGTTCCTACGCCCTGCCAAGGCAGTTACGACACCGTTCCATGCTCAAATTTACCTTCGCCAGACACATATATCCCAAACCCCATGCAAGACTATCAACGCGAGTTTATTGAACTGGCGCGCCGCTGTGAGGTGCTTCGCTTCGGCGATTTCACGCTCAAGTCAGGCCGCCAGAGCCCCTACTTCTTTAATGCTGGAGCCTTTGCGAGCGGAGGCGCGCTGGCGCTCCTGGGCCGCTGCTATGCTCGGCGCATCGTCGACGAAGGCCTGACCTTCGACGTGCTCCTTGGCCCTGCGTACAAGGGTATACCTCTCGCCGCGGTGACCGCGGTTGCACTTGCCAATGAGCACGGCATCGATGTGCCCTTTGCCTACAACCGAAAGGAAGCCAAGGATCATGGTGAGGGTGGCGTACTGGTCGGAGCTCCCCTGACCGGGCGCGTGCTCGTCATCGATGATGTAATCACCGCGGGCACCGCCGTGGCCGAGGTAGCTGCGATGGTGGACGCCGCCGGCGCGACCCTGGCGGGCGTGGCCATCGGCCTGAACCGGCAGGAGCGCGGCGCGGGCGAGCTTTCCGCGATTCAGGAGATTGAAGCGCGCTGGGGTATTCCGGTGCTGAGCATCATTTGTCTGGATGACCTCATTACCTACCTTAAAGATACCGCCGGGGATGTATCCGGTGCCGGCGCCCCCGGCGTTTCAGATCGTGTCTCGCCGGGGCGAGATGAGCATCTTCCGGCCCTTCGTGCCTATCGTGAACGCTATGGTGTGTCGCTGTGAATCCGGCGGGGGCCTTCCGCCACGCTTGTGAGCCCACTCCCGCGCCTCTATATTGAACCTATGCAAGACATAAAAAAACAGTCGGCAGCCGCTGTCGGTACATTGGCGAAACCATGGACGGCATCGTTGATGAAACGGTTTCCGCAATGCTCTGAAGGGCCCGCCTTGAACCGCGCTCGGTTGAGCCTCTCGCCCGCCCTTGCCGCCGTTATCGCTCTGGTGTTCCTCGCACCGCCCCAGCCGGCCGGCGCCGCGGAGCGCCAGATGTACCGCTACACAAACAGTGAGGGCAACAAGGTGGTGGCCTACCAGGTGCCGCCGGAGTACGTCGCCAACGGCTACGAAGTGCTCAGTTCGAGCGGAGCGCTGCTGAGCGTTGTGCCGAGGCAGCTCAATGAAGATGAGCGCCGCGATATGGATGCCCAGGAGCAGTTGGAGCGCGCGGCTGCCGCTGAACGCGAGCGACTGCGCCAATGGGACGAGTCCCTCCTCCTACGCTACAGCACCATCGAAGACATCGAAGCCGCGCGGGAGCGGGCCCTGCGCGAGCTTCGCATCAGCGTGAACATTCTCAAGGGTCGACTCAGATCCCTGAAGCAACAAGTGGAGGATTACCAGGCGGTCGCGGCTGACCTTGAACGCCTGGGCCGGGAGGTCGATGCCGACGTACTGAACTCCATCAGCGATCTCCGCGATCAGATCGACGCTACAGAGCGCGATATATCAGAGCGGCAGATCGAGATTGCGTCCGTCGATGAGAGCTATGACCGCGACGTGGAGCGCTTCTCAAGCCTTCTCGATATTGTTGAAATGCGCAAAAACCTCGTCGAGGGCGACGGAGTAGATAGCTGAGAAACACTCAGCCGCCGGCGAGGCCCGTGCGAATCGGTGCGCCGCTGGCCTGGGGTACTTCTCGCATGAGCCCTGACGCCAGGTAGGAGAACTGTTCGTCCCAGCCCTGGGTAGGACTGCGCCGAAACTCGCTGCGCACGAATTCCACGATGCGGCCCTCGGCGCAGCAGAACAGCAGATTGGTCGCCTGAGGCAAAGCGAGTACGGGTCGCAGTCCCTCGCGCACTTCCGCTTCGCGCAAAATCTGGCGCAGCTGCGTTTCGATACGATCCATAAGCTGATTTATGCGGTGGCGCAGGCGCTCCGTCTCACCGGTCAGGGCTTCGCCCGCGAGCAGCCGACTGATACCCGGATTTCGTTCCGCGAAGCTGACCAGCAGGAACAGTATCTGCCGCGCCTGCTGAAGGGCACCCTCCTCTTCCTGCAGGATCAGCGCAATGCGCTGGAAAAGGGCCTCTTCGGCAAACTCGATGAGTCCCTCGAACATTTTCGCCTTGCTTGGAAAGTGCCTGTACAGCGCGGCCTCGGAAACGCCCACCTGGGCCGCCAGGCGCGCCGTCGTGATGCGATCGCCGGGGTTGTCTTCCAGCATCTGCGCGAGGGCTTCGAGGATCTGTTGACGGCGCTGCGCGTTTTTAGGCATCGGCGGCGGGGTCTCCTGGCCCGGACGGCTTCCACGTCATCCTAGCGACTGCCCTCGGGCGGGACAATGACCCGGCGCGATATTTAGCAGCGCGATCTCAAATGTCACCACGGCTGGTAATTTTTGTCCCCATGCCGTCGTCGGTGAAGATCTCCAGCAACACGGCGTGGGGCACGCGACCGTCCACAATATGTGCCGACGCCACCCCCGATTTGACGGCATCGAGGGCGCAGCTGATTTTTGGCAGCATACCTCCGGTAATGGTGCCGTCGGCGATGAGTTCGTCGACCTTCCCGGTGGAAAGACCGGTGAGTACCTCGCCGTTGCCGTCCAGGAGCCCGGATACATTGGTAAGCAGCATCAGCTTCTCCGCCTGCACGACCTGAGCGATTTTGCCCGCGACGAGATCCGCGTTGATGTTGTAGGTCTGCCCCGCCTCATCAACGCCGATGGGTGCGATCACCGGGATGAAGTCCGAGTCGATGACCACATCGAGAATCGTACGATCGATTTGACGGACCTCGCCTACGTGACCGATGTCGACAATTTCAGTGGCGTCGAACTCTGGGCGAAGCGTGCGCACATCGAGGCGCCGGGCGCGAATAAGACCGCCGTCTTTACCCGTAACACCAATAGCCTTGCCGCCGGCGCGATTAATGGAGGCGACGATCGCCTTATTGACGCTTCCGCCAAGCACCATCTCCACGACGTCCATGGTTTCCGTATCCGTGACGCGCATACCGCCATGGAAACGGCTTTCGATACCGAGTTTTTCGAGCAGGCGTCCTATTTGCGGCCCGCCACCGTGCACCACCACCGGATTCATGCCGACCAGCTTCATCAAGACGATGTCGCGGGCGAAGCTTTCCTGCAGGTTCTCTTCCACCATCGCATTGCCGCCGAACTTGACCACCACGGTACGGCCGGTAAAGCGCTGGATATAGGGCAGCGCTTCCGTGAGTACGCGGGCAACGTTCAGGGCCGAATCTTGGGTCAGGGACATGAAAACTCCGTTGCGGCCGCCGGCGTCAGACGGCGGGGCGCGCCTTGGCTGACACGCCTAAATTTTGCAAATCGATGGAACAGGTTACTAAAAAGGAATCTTGAGGTCCGGTGCCACGGCAGCCAGCTGGTCGCTGAACTGCTTCTTGATTTTCTCAAGATTGGAACTGTCGTTGGCTTCGAAACGCGCAGTCAGGTTAGGTCCTGTATTGGAAGCGCGGAGGAGCCCCCAGCCCTCGTGAAAGTCGACCCGCAGTCCGTCCAGGTCGTTGATTTTTCCGCCACTGAACGCGGCCTCATTCTTGAATCGCTCCACCAGCTCAAACTTTTCTTCGTCCGGTACCGGGATGAGGATCTCCGGCGTGCTGACCGAATCGGGCAGATCCGCGATGTAATCATCGAGACTGAGTTCCTGGGAAGAAATAATCTCCGCCAGACGGCCGGTGGCGTACATGGCGTCATCAAAGCCATACCAGCGTTCACCAAAGAAGATATGGCCCGAGAACTCGCCACCGAGAAGCGCGCCGGTCTCCGCCATTTTCTGTTTCATCAGCGCGTGACCGGTCTTCCACAGGACCGGTCGACCACCCAGACCCGTGATGAGCTGTGCCAGGTTGCGGCTGCATTTCACGTCATACACCACGTCTGCACCGGGATGGCGGGTCACAACATCGCGGGCAAACAGCATCATCAGCGTGTCCGTACGCAGTATGCGTCCGCTGCCGCTCACGACGGCGATGCGGTCCCCATCGCCGTCATAGGCAACGCCGAAATCAGCCTGATGCTCCGCCACAGCCTCCACAAGGCCGCCCAGAGCGCTTTCATCGCCGGTATCCGGTTTGCGATTCGGGAAGCTGCCATCGACCTCGCAGTACAGCGGTATCACCTCGCAGCCCAGTTCCTCGAGCAGGGAAGGGGCGATGTGGCTGGTGGCACCGTTGCCCGCATCGACAACGATCTTGAGCGGCACGGCGATGGCGATATCACTGACAACTTCGTCGAGATAGGCGCTGACCATGCTGCGCTGAATCATGTGCCCCGTGCCCTTGCTGAAGTTCCCCGACTGGGCAAGCTTACGTACGCGATCGATTCCCCCCTCGGCGAGGGTCTGACCCTTGAGCACGATCTTCAGGCCGTTGTACTCGGGCGGGTTGTGGCTGCCGGTGATCATGATCCCGGATGTTGCCTCGGAGCGCTGCGTCGCGAAGTACAGCAACGGGGTCGGCACGAGACCGATGTCCACAACGTCGCGACCGGCGAGCTGCAGGGCTTTCTCGAGGAGGCCACGTATGCGCGGACTGCTGGCCCTGCCGTCATAACCCAGGGCCAGGGTTTGTTCGCCCATTTCCCCGGCGATGGTGGCGATGGCGCTGCCGATGCGGAAAACCGTTTCGTCGTCCAGGTCGCGGTCGGCGATACCGCGTATGTCGTAGGCGCGAAAGATATGTGCAGGCAGCTCTGACGCCGCCGGGCCCTCGACGCCCGCCATGGCCGTGCCGACTTCGGCCGCAACTTGAGTCTCCGCCTTGGGCGAGGTCGGCTCTGGACGCGCCTTGCGCAGCGTCGCCCGTCGCAGATCGCGGGCTACGGGAAGCAACTCGGGAATCTTCAGGAGCACCGGCGTGCGGTGCTCAGCCGCATCGACGATGCGCTGGGCCTCCTGTTCCAGTAGCTTCCTGGATCGGATCATCACAAACAGGAGCGCGCCGGCCGCGAAACCGAGGATCATCAGGACCACTTCGTAGCTGGGCCTGGAGGTCCGCGCGACGCCGGAAACGAGATCCTGGGCCGGGCTGAATACGACCTCCCAGGGTGTGTCCGGGACGCTGGCGCTCCGGGCATAGGCCTCCACGCCGGAGCCGCGCGCAACGATTTCCGCGTCCCGGTCGATCATCTCCCCGTAGATGCGCTGCCGCAGAGTGAAGCGCCCGGGCATGGGATCCGGCCGCGTCAGCAGGCCGCCAAGGTATTGTTCGTCCAGGGTGATCAGGACGACCACGCTGCGCTCGGGAATATCGGGCCGTGTTGCAAGCTGTGCGATCGAACTCAACCAGCGGCCCTCGACCTGATACGCCTCGGGCGGTGCCGGCTCCTTGTTGCTTACTCGCCGCACGAGGTCGACTTCGATATGGTTCCGCAGTCCCCCAAGCCCCGCGTCCAGATCCGCGGTACCGAGCTCGTTCAAGGGAATGAGGCGCAGGCTTACGGCGTCGGGAAAGTAGGCCAGCAGGGCGGCTTCGACGTCTGCGGTATCGGTGAGGTCGCTCCGGGTGATGCTCAGCTGCACCTCCCGGGCCTGCGCAGCGGACCGTACGCGCTGGCTGAGATTCGCCATGGACGCGCTCACAAGCTGTGCCTGCTCCTCGGCAAACCCCGTCGCAACGCGATTGAGCAGCGCGGACTGCCTCGCCGGTGCGCTGATCAGGAACAGATAGGCAAGACCGAAGAGCGCCGGCAGAATCGCGACGGCAAAGCCGGTAAGCATGGTGCGCCGGACCGCATCGCCCTCGACACCAACACCCTGGGAGTTGCGCTTCGACGGGGCGGCACCGGATGTGATCTGGGCGCCCTTGTTCTCCGGGGCGGTTCCCGCCCCTTTAGCGCCTGCTTTTTTCTTAAGTCCGATCATCCCTGGGAGCTATGCACCGGGGCTCCATCGTGCGCCCCTCGATTGTCATCATAGACTTTACGCGAAGACACGAAAACGCCGGCCTGGAAGTCACGCGGCGCTGTCATGCGGCGCTGCCCTCGCGTGCTGAGGCCAAGCGCACGGCGATTTCCTCGATGAGGGTCCTGGCCAGCAAATCCTTGGATGAGAGCGGCAGCTCACGCTCACCACCGGGCCAGAGCAACAGCGCCGCGTTGTTCGGCGAGTTGAAGCCGATGCGCGGATCGCTGACATCATTGGCAACAATCATATCCAGCCCTTTCCGTTCGAGTTTGCCCAATGCGTGTTCGCGGACCCGCTCTGTCTCTGCGGCAAAGCCGACGCAATAGGGGGCCGGCTTGCGGGACGCAATCTGCGTGAGGATGTCGGGGTTGCGCCGCAGTCGGATTTCGAGCTCTTCTGCGCTTTTCTTTATCTTCTGCTCCGCGACCGAAAGCGGGCGGTAGTCGGCGACGGCCGCGCATGCGATGAACACGTCGCAGGTCGGAGCGAGGGCTTCACATTGCAGGAGCATCTCCTCGGCCGTCGTCACGTCATGACGTTGCACCCGCGGTGGTGCATCCAGCGTCACGGGGCCGCAAACCAGATCCGTGCGCGCGCCCGCCTCGGCCGCTGCCCGGGCAATCGCAAAACCCATGCGCCCGGAGGAGTGATTGGAGATGAAGCGCACCGGGTCCAACGGCTCGCGGGTGGGACCCGCGGTAACGACCACTCGACGTCCGTCGAGGGAACGGCTCTCGAACTGCGCCGCCGCGGCGGCGGCAATGATCCCGGGCTCGCTCATTCTTCCCGGTCCGATATCGCCACAGGCCTGCTCGCCCTCCGCCGGTCCGATGAAGCGGACGTCGCGACGGCGCAGTGTTTCCAGGTTGTCCTGCGTCGCCTGCGCTTTCCACATCTGCTGATTCATGGCGGGGGCGAGCAGCAATGGCGCCTTCGAGGCCAGTACCACGGCGCCGAGAAGGTCGTCCGCGCGCCCGGCAACGAGCCGCGCGATACAGTCCGCCGTCGCCGGCGCGATGAGTACGAGGTCAGCCCAGCGAGCCAGCTCGATATGGCCCATGGCACGTTCCGCCTCCTCATCGAGGAGGCTGTCGTGCACCGGGTGTCCGGACAGCGCCTGCAGCGTAAGCGGCGTGATGAACTCGCGGGCGCCGCGGGTCATCAGAACCCGCACTTCGGCGCCGTTTTCCTGCAGGGCCCGCACGAGCTCCGCCGATTTATAGGCAGCGATGCCGCCACAAACGGCCAAAAGCACGCGCCGATTGATTAGATGTCCCATCTTCCAGCTTCGCCGGGGAAAATTGCGTCGAGACGATAGCATCTGCCGTGTTTTCTGACACGGATGTGCACGAACGAGAAATTCTCCCCATGCGGCAACTATCAATACGAGCAGCAGTACAAGCAGCAGTTCAAGCAGCACCCGATCCTGGCGGCGAGGCCGGCGCCGCCGGCGGCAACGGAAGGGGCATCGGCAAACGCCGCGATACCGGCGGCGGAGAGAGCAGCGGCGGAAGCAGCGCAAAGAACCGCAAAAAAAGCAGAGAACGAGCGCATGAGACCGCTGCCCGCCATCGACCGGGGGAGGGTCCACGAGACAAGCTGCTGCAACGCGGGGTGGAAGCACTGTCGGATGCGGAACTCCTCGCGGTCCTGCTTCGCACCGGTCGCCCCGGAGCCTCGGCGCTTGCCCTGGGCGAGGGCATGCTGCGCCGGTCGGATGGCCTTGCCAATCTCCTTGCCAGTGACCACGACACGCTCCTGGCGGAACCGGGCATGGGACCCGCAAAGCTGGCGTTGTTACTGGCATCACTGGAGCTTGGCCGGCGCTGCGCTGAGCAGCGTTTGCGCCGGGGCAGCGCCCTGACGAGTCCTCAGAACACCCGGAGTTTCCTCCAGCATCATCTGGCAACGCGCAGCAGGGAGGTTTTCTGCTGCCTGTTTCTCGACGTGCAGCATCGTCTTCTGCGTTGCGACGATCTGTTTTTCGGCACGCTGGACGGAGCGGCTGTCTATCCGAGAGAAGTTGTGGTGCGGGCCCTGCAGTATCGGGCGGCGGCGGTGATACTCGCTCACAACCACCCTTCCGGCGTCGCCGCCCCTTCTGCCGCGGATCGACGCATCACGGACCGGCTGCGCGACGCCCTTGCCCTGGTCGACGTGCGCGTAATCGATCACCTCGTGATCGGGCGCGGGGAGAGCTATTCTTTTGCCGAAGCGGGACTGCTCTAGCGCTAGCGCTGCCGGAACTTGCCCCGGGACATAGGCTCTGGTATAACGTCGCGCTCCGCGGCGGAGGGGCGGATTTTCAGCGCCCCATATACATCACCGCACTGATGCTAAACCACTGTATTTATTGAGCTTTCTTCGTAGTGCCGGGCGCCGGGACGAAGCGGGCCCAACGAGGACGACATGGCCAAGGTCTGCCAGGTGACGGGTAAACGCCCGGTCACGGGAAACAACGTATCCCACGCAAAGAACCGCACCCGTCGGCGTTTTTTGCCGAACCTTCATCACCATCGGTTCTGGGTGGAGTCGGAAAAGCGATTTGTCCGGCTGCGCGTGTCCAGCAAAGGCATGCGCATCATTGACAAGAAAGGCATCGACGCCGTGCTCGCCGAGATGCGTGCTCGCGGCGAGGCGGTCTGACCCCGGGGGGCGCGTCCCGGATCGACTGGAGCCGTCGTACAAGGTTGAAGCCTTGGCAACGAGGCCCAGATCGGCGCAGGAGCCGCAGGGAGCATCTCAAGACGTTACGAGGCTAAGGCCTGAGGGTCGAGGTCACGGACTTTAAGCCAAGGTTTTGAGGCCAAGGTCCGGGCCAAAGTCCAGGCCAAGGTTTCGAACCTGTTTCGAGGCTAAAGTACCGAGAACAAGGTGTTGAGATCAGGGATTTCGAGGATTAGGAACGATGAGAGAAAAGATTCGCATGAACTCGACCGCGGGAACGGGTCACTTCTACACTACTGACAAGAACAAGCGGACCACGCCGGATAAGCTTGAGATGAAAAAGTACGATCCCGTCGCCCGCAAGCACGTGATCTATAAGGAAGGCAAAATCAAGTAAGCGTGCGTCTGCTACGCGCGTTATCAGGACCCCGGCATGCCGGGGTTTTTTGTGCCCGGCTGCTGCGCTGCCTCCATGCCTGAGCTTCCAGAAGTAGAAACCACCCGTCGGGGCCTCGCCCCTCACTGCGTGGGTCGGCTTGTGCGGACTCTGACGGTCCGCGATGCGCGGCTGCGCTGGCCGGTAGATGAAAAGCTGTCTGCCATGCTGCCCGGCATGCGCATTCGTTCCCTCAGCCGTCGAGCCAAATATCTGCAGCTTCACTTCGATGCCGGGCTGCTGCTTGTTCATCTGGGTATGTCCGGGTCCTTTCGCGTTCTCACCCAAACGGAAAGGCCAGGTAAGCACGATCACATCGACCTGATCCTCGATGACGGTGTATGCCTGCGCTATAACGATCCGCGGCGCTTTGGCAGTTTTTTATGGTTCGACGCCGGCACCGCGCCTGGGCCCCTCGCAGCCCTGGGGCCGGAACCGCTGGACGAGGCTTTTAGCGGCGCGCATCTTTACCGACGCTCCCGGGGCCGCCGCATCGCGGTAAAGCCCTTCATCATGGATGCGAGCAACGTTGTGGGTGTTGGCAATATTTACGCTACGGAAGCGCTGTTCCTCGCCGGTATTCGACCCGACCGAGCGGCCGGACGCGTCGCCGAGGCTCGCTACGAGGCTCTCGCCAGCAGCATTAAGCAAGTACTTACTAACGCTATAGATCAGGGCGGAACAACACTTCGTGACTTTGTCGGTGGAGACGGAAAGCCAGGCTACTTCGCCCAGCAGCTGTTCGTCTACGGTCGTGCCGGGGAACCCTGCAAGACCTGTGGAACGCTCCTGAGGAGTCACGTGCTCGGCCAACGAGCCAGCACCTTTTGCATAGCCTGCCAGCGTTGATGCCGGTAAACTGCGATGAGCGCCAGGACTAAGTGCGGAGGAATCAGCGTGTTAGCTACTTTTTCGAAGGTCGATTGTTCGAAAGCAGGGTTCGCCGTCGATATGCCTGGAGGGCGTCGTGAGCGCAGCGCCCGGGCTACCGTCCGCACAATGATGGCCGCGCTCCTCGCTACACTCCTGTCCATTTCACCGGTCTGGGCGCAAAGCTCGGTTGATGAAAAACCGGGTGCCTTCGCCATGGCCGGCGATCTCGTGATCGCGCGGCCTCTGGGCGCTGTACTCACGGTAGCGGGAACGGCAGCCTTTCTCGTGTCGCTTCCTTTGACGGCCCTGTCCGGGTCGGTCGCGGAGTCCGCCGAGACGCTCGTGCTCGGTCCCGCGGAAACCACTTTTATGCGTTGCCTTGGATGCATTGAACCGGGCTACAGCTACAAGGATGTGGAACGGCGCCGGGCAACGAAGGAAAGACGCGCTCAAAAGCGAGCCGAAGAGGCGGCGGCCGCTGCCGCTGAAGCGGATCAGGACAGATAATCAGGGCAGGTGACCAAGGCCGCTGATCTAAGCCGCTGATCTAAGCCGCTGATCTAGGCAGTTCATCTAGGCAGTTAATCTAAATAGTACCGAGCATTAGATAACACGACGGCCCCCGCCCCACGGGCGCGCCGCTTGCTAGGTTTCCGCGAACCTCTCTCGAAGAGCGTCCGAGACCACCGTCGGCACAAAAGGCGTGACATTACCGCCGAGGGATGCAATCTCCCGGACCAGCGACGACGAAATGTAGGAAAGGTGCTCCGCAGGCGTGAGGAAGACGCTCTCGAAGTCCGGATTGAGCGCCCGGTTCATGTTGGCCAGCTGAAACTCGTACTCGAAATCGGCGACCGCGCGCAGACCGCGAAGTACGCAGTGGGCGCCTACGCTCGGCGCGAACTCCGTGAGCAGGTTGCTGAAGCCGCACACTTCAACGTTGTCGATTTTCTTCAGCGACTCGGCACAGAGGGTGACGCGATCGTCGAGACTGAAAAGCGGAGTCTTCTTCTCGCTGTAGGCGATGGCTACCACGACTCGATCAAAGAGTTTTGCGGCGCGTTCGACGAGGTCAACGTGTCCATTGGTGATGGGATCGAACGTCCCCGGGTAGATCACTGTGCGACCGCTGGTATCTGCTGGCACCGCTGACTTCCTTCCCTGTGCGCGGTGCGATGTTAATCAATAGCCCCGGCGCGCTCAATGCACACCTTGTTGCAGCGACCATGGCGCGGTGATGACACCTGGCCGAACCCCGTGAGCCGAACCCCGTGAGTAAGACACCTGGCGCACAACGGATCCGCCACCCCGGACTTAATCGCTAACGCGCCACAGGCAGGCTGCCACGGCGCCTATGCGCGCCTCTTTCCAGGGTTCCAGTTCTTCTCGCGGATGCGGCGGGCGTTCCAGAGGATACTCAAGGTACAGCAGCGCCGAAGCGCCGAGGCAGTCCCGAGCCAGAACCTGATCGATCACTTCATCCAGCAGGTTGTCGTCAAAGGGTGGGTCGAGAAACACGATGTCGTAGGGCCCGGCCCCCGTTTCGAGGAAGCCGTCCCAGCTGCCGTTTACGATCCTGGCCCTTTCCTCGGCCTTCAGCACTTCCGCGCTCTGACGCAGCTGCGCGACCGCTTGGATCTGTACCTCGATAAAGTCGCAGTGCTCCGCGCCGCGCGACAGCGCTTCAAAGCCGAGAGCACCGGTGCCGGCAAACAGATCGAGGCAGCGGGCGCCGGCCACGTCGGCCATGAGCCAGTTAAACAGCGTTTCGCGCAGCCGGTCCGCCGTGGGTCGCAGACCCGCCACGCCGGCAATATCCAGCTTCCGGCCTCGCCAATTTCCCCCGATGATACGCAGTCGCCCGGCGCCCCCGGGGCTCACGGAGCGAGGACGGCTTGTCCTTCGTTGCCTGCGCCTCACACACTCTCCCGTCGCCGCGCCTGGTGCACCGACCGATGATACGATACGCACAGCAAACGGCCGCCCCCTGGCCACCGGATTCTCTCGTTCATGCGTTTTTTCAAATCCCGATCTTCCAAGGCCGCTGCGCAGGCAGCCGCTACAGCTGAGGCTGTCGCGCAGCCCGGTGCTGCGGCCGGCGTTTCTGGAGCCCCAATGACTGCTCCGGGAGCTTCCGGCGCTTTCATCCCGCACGGCGTGCGGGGAAAGGTGTCGGCACCTGACGTTCCCGAGGCCACGGGCAGGATCATCGTTACACCGGAACTTCCCGAAGTTCCCGGCACGCAAACCCCTGGGAAGGCCTGGGACGGATTCCTGTTTGAGGCGCCGCAGTCAGGCCGGGAAAGCGCTCCGGCAACCGTGCCTGATGTCGATCCCACCCGGGATGCGGCGGACGTCGTCAAACGCGCCGCGGCAGCCGATGCGGCACCGGGCGGCAGCGCCACGGCAGAGGCCGCGATCGACGAGCCTGCTGATTCTTCGGACGTCCAGCTTGAGGAAAACTGGGCGCCGACAGCGCCCTCTGAGGCCACGGAAATCGGCACCGTGTCTGGGGCGATGCCCTTCGACGAAAGCGATGCGGAGGCGGGGTCGCTCTCGGAGCCCGACGCTGCGGCACCGGAGCAACCGTCCCCCGAGGCGGCCCCTGCGTCATCGGCTGCCGTGCAAGACGCTCCCACGCCGGAGACTGTGCCTGCACAAGACGTGGCCGAACGCCCAGAGAGCACGGTCGCTGACACCGCGGACGCCGCCGAAACCGGTGCCGGGCTCTTCTCCCGGCTGCGCCGTGGCCTTGGACGTACCAGCGACAATCTCGTGGCGGGTCTGGGTAATCTGTTCCTCGGGCGGAAGTCCATCGATGACGACTTGCTTGAGGATATCGAGTCGCAGCTGCTTATGGCGGATGTGGGCATCGATGCGACGACCGCGATCATTGATCAGCTTACGACCCGCGTTTCGCGCAGCGAGCTTGCTGATCCCGAGGCCCTGCTCAGCGCCCTGCGCGAGGAGCTCGCGGCTATCCTCGAGCCCTGTGAGAAGCCTCTGGAGATCGGGACGGCGCCGTTCGTGCTGCTTGTTGTCGGTGTAAACGGCGTGGGTAAAACGACGACCATCGGCAAGATGGCTCGCAGATTCCAGGCCGAGGGCCGGTCCGTGATGCTCGCCGCCGGAGACACGTTTCGCGCCGCTGCCGTGGAACAGTTGCAGCACTGGGGGGAGCGCCACGACGTTCCGGTCATTGCCCAGCATCAGGGAGCCGACAGCGCATCGGTGATCTTCGATGCCCTGCAGGCGGCGACCGCCCGGGGCGTGGATGTGCTCATCGCTGACACGGCCGGGCGCCTGTCCAACAAATCCCATCTCATGGATGAGCTGGCCAAAGTGGTTCGAGTCCTGCGTAAGCTCAACGCGGACGCACCGCACGAGGTACTTCTGGTCCTCGATGCAGGGACAGGGCAGAACGCCCTCGTCCAGGCTGATCAGTTCCGCGACGCCGTCGGCGTCACCGGTCTGGCCCTGACCAAGCTCGATGGCACGGCCAAGGGTGGAGTGATCTTCGCCATCGCCAGGAAGCTCGGTCTTCCCATCCGCTTTATCGGCGTCGGCGAAGGGCCTGAGGATCTGCGACCCTTCGAGGCAGACGACTTCATCCGGGCGCTCTTCGATCGGAGCTAAGACCCATGATCAGCTTCGACCGCGTCAGCAAGCGTTACGAAAACAGCCACGACGCGCTGCGCGAAGTCAGCTTCGACATAGCGCCCGAAGAGCTGGTGTTCCTGACCGGCCATTCCGGCGCCGGCAAAAGCACGCTGTTGCGCCTGATCATGCTGATGGAGCGCCCCTCCCGCGGACGGATCGTCGTAGGAGGTCAGGATCTGACGGCGCTGTCACGGCGGTCGATTCCACGGCACCGCCAGTCTATTGGCGTTGTGTTTCAGAATCACAAGTTGCTCCTGGACCGGACGGTCTTCGACAACGTGGCCCTGCCCTTGCACATCCTGGGTTTTGACGACCGCGACACGGATCGCCGCGTTCATGCCGCCCTCGACAAGGTCGGACTCCTGGATCGCGTGCACGCCATGCCCCTCAGCCTGTCGGGCGGCGAGCAGCAGCGTGTGGGTATTGCGCGAGCGGTGGTCGCCCGGCCGCGCATCCTGCTTGCCGATGAGCCCACGGGAAATCTCGATCCCGAGCTGTCCGCCGACATCATGCAGCTGTTCGTGGATTTCAGTCGTGTTGGCGTCACGGTGCTGATCGCAAGCCACGACCTGGCGCTGATATCGCGCCTGCGGCACCGCATCCTGACCCTGCGAGAGGGCCGCCTGATACAGGCCGGACCGAACAATGGCCATGATCCTGACGCCGGAGACGTATGAATTACCACGGGCGCCAGTCCGAGGACCTGGCTGATGGCGGCTAATCGGTTCGGGACGGCGCAGGCGCGACCGCGACGCACGCGCACCGTGGACCGCTGGCGCGCCTGGCGACGGCACCATCGCCAGTCCGCCGCAGACAGCCTCGCCCGCGTACTGCATCAACCCGCGGCGAGCCTGCTGACCTGGCTCGTTATCGGTGTGGCCCTCGCGCTTCCCAGCGGACTCTGGGTCACGTTGGACAATCTCGCGCGCGTGGGAGGCGCCATCGACAGTCCGGCGACCCTGTCACTGTTTCTCGCGGAAGGAACGGAAGTCAGCGCCGGCGAGGAACTGGCGGTGAGCATCGGCGCTCGGGATGAAGTCAAGGGCGTGCGTTTCGTGCCCCGCGATGAGGCGCTCGCGGATTTTGTCGAGCACTCCGGCATGGGCGATCTGCTGTCCGGTCTGCCCGACAATCCACTACCCCACCTGCTGGTGGTGGAGGCCGCCGACGGCAGTGAGGCCCTTGTTTCCATGCTCGAAGCACAATTCCGCGCTCTGCCCGCGGTGGAGGAAGTGGTAGTGGACGCGCAGTGGCTTCGACGACTGCAGGCCATCATGGGACTCGCGCGCCGCGCTATCGGCTTTCTCGCTGTCCTGCTCATCGCCGCCGTGGTGCTGGTTGTGGGCAACACGATCCGCCTGACCATCGAAGGTCGCCGCGACGAGGTGGTCATCAGCAAGCTGGTCGGCGGGAGCAACGCCTTTGTGCGCCGACCTATTCTCTACACGGGACTGTGGTACGGCTTCGGCGGAGGCATCTGCGCTGCCTTGCTCGTTGCGCTCGGTATCCTGGCGCTTCGCACGCCCGTGGCCGCCCTCGCCGCGACCTACGAGAGCCGGTTTGAGCTGATCGGCCTGGGTCTGGTCGACAGCCTTCAGCTCGCCCTCGTTGGCGCCTTCCTCGGGCTCCTTGGCGCCTGGCTGGCAGCGGCGCGGCACCTGCGGGATATAGAGCCACAGTGACAGAAGCTTATAACAATTCGGAATAAAAAATCTTTATCTTGGTCCAAGTCTGCCGCTTATCCGTAGTACTCAGGGAACTTAGAGAGGCTTAGCACTCTAATAACAGGAGTGCTAAACTCGCCCTCCGGAGGATAGAGCAGTGCAGAATGCCATGACCTTGAACAGCGCCGTGATGGACCAGGGGCCGACTCAGGAACGAGTCGCCGCTGATCGTCAGCTTTCGCCGGTCGACCAGATGGTGCCCGGAGCGAATCTTGCGTCCTATGTACAGGCCGTAAGCGCTATCCCCATTCTGACCGCCGAGCGCGAACAGAGCCTCGCCGAGCGTCTTTTCTATGAAGATGATGTACAGGCGGCGCGGGAGCTGGTGATGTCGCATCTGCGCTTCGTGGTACACATCGCGCGCAGCTATGGCGGTTACGGTCTTGCCGAAGCCGATCTCATCCAGGAAGGCAACGTCGGCCTCATGAAGGCCGTAAAGCGCTTCGATCCGACCAAGGGCGTGCGCCTGGTTTCCTTCGCCGTGCACTGGATCAAGGCCGAAATTCACGAGTTCATTCTGCGCAACTGGCGCATTGTCAAAGTGGCCACGACCAAGGCGCAGCGAAAGCTGTTCTTCAATCTGCGCAGCGCCAAGAAGAGCCTGGCCTGGCTCACCGCGGAGGAAGCTCGCGCGGTTGCCGATGACCTCGGGGTTGATGTGAAAGAAGTGCAGCGCATGGAGGGCCGCCTCGCCAGCCGCGACATGGCCTTTGATGCACCGAGTGACGCCGACGACGAAGACGCCTGGCAGGCGCCGCAGCACTTCCTGGAAGACAACACCGCCGATCCTGCGCAGAGCGTAGAAGACAGCGAGTGGCAGAGTGACAACCAGGCCCGTTTACACAGAGCGATCGCTGAACTGGATGAACGCAGCCGCGACATCCTGGCGCGACGCTGGCTTACGGATGATAAGGCTACGCTGCACGAGCTCGCCGCCGAGTACGGCGTGTCCGCCGAACGCATTCGCCAGCTTGAGCAGGCGGCGATGAAAAAGATTCGCGGACAGCTCGTCGCCTGATCGCCCGGGCCATCGCGTCGGGGTCCACCGCAGGGTCCACCGCAAGTCGTGGGATACTCGCATCGCGAAGTAACCCGGCGCTGTAAACAGACAAGAAACCATGACCCAGCTTACCCTGACGCTCGCCGCGATTAGCGGTTTCCTTTGCGTAGCTTTAGGGGCATTCGGTGCTCACGCCCTGCGAAACCGCCTCGACGACTACGCGTTGGGTATTTTTGAAACCGCGGTGCAGTACCAGTTCTATCACAGCCTTGCGCTCCTCGCCGTTGGACTGCTGATGCTGCAGGTCCCCGCTTCGGCATTGCTGCGATCAAGCGCGCTACTCTTTATTGCCGGTATCTGTGTCTTTTCCGGAAGCCTCTACATCCTCAGTTTTAGCGGACTCCGCTGGATGGGCGCGATCACACCGCTCGGTGGCCTGGCACTCATTGGCGGTTGGCTGTGCCTCGCTGCCGCGGCCTGGACCGTGTCCGCATCCTAGAGTCTGACCTTCACTCCCGCGCGCACCCATGAACGACGAGCAGCCCCAGCGGCCGCGGCGTGTACGCAGCTTCGTGCTGCGCGCCGGACGCATGACCGAGTCCCAGCAGCGCGGCCTCGATGAGGGCTGGCCGCGCTTTGGTCTCCCGTGCCCGGCGACCCCCGCGCCTATCGATCTGGATGCCGTATTCGGAGCCAGCGGCGATCGCGTGCTGGAGATCGGCTTTGGTATGGGTGCGTCCCTGCTCACCATGGCGCGGGCGGCGCCCGAGACGCAGTTCATCGGTGTGGAAGTGCACCGTCCGGGTGTGGGAAAACTCCTCAGCGGCATTGCCGAGCACGGCCTCGTTAATCTGCGCGTGTTCTGCCACGACGCCGTGGAGGTACTGGAGCATGCCCTTGCGCCCGGGAGCCTGCAGCGCGTCAACATCTACTTTCCGGATCCCTGGCATAAGAAGCGCCATCACAAGCGCCGACTTATTCAGCCTTCGTTTGTCGAACTGCTGTGCTCGCGGCTCGCCCCCCAGGGCATGCTGCATCTCGCCACGGACTGGGAGCCCTATGCCGAGCACATGCTCGAGGTCCTGGATGCCAGCCCCTTACTCTACAACTGCGCAGGGACGGGCAATTACTCAGAACGTCCCCCGGAGCGACCCCGTACCAAGTTCGAGGCGCGAGGTGAGCGTCTGGGACACGGGGTATGGGACCTGATCTATCGGCTCGGGGAATGAGTAGACGCAAGGACGGCGTCCTTGGCGACCGGCTCGCACTCAAAGAATCGCGACACCAGATCATCGAGGAAACGCCGTCCCAGCGCTGTGGCGCGCAGCGTCGAATCACGGTTCTCCATGAGTCCTCGATCCACGAGTTCCGAGACAGTGGCGGACACCTCATCAAAGGACCGGCCGGTCCGTTCCTCGAACAGCGCGATGTCGAAACCATTCGTAAGGCGCAGCGCGTTGAGCATGAACTCGCCGCATAAATCCGCGGAGCTCAGATAGCGGCCGTCGCGTCGCTGCGTACCCCGCGGCGCCATATAGGCCTCGGGCTGACGAGTCTTGCGGTACCGGAGTACGCCCCGGTCGGGCTCCGTGACCTTGCCATGAGCGCCGGCGCCCAGGCCCAGATAATCACCGAAGCGCCAGTAGTTAAGATTGTGTTGGCATTCATATCCCGGTTTTGCCCAGGCCGATACTTCATAGCGTTGATAGCCCGCGGCGATGAGGCGCTGCGCCCCGCGCTCCTCCAGCTCCGCAAGCGTTTCCTCATCGGGCAGCGGCGGCGGCGAGCTGTAGAAGCGCGTATTGGGCTCGATGGTCAATTGATACCAGGACAGGTGCTTGGGATCGGCGGTAAGCGCCGTAGCGAGATCGGCGAGGCCGTCAGCGACGCTCTGCCCAGGCAGTCCGTGCATGAGGTCAACATTCACGCTGTCCGCCCCGGACGCGAGCGCCGCCTGCATAGCGCGCAGGGCGTCATGGCGGTCGTGTACGCGACCGAGCGCTTCGAGGCTGCAATCATTGAGGCTCTGGATACCCATCGAGAAGCGCGTGACCCCCGCGGCTGAAAAACCGGCGAGGCGTTCCCGCTCCGTGCTTCCGGGATTGGCCTCCATGGTGATCTCGCGGGTCGCCTCCATGCGCAGGCACGCACGCAGGCCGTCGAGGAGACGAGCAATGCCAGCAACGCTGAACAGGCTCGGTGTGCCACCACCGATGAACACGCTTTCGATACTTCGTGCTTCGAGCGCCGGACACGCGCGCAGTTCGCCCTGGAGGTCGGTAAGGAGCGCATCGATATAGGCGTCTTCCGGTACGCGCCGCGTTTCGTGTGAATTGAAATCGCAGTAAGGGCACTTCCGCTCGCACCAGGGCAGGTGCACGTAAACCGACAACGGTATATCCGTACTTGTGAGCGTTGTCTGCGTGGCCGGGAATCGCATCGACGTCCGCATCCCCGTTGCGGCTCAGCGCGCCGTAAGACGGGCCAACAGCGCCTTCGTCGCCAGGCCCCGGTGGCTGATGCGGTTCTTCAAGCCGGCGTCCAGCTCCGCGGCGCTCTTGTTCAGGTCAGGGACGAAAAACAGAGGGTCGTAGCCGAAGCCCCCCGTACCGCGTTCCTTTTCCAGGATAGCGCCACGCCAGCGGCCTTCGACGATCACGGGAACCGGATCCTCGGCGTGTAGCAGCAGTACCAGGGCACAGTGAAAGGCGGCGCCCCGCTTGTCAGGATCAACGTCGCGCATTACCGCAAGGAGGTGACGACGATTGGCCGCGTCGCGGTCCTCAGCGGCACCGCTCGCCCCGGCATCCGCCGCGAAGCGCGCCGATCGGATTCCCGGCGCACCGCCCAGCGCGTCCACGGCGAGGCCGGAATCATCGGCCAGGGCGGGACGTCCCGTCTGCGCCGCTGCGGCGCGGGCCTTGAGCAGCGCATTCTCGATGAAGGTGGATGCCGTTTCCTCCGCGGGGACAACATCGAATTGGTCCTGCCGGCGCAGCACTACGGGCAGGGCTTGGAACAGCTGTTCGAACTCGGCGAGCTTACCCCGGTTGCCCGATGCGAGCACCAGCTCTCCCGCGAGTTCGGTGCGCGCTCCCCGGTCAGTCATTGATGTACATCTGGTGTTTGAAGCTGAAGTCGTAGCGCTCTTCTCGGCCTCCGGCCGCGAAGTTCACATCGAAAAAGCGGTACTCACGGTTGATGAATTTGAATTCACCGATGTAGTAGATGGCCGGACCTTCGCGCACTTCCAGGAAGTCGAAGGCGATGCTCTGGGCGGTGAGATCGCGGCTGCTTCCGTCGAGGTCCATGGTACGGGCGACGGTAGTCCCATCGTCCAGGTGTTCGCGCAGCGACAGGTTGATGATGGCGCGCCGGCGTCCCCGGGTGATCCCGTACTCGGCGGCCACCGCCGGCTCGAGAAAGGTGGTGTTGACGATGCTGTAGTGCAGTTCGTAGGGGCCGAAGCGCTCGGAAAGCTGTGCGAGCGAGTTCGGGGACACGAGCAGGAGCCAGGTCACCGTCAGGCTGATTGCAGCTCCTCGCCGCTGGCGCAGGCAATTGATCATGGGGGGCCTCACCGGCTGATGTGATAGATCGCCGTGGTCGCAAACAGGTTCGGTATGCGCCGGGCAAGGATCGAAGCGCCGGAGCCGCCACCGATCATATCCCGATCCAGAATCTTGATGCCGCGATGTCGGCACAGGGTTTCGAAGTCGCGCACGGTGCAAAAATGGATGTTCGGCGTGTCGTACCAGTTATACGGCAGGAAGCGCGAAACGGGCATACGCCCTCGGGACATAAGGTGTACACGGCAGCGCCACTGGCCAAAATTCGGAAAGGTCACCACGCACTCGCGACCGATGCGCAGCATTTCGTCCAGGACCCGGTCCGGGTAATGCACCGCCTGCAGCGCGTGTGCCATGACCACGACGTCAAAGCTCTGATCGGGAAAATTGGCAAGGCCGCCGTCCAGATCCTGCTCGATGATGTCGAGGCCGCGATCAAGCGCTTGAGTTATGGACTCCTCATCGATCTCGATGCCCAGGCACCGGGCGCGGCGCTCATCGCGCAGGAGGGCGAGAAACTCCCCGTCTCCGCAGCCCAGGTCGAGAATCCGCGCGTCGGGGCGGATCCAGCGCAGGATATGGGTGAAGTCCTGGCGCATCACGTGCTCACCCGGCGCAGGTAGGCTTCGAGCACTGCGAGATAGCGGGGAATGGGCAGCAGGAAAGCGTCGTGGCCCTCGGCGGCTTCGATCTCCGCGTAGCTCACGGGCCGCTCGGCGGCGAGGAGCGCGTCTACGATCTCGCGCGACCTCGCGGGCGAGAAGCGCCAGTCCGTGGAAAAGGACAGAACGAGGAAATTGCAGGACGAGCGCTGAAAGGCGCGCCGCGCATCCCCGCCGTCCTCGTGCGCAAGGTCGAAAAGGTCCAGAGCCCGGGTCATGAGGATGTAGGTGTTCGCATCGAAGCTGCCGGAAAACTGCCGGCCCTGATAGCGCAAATAGCTCTCAACCTGGAATTCGCCGCCCGTCTCGCCGTTTTCCTTGGCCTGGAGCTCGCGACCAAAGCGTGATGCCATCGCGTCGTCGGAGAGATAGGTGATGTGACCTACCATCCGGGCAAGCGCCAGTCCCTGGGCGGGTCGTGTTCCGGCGCGCAGGTAATGGCCGCCTTCAAAACCCGGGTCCGAGATGATCGCGTTGCGGGCGATTTCATTGAACGCGATGTTCTGCGCGCTGAGTTTGAGGGCGGCGGCGATGACCAGGCAGTGCCGGATGCGCTCGGGATAGCGCAGGGACCAGCACATCGCCTGCATGCCGCCGAGGCTTCCGCCGATGACCGCGGCCCAGCTATCGATGCCCAGGAAGTCGGCGAGGGAGGCCTGCGCGTCGACCCAGTCTTCGACCCGGGGCTGGGGGAAATCAGGACCCCAGGCCTCGCCCGTTTGTTCATTGATGCTGTTGGGCCCGGTGGAGCCATGGCAGCCGCCGATGTTGTTGAGCGACACCACGAAAAAGCGATTCGTGTCGATCGGTTTGCCCGGCCCGATGCACGTATCCCACCACCCGGGCTTGCGATCCTCCGGCGCATGACGACCCGCGGCGTGGTGATGCCCGGACAGGGCATGGCAGATCAGGACAGCGTTGCTCGCCGTCGCGTTGAGTTCGCCATAGGTCTCAAAGACCAGCTCCCAGCTCGGGAGGCTTCGCCCGCCGGCGAGTCTCAGCGGCTCGGAAAAGCGCGCCGTGCGGGGGCTAACAATGCCAACGGAGGATTCCATGGGTCGGGTGAGCCAAGGCTCAGATACCCACAACGAGTATCGGATTAAGCTGCAGGCCCTGCGCGATATTGCGCAGAGCGATATCCACCACCCGGAAAATGATCAACACCAGTATGGGAGAAAAATCGATGCCTCCCATCGCGGGTAACAGGCGACGGAAAGGCGCTATCACGGGCTCCGAGATCTGGTACATGAGGTAGGCGGCGGGATTTGAGGTGCCCGGTGCGATCCAGCTCAAAATGATCGTTCCGATCAGCGAAAAAAAGTAGATCTTAACCAGCAGAGCGGCCACGCCAACTACGGACCAGGCCAGTAACAGGCTCGCGCTCGGCAGTGAACTGCCGAAAATCGCGAGCACCACAATGATGCCGATGAACTGTATCAGTATCGCCAGGAGCAGCGATGCCGCGTCGATGCGACCGCGGGCGGGGAGTATGCGCCGCAGCGGCAGAACCAGGGGATTGGTGGCACGCACGAGGAACTGGGAAATGGGGTTGTAGAAATCCGCCAGCACCAGCTGCAGTACAAAGCGCATGAGCATGATCAGCAGGTAAATGCCGATCGCGGTCTGTACGAGATAAAGCGAAATTTCGTTAATTGCGTTCATGCCATCAGTTCGATGTGGTTGTCAGTCTGACCGGGATGGTTTCAGGGCACCGGGGCTCGCTCGCTCCGGGGCGCCGAAGTATACATGGGTCGTGGACCGATCACTGCCGCTTTGCGCGGGGGCCGAATATGGCAGTTCCAACGCGAAGCATAGTGCTGCCGGCCGCCACCGCGGCGGCAAGGTCTGCTGACATGCCCATCGACAGCGTGTCCATGCCCGGATAGCGGCGTCGGGCGTCCTCGAAGAGCGCCGCCAGGGCATCGAGAGGCTCGCGCTGCGCTTCGAAACCCTCTGCCGCTGCCGGAATGGCCATGAGTCCGCGAAGGCGAAGCCGTGGTAGGGCGTCGGTGAGAGCAAGCAATGTATCGAGCTCCCCGGGGCTCACGCCGGCTTTGCTGACCTCCCGGGAGATATTGACCTGCAGGCATACATTCAGAGGATCGAGTGACTCAGGTCGTTGATCGCTGAGGCGACGCAGCAGCTTTTCCCGATCCACGCTGTGAATCCAGTCAAAGTGTTCCGCTACGGATCGCGTCTTGTTCGACTGCAGCGGGCCGATAAAGTGCCAGCACAGGTCGAGGTCCGCGCAGGCCTCGATCTTGGGCAAAGCTTCCTGAAGGTAGTTTTCGCCGAACTCGCGCAGTCCGCAGGCGGCGGCGCGACGCACCGCCACCGCGTCCTGAGTCTTGCTGACCGCGAGAACGCGAACGGAGTCGCGGCTTCGACCATACTGCGCGCAGGCGATGCTCACCTGCTCCAGCACCTTTGATATATTGGCGTCGATAGGAGATTGGTTCATGGCGTAATGGTAGCGAGTCGGCCGCGGCGTCGGTTACTTAAATCGGCTTATGACTCTGGTTGCGTGTGTGGTCGCGTGTGTGGTCTCGCGTAAGGTAGCGCGAACAGCCGAGCGTAGGGCCGAGCGTTGCCGCAGCATTGCATTTTTTCGCGAGTGAGTCGTCTAATGCGCGGGCTTTAGTGAATGCGATCACGCGGGCCGAAAAGCGGCCGTGATCCGGGTCCGCAGAGTGGCCTCAGGGCAAGCAGCTTTCAGGCGAGCTCTGGGTTGACTAAAGGCGCGAGCAATCCCCGATCCAGGGTTGTCGCACCACTGAGAGAGCATAAGAGCACATCGTATAAACACCGTGCAGCGCCGGGGCGGGTCTTTGAAAGGTTATGTGAAGGAGGCTTTGAACGGGTCTCCGAAAAAGCCTCTGAAAGGCCTCTGAAAAGGTTCTAAACGAGCCCCGGAAGCCGCACAGGAAGTACCCGATACCGGAAAAGGGAGCCTGGCTCGCATGGACATCACCGAACTGCTCGCGTTCAGCGCCAAACAGGGCGCATCGGACCTGCACCTTTCCGCGGGCCTGCCGCCCATGATCCGCGTCGACGGTGACGTGCGTCGCATCAATCTGCCACCGCTTGAGCACAAGCAGGTGCACGATCTGATGTACGACATCATGAACGACAAGCAGCGCAAGGACTTTGAGGAGTTTCTCGAGACGGACTTCTCTTTCGAGGTACCGGGGGTCGCGCGTTTCCGGGTGAACGCGTTCAATCAGAACCGCGGCGCCGGCGGCGTGTTTCGTACCATCCCGTCCAAGGTTCTCAGTATGGAAGACCTCGGCATGGGCCAGGTATTTCGCGATATCAGCATGTTGCCGCGCGGCCTCGTGCTGGTCACCGGCCCCACGGGCTCGGGTAAGTCTACGACCCTGGCCGCGATGATCGACTTTATCAACGACCATCGTTACCAGCATATCCTCACCATTGAAGACCCCATCGAATTCGTCCACGAGAGCCGCAAGTGCCTGGTCAACCAGCGTGAGGTACATCGCGATACCCTCGGCTTTGCCGAGGCCCTGCGCAGCGCCCTGCGCGAAGACCCGGACATCATCCTGGTCGGCGAGATGCGCGACCTCGAGACTATCCGTCTGGCGCTGACCGCATCGGAGACCGGACACCTGGTTTTCGGCACGCTACACACCACGTCAGCCGCAAAGACCATTGACCGCGTCATCGATGTATTCCCCGCCGCGGAAAAAGCTATGGTTCGCTCCATGCTCTCGGAATCGCTGCAGGCGGTCATTTCGCAGACGCTTCTCAAACGTACCGCCGGGGGACGCGTCGCGGCCCACGAAATCATGCGCGCGACAGCGGCAATCCGGAACCTGATCCGCGAGGACAAGGTGGCGCAGATGTACTCGGCGATCCAGACCGGACAGGCGGTGGGCATGCAGACCATGGACCAATGTCTGAAAGACCTGGTCGACAAGCGCATCATCAGCCGCGAAGCGGCCCGCGAGAAAGCCAGAATGCCGGAGAATTTCTGAGCCTTGTGGTAGCGGTGGGCGAGCCTGCTGCTCCCCGGCAACGAAGCGGAAGGAGCCATCCATGAAGATTGCATTTCTGCTGGAAGCCATGATCAACGCCGAGGCCTCCGACGGCTTCATCACCGCCCGCGCCGCGCCCTCCATCAAGGTGCATGGCGAAGTGCACGCTATCTCCAGGCAGTCGCTCAGCGAAGACGCCGTCCAGGAGCTGGTCCTCGATACCATGACTGTGGAGCAGCAAACCGAATTCCTCCGCGATCACGAGTGCAACTACGCGATCGCCACGGAGGAGCATGGACGCTTTCGCGCCAGCGCATTTATTCAGCGGGGGTTCTACGGCCTCGTTCTCAGGCGCATTAAAACCGAGATACCGCGTTTCGAGGATCTGGATCTGCCGCCGATCGTTGCCGATCTCGCCATGGCGAAGCGCGGCCTCGTGATGTTCGTGGGCGGTACGGGTACGGGTAAGTCCACCTCCCTCGCCGCCATGGTCGGCTACCGCAACCGCAACAGCCGTGGACACATTCTCTCCATCGAAGACCCCATCGAGTTTATTCACGACCACGCGGGATGTCTGATCACACAGCGTGAGGTCGGTCTGGATACGGACTCCTTTGAAATTGGTCTGCGCAACGCTCTGCGCCAGGCGCCGGATGTGATCCTGATCGGCGAGGTCCGCTCCGCCGAGACCATGGCTCAGGCGCTGACCTTTGCGGAGACGGGCCACCTCTGTTTGTGCACGCTGCACGCGAACAACGCCAATCAGGCGGTCGACCGCATCCTGAGTTTCTTTCCCACCGAGCGCCATCCGCAGGTGCTTATGGACCTGTCGCTCAATCTCCGCGCGATGATTGCCCAGCTTCTCCTGCCGCGCTTCGATGGCAAGGGGCGTGTGCCGGTCATGGAGGTGCTTCTCAATTCACCATTGATTGCCGACCACATCCGCAAAGGCGATGTGCATCTGATCAAGGAAGTGATGGCGCGGTCGACGGAGCAGGGCATGCAGACGCTCGACCAGTCGCTGCTTAAGCGCTACGAGGAGGGTCTGATTGACGCGGACGAAGCGATGCGCTGCGCCGACTCCACGAACGAAGTCCGTCTTGGCATAAAGATGCTCGACAAAAAGCGCGGATTCTCGGAAACCGTCGACCTCGACGTCGATCTCATCCGCTGACGTCGCCACGCTGGTTCAGCCAGTCGCGGAGAATCAGCTCCGCCGCCAGACTGTCTACGGGACGGCGCTGAAAGTCGCCATCATGGCCGAGACTGCGCGCCCGGGTTTTCACGTCGAAGCTGGTGAGGCGTTCATCCATCATGGCCACCTCAACACCAAAGCGTCCGTGAACCCGCCGGGCAAAGCGCCGTGCACGCTGCGCCAGTTCACTCACGCTGCCATCCATGTGCAGTGGATCACCGACGACCACGAGGTCCGGTTGCCATTCAGTCAGAAGCGCTTGGACCTGAGTCCAGTCGGGCTGGCCGTCCCGAGCGGAAAGAACGCCCAGGGGCTGGGTTGTGCCCAGCACCGCGTTTCCCACGGCGACGCCGATCTGGCGCAGGCCATAGTCGATCGCCAGGAGACGAGTCGCGGACACAGTGGACAAATACGGGCGCTCGGTTCAGGCGTGGCCGGCCTGCGTGGTGAGAAGGTTCATGTCGATACCGAGGATGGACGCGGCCGCGCTGACGCGCTGCTCAATCGGCGTGTCGAAGATGATGCTGTGCTCTGCAGGCAGGGTGAGCCAGCTGTTACTTCCGATTTCGTCCTCGAGCTGACCCGCGGACCAGCCGGCATAACCCAGGGCGATCACAAAGCGCTCCGGTCCACGACCCGCGGCGATCGCACGCAGCACATCCTGGGATGTTGTCAGGCGGATTTCCCGGGTGACCTGCAGCGTTGAATCCCAGCTGTCATCGTCACTCGGATGCAGGACGAAGCCATGGTCCACCTGCACCGGTCCGCCGGCAAGGACCGGTCGGTCGTGGAAGTCCGCCGCTGTCGCTATATCAAGGTGGTCGAAGATCTCTTCGAGGGAAAGTTCCAGGGGCTGATTGATCACAAGGCCCATGGCGCCGGCTTCGCCGTGCTCGCAGATATAGGTGATGCTTCCGCTGAACAGGCCGGTATCGAGGCCCGGCATGGCGAGAAGAAAATGGTCTCTGAGGCTATCGCTGCTCGATGCCTGCACCGCTTATGTTGCCCTCCCAGGCCTGTCGCGTCGCCCGGCCTTCGTGGGCCGGCGATCCTGTCTATTGCGAGCTTAGCGGGTTTTCCTCGAATTGCCATGTGCGCACGATTTCGAGCTTGTCCGTTGTTGCCCGCAGTTCTTCCGGGAACGGCGGGAATGGCGCTGCCATGCGCAGAATGCGAATTGCCGCCTCGTCGAGGACCGCCTGGCCAGACGGTTTGAGTACCCGTATGTCTTCAAGATCACCGCTTGAGCGAACCGTTACGAGCAGACGTAGGCTCCCGTAGATGCCGTAGCGGAGTGACGCTTCCGGGTAGTACTGGTTTCCGACGGCTTCAACGCGTTTTCGCCACTCGGCGAGATAGGCGGCGTCCACGGCTGCCCGGGCGGATACGGCGTCGAGGCGACGTACCCTGGCGTTGGCACTGCTACCGTCCCGCGCCTCATCCAGACTCGCCTCGAGCCGCGCGAGCTCGCGGTTGAGCCGCGCCAGCTCCTGCTCCGTGGCTCGCTGGTCTACGTCGTCGGGGCGCTCTCCCCGGCGATCGACGATCTTTTTGCCGGCATCCAGAGTTGTAATTACCGGCGCCGCCAGCCGTTCCCGGCCCGAGCTCATCTGAGCGACCGCGGCCACGGTCGTGGTTGGCTGGGGCAGTGCGGCGGGCGCCGCCGATGGGGCGTTGCGCTGCGCCTCGCTGCCGCTGCCGCGCTGGTTTGCCTGAGCGATGTGGTCGGCGTCGCGCGGTGCCCGCGTCCGGTTCTGCACGAGAGTGACCTCCACCTGGCGAAAGTCGGCGCGGCTGCGCAGGGCGTCGAAGCCCACGCCAAAGATCACCATGGCATGCAGCGCGCTCGCAACAACCACGGCCAGAAGCAGCCGGTCGTTGCTTTCGGAAGCGTCTGCGTTCATCGCGCCTCGGCGTTGTCCATGCGTCCGAGAATTGCGTCCATGAGCTTGCCGCCAATATCCGTATCGAAGGCGGCGTCAATTTCACGGATGCAGGTGGGACTGGTGACGTTGATTTCCGTGAGGTAGTCGCCGATTACGTCGAGGCCTACGAAGATCAGTCCCCGCTCACGCAGCGACGGGCCGACGCGCCTTGCGATTTCGAGGTCCCGGTCGCTCAGGGGCTGCGCGCGTCCGGTTCCCCCGGCGGCGAGATTTCCGCGCGTTTCTCCCTGGGATGGGAGCCGTGCCAGGCAATAGGGAATGGGCTCACCCTCGATCATCAATATGCGCTTGTCGCCTTCGCTGATCGCGGGAAGGTAGCGCTGCGCCATGATCGTGCGTTTGCCGAAGTCGGTGAGTGTCTCGAGGATGACGTTGAGGTTCGGGTCGTCACTGCGAACGCGGAATATGGAAGCGCCGCCCATGCCGTCGAGCGGTTTAAAGATCACATCCTGGTGTTCGACGTGGAAGGCTTTGAGCTGCTCGGTGTCGCCACTCACCAGTACCGGCGGACAGCACTCAGGAAACTGGGTGGCGAAGACCTTTTCGTTGCAATCGCGCAGCGAGTGACAGCGATTCACAACCAGCGTGCCCTGTCGCTCCGCTGCCTCGAGGATATACGTGGCGTAGATATACTCGTTATCGAAGGGTGGGTCCCGGCGCATCAGAATCACATCCAGCTCGCCCAGAGACTGCCTCTGCGCCTCGCCGAGGGCATACCAGCGTTCGGGATCGCGAAATACTTCCAGGGGTGCCATGCGCGCGGCGGGCTCGCCCTGCTCCAGGGACAGATCCGCGGGCTCCATGTAGTAGAGCGACCAGCCGCGGTCGGCAGCGGCCCAGAGCATGGCCATGGTGCTGTCTTTCTTGTAGTTGATCGCGGCGATGGGATCCATCACGACGCCAAGCTTGATGGTCATGCAGCAGCCTCTGCGACAAAAGCGCACGGTACGAGATGGTCCCGATGCAGGCAAGCAGAGACGCTACTGTGGCCGCCGAATTATCCGAACTCGCTGAAGTCTCCCCAGCGCGCCTGAGCCACGGCGATGGCGGCCAACGGTGCCGTTTCCGTGCGCAAGACGCGTGGGCCCAGTCGCAGAGTGTCAAAGCCGGCTTCGCGCGCCGTGCCGACCTCGGCATCGCCAAAGCCGCCCTCGGGTCCGACAAGAAGCAGAAGTGAGCCGGCCGTTGTCGGCATTCGAGGCTGTGCGGGTTCTCCGTCGAAGCCCGGGTGCAGAATCAAGCGCAGATCGGCTGCATTCCGAGAACGGCGCAGCACATCATCCAGGGATGCCGGCGCACGGATGCCGGGCAACTGGTTGCGACCACACTGTTCACAGGCGCTGATCGCGATTTTCCGCCAGTGCTGCTGCTTGCGCTCAAGGCGCGAGGCGTCGAGGCGCACCCCGGTACGCCCACTGATCAGCGGCCAGATCTCTGCAACTCCAAGCTCCGTGGCTTTCTGCACGATGGTGTCCATGCGATCGCCTCGCGACAGCGAGATCGCCAGCGTGACGCGAAGCGGCGACTCCCGGTCCACTTCCCGCAGCGCCTCAATGCGGACGCTGACGCCGTGACGGTCGATGGCCGTGATAACGGCGACAGCCTCGCATCCATCACCGCAGAACAGGCACAGCCGGTCGTTCGCCCGCATGCGTAGCGCCTTGGCAATATGTCTCGAAGGTTCCGCTTCGAGCGTCAGACTGGCTCCCTCGGCCAGGGCTTGGTGAGTAAAGAAACGGGGCCGCAGCACGGCTACGCTAATTCGTCACAGCCCCAGATTGCGGCATATCTGCAGCGTGGGCTGTGCCTGGTTCATAGTGTAGAAGTGGATGCCCGGCGCTCCGTTTTCCACGAGGGTCTCGCAGAGCTGTGTGACCACCTCGATACCGAAGGCACGGATACTCTTACTATCGTCGGCAAAGCCATCCAGACGCCGGGTGATCCAGCGGGGCAGCTCTGCGCCGCTTTTGGCGGAAAAGCGCGCGAGATTGGCATAGTTGGTGATGGGCATGACGCCGGCATAGATCGGCTTGTCTATGCCGGCATCGGCGCAGCGGTCGAGGAAGTAGAAGTACGCGTCCACGTTGTAGAAGTACTGCGTAATGCCGGCATTGGCACCGGCATCGAACTTCCCCTTCAGGTAGCGTACGTCACTTTCGTAGCTATCGGCCTGCGGATGGATTTCCGGGTAGGCGGCCACTTCGATATGGAAGTGATCGCCGGTGTGCTTGCGGATGAACTCGACGAGCTCGTTGGCGTAAACCAGTCGCGAACCGCCGCCGATACCCGAGGGCAGGTCGCCGCGGAGGGCGACGAGGCGGTCAACGCCCGCCTCCCGGTAGCTATTGAGCAGGTCGAGGATCACCTCCTCGCCATCCAACCCGAAGCTCAGATGTGGCGCGACGCTCAGGCCGCGCTCTTTGAGCGCCAGCACCGCGCCCCGGGTATTGTCGCGGGTCGAGCCGCCGGCCCCATAGGTCACGGAATAGTAGCCGGGCTTGACCGCCTCCAACGCGTCGGTGGTCTCGCCCAGCAGCTTGTCACGTCCCGCTTCCGTCTTGGGCGGGAAGTATTCGAAGCTGATCGCCGGCTTGCTGCCCATACCCACGTACTCAGTACTTGTAGTCTTCGCCCTTGAACGGACCGTCCACAGAAACGTTGATGTAGTCCGCCTGCTCCTGCGTAAGGCGTGTGACCACACCGCCGAAGCCCGCCACCATGTGCGCAGCGACTTCCTCGTCGAGCTTCTTGGGCAGCACTTCCACCTTCAGAGCCGAGGGCTTCATGCTGTCTTCGAGATCGGCGAAGCGACGCTCGTAGAGATAGATCTGCGCCAGCACCTGGTTGGCGAAGGAGCCATCCATGATGCGCGAGGGGTGACCCGTGGCGTTGCCGAGATTTACCAGACGCCCTTCGGCGAGGAGCAGCAGGTGATCGTTTTCGGCCTGGTTGCGGTAGACCTTGTGCACCTGCGGCTTGACCTCTTCCCATTCCCACTCGCGACGCATGTAGGCGGTGTCGATCTCATTGTCGAAGTGGCCGATGTTGCAGACCACGGCGCCGCTCTTGACGGCGCCGAGCATGCGGGAGTTACAGACGTTGAAGTTGCCCGTGGTCGTCACGAGCAGGTCGGTGCGGCTGAGCAGGTCGCGATCGATGCAGTCTTCGCTGCCGTCGTCGACACCGTCGATGTAGGGAGACACCACCTCGAAGCCGTCCATGCAAGCCTGCATGGCGCAGATCGGATCGATCTCCGTAATCCGCACGATCATGCCTTCCTGACGCAGGGACTGAGCGGAGCCCTTGCCCACATCGCCGTAGCCGATTACCAGAGCGCGCTTGCCGGCCATAAGGTGATCCGTGGCGCGCTTGATGGCGTCGTTGAGGCTGTGGCGACAGCCGTACTTGTTGTCGTTCTTCGACTTCGTGACCGAGTCGTTGACGTTGACCGCTGGAACCTTGAGCGTGCCGGCCTCAAGCATCTCGTAAAGGCGGTGGACGCCGGTCGTGGTCTCTTCCGTAATACCGTGGATGATGTCGAGCATCTGCGGGTACTTGTCGTGCAGCATCGCCGTGAGGTCGCCGCCGTCATCGAGGATCATGTTGGCGTCCCAGGGCTGCCCATCCTTCAAGATGGTCTGCTCGATGCACCACTCGTACTCCTCCTCGGTCTCGCCCTTCCAGGCGAAGACGGGCACGCCCGCGGCGGCGATGGCGGCGGCCGCGTGGTCCTGGGTAGAAAAGATGTTGCAGGAAGACCAGCGAACCTCAGCGCCCAGTGCGATCAGCGTCTCGATAAGCACGCCGGTCTGGATGGTCATGTGGATACAACCCAGAATCTTCGCGCCGGCCAGCGGCTGCTTGTCCTGGTACTGCTCCCGAAGCGCCATCAGCGCCGGCATCTCGCCCTCGGCAATCTCCAGCTCCCGGCGGCCCCAGTCGGCGAGGCTGATATCCGCTACCCGGTAGTCCGGGGTCGTGTTGATCTTTGTCACTGTGCTCATGGTTTGCGTCCTTAGTCGTGATTAAACCTGTGTTACTCCACCCGCAGCGCGACAACGCGCTTCTGGGTCAGAGCGTAATTCGGAGCCGGCGGCGGGGTTCGCCTCGCGGGGGACGCCAAACAGCGCCATCCCTGGCGGGCTTATCGATCGACATCCCTGTCGATCGGTACCCCCGCGAGGCGAACCCCGCCACCAGCTCTGCGTTTGCGTAGACCTAAGCGTCGATGGTGCCCGGTCTGAATCGTTCAGTTGTTCTCTGCTTAGCTATGCCTGGAGTGCACCGAGCCGAGAAGTACGCTATGTCGCGAGGGGTGTGTGGCGGGAAGCTGCTGCTTGAGGGTACCGATCGCCATGGATGGCGATCGATAAGCCTGCCAGGGATGGCGTCTTTTAGCGTCCCTCAAGCAGCAGCTTCTCGTCGCGCGCCCCGTACTACAGAGTCCTTCCCCGGACACGGCTCCTAGACTGAAGCTTTCAGTGCTTCAGCTTTGTCTGTCTTCTCCCATGTAAAATCAGCTTCCTCCCGACCAAAATGCCCATAAGCCGCCGTCTGCCGATAAATCGGCCGCTTAAGGTCAAGCATCTCGATCAGCCCCTTCGGCCGCAGATCAAAGTGCTCGCGAACCAGCTCACCGATACGAACGTCGTCTACGCTGCCGGTGCCAAAAGTGTTCACCGATATGGAAGTCGGCTCCGCGACGCCGATGGCGTAGGACACCTGGATCTCGCAGCGCTCAGCGAGGCCGGCGGCGACGATGTTTTTGGCCACATAGCGTCCGGCGTAGGCGGCCGAGCGATCCACCTTCGACGGATCTTTTCCGGAGAATGCACCGCCGCCGTGGCGGGCCATGCCGCCGTAGGTATCCACGATGATCTTGCGCCCGGTCAGGCCGCAGTCGCCCACGGGGCCGCCGATGATGAACTGTCCGGTGGGATTGATGTGGTAGCGGGTGTCATTGTGAAGCCATTCAGCGGGTAATACCTGCCGGATGATCAGTTCCATGACGGCCTCGTGGATGGCGTCCTGGGATATGTCGGCGTCGTGCTGTGTGGAGAGGACCACGGCGTCGATGGCCACGGGCTTGCCGTTTTCATAGCGCAGCGAGATCTGGCTTTTGGCATCCGGTCGCAGCCAGGGCAGTTCGCCGTTCTTGCGCAGAATCGCCTGGCGCTCTACGAGCCGATGCGAGTAGTAAATCGGCGCGGGCATGAGCACGTCGGTTTCATTGCTGGCGTAGCCGAACATAAGCCCCTGGTCACCGGCGCCCTGTTCCTTTTCCTCCCCTTCGTCAACGCCCATGGCGATATCGTGGGATTGCTTGCCGATCGCATTAAGAACGGCGCAGGAGGCTCCGTCGAAGCCAACATCGGAATTGTTGTAGCCAATATCGAGGACGACATCGCGCACGACATCTTCGAGGTCGACGTACGTGCTTGTGGTTACCTCTCCCGCGACTACGACCATGCCGGTCTTTACCAGGGTCTCCACGGCCACGCGCGCTTCCGGGTCGTCGGCGAGGATGTGATCAAGGATCGCGTCCGAGATCTGGTCGGCCATCTTGTCCGGATGGCCTTCGGATACGGATTCCGAAGTGAAAGTACCGTAATCACTCATGGGATTTCCTTCATACCTAGTTCAGTTGATTCTTTGCGGTGGATTCGAACAGACGCAGCTGGAGGGTGAAACCGTTGCGCTGGCCGAGGTAGCTGCTCGCGAGATCGCGGAGCCCGGCGGCGGTTGCCCAGCCGCTGAGCGCTTCCGGGCTGAAGCCCAGCCACAGATCGCCGCAGTTTTCCCGCGCCCACCCCTGGCGGTGTTCGCACAGCTCGGTGATCAGCAGGACTCCCGACGGGCAGAGCGCCCGGGCCGCTTCCTGGAGCGTGGTGGCGGGATCCGCCGTATGGTGCAGAACCATGTTCAGGACTACGAGATCCGCGCCCAGGCCATCGAGTTGCCGGGCGCTGGTGTCGCCGAGAATGAACTCGATGTTTTCAAGGCCGTGATCGGTGGCGCTGTGCTTCGCTTCCTGGAGCATGGTCTCGGCGTTGTCCAGGGCCAGGACGCGTTGAAAGCGCGCGCTCAAAAAGGGCAGCAACCAGCCCTCGCCCGGTCCCACTTCCAGGGCAACACCGCCCGGCGCGAGGTTCTCCAGCGCGTTCTCCACGGCGGCGCTGTAGCGCTCCGGCGCGGCAATGAGATCTTGCTGACTTCGAAAGCGCTCTGCGTTGTCGCGGAAAAAGCTCCGCGAGTTTTCCTCGCGTCGGCCCTGAAGCTCCCGCTGGCGATGGCGGGTGTCGCGATCGAGCTCAAGGCTGTCTGCGGCCGTGAACAGGGCCTGACACAGGGCGGCGACGGCGTCGCTGTCGGCCGATTCGCGCCGACGATAGAAGATATGGTTCCCATCGCGCTGGCTGTTGAGCAGGCCCGCCGCACTCATGAGCTTCAGGTGGTGGCTTAGCGCCGGCTGACGCACATCCAGAACATCGCAGAGTTCGCCTACGCCCATAGCGTCCTGGTGCAACACACGCAGCACGCGCAGGCGCAGGGGATCCGCGCAGATCTTGCACAGCGTTGCGATCTCCTCCTCAAGACCGCCCGGTGGCTGAGCCTGAGGTGTGCGCGCTGATGTTGGGACTACCGTATTCATCGGGGCGGCAGTCTAGCAGCTGACCTGTCTATATCAAAGTTTTTTGATATAGATTTGCTGGTCGTATTGTCCTGCGCTGCGCCCTTGCGCGACAATGCGCGCCGTTTTTCGCCCCGCCAGGAAACTCCATGCCCAGCCGAAGTGATCTAGCCAACGCGATTCGCGCCCTCGCGATGGACGCCGTGCAGCAAGCCAACAGCGGACACCCCGGTGCACCCATGGGCATGGCGGATATAGCCGAAGTTCTTTGGAACGACTATTTATCGCATAGCCCGGCGAACCCCGCCTGGGTGAATCGCGACCGCTTCGTGCTGTCCAACGGTCATGGGTCGATGCTGATCTACGCTCTTTTACACCTGTCGGGCTATGACCTCCCCATGGACGAGCTGCGCAACTTCCGCCAGCTGCACAGCCGCACGCCGGGGCACCCGGAGTATGGCTACGCGCCTGGCGTTGAGACTACGACCGGCCCTCTCGGGCAGGGCATAGCGAACGGCGTGGGCATGGCCCTCGCCGAGCGCGTCCTTGCCGCCCAGTTTAATCGTCCGGGTCATGAAATCGTCGATCACTTCACCTACGTCTTCGTGGGCGACGGCTGTCTGATGGAGGGGATCTCGCACGAGGTATGTTCCCTTGCAGGAACCCAGGGTCTGGGCAAGCTGATCGTTTACTACGATGACAACGGCATCTCCATCGACGGCGAAGTTGACGGCTGGTTCAGCGATGACACGCCGGCGCGGTTCGGCGCCTACGGCTGGCAGGTCATCCCGTCCGTGGACGGACACGATCCGGACGCGGTGAAGGAAGCGACGCAGGCGGCGCGGGCGGAATCGGGACGGCCGAGCCTGATCTGCTGCCGTACGGTCATCGGGCGTGGCGCCCCCAACAAACAGGGAACCGCCGCCACGCATGGCTCGCCGCTCGGTGCCGACGAGGTTGCCGCCGCGCGCTCCGCCCTGGGTTGGACTCACGAGCCTTTCTTTATTCCCGACGAAATCTACACCGGCTGGGACGCGCGGGAGCGCGGCGCCGCGGCCGAAGCGGCTTGGAACGACAGCTTTGCGGCCTACAGCGATGCACATCCGGAGCTGGCCGCCGAGTTCACCCGGCGCATGGCCGGAGAACTGCCGGCCGACTTCGCCGAGGTCGCGACGCAATGGATCCAAGAGTGTCAGAGTGCCGGGGAGGACATCGCCACACGCAAAGCCTCGCTGAACGCCATCAACGCCCTGGCGCCGGCGCTCCCCGAGCTCATCGGCGGGTCCGCCGACCTCGCCGGCTCAAATCTGACTCTGGGGAAGAACTCCAACGCTATCGACGCCGCCGACGCCAGCGGCAACTACATCTATTACGGCGTGCGCGAGTTTGGCATGAGCGCCATCATGAACGGCCTGGCCCTGCACGGAGGCTTCATCCCCTACGGCGGCACTTTTCTTATCTTCATGGAGTACGCGCGCAATGCCGTGCGCATGGCGGCTCTGATGCGCCAACGCTGTATCTTCGTATACACCCACGACTCCATTGGCCTCGGAGAGGACGGGCCGACCCACCAGCCCGTGGAACAGCTCACCGCGCTGCGGGCGACGCCGAACATGACAACCTGGCGCCCCTGCGACGCGGTCGAGACCGCCGTGGCCTGGAAAGCGGCTCTGGAGCACCGCGCCGGGCCGACGGCGCTGGTTTTTTCGCGGCAGGGGCTGGCCCATCAGGCGCGAAATGAAGAGCAGCTCGCCGCCATCGCGAGAGGCGGCTACGTGTTGAAAGACTGTGATGGCGCCCCCGAGCTTGTCTTCATCGCAACGGGTTCTGAAGTTGCCCTTGCCCTTGCGGCCTGCGAACGTCTCGAAGGTCGTCGGCTACGCGTGGTGTCCATGCCCTCTCCCGAAGTCTTTACAGCCCAGGACGCGGCCTACCGCGAGTCGGTGCTGCCCAGCGACTGTCTCGCACGGGTGGCGATCGAAGCCGGCCACCCCGACTACTGGCACAAGTTCGTCGGCCTGGATGGTCGCGTCATCGGCATGGACAGCTTTGGAGAGTCCGCCCCGGCTTCCGCCCTGTTCGAGCATTTTGGCTTCACCGTTGATGGCCTGCTGTCCTGCGCTGCAGAGGTGCTGGAGGCCGTTTGAGTGATGCAGCGCCTTGCCATCAACGGCTTCGGGCGTATCGGCCGGACGCTGCTGCGCGCCCTCCAGGACAGCCCACACCGCGAGGCGTTGGAAGTGGTCGTCATCAATGAGCTCGCAGACGCGGCCACCGTCGCACACCTGACGCGCTACGACTCGACCCACGGGCGCTTTCCCGGTGAAGTCGACTTACTGAATGACGAACAGCTGCGCATACGTACCGTTCGGGGGATACGCGATAAGCGGCTACTGCGCGCCGCAGACATCGCAGACCTCGACTGGGCGGCCTATGACATCGATACCGTTTTGGAGTGTTCCGGCGCCTTCACCGACCGTGCCACCGCGGAGCGACACATCGCGGCCGGAGCGCGGCGACTGCTTTTCTCCCAACCGGCGGAGGCAGACGTCGACGCCACTATCGTGTACGGGATTAATCAGGCCGGGCTCAGGCCCGCACATCGCGTCGTGTCGGCCGCATCATGTACGACAAATGGCATTGTTCCCGTTATTGCGGCCCTCGACGCCGCTTTCGGGATAGAAAGCGGGACAATCACCACAATTCATTCGGCCATGAATGATCAGCCGGTTCTGGATGCGTACCACAACACCGATCTGCGTAAGACGCGGGCAGCGGGGCAGTCGATTATCCCCGTCGATACGGGCCTGGCCCGGGGTGTCGAGCGAATCCTTCCCTCTCTGGGGGGACGCTTTACCGCCCAGGCGCTCCGGGTGCCTACGCTGAACGTTTCCGCCATGGACCTGACTGTGGTTGTGGAAGCTGATGTCAGCGCGGCCGATGTAAATGCCGCGCTTCTCGATGCGTCGCGAACGGCGTACAGCGGCGTCCTCGGATACACGGATGAGCCGCTGGCGTCCTGCGATTTCAATCGCGACCCGCGCTCGAGTATTGTCGATGCCTGCCAGACGCGGGTTAGCGGCGCGCGGCTGGTCAAAGTGCTCACCTGGTTCGACAATGAGTGGGGCTACGCCAATCGAATGCTGGACGTGGCGCGCTATTGGCACGAGCTGCAGCGCGTTGATGCTGCTTAAGGACGTGCCGGACCCCTGAAGGACAGTAAGGACAGGTAAGGAGTGTAGAGAGATGGCGGCGAGCTTTTTACGCATGGAAGACCTTCAGCTTTCCGGCCAACGGGTGCTCATCCGCGAGGACCTGAACGTGCCGCTGAGCGATGGTGTGGTTAGCTCGGATGCGCGCATACGTGCCGCCCTGCCGACTATTGAAAAGGCCCTGAGTGCGGGTGCCAAGGTCATTCTCATGTCGCACCTCGGGCGGCCCACCGAAGGCGAATACGATGAGGAGTATTCCCTGGCGCCGGTAGCGCGCTACCTCGGCGATCTACTCGGCCGAGACGTGCCCCTGGTCAAGGACTGGCGTGGCGGCGTGGAGGTCGAAGCCGGCTCCCTGTGCCTTCTGGAGAACGTCCGCTTCAATGCCGGCGAGAAGAAAGACGACGAGGACCTCGCCCGCGCCTATGCCGCGCTTTGCGATGTGTTCGTCATGGATGCGTTCGGTACGGCGCACCGCGCCCAGGCTTCCACCCACGGTGTGGCGCGCTTCGCCGCCCAGGCCTGCGCCGGTCCGCTGCTGAGCGCGGAGCTTGATGCGTTAGAAAAAGCTCTCGCGGAGCCCGCACGACCTCTGGTCGCCATCGTCGGCGGGGCCAAGGTCTCGTCAAAGCTCTCCGTCCTCGACGCGCTTTCCGAAAAGGTGGACCACTTAATAGTCGGGGGTGGTATCGCCAACACCTTTCTCGCGGCTGCGGGTGCTGATGTAGGCAAGTCCCTGTGCGAGCATGACCTGATTCCCGAGGCCCGCCGAATTGCCTCAAAGACCAGTGTCCCCATGCCCATCGACGTTGTTGTGGCCTACTCCATCGCCGACGACGCGACGACGCGTTGCTGCGGCGTAGGCGACGTCGGGGTCGAGGAAATGATCCTCGACATCGGTCCGGAGTCGGTGGCGGCCATGGAAAGCGTGCTCCGGGAAGCGGGCACGATCCTGTGGAACGGGCCGGTGGGTGTGTTCGAGGTCCGGCCCTTCGCGGCCGGGACAAAGGCGCTTGCGGAAACCATCGCCACCAGTGACGCCTTTTCCATCGCCGGGGGCGGGGATACGCTGGCGGCTATCGATCGCTTCGACATCGCCGCACAGGTCTCCTATATCTCTACCGGTGGAGGAGCGTTTCTTGAGTACGTAGAGGGGAAAGTGCTCCCGGCTGTGGCGGTGCTTGCGGAACGTGCCGAGGGCGACTAGCTATAGATGAAAGTGAATACTTACTTATTATGAAGAATACAAAAAAAAGACAGATATCTCTGGTCGCTGTGATCGTCCTTGCTGGTCTCGCGATGGGCTCGCTTGGCGCGGACGACAAAGCGTTTCCCGGCGTGAAACGCCTGATGAGTGAAGAGGACTTCGAGGCCAGCGGTCTGGGCAAGTTGTCTGCGGAGGAAATCGAGGCTCTTGACGCCTGGTTGCTGCGCTACACCGCCGGCGACGCTACGGTGCTGCAAAAGAGCAATAAAGAAGTGCGCAAGGCGACGGAAGAGTACGAATTCGTCTCGCGTATCACCGGCGAATTTAACGGTTGGTCCGGAAAGACCGTGTTTCGGCTTGAGAACGGACAGGTATGGAAGCAGCGCCTCGACGGCCGCTATCGTCATCGCGGCTCGCCCAACCCAGAGGTTCGTATCGACCGCAACTGGCTCGGTTTCTACCGCATGACGGTTATCGAAAGTGGAAGGAGCGTCGGTGTCAGTCCGCGCTGAGCACCCTTCCCGAGGTCGCTCCGGCATTCCGGCGCCTAGCACTTTCGAAGTAAAAAATCCTCACCGTTAGCCGGGTAGAAAACACCTTCAGAGTGCGCTCCTAAGCGCCTAGATTACGTGAATTTTTCACAGTTATGTCTGAAAAAGACTGTGTAGTATCGATGGCGCAGTTGGGGTTCACTGCGACCAAAGTCGGTAGTGCGTTAGCTCAATTGTGATTGGTATCGGTGAGACGTAGGTCCTGAGGCGTCCCAAAAACGCTTTTCGCAGGGCCGCGTTCTAATCACCTTACTGAATCACCTGAGTCTTTTGCTTTCTGCAACTGTCGGTGGAGGAGTTCAAGGCAAGCGCGCACAACGCGTCTAAGCCGCGAACAGTCACCGCACCAACACGCTGCATGAGCAGTCGTGTTTGTGGAAGCAAAAGGGCACGGGTGTATGGCTAGCAACGGAATGCCCGGCCAGCGATACATTTATGACTCTTGGGACCGCAAAAGGTTCCCACAACGTTAACTCTCTAGGGGAAGGAAAATATGTTGCATAAGAGACCTCTTAGCCTCGCGGTAAGTGCTGCTATCGGCGCGTCCGCGTCGTTTATGTCTCCTGCCTTCGCGCAGGACGAGTCGCTCGTCGAGGAAGTCGTTGTCACCGGGTCGCGTATTCAGCGCGCCAACCTGGTGTCGTCCAGCCCGGTCACGCAGCTCGACGCCGAGCAGCTGGCCCTCACGGGTGTAACCCGCGTTGAGGATGCGCTTGCCGCAATCCCGGGTATTCAGCTCGAGCAGTCGTCCGGTCAGGCCATTGAAGCCACCGGTACGGCTACTCTCGAACTGCGTCGCCTCGGCGCCAGCCGTACGCTGGTTCTCATGAACGGTCGCCGTCTCCCGGTTCACTCGCCGAGCAGCACGACCTCCGCAGCGGACATCAACCTGATTCCCGGCCAGCTCGTTGAGCGCGTCGAGGTGCTCACCGGTGGTGCATCGTCCACCTACGGTGCTGACGCTGTGGCGGGTGTTGTGAACTTCATCATGATGGATGACTTCGAGGGCGTTAAGCTGGACTACCAGTACTCCCTCAACCGTCACGATAACTCCGCGGGCGACATCGCCGGCGCAGCCGAGCGCGGTGGCTATCCCTTCGCGACGGGCACGGCTACGGATGGTGAAGCCAGCAACGTCACGTTCATTATGGGTGGCAACTTCGACAACGGCCGCGGTAACGCGACAGCCTTTGCCAGCTACCGTGAAATCGAAGGCGTTGAGCAGCTTGCTCGTGACCACTCTGCCTGCCCGGTTCGCGCCAGCGGCGAGTGTCTGGGTTCTGCCACCAACGAAGCGGGAACGTTCTTCTTCTCACCCGATGCTGCCAACCAGTATCGCGTTGAAGGTGATGAGTTCCTCCTCGGCCGTGGCCGCGGCTTTAACTTCGCCGCCCCATCCTACTTCCAGCGCCCGGATGAGCGCGTAACGGTCGGTACCTTTGCCCACTACGATGTGAACGAGAACGTCGAGCTCTACACCGAGCTTATGTTCATGGACACGAAGTCCACCACGCAGTTCGGTCCCGCGGGCCTGTTCCTCGCGACGACGGTCAACCCCAACTGTGGCAACCCGCTACTGTCGGACCAGCAGCTTGACCTGATCCGTTCTACGGGCCGCTGTGCATCCGGCGATCCCGAAGAACTCTTCGACATTGACCTTGGTCGCCGCGCCTTTGAGGGCGGTCCCCGTGGTGGCGAGCTGCGCCACACCACCTATCGCGGTGTGTTCGGTGCGCGCGGAAACTTCAATGACACCTGGCGCTACGACGTGTCCTGGCAGTACTCGGAAGTGGACATGCGTAACGACCGTATCAACGGCGTGTACGTGGAAGGCACGAACCAGGCACTCAACGTTGTCCTCGACGAAAACGGAACACCGGTCTGTAACCCGGCCGGAAACCCCGATGCGGACTGCGTGCCCTGGAACATCTGGGAGACGGGTGGTGTGACCCCTGAAGCCGCGCAGTTCCTCAGTGACGGCAACATTGAAGTCGGCACAACCAGCCAGGAAGTGTTTATGGCTTACGTCCAGGGCTCCCTGGGTGACTACGGTGTGGTCTCTCCCTTCGCCGAGAGCGGCGTCGAGTTGGTAATCGGTGCCGAGTACCGCGACGAGTTCCTGCGTTACACCGGTTCCGAAAATCTGATCCGCGGCACCGCCGGTGGTTGGGGTACGGTAGTGCCGGTACGCGGTCGCTACGACGTATCCGAAGTCTACTTCGAGGCCAGCATCCCCGTTGTTGAGGATGCACCCTTCGCGCAGTCCGTACTCCTCGACGTAGGTTACCGCTACTCCGACTACGACTTCGGCGCCACGACCGACACCTACAAGGTGGCCGGTTCCTGGCAGATCGTCGATGACTTCAAGCTCCGCGGCAGCTTCCAGCGCGCCGTTCGTGCTCCGAACATCATCGACCTGTTCCGTCCGGAGTCTCCGTCCCTGTTCGCCATGGACCAGGAGCCCTGCGAGCGCACAGACCTCAGCAACCCGCTGTCTGATCGCGGCTTCACGTTTGAGCAGTGTGCGAATACGGGCGTAACGCGAGAGCTGTGGGATCAAGGCGGTCCGGTCTCCAACCCCGCGTCGCAGTACAACGACATCGAAGGTGGTTCACCGGATATCCAGCCGGAAGAAGCGGATACCTACACGGTGGGCTTCATCTGGACTCCCGGATTTGTCGACGGTCTGTCTGTGAGCTTCGACTACTACAACATCGAGATCGAAGGTGCGATCCAGGGTATCCAGGCTGAAACCACCCTGACGCAGTGTCTGATCACTGGCGATCCAACCTTCTGTAGCGCCGTTCAGCGTGACGATCTGGGTTCCATCTGGCTGGGCAACCCCCAGACGCTGGAGAACAGTATCGACGCGCGGAGCACGAACATCGGCTTCCTCGCCGTCACCGGTTTCGACGTAGAAATCAACTACAACTTCGATATCGGCGATCTGGGTACGATCAACATCGCCAACATTGCCGGTTTCGTTGAGGAATACGAGCAGCAGGAGTTCCCCGGTGCCGCATCGATCTTCTGTGAAGGCATCTACGGTGGTGGTTGTCAGCTGCCGACCCCGGAGCTGAAGAACCGCTTCCAGGCTACCTGGGCAACTCCGTGGAATGTTACGGCCAACCTGACCTGGCGCTATATCCAGGGCACCGATCAGGTTGCATCCTCTGATCCGCTCGACATCGATGACATGAACTACATCGACATCGCTGCGAATTGGGATGTAACGGACTGGGCGACGCTGCGTCTCGGCATCAACAACCTGTTCGACGAGCGTCCGCCGCGCGTCTACCAGGGTGTAACCGATTTCGAGAACGGCAACACCTATCCAGGCCTGTACGACCCGCTGGGTCAGTACATCTTCGCGGGCTTCACGGTCGCCTACTGATCGGAGAGCAGCTGAAGAGCTGAAGGAGGGCCGGCATTAGCCGGCCCTTTTTTTTCGCCCGAAAATGTCTAATGCTTCGTGGCAGGGGCTGGTAGCCTATCAGCGTTCTACTTTAGCTACTCGCGTAGCTCTGTGCGTTGCCTTCGAAAGACGGGGAGGCAGGTGGCGGTGTCCTTCGAGCTGCTCGCGTAGCTCCAGCAAGGCCTGAGCACTGTTTGAGGCACTCGACGGGCGCTCGAAGGACACCGCCACCTACCTCCCCTCCCCAGTGCCACACCCGGGCCACAACAAGTGAGGTCACTGCGACATCCCGACGCTGGGTGGCAGACCGGTGCCGGTCTGCTTGAGCGTCCGTCGAGCGCGCTGTTCAGAACGGAGGTGCCGATGGAGCTACGCGAGCAGCTCAAGTAGATCGGGGCCGGGCTGACACCCGCTACGAAGTCCGCACGGGATCTACGACCAAGAGATGAGCCGTCCCAAGCGAGCAGTCCATCTAGAGCGGGGACTGGCTGCCGAAGCCTGATTCGGGGTCCGTACGCAACCAACGAAACCTGGTACTCGCGGTGACGTTTACGGGTTGTCTTTGACGTTCAGGAACGGTCACCTAAGATCGGATGTTCTAAACACTGCATGGAATGAGTATTGACTCCCTCGCCACAGCAACTCCTGGCCACCGCAGCACAGCAATTGAACGCTGGTGCCTACCAGGATTGCCTCAACACCTGTCGAAGCTTGCTCGAGAAAGAGCCGTCCAACGCTGATGCGCTGTTTCTTGTGGCCCGCGCCGCGCCGCGTGCGGGTGATCCGGGCCTGGCTGATCGTGCCTTTCGCTTCCTCTTGCCGCTAAAGCCCTTCCGTGAGGAACACTGGCTGGCCTACATCAGCTTCCTGCGCAAGTACCGCAAACTGGAACCCGCCGAGCAATGCGCCCGGGAGCTTGTGGGCCTGGTGCCGAAATCCAGCCAGGCCTGGCATCGCCTGGGCCTCTGCCATTTTGATCGGGAGCACTACGACGAGGCGCTTGCTGCGTCGACCACCGCGCATGAGCTCGCGCCGGAGCGATCCGAAGGCTGGGAACTGGCCGCGGCGTCCCTGCAGAAGACCGGCGATCTTCCTGCGGCGATAGAGCGCTGTCGCCAGGGGCTTGCCAAAGCCCAACGTCGAGCCCGACTGCACTACGCGCTGGCGCAGTTGCTTCGCCAGGAGTGTGAGTTCAGTGAGGCAGCGAAGGCTTACATCGCCGCCGAGGAGGAGGGCTTCAGCGCGCCGGACCTGTACCGGAACCTTGCGGAAGCGCTGCTCGATTCCGGCGAGCTGGATGACGCGATGGACTGGGCGAGGCGTGGGGTCGAGCGACACAAGGAACATGCGGGGCTGCATCGCACGCTCGCGCGCGTGTGCCACTCGTCCGATGCCCCCGGCGATCCGCTGGCCAGTCTGCGTGCCGCCGCGGAAGCACAGCGCAGCGATCCCGCTCTGTGGCAGACGCTAATAGAGTTGCTGAAGCGCCTGGACCGTGAGGACGAAGCGTCCCGAACGCTCCTGCAGGCTCGCGAGCTGGGCTGTCCCGATACACCCGGAATGCTCGCCCTCGAGGCACTGGATACGCACCGCCAGGGCCGTAGTCAGGAGGCGCTGGAGCAGTTCGAATCGCTTCTTGCGAAGACACCAGACAATACGCTCGTCATTCACGCCTTTCTCGAGCTGGCGCTGAAGGCACGGGATTGCGAGCGCGCCGCGCGCCTCTGCGAGAGGGCGCTGCAGATCGACCCCTTCGACCAGGTGGCCCTGGCCTACCAGGGTACGGTCTGGCGGCTTCTGGGGGACGAGCGTGAGAGCTGGCTGCTGGATTACGACACCATGGTCGTTCCCGTTCCGGTCCAGGCTCCGCAGGGCCAGACCCGCGACGCCTTCTTTAATGACGTACGCGAGGTTCTCGAGGCCCTGCATGTCAATCAGGCGCGACCCATCGAACAGAGTGTCCGCGGCGGAACGCAGACCAATGGGTTTCTGTTTCGCCTAAAGCATCAGCTGCTGGCGCGGCTGGAGGAGCAGCTGCGCGCGGCAATCGCCTCGGCTGTTGAACTATTTCCCGGCGACGATGAGCACCCTTTCTGGTCGCGGCGTCACCGTTCACCCACCCGCGACGGGCTCCGCTTCGCGGGGGCCTGGTCCGTGCGCCTGCGCGGCCAGGGTTTCCATACCAACCACATTCATCCTGAGGGCTGGGTGAGTTCGGCGTTCTATGTGCATCTACCACCGGAGGTACGCCGCGGCGACGACGAATCGGGATACATCCAGTTCGGGCAACCGATGAAGGAGCTGGGCCTGGACCTCTCTCCGCAGCGCGTGGTGAAGCCCGAGATCGGTACCCTCGTACTCTTTCCATCGTACATGTGGCACGGGACGGTGCCGTTTGCATCCGAAGATCCGCGAATCACCGTAGCTTTCGACCTGCTCCCCGAGGCCTGAGTATGGCAGTCGGCGGTGGGTTTTGGCCGAGCGAACGCGGGGCCGCGAGTCAGCCGTCCAGCCAATCCCGATGGCTCGTTAGCAGTTGGCGAACCAGGGCCCGCTCGGCCTCGGAAAGCAGCGGGTTCCAGATATCGAAGATCATGATGACCCGGGTCTCGCCGGCATCATTCCAGGCCTCGTGTTCGATCGTGTCGTCGAAGGCCCAGGCCTCGCCCAGACTCCACTCGCGCGTCTCATTGCCCACGCGAAAACCCGCGGGCCCGGGGAGCACCAGCGGCAGGTGCACGAGCAGCCGGGTATTGGTGGAGCCAGTGTGTGGTGGGATCTTCGTGTGCGGCGCAAGGGCTGAGAACAACGCTGTAGGCGCGAACCCCGGCTGATCGCAGAGGGGCAGCTCGTTGAGTAGCGCCGTCGTCTTTGGGCACTGAGCTATTGCCTCTGCCTGGCGCTCTCCATCTTTCCACAGCCAGAGCGAACTCCAGCGTTCGTTGTGATTCAGTGGCGCAAACTGGTTCTCCGGCGTTCCCGGTTCGTACTGCACATAGGGCTTGAAGCCCGGCAGACCGGCGTGCAGCAGCGCTGCAAGCTCGTCGCAGATCGTATCGCTGGCGCCTTCAAGAGTTTCGAACCAGGGAAAGTGCTCGCGATCGAAGAAGGGGATCGCCGGGAGCCGGGGATAGTGCAGCTGGACCGGCTCGGCATTGTAGATGCGCGTGGTGCCGGCGAGCACGTCCACACTTTCCTGAAAACGGCGCAGGTCGGCATCGGCGTGGGCGCCGAGGGTCGCGGACATAACATCGCGAAGATGCATGGCCAGAGCCTGGGCCTGCTCGGCGACCACCTCCTGGGCTCGGGCGATCGGCGCCTTGAGGCCCGCTGGTGTACCCGCTTCAGGCGGCGCAATGCGCAGGGCATCGCGGTACACGTCGGCGGCCAGGCGCGCCTTGCCCATCTGCTCGAGCACCGCGCCCTTGGAGAGCAGAGCCAGAAACGAGTACGGGTCCGCCGCCAGCGCGGCGTTGAGGGCGCGAATCGAGGCCATGAGGTCCCCGGCGGCGCGCTGCACCATGGCAAGATTCAGCTGCAGATCGTGGTTGCCGGGCTCGGTGTCAACGGCCTCCTGCAACAACCGCAGGGCCGCGGGCCCATCACTCGCTCGCAGGAGCCCCTGGGCGTTCGCAATGATTTCCGCGGCCGTTACCTTGCCTGTGGTCACTCAGTAGCGAACCTGATAGCTGCGCTCGACATCTTCGGCGCGCACGACGCTGCCCTCACTTACTTTAGGACGGAAACGTATATTGCGCAGATAGTGGTAAGCACGGGTGATGCCCGACTGCGTTTCGCGCGTTTCTTCGGAGAGGATGGTGATGTCCTTGGCTTCGCCGTGGCGGGACACGTCGAAGCGCATTGCCACCTCGGCGTTGTTGATCGTACCCAGCGGGATAACGCCAGGACTGAACACCGTGGCTCGCGGCAGTTCCAGCGGCTCGAAGAACGTCTGCCGGAGCCAGCGCTGCGCTTCACCGTCGTTTTCGGCGACCGCCCAGGCCTCTTCGTACACGTTGATGGCGCGTGCGTACTGGCGATGCCACTGGAACCAATCCGCCAGGTCGACCAGGGCTTCGGCTTTCTCCGCCGGTGTGCTCCGCGCATCATTGTTGTAGATGTCCACACGACGTTGCAGCGCCTGCTTGCCGTAGCGGAAGTTATGCTCTTCGAGACGCCAGAAGCGCAGCTGCGCCTCACCGGCGATATCGAAGTCTCCCATTTGCCGCGCTTCGATCTGTAACCCGCCTCGCTGCTCTCCGGGGTATACCGAAATCAGATAGGAGAGCTGCGCCCGACCCTCCAGGTAGGGCAGCAGCTCTCGACTGTTCTCGCCCAGCGCATCTTCGATTTCCTCAATCGCATCGGAGTAAAGATCGTGGAGGCCCACAAGGCGGGGAAAACGCTCGCGGCCCAGGTCTCCGAGGTAGGCGCCGCGCAGCCAGTCGGCATAGCGCAGCGTCGCCTCGCGGAGCTCCGGTGCGTCGTGACCGCGGCGGTGGCTGACGACCCGGTACAGGTAAGTCTGCTGGGCATCGGCGGCGGTATAGTCGCCGCGGCGAATATGGGCGCCGATGAGCTGTTCAAGCAGGTCGACCTGCGCCAGGGAATTGAGTCCTTCGTTCATCCGGACCACGTGGATGCCGCGGCGCAGCGCGTCTATAGCGGCTCCGTAGTTTTCGTTGGCCATGTGAGCGGCGGCCAGGCCGCGCAGCGGACTCGAGAGCTCCCCGGCGACCGGCCCCCAGGCCGACTCCGCCTCTACCACGAGGCGCTCCATTTCCTCCACGCTCCCGGGTGGATCTTCGGGCGAAGCAACGAACGGCTTGGCGTGTACGCTCAAGTCGTCGTCGCGGCGCATCGTGGCCCCGTAATAGGTGTTGGGGGGCATCTCCGGCGCGATGGACGAACAGCACTGCGCCTGCCCCGTGTCTACCACGGTGACAGCGGCTGCGGCGTCCATCGGAATCGCGAGAAGCAGCCCAAGCGTGGCCGGGGTGGCCGCGCTGGCGAGTCTGGCCCGCAGGGCTAGAACAGTACCCGGCATCGGAGCGTACCTTCCAGGGACCTAAGGCGCTGCACGGCGGTTTCCGAGTGCTCAGCGTCGATGTCCATCACCACGTAGCCCACGGATTCATTGGTCTGCAGGTACTGGGCGGCGATGTTGACGCCGAGGTCGGAGAAGCAGGTGTTTATAGCTGTGAGCATACCTGGAACGTTACGGTGTATGTGCAAAAGCCGATGACAGCCGTCGTGCGGCGGCAGAGCTACTTCTGGCATGTTAATCGAACTTGTGGTCGTACCGTTATCGGAATAACGCGACAGTTTTTCGGCAACTTCCTGGCCGATATTGGCCTGGGCTTCCATGGTGCTGCCGCCAACGTGGGGCGTGAGAAACGCGTTGTCGAAGTCGCGCAGCGGCGACAGAAACTCATCGTCGTTGGAGCGGGGCTCCACGGGAAAGACATCGATCGCCGTTCCCCGCACGTGCCCGTCCCGCAACGCAGTCGCCAGTGCGTCGATATTCACCACGGTGCCCCGGGAAGCATTGATGAGCACACTGCCCCCGGGCATCAGGGCGAGTTCGCGGGCGCCAATCATATTGGCGGTGGATGGGGTTTCCGGAACGTGCAGGCTCACGACGTCCGACTCGGCGAGCAAAGTATCGAGGTTGGCCACCTGGCGCGCATTGCCGATCGGCAGCCTGTTGATGACATCGTGGAAGCTGACTTTCATTCCAAGGCCCTCGGCGATGACTCCGAGCTGCATGCCGATATTGCCGTAGCCGACGATTCCCAGGCGCTTCCCCCGGATCTCGAAGGAGTTGGCGGCGCTCTTTTGCCATTCGCCGCGGTGCGCCGCGGCGTTCTTCTCCGGCAAGCCGCGCAGCAGCAGAATGGCCTCGGCGATTACCAGCTCCGCCACGCTGCGTGTATTGGAAAAAGGAGCGTTGAAAACCGCGATGCCGCGGCGACTGGCCGCATTGACGTCGACCTGGTTAGTGCCGATACAAAAGCAGCCAATGGCAATCAACTTGGGGGCGCTGGCAAGGATGTCTTCCGTGAGCTGCGTGCGCGAACGGATGCCGATGAAATGCGCGCTGGCGATGGATTCCTTGAGGTGCTCAGGCGTCAGCGATTTGCCGTGCTGCTCAATATTGAAATAGCCCGCCCGGTTGAGCGTCTCGACCGCCGAGGGGTGAACCCCCTCAAGAAACAGAATGCGGATCTTGCTTTTTTCGAGGGATTGCTGAGCCATTGAGGGGAAACCGTCTCACAACAAGTGCTTAATCGCGGGTGCTGTGCGGCTGGTACGGGATACCGGGTACTGGGCAGCTAGCACAGGGCCCCTGCCGCGCGGGCCGCGCATGGTAGCATAGCGCTCCGACCCGGACCTTCGTGTCCACCACCCTCTACCGCAGCCTCGCGACGCCCCCCCGCTCTGCCCCATGAATGACCTGACACAGCCCGATCCTGGTTCCGCGTCTTTGGAGCTGCGTTTCAGCGACGAGCTCCTTAGCGAACTGGCGGCGCTTGTTGGCGAGCGCGGTGTGCGCAGCGATGCGGATTCGCTGCGCGTTTATGGCCGGGACTGGACTCGTGTCCACGAGCCACTTCCCGGAGCGGTGGTTCTTCCGAGTACCCCTGAGCAAGTGCAGGAACTGGTCCGCTGGGCCCGCCGACGCCGCGTCGCTGTCGTGCCCTCGGGCGGTCGAACCGGACTTTCGGCCGGTGCGGTGGCGGCTCGCGGAGAACTGGTGCTCGCCCTCGACCGGCTCAACAGCATCGGCGAATTTGATGCGACGGATCGCACAGTGTCCTGTGGCGCCGGTGTCGTCACCGCCGAGCTTCAGGAGTTTGCCGCGGAGCAGGGCCTGTTCTATCCCGTTGATTTCGCGTCGAGCGGTTCGAGCCAGATCGGCGGAAACGTGGCGACGAATGCCGGTGGTATCAAAGTGATTCGCTATGGCATGACGCGCGAGTGGGTTGCGGGTTTGAAGGTCGTGACGGGCACGGGCGAGCTTCTCGATCTGAATCGCGGTCTGCTCAAGAACAACGCCGGCTACGACCTGCGCCACCTCATGATCGGCTCCGAGGGCACCCTGGGAGTTATCGTTGAAGTGCTCGTGCGGCTGCAGGCCGCCCCCGCCGAGCGCAGCGTCATGGTCCTGGGTTCCCCGGATATGGCGTCGATCATGCGTATCCTCGCCACCTTTCGCGACGATGTTTCGCTCCAGGCCTTCGAATTCTTCTCCGAGGAAGCGCTGTGCAAGGTCATCGAGCACCAGGGCCTGGCCCGCCCCTTCGCAACGTCCTGCGCGTACTACGCGTTGCTGGAGTTTGAGACACCGGACGAAGACGCCGTGGCGGCCGCGCTCTCGTGTTTTGAACGCTGCGTCGAGGAAGGCAGCGCCGCGGATGGCGTCATGAGTCAGAGCCTCTCCCAGGCCGAGTCGCTATGGCGCCTGCGCGAGGACATCTCCGAAACCATCTCGCGCTGGACGCCCTACAAGAACGATATCTCGACCACCGTGTCGCGGGTGCCGGCTCTCCTCGAGGAAGTAGAGGTCGTGGTCAGTTCGAATTATCCCGACTTCGAGATTATCTGGTTCGGGCACATCGGCGACGGTAACGTGCACCTCAACGTTCTGCGTCCCGATGACATGCCCATGGATGAATTCCAGCGGCGCTGCGGCGAGGTGAGTGAGGGTGTGTTCGATGCGGTGGCGCGCCAGGGAGGAAGCATATCCGCCGAGCACGGCGTCGGTTTACTGAAGAAGCCCTTTCTTCGCTACAGCCGTTCCGACGCTGAGATCGAACTCATGGTGCAGATCAAGCGCGTATTCGATCCCGACGGCATCATGAATCCTGGAAAGCTTCTGGACGCCTGAGTTCGCTGACCCCATCGGTGGTTCCCAGGAACAGTCGATCCGCGGGGCGCGCGGCGAAGATGCCGTTGCATACCACGCCGACGATCCCGTTGAGCGCCGCTTCCACCGTCCGGGGCTGCGCTATGGGGAAATTGTGCACGTCCAGGATGCAGTTGCCGTTGTCAGTGATGACGCCCTCGCGCAGGATGGGATCGCCGCCCAGCTTCACGATCTCTCGCGCGACGTGGCTCCGCGCCATGGGAATCACTTCCACGGGCAGCGGGAAAGCGCCGAGCATAGCGACGCGCTTGCTCTCGTCAGCGATACACAGGAACTCACGGGCTACCGCGGCAACGATTTTCTCGCGAGTCAGCGCTGCCCCACCACCCTTGATCAGCTCCAGGTTTGCATTGCACTCATCGGCGCCGTCCACGTAGATCTCGATCCGGTTCACGGTGTTTAGATCATAGACAGGGATTTTATGGCTTCGCAGGCGCTCGGCACTGGCCTCGGAACTGGCCACGGCGCCATCGAAGCGATGGGCGTGGCGTGCGAGAGCGTCGATAAAAAAGTTTGCTGTGGACCCGGTGCCGATGCCGAGCACCGTATCGTTCTCGAGGCGATCTTCGATAGCCTCGAGGGCGGCGGCGGCAACGCGCTGCTTTAGGGTGTCCTGGTCCATGGGCCTGTGCGCCTCGCCGGCTGTGATTGCGGGCTCAGTCTAGCCTGCGACGTCGTCGCTGGGGAGCGTCGCCCGCGTGCGCTGAAGACGTGCCGTCCCCCACGCGGTCCGCGTCCCTCTCCTCGTGCCCACGTTCCTCCGCCCCGTCCCACCCGGTTGTGACCAAAAGGCAGGCAAGCTTCTGCTGCAGTAGCCTGGACGCTGCATTACTATGCCGCCTTTTGCCGGACACATAGGCCATGGCCGACTCCTACATCAAGCGCATCCTCGATGCCCGCGTCTACGACGTGGCGCGGGAGACGCCCGTGGATGAAGCCGTCCTTCTTTCCCAGCGCTTCGACAACCGAATCTGGCTGAAGCGGGAAGATCTTCAGCCCGTGTTTTCTTTCAAGGTGCGCGGGGCGTACAACAAGATGCAGCGCATGGATATCGAGCAGCGCCAGCGCGGCGTAATTGCGGCATCGGCCGGCAATCATGCCCAGGGTCTGGCCATGGCGGCGCAGCGCATGGGCGTGCCGGCCACGATCGTTATGCCCCGCACTACACCCAGCATCAAGGTGAACGCCGTGCGAAGCCGCGGCGCGCACGTCGTGCTGCACGGCGACAGCTTTGACGAGGCCGCGCTCCAGGCCCAGAAGCTCGTCGATGAGCGCGGCCTGACCTACGTCCACCCGTTCGACGATCCGGACGTGATCGCCGGCCAGGGCACCGTAGGCATGGAAATCGTGCGTCAGCACCAGGAACCCCTGGACGCCGTCTTTGTGCCGGTTGGCGGCGGAGGTCTCCTTGCAGGTGTAGCGGCCTACGTCCGCTACGTATGGCCGAACACTCGGATTATCGGCGTGGAACCTGAAGACGCGGCATGTCTGAAGCTGGCGCTGGAGAAGGGCCGCCGCGCCACCTTGAAGGAGGTCGGTCTTTTTGCCGACGGCTGCGCCGTGGCCCAGGTTGGCAAGGAGACCTTCCGGGTGATCCGCGACACGGTGGACGAAGTCATCACGGCAAGCACCGACGAAATGTGCGCGGCCATCAAAGACATTTTCGAGGACACGCGGGGTATCGCTGAGCCCGCGGGCGCCCTGGCCCTGGCGGGCCTCAAAACCTACATCGAGCGCGAGGGTGTGCAGGGTCAGCAGCTCCTGGCCGTACTCTCCGGCGCGAATACGAACTTTGACCGCCTGCGCTATATCTCCGAACGCACGGAAATCGGCGAACAGCGCGAAGCCGTGATCAGCGTGACGATTCCGGAGAAGCCCGGCGCGTTCAGACGCTTCTGCGGCGCCCTGGGTCGTCGCAATATCACCGAGTTTAACTACCGCTTCAGCGGACCGAGCGACGCGCGGGTGTTTGTGGGGGTCACCGTTGAACCCGGCGGCGACGACCTCATGCACCTGATCGCGCACCTGGAGAACAAGGGTTACCACTGCGAAGACCTGACCGACAACGAGATGGCCAAGCTGCATATCCGCTACATGGTGGGAGGTCGCGTGCCGCAGTCGCTCGGCGCCGAGCGGGTCTATCGGGTGGAGTTTCCCGAGCGCCCCGGCGCTTTGCTTAAATTTCTCTCCGGCCTGGGACAGCGGTGGAACATCTCACTCTTTCATTACCGCAATCACGGCGCTGCCTTCGGTCGTATCCTCGTTGGCATGCAGGTCGCCAAAGGGGACGAAAAGGCGGCGCGGGAGCAACTGCAGCGTATCGGCTACCGCTTCTGGGATGAAACAGAGAATGCGGCCTATCGGCTGTACCTAGGCAATGGGGATAGCTGAAGTCCGCAGGAATGGGCTTCAATCCTGCTGGCGGGACAGGGCTTACCTGAGTCCAAGCTGACGCGAGGGTTCACCGACGCCTGTTCACTTATGCTGCGCTCACCTGGTACCACCCATGTCGGATCTTAGAGCCTGTCCAGGAAGCTGCCGCGTGTTTACGTCCGCGGTTGTAGTCTCGAGCTACCGTTTCAAAAGGCGTTACCTCGGGAAACGACCCCAAGATCCTGTCCCAGATCGTTTTCCCAGGCTGTCATTTTGACCGGAAATGACCCGCTAGCACGTACTCACGCCCCGTGGCCGAAATTTGCAGACGTCTTGCTCTGTCAACTATTCCATGACATATTTGCGGAATCTTGCCAAAAATCCTTTTGAGTTTTCTAAGAATCCCCCGTGAAAAAGAGACCAGATATGCTGCTCGTCCTGGCCGCAAGCTTCGGCCTGGGC
>JBCDIW010000010.1:0-209842 GCA_038748515.1 Pseudomonadota bacterium
ACTCGGCAGCTCCGTGATCGTGAAGCTCGTCACCGTGCCGTCCGCATCACTTCCCGTGAGCGCCGGCACCGCGTTACCCGACGTATCCTCATCCACCGTCAAGGTCTTCGCATCCGTCTGAGGCGCCACGTTCGGCTCCGGGTCCGGATCCGGGTCTGGTTCCGGCTCCGGTTCTGGCTCGGGCTCGGGCTCGGGGTCTGGTTCCGGCTCCGGTTCTGGCTCGGGCTCGGGCTCGGGTTCTGGCTCGGGCTCGGGCTCGGGTTCTGGCTCGGGCTCTGGCTCGGGTTCTGGCTCTGGCTCTGGCTCGGGGTCTGGCTCTGGCTCTGGCTCTGGCTCTGGCTCGGGCTCCGGTTCTGGATCGGGTTCGGGCTCGGGCTCGGGCTCGGGTTGCGGATCCTGACCGGTCCCATCCCCCACACCCGGATCCGGGTTGACGGGTTCCTCGTCGTCGAGCAACAGTTGCTGAAGATTGTTTACACCGGCATCAATAAAGCTGGTGGTACGCTCGCCGCTCGCCGGATCGAGATCTGCAAACTCGGGCAGACCAAAACCGATACGCGCAAGGCGAATAAAGTTGGAACCTTCGTTGTCGAGCCCGGCACCCGCTGCAGGCGCCGGAATGCTGTCGAGGATATCGCCGTCACCCTCCAGGGCAGCTGCTACGGCCGCTATGGTCTCTTCAGCCACCGAGGATTGATCGGCCGTGCTCCGCTGCTCCGTAAGCATCTCACTGTTCAGCAGGAGTTCCCGGTTACCGGGAAGTACAAGAGACGGCTGATCCGGAGTGGCGACTTCGATGACGGTGCCCGGGCCCGTGATCAGGGTCTCGCCCTGGAACACTGCATCGCCGCGCGCCAGCTCGCGCAACGTGCCGTCTTCGGTCCGGGCAAAAGCCCGACCCTCTAGTTTTTCTACCGTTCCTATTTGCTGCGCCATTGAAGGATTCCAGTTCGCATCTCTATAACTGGAACTCTGCCGAAACGCTCAACGCGGCAACAGGTACCTTTGGGCAGCTGGACGCAGCGGAACATGACCCAGGTCACAGACCCGGTGTAAACCCGGCAGAGGGATAACGGATACGTGCATATCCGTTGGCGAACGCCGCAAAGAAGGGAGGGTCAACTCGTCGCGCAGACGTCAGTCCGAGGAAAGCGGCAAGCGATTGACATACAGCGCAAGCTGCACGCGGTCACGCAGTCCCAGCTTGGCGAAGACTTCCGTCAGGTTGGCCTTAACCGTTCGCTCGCTGACCCCCAGAAGGCTGGCTATTTCGCGGTTGTTCATACCCCGGCCCACCATCTGGGCCACCTCGGTCTCGCGCGGTGTCAGCGTATCCGGGAGAGCTGTGGGCGATAAATCCGGGGACACGTCCCGCGCGGTGCGCAGGGCGAGCTCGGCGAGCCGCTGCACCAGCCCCGGCGGCATCCACAGACCACCCGACGTTATCGTTGCCGCGACCTCGCGGAGCTGATCGGGCAGCGCCTCGACGTGACAGTAGCCTCGGACACCCAAGGCTAGGAGCGCAAATGCCTCGGATTCGGTCGGCGCGTCGCTGAGGGCGACAACCGGCGCTCCGCTGTCCAGCAAACGCGCGATCATTGCGTCTGCCTCACCGGGTGCGTAGGCACCGAGCTCGATCCAGTAAATCGCATCGCCCGGCGACTGATCGGGACCCGTACGCAGCTCCAGCTGCGGAAAGGCGGCGCGCCAGCGCGGTCGCGCGGCGCCCGCCGGCTTGATAAACAGGGCCGTCATTAACGCTCGGATAGCGCCCGCTGCCGCGCCCGGAGTACGGGCTTCATAAGGTAGGCAAGCACGGTTTTCTTGCCGGTGACCACGTCCACCTCTACCGTCATGCCGGGGATGATGGGGTGCTCTTCACCGAAATCCGCCTGCGTCGTCCGGACCGTTACCTCATAGAAGGCGTTGCCGTCTTCATCAAGGACCGTGTCCGCGGCGATCTGTTCGACCCGGCCCTGGAGACCACCGAAAACCACGAAGTCATAGGCCGTAACCTTCACATTTGCTGGCTGGCCCGGGGCGATGAAGGCGATGTCCTGGGGTCGCACGCGCACTTCCAGCAGCAGAGTGTCGTCGGACGGTACAAGCTCGACGATATCGCGCCCTGGCAGCACGACCCCACCGACCGTATTGAAGAAAAGCTGGTTTACGGTCCCCGCCACCGGAGCCGTGACGTTGGTCTGGCGGACGCGATCCGAAAGCCCCGCCCCCGCCTCACGAAGAGCGTTGATGCGCGTGAGCGTCGCCGTGAGTTCCTCCCGCGCCTCAGTCGCGAATTCCAGACCGACGGACTCGACGCGCTCCCGCGCTTCGGCGATAGACGCCGCTACGCGCTGGATCTGGGCACGGGTCTGCGCCAGCTCTCCGCTTGCCCGATTCAGCTCTCGCTCCAGTCGCAGGATCTCTACCCGGGACACGGCACCGGACTCGACCATGGGTCGCGTTACGGACAGCTCTTCGTCGGCAAGGGCCCGCTCCCGATCAAGCTGTAGCTCCCGGGCCTGAAGTTCCACCAGCTCTTCATTGCGCTGCCGCAGCTGCTGCTGGGCAATCTCCTCCTCCACCGCCAGGCCGTCCATAGTCGACGAAAACAGTGCGCGTTCCTGGGCGACGACATTCGGGACATCGGCAAGCATGGCCGCAGACGGCTCGAACGATGAACGCTCCACGACGGCTCGCAGTCTCGCTGCCTTAACTTCAAGCCCTGCCAGCTCCGCGAGATTCTCCCCCAGGGAGGCCTGAGAGCGGGTCTGATCGAGGCGCAGCAGGAGGTCGCCAGCGCTCACCCGATCGCCTTCGCGAACCCGTATTTCCCGAATGACTCCACCGTCCTGCGAGCCCACCACCTGCAGTTGCCGCGAGGGAATGACCTTGCCCTGACCGCGCGTGACGGTATCGATCTCGGCGAAGGCGGCCCAGAGCAGGAGCAGGAGCGTGACGAGCCCAATGCCATAGAGCAGTCCGCGCGCCCGCAGGGGCTCCTGTTCGATGACGGCCTGATCAGCGAGATCACTCCAGCCCAGGGACTTTGTCGCGGACGGACTCATGACGCTTTCCCGATGCGGCCCTGCTGCAGCGCAGCTATCACCGTATCCCGGGGTCCATCGGCGACCACGCGTCCCGAATCCACGACGATGATGCGATCGACGAGTTCAAGCAACGAGTTGCGGTGCGTAACCACTACCAGCGTACGTTTTTCGGCAAACCGGCGCAGCTGCTCGATGACCAGCTTCTCCGTGGAGTTATCCATAGACCCGGTTGGCTCGTCCATGAGCAGGATACCCGGTTCGTGGACGAGGGCGCGGGCCAGGGCGATACAGCGACGCTGACCGCCGGATACGGAATCGCCGCGCTCGCTGATGGGCATATCAAAGCCCCGCGGATGGCGATTGACGAAGTCCGCAAGTCCAGCACGTTCGACTGCGCGCAGAAGGGCGTCGTCGCTGATATCGCGATGCGCGAGTGCCAGATTGCGGCGCAGCGATCCGGACAAGAGGGTCACGTCCTGCGGAACATATCCGACGGCGGCGCGAAATTCCCGCGGTTCGAGCTGGCGCAGGTCGATGCCGTCTATGAGCACCGCGCCTTCCGTCGGTTGATACAGACCCATCGCGAGCTTCTGCAGCGTCGACTTGCCCGAGCCTACGCGGCCCAGGATCGCGACGTGTTCGCCCGCCTTCACGGAGAAAGACAGTTCGCGCAAGGATGGAGTATCAGCACCCGGATACGCGAAGCTTACATCCTTGAATTCAATCGCTCCGGCAAAGCTGTCGCGAGATAGGAAAGCGCCGTCTTGGCGATGCTCCGTGGGCTTGGCAAACAGATCGTCCAGTGTCTTCAGCGCGATTCGTGCGTTGTGATGCTGCCCGATGAGGTTCGCGAGCTGTCCGAAAGGTGCCAGGGCACGACTGGTGAGCATCGAACAGGCGATAAGTCCGCCCATGGTCAACTCACCAGCGGCGATAAGGTAGACGCCGGTGATGATCACCATCACCGCGGTGCCCTGCTGACACCACTGGGCCGCGTGCGTAACGGATGACGCGGCCATACGCAGCCGTATGCCCACACCGGCGAGGAAGCGCGTTGTTTCTTCCCACTGACGCTGCATGAGCGACTCCGCGCCCATGGACTTCAGGGTTTCCACGCCGGTGAGGGACTCGATCAGAGTCGCGTTGCGCATCGCTCCCGCCTCGTAGCTGCTCTCCGTAAGGCGCTGCAGGCGCGGACGCAGGAACAGAGCAAAGCAGAGGAGGACCGCGATCCCCGCCACGGCCGGGATGAGCACAGGCCAAGCGATCCATGCAAGCACCGCGAAGAAAAGCACGGCAAACGGAAGATCGATAAGACTCGTCACGGTCGCCGACGCAATAAAGTCGCGCAAGGTTTCGAAGGAGCGCAGCGTTACGGCGAATGAGCCCACGGATGCGGGCCGGTGCTCAAGTCGCATACCCAGGGCCTGCTCCATCAGGCGAGCGGAGAGCTCTATGTCGACCCGGCGGCTGGCCAGATCGACGAAATACGCACGCAAGCTGCGCAGCACGACGTCTCCCACCAGGATCACGAGCATCCCCGCCGCCAGTACCCACAGCGTGTCGAAGGCGGCATTCGGTACGACCCGGTCGTAAACGTTCATAGTGAACAGAGGCAACGCGAGTCCGAAAGCGTTGATAAAGAAGGCGGCGAAGAGAACGTCACGATACACAGGCAGATTTGCGCGAAGGGCGGACCAGAACCAGTGCCCGTCGCGCCGCGTCGCCGCACCCTGGCCGGAGATCTGCCCCCTGACTCGAAAGCGCGGACGAGCCAGGAGAACGTGACCCGTGCTCTTTGAAACCAAATCTGCGAACGATTCGCGGCTCTCGCTGTCGATGTACCGCGGGTAAAGCACCCGAGCGCTGCCGTCGTCGTTACGGCCCAGGTAGAGGCAGGCCGAGGAATCTTTCAGTAAAACGATCGCCGGACACACAGCATCGGGAAGCGCAGCGACGTCCTGTTTAGAGAGACGGGCATTGAGGCCGGCGCGCGCCGCGGCGCGCGTAAGCAGGTCCGGCGTAAGACCCCGGCCTCCGAGAGGAAGGCCGGACGTCAGGGATTCAGCAGTGGCCTGAAGATGGTGGTAGCTCGCGAGGTAGCGAAGACAGGCCAGGAGCGCGTCGAACGGCGGTCTCTTCGTGCCGGCTTCATCGCCGGGTGGGGCGGCGCCGTGCGGCGAAGGCTGCTCGGGGGCGACGGCGTTGCGCTCGGGCGCTGCTCTGTGAGGTATCGGATCGTCCACGGCGTTCGCAACGTATTGTTTTTTAAATGGTAACAGTGAACGGAGTCGGGTTGGCGGAGTACGGGCGGTGAGACACCGCAAGCGCCTAAAGTTACACTTTGGACCCCGCAGCTTCGCTTGCAGTCGAGCGAAACGTGACGTATTCCTCACCTCCGTGCGGGCGCGAGGCTATGGCGCGGCATCACCGCGCACAAAGTGTAAACTTAAAGTAATTCCGCAGTAGCCAGATCGATGAACCGTACCCGCTTCGCAGCGAACGCGAGCCCGGCATCCCGCTGGGTCATTCGCGCTTCGATTGGAGTTCTTTTTCTTGCTTTGCAGGTCTCCCTGGGGGGGCCTGTTCCGCTGGCTCGCGCGCAGTCTTCCTTTGACACCGCCGACGAGTACTTCGAGGACGCCATCGTCCGCATCAGTGCGGGCGATGATGCCGCTGCGATCATACAGCTGCGCAATGCGCTGCAGATTAAAGCAGACCACATCCCTTCCATGCTCGCCCTGGGAAAAGAACTGCTCAAGACCGGCGAGGCCTCGGAAGCCGCCTTGGTCCTGAGCGACGCGCTACTGTTGGGCGCCGAGCCTGCCCAGGTACTTCCTTCTCTGGCCGATGCCTACCTGTCGGCGGAAGCGTTTGAGGATTTGCTGCGCAACTTTGTACCTTCGAACGTGCCGCGATCGCTGCGGGCTGAGGTCTACGCAGCTCGCGCCCAGGCGCTACTCGCCCAGGGCCGTACGGTTCCCGGCGGCGCTACGCTCAACAATGCGAAGGCCATAGACCCAACAAACTATCGGGCTGCGGTCGCCGAGGTGGTGTACCTGCTTCAGCAAGCCGAACTCGCGGAAGCCCTGCGGGTCTCTACGCGCATGGTGGAGAACTTTCCGGATGACACCCGCAGTTGGAGCAGTCACGCCTCTGTACTCCATGCTCAGGGCAAGCTGGAGGAAGCGGCCGAGGCCTATCTGACCGCGATACGGGCGGAAGAGGGAAATGTCGATGCGCGCCTCGCGCTCATCGACCTGTATATGGAAAGACGGCAAGACTCCCCGGCCTTGCCGCATATCGAGTATCTGCGAGACAACTACCCGAATGATCCCAGAGCGGCGTACTACTCGGCCCTCCATGCAGCCCGCAGTGGTGATCCGGAAAAGGAGTCCGAAGAACTCTCCATCGCCGTTTCGCTTTTTGCCGCGCTGGATGAGTCACGAATCGAAACGAACCCCAAGCTTCTCATGCTGGCCGCTCTGTCGAGCTATGGCGCTGGCAGCTTCGAAGCCGCGGCAAGCTACATCGAAGCCTACCTCGGGCAGCGACCAGACGACCCCGGCGCGCTACGATTGAAAGCGAGCACGCTCATGGCACTGGGCGATACGGGAAACACGATCCGTACCTTGCTTCCCCAGTATCAACGTAATCCCCGGGACCCCGCGACTGCCTCTATTCTAGCCTCTGCTTACAGTGAAGAAGGCAATTTTCAGCGCTCCGAAGAAATACTGCTGGCGATAAGTGAGGCCGGCTATGACAGCGAAAGCCTGAGGCTGCAGCTTGCCATCACAAGATTGAACGCAGGCGCCCTGAACGAGGGCATCGCTGACCTGGAAGACCTGCGTAGCCGTAACTCCGATCAGCCCAACCTCAACGTTCAGCTCGTTGTTGCCTACCTGCGAAGCAACCAACCCAATAAGGCGCTGGCTCTGCTCGACGAGCTCCCCCAGGCGCTGACCGAATCTTCGTCCGTACGCAACCTTCGGGCCGTAACCCTCGCCAGTCTGGGGGAGCAATCCGCCGCAGAGAGCCTGTGGCTTGATCTGCTCCGGTCGTCGCCCGAGAGCGTGGGCGTCATGCTGAACGTGGCAACATCGCTGATCGAAAGTGGACGCTACGCCGAGGCGAGAGCCATGCTCGATCTGGCGATCGCTGCTGATGCCGAATCGAGCCTCGCCCTGGCGATGTCGGCAAAGCTGAGTATGCGGATGAACGATCCGGAGTCGGCACTTCGCGACGCCGAAAAGGCCCTGAACCTGGATGCTAATAACGAAGAGGCTGCCTGGCAGAATGTCCGGGCCCTCCTGACACTGGAACGGCCGGATGAAGCTCTTGAATATGCTCGCAGCTTCTCTTCACGGCGTCCGGCCTCGATGCCGGCGGCGGCAATACTCGGGCAGACCTACGAATTCGTCGGACAACCCGCGCAAGCCCGACTGGTTTATGCGCAAATGGCGCGAAGGCCGGAAATCAACGCGGCCGACCTGTTTCGCATCGCCGAGCTCCAGCGCGGTGCCGGAGGCACGGAATCCGCTGCCCTCGCGCTCGCCGTCGCCCTGGAAAAAGACCCAAGCTATCGGGCGGCACGCCTGGAGCTCACCTCCGTACTCATGGAACTGGAGCAGTTCGAAGACGCGGAAACCACCGCCACGGAGCAGCTCGCTCTGACACCGAATGATCCCGTGTCATGGATTTTGCTCGGAGAGGCTCGCTGGGCGCGGGAGGACTTCGAAGCCGCGATCGCTGCATTCGAGGAGGCGGTGAGTCAAGGAGCCGTGGCTCCGGGCAGTCTCGGGCTCTACCGTGCCCACCTCTCCTTGGGTAAAACGGCGGAAGCCGAAGCGGCACTCACCCGGGGACGCGAGCTCGCGGCAACGGACGTACGATTGCTCGCCGCATCAAGCGATCTTATGATTTCTCTGGCGCGCTGGACCGACGCCGAGACCCGACTGAATGAACTGTTGGAACTCGTGCCCGACTCGGCGGCACATTATAACAACCGCGCCTATACTCGGTATAGGCTTGGCCGACTGGACGACGCTGAGCAAGATGCGCGTCGCGCCGTAGAACTCAGGCCGGATTATGCCCCGGCCCATGATACGCTCGGCTGGATCCTCGCAACCGCTGGACGCCCGCGGGACGCCCTGCCCTTTTTACGCGAGGCGAGCGCCCGCATGGGTACGGATCAGAGCGTACGCTATCATCTGGCCAGCGTGCTTGCGGATTTAGGTCGAAACCGGGAGTCACTGGCAGAACTTTACTTCGCGCTGGAGAGCGATAACCTGTTCCCTGAGCGGGAGGAGGCCATGGAGCTCCAGGCAAAACTGGAAGCGATGTAAACGATCTCGTGGAGTGTTGTGGTCGAGTGTCAGAATTTTTAACGTTCCGATTTTTTCTGAAATTTTCCGGAACGCTAAGTGAATGATTAGAAAGGTATTTAATCGGTTTTGGCCAGGAAATTGCTGTGACACGGTATCTGACGAGGATTTCCCCATGATCAAGAAGTTGAGTCCACGATGGGTATCGCTGGTTGTAGCAACTGGAGTGGCCCTGACCGCTGGAAGCGCGCTGGCCATTTCGGACCCTCACACCTACAAATTCGATTTTCGCTACAGGAGCGGGACCGAATTGAATAACGACCGCGTCGCGTTCACGGGGTCGAACGGTTCCGGTGGCGAAAAGACCGTCACGGTATCGGCGTGGCGAGTCGAGGGCCTGCCTGTAGGGCCGATCAACGGTGCGTCGTCTGACAACTTCAACACCGAGGTCTCGGAATTCATCGAACAATTCAACGGCAGCGGTATCGGCGTCGAGCAGTGGGATTCATCCTCCGGACCTGGTAGCGGCCCGTTTACACAGGTAAGTAATGAAGACCCGCCCTGGCACGGGGTCGATAACAATCCCGAGAACTGTACGCCAGATCCGGGTCAGGGTAGCGGCGTCTGTGATTCAAGCGGTAGTCTAGAGCGGTCCTACTCCGGCGAGGAATTCCTGGTACTGGATTTCGGTGAGTCTGACGACGGCGAAGACCACCTTGTCAACCTGCATTCTTTCGAATGGGGTTATGCTCGCGAGCTCAACGACGACGGCGACTTCGACAATTGGGCGGACACCACGATTTTGTCAGGCGGAGGGGTAACTAGCTTGGACAATCTCATCAATAACCGGGTCACGAGCACTCAGGGCGGTTTTGATCTGGTAAGCCATATTTCGAACGTAGCGGAAGACGTCGAAACCACAGTGTCGACAAACACCTACGCCCGCTTCTGGGCGGTATCGACCCTGCTCCTGTCCGAGCTCACACCAAGTGATCACTTCAACACCAAGTGGTTTGATGCCGGCAAGCTGGAGGCTGTCACGGTTAAGTTCAAGAAGCGCGAGCCGCCGCCTCCGGGCGAGGTCCCGGTTCCTGCGACGATCGCCCTGATCGCGCTTGGCATGGCGTATCTTCGCAAGCCCAGGGCACGAAAAGCGGCGGCGCTGAAGATCGAGAGCCAGAGCGGTGCGGCCTTGGCGTGATGTGAACCGAAAATGGGCGTAAGCACTATGGGGCGCGGGGCGATGGCAATCACCCCGCGCTTTTTACTTTGCGCGTTAAGCTAAATCTCTTGCGATAAGCACCTCCCTCTCGATCCGACCCAACTCCTATACTCTATGACCACGGGCAGTCACCTGAGCCCGACGCCACGGGCGTCGATCACGAAACCGTGTGCGTGTAAATACAATGTGACGTGGCCCAAGCCCAGTCTTCCCGCACTCGCGGGTCGCTTTTGACTCTTGCACTTTGCTTGCAGCTCTCCTGCTGGGGATCTCAAGCTTCTTCTAGCTCATTGCCCCCTCCCCCAACACTTTCGCCCAATCCGAGCGAATGGGCCCGCATCGGCACGCCTGCGGTATCGCAATCGCCTTAGCCCAGGAACATCCAAGACTCTCAGTGTGACGTTCATCTCCTTTTCATCAGAGACGACCTCCAACGTCGGGTGGAATGGGTGTAAAATGCACGCGTGAGAAGGCGGGGGCTGGCACCGTCGGCATTTTTTACAAAGCTAATCGGTTTACCCAGCCAGGACGTTGTTTAAGCCCCTGATTTCAAATCGATTATTTGTATTGGCGCGAATATTGCTCGGTTTCAGGCAATGATTTGGGTTCCACCTGTGACGGTGAACCAACCATCAATATCGGAATCGGATCGACGGAGCACTTCATTAGCGTTCCGTCGGCCGCAAGAGACTGCCCCATGGATGACTCCGAAAGACAGAATCGTCGACGGCTGCTAAAGGCCTCTGCCGCTGCCCCGGTAATCGCGACCTTACATCCGTCCAGCGCGATGGCGATGGGCAGCGCTACGTACGCGTGTATTTCCCACCCCGGCGACAGCGCGCTCACCGTGAATGTTAAGGTCATGAAACGGAAAAATCGGGCCCCTCGCCACGTGCCCAAGCGCCTGTATCAATATCAGGACGGTTACTATGAGGAGGTTAGTGAGCACGAGTGGGAGCCGTACCACGGCGACATCTACGGCGATTTGAGGGGCGGCAATGACGACGATGACGACGACGACCAGGGCGATTACTACAAGTACTCGAACGGCAAGGCCGTCGCCGGTTATGACATGTCCGATCCGAGCGGGCCATACCTGATGGGCCCGAAGCCTGCTTATGGCGGTGACCCGGTATCGGAATCCTGTCTCAACTCGCTTATTTTTGCGATGGCAGACCCCATTTAGTCTGCGGTGACGCTGACGCAAGGTCAGCCCGAAAGCGTTCGGTAATCGCTCCGGAATCACTTAGTGCTCCGCTGCTGTTCTGGCAGGCGTGAATCCCGAGGCAATGTTCGCTCGGCGAATGTGGTTGTGCGGAGGCCTTGAGACGAAGGTCATTGGGCCGCGGAGTTTGTTGGCCGTTCTTTGATGGCCAAGATGCCGTAGCCAGAAGCCGTTGTTCCGGAATTTAGTGCGCGCTGTCACAACCTCGATTTCCAAGCACGCTTAGAATGAACGGCTGCGTTACACTGAGGCTGGCGTTCAGGTGCTAACCGCCGCCCTTCGTCCTCGATCGAACCCTTGCTATGCACTTCATTACTCACGCCCTGGTCAGTCAACTCGGCGACCAGACCGCATGCTTTTCCACGGTGGCCGGCTCCACTCACATTGTTGACGCGCTGCCCGCCGCAGTGCTTTGCTACATCGAAGAACATCCTGGTGCTGGGACAGAAGCCGTCTGCACATTCCTGGACGGCGAAGTGGGTGAAACCGTGCCCCGAACTACAGTCGAGACGGTTCTGCAGCAGCTGTTAGATGTTCGCCTCATTGGGCTTGGTAGCAGTGACAACATTGAATGTCGCTGATCCTGATGCGGATCTTTCCAAGGGCATCACGGTTACCCTGGGGCCTTTCAAGGCGTTAGTCGCCAGCAACCAGCGCAGCTTTCAGGATACGTTCAGATCGTGCTACGGAACGTTGCCCGTCGAGACCGCCGCTTCAATCCCCCACTTCCAGATCGCCGTTCGCCGAAGGAGTCGCTTCGCGAGTTTGTGGCGACGACAGATTCAATTCAGCGTCGACGATACCTATCCCTTCGAGCCCTACCCCGCTTCGCAGGGCTTCCCCATGTTCGAATGGGGGTTGAACTGGTGCATTGCGACGACGGCGCATCGCTTTCTCATGCTGCACTGCGCCGCGGTCGAGAGAAACGGGCGAGCGATGTTGTTACCCGCGATGCCTGGCTCTGGAAAGAGTACGCTCGCGGCGTTTTTGGTCGCTCATGGATGGCGCCTGCTCTCGGATGAGTTCGGTATTGTGGATCACGACAGGGGCGCCGTTCTGCCCATGCCACGGGCTATTCCACTGAAAAACCGCTCCATCGAAGTTTTCCAGGAGCGGGCCCTGGACATGCGCATGGGGCCCCTGTACCCGAAAACGCGAAAGGGAGACGTATGTCACGTTTTCCCACCAGCGTCGGCGCTGGCGCGGCAGCATATCGAGGCTCCCCCCGCACTCATCGTCTTCCCGCGCTACAGCGCCTCGGAGGTGTTCAAGCTACGGAAGGAACCCCAGCACGTAACGTTCACGCGGCTTACAAACAACGCCTTCAACTATCGGGTTTGCGGAGAAGCTGGCTTCCGCACCGCCACCAGCCTGGTACAGAACGTACCCGGCTACGACTTGAGCTATTCCAATATTGATCAGGCGATGAACGAAATCACCGAACTGTTTGACTCGGTGACGTCATGAGTCCGCTCTTAAGTCTCCTTCGAGACGCCTCGCTGGCGGACACGTTCACTTCCACGGAATGGACCATAGCGCTCAGTCATGCCCGGCGGACTCGCATGTTGCCAAAGCTGGATACGCGGCTGCGCGCAGATAACCGTATCGCGACGGTGCCGAGCACAGTTAACGAGGTGTTGGACGGTATTCGGAATTACGTGGACTACGTACATCGTCGCCTTCGCTACGAAGTGTCGATGCTTGAGGCGCTCGCGGCCGACGTTGACTTCCCCGTGGTACTGCTGAAGGGGTCAGCGTATATCGTCACAGGTGCGCCCTGCGCGCCGGGACGGACCGTTCGGGACATTGACATACTCGTTTCGAGAGACCATCTGGATAGCATGGAAAAAGCCCTCCGAGAGCGAGGCTGGGGCTACAAGGAAGATCTGACGAGCTACGACGAATCCTATTACCGCACGCTCTCTCACGAGCTCCCCCCCATGCGCCATCCAGAGTTCGACTTTGAACTCGATGTGCACCACAGCGTGATCGCCCCGACCCACCGCTATTTAGTCGACATGGAAGCCGTGCTGCAGGAAATCGTGCCCGTTCCAGGCTCCGCTTTCTTTGTCCTCGGCGCGGAGGATCAGATCATCCACAGCGCAACGCATCTTCTGACGGCCGAAGAGTTTGAGAGAGGTCTACGCGATCTGCACGATATTCATGAACTGGTAACGGCCCTTTCAGCCCGGGGGACTAGTGCCGATGACATTCTTGCTCGCGCACGGGATGTGGGCCTTTATGAACCGGTGCACCAGGCTCTCGGGGCGTGTCGGACACACTTTGGACTAGTCGGCCGGGAAAGTTCGACGCTCGAGGGAGATACAGATCATCGCATCTCCCGAAAACTGGTCGCCTGGTCTCTAAGCCATCTGCTTTTTGACGAGCGGGGTGCACCAAATGTCGCAAAACGCCTTGCAGCGGCGTACATCTGGATGCGGGCCCAGGCGATGCGTATGCCGTGGTACACACTGCTTCGCCATACGTGTATGAAGCTCACCCAGCGCCTCAAGCCAGAGCTGTAGGTCGGGCGGACCGAGCCAGTCCGGGGCGTTGTACCCCCAGTCACGCGGGAAGCAGGAGGAACACAGGCGGGAAGACAGCGCGTTCAAGCGCTGCGAAAGGGTCCGGGTCCAGTTCTGGGCCCAAGTACAGGTGCAAGTCAACGTCTAAGTTTAGAGGTCGCGCACACTCGCCGAATCAGGCACCAAACAATCCTTCTAACGTTGCGCAGAGACACGCATACTTCGACACCTGCCGTCACTATTGTCCGCGACGATGTTTTTAGAAAAACCACGCCAGTCCCAGCGGGATCTACCTTCGCCTCCTACGGAAAGGGCGGGCCTCCGGCGTGATCGGCGTAACTTGCTTGTCCTGCGCTGCGCTGCCTATCCCGATTTCTCAAAGCACCAACGCGCACTGCCTGGCGCAGCATTTACCGGGCGACTTCATGAGCGCGCACGGGGACTTCTGCTGACGTTGGGAATCGGATTGTTGGCCACTCTGCAGACGCACACCGGCGCTGCGCAGCAGGCGCTGAATTCGTCCGATGAACGAGGCTCAGAGCTCGCAGAAGCGGTCTACAACCGGCCGGATGGCGCCTCGGCCGTCGTCCTGGCGAAAATGACGCTTCGCCGGGCGCGGGGAAACGACCGAGTCAGGGAATTTTACAGCTTTCGCAGGGACTTCCCAGACGGCGAGGTCCGCTCCCTGACCCGATTCACACTGCCGGGCAACGTGGCAGGCGTTGGACTACTGGTGCACAGCAAAGCCGAGGCTACCGACGATCAGTGGCTGTATTTGCCGGCTCTGCAGCGTATCAGGCGCATCAGTAGTGAGAGCCGTGGGGGACGCTTTGTACAATCGGGTCTTTACTACGAAGATTTGCGGGACCGCAAACCGGAGAAGGACCGTCACGAGGTCCTGGGCGAAGGTGACTATGAGGGCACACCCGTAACGCTCCTTCAAAGCACACCGATCGACCCGGCCAGTTCGGTCTATAGCCGCAAGGTGAGCTGGATTCATGAACCCACGTTACTTCCGCTGCGCATCGAGTACTTCCAGGGTGGCGAAGAACCGATCAAGTACCTCGAGGTTAAACGCCTCGATAAAATTCAGGGGTACTGGACCGCGACCGAGAGCGTGATTACGCACCCGAAAGACTCGGAGGAGACCATCCTTACCAACCTCACGACGAGCTACGATGTCGACTTCCCGGAATCCGTATTCGACACGACCAGCCTGCAGGACCCGCAGGCGGAAGCGCTCCTGCTGCCTTAAGACAAGCGCGTGAATCATCCTCCAACTTCATTGCGACTGCTGATCGCCGGGCCATTTGCCTTGGCTTGCCTCGCTTCGTTCGCCGCTGAATTGACGAGCGTCGAGATCGACAGTGATGCGGAGATGGTTAACGCCACTTTTGTGCTTGATGCCAACGTGGGTGTTTCTGAATTCAGCCTCGGCGGGCCTCATCGCTATGTCATCGATTTCGCATCGACGGTTCCCGCCGCAGGCCTCAGCCTGCCGACGGTCAGCGAAAACTCCATGCTGCGTGGCATTCGTCAAGGCCTTCACGCCGACGGGCGCCTGAGGATCGTCTTTGATCTGGCGGCGCCGGCAACACTGGAAGGCGGCGTGTTTGCAGAAGACACACCATCGGGAGCCTATCGAATCCGGCTAACGTTGAACGCCGAAGCGCCACGGGAGTCTGACGAGGCTACCGCTTCCGTCCCCGCCGAAGATGCGTCGGCAGCGGACATGGCAGATTCCCCCATTGCACAGCGGGACACGAGCCCGAGCAGCGGTATCGCTGCGCAACCCACCGAGGACGAGGGATTTCAGGGCAGCTCCATGGTGTTTGGAAGTAGTAGTTCGGCGTCCGCGCCGACGCATGCCAACGCTATGGGAAACAGCGTCTCCGGTCTGGAAGCTGGAACCTGGGTGCCAAGGCTTACCCGGGGCCTTGTCGAGCCCGGAGTTCTGGTCGCCGACGAATCGCGAACGAGTGGGAACTTCCATATTCAGGCTGTGGGTACGCTCACGCGCAGCCTCAATAACAGCCTGGATCTTCGCCTGGGAGCTCGCCTGGATGCGCAGGTGCAGGGCGGCGAAGTAGCGAGTTACGATTTCACCGAACTCGACTACGACGAGAGCTGGTTGCGTTACCACAGCGGCAACCTTCGCCTTACCCTGGGCGCGCAACGGATCATCTGGGGGCGCGCCGACGAAATATCGCCAACGGACCGGCTCAGTACCCGGGACCTGACGCGTTTCATACTCGACGATCTGCCCAACCGACGCCGGGCCAACCCGGCAGCGCGCCTGGAGTTCACGCGCGATGACTGGGCCTTTGATCTCGTGTACCTGCCTCTCTTTCGCGAGGCGGAAATGCCGGGGCTGGATAGCATCTGGTCGCCGATTTCTCGGGAACGGCGAGAGGTCGCGGGGCTACCCCTTCCGCCAGAATCCCTGGGCATGTTCGAAGATGTCGTCCTCGAGAACGATGCATCGGGCGACGGCGGCGGTGGTCTGCGCGTGAGCCGCTTTGGCGATAATCTGGATTTCGCTCTCACCGTGCAGCGCGTCAAAAACCCCGAGCCGTATCTGAGCCTCGCAGGCACGGTGGCGCCGGGCGTCGCACTCGTCGAGGCCGTCTACCCGCGTACCTGGGTCGTCGGCGGAGACTTTGGAGCCGCTCTGGGGGCATGGACCGTGCGCTTCGAAGGCGCCTGGCTCAGCGACGCACCCTATACAGCCACAGACTTTACGCTCCAGACGAGTGATGCCGTCAACTGGGTGCTCGGCGGCGACGTGTCTCCGGGCGACCGGGACACGCGTCTGACGCTGCAACTCGTGGGGATGCACCTCCTCGACGCGGAAGAGGCGATCGACCGGGAAAACACGCTGGGGCTGACGGGCGCCATTGAAACCCCCCTGCCCGATCGGCGTTGGCGCGCCCGCATCAGATGGTGGCTCGGGCTCAACCGGCGGGACGACTATATCAATCCAGAGCTCGTTTTCTCAGGATGGGAACCCAGCGAAATCTATCTGGGAATGAACATTTTCAGTGGTGATCGAGGAACGCTGGGTGACTACTATCGTCAGAACATCATGGTTGTACTCGGATGGCGAGGTCGGTTCTAGACATGATGGTTTGACCTGCCCGTCCTCATCGCATGAGGGTTATGTCGGAGATGGAAATCTCCACACAGAGCCACCTTGAGGAGAGCAGGTCAAACTATCAGGTCCAGGTCCAGGTCCAGGTCCAGGAAGCGGACCACTCGGCGGTCGGATCGGAGTCGATCGAACCTCAGGGCTGTCACCGGGGCGATCTTAGGAATGACCTCGGGATCGAGTTTCGGGCCAATCACCTTATCGTTACAAGAAGCGCCTCTACTTCGTCCTTCTTTGAAAAGTCGGGGTTGCTCGCAAGCAGGCTTTCAAGCTCACGAACAGCGGACTCCCCCTCGCCCTGGCCAACATACACCTGAGCGCTGGTGAAGCGAAGGTCGGGATTTTGCGGGGCAATTCCCAGGGCCTCGTCAATCGCGCGCCGCGCCTGCCGCAGATTGCCATTGGCCAGGTGGACCTGAGCTTTCGTGTCGAGAAGGTTGACAGAGGGGTCGCTCGTGACGGCAATAGCGCGGTCGATGTAGTCGAGCGCCTTCTGGGGATCGCGGTCACGCAGCATCCACGCGAGGTTATTCAAGGCGGCAACGTTGTCCGCCTCTTGAGACACTATCTCACTGTAGACGCTCAAAGCACTGTCCTCCTGCCCCGCAGCCAAGAGGAAATCGCCGTACACCTGCTTGGCAAACAGGTCATCCGGATTTACCTCCGTCCACGCTTTAAGCGACTCGATCGCACCGGCTCCGTCGCCGTCAGCTCGACGAGCGATTGCCAGTTCAATCAACACACCGCGGGTCGGAGTAGTGTCAAAGCTTTCCTGCAGCTTCGCCAGCGCCAGCTCGCTATCGCCGTTTTGAATTGCCAGTCCGGCTTGGAGCTGCATGACATCGGCGTTACCTGGCGCATCTTCTGCAAGGCTCACGACGGCAGACTCAAAGCTTTCAGCTGCTCCCGTTCGCTGGTAGAGACGGGCGAGGGTGATGCGGGAGGGCAAAAAGTCAGGGTTAAGCGACGCGGCCTTCTCATAGGATGCTATCGCCTCCGGCACCTTGTTCAGCTTTAGCTGCGTGCTCGCAAGCAGGTATTGGGCGCGGGCGTCGTCTGGCCGCTGCGATACCAACTGACGCAGGCTGTTTTCCGCCGCAGTAAAGCGCTCGCGGTTAAACTCGGCCTCAGCCAGTACCAGAAGCACATCGGGCTGGTTTGCGCCTGTCGCACCTAAGTCCTCCAAAAGACTCACAGACAGGTCGTAACGCCCTTGTCCCAGATAATACCGACTCAGCACAACCCTAGGCTGCACGGCCACAGGATGCGCCTCGACTGTCCTCGTAAGGATGTCGATCATGGCATCTTCATTGTTTTCCAGGGCCTCGATGGCCGCCAAACCCATAGACGCTTGTAGGTTGTCGGGATCCTGATCCAAGACAAAGCCGTAATGAGCACGCGCCGCCGGTAAGTCACGTCGGGTCGCAGCCAGTTCAGCTAGCACCAGGCTAGACTCAAAATCGCTCGGATCCGCCTGTCGCGCCTCTTCATATTTGCCCCGCGCCTGCTCAAGTTCACCCGAAACAAGGTGTATGCGACCTTCAAGCTTCAACGGATCGACCGCACCAGGCATCAGTTCAGAAAAAGCCTGCACTTCTTCGAGAGCAGCATCCTTTTGGCCCTGGCGAAGAAGGGCACCCACCAGGGCCTCTTCAACCACGGCATCACCGGGATTCATTCGTTGAGCCGCCCATAGACTGTCGAGACCTTCGTCTACCTGCCCCGTAGCCATCAGGCCAGCCCCCAGTCTGGTCAGAGCTGCGGTGTTTTCCGGTTCGATTTCAGCTATTCGGCGGAGCATTTCTACACCCTGCTCGGTATCGCCTGTGGCGACCAGGCTTCTTGCGAGCAGGTCCAATGAGTCCACGTCATCCGAAAAATTCGCGACCACGGGCTCTAGCAACTCGATCACCCGGCTGTGATTACCGAGTTCTGATTCGATCGTGGCGGATAACTTGCGTGCGCGTACGCTTCGCGGCGCCATCGAACGATATTGATCAGCGTACCCGAGCGCCAGCACTCCGTTCCCTTCGCGAAAGTGCAGCGCCGCGAGGTAGTAGAGGGACTCGGGATATTTTCCAACTGCTGCCGCAGACTTGGTAAAGGACTCCAGCGCGCGCGCATAGTCCTTTCGGTCCAGCGCGATCACCGCATCCAGGTACTGCACGCCAGGATGCGGGGCATCGATCTTTCGGAGCTCCCGTAGGTCCTCAGCCGCGTCGTCCAATCGACCCAAACCAATACGCAGTAGTGCTCTGTTGTATAGGTCGTTAAACGGGTTAAGGCTCATTGGAATGGCCCGGGAAAACGCCTGTTCGGCAAGCTCGGCTTTTCCCTGTCGGGATGCAATAGAGCCTTTCATCCGCCAAGCCGGCGGGTAGTTTTCCTTGACCGCCAGAGCTTGCTCCAACAAAGAATCTACCGACTCATCTGAATCTCCCCGACTGAGCGCTACCCGTGCCGCTGCGACATAAGCGTAGGGAGTCAACCCTGACTGTGTGAGTAGTTCGTCCATCGCAGCATAGGCCGCTTCCGTTTCACTCTGTTCGAGCAAGGAAAGGGCTTGCGCCGCCAGTACCGTGGTCCGACCCTCTTCCTCGACAAACTCCGCACGAAGTTCGTCCAAATCAGCAAAGTTTCGAGTGACCAACAGGGCTTGCGCGTATTCTGGGTAAATGTCTTCCGGGGTTCCGCTCAGCGCCAGGGCCCTGCGAAATTCCTTTTCAGCGCTGCCCATATCGCCAACGGCGAAGCTGGCTTCGCCGAGAAGCTGGCGTGCCAGGGAGTTGTCCGGTTCGCTCTGGAGCGCGTTTTTCAGCGCAATAATCGCGGCCGGGAATTCCTCCCGAGCAAGCAGGACCTGGGCCTCGGCGACGTGCTCGGCGGCAGTCTGGCGTTCGCCGCAACCGACTACGAATAGGAAGAGAGAAAGGGCGAGGGCTGGAAACTTGGCGCTAGACATATTGAAGGTATCCGAACAACTAGCGTGGCGTCATATTAGCGGACGAAGGGTACAACAGGAGACGCAAAAAGTGCTGGACAATCCGGCAGCGCAGTATGAAGAATGTGACGCAGTAAACAGGCTCGACATTCGAGCAGGCCCAACATGGACGAACCGACAAACCCGATGGTTGCGGCCACACCGCCCGACGCGCGCTCGAAAGCCCCTGCCCTGACTTCGACCGTACTCCTGATCGTCCTGGTGATCGCGCCTCTTGTGCCCCTGCTCAACCTCACGATCAACAACGTGCCGAAGGTGTACCTTCCGCCCAACGCGGCGGCGGTAGAGATCGACGACCTCATCCGGGAGTTTTTCCCCAACGACCAGGGGATCGCCTTCCTCTTCGAAGGCCCGGATCTCTACTCAGAACAACTCCTGCTCAGCCTCGATGACGCTTCCGCGGCGCTGCTGTCGCAACCGAATATCCAAAAAGTGTACAGTCCTACGCGACAGGACCATATCCGAACAACCTCCGACGGCTTTCGCATCGAGCCGCTGCTGAACGTGAGCGCGTTGTCGTCGTCGCAAAGCGAGCGCCGGGAACGGGCACTGGCTGATCCCCTGGCCCGGGGCACCTTGATCGCCGAAGACGGAAGCGCCCTTGCGCTGGTAGTGATTCCGGAGACCCTGGACGACAGCTTCTCGCGGATAGCGCTGCAAACGTCTATCTATGAGGTGCTCGCCGACCATGGTCTGACGGAGTACATCACTGCCGAAGCAGGGTTAATCACCACCGATGTGGAGCAAACCCGCGAATTCCTCGTGCAAATGTCGCTGTTTATCCCCATCACCGTGCTGGTCGGACTGATTATGGTCTGGCTTCTATTCAGAAGGCTGCTTGCCGTCACCCTCGGACTTGTGTGCATTGTCGCGACCGTGGCGCCGACGATTGCGCTTTACAGCGTTTTGGATCTTCCCTTCAACCTCATATCAAGCATTCTTCCGCCGTTGCTCTGCGCCCTGTCCATTGCAGCACTGATCCACCTTTTTACGGGGCTGAGGCTGGCCTCCCGCCGAGGCTTGAGCGGCGCGCAGCGGGTGCGGAGCGCCCTCCAGCATATTCGCCGGCCAGGGCTCTACAGCGCCCTGACCACCATGGCCGGCTTTGGGGCTCTGGGCCTGAGCGAGATACGGCCGATCAGCCATCTGGGGCTTATCTGTGCCTTCGGCGTGGGCCTGAACTATCTTGTCGCGTTTTACTTGCTGCCGCCGCTGATTGAGTACCTTGACCACGACTCCTGGGACAGGAAGCGCTCGCGAACAAGTCTCAGCGACAGGTTGATACGCAGACTTTTCCATACAGGCACGCGGCGCCCGGCGACGACTCTTCTGCTCGCGGCTCTGGCGCTCAGCGCCTGCGCACCCCTGGCGGGAAGGATAATCGTAGAAACCAATCTTCTGGAGTTCTTTGCGCCGGGGCATAAGACGCGCGTGGCGACGGAGCGCTTCGAGTCTAAGCTCGCCGGCACCGGATCCATCGACATCCTGCTGCAAAGCAATCAGCCCGAGGGGCTTATCGCACCCGACGCCCTGACACAGATCGACGAACTCATGGCGTGGGCGGAATCTCAGGAAGAAGTCGACCGGGCCACATCATTCGTGGACCACATTGAACAAATGCACACAGCGTTCAACAGCGATCGCGAGTCCTTTCCTCGGCTCCCGAAAAGCGCTGACCTGGTCAGCCAGTACCTGTTCGTGTACGACGGAACCGATCTCTTTGACTTTGTAGACCCGGATTTCCAGGTGGGGCGTATTCATCTGAATCTGAATGTCCACGGCGCTCGCGCGATTGCGAGCTTTGTGGAACGCCTGGATAGCCGAATCGAGACCATGACCGTCGTTGGCATCGAGGGGAAGGTCGCCGGCCTTGGCCGCATGTTCTCGGATCAGGTGTATCTGCTGATCAGCGGGCAACTCCGCAGCATACTGGGCGCTATCGGCATCATCTTTGTGTTGATGTGGATTGAGTGGCGATCACTGCGCGATTCACTGGTATGTCTGCTCCCAAACCTGGCACCGGTGCTTCTGATCTTTATCCTCATGGGCGTGCTCAATCTGTGGCTGGATGTTGCGACGGCCATGATCGCTTCGGTAGCCGTGGGCATTGCCATTGACGACACGGTGCATATTTTTCACGGCTTCATTCATCGGGTGCGAGCGGGCGTGAGTCCGGTGCTCGCCATCAGCCGCACGTACCACTACGCTGGACGTGCCGTCACGACCACGACGGTTATTCTTTGTGCGCAGTTCCTGATTCTGACTATCTCGGATTTTGTGCCTATACGTCATTTTGGATTACTCGCCAGCACGGGCTTGCTCGCAGCGCTGTTCTTTGATTTGTTGCTGCTCCCTGCGATATTAATGCTCGTGTATCGAGGTATGACGTCCGCGGTACGCGGCAGAGATGAGGCCGAACGGCCCGCGGCCACGGTTCAGCCTATCAAGGACAGCCCATGACGAACGGCTCCGCCTTTGACTACTCCACAGCATTCAGCCGCAATGCCGGCTGGGTCACCTCTGAGGAACAGGCCACGCTGCGCAGCAAACGCATCGCTATCGCGGGCATGGGCGGCGTGGGCGGCATCCATCTGGAGACCTTGGCGCGTCTGGGCGTGGGGGCCTTCAATATCGCCGATTACGACACCTTTGAACTTGCCAATTTCAATCGCCAGGCCGGCGCCACCGTGAGCAACCTGGGAGCAGCGAAGGCTTCCGCGATGGCCGAGAGGGCGCGTGATATCAATCCCGAGCTGGACCTTCGCGTCTTCGATGATGGCGTCACCGAGGCCAACGCCAGTGCGTTCCTCGAGGATGTGGATCTCTACGTCGATGGGCTCGATTTCTTCGCCTTTGATGCCAGAGATGTCGTGTTCGCCGAACTTCACGCCCGGAAAATACCGGCCGTGATCGTTGCGCCCGTCGGTATGGGGGCATCGTTGCTGAATTTCATGCCGGGCGGTATGACCTTCGCGGATTACTTCGCGTGGGAGGGGTGCCCGCACGAAGAGAAAGCGATGCGCTTCCTGCTTGGCTTATCGCCCGCCATGCTGCAAATCAAATACCTCGTCGCCTCGAACAACACGGATCTGGCCGCTGAACGCGTCCCCTCCACGCCGATAGGTTCGGCGCTGGCGGCGGGGGTCGCGACGACCGAGACACTGAAGATTCTTCTGCAGCGCGGGAAAACCGTCGCGGCGCCGCGAGGCGTGCACTTCGATGCCTATCGCAACAAGCTCGTGCGAACCTGGCGCCCCGGCGGCAACCGCAACATGATTCAGCGGCTGGCTATCGCCGTCGCGCGTCGCTCTCTGAAAAAACGCGCCTGAATAGGCGCCTCGGCCGACATGACGTAAGCCGACGCGATTTGACGGCGCCGTGGCCCCTCTAATCCCTAAGCCGAGGCCTCGGTCTCCGGCCGAAGCGCCACGACGTTATAGGTGTTGCCGGTGATGACCTCGGACTCAATACCGAATCCGGCGTTCACTATGCGTGAGCGAATATCTTCATATTCGTATGGGGTATAAAGAATACCCTTGTCTATGCCCCAATCGTCTATTTTCTGTGCAATCCAGCGAAGTGGCGCAGGGCCCCGGGGATACAGCAGCACGTTGGCCGCGAGTCGGCCCCCTGGCTTGAGCACGCGGAAAACCTCACGAAAGCCTGCATCAACATCGGGAAAGCAATGCACGGCATTGGCGATATTTACGCTGTCAAAACGACTGTCTGCGTAAGGCAAAGCTCCAACGTCAGCATGCTCGAGCGTTATACCCGGCTCGTCCTTGAAGCGGTACTGCGCTCCCGCCAGCATCGGCATCGCGTAATCGATGCCCACCACCTCGGCGGGCGGTAGCTGTTTCCGGCGGCGCCACCGACGGACGAAGCTGAACAGCGTCCCCGTACCTATGGCGACCTCGAGATGCTGCGTTGAGATATTGTCACCGAAAAAGCGAACCTGTCCCCAGAGGGTGTCGCGGTATGCAAAGGTCAAGATCATGAAGCCACGGAGGTCATACCACCACGGGGATGAGGAATACGCGGCGGCAATCTCTTCTTTTGATTTGCCAGGGGTGCTATTCACTTCAGAGCGCTTGTGCAGATAAGGAAGGGCCGAAGTCTACACCTGCGTGTACGGCATTTGGTGATAAAGATGGAACGTATGACGCTCATGTGTCGAAACTTTTTACAAATGGGCAACACTGACCGGCACAGAAATTCTATAAACCATTGTTTTTTATGAACTTATCCGCCCTGGCACAGCCCGTGCTAGTTATACCGCGAACCCAGCAAGTGCGATCAGAGTGCCTGCTAGGGCATAATCTGATTGCAAAGAAGAGTACGGAGATAGTCATGAAAAAGTTGTTCGACGCGAAGACATTGGCTGCTGGGCTACTGCTCACATCAGCCTCTCTCGGAGCCCAGGCAGCACCTGAGTTTACGGTCGAAGAGTGTTTCTTAGCCTGCGGTGGCGGCGTGTCGCGGGAGATCGTGGTAGATACGATAAACGGTAACTACAACGAAGTTCTCACGACGACGCTCTTTCCCGGTGCTACCAATCCTTTCGTTACCTCAGGCGTACTTGAGTACGACGGTTACTCCAACAACGGTAGCGTCGCCAATTTCCTCGAGACTCCTGCTCCCGCCGGCTATGGCCTGTATGCATTGTTTGAGTTCTCGGGGACTCAGTTCCTCAATCCTGTGACCCAGGAGGTGACGTTCCAGGCAAATTCTGCGTCTATTCAAATCTGGGGCGATCCTGACAACGACTCTACCTTTACGCAGGACGCGACTGGCGCTGCATTCCCCACAGTCAATCCCGGTGGGGCAGACATCCTGCTGCTCGAGTCGATGGATCTGCTCGCTGGCGCTGGAAACGGGCGACTCGCACTCAACAACGGCGATTTCCGCATAGTTCTGGATGAGGCGGCTCTTACGCCAGATGGGCAAATGTTCTTTGTCGCCCCTGACCCCTTCTACCTTGAGATAAACGCGTCTGGAAACTTCTCAGATTCCGTTCCGGCGCTCGGCGATCTGTCGGTCATCGGGGTTGAGACAACGTTTGCCATCACTGGCGCAGCGAATACGACTTTCGCGATACCTGAGCCTAGTGCAATTGCCTTGCTTGCCTCTGGTCTCTTGTCTCTCGGCGCCGTTGCTCGTCGTCGGAAGAAAGTCGCGTAACGCGAAGATGTGTTTGACGAAACCCGCCGCAAGGCGGGTTTTTTTTTGTTCATTTGTTGACGTCTCGCAAGCCGGCAGGTTTGTTTTGATCGAATACGAGGCTTCATTTGGTAGAAACCATTTCCGTCACAGCTGGAAGGAGACGCAGTTGTAGAAATTCGGCTCATCGGCCGATCAGCACGGACACGCCAACCAGCCTTACTTGCCTTAACTTTGAAGCCGAAGACGACTCAGACTGTAACCGCGCATACCTCTTCGCAACACGAATACCATTCCCGAGCCGGCGGCAGTGAGCCAATCAGATCGCTACTTTGCCTCGAGGTCTGGCGCCTCCAGGTCTGGCATACGTCAGGTATCCAGCCTAGGCGTCCGCGCTTGCTCGCCAAAGCGTCCCGAGCCTACTCAATACACTCGTAGATGGACTGATAAAAATCGCGCAGGTCCGGGTGCATGGAAGTCAGAGCATCCGCCAACAGTACATAGTACGGCGCTCTGATGCCGTGGTAATCAATGTCCTGACCCACTTTTTTAAAGTTGATCCCTGAGCGGTTCATGAGGCGAGGAAGAAACGGCTCCATCATGGCGAACGCTCCGACGTAGTTCTTCGCATCCATAACCGCGCTGCTGGCCAGGAATGCGGCCACCGAAAGTAGACCGAAGGTTCGTCGCTCCGCGCTGTCGATACTCAGCGCCTCAATTTCACCAAAGCGCGTTTCTTTTTCACCCTGACGCCGGCGGAATGCGCCGTCCACGGCCAGGCGCGAGATTTCGACGAGCTTCGGTCTGGGTACTTCCAGTGCGTCGTGAAATTCATTGTCCAGCACTTCACGACCCAGTAATTCATAGGGCAGAGGATAAGCCGCTCCCGATGCATCTACGGCTGGTACTACGCGAACGCACGCCGCCGGCATCGCGCTTCGGCGGTGTACGATCAAACAGGTATGGGAAAAGGCATCGTACTCGTCCGTTTCGAGTTCATCCGGGTTTTCTTCTTTCGGCAAGAACTCAAACTCGTCGCAGTACACGCGGTAGCGGACCCGGTAGGTCTTCGCCAGATCCTCTGGCGTCGACGCTAGCCCGATGTCGAAATACTCATGGAACATCTGCGCAAGTTTTGTTTTCTCGCTACTCACGACGCGCCTCACCTTTTCCAAGGGTTCCATGATGCCATAGCGGCTGCTTAAAGGGTCGGAGACCCGGTGTCCACACCGTCACACCCTTACCGATGCGAGGGCGTCTGCGCAGGTCAGCCTCTGTGCTGAAGCGTTGCTTTTGAGACTTTGTCTGTCGAGGTTCGCTTTCGAGCGGATCAGACCTACGATACCGGCGCTTCGCCGCTGCGATGGATTCTTTGCACTGCATCACAGGAACATCGCGGAGTGCCGTTCCGAAAGCTGGCGCCCCGCGTCGTTCACGGTATAGTCTCGAACGTAGGCACAGCGACGGCCAGTAGGGGCTTCCCCGCGGCGGGCGCGGTCGCCTCTGGTGACAACCACCTCCCGTGAAACCGACCTCAAGCAACCGACCCCCGGAGACCTCTCGCAATGGAGAGCCAAATCACCCGCCAAGCCGTCGAGGCAATCATTCTGGACGCGCTGCGTATGTGCAATGAGGCCCGCCTCCCGGACCAGCAGATTCCCGTCGCCAACGATACGCCGCTCTTTGGGCGCGACGCCCATCTGGATTCCATGGGGCTGGTCGCTCTTCTGCTCGATATTGAGGATGCTCTCGTAGACCAGGGCCATGACGTTGCCTTGAGCGATGAGAAGGCGATGTCAGAAAAGAACAGCCCGTTCCGCGATGTGCAGACGCTTGCGGACTACATCGAAAAACAGCTGAGCTGAGTCATGGAGTCGCGCACACTGCTTGTCTCGGGCACGAGCAGAGGCCTGGGCCAGGCCCTTGCTGAGCATTATCTGGCGCTCGGGCACTCGGTCATCGGATGCTCGCGCTCCGAAGCAAGCATCTCGCACCCCGCGTACCAGCACTACGCGATCGATGTAAGTAACGAAGAGCAGGTAACCGGTCTCGTCAGAGCGCTGCGCCGGGAGGGGCCCGGTAAGCTTGACGCCGTCATTAACAATGCCGGAATCGCCGCCATGAACGCTTTCGCGCTGTCGCCCATCAGCAGCTTCGACCGCATCTTCGATGTGAACGTGCGCGGGACCGCACTCTTTTGCCAAAAGACCCTGCCGCTGCTTCGCAAGGCGACACATCCGCGGATAGTAAACTTCACGACCATCGCAGTACCGATGCGACTCAATGGCGAGGCCTTTTACGCCGCAAGCAAGAGCGCCGTTGAGACCCTGACGCGGATCATCGCCCGGGAGTACGGTTCCTACGGCATCACCTGTAACGCCGTTGGTCCATCGCCCATCGATACGGCATTGATTGCCGGTGTGCCCGCGGACAAGATCGATCGGCTGCTGTCGCAGCAGGCCATAAAGGAAAAGGCGACCGCCGATGATGTCATCAACGCGGTCGATTTTTTTCTACGACCGGAAAGCCGGCACATCACCGGTCAAATTCTGTACCTGGGGGGATACGGATGAGTGATTTTCTATTCCAGCGACTCGCGAACGGCGGTGAGGGTACCGCCGTAGTCCACGGTGACCGCAGCACCAGCCACCGCGAGCTCCTCGCCCGTACCAACGAATTCTGCGACCAGCTCGACGGGAAGGTGGGCGCCGGTACCGTCGTTTCCTTCAGCGGAGATTACTCCGTTGACGCTGTCGCCCTGTTCCTGGCGCTCCTGCGGTTGCGCACGATCATCGTTCCCCTCTCATCCGACTCGCGAGCGCACTTTGATGAGTACCGCGAGATAGCCGAAGTCGAGCTACAGGTCGAGGTCAACGGTGAGACTCTGGCGCTTAACGTCACCGGGCGCGAGGCCAGCGCCGAGTTGTACCAGCGTCTGCGAGCGTCCGGCTCTCCCGGTCTCGTGCTTTTCTCCTCCGGTTCGACGGGAAAGAGCAAGGCCATCGTTCAGGACCTTGGACGACTCATCGAGAAATTCGAGAAGCCCGGGAAAGCGCAGCGCATGCTGATTTTCCTGCAGCTCGATCATATCGGCGGCGTGAACTCACTGCTCTACTCTCTGGCGAATGCCGGAACGCTGGTCACCCCACTGTCTCGTGCACCCGACGCCATCGCGGCCGCCGTCGAGAAGCACCGCGTTGAGCTTCTCCCCACTTCACCGACATTCCTGAATCTGCTGCTGCTTTCCGGTGCTATCGAGCATCACGATCTGTCGTCGCTCAAGCTGGTGACCTATGGCACCGAGCCCATGCAGGCAAGCACTCTGGAACGACTCGGCAAGGCGCTCCCGCACGTGCGTCTTCAGCAAACCTACGGCCTGTCCGAGGTTGGCATACTGCGCTCCCGGAGCCGAGGTTCCGATTCGCTGTGGATGCAGGTGGGGGGCGACGAGTTCGAAACCAAGATTCAAAATGGCACTCTATGGATACGCTCTCGCTCCGCCATGCTCGGTTACCTGAACGCCCCCGATCCCTTCGATGAGGAAGGCTTCCTCGACACCGGCGACATCGTGGAGCAGGACGGAGATTGGATCAGGATCCTCGGCCGGGAATCTGAAATCATCAACGTGGGTGGTCAGAAAGTGTATCCGGCCGAAGTTGAAAGCGCGCTCCTGGAACTGGACGACGTTACCGACGCCGTGGTGTATGGCGAGGCAAACCCGATCACAGGACAGCATGTAAAAACCACCGTGACGCTCTCCTCGACAGAAAGCGCGGGAGAGTTTAAAACCAGGATGCGGCGAGCCCTCTCGGAACGACTGCAAAGCTACAAAGTTCCGGCGCGGGTAGCGCTCACTGACGAGGCGTTGTTCAACGAGCGCTTCAAGCGTATGCGTAGAAGATAAGCGATGCTACGAGCCACTCTGAAATCGGGGCTACATTTACTCTGCCAGTTGATCGTGGCGCCCCTGGGACTGCTGTGCTGGCTCGAAAAACGATCGCCCGGCCCGGAAAGCGAAGGCATTTTCGGTTTCTGCGCGCAGCTCCTGGCTATTCTCCCCGGGCTGCCGGGCGCATTCCTGAGGCGGGCCTTTTACACGCTCACGCTGGACCGCTGCTCGGCGCACTGTCACATCGGCTTCGGAACCCTGTTCTCGCACCGCAGCGTGACAGTCGGGGACTTTGCCTACATCGGGAACTATGCCCTGATCGGCTCGGCCGATATCGGCCCTCACGCGCTCATCGGCAGCCGCGTAAGCATCCTCAGCGGCGCCAGTCTGCATGAACGCGATGGAAGCGGGGGCTGGACGTCCTACGCACCGGAGCGACGCGAAACCGTCCACGTTGGTGCCGACGTTTGGATTGGCGAGGCGGCCGTGATCTCCGCGGATGTCGGAGCAGGCAGCATGGTCGGTGCCGGGGCCGTGGTAACGTCGGCGGTCCGCGAAGCGGTTGTCGTCACGGGAAATCCGGCTCGCTTTGTCCGCCGCCTCGAAGGGGACGGGACAGATGGAGAATAAAAGCAGCGCCCAGAGCCATGAGTCTTTCATCGACTGGATGAAAGCCACCGGGATGATCCTTATCCTGATAGGGCACGTGTTCGGCAGCCCTCATGTGCTGTTCAATTCAGTCACGGCACCGATTTACAGCAAGCAGCTTGGCGTCGCCTTCTTTATTTTCATCGCCGGCTGGGGCCTGGCCCACAACCAGAGGGACCGCGCCGAAACCGCGTACCGGCGCCTTTTTGACTTACTCTTCTTTGGCTCGATCTTCGCCGTGTTTATGAGCGCGGTCACCTGGTTCCAGGCCCGTGACCTTGCCGAAAGCAATTATCTGCCCTTGATGCTCGGTGCGAATGTCTTCTTCAACTATTTCCCGGCGAATCCGACCACCTGGTACATCGGCATGTACACCCAGCTTATCGTGCTGTGGTGGTGGCTGATGCCACGCCGGGTCGCGCTTTGGATGCTTCCGGTCGCCCTGGTAGTTGAGATTGCAGCGCGCGCCCTTATCCTTGAAGCCGACCGCGCTTTCACCGCCTACATGTCGGTTAGCAACTGGGTCAGCGTGTTCTTACTTGGGTTCCTTCTCGCCGACCGGCGCGACCACCGAAGACCGATCGCGGGATTAGCACTTCTCGTCGCGTGGATGGGCGCCCTTCTTTATTGGAACTGGGGCCACGAGAACATGGCCTTCGACGGAAGCTTTCCCACCCGCTTTGGTAAAGGGGAGTGGCTTTCTCCCTGGCTCGTATCGACCCTGGTAAGCGTCATGTACCTCGTAAACACCGTGTTCGCTTTCTTTGTGTTTCGCAGCTTCCGGGCGCCGGCCCCGATTCGCTTCATCGCGCGGCATACGCTCTTTATCTTTATTCTTCACATGCCGCTGATCTACGCCTCCGCCAATTGGATCTACGGCTTTTCCAGCGTTCCGTTGATTGCTCGCTCCATGCTGATCGTTTTCGTCCTGGTCACCCTCGCTCTCCTGTCTGCGTTTGTGCATCGTCTGCTCCCGGTAGCGCACCTGCGGGATGCCGTTTGGAAGCGTCTGAAGCACCTGACGCCACGGGCGCATGCGGGAGCCTGATGTGCCGGCGCTGCACTCCATCGTGTCTACGGATTCCGTTGGTATGGCGCCCGGGGCCTGGCGAACGGCGATGGCCAGGAGACAATTTCCTGAACCAGATTCAGCCCTTCAACCACTGCCGGGTTCGCCTGAGGAGGTAGCGAATACGGTTCCAGGCAGATTCCGCCGTCGAGGACGTTCGATTGCCTTCGACCACCGCATGTCCACCATCGCGCGCCGCAATGGAGCGATTGACCACATTGCCGGTAATCAAGGCATCGCGTGTCGCCGCAAACCGGTATTCGATCGCATTCGGGTAGTCGTGGGCGAGGAAGATGTAGTTGCCGGCGACGACAGTCTGGGGACTCGACTCAAGGCCGATACCGACATCGGAAAAGGGATTGCTCGTGCGCAGATTGATAATCACATTGCCCGTGATCTCACCTCCGCGGTTGTGTCGTCGCGGATCCGCAGTCAAACCGAATCCTATGCCGCGGTCAGAGTTGAGAATAAGGTTGGCGGAGACTCGATTGTTCGCCGAGCCACTCCAGATATGTACGGCATGCTCGGCGGCGCCGCGCCTGGGGCTCGCGATATTCTCGAACCGGTTGTTTTCGATGAGCCATTCCTTACCGCCATGGAGATCGATGCCTCCGATATAGTCGTTCGGCCCAAGTTCGTCGCTGTACGCAAAGGTGGAATCGCGCACCAGGCCGAAATCCGCCGACGCATCACTCGCTGGATTTTTGGATACTTTGAACAGCTGCTCATAGGCATCGAAGAGCCTGCAGTTGATCATGCGAAAGTGATCCGCATTCCGTTCTCCATTTAATTGCACGAGATGATTGCCAGCATCGCGAAGGGTCAGCCCGATCAATGCGACGTTTCGACCGCTGACGTTGATGAGATTCTCAACAACGGGGTTCTGGCGCATCCCCGCGCCGATCAATTGCGTGCTCGCGGCATCTCCGGACATCGATCGAAGAGTGATGTGGTCACCACGCAAGGATACGGTGCGCTCAAGTTGATAGTCACCGGGCGCCAGCTCAATGATGGAGTGACCCGTGCGGTTTGCACGGTCGATAGCTGCAAGAAGCGAGGGGACGTCCGAAACCCGGTACGTCCTGACGTCCGAGGTCTGAGCCTCGACCGATTGCACGGCGAAGAGCGCCGGCAAAAGAGCGGAGAAAAGCGCTGGAACGAGCGCCTGAAAGAGCGCTGGAACGAGCGCCGGAAAACGTGCCCGAAAGAGCGCCGTGAGCGTCATAGCCAGTTTGCGTTTCCAACCCGTGGCAGGCGGGGAAGCCGTGCTCATCGCTGGTGTCCTTCAGTATCGTTGGGGCGCACTACGCACCATCGTGCGTTGTCGGGGGGCGCGCTTGCCGCGAACCGATCAAGCAGCGCGACGGCCAGAGCGCACTCCCGGGACCCGATTCAGGGTACGACACGCGGGCGCCAGCGTTGAAGTCCCTGGCAAAAGCGCCCATGCGTGTTCTGGCCGCGCTCGTGGTAGCACCGGTCACGTTGCTTTGTCTGGCGACAGCCCCCTGGTTTGGCGATGACATTTTCGCAGCCTGCTCCCAGATGCTGAGCCTGCTTCCGGGTAAAACGGGCAGCTATCTGCGCATCGGCTTCTATCGCTTCACCCTGCGCTCTTGCGCGCAGGACTGCTTCATAGGGTTTGGGACCGTGATGTCGCAGCGCGATACGGTTATCGGGAGCGGGGTTTACATCGGACCCCAATGCAACATTGGCGCGTGCCGCATTGGTGCCCACTGCCTTATTGCCAGTGGTGTGCATGTTATGAGCGGTACGGAGCAGCATCGCTTTGTCCGCCTGGATACCCCCATACGAGAGCAGGGGGGTGCGCTGAACCCCGTTGCCATCGGAGAAGACTGCTGGATTGGCAACGGCAGCCTCGTTATGGCCGATATCGAGGCGCAGTGTGTGATCGGTGCCGGCAGCGTCGTCACCCGCCCCATCCCCGAGCGCAGCATAGCGGTCGGCAATCCGGCACGCGCGATTCGTGAGCGCAGTCCGGCAGACGATGCGATGCTCCGGGGCGATGTGCAAAACAATCGACGGGGCTTCGAGGCGCGAAGCTAGTGCCGACACCGGTAAGCGCCTCCCCAGACCTCACTACGCGGTTAACGCCGCTTGGGCGTACCGATGAGTTGAAGCGTTCGTGGCAGCGGTTACCGGTTTCTGCGGCGCAAAATTTTTTTTTGGGCGAGCTGTGGATCTCTACCTGGCTCGATTGCCATGAACCCAAGGGCGTGCTTGCCGAGGTACGGGACGAGGGTCAAACAGCGTTGATCGGTATCTTCGCTGTGCGCAAGGGGCTCGCCTTCCTGAACCAGAGTGGGTACCCGGACCGCGATCAGATCTGGATCGAGTACAACGGACTCGTCGGCCGCGAAGAGCTTCAAGCTCCGGCGCTCATCGATGCTACGCTGGCGCTGTTCCGTGAGCGGCACGCGGCCGAGGTTCATCTTTCAATGCTTCCAAGGGACCTCGGAGAGGCTCTTCTTGGAGCACTGCCGAAAGCACGGATCTATCAGCAGGTAACGGGATGGGAACGGGATCTTGCCGAGCTTCGTCGCCAGGGCATGTCTGTTCTCGACGCCCTTTCGGCCAACACACGCTACCAGATCAGACGCTCGATACGCGGTTACGAGCAGCGCTATGGCCCGCTCCGGGTGAGCGGAGCATCGACGCTCGCGGAGGCCATGGACATATGGAGAGCGGCGGGGGCTTGGCATACCAATCGCTGGCCGGATAGCGGTTTCGCGAATCCATCGTTCTTGACATTTCACGAGACGCTTCTAAAACGTGGATTCGATCACGGTGCGGTACGCCTGTTTCGCGTAACCTCCGGCGCAACGACGATAGCGGCCCTGTACTTTTTGCTTGACGGCGGCAACGCCCGATTCTACCTCCAGGGCGTGAAGCCAGAGCCGGACGGAAAGCTAAAGCCCGGCCTCACCGCCCATTGCCTCCTGATGCAGAAACTTCTCGATGAAGGCTGGGACAGTTACGACTTTATGGGTGGCGACAGTCAGTACAAGCGGCAGTTGGCGGATCGGCGCAGAGAGTTCCTTTCCCTGCGCGTCCACAACGGCAGCCTGCGCCACCGAATAAGCGACGTCGCGCGACTTATCCGCGACCGCTTCATGCCCGGGACAGACGCATGAATCGATTCCTTGATGAGTTTCGCCAGACCCCGCAGCTGCTGCCGCTGCTTGCCCTGCTTATCTTTATACCCGCGGTATTCTGGTCAACCAGCGCCGCGATGATCGATGTCTGGCTGGTCAACGAAACGTTCACCCACGGCTTTCTCATACTGCCCATTTCGCTATGGCTGATCTGGCAGCAGCGGAGCCATCTGCGCGCTCTATCCTGCTCTAGCGATTTGCGCGCTCTGGTGCTTCTCCTACCTACGCTGGCTCTGTGGCTGTTTGCCTCCTTGATTGACGTGGTCGTCGTAAAGGAGCTGTCTATGGTGGCGTCCATTCCCCTGACCATATGGCTTGTACTGGGCCTGCCGATCACCTTGGCGTTGCTGTTTCCCCTCTGCTATCTCTTCTTCGCGATCCCGCTGGGCCAAGGTCTTATTCCACCCATGATGGAATTGACCGCTGACATGACCGTTTGGCTCATACAGCATTCCGGCGTACCGATTTTTCGCGACGGGCTCAGCTTCGAATTGCCTTCCGGCAGTTGGGCCGTCGTCGAGGAGTGCAGCGGCGTACGCTACCTCATTGCATCCGCGGCCCTGGGAACGATTTACGCGTACATCACCTACCGGTCGTTTACCAAGCGCGCCGTATTCGTGCTGGCTGCGCTCATTGTGCCCATTATTGCCAATGGCATCAGAGCTTACGGCATCGTAATGATTGGCCACCTTTCCGGTATGAAGTACGCCGTGGGCGCTGATCACTTACTCTACGGCTGGGTATTCTTTGGCCTGATCATCTTTGTTCTTTTCTGGATCGGCGGCCTCTGGGCAGACTATGACGCCCCTGCCCAGGGCAGTACCCACGCTGGGCCGCATGAGACCCGAGCCGACTCGGGCTCCACGGAGATCTCTGCCAGGCGCGGCTGGCAGGTTCCGGCCGTAGCGGCATTGGGTCTCTTTCTCGGTCTGAATCTTGTCTCATTTACGATTAAATCGGACCAAAGCGCACCCTTGTTAAACCCCGCATCGCTGGACCTTTCGAGTCCATCGGTGCTTTGGTCCGCGGTGGATGCGGGATCGGAGTCAGAACAATGGCGTCCGGTCTTCACCAATCCGGACCTTAGCGCCAGACAGCGCTTTGAAGGGAAGGATGGCGCCGTAACGGTCGATGTTGCGTACTTTGCTCGCCAGCGGGAAGGCGCCGAAGCGATCAGTTCTCTCAATCGCGTGACGGACCCCTATGAAGGCGAGTGGAAACAGACCGCGCAACGCGAACGCTCGGTGGAGGGCTCCCTGGTCGTCGAAACGGAGGTGAGCCGGAGCAAGAACAAAACGCTCGTATACAGCGCGTATCTGGTCGGGGACCGATACATAGCGAGTGCAGGAACCGCCAAGCTGCTACAGGCCTGGCGATTTCTTTCGGGCGAGCAGGATGCGGCCTGGGTAACCGTGTCCACGGAGTTCGATGCGCCTCTGGAGACCGTGCAGGCACGCCTAGATACCGCCTGGCTGCAGCTGTCGCCGAGGATTGCGACGAGCATCGCTGAACTCAGCGCCGAGGACTAGCGGCCCGTGAATTCGTCGAGGCTACGGATTTTCCCCGTCGCTGAGCTGTCGCCAGCGCATGGAACCCGCGCCGGGCAAGGCGTGGCTCAGATGGGCGTGCCCTTGCCAGAGGGATGGTGCACCGACGAACGCCGGCTCACCCTGGTCAACAAAAAGGGGGAACCGATCAACGCGGACCTGCGAGCGCTCGCCCGCTGGCCCGATCAGAGCATACAGTGGTGCTTGCTGCACTGCCGGCCATCTCTAAACGCCGAGGGGCCGCTGGGCGTCGGCCTCGTTCAGGACCCGGCCGAGGCCCAGGACCCCATTCAAGATCCCTTCATTACCGAGGAAGCCGGCTTCCTGTGCATACCCGGGGCCCGCTTCGATTTACGGGTGTCCACCCAGCGATTGGATCTCTTCGACGTCGTGGACGGCGATGGAGAGTCACTTTTCGAAGGATTCTGCGACCTCCGCGCAGCCGAGACTTTGCTGTCGGCGTCGGTCTATCGCTACGAATACCGATCCCGCTCCGGTTCACAGGGCGTTATCAGTCATGAGGTGATTCGCTACGCGAAGCTTGCATGTCCCGAGGGCCTGGATATCTCCGTGCGCTGCGAGCTGTGCATAGCGAGCGACGGACAACGCATCGACGGGCGCATCAGTCTTCACAACAAAGAAGCGGCAGCCCACCCAAACGGCCTGTGGGACCTGGGTGATCCCTACAGCTTCCGCTTCGACGAATTTAGCGTCGGTCTGCGGCCGAGCAAGACCAGGAAGGGAAAGTTTCCGGGCGGAGACTGCGTGCTGGCCGACGAGGCCGTCCAGGCCTATGGAGAGAGCGTGCGCGTCACCCAATACTCAAGCGGCGGCGAGCATTGGGACAGCCCCGTGCACGTCGGAGCTGACGGTGTCGTGCGCCTCGAAAAACGTGGTTTCGAGGCGTCGATCGACGGCCAACAGCGCCGTGGCCTGCGGGCTCAACCCCGCGTTCGCTGGCGCAGCGGCGACAACGCGCGGTCGGCGGTGAGTGTCGTGGGCTGGCTTCCCCAATTCTGGGAGCAGTTCCCCGGCGAACTCTTGGCCGACTGCGAAGCCATCTCCCTTTCACCTTTTGCCCGCGTCGGGGTCGCGCACGAACTGCAGGCCGGAGAACGCAAGACGCGCTCTTTCCGATTCCTGCTTGGATCAGAAGCGGCGCTGCGAGAGCCGGCGGATGGGATCTCGGTTAAGATCGACCCGGATCATCTGCGAAGCTGCGGTGTCCCGGTGTTGGGGGACTTCGACGCCGTAGCTCCAGAGCTCGAAGCCCTCACGGGATCCGGCGTTGATGGGAGCGAGAGTTTTTTCGCCAAGCGGGAAGCTATCGACGAGTTCGGCTGGCGACACTTCGGCGATCTGTACGCCGACCACGAAACCGCCGGCTACGAGGGCACGCGCGCATTCGTATCCCACTACAACAACCAGTACGACGCCGTCTTCGGATTCCTGCGTCGTTTTTTGCGCAGCGGCGATCCTCGCTGGTACGAGCTTGGACACGATCTCGCGCGGCATGTTCTGGATATAGACATCTATCAGACATCAAAGGACAGGCCGGAGTACAACCATGGCCTTTTCTGGCACACGGATCACTATTTGCCCGCTGAAACATCCAGTCACCGGTCTTACTCCAAAGACCAGCGCAGAGGAGCGTACGAGGGGCATGCTCACGGTGGAGGACCTGGCGGCCAGCACTGCTACACGACAGGCCTTCTGCTGCATTACCTGCTTACGGGAGACGAAGACTCTAAAGCGGGTGTGTATGGATTGACCGAATGGATCAGCCGGGTTTACGAGGGCGACGAGCGCCTGGTGGACGTGGCGCTCGCGCTCCGTAACCGCAAGCGCAGAGACTTGAAGAACCACTTGAGCGGTCGCTATCCCCTTGACCGAGGCGTTGCGAACTACATAAACGCTCTGCTGGATTGCCACGTGCTTGACCCGTCACCGGCCATCCTCCGGCGCGTGGAGCACATTTTGCGGAATACGCTTCACCCGGCCGAAAACATCGCCGAAAGAAACCTTGGCGATGTCGAGGCGAACTGGTACTACGTGGTCCTGCTGCAGGCGCTATGTCGCTTTCTGCGCGCTGAACATGCCACAACGGGGGCCAGCGATGCATTCCTTTTTGCACGGGATGCTCTTCTGCACTTCGCCGATTGGATGCTTGAAAACGAGCGCCCCTACCTCGAACGTCCTGAAATACTGGAGTTTCCGAACCATACATGGACGGCCCAGGACCTTCGCAAGGCGAACGTGCTGTTTGAAGCGGGGTGCTGGACCCCGTCCGACCCCGAACCCTACTTCGCAAAAGCTGACTCTTTCGTTGACCACGTGCGCGCCACGCTTGAGGTCGATCCTACGCTGCGCTACACCCGAATACAGGTTCTCCTGCTTCAGAATCTCGCACCCACGAGGCGCCCGGACGGCCTTGACAAGAATCTCCTTCCGGCGAGAAATTCCTGGGCAACGCCGCCGCGTAGCTCCCCCTTACAGCAGACCGCCAACCTGCTGCGCATGCTGCTAAGAGCCCTGCGCGGTGTTCGTCCGGTAGACGAGCTGAAGTCTCTCAACCGTCTGCTTGCACCTTAAACCTGGAGCTCTTAAGTGCCCGAGGCGTGCATCACTTTTGTTATTCCACACAAGGGCCGTGAGGAGTTGCTTCGGGAAACGCTGGCTTCGATCTCAGCTCAGGAGGGTGTGCACGCCGTATCCGTGATTGTGGTTACGCAAAACGCCGAACTCGCCGAGGCAACCATCGCCACCTCAGCTTCGCTCAATGTCCAGTTCCTCTACGCGGACCAGGACTTGACCATCTCGGCGCTCCGCAACCTCGGTGCGGCCCAATCAAGTTCCCCTTACCTTGCGTTCCTCGACGCCGACATCGCCCTGGCGGGGAACTGGCTCAGCGCTCTTCTTGCGGAGCTGGCTGCGGACCCCGGGCGTGCACTGGTTTCCGCTATCCAGTGCAGTCCAGCCGAGGCGACCATGCTCGAGCAAATCCGGACCGTGCTGTCGAACGCGGTCACGGATGCCGCCGTAGCCTTTCTCCCCGGCCGCAACCTTCTGCTAAAGCGCGATGTGTTCGAAACCGTGGGCGGATTTCCAGACCACCTGCGAACATGCGAAGACTATTGGTTTACCAGCCGGGTCGCCGAGCTGGGCGTTCTCTGGTACTCAAGCGCGTCAAGTTACGTTCATTTAGGGGAAGACCGAAGTCTGCGAACGCTGTTTGAAAAGGAAATCTGGCGCGGCCAGTCGAACCTTCTGGCAATCAGCGGAAGGCGTATCGGCCCCAGGGAGTGGCCCAGCTTTCTGGTGCCACCGTGGATCTGCCTGCTTGGCCTCTTCGCTCTGATCTTCCTGGTTGCGGGACAGGGCCTCGCAGCAAGTGCCTGTGGGCTTCTCGCGTGCCTGCCCTTCGCGGCATATGTGACACGGCTCTATTTTCTGGGTCGCGGACAGCTTGCCTTGCTCGATGTCGTGGCATTCTATGCCGTGTATTTCCCGGCACGCGCCTGGGGCACCTTTCTGGGCACGTTCCGTAGCCTGGGTTCAGGGTTACACGATCACTGACTAAGACTATGGACGCTAGCTCCCGGCCGCCGATAAATGTTCTCCAACTGATCTGCCCCACGGGTTTTTACGGGGCCGAGCGTTGGATCCTCGCCCTGGCTCGGAATCTTCCCGAGGGGGTACGCAGTGAGCTTGCGGTGACCCGCGAAAGCGACGCATCGAATCTGGAAATTGTTAAGGCTTTCCGGGAGCAGGAACTGGGCCCTGCTCACGAATTGCCGATGGCGCACCGTTTTGACTGGCATGTGATCGGCCAACTCGTGTCCCTGATCCGCGAACGTGACATTCATGTCATCCACACCCACGGCTACAAGTCAGATATCCTTGGATTGATCGCCGCACGCCGTGCGGGAATCCGCTGCGTCGCTACGCCCCACGGTTTCGAAAATGCGTCAGACCTCAAACTTCGGCTATTCATCTGGATGGGATGCAAAGCCATCACCCGCGCCGATCGTGTGGCCCCCCTGTCGCCACAGCTGCTCGAAGACTGTCGGCGACTGGGCATCGAAGAGCAGCGCGTGACGTATATTCAGAACGGCGTCGACCTGAGCGAAGTGGAAAGCGAAGCGAAGCGCGCCAAGCCGACGGGGCGAAAAAAACGCATAGGGTTCATCGGACAGCTCATCAGTCGCAAGAACATCACCGACATCCTGTTTGTTTTCAACAAGCTATGGCGAAAACGGCAGGACGTTGAACTCCTGCTGGTGGGAGACGGCGACGAGCGACACCTGCTCGAAACGCAGGCCGGCATGATGGACGCCTGCGCCGACATTCATTTTCTGGGCTTTCGCGACGACCGGCTCGAACTCCTGCACAGCTTTGATCTTTTTGTGATGACGTCAACGCTCGAGGGCATTCCGCGATGCCTGATGGAGGCCTGCGCCATGGGCGTGCCTGTGGCGGCCTACTCGATACCGGGTATCGATCGACTCATCGAGCACGGTAGAACAGGTCTGCTGGCGCCGCTCGGTGACCGAGAGCTGTTGCTGCAACACTGGGAACACCTGCTGGATAACGAAAGTCTCGCCGCCGAGCTCGCCGCCGCTGCACAGACTTTTGTCTACGATAACTATTCAGCCGCGCGCATGGCTCAGGAGTACTACGAACTGTTCTGCGAACTCGAACCGGCGGCATGAAATCCCCCCGAGGAAAAAGACCCGACCTGCTCATCCTATTGTCTGTGGACACTGAAGAAGAATGGGACTGGTCGGGCGCATTTCCGGAGCCGGACTTCTCGATCACCAACACGGCCCGAATCGCCGATTTCCAGGCTTACTGCGAAAGCAGAGGGATACGCCCCACCTATTTCGTAGATTACGCCGTAGCCAACGATGCATCCTCAAGTGCCACGCTACGCCAGATCGCCCTGAGCCAACGCGGGGAGATCGGTGCTCATCTGCACCCCTGGGCCAACCCCCCCTACTTTGGCCCCACCGGAGAATTCGAGTCCCACGTTGTCAATCTGCCGCTAGAGCAAACGGAAGCAAAGCTGGATGCGCTGCTGAAGGTAATCTCGCAGCGTATCGGTGTGGCGCCGAACAGCTTCCGCAGCGGTCGCTGGGGTATTGATCGCAAAATATTTGATCTCCTGCGCCGCCGCGGAATCCGCGTCGATTCCAGCATGTACCCCTGCTTCAAGAATGATTACTTTGATTGCGAGCATACGCCCCTGCATCCTTACTGGCCGGACTTCGACGCACCCGCTCAGGCTAGCGCGCAGCGGGATATCCTTGAGATACCGCCCACCGTGGGTTTCAACTGGCGTAACCAGCGCTCAGCTCTGGAACTCTATAAAGTCGTGACACGCCCGATGTTTGAGCCCTTTCGCCTGGTCGGCGTGCTCTGGCATTCGAAAGTCCTCAGGAAGCTGTACCTGAGTCCCGAGGTGATCAGTGGCACGGAGATGGCGGATCTGATAGACATAGTCATCGCGAAACGCCTCCCGATGATGCACATGTATCTACACAGCTCGAGCTTCATCGACCACAGCAAGGGAATGATGAGTCGCGCCAATGCCTTTGAGACTCTCACTCGAAACATCGATACCTTTCTGAGGTACGCCCAAGAGCGGGCCAATCTCCGCTTCTGCACGATTAGCGAGGCAGCGACGCTCCACGGCGCGCGCTGGTCACTCGCAGCCTGAGCCGTGGCGACCGCCACACAGGACCGCGATCCGCTGAATATCGTTCATGTCACCTTCGACATGCGAATCGGGGGCACGGAGCAGGTCATCCGAAATCTCATTGAGGGCAGTGACCCAGGAGAGTTCACGCACCGCATTTTCTGCATCGAGGAACCAATAGGACCCTGGGGGATCGCGCTGCAGAATGAGGGCATTGCGTTAGTGAGCCATCAGCGTCGGCCCGCCTTTGACGCGTCGGTGTTACGTGCGCTGAGGCGCTACCTTCGCCGTACCGACGCAGACGTTGTGCACTGTCATCAGTACACACCCTGGGCCTATGGCGCCCTGGCTGCCTTCGGTCTGAAGACCCGTGTTCTTTTCACGGAGCACGGCCGGTTTTACCCTGATCGTTCGAGCCCGAAGCGTCGCATTGTAAACCCGCTGCTCGCTCGCCTCACGGACCGGATCACGGCCATAAGCGAGGCCACGCGGGCGGCGCTCGTTGACTTCGAATTTCTCCGGGGCGATCGCATCCAGGTCATTTACAATGGTATCCGTGGGCTCGAAGTCGATGCCCGGGAGTCGGCCGAGCTCCGGAGCAAGCTTGGCATTCCGGCCAGCGCGCCGGTGCTCGGCACCATCGCTCGCTTCGATCCGATCAAGAACCATGCGATGATGTTGCGGGCATTTCGCCTCGTGCTAGACCAGCATCCCGACTGTCGTCTCATCCTGGTAGGTGATGGCGAGGAGCGGGACAACATTGAAGCACTCGTAGAAGATCTCGGCATCGGTGGAAGCATCGTGCTCCCGGGCTATGTGCCAAAGCCGGACATGTGGCTTTCCGTCATGGACATCTTCCTCCTTTCCTCCTTCAGCGAGGGCACTTCCATGACGTTGCTCGAAGCCATGAGTCTTGGAAAACCCTGCGTGGTTACCTCCGTGGGTGGCAATCCGGAAATAGTGCTTGACCGACAGAGCGGCACCGTGACTCCGAGCGATCAGGCTCAGCCCTTTGCCGAAGCGATCGCCGAGCTCCTGACGAATCACGGCCTTCAAACGAGGCTCGGGCAGGGAGCCAGAGAACGGTTCAACGGTCACTTTACCTATGAGCACCTGGTCGAGGCCTATGCCGATGTCTATGCCAGGACTTGCGCCGTCGAAGCGCATTGACCCCGGGGGCTTGAAGAAAATGGCGCAACACCATTGTGCAAACAGATGAATCCCTGCGGTTTGGGAAAAGTTCGACTCGAGGACCAAAAGATTTGATGCACGAACGGTCGAAAATTAACGGTCCGGCCCGCATCGAGGAGTCTTCGACAACACGGCTTCGGCTGGCGTCCCAGGCGGACGCCGATGCGTGGGACAGCTACGTGGCGTCGCACCCCCGCGCCACGGCTTACCATCGCTGGGCCTACAAGACGGCCCTCGAAACCAGCTACGGCCTCAAAACGTTTTATGTGATAGCGGAGAGCGAAAAGGGCGTAATCCAGGGCGTGCTTCCCGCCGCGCGTATCCGCAGCCTGAGGGGGGCTTCCCTACTGTGCTCTCTGCCCTACTGCGACCGGGGCGAAGCGCTCGTCGCGGGCCCCGGCGTCGACCGCGAGCTCATCAACTGGCTGTCTCAGCAGACCGGACTGCGAATGGAAGTGCGTGGCACCAGCGATAGCGATGCGGCGCTTACGGGCGACGCTGCGAACGGTCTGGCTCCGGGTCAAAAAGTGCGTATGGTCCTTGCATTGCCCGACAGCAGCGAGGATCTGCTGGCGGGGTTCAAAAGCAAGCACCGTAGTCAGATCAATAAGGCCCGCAAGAACGGGCTGGTGTCCAGCGTGGCACCGGGAGGCGACCGCGTTGCGGCGTTCTACGATGTGTTTGCCCGAAACATGCGCGATCTCGGCTCGCCAACACATGCGAAAAGTTGGTTCAGTGCCATAGCGGGCGACTACGGTGAGGATTGCCTGATCGGGCTTGTCACCCTGGACGGACGAGTCGTGGGCGCCGGTATCGTATTGACCAACGGGGACACAGCGGTCGTGCCCTGGGCCTCCACGCTGCGCGAATACAATCGTCTGGCTCCGAATATGCTGCTCTACTGGTCGCTCATCGAAGCGGCCACGGAGCGCGGCTGCCGCGCCTTCGACTTTGGCCGTTCCGGCTACCAGGAGGGCACCTATCGCTTTAAGGCTCAGTGGGGGGCCGAGCCCGTCCCCCTTCGCTGGTCACGGCATGGCGCTGGCGCAGGCGACGAAAGCGCTACGCCCGGTCAATCGAACCACGCGCGTGCCGCGCTCGCGTGGGTCTGGCGGCACCTGCCGCTCCCGCTTTCAGTAGCTCTGGGGTCCCGCCTGCGTCCCCTGATCAGTCTGTAACCATGTGTGGTATCGCCGGCTTCACTCGCTTCGGCGCGACCCTGGGAGACGAAGAAACCCTTCGCACCATGGGAAACGCGATCCGCCATCGCGGCCCAGATGCGAGTGGCAGCTACCTCGACGACAGCGTAGGGCTGCACCACCGCAGGCTGGCGATTATTGATCTTTCGCCGTCTGGCAACCAGCCGCTGCATTCACACTGTGGTCGCTACGTCATCGTTTTCAACGGCGAGATCTATAACTTCCAGGAGCTGCGAAGCGAGCTCAGCAACAATGGCTACACTTTTCGTACGCGCACGGATACCGAGGTCATCCTCGCGCTCTACGCCTCACAGGGCCGTGACTGCCTCAAGGCACTTAACGGGATGTTTGCCTTTGCACTATGGGACCGGGAAAAGGAGACGCTTTTTCTAGCGCGGGACCGAATCGGAAAGAAACCGCTCTACTATCACTTGCGCGACGGAGACCTGGTTTTCGCCTCGGAGCTCAAGGCGCTCCTGGCGGCTCAGTTGATCGAGAGAAAAATCTGCCTCGAAGCGCTGCACGATTTCTTTGCCTACCAGTACGTTCCCGACCCAAAGACCATCTTCGAGGATGTGTACAAGCTTCCGCCAGCCCACTGGCTGGAGGTTGGGCCAGCGGGCGTATCTTGTGAGCCCTACTGGGACGTATCGTTTGCCTCCACGCATTCGAAGCGGGATTCCGAAGAAGCCCTGAAAGAGCATATCGAAGCGGCGACCGCCCGCCGCATGATCGCGGACGTACCGCTGGGCGCGTTTCTGTCCGGCGGCGTGGACTCCAGTGGCATTGTGGCCACGATGGAACGCCTCAGCGAGCAGCAGGTACGTACCTGTTCCGTAGGGTTCGACGAAGAAAGGTTCAACGAAACCGAGTTTGCCCGCCTCGTCGCCGAGCGCTTTTCCACTGACCACCACGAGTTTGTCGTCGACGATACGGTCGCCAGCGCGCTTCCGGAAATTGCCCGCTACTTCGATGAGCCCTTTGCAGATCCATCCCTCGTACCGACGTACTTTGTATCGAAGCTTGCCCGACAGCGGGTGACCGTGGCCCTGGCCGGCGACGGGGGCGACGAAGTGTTTGCCGGCTACGAAAAATACGCCATCGACGCCGCGGAGAATCGCTGGCGCGAGCGCGTGCCCGCCTTTTTGCGCCACAGTTTGCTGCGATGGCTCGCCCCGCAGCTGAGGAAAAGCTCGTTCTCGCTGCTGCGTCGGGCCGGAACCCTGTTCTCGGCCATGGCCACAGACCCCGCCATGGCTTTTTTTCTGTCCAACGCTCAGATCACCGACGCGCAATGGCAACAGCTTGCCAGTAGCACGACGTTGCGCGAACTCGGTGATTATCATCCGAGCGCCTTGACGCTTGACGCCTATGCGAGCTGTGACGGGGCGGATCACCTGGCGAAAATTCTCTATACGGATCTGAAGACCTATCTGCCCGGGGACATCCTGGTCAAAGTTGATCGGATGAGCATGGCCCATGCGCTGGAGGTCCGTGCACCGCTCCTGGACTATCAGCTCATCGAGTTTGCCGCATCCCTCCCCTCGACTCTGAAGTATCGTTCAGGGGAAAAGAAACACATTCTTAAGGCGGCCTTCGCCAGGGATCTTCCAGAAGAGATCCTGCATCGGAAGAAAATGGGGTTCTCGCCCCCTCTCGCGGACTGGTTCCGGGGCGAGCTGCGTGATCTGGCCACCGAGGTCATCCTGGGCGCGGAAGATGGGCTTCCACGCTATGTCAATATGGGCGCGGTGAATGACTTTTGGCGCGAACATCAGCAGGGAGAAATAGATCACGGTGCGCTGCTCTGGAGTCTGCTGATGTTCCAGTTGTGGTGGAACGAGTACATGAGGCCCGCGTGAGTCGGTTATGAAGATTGTTGTTTTCACCTGGCACTCGCGGAAGAATCTTGAACTCGTGCTGCCCCTTGCCCGCTACCTGGACGAACACTGCGGCGCCGAGATCGAATTCATCACCTCGGATACGTCCGGAAAAATATCGCTCGCCGTCGAGGGCTACCGGGCCTGTACCGTCAACGAACTCATCCTTGCCTTCGCGGATGATCCGGATCCGGATCCGGGGGAATTCGATCCCCGTCTCGGTGCGCTCGACCTCAAGGTCAATTGGCTGTGGACGCCTCCCGACGTACTCACGCCCCCGTCTGGCGCCACCATGGCCAGCGAAACGTATCGGCGCTGGAAGGTTGTCCAGTTTTTACGGTCCTACGACGGCTTTCTCCGCGAGGTCCGGCCCCAGGTGGTACTGACCTGGAACGGAACGCTGGCGATCACGCGTTGCCTGACCGAGGCCGCCAGAAAATACGAGCTGGGATGTTTTTTCATGGAGCGCGGATTGATACCCGGTACGTTAGTGGTGGATACAGAAGGCGTGAATTACGAGAGCGCTTTAGCGGGGTCGCTTGCTGCGACCGCATCGGCGCCGACGCCAGAACGCCGTGCCGCCATCGAGTCGCTTTGCCGCGATTTGCGGGCAGGTGCCAGATCCGTTGTCAACACCGGCTCGGACGTCGAAGAACAGGACCTCATCAAACGCCTGGATCTCGATACGCAAAGCACCATCATCCTGCTTCCGCTCCAGATTGAAAACGACACAAACATCGTCGAGAACTCGCCCCTGGTGAAGTCGATGGTGACGATGATCGCCGAGGTGGAAAAGGCCATTGACGGACTTGCCTGCTGTGTGGTCGTCAAGCCTCATCCCGAAGACGCGAGACGCCGGGATGTCATCGAACGTGCCTGCGCGGGACTTCAGCTGCGGTGCAGCTGGGACAGCTCTTTGCACAGCCTGCTTGCCGTGAGTGATCGGGTGATCGTGATCAACTCGACCGTGGGGCTGGAAGCTCTGATGCAGAACATCCCGGTGATCGCTCTCGGCAACTCGGTCTACAACCAGAAGGGTTTTACCAACGATGTGGAAGACTTCGCCGATTTGCGCGATGCGATCCTCCGCCCCCCGGCTACGCCTTATGCTACGGAATCCTATTGGCAGTTCATGAACGAACTCATCAGTAACGGGCTTTTCTCCTACGACGAAGAAGATCCGTGGGGTAATCGGGAGAGTATCGGAAAGCGCGTCCTGGCCATCGGCAAGGACCGCGCAGATGCCTGGGAAAACGAGCCCCCGCCAAGGCAACGACTGGAGAATCGCGAAACCGTCAGGCAGCTTCTAAAAGGGGAGTCGACGGTGCCGACAACAATCCTCGGAGGGTTTGAACCTCCATTCCGAACGCTCCCCAGCGGCGTTGAGGGTGTCGAAAATTCAGCCGCCGCGCTCCGGGCGATCCTCGCATTTTCCCGGCCCGAAGTGCTGATCGTGCTTCAGCCCCGGGTGAGCTGGGCCAAACGCGTGTTCGCGCGCCTGCTGCGGCCTCGGCAACTTGTGGAAATCCATTGATTCAGCTGATGCAAGAAGTCCTGGCAAACCGCCCTGTAGGATCGGTCTACCTCCTCCCGGGCTTCGCCGCCGCTAAGGATTGAAGCTCGTAAATGCTCGGAAGCCCCAATCACAGTTTCGTGAAGTTCGTTCCCGGCGTATACCTGGTTTATCTTTCCGTACCCAAAGTCGCCAGCAGCTCCATAAGTCACGCGCTGCTGTCCGCCTGTCCCACCGCGCCGGACGGCGTGAGCGAGCACAGTCCCATTGGCAAAGCGTTGACTCACTGGCGCCCGGTGTACGCTCCGCGACCGGATCTCCCCGTGTTCACCTACGTGCGCAACCCCATCGACAAGTTTCTGTCTTACTACCGGGATAAGTTCCTCGGAGCCCGGGAACAGGGCTTTGAACTTCCCCACCTGGGACAGCTTGGCTTCAGTCCGTCCATGGACATTGAAGACGTGGTGGAGCACATGCTTCAGATCCCGGTCGAAAAAATGGAGCATCACGCCCAGCCGCAGCATAGGATTGTCGCTCCCCAGGGCTCCTACGTTGCCGAGTTCACCGGACAGGTAGAAGGTATGGATGAGAGCTGGGCGTATATTCAGGCCCTCTCCTTATGTGACTTTGTCGTCGCGCGAACGCGAAATACAACCGACCGCAATTCGTCTCCCATCGAGCTGCGTGAGCAAACCATGAGCAAGCTCGTGGCCTACTACGACGCAGATTTTGATGTTTTCGAGTATGCCCGACCGGTGCCCGCGGATAAGGACACGCTGGAGCGCCTGAGAGGAAAAGCCCAGCCGGACCGACGCACAACGGCCGGGATGCGAGACAAGCGCTTACGCGCCAACGAGGCCTTCATCACCGAAGCGGAAAGTCTGGAAGACCAGGGCTACCGCTCCAGACGCCTGATCGAGGCGCAGGAGAAATTCAACGACTTCCTGCTCTTCTGCAACTACCGCACGAGTCGTCCGAGTCGTCGGGCCATGCTTTCGATGCTCAGGCACCCTAGTTCGCGCGCTACGGCAGCGAAGAAATGGCGCTAGTGTGTAAAAACCGGTAGCCAAGTCTCATAAGTCCAGGCAGAGTCTTCCGCTTTCGCAGTCCTCGCCTAGTATAGGGATGTCCCCCGAGACCGCAGACGTGTAGGCCGGCACTTCGGACTATTCAAGGGCAACCGCCAAGCCATAACCGCGAAGCAATTACACATGCCTCCTTCATCTGCCTCTGCATCGGCGCAAGGTCGCTTCGAACGGCTGGTCCCGCATCTGATCGTTTCGATTGTCGCCGCGGTGGTCGTTTACGCTGCCACGGTCATAGCGGTCGATGTGCAAAGCATAGGCACTTCCCTCGGCGCGCTGGGCCTCCCTGGCTGGGCCTCGGTGCTGGGTCTCTCACTGCTCAACTACGGACTGCGCTTCCTCCGCTGGGCGATCTACCTGGAGCAGCTGGGAACTCGGCTCGCGCCCCTGCGCAGCGCCGCCTACTACTGCTGTGCCTTTACCTTTACAACGACCCCCGGGAAGGCGGGAGAGGCGATACGGTCCCTCTATCTGAAGCGTCACGGCATGTCCTATGTAAACAGCCTCGCGGCCTTTTTTGTCGAACGCTTTGTCGATCTCGTAGCCATGGTGCTTCTGTCGCTCGCTGCGGCGTTATCATTCTCCCAGTACAGACTGCCGGTCGCCGTGATTGCCCTGCTGATATTCCTGGTACTGCCGCTCCTTCACGCGAACTTCTTTCGTGCTTTTCTTGAACGTGTGATTACTTCGCTCCCGGCAGCCAGGCTTCGTTCGCTCGGTTCCAGAGTGCTTGAATTGCTGGGATCGGCTAGTACGCTCCTTCGTTCTGGACCGCTCTATGCCGGATTGGCTCTGGCCATCCTGGCCTGGGGAGCGGAAGGTGTCGCTTTTCACATGATTCTGGGTGCCCTGCAAATCGATACAAGCCTCTGGCTCGCCGTGGGAATCTACGCGATCAGCGTGCTGATTGGTGCGCTCTCTTTTATCCCCGGCGGTCTTGGGACGACCGAAGCGGTAATGGTCGTGCTGCTCAAGCTCCTCGGCGCTGACACCGCAACGGCCGTTGCGGCGACGCTCATCTGCCGCCTGGCAACTCTGTGGTTCGCCGTACTGCTTGGTGCCCTGGTTTTTCTGGGGCTACGCATTGAATCCGGATCGTTCCGGCCAGCACCCTACGACATGGCGGGAGAGTAACGATGCCCCCGTCATCGGCACCGGGCTCCCCTCGGAGCGGCGAAATACCGCTGGTTGTGGACCTCGACGGCACCCTGATTCAGTCCGATCTCCTGGTTGAGTCGGTCTTCGCGTTACTTAAAAAGAACATTCTCTACCTGTTTCTGCTTCCACTCTGGTTACTTAGGGGCAAGGCGAGCCTGAAGCGTGAAATCGCTCATCGCGTTGCCATCGATCCGGCGCTGCTTCCCTACCAGCCGGAATTTCTTAGCTTTCTCCAGGCCGAGCACGCGTCGGGCAGGCGTTTGGTGCTTGCGACGGCGTCTAATGAGAAATTCGCCTCCGCCGTCGCCAGGGAATTGGGAATTTTTGATGATGTACTGGCAAGCACCGATACGCACAACCTCAGCGGAGCTCGCAAGCTCAAGGCGGTGAAGGAAATCTGCCGCGGCAGTCCCTTCGACTACGCCGGCAATGCCATGGTCGACCTCGCGCTGTGGCGCGAGGCCGACTCGGCGCTGCTGGTCAATCCCGAGCGGGGAGTTCGAGCCGCCGCAGAAAAACAGAGTCGCGTGAGCAGGGTGTACGGCGAGCATGAGGGAGCGACGCTCAGGCCGTATCTCAAGGCTCTGCGGATGCACCAGTGGCTGAAGAACCTGCTGGTTTTTGTTCCCCTGCTCACGTCGCATCGCTTTTCCGACCCGCTTCTTGTCCTGCAGGCGGCGCTGGCTTTCCTCTCCTTTGGTCTCTGTGCGTCGAGCGTTTACCTGCTCAACGACTTGCTCGATCTTTACGATGATCGGCAGCACGCGACCAAGCGAAATCGACCGATCGCAGCGGGTCAGGTCTCGATCAAGCTCTGCACACTGCTGATTCCCGTACTCCTTCTCGCTGCCGTGGCCGTGGCGTCCACGCTGCCCGTCGCCTTTTGGGGCGTGCTCGGGGTGTACTACGCCACAACGCTTGCGTACTCGTTTCGCCTGAAGCGCGCGGCGCTCGTCGATGTGTTGACCCTCGCGAGCCTGTACACGCTGCGAGTCATTGCAGGCGCCGCGGCGGTTACCGTAACGCCCTCATTCTGGCTGCTCGCCTTCTCGATGTTCCTGTTTCTCAGCCTTGCCATGGTGAAACGTTTCACCGAACTCCTTGCGTTACGTGAACAGAATCGCAACCACGCTCCGGGCCGGGGCTATTCCCCAGTAGACGTGGATACGATAGCTCAGTTCGGAAGTTCCAGCGCGTACATGGCGGTGCTCGTTCTCGCACTTTATATAAACAGCGAAACCGTACAGGACCTGTATACCCAACCAGAGCTCATCTGGCTGCTCTGCCCTCTGCTGCTCTATTTGCTGACGCGAATCTGGCTGATGGCTCGACGAGGCGAAGTTGACGAGGACCCCGTGGTGTTTGTAATACGAGACCGGCGCAGCCAGGGGCTTGTGGTGATTGGCGCGCTTCTCCTGTTGTTAGCGATCTAGCCATGAAGCGTTTGTACGAATCCTGGGGCCGCTACCCGCGCGCCACTCAGGAAGTCGAGCGTCTCTACTGGCGCCACGAAAATCTCCCCGAGCCGGATCCGGCGAAAGCCAAGTTTCTACCGTTTGGGAACGGTCGAAGCTACGGGGACGTGTGTCTGAACGACGGCGGTCGACTCCTCGACTGTCGAAATCTTGATCGCTTCATTCACTTCGATGCACAGAGCGGACTGCTGCGCTGCGAAGCGGGCGTTACGTTCTCCGAAATTCTTGCGCTGACGGTAGAGCAGGGCTGGTTTCTCCCGGTCACGCCCGGCACGCAGTTCGTCACCATGGGCGGCGCGGTCGCCAATGATGTGCACGGAAAAAACCATGTTCGGGCTGGTACGGTCGGGCGTCACGTGCGCCGCTTCGAACTGCTGCGCAGCGATGGAGAGCGCCTGACGTGCTCCCCCAGCACAAACGAAGGGTACTTTGCTGCAACCATAGGTGGACTGGGCCTGACCGGAGTCATCACCTGGGTGGAGCTTCAGCTCAAGGAAATCAGCTCCCCACTCGTCAACCAGGAAGTACTCAGATTCGCAAACCTCGATGAGTTTTTTACTCTGGCGGAAGAATCCGATCAAACCCACGAATACACCGTTGCCTGGGTGGACTGCCTCGCCCGGGGGTCAGCGCTTGGCCGGGGCCTGTTCATGCGTGGCAATCACGCAGGCGGTGATTCCTGCAAGGCCGCAAGCCCGTTGGGCCCGCGCTTTACCTTTCCCATCGATCCACCGGTCGCCCTGGTCAACAGACTGTCGCTTCGGCTGTTTAACAGTCTGTACTACCGCAAACAGCTTTCGGATAGGACAGCGGGCCAGATCCACTACCAACCCTTCTTCTATCCCCTGGATTCGATTCGGTCATGGAACCGGATGTATGGTGCCAGGGGCTTTCTGCAGTACCAGTGCGTGGTGCCGGCCAGCACGATGCGCGACTCGATACGCGACATACTTCATGAAATCGGTCAGGCAGGGACAGGCTCGTTCCTGGCCGTACTCAAGGTTTTCGGAGATTTACCCTCTCCGGGCATGCTGTCGTTCCCCATGGCCGGCGCGACGCTCGCGTTGGACTTTCCCAACAAGGGCGAGGAAACACTGAAACTGCTGTCGCGACTGGATCGGGTTACGAGTTCCGCAGGCGGAAGAATTTACCCAGCGAAAGATGCGTGCATGAGCGCGCGGGACTTTCAGCATGGATACCCGGCTTGGCAAAATTTCCTTGAATTCAAAGACCCCGGGATCACGTCCAGTTTCTGGCGCCGGGTCACGGGAAGCGTATGAAAGACGTACTGATAGTTGGGGCGACGTCGAGCATCGCGGCGGCCATCGCCAAACTCTTTGCCGGGCGCGGCGATACGCTGTATCTCATCGCGCGCAATTCCGAGCGGCTTGAGCAGACGGCCAGCGACCTCCGAGCGAGAGGTGCTGCGGCTGTCCACACGGCCACGGCGGATGCCCTGGACTCCCAGGAGCAGCAGCGGTGCGTCGAGGAAGCGGTTGCCACACTGGGCAATCTGGACCTGGTATTGATCGCCTACGGCACCCTGCCCGACCAGGCGGAGTGTCAGAGCAGTACGGAAAGCACGCGAAAGGAATTTGAGACCAACGCGCTCAGCGCGATCCTGCTGCTCACCTATGTCGCCGATATCTTCGAAAAGCAGGGCAAAGGAACCATCGCTGTGATTACCTCCGTGGCCGGCGATCGGGGCCGACAGAGCAACTACGTGTACGGTGCCGCGAAGGGCGCGCTGTCACTGTTCCTCCAGGGACTGCGCAATCGACTCCACGAGTCCGGCGTGACCGTCGCCACCATAAAGCCGGGCTTCGTCGACACTCCCATGACGGCGGAGTTCGCAAAGGGGCCACTATGGGCTTCACCGGACAAGGTAGCGAGAACGGTGGTTAGCGGTCTCGATCGGGGCGCGAGCGTTATCTATGCGCCGGGCTTTTGGCGCTACATCATGCTTGTGATCCGGCTGATTCCCGAAAGCGTCTTCAAGCGACTCAAGCTATGACGGAACGCACCGCGTCCGCCCCGCCCGCCGATCAGGCCCAAACGAGCAAGATCGCCACGGTTCTGCCGTCGGTCTTGGCGGGGGCCGTGGTCTGCCTTGGCCTGATTGGGGTGCTCCGGCGCCCCGGGCTTGCCGGCGACGAGATGTGGGGCGCTATGCACGCGAATCTCAGTCTGCTGCAAAGTCTGGTGTTCACGCTCCGCTATGATCTGCACCCGCCCATCTATTACTTCCAACTCGTGGTCTGGTCGCTCCCCTTTCGGGGTGATCTATGGCTGCTCCTGAATTCAGTGGCGTGGACCGCCCTCACGGCAGTGCTCCTCGCAGCAAGGTTCCGCCACCGCATCGGCACCTTGCCCCTCACGGCGGTCTGCACCTGCATGGTGCTTTCTCCACTTCTGGCGAAGTACACGATCGAGCTCCGTATGTATTCGATGCTGGCGTGTCTTTCGCTTGCATCATTCCTTGCAGCCGAACGGTGCATCAACAACAGAGCGCAAAGCTCCACAGCCTGGACGGGCTACGTCCTGATCAATCTCCTCGCTATCTACAGCCATGCCGCCGGGTTTCTGATAACTCTCGGTGCCGGGTCCTGGTTGATTTTGGCCCTGCTCAAAGACGATCGTTTCTATCGCGCCCTTTTCGTCAACGCCGGCCTGGCCTTGTGCTCAGCGCCAGTCTTCATGCTCAGCCTGCTGAAATCCGTATCCCATACGACGGTGCCATCTCTCATACAAATGGCGAAAACGCCGCTGGACATTTTTATTGCTGACACGCTGCTGTCGGGACCCGTCGGCTTCATCGCGATCCCCGTCGCAGCCCTGCTCGTACTCGTTGTTCTGTCGAACCCCGCCAGCCGCAGCGTATTGCTGTGCGGCGTATTCCTCCCTTTTCTGACCTGCGCTGCCATCAGCGTACTGGCCAAGCCGATGTGGTTGGCGCGCAACTTCATTATCGTTGTCCCCGTGTTCTACTTCGCCGTCGCGCGCTGTCTCGAATCGACCGACGGTCCAGCCCTTTCCAGGCGACTGTTCCCCCTGCTCCTTGGCATGTTGCTGTCGTTCAACCTGATTGCCCTACCGCGATCAGTGGAACGCGATACGCTCGCTTCGAAAGAGGTCGTGAGGGAGTTTTCCGGGTTTCTCGAGGAGAGGGACTGTGTTGCTGTCCGCAGCAATGTGGACATCTTTTGGGGATTTGCCAGGTACTTTGGTCACCCGGCGAGCGTGAACGCGCTGGTCGTGCAGGGCCCTCCCGCCAGCGAGCGATGGGTGAGCGTTCTTGAGCGACTTCGGGAAAGCCGCGCGCGCCCCGCGGCCGAAGCCCTGGGACTGCTACCCACGCAAAGTGACCTCATCCTGCGAGATGTCCTTTTCAGCATCGGCGCGACGGAGCCGCGCTGGCCCAGGGAATCCTGTAACCGGTGGCTTGTCGTCCGCACCTTCGACACCTGGAGAGAGGCCGGAAAGGCCCCGGAGCTTGGGGCAGAGCACGAGCGTTTTCTGGTGTCCGCTGATCGGTTCGCCCTCTATGAACTGACGGGCGACGCCGCGCGAAGATAGGCCGCCAGCCCGATCAAGGCGTCAATCCCCGGGATTGGCGGCGAGGAAGCGACGGGCTTCGTTGCCCCCCCTTTTGATCAGGAAAGACCACTCGGAAACGCGTCGGAATCCCAGCAGCAGCAAACCCACGAATACCGCCAGATAGCACAGGGACCAGGCGACCAAAGCGATCGCGAGATTCAAGAAGGCGCCCCAATCCCGATCGCCCAGGCTTTGCGTGGCGAATTCCGCCACGGCACAGGAAAAGGCAATCGGCGCCAGACCCGCGAGCAACCTCAGGAAGTTCTTGAATCCCGTGTAATTCGTGATCGAGTAGGCGACGAAACAGAAGGAAGCCACCAACTCCAGTTGAACACGCAGCGACGTAAAGGCGGTCAAGTCATCTATACCGATGACAAAGATCGGAATGAATATCACAGCGGCCGCAAAAAGCTCGTAAAGAAAAGTCGCCCTGGCGTTACCAAAAGTGATGCACGTTCGAGTGGCATGATTGAATAGAAAAAAAGCTGCGATCAATATGCTGAACCAGGCAAGAAGCTCACTGTACTCAACCCAGCCCGCACCCAGCAGTACGGGAACAAGCAGATCGGCACAGCTGAATAACACCGCGGCGAGCGGCATCGCCAAAAACGCAAGCGCAAGGAACGTGGCGTTGTGCAGGAGCTGAAAACGCTGCGGCTCGTCGCGCACCACTGACAGCTCGCGCAGCAGGGGCGCTGATACCGGCTGAATCAAGTTCTCACTGGGAATAAAAGCGAGATATTTCATGGTGTGAAAGGCGCCGAGCTGGCTGTTGTCGAAGCGCACGCTGACCAAGAAGGCGTCAATATTGACCCGCGTGTAGCCGAAGAGACTTTGCAGGAGAAGCCAGAGCGAGAACCCAAACTGCCGCCGGAGCTGGGCGAGGCTCAGCCGTGGTCGGTATGCGTGAATCACATAACTTCCCGTGGCCTGGGTCAGCGCCATGACCGCGCGGCCCGCGATGAGCGCCCAATACGCCGCTCCCGAAAGTGCCGCCGTAACGGCCACAGCCACGGATAGGAGTTTCGCCAGCAGGTCCAAGCGGACTATGGACCCGTAGTTCTGCTCTCGCTGCAGCAGCCAGAGGCCCGGGTTCTTAAGCGAGTCAACGAACATGATTGCCGTCAACGACCAGAGGACCGCCACAAGTTCCGGCTTACCATAGAGCCGACCGAGGATGGGCGCCGCAAGAACAAGGACCAGCGTGAGCATGCCGCGCAGGGCAACGTTGAGCGTCCAGGCAGTGTTCACCAGCTTTTGATCCGCTCCAGCGGCCCGCAGTACGTACTGGTCACTCCCGGTCTGGACGAGTATTTCCAGTAAGCCAATCAGGAGCATAGCGAGAGCGACAATCCCGAAATCCTCGGGACCGAGGATTCTCGCAAGTATCACCGTGCTGATCAGACCGATGCCCCGCAGGGCCATCGACCGCAGTATGAGGAGAAGACTGCTGTGGAGCGCGCCGGCCATCAGCGGCTTGAAGATCCAGACTCAGTGACAACTCCTGAACGATCGGGCATCGGCGATTTACACATCGCACACATAACTCGTTTGAACTAGGGCGCTGACAGGTCGTATGCGCGGAGGCGCGCGCGATAGACCACGCGGCAAAACAGAAGCCTGCCTTGTCCAGGACATACCCCGGACTTCCATCGCGCTTGAAGGTGATTTCGCGGATTGGCCCGCTCCGCAGGCACCCGCGATTCGGGGCGATGCATAGCGAGAATGTCGTCAAGGTTCGCGATCCGGACCTGGTATACCGTTTCGCTCTCGGTGCACAGGTTTTTGAGACAAGAATCCTCAATGCCGGAGCTCTCGGTCCGGGAACAGCGGCCTTCTGGACGTCTGTAGAAATAAATTCTGGCGATTGCGCTTTGCGTTGCAGCGTTCGGCCCGCGGTCAGGGTGGCTACTGGTGTCTCTGCAAGACACTTTCTCGTCGCCGCGGGATAACCGGTTGCACGGCTGATGGCTGGGCCGCGTACACGCGCACGTTCCGCATTCACCGACGGTTTTGTGATGCGGGTAGTAGCTGTGTCTTGCGAAGCTCAACCGGTTGTCATCGTCTGGTGTCTGTGGGCTGAATCCGTACAGGCAAGGTCCAACTGATCAGGTTTTGCGGGCTGCCAACGGTCCGGGGAAGAGACCGCATTCATCAGCACTGTAGCATCCAAATCGTTCGTCGAGTGTAGTGCATCCTGGAAGCTTCAGATGGCTGCCTTTGACCGAGTGCCAAAGATCGTCCTATCGCGCCGGGGTTGCCTCTTGCCTGCTCTGGATCTCCACGCGTCGGAAGCTCCTGCGTAATGCGGGCGCAAGCTTCCGGGCACACCGGAGAGCGAGTAAAGTACAGCAAGCTTGGCCGGCATCCCCAGTCAAGGCCCAGACTTTGTGATTCAGTGCTCAACAGGAGCGGGCGTTCTGCGCAGCAATCGGTGTTTATGGGTATCATCATCTTTAGGTAGTAGGGGAACGATGAAGCGAGCAACGCTGATCGAACTGAAGTCGCAGAGCGAGCACACCCCGGCGGGGTTGAACTACAGTATTCCTTAAGGCAGCAGCTTAAAATTTGCGATCGGTCGTGCTCACATACATCGTTAATTACCATCGAGAGTGTGAAGACACCGTCGTCGCATTCTCGCAAGCCGCCGTCGGAGCGATGAATACGTGCTCGGCTAATCGGCGACTTCCAACCAGCAAATACACAGCAGACGGCTGTCCCAACGGCAAGGCAATGACAACCGCATTGTGACGCGTCGTAGTTGGAATAATTGATGAGAGTGACTATCAGAAAGCTGGTTCGGATTTCCAGCCCTGGCGGCGGGGCGCGTTTGATCGCGCTCATTGCGCTTATGGTGTTCGCCGCGATCATGCAGTCGGTGGGCATCGCGTCGGTCATGCCCTTCCTTGCGGTCATCGGGGATCCGGAACTGATCCGCGCTAATGCGGTACTGTCCTACTGCTACGAGTACTTCGGATTTGAGAGCGACAGCCGTTTTTTGTTTTTCCTCGGGGTAGCCTCGTTCGTCGCGTTCGTTTCGGGCACGATCGTTGTGATCATCACCGACTGGTCGGTAGCCATGTACGGCGCTCAGCAGCAGTATCAGTTGTCTCGTCGGTTGATGCAGGGATATCTCGCTCGACCCTACGAATTTTTCCTGGCGAATAACTCAAGCGAACTGTCCAAGACGGTCCTGCAGGAGGTGTCCCTCGCGATAAACGGGGCCCTGGTCCCGATGATGCGCCTGCTGAGGCAGGTGCTATCGGCCGCGACGATCGTCGCTGTCCTCGTGGCTGTGTCTCCCTCCCTGGCGTTTACCGTCGCCACATCTCTTGCGGTCGTTTACGCGCTCATCTACGTCGTTGTGAGACGCTGGCTGAACCGGGTCGGGCACGAACGGATCGAAGCGCAGCGCGCTCGCTTCGTGAGCGTTGCCGAGGCGTTTACCGGTCAGAAGGAGATACGCCTGCTGGGTCGCGGAGCCGAGTACGTCGAGCGCTTCAAGCGGCCATCGCTTCGGCTGGTATCGATAAACGCAAAGTCTTCCGTGCTCATGTCGTTGCCGCAAAACGGCATTGAAGCGATCGCCTTCGGCGGAATCCTTCTGATTGTGCTCTCGCTGCTGGCGGGGGAAGGAAGCCTGGGAAGTATCCTGCCCATCCTGGGTGTCTATGCGCTGGCGGGTAAAAAGCTTATTCCGGCGTTTCAGCAGATATTCGCGGCCATTGCCCAGATCCGCCTGAACATGCCGACGGTCGACCTGCTGCTGAATTGCCTGAAGGAAGGAGATTTCATTAACGAGCCAGCACCGGATCAAGATGACGTTGTGCCGCTGGAGCCGCGGGTTTGTGTGTCGATCGATCAAGTGCACTATGGCTACCCGGGAGCCGAAAAGGACGCTTTGAATGGGGTGTCCCTGGATATCCCCGTAAACTCAACCATTGGCATCGTCGGACCCTCAGGCTCGGGCAAAAGCACGCTGATCGATATTCTGCTTGGCCTATTGCGCCCTCAGGCGGGCTCGCTACGAGTCGACGACACTGAAATCTCGGTCGACAACACCAGCGAATGGCAGGCCTGCGTTGGGTATGTTCCGCAGCACATTTTCCTCGCCGATCAAAACATCGCGGCCAACATAGCGTTGGGAGTACCGGAAGAGAAGATCGATATGGACCGCGTTATCGAAGCGGCCAAGTTAGCGCACCTGCACAAGTTCGTGACCGATGAGCTTCCTGAAGCATACGAGACCCAGATCGGTGAGCGTGGAATGCGTCTGTCCGGAGGGCAACGGCAACGAATCGGTATAGCCAGAGCGCTCTACCGGGACCCTCCGATCCTGCTCTTTGACGAGGCAACCAGTGCTCTCGACAATGCGACCGAACGTGCGCTTATGGAATCCATAAACGAACTTTCCGGCCGCAGAACAATCGTTCTCATAGCGCATCGTCTGTCGACAGTGCAGGCGTGCGACACGATCTATCTGCTCTCCAATGGCAGGGTACTGGAGCAGGGGCACTGGAACGAACTCAATCAGGAGGGAACTCATTTCACCGCCCTGGCCAGCGGATGATCCTCGCCTGGTCCGATCATTGAGTTTCTCGGCGAGCCGGAGCGCACTCGCCCTGGTTGAACCAGCCAAACTCTCCTTAGCCCACCACCCAGCAGCGCGATAGCGCAGGCCCGGGTTCGACCTGGGAGGCCGGCGACCCCATCTAAGCCCGGGGCAGCAATTATGACCGATTCGCATCGACCTCAGGCCGTGGCAGTGCGATCCAGCGACGCCCCCATGTACTTCAACCCGCACAGGCGCTCGTAGGTCGGTAGCGTTACGGACATTATCTCTTCAATGACTGTGGCCGGTAGCTGGCGCTGCCAGGAATCCGGGTCGAAGTCACTGGATCGGAACACGCTGTAGTAATCAGAACCGGCGTCACGGGCACGGTTCCGAACGTTCCCGGCGCTGTGAATAAAGCTTCGGACCTGAGACGTGACGCTCAGGTCGATGCGGTCGAACAGAGCCGCGGTATTGCTTAGCGGATCACGCAGAAAGTCTTCATACGCCAACAGCGTCGACGGCAGGCTTTCCATGAGCTTGATGTAGTCGAGATTCTGAACCGCCCACTCGAGCGCGAGGAGCCGGTGCTCCGGCAAATCGCCGAGGGCCGCTTCTTCGAGTTCTGGAGCCAGCGCCGCGAGCGCGATGACGTTGTTGCGAAAGAAGGTCACGCGCTCGACCGCATCGGTCTCCGTCATATGGCCTTTTTCGATACCCCGGAGCTTCGACGCGATCGCTCCACAAGGGTGGCGAAAGAGAAAAACGCAGTGTGTAGGTTTAAGACCTGCCAGGAATGAATCCATATTCGTGGCAGCGCGCGTCTCCTTGATCACCAGCGTTTGACCGCGCGCATCCGGGCGAAAAAAAGCGCGGAACACTGGATCCAGCACACCCTGCGTTGCGCGCACGCCAAGCCATAGCACGCGCTTGAGCTCAGGATTCTTGATCAGTAGGTGAGATTTGCGGAAGAACGGCGGCCTATCGGCCTCATAGTGCGCAGTGAGAATGGTGTTGATAGCAGTCTCGTGGTCACTGTCTGATAGTCCGCCATCTTTTTTCATTCGATCGAAAAGTCCTGGAGGAAAGCGTTTCCAACAGCGGCCGAGCACCTCGTGACGGTAGATCACCTCCTCGTGCGAATTGAACAGGTTGGAGAAATAGGTTGTTCCGGAGCGAGGAAACCCCGCGATGAAAACAACGCCTTCAGGATATTCCATGGTTAATCGTTTTGACGGGCGCGCTGCAGGTTAGCGCCGTTCGTCGCAAACTGCCACAGTCACTGAGAGCCGGCTCCTTGCACTGTGCTCATCCCGGTAAATCAGGACTCGAGCAGCGTGGCGGACAGACCGGCGAGAGTCGAGTCCCAGGCAAAGCGTTTCTTCACCCAGAGGCGCAAGCCCTCGCGTAGCGGTGGTGCCGAGGTCGCTCCATCAATGAGCGGGGCAAGGGCAAGCAGGTGCTCATCGGGCGTCTCGACAGGTTCCAGAAGCTCGGATGACGGAACGTCGATTCCCGTCAATGCGTTGGCACTGGCCAGCACCGGCTTAGCCATCGCCATGGCCTCGAGTACCTTGTTTTGCACCCCCCTGGCTATCTTCAGCGGCGCCACGGCAGCCAGTGCGTGTTGAAGGTACGGACGCACATCGGCCACGCGGCCGGTGACTTCTACACCGGAGATAGACGCCAGGTCCGTCACCGTCTTCGTCGGCTTACCGCCGACGATCCAAAACTGCAGCTCCGGATGCCGTGAACGTAACACCGGAAAAACAGATCTTGCGAAAGACTCAACGGCCTCGACGTTGGGCGCGTAATCCATGGCGCCGGTGAAGACCAGGACCTTCATCTTCTTCCCATAAGGATCGGGAAAGGTGGGATCTGGCCGGAAGTAGTCCGTGTCGACGCCGTTGGAAAAATGGTCAATCGTGCCAGAGAGTTCCGGTGCTCGCTTTTCATAGAGGGCCGCTTCTTCCGGCGTCACAAGAAACGTGCGGCCACACCAGCCGGATGTCGCTTTTTCATGCTCCAGCAGTAGGCGACCTTCTCGCCGAAACAGCCAGCGTCCCAGACCCGTCCCGGCCTGTGCGTATTGACGGAATTTCTCTGAATCTACGTCGACGAGATCGAGAATGACCCGATTAAGTGCGTCTCCAGCCTGTGTACCCGGGGCAACAAACGGTGCCACGGGGGAACAGAACAGCAGAGCTGTTTCGATTCCCACGTTCGTTACCACCCGATCAACCCAGGCCTGCATCGCAGAACTCTGATAGAAGGCTACAGAAATTGGCCTCCCGCTCAGTAACGCCGATGTAGCAACGAGCCTGTGCAAGGTCGGGTTGCGGGCGACAAAAAAAGCGTCGGCGCAATACTGCCGCAAGACCGCGCAGTGGACCCAATCGTCTGGATCGTCAACGTAGGTACCCAGGTATAGGGAAAACCGCTCAGAGAGATGGCGAAGGATATGCCAGGAACGGATCTTGTCTCCCTTGTTGGGAGGGTAAGGTATCCGGTGCGTGAGATAGAGGAGTGGCGGCTTGCCAGTTCGGCCCGGCATCGCTCAGCGGGAAGCAATAATCATCGTGAGAAAGAGTGCGGCTACGCCGCCCTGTCCTCTCGACGCCAGTTTTCTCGCTCGCTTTCGCTGAAGAAGCAAGCGTCCATTCGACCCCACTGGAAGTCTTTCAGCAGCCGAACGAGGCGATTTTCCATACGAGGAAGGTTGAGATAGTGGCGAAAACGGGTCTTCGCGCTCGCTCCAGCAACGCGGGGTTGATCGGGGTCGATTTCCCAGGGGTGAAAATAAAAGAGGCCGGCCTCGCTTTCCTTTTGATTTATTGAATTCAAGGCCCAGCGCGAAAAAGCGTAGGGAAACAGACGAAACCAGCCGCCGCCGCCGCAGTTGATATTGCGTCCCATGAGAGGAATCGTGGTAACCGGCACCTCCGCAATTCTTCCCTTCGCTCCTTCAAAGCGAAAGCGTGGTGCTTCCGGCATACCATAGAGGTCATGATGGATGGGGGCGATGCTGGAACTGTATCGGTGTCCGGTGTCCGCCAGTACGTCATGCGCCCATAAGTTGCCGCTACCAATGGAGTAACTGGCCGCGCGATAGCCGTTTATCGCGACCCCCGAGAGATCTTCGAGAAATGCTTTGGTGCGCGTTACGTCAGCGCGGAAGGCCTCGGGACTCTGTTCCGTTACGCGAACGTGCTCCCAGCCATGACTCGCGAGTTCATGGCCCTGATCCACGATCCGGCGAATCATTTCCGGGCAGCGCTCCGCGATCCAGCCCAAGGTAAAGAACGTTGCCTTCACATCGTGCTCCGCAAACAACTCCAGAATGCGGTTTACATTCTGTTCCACGCGTAGGCTGCGCGAATCCCAACTCTGTCGCGCGACCTGCCCTTCAAACGCGGAAACCTGAAAATAGTCCTCCACGTCCACGCTCATAGCGTTGACAAGCCTCTGGTCGCTCATGGTCACCGCACTCCGCCACCGAATCCGCCGCCGCCGAAGCCACCGCCGGCCCCGCCACCGCCGAAACCGCGACCCGTTTGCCGGCCGAAGCTGAAGCGCAAGCCCAGCAAGATACGGTGCTCGGCGAATTCGTTGAATCCGCCGGACATGTCATCAGCAACTTCGTTGAACTGCTCTAGGTATTCGTAGCGCACGAACACGCTCGCGCGATTGGCAAGTCGTCTGTTCAAAGCAATGCTGCCACGCCAGGTTTCGCGACCCTGACGCACCTGGATTTCCTCCGCGTCGAAAACGCCGCTGTTCTGGATATACGACCCGTTGAGGATGAGGGACAAGCTCGGCCCCAAGCGGCGGGTGGCATTCGCCGTCAAGTTTATAAACTCAGACTGCGTTGCGTCGAGGCTTCGCGTCTGCTCGGAGTACCTGGCATTGAATGCAAATCTCGTGCGGCGTGCGCTGAACGAATAAATTAACGCAAGAACTTCATTTTGCACGGGCCCCTGTCCAACGAAAGTCGGCGCATCAGTACCCGGGTTGGTGGTGCCGCCGCCGTCAGGTCCGAGAGGGTCGTCAGGGTCAAAATCTCCATCGGCGCCGCGAATGTTGCGCGGGAATTGGAGCGATCGAAGGTACTGAGCGCGGAAGGTGCTGCGCTTGTGCCGATAGAATGCCGAAAACCGTGGTGTCTTCCCGAAGAATCGCTCTCCATAGCCCGCTTCGAAATTTACCCGGGAATTCGGAGCCCAGCGAACACCCGCGTCCCAGTAAGTACCGTCAATCTCGGAACTCGCAGAAAGAAATGCATTGTCTTCCTGCCCGTAGCTCGCTGTGGCCCGCCAGTTCCTGTCGAGCTGGAATACGGAGCGCAGCGCTATCCGAGCCAGCCGATTTGTGGACTCTGGTCGAAAATTGGTTTCGGAGAACGTGACTTCGGAGTAGTTGCCTATGGCCGCAAAGGTCAGGCGTTGCGATCCCGGCAGCTGGCCAATATTCAAGTCAACTCGGTTTTCCTGGCTGTCGCCAAACAGAGTGTCCACTGAGTTGAACTGCTCGTTGTACCGATACCTGATCAGGGACCGCCAACTGTCTTTGTAGATCCGCTCTATCCGTCCGCCGACACCCCAGCGGTAGGTGATATTGGTGTTGTTCACACCGTTGACGTTGTCGTCGCCTCCGGTGGTGAAGGGGTTGATTGCGTTTTGTGACGCGAAAGCGCTCCCTTCAAGCACCAGGAAGTTCTCAATGGCGTTGACCTCGCTGGTGAAGTTGAGCCTCGGTACTATCGACTCAGCTTCGCCTCGACCGGCGTTTACGCCTCCTCCGGCGCCCGGGATAAGGTCGACGCGAGTACCGCAATCGAGGTCGTTGTCTGCGAGTGAGTTGTACTGCAGGCCGGCAATCAGCGCCAGGCGCGCCCGGCCTCCCTCGCCGCGCAAACCGAGATTCGGAGTGATCGTGACTCCTCCTTGCCCCTGCTCATCGCTGGACGTTCGGCAGGCGTTCGTTGTGTAGAGGGAGCTGATGTTGACGCCACCGCCCGCCGTCCACTGAGCAGCCGATCCACCTGCCGACCAGAGACCGAGCAAAGTGAAGCTCGTAAGGAGCGCGATGCGGTCGTTCACTTTAAACCTGCAGCTACCAGGTCCGTTTTTCCCGCTTTCTTGGCTTTCTTGGCCGCTTTCTTGGACTGTTCCGTGGCCTCTTGTTCGCCGTAACCGTAGCCGTAGCCGTAGCCGTAGCCATAGCCGTAGCCGTAGCTGCCGATACCGAGGAGCTTGGACCGGCGGCGCGATGCGCGATTGAGCATCACGCCCACGAATTTATCATCACCGATCTGCTCCAGCGCTTCCAGAATAGCCGGCTGAGGCGTGATGTCTGCGCTGGCAACAAACACGATCTGCCCCATGAATGACGCTAGCACGCTGGCTTCCGTAGTGAGGAGCAAGGGCGGCGAATCAAATACTATGATGCGATCGGCGTAGCGATTCGACGCCTCAATCATGAACCGGCGCATAGTCTCGCTGGCCAGAAGTTCTGTCGATTTGTCCGAGGCGTTTCCAGCGGGTAGCACGCGGAGATTTGGCAGACTGGTCTGGAGAATGACGTCCTTCGGATCGAGACTCTTCCCTTCCAATAGGTCGATAAGCCCGGGCGTTCCCTTGGGCACGCCAATCGTTTTTCCAGCCGTGGCACGAACAACATCTGCGTCAACAAAGAGCACCGTGGTGTCCTGTTCCATGGCGATGGAGATGGCGAGGTTGATCGATGAAAAGGTTTTACCGTCCCCCTGGAGTGCGCTGGTCACCATGATCAGGTTTGCAAAGGGGAGTTTCCGCCCCCCGCTTGAACTGGCGTTGCGCAATAGGGGCCGCTTGATACCCCGGAACTCTTCCGCAATCCGACTCCGCGGCGCACTGGGCAGCAAAAACCCGGCCTCGTTGAGTCGCGCCATTGGCAGCTCGATGACTGGACGGGACTCGTCCAGCGCAAACGGTCGGGCGTCGGCGGTGTCTTCCTCGGCCTGCGCACTGGCCTCGGCGGAACGACCCGCTACTTCAAGCGTGGCCTCGCGAGGCTGCTCCTTCGCCGGAGGCCTCTCGCTGCCACCTTCCGCCAGGGCGGCTTCTAGCGCTCCGGCACTCTCGCTCTCTATGGACGAGCCCACCTCATGCTCATCGGCCTCGACAGGATGATCGGGCTGCTTTGGCTTGGCCGCGCGGTCGCGATCAATGCGCAGCGCCTTCTCGATGATACTCATACTGTGACGCCTACCCGCGCCAGCAGATCCGGAGCAAAGAGCACGCCGCCGTACGCGACTACAAGCATGAGCGCACAGGATGCGAAGACACCGTAGCGAAGCACGTCATAGCGCTTGTGCTTTTTGTCCTGGTTGATGGTGACCACGCCCAGCAGTGGAAGCCCCGTCGCTTCGCTCAACATACGCGCATCGACAACGATGGGTCGTAGCAGGGAAACAAGCAGTGCCACCGCCGCGCCTGCCCCAATGGCCGCGAGAAGAACCATGGAGTTCAGCAACGTTTTATTGGGTTCCGAGGGAGTGAGTGGGACAAAGGGTGGGTCGATAACCCGAAAGGTCACATCAGAGGCGTTGTTCTCGACATCCTGAGATAAACGAGCCCGTTCCCGCCGCTGGAGCAGCTGGTTGTGCTGAGTCTTGATTACCCCGTAATCCCGATCAAGCTGCTTGAGCTGCGCCTCGATCTCCGGAACCAGATTCACTTTCCGCGCAAGGGCCTCCTCGCGCCGCTCATACTCTCCAACGCGTACCTGCAGTTCGGCAACGCCCGCCTCGGCTTCCGCTAGAAGACTGCCCATTTCCCGGTACAGCGGACTCGCGGAGAGCGCGGCCGGATCGTCGGAAGCCGCCAGCTCACGCAGCTCTTCTTCCCGATCGGTTTTCAGCTGCTCCATCAATCCCTGGATCTGTCTGATTTGAGGATGCTTGTCCGTGTAGGTCAGGAGCAGGTTATCGAGCTGGGACTGCAATTGGCGGAGGCGTTGCTCCGTTGGCGTCAATGTTCCGGAAGAGGAAACGAATTCAAACACCTTGTCCCCCGACAGCTGACGCTTGAGCTCGTCACGTCGATTCTGGGTTTCCTCCAGCTGCAGGCGCGCCTGCGTGAGCTGCCCGCGCGTCCCTTCAAGGCGGGAGTAAAAATCACCGCCGCTGCTTGAGAGGACGTCCACATTCTGCTGCTTGAAACGGGCAAGACGCCCTTCGGCCTCGATCAGACGGCGTTCGTAGTCAGCGATCTGTTGATCGAGGAAATCCTGGGCCCCCGAACTATCGTCACGCTTTTCGTTCAGCGAGCTTTCAATAAAGACCGTTATCAACGACTGCGCGATGCGGCGGGCGCGTTCACGTTCTTCGTGGCGGACCTGAATGTTGTACATGGAGGAATCACCGCGCTGCCCCGACAGCCCCACGGTCTGCCGCAGCTCAGTGATGAGGTCGTTTTTCTCGGTCTCGGTCGTTGCATCCAAATCCAGATCTGTCATCCGTGCAAGCTTCTCGAGATTGGGCCGGCTGAACAAAGTTCTGCTCATCAGGCGCACACGCTGGTTTATATCCGGCGTAATAGCCAGCCCGCGCAACAGCGGCCGGAGCACGGTATTGGTATCCACATTCAGCTTTGCCCGCGCCACATAGGTTTCCGGGAGCTGCCACACGTACGCCCATCCCGCGAGGGCCACAATCCAGGCAATCGCAAGGGCCAGCCATTTGTGCCGCCAGATGCCCCAAAGGTACGTTAGAGCCTGCGCAATAATCTCTTGCATGTTCGTTTACACCTCCGCTCTATAAGCGAGGTTAGTCTAGAACCACGATTCGGAAATAATGACGATGTCCCCCGGCATGAGCACCAGGTTTGCCGTGATATCGCCATCTCGCAGCAGGTCGTCCAGCCGAAGCCCGTAGGATTTTTGCACGCCGTTTACGGTGCGCACCAGAACCGACTTGTTCCCCGCGGCGAACTCAGTGATTCCGCCCACGGCGATCATGAGATCAAGCAGCGTCATGTGTTGGCTGTAGGGGACGCCCCGGGGCTGGGTGGCCTCACCCACGACACGCACCTGTTGCTCGGGGACACCGCTGAAACCACTGACGATCACACTGACAACCGGCTCTCGAACGTATTCGGCGTAGGCCTCTTCGATCGCTCGCGCGAGCTGTGTAGGCGTCATTCCGCTCGCGGGCAGATCCTCCACGAGACGCGTTGTGAACTTGCCATCAGGCCTCACGATCGAATTCGAGGAAAGCTCGGGGTTGCCCCAGACAAACACCTCCATCCGGTCTCCGGGACCGATGATGTAGTTGTAGTCCGGCTGATCGAAACGCTGATCCGCTGGAACCCGCGGATTGCCGCCGCAAGCAGAAAGCAACGCACAAAAAATTAAAGCATTTGTCAGGCGGAGGGCGGTTGTCATCTCGTTGTTTTCCCCTAAGTGAGATTGCACAGGCGCGCTTTTTCGTCAGTTGCCGGGCGCTGCGCCGGTCTGATAAGGCAGATACTGTACGCCGAAAGCCTCATCCCTGCCGCTGATTCCACATACCCGTTTGTAGACCGGGCTGCTGTTCATCGCTCGAAGCCTGTTCAGGCAGCAGGTCGGGGTCCTCGCTTCCCGATTTAGCGTCGGGCACGCCTTCAAAAACGTCTTCCGCCTTGAAGTCGTGGTCGGAAAACATGGACCCGGCGGCGAGGCTCTCTTCCTGAAGCTCTTCCACTACCGCACGAACGTCCTGCACTCCGATACGATGGATCTGCTCCACACTCCCATGCAGCAGCAAGCGGCTGCAGATCAGATTTATGCGCCGGGCTATGCCTTCGGAAAACTTAAAAATCAAAGGATAGGCTGTCTCACTTATCGCGGGATCACCCTGCCAGCCGGCCACGTCGAGCCGGTGGCGGACGTAGTCTTCCGTCTCGTCCAGCTCCAGGGGCTTCAGATGGGTGGCCGCTACAATCCGCTGGTGCACCTGCTCCATCTCCGGCCGGAGGATAAGTTCTCGCAACTCAGGTTGACCCAGGAGGAATATCTGCAGCAACGGACGCCCGTTCGATTGGATATTGGTGAGTAAGCGAAGTTCTTCCATGGCCGTGAGCGAGAGATCCTGCGCTTCATCTACGATGAGCAGGGCGCGCCGGCCCTCGCGATCCAACTTCAGCAACTGCCGCGTCAGGTACTGAAGCTGTTGGCCCTTGTTCGTAATATCGATTCCCACTCCAAACTCGTGGGCGACCATGCTTAGCAGATCGTCGGCATGAAGCTGCGAACAGACGAGGTTGGCTATCTGCGCGCGCTCCCCCGCCAGGTCTTCCATGATCGCGCCAACGAGCGTGGTTTTCCCCGTACCGGGTCGCCCCGTTACCATTACGAAGCCCTCGGCCCGCATGAAGGCGTACGACATATAGGCGCGCGCTTTCTTGTAGCCGCGATGCTGGTAGGCGAAGTGGTGATCCGGGCTCAGCCGGAAGGGCTCTTCGTTGAATCCGTAGAAGCGGTCGTACATGAGTCCGGGGGGGCTCCTCGCCCTCTAGGTCACCCTCTAGGGCGCGCCGTCAGCGGCGTGTTGCGGACATCGCCCATGCATACGGGGCGGCCCAGTGTTGAAATCTTTTACACGTTTTACGCGATTTTCGTCGCTTTCCTTTACACCTACAACCCTGCACCGTGTCAGCCGCGGCCTGGATAGCCCGCACTGTGACTAAACTCACAGGCGCCAGAGGGCGACACCCAAGGCTGCGGCCTCTTCGCGCTCGATGATTCCTTTCACGTCGACCAGAACGCCACCATCGACGAGCAATGCCGCGAAGTCAGCAGCCGGCCGAAATCGATAGGAATCGTGTGGAACAGCCAGCACGATCGCCTCGGCCCGGGGAAGCTGCTCCCAGGCGCGCAAATCAATTCCGTATTCCTCCCGGGCGTCATTAACGCTCGCGATCGGGTCGTGCACGGATACGCTGCATCCGAAATCACCGAGTTCCTCAACAATATCCGGCACCCGTGAATTGCGCAGATCCGCGCAATTCTCCTTAAAACAAACGCCAAGAACGGTCACCCGGGCGTCGCTAATGGGATGCCCGCAGGCCGCCAGCTGTTTAACGGTCTGCTCGGCGACAAATTTGCCCATACCATCGTTGATGCGACGCCCGGCAAGCACGACGCTGGGGTGATACCCCACCCTCTGGGCCTGATAGGTCAGGTAGTAGGGGTCCACTCCAATACAATGACCGCCAACCAGCCCAGGCCGGAACGGCAAGAAATTCCACTTGGTACCCGCAGCCTCCAGAACGTCCTGTGTGTCGATATCGAGCCGGTCAAATATCATGGCCAGCTCATTCATGAGGGCGATATTCAGGTCTCGCTGTGCGTTTTCGATCACTTTTGCGGCTTCGGCAACACGTATCGACGAAGCTTCGAAAACGCCGGCATCGACTATGCTCCCATACAGCGCCGCGAGAACAGCAAGCGACGCTTCGCTGTCTGCCGCAACGACTTTCTTAATCGTCTCCAGCCTGTGCGTTCTATCTCCCGGATTGATTCGTTCGGGGGAATAACCGATATGGAATACACGGTCCGCCTGCGGATCGCCTGAGTTACCCGCCCAGCAAAGCCCCGACTCGGACTCAAGCAGGGGCACGCATATTTCCTCGGTGCAGCCGGGGTATACGGTTGACTCGAACACCACCATGGCACCCGCCCGCATGTGCCGACCAACGGTGCGCGACGCGGCTTCAAGGGGCCTCAGGTCAGGGCGCTTCGCGTCATCGATGGGAGTTGGAACCACCACGATTACGACGTCAGCCTGCGCCAGATGCTCGGGATCGGCGGTAAACTCGAGATAGGTCGCCGCTGAGAGCCGTCCGGACGGCACTTCGCCGCTGGGATCAACGCCACTAGCGTATGCTTCTAATTTTGACGTGTCCAGATCGAAGCCGATAGTGCGCTGCTTCGCACCGAAGGCGGCCGCCAACGGAAGGCCGACGTAGCCTAAACCGACAATCGCAACCGTGTTGGCCCCGTTATTCAATAGTGACGTCAAACCAGCCTCCGGACTTCAGAATTACTGCTCCGCGGTCAGAATTGGCCGCATTTACAGTTACTGAATGAGAGTATAGGGTCACCCCGGTCCCCTGGGCAGAGGCCGACAGTGGCTGCGAACATCAGTCTCCTGACGCATGGCCTGGCGGCCGTGGCCTACGGCCTGCTAGCCGTACTTCTTCTCACGCAGTGGCGTGTGCGCCCGCTCGGCCCGGCTCTCGTGTTCGCGGCCAGCGCATCCGCTGTCTGGGCGACCCTCATCGCCGCGGGAACGCTTCACCTCTATCCGCCCATTACAGCGATCCAATTTGCCGAACTGGCGCGGGACAGTGGCTGGATATTTTTTCTCCTTCAGCTGCTGGGTTTACAGGAGGATGACGACCCGTGGCGGTGGCTCGGTCTTCGATGGCCTCCGCTCTTTGCGGTTGCTCTGCTTGTGGGCGGCGCGCTGCTGACGCTTCGTCCGCTCGCCCCGGCACTGCAGCTTTCGCGCGCCATCGGCACCGATAGCGCCCTGATTCTGTGGCTGGCCCTGTCGGTCATGGGGTTGCTCCTGGTTGAGCAGGTCTATCGGAACGCGAGCGGCACCGAGCGCTGGGGCGTGAAGTTTCTCTGCCTGGGCCTCGGCGCCTTGTTCGCCTACGATTTCTTCATGTACGCGGAAGCGCTTCTATTCCGAGCGCTCAATCCGCAGCTCTGGCAGGCTCGGGGCCTGGTCACGGCCCTGGTTACACCCTGGCTACTGCTGGCCATCATCCGCAACCGCAACTGGCGCATGGATGTCCACATGTCGCGCCATGTGGTTTTTCATTCGGTGACCCTGATCGGCGCGGGAATGTACCTCCTCGCCATGGCAGTGATCGGGTATTTCATCAAGTATCTCGGCGGCAGCTGGGGCGGTGTTATACAAATAGGATTTATGGCGGCCAGCGGCGCGCTGCTGTTCACCCTGCTTTTCTCCGGCACGTTGCGCGCGAGACTGCGAGTACTGCTGTCCAAGCACTTCTTCAGCTATCGCTACGACTACCGGGAGGAATGGCTCCGCTTTACCGAAAGGCTCGGCGCCCTGCGGGAGGTACCCGCGGGAATCGTCAGCACCATGGCGGAGATTGCCTTAAGTCCCGGCGGTTTCATCCTATGGCGCGACGATCGCAATGCACTCGTCAACACCGCGAGCTGGGAGTTCGACGCGCCGCTTATCGATGACCTTGGCAACATGGAGGAGTGGATAGGCAAAACGGGTTGGGTCATCGACGTGCTCGAGTGGCGCAATTCGCCCGATCACTACGGGGACTTCGAACCACCGCCCTGGCTGTACAACCATAAAAGTATCTGGCTGGTGATACCGTTGCTGTTCCAGGACCAGTTGGAGGGATTGTTGTTCCTGGCGCGCACCGACCTCAAGCACTCCGTCAACTGGGAAGATAGAGACTTACTGAAAACCGCCGGGCGACAGGCCGGCGCTCTCCTCGCCCAGGAGCGGGCGCGCTCAGCGCTTGTTGAGGCGCGCCAGTTCGATGCCTTCAATCGACTGTCCGCCTACGTGATTCACGACCTGAAAAACATTCTCGCTCAACAGTCACTGATGGTCGCTAATGCGCAAAAGCACCGGAGCAATCCGGCGTTTGTCGACGACATGATCGCAACGGTCGAGAACTCCGTAAGCCGCATGCAACGACTCATGAACCAGATGCGAAGCGGGCTCCGGGAGGGTGAGGCGATGGCTGTCGATCTGGGTCCTCTGATCGAGCAGGCCATCGAAGCCCGGGCCGGCGCGCGCCCGCTGCCGACGCTGGTCGCTTCGGGCCGCGCCGACGTTGTCGCAGACCGGGAGCGCCTGGCGACAGTATTCGGTCACCTCCTGCAGAACGCGCAGGAAGCCACGTCCGATGACGGAGAGGTCGGCGTACGAATTGAAGCCGAGGGCAGTCAGGTGAGAGTGTCAATTCGCGATACGGGCGCGGGCATGAGCGCGAGCTTCATTCGTGAGCGCCTCTTCAAGCCCTTTGAATCAACGAAAGGCCTCACCGGCATGGGCATTGGCGCCTTCGAGAGTCGGGAGTACGTTCGCCAGCTTGGGGGTGATATCCGGGTGGAAAGCGAGGTTGGTTCGGGAAGCGTTTTCACCGTAACGCTGCCCCTGGCGGACGTGGGACAGAACAGATTTTCCCAAGCCTGTGACCCACACACGCCCGCAGAAGCCACTGACATGGCACACTGAATGGGTAATGACAATCCGGACAAACTGCCGTGAGCGAGCAGAAGAAACCCTTACTGGTTGTCGAGGACGACCCGGGCTTGCAGAGCCAGATGCGCTGGGCGTTCGACGACCACGAAGTAATTATCGCCGGCGATCGTAAAGCCGCGATCGCGGCCTTGCGCCGACATCAGCCTGGTGTGGTACTCCTGGACCTCGGTTTACCGCCGGATCCTGGTGGCGTTAGCGAAGGTCTTGCCACGCTTGGCGAGGTGCTCAGTCTGGCCCCCGAAACCAAGGTCATCGTCGTGACCGGAGACAATGACCGCGCCAACGCCGTCAAGGCGATCGCCGGTGGTGCCTACGATTTCCATCAGAAACCCGCGGATCCCGAGATTCTCGCCCTCCTGGTGAAGCGGGCACAGCACGTGTACGAACTCGAGTGCGAAAACCAGGCGCTGCAGCGTGCTCAGGAAAACATGCCTCTGGACAGAATCATCGCCGTGAGCCCGCAGATGCTGAAGGTTTGTCGAACGGTGGAAAAAATCGCGCCCACCGACATCACGACACTGCTTCTCGGCGCGTCGGGGACCGGCAAGGAACGCTTCGCCCGCGCCATTCATGAGCTCAGCCCGCGCGCCGAAGAGCGGATGGTCGCGATCAATTGCGCGGCTATTCCGGACACGCTTCTTGAAAGCGAACTTTTTGGATACGAAAAAGGTGCGTTTACCGGTGCCAGCCAGCAGACGGTCGGGAAAATTGAGCACGCCAACGGAGGTACGCTCTTCCTCGACGAAATCGGCGATCTGCCGCTGGAACTTCAGGCAAAGCTCCTACGCTTCCTCCAGGAGCGTGTGGTCGAACGCCTGGGGGGGCGCAAGGAGATACCGGTTGACGTGCGCGTCATATGTGCAACGCATCAGAATCTCGAGCAACACATTGCAGAAGGCAAGTTCCGCGAAGACCTGTTTTACCGCGTCAGCGAGATGATCGTGAAAATACCGCCCTTACGAGAACGGGAGGGTGACGCCGTGGTCCTCGCGAAGGCGTTCCTGTCGCGGTTCGCGGGCGATCGAGGCACGGGCGTCAAGAGCTTCGACTCCAGCGCCTTGAATGCCATACAGCGCTACGAGTGGCCCGGCAATGTGCGAGAGCTTGAGTCGCGGGTGAAGCGGGCTGCCATCATGGCCGAGGGCAGTCAGGTCAATGCAGGGGACCTCGAGCTTGAAGAAAGCCTTGACCAGATGCTGCACGCTGACGCCACGATGCCGCTCAATCTCCGATCGGTACGCGAACAGGCCGAGAGAAACGCGATCGTGCAAGCGCTGACCTTCGCCGGCGACAACATCACTGAGGCCGCGGAGCTGTTGGGCGTAACCCGTCCGACGCTGTACTCGATGCTGGAAAAATACGGCCTGCGCGACGTTAAGGCGAAGAGCGCCTAGCCTGCATATTTCTCACCGGTTCGGCGACCCGACGCCCTTGGGATCTTCTATCGCCTCGCGAAACGCCTATTTGGTTTCTCGCCGGATCTTGCACGTTGCAGCGGATTCACCGGACTCGTCGGCTTCACCCGGTCCTTCCGCTGCACCCTATCGGTCCGTTGCACCCGAGGCGTCGGTTTCATCGGCGGGTAAAGGCGGAGACGAGGGATCGCGATGAAGGTCGCGATCCCCCGCTGCATCGATTCATATCGTGTTTATCAGCAGTCGCGCTTCGTTCTGCGCCTCGGACTCCGGCCCGGCGATGATGTCCTGCAGCACGACTCTGGCCTCGCGCATGCGCCCGACCTCAAGCAGTATCCGCGCCCTGTTCAACTGAATCGACGGGTTACCCGGTAGGGCATCCAGCGCTTTCGCACTGAGCGCCAGGGCGCCATCGGTATCCCCACTCTCCAGAACGATCATGGCCTTGGTGTCGGTCACCTCACCGCTGTTGGGTGCCAGTCTGGCCGCCTTATCGATATAGGCGAGCGCTGCGGAGTTATCGCTCTTCCGCAGCAGCCACCCGAGGTTGTTCAACGCCACCACGTTGTCGGGTTGCGCTTCGAGAATCTTTTGGTATTCAGCCGCCGCGTCGTCGTTCCGTTCGTCCTGCAGGTAGCGAGCCGCCAGTTCACCACGAACGGCGCTGTCGTCGGGTTTTTCGCCGAGCCAGTCCGAGAGCATGGCGATAGACTCCTGGCGTTTATCCTGAGCCCATTTCGCCGCAGCCAGCAGCACAAGGGTCTTTTGCCCCGGCGCCTGCTCGAAGGCCTGTGTCAGCAGTTGCTCGGCCTCACTGAATTTTTCGTCAAGGATCGAAAGACGACCACGCAAAACCAGAACCGGGGAACTGTTCTGTAGGTCGTCCGGCAGTTTGCCAATCTCTTCCCAGACCCGGGGAAACTCTCGACGTCCAAACAGAAGATCGATCAGCTGGAGCCGCCCCGAATGAGCGTTGGGTTGTAGAGTCAGCAGAGTCTCAAGGTGCTCTAGCGCATCATCCTCCCGACCGTTGGCGCGTTCCACGAAGGCAACAAGTTGCAGAGAGGCCGGATTTTCAGGGCGCTGCGACAGCAGCCTCTCGGCACGCAGCAGGGCGGCCCCGGGATCATCTACCGCCATGTAGGCCCGGGCGAGGAGTTCCTGCACCCGCGCATCATCGAGGTTCTCACCCTCGATCTCACTCAGCAGTGTTATCGATTTGCCGGGGGTCTTCTGCACCAGCCCGTAGCGAGCGAGGGCCAGGCGAGGCTCCACCGCATCCGGATCGACATCAATGGCATCGCCAAGTGCTGCCACCATGCCATCCAGGTCGCCTGTCTGCTCAAGGAGCACTGCAAGACTCATGTATGTCTGTATGTCCTCGGGATTCGCCTCCCTGGCCTCTTGCAAATACTCAATCGCCAGCGGTGTATCTTGTGCGAGGAGGGCGAGGCCGGCGAGACTGCGGCTGGCAGCAGCATTGCCCGGTTCGAGCGCCCGGGCTTTTTCGAACTGTTGTTTGGCTTCGTCCTGCTGCTCCTGCTGCAAACTCACACGCCCGAGATACACGTACGGTCGAGCACTCTCAGGATTCTGCTCTGCGTAGGCGCTGGCCGCCGAAGACGCTTCTTCCAGCTCGCCCACCGTCAAAAGAGCTTCGATCAACCTTTCCCGCGCAGCATCGCTTTCGGGCAGGCGTTCCACCGCTTCCCGAAGCTGCGTAATGCCGGTAGCTCCCTCCCCCGCGGCCACTCGCTCGGACCCTGCGGCCACCAGCACGGCCGGCGCATCCGGCAGCAGCGACGCCAGTTCCTCGAAGGCCTGCGCGCTCTCGGCGTGCTGCCCCTGAGCCGAGAGAGAAGCGGCCAGCAGCGCCAGAGCGCGCTCGTTTTCGGCCTCAACACCGAGGATAGACCGGGCAAGAGACTCGGTCTTACTCGCATCACCCAGCCGGCGATAGACCTCCGCTAGTCTCAGCTTTGCTTCCACGTTATTGGGTACACGGGTGAGAAACTCCGTGTACTGCGCCTCAGCCGTCGCCAGATTGCCCATGAGCGCACTGGCGTTTGCCGAGTACATAAGGGCGCCCGCGTGGCTGGGATTTGAAGCAAGCACCAGGGAGAAGGCGTCGCTCGCCGACTTATATTCACCCTTATTGAAAAGCAGCTGCCCGCGCAGAAAATTGACCTGCGGCGATCGCGGAATGAGTTTCGCGAGCTCTTTGAGATCGGCATCGGCGTCATCACCTCTGCCGAGGCGAATCTGCGCACTCGCAAGCTGAAGCCGATCTACCAGTCTGTAGGGATTTGCCTTGGCGGCCTGAGCAAAAAACCCTTCCGCCTCTTCGAGGCGGTCCCTGCTGGCGGCGACCACGCCGCGCGTGCTCCACGCCTGCGCGTTTTCGGGACTGCGCGTCGTTACCGTGTCCAGCATCGATTCCGCTGTGTCCGTATCCCCCTCAACGATCAGAGCGTAGACCGCTCGAGAGACGTCCACGTAGTCGTTGTTTTCCACCGCGATGTCGGCAAGCACCAGCGCTGCCTGCTCCGCGTCTTCCTGGCCAAGATAGGCACGCGCCAGGGCAGCCTGAAACTCGGGATCATCCTTGATGGGAGCGTAGCGTCCCGCATCGAAATCCGATATGAGCTCAGCGCTATCGCCGTTTTCGATCAGAGCCTTAGCAAGAAGCAGGAGTGTTTCGGGCTGTACCTCCCTCGCCAGGGCCCTCTCGAACTCATCGACGGCCGCGTCCGGGGCGACCTTGCGCACAAAGAGCCGACCGTAGAGAACACGTGCTTCCGCATTTTCCGGGTTTTGCTGCAGTGCTGTTTTGATGTCGAGTTCGGCAGCGGCAAGGTCTCCGCGCTCGAAGGCCGCACTGGCGCGGGCCAACAGCTCCGCTTCGGAAAGCGACGGTGAGCATGCACTGAGCGCTGCGCTGAAAAGCACAGCGCTGACGAGACGACAGACGCGACGACAGTCGAGACAACAATGGGCGCGAATTTTCATGGCTGGACCTGTCTTTGGAATCTTTTACTGCCGTAACACATCCTAGCCCATAGCGGACCGGGAATCGGGGCCCTCGACATCATCACCCCTCGAAGACTGTGAACTGCACAACGCGACGCAAATGCCGGGGCAAAGGGGGCACCGCCAGGCACCAGCGTACCGTGACGATGGGGCAACGAGCCGCCCGATGCACCCGCCCGTCAACTCAGGCTTTCCCGAAACTGAGCAGCCCGCTCCTGACAAACCGCATCGATTCGTTCGAACGTTTCGCGAACGTCCGCCTTGCTTCCGAAATAGGGATCGGCGATCGCGTTTCCCCCGCGGTCCAGAAGCTCGCACCACTCCGCCAGATCGGGTGACCGGCTACGGACGGCATCAAGGTGCACCTGCTCCATTCCCAGAATGAGATCCGCGCTGCTGAGCATGGCCTCATCGACTGCCCTCGAGCGGTGTCTGCGCAGGTTGATTCCGTGCTGCGCGGCCAACATGACCATGCGTGGATCGGCCGCGGCGCCCGGAGCAGCAACCTCAGTGCCGGCGGAGCTTACCGCGACTTTCCGAGCCATGCCGAGGTTCTTGAGGTAATGGATAAGCAGTGCCTCGGCCACGGGCGAGCGACATATGTTTGCGGTGCAAAGAACCACAATATGACGCTCGGGCTTGGCGAACGGCCACATGAGTCAGCGGCCCGCGCGCTCTAACATGACAGGCCCGCACCGACTCGCGGGCTCCAATAGTCCGACAAACAGCAACAGGTAAAACCACCATCCCATGCGCGCCGAATCCAGGGGTGTCCCAAACAAACCGAGCGCCGACATGCCCAGTATGGCCACACAGCTCAGCGCTATTGCCGTGGCCGAGCCAGTCCCCTGGTCCATACCTAGCTCTGTACCTCGGTACGAATCTTGAAGTTGACTCTGGTCGCTTCTATCACCACTGCAATCACCACTCCTATCACCACTGCAATCACCACTGCCATTATCGCTGGCATTGACGCTACTGTTCCCGCTGTCTTCGCCGCCCGGGCCGCGACCCGGGTTCACAACTCGGAAGATGCGCCAGGTAAGCAGCGCAACCAGTCCCAGCATGATGAGAAGTCCCGCCACACCGTGATCGAACCAGAACTGTAGCCAGATGTTTTTTACATGGAACGGCAAGTGACCGAAATCCGTTGAAAAAAACCAGTAGTCGAGGCCGCGCTGGAAATCTCCGTTGCGCAGGATGGGACCTTCGGCCGATGCTTCGATTCCGTCGAATTCAACAGGCTGCGCCTCGTTCAGCGCGCGGACATGCAAAGCCAGGGGCCATCCCGCCGCCTCTCCGCTCAGCGCCTCCTGGGGCGCAATCAGCGTAACGATATGCTCCTCAAACTCTCCCGCCGGTTGCAGGGAAACCCGCTGATTGTCGCAGCGACCTCCCCACCAACCCGTATCGAGGATGTTCCTCGCGCAGATGCCTACGGTCAGCTCACCGCCATCTCTGGCTCGCGCGCGCAGGACGACCCGCAGCTGTTTTGTCCGGGGCGGTATACGCTGATAAACAATGAGATCGCCGCCACTTCTGATTCTTAGATCGTTTTGATCACGGCGAACGGACAGACTGCCTATCGACTCCGATTCCCGGACGTAACTATCCTGATAGAGCGCAGGAAAGCTGCCCGCGCCATGGCCGGTAAGTATACGACCGGGCGTCTTTGCACCCAGTTGCAGCACCCGTCCCCAGTGCTCCCAGCGCGTACCCAGATCGCGATCCATGCCGACCATGCGCCGCCCCATGGACTCAGTGCTCAGACCCAGGGCAAACACCAGCGGCACACCCAGGAGAACCGCATAGCACCAGGCGTTGCCCGCCCGCCGGCCGCTGAGCTGCGTCGGCATAAGAGCGAAGGTCAGAGCGGCCTGCAGAGCGAGCAGTACCCCCCAGGGCAGGGGCAATACGCCAAAGGCCTTGCTATAGCTGAATAGAAAAAATACGGGCAGAAGTGATGAGAACATCAGGCAGTGCAACACGCTCAAGCCCCAGGATCGCCGCCTTCGAAACAGTTCCACAACCAGAGCCAGAAAAAGCGTCAGGGCGAACGCAGCGTAGGTCGCGCGCGTGAACCCGACCAGCGTCACGTAAAACAGTGCTACACAAGCGGTGATGGCGACCCCACGCAGAAGCGGCGATCCGCCGTAAATCGATGCGTACAGATTGATCGCCAGCAGCACGATGATCGTACCGTCCAGCGCCTCACCGCCGGTGTGCATATCCGAGAAGAGTCCAATAGTCCGGTAATAGGTACCCATATCGGATAGCGATGCCCACACCGCGAGAGGGCCCGAGGCAAGAGCGGCCAGCGTGCCTCGTTCCCAGAGGATGACTCCCAGAAGAACCAGAGAGGCCAGAGAAGCCCCGATGAACAGGCAGGAGTCGGTGCGGAGCCGATTCTGGGATCGAAGTTCAAGCCATAGCGGCGTGAGCAGAGCTCCCCAGAGCAGACCCTTGATCACCTTGTAACCGTACTGCGGGACCAGATACGGATTTTCGTAGGCGGCTCCGGGAGGGCTTGTGATCGCGCTTAGACCACGCGTTGTCGCCACCGCGAGGAGCAGATAGGCGATTATCAGTATGAGCCCCGCACGTTGAATCCGCGACCAGTGCTCCCACACCGGCCACTGGTATCGAGCACAAATCAGGGCCGCCGCCACCGTAAGCCAGAACACCACATCGAGTTCATTGTAGATGAAGCGACCGGTCCATGGCGCGAGGTCTACCAGCACGCAGAACGTGGGCAGCACCAACAGCCAGAGCCTTTGCATCGAAACCAGCAGTAGCAGATAAACGGCGCCCGCCGAAAACACGGCAGCTCCAACACGGGGCAGGTCCCGCGCGGCAATGAGCGCAATGACGATCAGCGCAAGGCCCGTCGCGCGCTGTGTGAGCCATGAAGCCGTCACAAGCCAGGCAGGGTATGTGCGCACCATTCAACGAGGGACCAGCAGAGCCTTGAGATGTTCTATGGGAATGGCGTAGGCGATCCCCGAGGGCCGCTGCAACAGGGCTTCCCGACTCTCCTTCACGAACACACTGTTCATAACTCCTATAACACGACCTGTCGTTGCGTTGTAAACGGCCGAGCCGCTGTTGCCGGGATAGGCGATAGCATCGAGCTGGTAGACTGTAAAGGGATTGCGCAGGCGGGAAACCTGGGCCGCACTGAGCTGGCCCGCACGCTCCGCGGCCATAGCGACGGGTGTGATCGCGCCGACGATGCCGGTCTGGGTTGTGGGGTAAAGACCGAGGACCGCGCCTATGGGAAAGCCGGTGAAGGCTATGGACTCGCCGGGGCGCGGAAGCGTATCCGCAAGTTCCATGGCGGGTAAGGACGCGCCTTCGTAAGCCAGGAGCGCAAGATCATGCACCGGATCCTCGCGGACCACGGTGGCAATACGCTGTTGCGCTGCTGTACCGCTTCCACTGAACACCACTATCCGCTCTTTGCCATCAACGTCGAGGTCGACCGGCACGACATGGGAGTTTGTCGCGATCAGGCTACCGCCGGGACCGTTCACAACGAAGCCCGTACCCAGCAGCCGTCGTGAAGCCCGCCTTCCAGGCTGCGCCCGCGGTGGGTAGGCGGCCCCGATGCCTACAACCGATGGTGTCAGCCGTTCGACAATATCGGCCAGCTCGTCGGCGGAGGCTGAATGCTTCCACAACAACATACTGAACATGCCCAGCAGCGAGAGTGATACGGCGACGGATCGGGAAGCCACTCCATACCGGCCCGCGGTGTGGTCTGCATCACGCTCGACAGCCGTCACGAGAACTCCTACACTTCGATGGGTCATTAATCGGTTATTCCGCTGAATCTGTCGAATTGTGATAGCTCGAAACGAATTCAAAAAGAAAATTCGAAGTCGAGCAAGCAGCAACTGGTAATCCGCAACTGGTAAGCAGCGATCAGGAATCGTGTAGGGACGGACACGGTTCCAGGGTCCAAAACATTCGGTCATGTTGATATCGGCCAGCCTGGGCGGGCTGCCGGGGAGCCTCCGGCGCCTCAGTGATCTGGGAACTGGGTTGGGCAGCGCCGAATTCTTTGCGCGGCCTGTCACAAAAATTTACAGCTTCGCGTGTATTCTGTGCTCACGCCGCTAAATTCCATCCTACGCAGTCGCGGCCGGCGAGAAATCCCAGTGCCGCGATTGCTCAGGCAACTCGCCGGGGGCGCTCACACCGCAGCCGTCGCGAAGGCAACACAGCAGCAGGAACGGGAACACAACCGACATGACTGGTCTGGTAGGCACAGTTCGCATTTTCAACCACCACATCAACGTGGGCTACTACTGGCTCGCCCTGATCGACATGTTGCTGTTCGGAGCGTCTGTTTATGCGGGCGCCGCGCTCTACTTTGCCTACACCCAGCAGTCCGTACCGCTCACCAGCCCGCAGCTTCCGCTTCAGGCCGCCATCTTCGCCGTAGTCACCGCCCTGGCCATGTTTTCCATGGGGCTTTACGAGCCGAGGCTGCGCGAAGGAGTGAACGGTATCCTGCTCCGCACCGCCGGGGCTTTCGGTCTCATGACCGTAGCGATGACCCTGATATTCTATGTTATGCCCAACCTGCTGATCTGGCGCAGCAACTTCGCGATCAGTGCGGCTATTGCGTTGATCGCCGCTTTGGTGAATCGCCTGCTGTGGACCCGCTTCATCGACCTCGAACAGTTCAAGCGCCGCGTTCTGGTCCTCGGGGCCGGTGAGACTGCTGCCTCCTTGAACCAGAAGATGCGCCGCCGGGCCGACCGCCGCGGCTTCCGGATTCTAGGCTATGTACGCCAGGTAGGCGAAGAGTCGCTGATCGAGCGCGAACCCACCCTTGCCCTGGACTGCCCGCTCTCGGAATATGCGCGCCGCCGCGATATCAACGATATCGTGGTAGCACTCGAGGACCGAAGCGACAATCTGCCTCAGGATGAGCTCATGCGCTGTCGCGCCATGGGCATCCGGGTGCATGACATCGTCGACTTCTTTGAAAAGGAAGCCGGGAAGGTAGCCATTCGCCACGTCGACGCAAACTGGTTTGCGCTGACCGGCGGTTTTCTGCCCCAGGATTCGGGCAACCTTTCCAAGCGCCTCTTTGATGTAACGATGAGCTTTATCCTGCTCATGCTCACCTGGCCCGTCATGCTGGTCACGGTCGTCGCCATCTGGATCGAGGATGGATTCGGCGCCCCCATACTCTATCGACAGCGTCGGGTCGGGTTGAACGGTCGGCTGTACGAGGTGGTTAAGTTTCGCAGCATGACCGTCAACGCCGAGCAGGACGGCAAGGCCCGCTGGGCCACCGCGAATGACAGTCGCGTTACGCGTGTGGGCCGCGTGATCCGTAAAACGCGCATCGACGAACTGCCCCAGATTCTGAACGTGATGGCCGGCGATATGGCCTTCGTCGGGCCGCGCCCCGAACGGCCCGAGTTTGTGCGTGAGCTGCAGGAGCAGATCCCGTTCTACGACAAGCGTCACTGTGTGAAGCCGGGCATCACCGGTTGGGCCCAGATGAATTACCCCTACGGCGCCAGCCTGAAGGACAGCTTCAACAAACTCGAGTTTGACCTCTACTACGTGAAGAACCAGAGTCTGTTTCTGGACTTTCTGGTCCTTCTGCAAACGGCCGAAGTGATCATCTTCGGGAAAGGAGCACGCTAAGCCCAGTCGGGCGTCCGGCCCCAGCGTTCGGCCTCCGCTGAGATCCCCAGCACCCCGCTCGGCCGGGCAGTGTCGGTTTTTTTTACGAAAACGCTACCCCATACGGGGTAGTCGCTGCTAAATGCCTGGAACTGAACGGTAAAAAAGCCTGGCCCGCCTCTTGCAGCGTCCCTGCGTGTCATTACACTCTTTCCACAAATAAACCGATTGGCGCCGCTGTTCCCAAGGCCGGTATCGATGATCCGGCAATCGGTCACCATGGGCGGGACCGAGTCATAAGCGTCTGAGAGATGCGCGTCCGAGTGATGCGGGTCGGACTTAGGCGGAACTGATGGGCAGCGGCAGTTTGAGGATACCCGGGACCAAACTGCGGAGATGGATACCATTCTGTCGGTTATCGGCGTCCTCGGTCTGGGCGCCCTCGTTATCGCTGTCTCGGTGTTCGTGTCCGCTGCCCGGCGTAAAGAGCCCTCGGTGGACAATGATGGCTCCTTCACCGTCCAGGACTCCGAATTCAATCCCTATCGACAATGGGTGGAACGAGCGCCGGGAGACCGCCGGCAGAACCCCCAGCCCGTGCTCTTTCCGATCACGCTAAACGGCGTTCTTATCCCTGCGGACAGGCGAGTGCGCGCCGATCGCCGACGCGTGGCTCGTTAGTTCGCGTGGCTCGATAGTTAAGGTCGTTTATTCCTCGCGCAGATAGCGTGCGATCGTGTCCTGCACCGTTTGCTCGTCTACATCATCCTGCTCCGCAAGCGTAAACAGGGCGACGAACATCGGAGTCCCGTCCGCGCTTTTTTCGAAGCCGAAGCTTGAACGCTCATCGTAGAGCGTGTCCCAGTAGTCACGCACCCGCGCCCAGAAAGGTGCGGTCTTCTCCCAATAGGCATCGCCAGCGCTGAAGTCGTAGTTCAGCACCCGCTCGTAGCGCGACAGCCCGGCTTCACGAGCCAGGAACGGCTGCTCGCCCGCCGGCTCGTTGTCTGCATCAAGCACCAGTTTCAGCGCGTCTTCTTCCATCGACCAGCCGCTGGGGGTGATCGTGATGCGATGGGAGCCGTAAAGCGCGTGGTAGTCGTCGCGGACGCTGAACTCCCGTCGCGGCAGCGGACGCCGGCGGTCTTCACTCTCCCAGTAGGACATTCCCGGCACGTGGTGCCAGCGACCAAGCGCCTCATAGCGTGGCGAGTCATCGACCTGGTACACGGTCTGTGTCCAGCGGCCCGCGGCCTCGCGCCGCGAAACGCGCTCCTTTGCAAACTCGTTGCGGCCGACATAGGCATGCACCTCACGATCTTCGTAGCGCCAATCCTGCCGCCAGTGTTTGACTACCATGGGCTCCGATAGCGTGCCCTCGTCGTCCACGAAGTGCATAACAATGATGTGCTGGAGGCTGATATAGCCCGGCTCATCGGCGACGAGATAGACGCGTTCCGTACCCCAGCTCTGGTACGGCGCCCGCGGCTCGTAGCCCGGCGTCATTCCGATGGTCTCGATGAAATCGAAGCTGGTGCGATAGTCTCCAACCATCGCGAGGATGGCGCGACGGTCGCGCTCCTTATCCGCAAGATCGGCGTGCTGCAGTGCGCTGAATGCCGGAGACACGCTCTGATCGAGAACGACCTGGGGGCCTCTGGTCGTACCGCCGCGGGGCTTCATCGTGGTGTCGTCAGTGAAGTTCCATGCGAAGGTGTATTGACGTCGCGGTGGCGCGCCTCGCTCCTCCTTCGATCCAACGGCACCATCGGGTGTGGAGTCAGCGCTGGCGGCGGTCGCAAAAAGCGCACCGGCCAGAGCCAGCACCGCCCATGGACTAAAACTGTGATGTTTCATAACTTCGCACTCATCATTAATCGAAGGTCGTAAATATAGTCCCGGCAAACGCCTTCACCCAGCGGCAGCCGAATCGAACCCGGACAAAAAACTGCGCCCTCATAAACGCAGCTACCGCGATCACCCGATGACGACGAGACGCTGTAGCTTCTCGTGCCGCTCAACGTGTATCGGCGTCCTGTACACCGAACTCAGCCGTTCCGCCGTAAGCACGTCTTCGGGCGCGCCGAGAGCAACGAGTTTTCCGTCATCGAGCAGGGCCACGCGGTCCGCAAAGCGGGCCGCCAGATCCAGGTCGTGCAGCACGGCCAGCACGCCATCGCCGGCCCGCGCGCGGGCAGCGAAGGACTTCAGCATAGTCACGCCATGCGCCACATCGAGATTCGCCGTGGGCTCATCAAGGAGCAGCCAGCGCGGAAAGCTGATCCCCTCATCGATTTTCCAGAGCTGAAGGCAGGCGCGCGCGTATTCCGCGCGCTGTCGTTCGCCGCTAGACAGCGTCATATAAGTGCGTCTCGCGAGGTGGCCCAGCTCGTTGGCCTCGAGTACCGTGCTCAAAGCCGCGCTAAAACGCTGCACACCGAAGCGATCGCCATGCAACCAGCCCATGGCCACCACGTCTCGCACCGTGTAATCAAAGGCAAGGCGCGGCGGGGATCCGACAACGGCCCGGCGTTCTGCGAGTTCATCGAGAGGAAAATCTCCGACGGGACGGCCGTCGAGTGTCAGCTCACCCTCGTCAATGCCTATGTCACCGGCCAGTGCCGCCAACAACGTCGACTTTCCCGCGCCATTGGGCCCGACGACCACAAGCAGTTCGCCGGCCCGCACCTCGAGGCACACGCGACTAAGAATGCACCGCCCACCTCGGCGGACCCCGATGGAAGCTGCGGCCAGGCTCATCGGCGGCGGACCTTCAGAATCAGCCACAGGAAAAATGGAGCGCCGAGAGCGCTCGTAATCAGCCCCACGGGCATCTCAGCCGGAGCCACGAGTGTCCGCGCACCCAAATCCGCGATGATCGCCAGCGATGCACCCAGCAGTGACGACGCGATGATGAGCAGGCGGTGGTGCACGCCCACGAGCATGCGCGCAATATGAGGCACCACGAGGCCCACGAAAGCGATAATGCCGGACACCGCGACGGCAGCACCAACACCCACCGCAGAGGCAAAAACGAGGCGTCGCTTCAAACTCGGGACGGACACACCCAGGCGGCGCGCCTCGAGCTCCCCGAGCTGCAGCCGATCAAGATCCCGACCCGCGGGCGCCAGAAGAAGAAGAGCGGCGGTAATAAGAATCACGGCCGGTACAACCGTTGACCACTGCGCCCCCCCGAAGCTGCCAAGACTCCAGAACGTCAGCGATCGCAGCTCGCCGTCATTCGCAAGCCAGGTAAACAACCCGATACCCACCGTGGCTATTGCATTGATCGCTATCCCCACGAGAAGCATGGTAGTAACGTCACCGGTACCGCGGCGACTGGCAATGAAGTAGAGGCTCGCCGTTACGGAAAGGGCCCCGATTATCGCCGCCAAAGACACACTGTAGGGACGAATGACGTCTGGGAGCGCGAGATCGTTGCCGAGCACGATCATGGCAATAGCACCGAGCGCTGCGCCAGAGGAGACGCCAATCAGCTGTGGTTCGGCCAGAGGGTTGCGAAACAGTCCCTGGAGCACCGCGCCGCTCGCGGCTAGCGCGGCCCCTACAACGGCCGCCAGGGCAATCCGCGGAAGCCGCAGTTCCAACAACACCATGCGCTGCAGCTCTGAGAGTTCGCGCTCCGCGCTCCAGATCGCGCTTATGGGCACGGATACCGCGCCGGTCGCGATAGCCACGCCCATAGCGATTACCAGCACAGCGCCAAGGATCAAGGGCGCGGCGGACTTTGCCCCGCCCGGCTCTACGCTGAGGTTAGAATCGTAGGTGCTTGACTGCGAGTCCCGCTCATCGGCCTGCGGCGCCTTCGACGCCCCCTGCCCAGGGTCTGCTTCGACCGTTGCTACCGGGGCTGAGCCGTCCGCGACAAGCGCCGTCTCATTCGCCATCAGCGAGAAGACTACGCAGCGCCGATCTCCCGCTGTCGTCAACCGCGGGAAGCGTCCCTTGGACGGCCTGCTCCCCCCGAATCCCGCGAGCCAGAAGGCCATCTTCCAAGAGCTGCTCGCGCAGCCGCGCCGCGGCGGCCGCCGTGCGGGGACCAAAGCCGAGCATCGCCATACCATCCATGCTGATCACCCGGCGGTACTCGGCCGCGGGGGTGAGTCGCAGAGCCGGATGCTCAAGCAACTCGTCGAGACCACCAGCCATGCGCACGCCGCGCTCGGGGATAACGATAAACTCAGGCCGAGCGGCTGCCATGGCTTCCACGGACACCGGCTTCCAACCTTCAAACTCCATCAGATTGCGCGCCCCGGCCATATCGAGGAGCCCCTGTCCGGAAGTGGCGCGTCCCGCCGCGACGGGCGCGCCCTCGCGCAGACCCAGAAGTACGATGCCAGCGGGGGCCTCCGCGCCTGCCTCTCCCGACTCGATCTGCTGCGCAATGTCCGGAGCCAGGTCTGCCAGCAGTCGCGCGGCCAGCTCCTCCCCCGCTTCGCTGCGGCCTATGGCCGCCGCTACACAACGGATCTTGTCGCGGATGCCGGCGACGCTAAACTCTTCCGGAACTAGAAGCAGGTCAATGCCAAGGTTTTCGAGCTGCTCGAGTACCTCGGGCGGGCCTGTGTCGTGTTCCCCCAGTACGAAGCTCGGCTCCACGGAGAGCAGACCTTCCGCGGAGACATTGCGCACGTAACCGATCTGGGGGAGATCCCGGGCCGATGCGGGGTAATTCGAGGTGCGGTCCACGGCAATGATGCGGCTCTCTTCCTCAAGATCGTAGAGGATTTCCACGAGCGATCCGCCGGCGACCACGATCCGGGAAGCGTCCGCGGGCTGCTCTCCACAGGTAAGGTCTTCGGCACTGGCGGGGCCGGCGTTAAGCACCGCGCCCGACAGCACCGCAGCTCCGAGCCCCACCCGTCTCAGCAGCGGCGCCAAAAAGCCGCAAGCCGAGCCGGGATGAGGTTCATAAGCGGAGGTTTTCATGCGTTGTATGCCTCGCTACAGATTCGCGCGCAGCGTAACACTGAAATTTCGTCCCGGTTGGGTAAAGCGACCCGGCGCGTCTCCGGGTCCAATGCCGGCCGTATCCGCCCATCGAATGTAGGTTTCATCGAAGAGATTGAATACACCGGCATCTACGGCCCAGGTCTCGTTGAGATCATAGTGCACCAGCAGGTCGATGAGATTGTAGCTGTCCGTTGGAATCCGGTCTGTACCGATGTCGTCCTCATCCTTATCGTCTACCCAGGTCCAGATCAGCTCAGACTCCACGGGCAGCGTTGCCGGTGCCCAGCGCAGGCCCAGAACAAAGTTCATGGGATCGATCGTATCCACGGGAACACCGTCGGCGTCATCGCCCTCCGCGTAGGCCAGGGCACCCTCGAGAAAGAAGTCCTGCAGTCCATCCACGGCGCTGCCGAGGGCGAAACGACCGCGCAGCTCGACACCCCGTATCTCCACCTCGTCGAGGTTCACCGACTGGAATGTAAGCAGGTCGTCACTGGGGTCCACGCCTCCGGTAGCCGCAAATTGGGGCGCGATGGCCTGCGACTGGATGAAGTTGTCGTAGAGCGTGTCAAAAAACGCTAGCTGCAGGTTGCCGGCGGCCCCGTCCAGGCGCAGACCGATTTCGTAGCCCGTGCTTGTCTCCGCTTCAAGGTTTGGGGCGGCAATGGTTTTGTAGCCGCCGATGAAATTGGAAAAACCAACGTTCACGTCGTCATAGGGCGGCGCGCGGAACCCCTCGCTGTAGCGGGCCCAGCCTGAGACTGCTTCGGTGAACTGATACAGCGCTCCCAGCTTGAGCGTGAGCTCGGAATCGTCGAAGTCGGCCGGCGGGGCCACGCCGGGATTGCCCGAAAAATACAGCTCATCGGGCGAAGTCTCCGCTTCATAATCATCGAAACGCAGTCCGGGGGTGATGCGCAGGCGTCCCTCCAGCATCACGATTTCGTCTTGCAGGAAGAACGCCCGATTCTCAACCTCGGTCAGCGGAAAATCGCGCGTGGGCAGAGGCAGAAACTCGGGCACCGGTTCACCGGTCAGCGCGTCGGTGCTCCCACCGTCACGAAGGTTCTGGTTTTCCGTGCGGTACACATCGATGCCGTAGGTGAGCGTGTGCTCCGACGCAGCCAGGTTGAATTCGCTGCTGGCCTGGGCGAAGAGCCCCGTGATTTCCTGCTGGAAGAGAGAGTTGCGGACTCGCGTTTGCGGCGCTACGCCGCCGACAAGACGGGCCTCAAAGGTGTCTTGCGTGGTTTCTGAATCCTGGTAATAAGCCGTGGCGAAGGCGCTATCGACCAGGCCATCGCCTTCGTAGCGATAGCTCAGACTGTAGCGCTGGCGCTGGCGATTGTCGTCGGCAACGCGCGACTGGGTCAGCGTACCGCGCACGAAGAGACCGGCGTCAGAGAGCAACGTGGTTTCGACATCGCTGTCAAAGTCCTCGAAGGCGGCGATCAGGTTGTGGCCCTCCGCCGGACTCCAGGCAAGCTTAAAGTTCAGCGTTTGCGTATCAATGTCCTGAGGGTCGGCTTCCTCGCGCTCATTACCGGTGCCGCTGTTACCACCGGCGGTCTCCGTTTCCTCTCCCTGACGATAGGTATAGGTGACAAGGCCAGCCAGCGTATCCGTCCCGTAGGCGCCGTTCACCGTACCAATAAAGCTATTGTCAGCGCTGCTGTAGCCCGTCTTGAGATCGAGGTGCGTCGGGTCGGCCTGGTCCACGTAGTCGTTCGGCGCCCGTGTCGTGATCGCGACGACGCCGCCGAGGGCATCACTGCCATACAGCGTCGAAACCGGCCCTCGGGCAATTTCGATACGCTCGATCTGATCGACATCGACCAGATCGCGCCGGGACGACAAAAATGGCCCGAAGGAGAATTCCTCCGCCATGCGTATGCCATCCACCATCGTCAGCACGCGATTGCCACCAACACCGCGGATCGTGAATCCGTCCAGACCAAACCGGCTACCCGTGCCCCCCACATTGACCCCGGGCTCGTAGCGCACCAGGTCCTGAATATCCCGTACGAGTCGACGCTCGATGTCTTCCTGTTCGTAAACCGAGATCGTCGCTTCCACCTCACCCAGCGTGCGTTCGGTGCGCGTACCGACGACCGTGACGCTTTCGAGCTGCTGGGGTGCGGCGCCGGAGTCGCGGCGCTCCGACTTTTCTTGAGAAAAGACCACCGGGGAACTTCCAATGCCGGCAGCCAGCACAGCAGCGGAGAGCGCATTGAGAAGCCCCGGTGGAAAACGGGTCGTCCCGGCCGTATCCGGGGCCCGAAGGCAGGCTCCGCGATCGTCCGGTTGTTTGAAATGGCGTGAATTCATGGGGAAATTGCCGGGCTCGTACATCTGAAATACCTCCAAGACACGGCGCCGCTGTGGCTGCAGCTACGCCGCGATGAGCACGTAGAGCGGAACACCAGGGTGTAGAGAAGGTGACGCTTAACTTAACCTGAGCGCATATGATAATCGTTTTCATTCGTATAACAACCATGTAAAAATGCCGGATTTGCCACTCTAGGGCGCGACCGTAGCCCGCCCGCCGCAGTGCCAACGGGCGGGCGCTGATCCCGCAGAGCACAGTTGTGGTAGCGTTGCGGCGGCGGAAACCAGGATGGGCAGCAGGGGGAACGGTGGTGTCAACAGCTCCGACATCGGGCGCGACCGCGCCGGCGACGGATGATATGCGGGTGATCCCCGGACATCGCGCGCTCTACGTACTGGAACAGCTTCCAGCGTGGGGTGACCTGGTCACCATCGTCCTCCACGGCGGTAGTGTCTTCGAATACAAGGGGCCCTTTCCTGCGGGCGAAGTGGGTAGCGGATTCTATAATCTCAAGGGCAGCCGCCCGGGCTTCGAAGGCCACCTGCGGCTGGATGCCATCGACCATATCGGCTTTCAGGATCGCCCTCACGCCGGTCGCATCGCTCATGCCCTGACGTTCAACGACGCCGACGGTCGTAACATCTTCAAGGTGTTTCTCGGACGCGATGAGCATGGCGCTATTTGGCCGGAGCAGATCAAGGCCTACGAGGCGCTGCGCGCAGAAGGGGTAGGTAAACAGTGAAGAACAAAGCCTTGCAAGCGCGCCTGGGCGAAGAAGTGCTCAGCTTTATCGACAGCCGTCGCAGCCTGCAGATTGCCAGCCTCGGAGAGGATGGCGTGCCCTTCGCGTCCTATGCTCCCTTCGCGCGGGATGATGACAGTCTGTACGTCATCCTGTCCGACATTGCGATCCACGGGCGCAACCTCAAGCGAGAGCACAGAGCGTCAGTGCTTGTGATTGAAGACGAGGACAGCGCCGGCGAGCTCTATGCGCGCGTCCGCGTCAGCTACAAGGTCCTGGCCGAAGCGCTGAAAGCCGGCAGTGAGGCCTGGGAAAACGGTGTGGCAATTCTGGAGAAGCGCCTGGGCGAGCGCCCGCGAAAGCTAAGTGAACTCTCGGATTTTTGCGTCTTCCGCCTCAGACCGCAGGCCGGACGCTACGTAAAGGGTTTCGGCAAAGCTTACACGCTTGAGGGCGGAACCCTGGCCACGGCGACCATCAATCACCTGCGCGAAGGTCACAGACCGCGCGAGGACGCCATCGCCTGATCGCCGCCTGCTCCCAGGCTGCGTCTCCGCGTCGTTATTGAGACCAACGGCCCCCGGGACTCCCGGCGGCCGCGGGAGACGGCCCTTGCGAGGCTGGTCGCGCCCAGTCCGATTCAGCCGGCACTGGCGGCCAGGGCCTGATCAAGGTCTGCGATGATGTCATCGGCGTGCTCAATGCCGATGGACAGGCGCACCATGGCCTCACTGACTCCGGCCGATGCAAGCTCCTCGGGACTGAGCTGTCGGTGGGTAGTGCTCGCCGGATGGCAGGCCAGGGACTTGGCATCTCCGATGTTTACAAGGCGCAGAATCATCTGCAATGCGTCGATAAACCTCGCCCCCGCCTCGCGCCCTCCTTCCAGTTCGAAGCTGAGAATTCCGGATGCCCTCCCACCGCAGATTCGCTCGCAGGTTTCCCGGTAAGGGCTTTCCGGGAGCGTGGCGTAATTGACCCCGAGGACGCGCGGATGCTGCTGCAGATGGGCGGCGATGCGTTCGGCGTTTTCGCAGTGGCGTTCCATGCGCAGCGCCAGCGTTTCCAGGCCCTGCATGATCAGGAAAGCACTTTGCGGTGACAGCGCCGCCCCGGTGTTACGCAGCGGTACAAGGCGACAGCGCCCGATAAACGCGGCGGGACCCAGAGCTTCGGTGTACACGATGCCGTGGTAGGACGGATCCGGTGTGTTCATCACCGCGAAGCGCTCCGGTTGCGCGCTCCAGTCGAAGCTTCCCGAGTCCACGATGGCGCCGCCGATGGTTGTGCCGTGCCCACCGATGTATTTGGTCAGCGAGTGAATCGCGATATCGGCGCCGTGATCAAAAACGCGGCACAGAAACGGTGTGGGCACGGTGTTGTCTACCAGCAGAGGCACGCCGGCGGCGTGCGCAATCTCGGCCCAGCGCGCCACGTCGACGACATTGCCGGCGGGATTGCCTATGGATTCGCAAAACAAAGCCGTGGTCTTCTCGTCAATCAGCGACGCCGCCTTGTCAAATTCATCAGCTCCCGCAAAGCGCACTTCGATTCCCTGGCGGGGAAAGGTGTGCGCAAAGAGGTTGTAGGTACCACCATAGAGCTGTGAGGTGCTCACGATGTTGTTGCCGGCGGCGGTGATGGCCTCAATGGCATAGCGTATCGCCGCCATCCCCGAAGCAACCGCAAGCGCGCCCACCCCGCCCTCGAGCTGCGTCAGGCGCTCCTCGAGCACCGCGTTGGTCGGGTTCATGATGCGGCTGTAAATATTGCCCGGCACCTTGAGGTCGAAAAGATCGGCACCGTGCTGCGTGTTGTCGAAGGTATAGGATGTGGTCTGGTAGATCGGCGTCGTCGCGGCGCGACTGTTGCCCGGGTCTCCGTCGTAACCGGCGTGCAGGGCAATCGTTTCTGGTTTCATGGAACCTTTCTCCGGGGTTGCTAATTGCGGGGCGCTATCGTCCTTCCACTCGCCTGCGTTTTGCAAGCGCCGGCGGCTATACTCCACGTCTGGTGTTGAAGGAAGTCATGAGAGGTACCGGCAATGACAACACGAACACTGAGCACCGCCCGCCCGCTCTCGCTACTGTCTTCCCTTTCGCTGATGCTACTCGGCGCGACACCCGCCGTCGCCGAATGGTGGGACGCATCGGCGGGAAAGCGCGCCGGGAAATGGGAGACGAGCTTCGGCGCCTATTTCACCGGCTCGGAAGCAAGCGATGGCCTTAATGAATCCTCCATCGACGTGGACGCGGGCTATGGCTTCTCCTTTAGTGTCGGCCACAACTTCAGCGAACACTTCGCACTGCGCTTTGATGGCTCCTGGTCTCGGGCCGACTACGACGCCGTTCTAGACACGGAGGAACAGGGGCCGGTCACGATCAGCCACCGCCTGACGCTCTTCAATGGGCAATTCAACGGCGTATACAACTTCCTTGAGGGCGCGTTTACGCCCTATGTCCAGGCCGGAGTGGGCTGGACCTATATCGACTCCAACGTAGCCGACGGCCCACCGGCCACGGGCTGCTGGTGGGACCCCTGGTGGGGTTACATCTGCGGTGATTTTTACTCGACCTACAGCGATACCAACTTTGCCTGGAACGTCGGCGCGGGCCTGCGCTATGAGATTCAACGCGGCATGTATGTCCGGGGCGGCTGGGAGCAGACCCATATCGACGGCGGCAGTGGTACCGACCCCACCTTTGACGCCTTTCGATTGGAACTCGGTTGGATGTTCTAAGGGGAGCTCCGCATGGATTCGCGGCTCGAGCCACCTTGGTCCGTGCTGGCCCCGGCGCTGCTCCTGGGCCTCGGCCTGCTGTTCGGGGCCGGCGTTTCCAGCCAGGACCCGCCGGGCGACATATCCACGGTGGAAGCCAGCAAGAATCTTGAACTGCCGGGCGTCGAAGACCAAAACAGGATGGCGGAACAGGGGCGCTACCTCGTCCAGCTCCTGGGCTGCGCCAGCTGCCATACCGACGGCGCTCTCGTCGGCAAGCCCGACCCGAAGCTGATGCTCGCCGGATCCAGCATCGGTATCGCCTACACCAATCCCATGATCAACGACTTTCCCGGCGCCTTATACCCCCCTAACCTGACTCCGGACGTGGAAACGGGCCTGGGCCAGTGGACGGTGAAGGAGATCACCACCATGATCCGCAGCGGGAAAAACCGCCACGGAAATCAGACCATGAGCATCATGCCCTGGACTAGCTACGCCCAGCTGTCCGACGCCGACGCCACGGCGATCGCCACCTATTTGAAGTCTCTGGAACCCGTCGCAAATCGGGTGCCGGAGCGCGTCACTCCCGGAAGCCCCGCCCGCACGCCGCTGGTGCACGTTGGCCTCTACCGAAGCCGTTAGCTCCATAGGAAGCCATGCGCGGCGGACCGCATGGACTCGACTTAGTGCGACGTAGCGCGACGTTCAGTAGTCGCGCCGCCGGCGCCGTGCGGCGATAACGACCAACAGCGTCGGTAGCGCTACGCAGGCAAAAGCTCGGGGAAAGCCCACTATATCGGCCAGGGATCCAACAACCACGGCCCCCACGGCGGGCGTCCCCATAGCTACAACGGTCCAAAGACTCATGACGCGACCGCGCATCTGCTCGTCGATGGAGAGCTGCACGAGCGCCTGACAGCCCGTACCGATCATCGTGGTCGACAGACTCACCACGGCGATGGCCGCTGCCGCCGGCGCGACCGATGACCACAGCTGCGCCGAAAGCAGCACCATGGCCGCGAGCACGAGTCCCGACAGCACAAGCTGAAACAGACGCCGCAGGCGCCCGCTCTGACGCGACACGATCAGACCGCCCAGGATTGATCCCGCGCCCGCGGCCGCGGTCAATTGGGCAAGCGTTCCCGAGCCTCCCTCGAGCATGCGCCCCGACACGGCCGGAAGGAGCTCGATCGCTGTCCGACCCAGGAAACCGCTGGTGAGCGTTAGCAGGAAGACCAGGCGAATGTTCGGCGAATCGATAACGTAGCGCATACCTGCCCGGAGCTGCGCCCCGAGAGTGGCTCCCGACGCCGGCAGTCGTTCCCGGTCTGTGCCCGACACGCGCAAAAGCATGGCCGCCGCGACGAAGCAGCACAGGGCCGCAACAGTGAAGGCCAGCGGCAGGGATGTCAGGGCCAACAGGACGGCCCCGAGAGCCGGGCCGATGATTCGTGAGCTGTTGAACACCACGGCCGAGAATCCGATGGCACTGGGCAACGCCGCCCGTTCCACGAGCCGCGGCAGGAACGCAAGGCGTAGGGGAGTGTGCGCGGAAGTCACCGCACCCAGGGCCAAGGCCAGAGCCAGCAGCGACGGCAGGCCGAGCAGATCCAGGGTCGCGGTAAGCGCTGCAATGGCCGCCAGCAGACCCTGGGACGACATGGTAACCAGCAGACCGTTCCTCGGATTCATGCGATCCGCTGCGATGCCGAACAGCGGTGACAGGAGGAATGTGGGCACCAGCATCAGACTGGCGACCACACCGACCCAGAAGGCCGAGGCAGTGAAATCCCACGCCGCCCAACCGAACAGAAAACGAATCAGCCAGCCGCCCAGGGTCGACAGGCAGGTGGCCGGAAAGTAGGCCCGGAAGCGGGGTTGACTGAAGGCCGAGCGGTGGTCCCGCTCGGCCCCGGGGGAACCAGGGTCCGCGGATTCGGGCGAGGGTCAGCCCCCCGCCCGCAGGGGCACGGCGACGCTAAGACGCGCAGATGCGCCGGGGCAGCCGTGGCCGTCGAAGGTCACGCAGGCTTGCGGAATTTGAGGGTCATGCGCGTTGACTCGCCGATCGCCGTACGCTCCGCCGCCAGGTCCGGGTTGTCCTTGGCGCCGCTCAGCGTCGGCGGAAGACGCCAAACACGATCGTCGGTCGTGGGCTGATCTTTCGGATTTTCATTGATCGGGGACTCATCCACGAGTTCAAAGCCCGCGTCGGTGAGTGCCGCGATCACGAAACTCTTTTTCAGATAGCCGTTGGCGCCCGACGCCCATTCGTCCGGCGCGTCCTCGGGAGCCATGTGTTGCACGACGCCGAGTACGCCACCGGGCTTGAGGGCGGTGTACACCTCCGAGACGGCCGTGGTGAGGTATCCGCCCTGATCTTCGAAGCGCGCCATGTTATGCAGTGCACGGATAAACAGTGCCGCATCGAGCGTGCCGACAGCTTCCGCGGGCATGGCCCCGAACTGCGCCGCATCGATGCCGGCTACCGGCACCTCGAACCATCCGCGGGCCGTTGCAGACCAGTCCTGAGGCCAGGTTTCCTTCGCGGCCAACTGCTCGTCGCTCATAAAGCCGAAAAGCGGGAACATGGACTTGTCGTAGTCAACGCCGACGACGGTACCGTCCGTACCAAGATAAGCTGCGAGTATCTTTGTATACCAACCGCCACCGGGAAGGGCTTCAAGCACTGTCATGCCAGGCTCAATACCGAAAAACGCCATGGTTTCGGCGGGATGCCGGTATACGAGGCGCGCCTGCACGTCCTCGGGCTGGGCCTCCAGAACCGCGGCAAGCGCCGCGGCACCTGCGACCCCGGCGCTTTCCATAGCGGCGTCCATGGCCTCTTCCACGGGCTCACCCATAGCTGGCCCGGCTTCTTCCATACCGGTCGCAGCCTCGGCAGCGGGCACCTCGGCGCTGGCTTCGGGTTCCGTGGATTCGGGCGGGCTGCACGCCGCGATGCCCAGGGCGGTCAGCAACGTCAGAAGCCTGAGCCGGTGGCTGGAACGCGGACTGAAGCGGTGCGAGGTCGAACGAGCGCTGGCGGTAGCGGGGCAGGCGGACGGCGATAACAGCATGGGACTCTCCTGAATCGGGTCGAAAAACGCGGCCGAGTATACGCCCAGAAGCGGCCCCGGCATCATTCGCACATTGAAAAACCCAGAGCAGAAGGGCACCCGAGGCCCGAGTCGTGGGCCTGAGATTCCCTCGCGGAGGTTAGCTAGGGCGAGCGACGATCGCGCTGGGTGCCCGACTCCGCAAGGGTCAAAACCGCAGCCGGCGTGACCACACAGTCGTTCAGGGTCAGCAGAGCGGGTTCCGGCGCAAGACCACGGCGACGACGCAGATCCGGGCGCCAGCGAATGGTGTAGGCAAATACCTGACCGGCGATTTCGCTCTCGCCACTTCGCGCGTTCAGCGCGAGTTGGCTGGTGCTCTGCGTGCAGGGATCATCGACGAGGCGCCACTGTATGGTCCAGCGCGGCGTGCCGAAGAGGCCGAACAGCGGCCGGTGGAAGGTCAGGGCTTCTACCACTACGCCCGGGTGAGTGCTGCTAATCTCTGGAATCAGCTGCATAGCACAGTCTCCGCCAGCCCGTTTGCCTCCCCCTTGAAACAGTGACAACGCAATTTCACAGGCAGTGCCGGCTTACTTGTTTATTGTTAGACCAACGTACTCTTTCCGCAGTTCCGTACTGTTTCCGTAGCTCCGCACTCTTTCCGCGGTTCCGTATGCTTTCTGTACCTATTCCGTACTGGAATCGTACTTCTTTAGTACTGCTTGGTCTGGCCCTTCTACCCAAGTAATAAGTTGATTTTACTAGGTTTTGTCCATGGTGTCGCCTCTTGACAACACTTCCTGAAGCATCAGGAACGTCGCGGCGGCGAGGCCGCCCGAGCTGAACACCACACACATAACTACGATCTGGAAGCGCACAGCGATCACTGGATTTGTACCGGCCAGAATCTGGCCGGTCATCATGCCGGGCAAGGACACCAGCCCGACCGCAAGCAAGGCGTTAATCTGTGGGATTAAAGCCGCCTGGAGAGCCACTCGCCGCGCATCCTGGCGGCTCTCTCGGCGGGACGACTCTGCCTCAAAACGCTCGGCCGCAATGCTCATCGCGTTCATCACGTTGGCGAACACCATCCCGGCCAGGGGAATGACGAAACGCGGTTCGAACCAGCGAGGCAGTTCCAGCACCCACTGCGTGACGAGATAGAGCATGCTGCCCCCACAGGTTGCCAGCGAAACAAACGCGATGAGCAGCAGACGCGCGGTGCGCGCCGGGAGAGGCTGAAGACTGATCCAGGCTCCCGCGAGCAGCATCACGAGCACGACCGCCAGGACAACAAGAGGATCGTCGGTTTCGAAGAACCAGGTGAGCAGATAGCCGATCAGCAACAGCTGCGCGAGCATGCGCAGATTGGCCACGGCCGCTTCTCGCACGTTCAGCGACCATCGCCACATGATGACCAGAAGCAGAAGCGTCGGGAGAAAAACCAACGCGAGCGAGGGAAACCCTATGAGCGGAAGTGTCGTATCCATACGATGTTGTCCTGGTCTGTGGCTCTCGATCCGCAGTGAGAGCGCGACACGGACTGGACCGTCCGCTTCGCAGTTACTATTGTGCGGCACTGGGCGGTACTTTCGGTCCCCGGACACAAGCATGCCCAGTCTCCCGGGACCAGCGGACAGGACGGGATCGATCGTGACAACCCGAGCAACCCTCCGAAAGCGAGCCTTCGTTTGAAACAAAGCCTGCTCATGGGACTTGCGCTGGGAGTCGTCCTCGCATTCGCTGCTCTGCTGTTCGCACCCCAGCGCGAAGGACCCGTCCGGGCGGAGCCACGAGACGTCGCTCTTTCCTGCTACGCCCAGAGCGCCAACAGCAGGATGGCCGTAAGCGTGACCGGCGTCGACGTTGACGTGCCGGAGGCGCTCCATGCGCGACTGGACCTGGCGTCGCAGTTGCTCAATGCGCGCTGGCAGGACTGGCTGGGCGTCGATGAGCTGACCCCGGCGCCGGCCTCGCTCCAGTTCCTCGGCGATGCCGCACGTTTCCATTCCGTCTACGACGGCCCCAACGTGGAAGGTTCGACAGCGACCGGTTTCTATCGCATCCGCAGTCACGAGGCCTTCGTGCTGTTCGATGAGGCCCACCGCCGTAGCGCCGCGGCCACGGCGCTCCATGAACTCTCACATCTTCACACCGCCTGGCACCTGGGTCCCACGCCGCCCTGGCTCAACGAGGGCCTGGCGGAGTACTTCGAAACCCTGCGCCCCGGTCCGCCGCCCGCGTTCGTGCGCAGCCGCTCTCATCTCGAACTTCTGCTGTCCCAGGGTCCGGTTCCGCTGACAGAGCTGCTGCGGCTCCCGCGACGCGAGTTCGCCCGCGAGGACGCGCAGCGGCGCTATGCGAGCGCCTGGTCCCTGACCACCTTTTTGCTCGAGCACCGGGCCGGGCGAGAAGTGTTCAGAGCGCTGTTGCGTGATGCCCACGCCAGGCGCTGTGAGAGCGGAGCCGAGCTGCGCATCGATGCTCTCTTGGCCTATCCCGGAGGCCTGGAAAGTCTGGAGCAGGCCTGGGAGCGATGGATCAGCCGCCATGTCGTGCGCCGGCGCGGCTGACGGCCGAGGAAGGGCGTCGCGCTTAGTTCACGTCGATCGCAAAGCGGCGAAGAACATCCATGGGTACGATCTCCAGCGCGCGCCGATGCGTGCGCTGGAGATAAACGCGAGGAGCCTTTTCCGCTCGCTCCGCCTCGGCCCACCGGCTGGCACAGAGACACCAGCGCTGCCCCGCTTTCAGGCCCGGAAAACCGTACATCGGCTGCGGCGTCATGAGGTCGTTGCCGCGGGAGCGGGAAAACTCCAGGAACTCCTGGGTGAGCTCAACGCAGACCGTGTGCGAACCGAAGTCTCCATCACTGGTATTACAGCAACCGTCGCGAAAAAAGCCGGTCATCGGGTCCTCACCACAGGTCTCCAGCGGTTCCCCGAACACATTAACGGATTCGTCCATCTGCATGATTATCAGCCCTCCGAAGCCAGCCTTGCATTGTACAACCGGGCGCCGGGCAACCCGCCTTTGACCAATCGGCAGGCTGACCGGACTGTTCGCTGCCCGGACGCCGGCGGCAGCACTCCCCGGCTTCGTCCAGCGGCAGCATTGCTTCCGCGCACGGGATGGCCTGCGCCGGCCGACCGGCACAGACCGTGCCACGTGCGTCAGAACGTCCAGAGGACCCGGGTGAATACGTTGACTCCCGGCGCCGGCAAGCGCTCCAACATTGCGACATCCGGATTGCGAACGCGATTGTAGCCACCCAGATGCGGCGCGTAGCGGCGATCGAAGAGATTGTCGACCCCCAGGGCAAACTGCAGCGCGGAATTCATCTGCCAGCTTCCGCGCAGATTCACCACGGCGTAGCCCGCCGATGTCAGTTCGCGATTGGTCTCGCTTACGCGGTCCTGCGCCGCATAGGCCTGTGTCTCCACGCTCGCCGTCCAGGGTCCGCGAGCATAGTCGAGACGAAGTGTCGCATTGAGCGGTGCGATGCGGTACAGATCGTCGTCGATGTCCCGGCGTTCCCCGCGGACGTAGTTGACCAGTCCGCCCACCGCGAAATGTTCAGACAGGCGCAGCGTCCAATCCATATCGAAGCCGTAGAGCTGCGCTTCCACATTGCTGAACCGAAGGGGATCGGCGCGATTCGTACCGTTCGCGTCGTTCATCATGCGAACGAAGCGCGTGGCCGGGTTCGCCGGCTCCAGCGGTGTGCCCTGAATGTAGTCGTCGATGCGGTGCAGAAAGACACGCGGCTGCAGTCGCAGGCGATCGCCTCCGAAGTCGAAGCCGAACTCGATCTGGTGCGCCCGCTCCGATTTCAGAGACGGATCGCCGAGATACACCTGCCCATCGGCCAGACCGGCCGTGGCCTCCAGGGGCAGCCAAAGGTAGCGCTCCTGGTAGCTGGGGCCGCGCTGCTTCTGAGCTATGGCAAAGTGAAGCTGTGTCCCGGCGTTCAGGCGATAGTTCAGCTGGGCGACCAGATCCACGTTGGTTTCCTCGCGGCTCCGGTCCGCCGAGTTGAAAGCATCGCGCAGGGCCTGCGCCGGGGGCATCATAATCGCCGGAGTCCCGTTCACCTCAGCCGCATCGCTGAGCACGCGGTTGACTCGCGCACCCAGGGCCAGATCCCAGGCGCCGCTGAAACTGCCTTCATATTCGAGGTAGGCACCGTAAACGTCGCGCTCCGCGTTGTGGAAATTCACCACGAAGAACATCGGATTGTTAGGATTGTCGATGTTGGAGTCGTGACCTTCGCTGAAACCGTCCAGACCCGCGCGCCAGCTGCCGCCGTCCGTATCTAACGCGGCTTCGATACGAAAACCCCGATTCTCGGTTGTGGCGACGTTCTGTCTCCACATGCCCGGCGCCATCGGCGGTGGTCGAAGGTGGAAGTTGGTCATGCCGTGGTCGAGGTCGCTGCCGTAGAGCGTCGCCTCAACGGAGAGACCGGATGAGGGTCGATAGGCATATCTCACGCTCGCCAGGTCACCGTCGAAGTAGTCGATGTCCATAGGCAGGGCGGGAGTGCCCGACTCCCCGGTCGCGTTGTGCCCGTAGTCGAACTGCAGGCTGTGACTTCCCCAGCGCAGGCCATAGCCGATGTCGTAGCGATCGCGCTCATAGCTCGAGGGCAGAATTGTGCCGCCGGGGAAATCCGCGTCGTCGCCGTGCTGACGCATGGCCGCGGCGCGAAAGCGATGCCGGTCGTTGGCGGCCTGAATTTCGGCATCCAGCTGATAGCCGCCATTGACGCTCTGGCCGCTTCCCATGATCCGTCCTCGGGTCCGGAAACGGTCATCCTCAGCGAAGTCGATGTACCGCGTCCGGGCAGCAATGGCGCCCCCGAGCGTCTCCTGCGCGATCCGCACCGGAGCGATTCCGCGATAGACTTCAAGCGCTTCGAGTTGTGCCGTGACCGCATAGGAAAGCGGCGGGTCCATCCAGTTCGGGCCGGCGGGCGCCAGCTGATTGGAATCCATGGTAACGGCGATGCGCGGGCCAAAAAGACCGCGGTACTGCGGTATGCCCGTGATGGGACCGTTGCGCGTAACGTTCGCACCCGGAGCGTTGAAGAGGAGTTGTGCCGGATCCGGCGCGACCGACAGCGCTTCCGTTACGTCGATGTTGCGGGTGTTGGGCGGTGCGATGACCAGCAGTTCTTCCACACGTTCCTGTGCCTGAACGGCGCCGGGGGCCATGCCCGCTATAAGCGCCCACAGGGCGATTCGATTGTTCATGATTTCTCCCCTGCCGGCACACATCCGTGTACCGACAACGATGTCGTAGCAGCAATAGGCGGGCACCGAATAGCGCGGTTGCCCGTGGTAGCACCGCGGAAAGCGGTGACGACTCAGGCCAGACGAGGAGGTGAACGCGCCGACGGGCGAAGCCAGCGCTCGCTTCTGTAGCGGGAGAGGGGAAGGCGCGGCGGTGCAGCGACCGGAGCTTCTGCAATACCGGGCGGCGTCGCTAGCGCTGGAAGCTCCGGGTCAGCGAAGCCGGCGAGAGTGCAACTGGCGTCAACGACGCGTTCGTCACCCGGTAAAGCTTCGTGGCCATGGCTGTGGCCGTGATCCAGTTTCGGGCCGCTTGCTCCGCCTTCGGTCGGCGCGACAGCGGATGCGGCGGGGTGATCCGCCGCGAAACTCTCATGCGCATGCGCATGCGCGTCCAAAACCCGGTGACCGCGGGTGTCCTTTATGGAACCTGCCTGAGGTTCGTGGCTAAGGGCAGCCAGAAGCTGGGCGCTGCGGGCGTCACCGGGACACAGGTGGAAAAGTGTCCCCGATGCCAGGGGGGCGGCCATGTGACCCGCAGGCAGGATAGCTGCCGTGATCAGGTAAGCTAAACCGGTGAGCAGAACGTGAACACGCCGGCGGGTCTGTCGCAGACGAGTCAACAGTGGCGGCGCTGATGCGGTCAAGGGACGCCCCCTCGTATACTGGGATTGCATCGGGGCTCATGGAGCCCCGAGTTCGCGGGGAAGCCGCCAAGACCGACGAGGTCATCGCCGAGCTTCCCGGCGTCACCAACAGCGAACGAGCCTGGCGCGAGCGCAAAGCGTCGTTGGTACCACGCGCTGTCGGGCGAAAGTCTAGCCCGGTGAGACCAAACAAATCTTGCGCCAGATCAGGAAAGTCGACGCAGCGCTTACCGTGAGAAACCTGCCCCGATCCCTTGCGCCGACCATCGTCGCGGCTCTCGGCCTTGCCTCGCTGGCCTGGGGACTGCTGGGCCTCGACACAGCGGGCGGCGGTGTGAAGGCGGTTCGCACCGAAGTCGCTGGAACACCCCTAACCCTGTTTTCTCCCGTAGACGCGGAGGCGCCCCTGCCAACAGTCCTGATCAGTCACGGCTTCGCGGGCTCGCAGCAGCTCATGCGCTCTTTCGCGCTGAGCCTCGCGCGCCGCGGCTATCTTGCGGTGACCTTTGACTACCTCGGACACGGCCGGCATCCACTGCCTCTGAGCGGCGACGTGACTCGCATAGAAGGCGCCACTCAAAAGCTGATCGAGCAGACCGGCCAGATCGCAGACTTCGTCCTGGCGCGACCGGAGGCATCCGGAGAACTTGCCGTGCTCGGCCATTCCATGGCATCGGACGTTGTCGTGCGCTACGCCAATAGCGATCCGCGAGTCGCCGCCACGGTGGCTGTGTCCATGTTTTCCACCGCGGTGAGCGACAGCTCGCCGCGCAATTTGCTGATCATCGTTGGCGGCCTGGAAACCTTTCTCAAGCAGGAGGCCCTGCGCGTCCTCGGTCTGGTAACGGACTCACCGCAGCCGGGAACAACGTTTGGCGATATGAGAGCCGGAACGGCGCGGCGCGTGACCATCGCCGACGGCGTCGAACATGTGGGCGTACTCTACTCGAGCACCGCGCTTGCGGAGTCGGCAAGCTGGCTTGATGCGGTTTTCGGCAGGACCAGCGATGAAAACGTCGCGCTTCGCGGGCCTGCTATCGTCGCTTTGCTTCTGGGCCTTGCCCTCGTCGCTTGGCCCCTGTCCCGTGCGCTCCCGCGCGTTGCGTCTCCGCCACGGGGCGCCAGCCTGCCCTGGCCTGAGCTTCTGCCCGCGGCACTGGTCCCGGCCATCGCCACGCCGCTTCTCCTCATGGCTTTTCCGGCCGATTTCATGGGAGTGCTTGTCGGCGGCTATCTCGCCGTGCATTTTCTGGTCTACGGTCTCTTAAGCGCGCTCATGATGGGCTGGCTGGCGCGACGACGCGGTCGAACTCCACGCCTGCCCCCTCTGCCGTGGGTTCGCTTCGCAGTGGCTTCGGCGGCAGCGACCCTCTACCTGGCCGGCGCTTTTGCGCTCGTACTGGACCGCGCAGTCACCTCCTACGCCGTCACGGCCACTCGAGCGCCGTTGGTGGCGGCGACTCTGGTCGGCACGCTGGCTTTCTTCCTCGCTGATGAGTGGATGGCCCACGGTGAGCGCACGGCGCGCGGCGGACATCTGTTCACCCGTTTCTGCTTTCTGCTGTCCCTGGGTCTCGCGGTCGCCCTGTCTTTCGAGGAGCTGTTTTTCCTCCTGATTATCGCGGCGATTATCGTGATCTACTTTCTCGTGTACGGTCTGTTCAGTCGCTGGGTGTATAGCGCGACGGGCCATCCGGCGGTCGGCGCCATAGCGAACGCGGTGAGCTTCGCCTGGGCTTTGGGTGCGGTTTTTCCATTCCTCGAGGGCTAGATGACTCAGCAACCGAGCGACGGCGCCGCTGTGGATCATATCTTCACGCAAGCGGGCATACGTGAGCTGCCCATCAACGCTTTGCTGCCCGAGCTGCGCGAGTGCCTTGCCGCCCACCCATCGCTGATCATCGAGGCACCGCCGGGCGCGGGCAAAACCACCGTCGTGCCCCTGGCCCTCCTCGATGCTCCCTGGCTTGTCGGGCAACGCATACTCATGCTCCAGCCGCGGCGCATCGCGGCTCGCAATGCGGCGGCGAGGCTGGCGGAGCTGTTGGGAGAAAAGCCCGGGGATACGGTGGGCTACCGCATGCGCCTCGATACCCGGGTGGGACCGGCCACGCGTATTGAGGTGATCACAGAGGGTGTGCTGCGGCGCATGCTGGGTGAGGACCCGTCGCTGGACGGCGTGGGGCTGGTGATCTTCGATGAGTTCCACGAACGCTCTCTCGACGCGGACCTGAGCCTCGCGCTCGCGCTCAAAGCACGGGAGATCTTTCCCGACGAAGCCCGATTCCGCATCCTGGTTATGTCGGCGACGCTCTCGGGCCTGCCTCTGGACGCCCTGCTCGGCGCTCCCTGCCTGCGCAGCAAGGGACGACAGTTCCCGGTGACCGTGCACTACGCGGGCGCGCGCAAGCCCCGCGAGCGCACCGTGGACCGTGTTGGGGCCGTCGTTACCAGGGCCCTCGCGAGTCACCCGAACAGCAGCATCCTGGTCTTCCTGCCCGGCCAGGGTGAAATTCGCCGCACCGCCGACGCCCTGGCTCCACCGCCGGGAACCCTCGTGCGGCCGCTCTATGGGGATCTCAGCCTGGACGAGCAGCGCCGCGCCATCGCGGCGCCGAAGGCAGGGGAGCGAAAAATCGTACTGGCGACGAACGTCGCCGAGACCAGCCTGACCATTGAGGGCGTCGACGTCGTCATAGACGCGGGCCTTGAACGGGTACCGCGCTTCGACCCCGGCACGGCCATGACGCGCCTGACGACGGTTCAAATCTCCAAAGCCTCGGCGGAACAGCGCTGCGGTCGCGCCGGACGTTTGCAGGCGGGACACTGCTATCGTCTCTGGAGCGAGACCCAGCAGGAACAGCTGGCGCCCCAGGCCGACGCAGAAATCGCCAACGCCGACCTGGCTCCGCTCGTGCTCGAGCTTCTGGCCTGGGGCATCGATAATCCCGCGGAGCTGCGCTGGCTAACGCCACCACCGACGGGCGCATGGCATCAGGCCCTGGACCTGCTTGAAGCGCTGGGGGCGATAGAGGTCGCGAGCGCGACCCCGCGCCTCACGGCACACGGACGAAGCATGGCGAAGCTGGCGACGCATCCACGCATCGCTCATCTCCTGCTCATGGGTAAGGCAGTGAACGCGCCGGATACCGCCTGTCTTCTCGCAGCGGTGCTGTCGGATCGAGACCCGCTCGGCCGCGAGTCGGCGGATATGAGCCTGCGTCTCGCCTACCTGCAGGGCGAGCGCAGCACCCCCGCTACGCTTCGAGGCTGGGTCCATCGCAGTGATCAGCTTGCGGCCCAGCTGCGTCGGCAGCTGGCCGGGAGCGATGCGCGCGAAACGATGGATAAACCCAGGTTCGACCAGCTTCCGGGCTTTCTCCTCGCCTGTGCCTATCCCGATCGCATTGCGCGGCGACGACACGGCGGCGCCTACCAGCTCGCCAACGGACGCAGCGCGGCATTTGCGGGCCCCGAGGTTCTCGCCCGCGAAAAGTGGCTCGTCGTGGCCGAGGCCAGCGGCTTTGCCGGACGCAGCGGAGATACGATCCGCTGCGCCGCGGCGCTCGACCCCTCGCTCTTTGATCACCAGCTTGCAGCGCAGCGGCGCGAGCGCACGCGTATGGAATGGGACGAGGCCAGCGGGCGATTTCTGGCGTCGCGAGAGACCCGCATCGGCGCCCTGCTCCTGGGCAGCCGGCGCCTGGAGTCGGTCGACGAGGACACGCGCGTGAGCGGCCTAATCACGCTTTTGCGAGAAAGCGAGTTGAAGCAGCTCCCCTGGGATCAGGAAACACGGCGACTGCGACAGCGTCTTTCCCTCATGCGGAGCATTGACGATGCATGGCCCGATTTCTCCCTGGCGTCGCTGACTGCGGAGCTTGAACTCTGGTTGGCGCCCTACCTGGGACCGGTTCGCCGCCTCAGCGACCTGCGCAAACTCGACCTTCGAGGAGCGCTGCTCGCGCGACTCGATTGGACGCAGCACCCGCTTTTGGACGAACACCTGCCGGAACGCATCGAGGTGCCCTCCGGCTCGAAGCTGCTCATCGACTACAGCGCTGACCCGCCTGTCCTGGCGGTCAAGCTGCAGGAGATGTTCGGTTGCCGGGAGAGCCCAAGCCTGGCGGGCGGGCGCATACCGCTGATGATCCACCTCCTCTCGCCGGCAGGACGACCCCTGCAGGTGACCCAGGACCTGGCGAGCTTCTGGGCCAACGGCTACGGTGAAGTTCGCAGGGAAATGAAGGGACGCTATCCAAAGCATCCGTGGCCGGAAGACCCCTTGCAGGCGATGCCGACCCGGCATACGAAAAAGCGTGCCGGGCTCTAATCCTGGCATCGACCCGCGCCAGGTGTGCGCCTATCATGGTCACGCCATGATTGAAGCCAGCTCAACGCAAAGCTTTACACACCGCATCGCCGGCCCCGAGGACGTACCGGCGATCGCCGATCTCATGCGCGCCTCCATCGAAGTGAACATGCGCGACTTCCTGACGCAGGCGGAGATCGAGGCGGCCAAGGAGACCATGGGCGTAGACCAGACGCTCATCGACGACGGCAGCTATTTTCTCATTGAGGCCCCGGTGAACGGCAGGGCCGTTCTCGTGGGATGTGGGGGCTGGGGTAAGCGACGCACGCTCTATGGTGGCAACCATACCCTGGGGCGAGATGATTCCTTCAGTGACCCGAGCTGCGAGCCGGCACGAATTCGCGCTATGTACACGCACCCCCAATGGACGCGCCGCGGCATCGGAACCCTGCTGCTGGAGCTTGGTGAGAACGCGGCCCGGGAGGCAGGCTTTCGCAGTATCGAACTCGGGTCAACGATTCCCGGCGAGCCGCTGTACCTGGCCCGGGGCTACCGGGAGCTTTCCCGCGTCACGCACACCGGCGCCAACGGCGAGGCCAGCACGGTGATCCACATGCGGAAAACGCTCCTTCCCGATAGCTGAGGCCCGCGGGCGCGGGCCCCCAGGGCCGATGGAGTCTCACCGAGCGGCCCAGCCTGCGCTCGACCATCGACCGCTTGACGAATCAGCCGGACTGACAAAGGCTTGGGGCACCGATGATCCGTTCGGCTCGTCATTGCCACGACACCCGACGCAATCACGCCGAGGAGAAGCCAGTGCATTCTGGGAGCAAATTACCCGCTTCGACATTTCCGGCGCTTTATCGACCGCCTCGGACGGCTGCGCAGTTAGGGGCTTGCTGGCAAGGTGGCGTCCTGCTGGTGATGCTCACGTTCGCGGTTGTCGGCGCCGCCGCGAGCGCGCTGGACCCGATCAGCGCATCGGACTGGCAGCGCGCTGACGCAGCGCACCTCCTCGAACGCACCGGCTTCGGTCCAAGCGCTGCGGAAATCGACACGCTCCATGCCCTGGGACCCGAGGAAGCGGTGCGCAGGGTCGTCTACTTCGAAGGCGCTCCCGCCGCGAAGCTGCCACCCTTCGACCACTCCGGAGTTTTCGACGAGGGCCTGGATCCCTTCCCGCCGAGCCGCCCGGCCACCACCGCCCTGGCGAAGCGCGACGGCGAGGCCCTTGGGGTGCAGGTCAAGGCGGGGGGAGATCGGCCGATTCAGCCCGTAGTCAACCGGTTTTTCTACTGGTTGCGCGCGAGCCGTCTGGAAACGAACCGCGTGGCCTACTGGTGGGCCGAACGCATGCTCACCAGCCCGCGCCCGCTGGAAGAGAAAATGGCTCTCTTCTGGCACGGCCATTTTGCGACGAACGAGGACAAGGTTCGCGACTATCGCAAGATGCTGCAGCAGCTTGAGCTGTTCCAGCGCAGAGGTATGGGCAACTTCCGCGATCTGCTCATCGCAGTGGCCCAGGATCCGGCCATGCTTGCGTTTCTCGATGCCGGTGTAAACGTAAAGGACGCGCCGAACGAAAACTTCGCCCGCGAGATCATGGAGCTGTTCACCATGGGTGTCGGGCACTACGATGAGCACGATGTGCGCGAGGCCGCGCGGGCGTTCACCGGCTGGAACTTCCGCGGTCTCGAGTTTCACATTGATCCGGCCAGGCACGACGATGGCGAAAAGTCCGTTCTCGGGGCTCGCGGAAACTTTGACGGCGTGGATGTTATCGACCTCATCCTCGCCGAGGATGTGACAGCGGAGTTTCTGGCCGCCAAGCTGTACCGCTATTTTGTTCGCGACACGCTTCACGACGAACTGCGCGGCGAACTTGGCGAGCTGCTGCGCGCGGAAAACTACGAACTGCGCCCCTTCCTCGCCCGGCTGTTTGCCTCCCGGGATTTCTACAGCGCCCGCGGTGAACGCATCCTCCCTCCGGTGGAACTCGTGGTAGCGACCTACCGCCGCCTGGGACTCGAGAAGATTCCCGGCAACCCCGATTTCAATGCATTGACAAGCCGCCTGGGCCAGCACCTCTTCCATCCGCCCACGGTCGCGGGCTGGGCCGGCGGGCGCAGTTGGATTACCCCGGGACTCCTCTTCGAACGCGGCAATTTCATTCTGGATGTCGTATTCCCGGATATCGCCTTCATACCGCCCGACCGTTACCCGCAGCGCACCCCCAACATCCTGTCGGTGCACGAGGGGCTGCGCTCGGGCATGAGCATCAGTCAGGCAACCCAACCGCCAGGAGTCGCTGGAAACATGGCGGCTTCCAACGCCATGGTCGACAGTGACGAGGCGTTCAATACGCGCTACGGAAGCTACCGTGGCTGGCAGATGGCCATCGAACGCGTCAAACCGATCCCTCGCCATACGGCGCGGCTCGACCTGACGACGCTGGTACTGGATGGCGGCGCCGAGACGCCGCGGGACGCCGTGGAGCTCCTCACGGCGCGCTTCTTTACCGTACAACCGACACCCGAGCGACGCGACCGCATCGCGGGTTTTCTGCGCGATTCCATCGGCAGCGACGACCTGGGAGCCGCCGCGTCCTATCTCGAGGAGCCCCTGCGTCAGGCCCTGCACCTGCTGCTCAGCGAACCCGAGTATCAGCTCGGCTGACTCACGGGTCGCGTATTCGGAGGACACAAGCCATGAATCACGCCGATCGACGCAGCTTTCTCCGGGGCCTTGGCGCCCTCGGCGCTGCCGGTTCCCTTCCCCTCTGGGCGCGCCAGACCTTGGCACAGCAAGCGGCGGCGGATGATCGTATTCTGGTGATCTTTGAGCTGGCGGGAGGAAACGACGGCTTGAACTGTGTCGTGCCCCACGGCGACGACGCCTACTACCGCCATAGGCCCGGCATCGGCATCCCCGCCAGCGCCCTGCTGCCCGTCGACGATCACTTTGGCTTCAACCCCGGCATGGCCGGCTTCAAGCGCCTGTGGGACCGTGGCGACCTGGCGCTGTTCCACGGCTGCGGCTACGATGCGCCGTCGTTCTCTCACTTCACTTCCATGGCCTACTACCACACGGCGGCGCCAAACAGCGGTGAGGCCCTGGGCTGGGTCGGACGACTGGCTGATGCCGTGGCTCCCGAGGCCCCATCCAACTTCCTGGTCAACGTCGACGCGACGCAGTCCCTGGCCGTTAAGAGCGCGCGGCACACGCCCGTGGTGTTCGATGATCCCAGGACTTTCCAGCGGCGGGGCAGCGCCGCAGAGCAGGACGTGCTCGCGCGGGTCGGGGGCGGTGATGTGAATGCAGAGGCGGGCGGCGCCTCGAACACCCGCGCTTATCTGCGCGAAGTCGCACGCAGCGGTCGAGACGCCGCGCAGCGAGTCCGGGACGCCTGGAGTCGCTACAACACGCCGGTGGACTACGGCCTGACCGCCCTCGACCTCGACAAGATTGCCGCCTGTATCGCTGCGGGACTGCCGACAAGGCTTTACTACACGTCTTTCCGCAATAACGCGTTTGACACGCACGTGCAGCAGACGGCGCTGCACCGCCGCCTGCTCACCTACGCCACCGATGCCATAGCCGCATTCCTCGACGACATGGAGCGCTTGGGCATGGCTGACCGGGTTCTGCTCCTGGCTTTCTCCGAGTTTGGTCGCCGGGTGGGCGAAAACGCCAACCGGGGCACGGACCACGGCACCGCCAACGTGATGTTCCTCGCGGGTCGTCGCGTGCGGGGCGGGCACTACGGGGAATCGCCGGATCTTGAACGCCTTGATGACAGCGACAACCTGCTACCGACCACGGATTTTCGGCGCGTATATGCGACGGCCATAGACGGCTGGTTCGCCCCAGGCCGTGCCGACACCGTGTTGCGCGGCTCCTACCCGGTCTTCGACGCGTTGACCTGAACGCTGCGAAGCTTGCCGGGTGTGGGGGCGGACCGCGCTCACTCCAGCCACCACCGACGTCCGAGTTTACCCGCGCGGATTCGTTCGCGGCACGGCGAACCAAATCCTGCGACTCCGGGTGTGTCGCCTCGCGACGGTGGTGTTACCCTTGCTGCGCTCGCCGGGTACTCGATCCCGGCCAACGGCGTCGGGAGGAACCAATAATGCCAAGGAACCACTCCACCGCGCTGCTGAGCGGACTGTTGCTGTCCGCCGCGGCTTTTACCAACACCGCTGCCGCCGATGCGCCGGGAACGCGCGACGGCACCTGGCACTACCTGGGTGGCGATGCTGCGCACACGCGCTATTCGCCGGTGACGCAGGTGAATCCAGCCAACCTGGAGGAGCTCGAAGAAGCCTGGGTCTGGGATGGGGCAACGCTGGGCGCGCGCAGTGGTCGCAGCACGCCAAGCTACATCGACGGGGTGCTGTACACCGTGGCCGGCGAACGACGCTGGGTCGTGGCCATCGAGCCGGAAACCGGCGAGACGCTCTGGTCGTACCGCCTGCCGAACACCGGGCGCTATGAATATTCGATGCGCAAGGACTACGGCAAGGGTGTGACCTATGCCGAGGTCGACGGTCGCGGAGTGATCTACATGGTCACCCCCGGTTTCTTCCTCACGGCCCTCGATGCGAAAACCGGACGACCCCTGGAAGGCTTCGGCAAGCCCGTTCCCATAGACGGCTTTCCGGAGACCGGCGTGGTCGACCTCCTCGCCGATCTGGGTCATGAGTACGACCCCTACGAGGGTATCCCGCTTGAGCGCGGCTACATCACCTCGTCGTCACCGCCCATCGTGGTCAATGGTGTGATTGTGGTCGGCAACTCCCACGAACAGGGCTACAACCAGTCGCGCATCGAGAACGTGCCCGGCGACATCCTCGGCTACGACGCAAAAACCGGTAAGTTTCTCTGGAAGTTCAACGTGATCCCGCAGCCCGGGGAGTTCGGCCACGACACCTGGGAGAGCGATGCCTGGAAGTACACCGGCGATATCTCGTCCTGGGCGCCGCTGTCGGCGGACCTGGAGCGGGGCATCGTGTACATCCCGACTAATGGGGTGACCATCGACTTCTACGGGGGCTTCCACCCCGGCGACAATCTGTTTGGCACCAGCGTCATCGCGCTTGATGCCAAGACGGGCAAGCGCGTATGGCATTTCCAGACCGTACATCACGACATCTGGAACTACGATATCCCCACCGCCCCGATCCTTCTTGATCTCAAGCAGGACGGAAAGACCGTGCCCGCTGTTGCGCAGGTGACGAAGCAATCCATGGTTTTCACCTTCAACCGCGAAACGGGCGAACCGATCTGGCCCATCGAAGAGCTACCGGTACCCGAGGGCGTTATCCCCGGCGAAAAGCTCTCGCCAACGCAGCCCTTCCCGACCAAGCCTGCTCCCTTCGATCTCCAGGGCCTTACGCATGACGACCTGATCGACTTTACGCCGGAACTGCGCGCGCGGGCCGTAGAGATTCTCAACGACTACGAGATCGGCCCCATGTTCATGGCACCGGTGCATCGCGACAACGACATGGGCAAGATCGCGGCGTTCTGGTGCCCGGGCGACAACGGCACGGCGAATATCTACAGTCCGCCGGTCGCGGATCCGGAGCACGGCATTCTCTTCGTAGCCTCACGAAAAGATTGCACGTCGCGCATCATCGCACCGGGGGAAGAACGCGATGCGCTGCTTGAAGCGCCCAGCGGGAAAACCATCTCCGACTACGCCGTGCTCAAGTACCAGACCGTTACCGGCCCCGATCGTTTGCCGATCTACAAGCCGCCGTACTCTAAGATCACGGCCATCGACATGAACACGGGGGAACACCTCTGGTGGGCGCCGGTCGGAGAGACGCCCGAGCGCGTGCTTGAACACCCCGATCTTGCCGACATGGACATTCCCAATACGGGCACCGGGCGCACCCCACCCATGGCCGTGACCCCCGACATGCTCATGTACCAGGCTCCGGGCAGCGACGGCACGCCCTACCTCTTCGCCGTCGATAAGATGACGGGCAAGGAACTCGCCCGCGTGGAAGTACCCAAGAACAGCTACTACGGCATGATGACCTACGTGCACAAGGGCAAGCAGTACGTGATGCTGCAAACCGGCGGTACGCTCACCGCCGTGGCGCTGCCCGAAATGGACGTCGCCGCATCGGATTAAAATAGCGCCATGGAACAAAGCCCGCTCATAGCACTCCGTCGTCCGTGGCGGAGTTTTTCTCTTTTCTCAATACGGCCCAGGCCGGGAGCCCGACTGTTGGCAACAGCGTCGGCACTCGCGCTGCTCTGGGTCGCGCCCGGCACCCTTGCCGAGCGGACTATTGCAGATGCGGTGTATTCCAAGGCCCAGGCCCGCGCGGGGAAAAAGCTCTATGACGAGCACTGCATCGCCTGCCACAAGCGTGGCTACTTCCGAGAGGTACTGCGCACACGTCGCGGCGAGACCTTGGACCCTCTGTTTGAGGTCATGGTTACCGAGATGCCGCAGAATGATCCCGGGTCGCTTTCGGATGCGGACTACGTTGATGTAATCGCCTACATGCTGTCGCAGTCCCGCTACGCCGTGGGTGAGCAGCCGTTGAAAGCCACCGAGCTGGGGGAGATCACCATACCCTCTGGTGGCTGAAGCCTGCGTCTAGGCTTGGAGCCCATGTAGATTTGGGCGGTGTGGCTGGTGGTGCTCAGACCTCTGGCTTCCTTAACCGGTGTGTAAGCACTTCGGCTTAAAGCCGGGGAGGCAGGTGGGCTGTGGTTTAGCGACCGCCCCAGACCGTCCCCTGATCACCCTTCGGCACCTGCTTCAGACCGCGGTAAACGAACTTCTGGATGCGCTTACCTTCGTAGGTCTCGGTGGTATACAGGTTGCCTTTGGAGTCCGCCACGATGCTGTGTACGGCGAAAAATTGCCCCGGCTGACGCCCACCGTCTCCGAAGCTGGTCAGCACGTCCATGGACTCCCGTTCCAGAATCCAGACTTTTTCGTTCTTGCCGTCCGCGAGATAGATAAAGCGCTGTTTTTCGTCACCTGAGAACGCGATGTCCCACACTGACCCGTCGCCGAGCGTGAGCGGTTCGATGATCTTCTCCATCACAAACGTGCCGTCGGTCTTGAACACCTGGATGCGGTTATTGGCGCGATCGCAGACGTACACGAGGCCGTCCCGGGACGGTTCGGCGCAGTGGATGGGATTGCGAAACTGCTGGGCGAGCGGTGCTTCCGGGTCGTAGCGACCGAGGTCTTCATCGCTGGGCTTGTTGCCATAGGCACCCCAGTAGCGCTTGAAAGCACCCGTATCGGCATCGAGCACGGCGACTCGCTTGTTGCGGTAGCCATCGGACACATAGGCCTCGTTGGCGGTCGGATCGAAGGATACCTTGGCCACGCGACCGAAGTGCTCCGTGCTGTTGCTGTCTGTTTCCTGGCCCGGCATACCGATCTGCTGGAGAAACTGCCCGTCGCGGGTGAATTTCAGGATGTGGGAATCACCGCGACCGTTGCCTCCGATCCAGATGTTGTCTTTGTGGTCCAGCGTGAGGCCATGGTTCGAATCCGGCCAGGTGTAGTCCTCGCTCGGGCCTCCGAAAGAGTTGACGAGATTGCCGTCCGGATCGAACTCGAGAATGTTCGGGGCCGGGATACAGCAGGTGGACGATTTGGGGTCGGTCGCCGCGCCGATCTCGTTGCGCTCGCTGAAGCTGTTGCGGCGGTGAATAACGTAAATATGGTCCCGGGAATCCACACCCACGCCCACGGCCGAACCGAGAATCCAGTGGTTGGGCAGCGGCCGGGGCCAGTAGGGGTCAACCTCGAAGTAAGGCGCCTCCACGGTCTCCGCTTCCTGAGCCTGTGTGCCCAACGAGATCAGCATCGCCGCGGCGGCGCAGGCGAAGAACACAGCCACTTTGATAAGCGCGGCACGGGGAACTCGCTCCCTGGAGATGGCGGCCGTCGCAATACGAGCCTCGGCGAAGATGCTTCTACGGTTCATCACGGTCTCTCTATTGTTATTTCGGTTGTTATGTCGGTTGTTATTTCGGTCGTTATGTCGACTGCTATGTCGATGTAGCTTCGATGCCATGGCGATGGGGATCGCGCTGGTCTGACGCGGCGGCTATAGGGCTACCGCATCGCGACAGAAGTCCACTCACGGGCCGTCAGCGGTCGAGTATATCGACGCCCATGCAGACCGTATACTCGCTCGCCGCCCACCGCAGGAAAACCGCAGTCCCGAATGCACCGCTATATCTTCGCAAGCCGCCGGGCCTCTCCGGAATGATGAGAGGTTGCCTTCTCGTGCCGATCGTGGTGACGCGCTGCGTTCGCCTTTTGCTTATCTGTTTCGCTGTTGTGGTCCCGGGCCAGGCTCAAGCCCACGAACTGCCCGAACGTGTGTCAGTGAAGATGATCATCAGCGCTTCACCGGGTGGCATCGAACTCATGCTCCGCGCACCGCTCGAGGCCATGCGCGACGTGGACTTTCCCCTTACTCCTGATGGCTTTCTGCAGTTGGCCGAGGCTCAGACTTATCTCGAAGACGCCGCGGGACTGTGGCTCGTCGACAACCTGCAACTCCGCCGAGGGAAGCTGGACCTGGAACCGGGGCAGGTCACGGTGCGCGCCGCGCTGCCTGGCGACCGGGCCTTTGCCAGTGCGGCTTCGGCGGCGGCGTCCTTTGCTCGGCCCCTGCTGCCGGACGCCACGCAAATTTTCTGGCGCCAGGCGATGCTGGACGTACGCGTGCGCTACCCGTCGACGGCGGCCGGCTCGCTGGAAGACATGTTCCTTGATGCATCCCTCCGCGCCCTCGGTGTCGAGACAACCGTCGAGCTGCTCTTGGTCGAGCCATCCGGGGAACAACACAGCCTGAGCTTTGATGGCGACGTTCGCGACCTTCCTCTCATGCCTTCGGGCTGGCGTGTGGCCGCCGATTTCCTGCACCAGGGATTCGTCCATATTCTCGGCGGCATCGATCACCTGCTGTTCCTGCTGTGCCTGGTATTGCCTCTTCGCGAAGTCTGGCCACTGGTGAAAGCCGTCACGGCCTTTACCGCCGCCCACTCTGTCACCCTGGCCGCCGCGGCCCTGGGGTGGATACCCACACCGCTGTGGTTCGCAAGCGCCATAGAAGCATTGATAGCGCTGTCGATCCTGTTTCTCGCCCTCGAGAACATCCTGCGCCGCGAAATCCCCCGGCGTTGGTTCGCCGCCTTCGGCTTTGGACTCATTCACGGCTTTGGGTTTGCATCCGCGCTGAGCGAGTCACTGCAATACGCCCAGGGACAGCTCGTCGTCGCGCTGGCGAGCTTCAATCTGGGTGTCGAGTTCGGCCAGCTCCTCGTTCTGGCCGTCCTGGTGCCGCTTGTGCTTTTGCTGCTGCGTCGCGTTCCCTCCGAACGCATCGCCATCATCGTTGCGTCGACGCTGATCGCGCATACGGCCTGGCACTGGATGACTGAGCGAATGGAAGCGCTATCCGGGTACTTTTTCTGAGATCATGGTACCGGCTCCGGGGCGCCCTCTGCCGATTAAAGCAGCGCCCCATCTGTTCAAGCTTAGTGACGATAAGGAGATAAAAAATGATCGCAGTATCGCGTCACCTGGCAGCTTTTGCCGCCTTACCGATCGGCCTTTGCATGGCCCTGTGGTCTCCCGACAGCCCGGCGCAGAACCACGCACCCAATCCCTACGAGACCATCGAAGGCTGGGCCAGGATGCCCGAGGATCGGACCTGGGGTTCCACAAGCGCCGTGTTTCCCCATCCAGACGGGAAACACGTCTGGGTAGCCGAGCGCTGCGGCGCGAACACCTGCGTGGACAGTGACCTGGACCCGGTCATGCTCTTCGACGAGAACGGCACTATGGTGCGCAGCTTCGGCGCGGGACTGATCACCTGGCCCCACGGTATCAACGTGGATGCCGAAGGCAATGTGTGGGTCGCGGACGGCGTGGGCTACCGCGCGGTGCCCGAAGGAGTCGGGCATACCGTGCGTAAGTTCTCTCCCGAAGGCGAGCTGTTGCTGACCATCGGTCGTCCCGGGCAGCCCGGCGACGGCGAGTACACCCTGCGTAAGCCATCAGATGTGCTGGTGGCACCAAACGGCAACATCTTTGTGGTGGACAGCCACGATGCATCGGAGCGTCCGGTCCTGAACAGCCGCGTGGTGAAGTACGACCCCCAGGGACGCTATATCACGTCCTGGGGAAGCTTCGGCAGCGAAGCGGGCGAATTCCGCTATCCGCACGCGCTGGCCATGGACTCCGAGGGCCGTCTGTTCGTTGGCGATCGGTACAACAACCGAATCCAGATCTTCACCCAGGAAGGGGAACATCTTGCCACCTGGACCCAGTTCGGTCGCCCCAGCGGTATCTACATCGACGCGAATGACACGATCTACGTTGCCGACTCCGAGTCCAACACGCGGCGCAACCCCGGCTTCAAGCGTGGCATCCGGGTCGGCAGTGCAAAAGACGGCTTCGTGACCGAGTTCATCCCGGACCCCATTGAGGACCAAGATGAATCCGGCGGCAGTGGCGCCGAAGGCGTCACCGTGGACGCTGCGGGCAACATCTACGGCGCCCAGGTGTCCCCGCCCGGTCTGTGGAAGTACGTGAAACGCTGAACGATACCGCTGGCGATACCGTTCGCGAGTGCCGCCGCGCTCAGCCCTCGCGCAGACGCGGCAGCACGTTCTCTGCGATGTACCGTAGCCGTCGATTGCCCGCTTCCACGGACTCGCCGGGGAACTGCGCCCAGAAGTGGATATCCGAAATCATCGGATAGGCATCTTGCAGCTTCTTCAGTTCCTTCACCGCCGTGTCGGCATCCCACAGTTCATAGAGCCCGTTCTCGATGGCGGCCTCCACGGTGTCGAAGGTCGGTGTCTCGTCCGGCGGCCCGAAGGCGCCCCAGCGGATGTATTCATTGATCTGGTAGAGGACATGCTCACCGACCTTCGCCGCTTCCGCTTCCGGGTCCTCGGAGATGATGGCCCAGGAACCCAGGATGACGTTGCCATCGGCCAGCGTTTTATCGTGACGCTCCAGCGCCTCGCAGTAGATATCCAGTCCCAGGCCTCCGGTAGACAGAAAGCCGTCCGCGACGCGCGCCACACGATCGATGGCCGGAGGCGCCATGCCACCGAGCAGAATCTTCGGCGGATGCTCCGGGACCGGGGTGATGCACAGGTCCCCCACGTTGAAGCGCTTGCCTTCGAAGTTGATCGCCTGGCCGGACCACGCGCGGCGGATAATCTCGATACCTTCCTCAACCAGGCTGGGACGGTGGGAGATCTTGCGACCGAACTGCTCGAACTCCACCTGTCGATAGCCGATGCCCACGCCCAGGTCAAAGCGTCCGCCGCTCAGGAGCGACAGCGTCGCTGCGTCCTCGGCCATGCGCACGGGGTCGGCGATGGGCAGGAGCATGAGGTTTGTACCAAGATGCATGCGCTTGGTGCGCGCGGCGACGTTGGCCAGCACCACCATGGGTGATGGCGTGTAGCCGTCGTCGCAGAAATGGTGCTCCGTGAGCCAGACGGATTCAAAGCCCAGGGCCTCGGCGTCGGCTATCTGGTCCATGCGCTCCGCATAGAACTGTTCGAAAGGCTGGCGCCAGGGGGCGGGGTTGCGGAAGTCGTACCACAGACCGTAGCTGACATCGTTGCTCATGAATTTCTGACCTTACTGTTTAAAGAGAGCTCAGGAAGCTCTTGAGTTCATCGAGATAGGACTCGCGTTCTTCTATGAAGGGTGCGTGCCCCGAATCGGGATAGCTCACGCCCTTGGCCCGCGGGTGGTTGTCCGCAACCCACTGGGATATCTGTGGTGCTACGAAACCGTCCTGTCCGCAGATGAATGACAGTACCGGAATATCCAGCCCCAATAGCATCGACCGCTGGTCCAGGTGTGCCAGTTCGGCAAGCGTGGTGGTCGAGCGGGCCGAGGAATCGATGAACGCCCAGGCCATCCACTTCAGCAGATCGTCGCTGATGGGTTTGGCGCAGACGGCGGCGGCGACGCCGTTCAGAACGTTGATGCGGTCCGCGTCGATCGCAGCAACGGTCGCGATCACATCTTCAGCCTTGCCGCCCAGTTCCAGGTCGGGCTTTTGCGTATAGATCGGGCTGGCACCGGCGGTGAGGACAAGGCCGACGCAGGTGTCGCCGAGGTCGTGGGCCGCCTGCGTCGCCACGGCGCCGCCAAGGGACCAGCCGTTGAGCACGGCCCGGCTGACACCACACGCTCTGACCAGCGCTGCGACATCCGACGCGATGGCGGGAATGCCCATGTCCGCAAAGTCGTGATCCGAGCGCCCGCAGCCGCGGTGATCCATCATGATCACGCGGTGCCCCGCCTCCAGAAGCGCAACCATCGTGCCGTCCCACACCCGGCAGTTCATGCCCCAGCCGTGGATCAGCACGAGCGCGGTATCGCCGTCACCGTGATCCTCGTAGTAGATGCGCTTGTCGCCGTCGACGGTGAGATAGGCCATGCTCAGTTCCTCTTCTGCGTAAGAACAAAAATCGTGTTTTCCTCGAAGTCATCGAGGAGTAAATCCAGGTCCAGGGCATCGGGGGCAACCACCCACTGGTAGATGGTCCCGAACATGTGTGAGCAGTAGCTGGCACTGAAGCAGTCGGCATCGATGTCCTTGCTGACTTCTCCCGCCGCCTGCCCTTCCTGGATCCAGCGCTTCACGTCGCGCCGATAAATGCGGTGGTGGCCCGCGAGCTTGGCGCGAATGCCGGACTCCTTACCCAGGGACTCGTACCAGAGGATGTACATGGCGCGAAGGTAGCTGGGTTCGCGGCGGAAGAAATCGCGTTGAGCGCGAATCGCGAGCCGGATCGCCTCGAGTCCGGCCTTGCCCTGAAGATACTCGCGAAGGTGAGACTTCCAGATGTCGTCGAAGCGCGCGAAGAGCTCCATCCAAAGCCCGTCCTTGGATCCAAAGCGGTAGCTCGCCAGTCCTCGGCTGTAGCCGGCCACCTCACCGATTTCCTTCAGTGTGGTCTTCGCGGTCCCGCGTTCATTGACAAGCGTGATCGCCGCTTCAAGCATCCGGCGATCCGACAGGGCGCTGCGCTGCGCCTGTTTATTGGCCTCTCCATCGGCCCTGGTGACCCCACTTTGCGTTGGCATATCGCCGTCCCCCTGCAGATACATGTTCAGCTTTATCCTTCTTTACACACTTCAATGCTCAGATCGCCGGCGCCGTTCATTTCCCGCAGCGCTTTCTTGTCGATTTTCCCTATGCTGGTTTTCACGATCTGGTCGGTGAAACACCAGTACTCGGGAATCCAGAACTTCGCCACGCGCTCGGCGAGGAAAGCCCGCAGTTCCCCTGCGCTCACGGTCGCGTCGCTGCGGGTCACCACCAGCGCGAGGGGGCGCTCCTGCCAGCGCTCGTCGGCCGTCGCGATGACGGCCACCTCACTCACCGACGGATGCTTGAGCAAAGCATCCTCCAGGTCCACCGACGAAATCCACTCGCCACCGGACTTGATCACGTCCTTGGTACGATCCGTGAGCTGTACAAAACCCTTCTCATCCACGTGCCCCATGTCGCCCGTGCGCAGCCAGCCGTCGCGAGTGAAGGCGTCGCTTTGTGCATGGAGATAGGAGCCGGTCACCCAGGTGCCGCGCAGCTGTAGCTCTCCAATGCTGGAGCCATCATCGGGAAGGCGATCACCGTTGGGCGCCATAACCCGCACCTCGATCCCGGGAACCGGCCGACCGCTCTTGATACGCCAGTCGGTCTCATCGAGGCCACAGAGGTCCTTGGGCGGGTGGGAGAGGACGCACATGGGACTGGTCTCGGTCATACCCCAGCCCTGGATAACGGGGACGGACCAGCGATCCCGGGCCGCCTCGATCATGGAGGACGGCACCGCCGAGCCGCCGGAGATAATCGCCCGGAAGCAGCTCAGGTCCAGTCCGGCCCGGTCGTCTTCACGCAGCAGATCTCCCAGCAGCGTCGGAACCATGGCCGTCAGCGTCGGCCGTGCTTCCTCGATCATGCGGCGCAGGTGATTGATCTGCATGTGCGGACCGGGCATCAGCATGTCCGCGCCGGACAGCCAGCCGCTATAGGGAAAGCCCCAGGCGTTGGCGTGGAACATCGAGGGCAGCATGAGGATCGTATCGCGCTCGCGCACGCCGAAGCTGTCCACGGCGCGCGAGGCCAGTGCATGGAGGTAGGTGGTCTTCTGGCTGTACACCACGCCCTTGGGGTTACCCGTGGTGCCGCTCGTGTAACAGATGCCCGCGGCCTGGTGCTCGTCGAGTTCGGGCCAGTCGAAGACCTCGGGGTGACCGGTCAGCACGTCGTTGAAATCCACGACGCGCGGATCGTCCGTGAGACCACCCTCGGGGTTGACGACGAGAATCTTCTCGACGGTCTCAAGCTCGGCAAGGACGGGCGCGATCACGGCTTCCAGCCGTCCATCAACAATCAGGTATCGGTCCTCGGCGTGGTTGATGATGTAGCTGATGTGCTCCTTCGACAGGCGACAGTTGATCGTGTGCAGTACGCCCCCCATGCTCGGCGCGGCGAGGTACACCTGCAGATGTTCGGCGCTGTTCCACAGAAAGGTCCCAACGCGATCGCCACGCTGCAGGCCCAGGGTCTTCAGGCCGTGCGCGAGCTGCGCGGCGCCCGCGGCAATGTCGGCATAGCTGCGCCAGTTCAGCGCCTCGCCGTCATAGATCCCGACGCGGCTGCTGGCGAAGTGACGCGCACCAAAGGTGGTGATCGTCTGAACGCCGAGCGGCAGATGCATCATGGTGCTCAGCATGGAAAGCTCCAACCCGGTCCGGGTCCAAGTTCGACCGTCACTCGTTGATCCTCATCTGCGCTGCACCACCCGATTTCTCTCACCCATGGCATCTCTACACCCGCCTCTGAGCAGGCCATGTGTGCCCACGACCGCTCACCAGTTGCCGAGCGCCGCCTGCTCCGCCTCGGTGAGCAGCGCCGGCACGTTGTGCTCCAGTCCCCGGGCATACTCCGAATCCACCTTTCCCTGCACATACAGGCAGTAGGCGCCCTCCACGATCGCCGCCAGGCGCCAGAACGCATAAGCCATGTAGTAGTCGAGATGATCCAGGCTCCGGCCGGTCTGCCGAGCCCAGCGTTCGGCCAGGGCTTGTCGGTTCACCACCCCTTGCCTGCGAGATACCGCCTGCAAATGAGCAAACGCCGCCGGCTCTGCGGTGCGTTTTTGACCCCAGAACATCAGCGACAGCCCCAGATCCGTGTAGGGGTCACCCACCGTGGCCATCTCCCAGTCGATCACCGCCAGGATCTCGGGCCTCGCGCGGCTCGCCAGCGTGTTGTCGAGGTGATAGTCACCGTGCACCAGGGCCTGGGCCGCCTGGGGAGGTTCGTTGTCGAGCAACCACTGCCCCAGCTTTGTGATGGCCGGAAGTTCGCGCACGCTGCTATCGCGGCGTACTTTCAGCCAGCGGGTCACCTGGCGTTCCAGGAAGCTTCCGGGACGCCCCATATCCCGCAACGCGGGAGTCTCAAGGTCCACGCTGTGAATGGCGGCGAGCTGATCCACCATGTCTTCACCGAGCATGGATGCGGCCTCGGGCTGCTCAGCGTAGGCCCTGGGCAGCGAATCGGTGATGGACACGCCATCGATGCACTCGACCACGAGAAAGGGCCGACCCAGCGTACCGCTCCCATCGCCCCAGCCCAGCACCCGCGGTGCCTTCACCTTCCCTTCCACCGCCTTCAGGACGGCGTGCTCGCGCTCGATACCGCGGTGCGCCGTTGGTGAAATGGTGGCCGCCGGAAACGTCCGCACCACGCAGGACTGCTCCTTCGTGCTGAAACGCCAGGTGAGATTCGAGTTGCCGCCGCTCAGGGCGCCGTCGAACTGCGGCTCGGCCCAGTTGAGGGTCTCTTCAAACCAGGGCAGGATTTTCTCCGCCTCGTGGCTCATCAGCCCAGGACGCCAAAGCTGGACAGAAGGCCCCCCTCGACGGGAACCACAGCGCCAGTCATATAGCGACTGCGACTGACCCAGTAGACAACGTCGGCAATTTCCGACGGCTGTGCAAAGCGGCCCATGGGTATCTGCTTGCGCATGGACTCCAGCGCCGCATCGGAGAGGCCCTGCGTCATTTCGGTGAGCACCAGCCCCGGTATCACAAGGTTGGCGGTAATGCCCTTTGACGCCCACTCGATCGCCAGGGCCCGGGTCATACCCGCCATGCCGGCCTTTGATGACGCGTAGGCGACGTCACCGGGAAAGCCGCGAAAACCAACCACGGCGCCAATGTTGATGAGGCTGTCGCCGTCACTGAAATGCGGTACCGCGGCCTTGGCTACGGCGAGAGCGCCGGTGAGATTTACGTCCAGTACCGCCTGCCAGTCATCCAGGGCCAGGCGCTTAAGTTTTCCGCCACGATGCAGTCCCGCGTTGTTGACCAGCACGTTTACCGTACCGAAGCGTTCGACAACCTGAACAAAAGCGGCGTCAATGGAGTTCTGATCGGCGACGTCACAGCGTATACCCAGGGCATGGGACCCGAGCTCCGCGGCCACGCTTTCGACTGTTTCGCCTCGTGCCAGTAGAGCAACGTAGTGCCCTTCCGATGCGGCACGACGGGCGATGGCCGCCCCGATGCCTCGCGAGGCGCCGGTGACAACCCATACCTGGGGTTCGTCCATGGGGGATGGCGTCCCTGACTTATATTGTGGTTATTATTGCTTGTTTGTGTTCAGCAAGTCTAAACTAGGATACAGCGAAAGCAAGCCCGCCCGGCAAGGGCATCACAAGAAAGGCGCTTTCAGATAATACAGATGCGGCCCGCAAGGCACGCCCATAATAAGGAGTCTCACCGTGGCCTGGTCCTTCGAAACTGATCCGGAGTTTCAGCTTGCCCTCGACTGGATTGACACTTTCACACGGGAAGAAATAGAGCCGCTCGACCTGGTGTTTCGGGACCCGGGCGACCCCTGGGATCCGAACTCACCCGCCGCCCGGGCCATGGCGCCCCTGAAGGCCATCGTGAAGGAGAAGGGCCTCTGGGCCTGTCACCTCGAGCCGGAACTGGGCGGCCAGGGCTACGGTCAGGTGGCTTTGGGACTAATGAACGAAATCCTGGGTCGCAGCCGTTTCGGGCCGAGCGTATTCGGCTGTCAGGCACCGGATTCCGGCAACGCGGAAATCCTCGCCAAATTCGGCACGGAAGATCAGAAGGCCCGCTATCTAGCCCCGCTCCTCAACGGCGACATAGCCTCCTGCTATTCCATGACCGAGCCGCAGGCCGGTGCCGATCCGGGCGAATTCACCTGCACGGCAGCCCGGGACGGCGACGAGTGGGTGATCAACGGCGACAAGTGGTTCGCCTCCCACGCGCGCTTCTCCGAATTCCTCCTGGTGATGGTCGTAACCAACACCGAGGTTCCCATCCACCAGGGTGCGTCGATCATCCTGGTCGAGAAGGGCACCCCAGGGATGGAGATCCTGCGCAATTCCGCCGTGGGACCCTACGTAGAGCAGGGCGACGGCGTCCACGCCTACATCCGCTTCAAGGACTGCCGCGTGCCCGCCGACAATCTGCTCGGCGCCGAGGGCGAGGGTTTTCTCGTCGCCCAGACACGCCTCGGGGGCGGTCGCGTGCACCACGCCATGCGCAGCGTTGGCAAGCTGAAGAAGGCCATGGATATGATGTGCGAGCGCGCCCTTAGCCGCACCACCAAGGGCGGCCTGCTGGCCGAGAAGCAGCTTACCCAGGAGAAGATTGCCGACAGTTACACGCAGATCCAGCAGTATCGGCTGCATGTGCTATACACAGCGTGGCTGATCGACAAGCATAAAGAGTACAACCGGGAAGTCCGCAAGGAGATTGCCGCCATCAAGGCCGCGACGCCCAAGATCACTCAGGAAGTGGTCTACCGCGCCATGCATCTGCATGGCAGCCTGGGCATGTCCGACGAGATACCGCTGATGTACATGTGGTCCGACATCCCCGAACTGGGCGTGGTGGATGGACCCACGGAGGTGCACAAATTCACCGTCGCGCGCACCGTGCTGCGCGACTACGATCCCTCACCGGATCTCTTCCCGACGTACCACACGCCGACGCAGCGGGCCAAAGCGATGGCGAAGTACGGTCACTTTCTTGACAGCTGACGGCTGGAGAACACCCCGCGATTCCTGAGCGCTCCTCCAGACCGTCCACAAAATAATGAAGCAGGAGATACATCATGAGTTCACGGCAGAAGCCTGACTACGACGTTATCGGCATCGGTGCCGGATTCGCGGGCCTGGCCCTCCTTCACTACGTTCGTGAGGCGGGTCAGACAATCAAAGTGTTCGACAAGGCCTCGGATATCGGCGGCACCTGGACCTGGAACCGCTATCCCGGCGCCATGACCGACAGTGAGAGCTACTATTACTGCCTGACGTTTTCCAGGGAACTTCTGCAGAAGTGGTCCTGGTCTCAGCGCTATCCGGACTGGGAAGAGACCCTCTCCTACTTCCACTTCGTCGCCGACGAATGCGACATGTGGAAAGACATTCAGCTCAATACCGAGATCGTCAGCGCTGACTACCAGGCCGATGCGGGCCACTGGCTGGTAAAAACCGGCGGCGGCGAGAGCTTCACCTGTAAGTACCTCGTGAGCGCCATGGGTATGATCTCCGAGCCCGTAATCCCGTCGCTCAAAGGCATGGACAGTTTCCAGGGCCCCCTCTTCCACTCGGCCCGCTGGCCCGAAGACCTGGAATGGAAAGGCAAGCGCATCGCCGTGCTCGGCGCCGGCGCCACCACGGTGCAGATGGTGCCTGCCATGGCCGAAGATGCCGAGAGCGTCACCGTGTTCCACCGCACCGCGAACTACATCCTGCCGGCCATGCAGAAGCCCATGACGCCGGAGTGGGAAAAGGAGATCAAGGACAACTACGACGACATCGTGCAGACCTGCCGGAACCACAGCTTCGGTATGGCCTTCAATAGTCCGGCGGGCCGCAACCTGATGGACACGCCGCCGGACGAAGTAGAGCGTATTTTCGAAGAGAACTGGAAGGGCAGCTTCCGCTGGTTCTTCGAGACCTTCGACGACCTGCTGGTCAGCGAAGAAGCCAACGACACGGCCGCCCGGTTCATCGCCCGCAAGATGAGCGAACGCATCAACGATCCGGAAGTCGCGGACATCCTCGTTCCCAAGGTCGGCGACTACCCCCTCTTCGCCAAGCGCCCACCGCTGGATCACGGCTACCTCGAAGCCTTCAATCGGGACGACGTGCACGTGGTGGACATCGAGAAGAAAGAGCCACTTGTGGAAGTCACGGAGACCGGAATTCGCACCACGGAGAACCACTACGAGTTCGACATTATCGTGCTGGCGACGGGCTTTCGCGCCTATACCGGTGCGCTCGAAGCCTTCCCGATCCGCGGTCTCAGCGGCCAGTCCCTGCGCGAGAAATGGACAGACACGTCCAACGCCATCATGGGTATGTGCGTGGCGGACTTCCCGAACCTGTTCACCATCACAGGCCCCCAGGCGCCCTTCGCCAATCTCCCCACCTCCATCGAGCAGAACGCCGTGTACATCGCCGACTGCATCAAGAAAATGGAAGCCGAGGGCTACGACGTGATGGCGCCGAAGCTCGAAGCCGAGAAAGAGTGGTCCGCGCATGTGACCGAGGTGCACCGCATGACGCTCATGGACAAAGGCGATTCGGTGCACTCCTGGATGATGGGCGCCAACGTGGAAGGCCATAAGCCTCGCGTACTGATCTACTTCGGCGGCGCTAATGTCTACTACGACAAGCTGCGCGAGTCCGCCGCGAACGGCTTCCCGGAGATGGAGTTCCAGCGCCTCGCGGGCTGAGCTTTTCCGCCGGTTCAGCTTCTCCACCTACCCCGCTGCTTTTATGCAGTCGGGGATAGGGAGGAAAGTCGTCGAAGAACAAGGATCCAAAGCAGAGCGAGGCCACCGCATGGACAAGCGTTCGATCACTGAGCTATCGGCAATACCCGGTGTATTGATCGGTGCCCTGGCCATGGCGCTGCCGTGTTCGTCCCATGCCGCCCTGTCCGCCGAAGCGCTTTACGAAACCCACTGCCGCACCTGCCATAGCGCCAGTCTGCGGGGGTCTGCCCACGGTTCTCCACTGGTCGGTCCGGCATTTGTCGGCAAGTGGTCCGAGCGGCCCGCAAGCGAGCTCTTCGATTACCTTCGCGGCAACATGCCACCCGGGCAGGCCGCAACCCTTGGGGACGACGCGCACGCGGCCCTCACGGGCCTCCTGATTGACGCAAACGCGGAAAAACTCAGCGGCACCCTGCTCGCCAGCAGCGACCTGTCCGCTGAGCTGGTAGCGCAGACGGCCGACAGCGCCGGTGATGACGGCCATAGCAAGGGCCAGGGCGTGGAGTGGTCCGGCGCCGACGTCATTGACCAGTTGGCCCGAAGCGCCGGCAGCTTCAGCAACCGCGTGATCGAAAGCTACCGCCCGGTCACCCGGGCCATGCTTGCCGACCCGCCCGACGGCGACTGGTTGAGCTGGCGCCGCACCCTGGATGGTCATGCGCACAGTCCCCTGAAGCAGATCAACCGCGACAACGTGAGTCGGCTGCAGCTGCGCTGGTCCCTGAGCATGGGAGACGGCAGCAATCAGGGCACGCCGCTGGTCCACGATGGCGTCATGTTCCTCACCCACCCGGGCAACCGCATTCAGGCCGTCGACGGCGCCACCGGTGACATACTGTGGGACTACCAGTACGAGTTTCCACCGGCCGCGAAGCTCCTCGGCGGGCCGACCCGCAATATTGCGATCTATGGCAATTACCTGTTCCTGGCGACCTACGACGCCGCCGTCGTTGCCATCGATGCCCGCAATGGCACCGAGGCCTGGCGCAGCGTGAAAGCCGACTACCGCGAGGCCTACACCCACTCGGCGGGACCCATCATGGCCGATGGCGTGGTCGTGAGCGGAATCAACGGCTGCGAGCTGTTCACCGAGGACGGCTGCTTTGTCACCGGGCACGACCCCGCGACCGGGGAAGAACTGTGGCGCACCTCTACCCTCGCCCTCGCCGGTACACCGGAGTACGCAAGCTGGGGCGATGTGGCTCCGAATCGCCGCGGCGGCGGCGACAGCTGGATCGCCGGTTCTTACGACACGGACCTGGGGCTGTTCATCATGGGAACATCTCAGGCCAAGCCCTGGGTGGCGGTGAGCCGCGGTATGAGCGTCGACGATGCGGCGCTGTACACAAACTCGACCCTCGCTATCGATCCCAAGACCGGCGAAATCGTCTGGTACTACCAGCACATCCCGGGCGAGACCATCGACATGGAAGTCGGCTTCGAGCGCGTCCTGGCGGACATCGGCGGGAAGAAGGTCGTCCTCACCGTGGGCAAAGACGGCATCCTTTGGAAACTGGACCGAACGAGCGGCAAGTTCCAGGCGCTGATGGAAACCCTGGACCAGAACATCTTCGAGAGCGTGGACCCGGAGACGGGCTCAGTGCGCTATCGCCAGGACATCCGCGACGCTGAGATCGGCGATACCTTCACCGCCTGTCCCGGCATCTACGGCGGTCACAACTGGCAGGCTTCGGCCTTTGACGCCAGCAAGGGCCGGCTGTACCTGCCGCTGCACCAGCTCTGTACCGACATGACGCCGCGGGAAGTGGACCTGGGGCCGGGGGGCGGAGGCTACGGTGCAGACGGGGTCACCTATCCCATGCCTGGCAAGGAACAGGCCACGGGCAAGCTGCTGGCGATCGATGCCGACAACATGACAACGCTGTGGAGCCGTGAGCAGCGGGTGATCTTCCAGACCGGAGCGTTATCGACATCTGGCGATCTGGTGTTTATCGGCGACGTGGATCGTTACTTTCGCGCCTACGACGCCGATTCGGGTGAGGAGCTTTGGTCGACACGCCTTGGGGCGCCGGCGCACGGCTATCCGGTGAGCTACACCGCAGGGGGGCGTCAGTTCGTGGCGGTACAGGCCGGAATCGGCGTGTTTCGGGCGCTCACTGCGGTGCTCTATCCGGACCTTTATCAACCTGCCGGCGGTCAGGCGCTGTACGTTTTTGAGCTTTCCCCACAAACCCAGGTCACCGCTTCTGCATCTCCGTAGCGTCTCCCGGGGGTGTTACAAGGTCGCGCGCAGGTAGTACCTTGAACGGCAGACGCGGCCCGGGCTCGCGCGGTTATTCGGGATAAGCAGCGATGAAACAGGCTTCAGCCCTGTTTTCCCATCTCATGGTGATGGCATCGGTCGTGATGCTGAGCTGGGGCGCACTGGGATTTCTTGAGTACTTCTTCGGCGTGCAGCTGCTGATGCCCCTGCAGAATCCGACGTTCCCGTCAGGGACGCAGTTCCTCCACTGGCTGCTCGTCACCTCCTCGGGCGCCTGCTTTCTGCTGGGCTATTTTCTGCACTGGAAGCATACGCCGGTGGCCATGCTGCTGTTTTTCACGGCGCTTGCGACCCTGTGCTTCGTCGAAACCTTTGACTTCATGACCAACGCGGGCCGCTACAGCGACTACGCGCGGGAGTGCATCGGCTACCTCGTGATGTCCGTTTACCTGCTTCGGTCAGAGCGCATGCGGCTGCACTTTGGAGACATGGAGACCCCGCGCATTCCCTAGAAAGCCCCGAGGGGCAGCGCGTCCCGTATGGACCGGGACCGCGCGCAGGCCGTCTACCGCTCTGGGGCCATATCCCGGCGATGCCGGGACAGGTCGCCGATCAGATCAGGCACGATGCGCCGCTCGCGCCACACCCACCCGCCGTCGCCGCGACTGAAGCTGTCGAAGTAGGTGCCGATAAAGATCGCCTGCAGCGGAAAATCCTCGAGCCCCTGCATAACGGTGATACAGCTTTGGGCCTGAGCGCCGTCGCCCTGGACGGTGATGCGCACATTGCTCATCAGGTGCCGGGTCATGGGCCGGCCGTCGTACAGCGTAACGTTGTCCAGTAGGGCCTTCACCGCATCGGCACCGTGCGCGAGATCGCCCTCGATACCCCAGGCGCCCTCGGCGAAGAGCGCGGCGCAGTCGCCGAGGTCACCGCGGTCGATGCTGTCGCAGTATTCGCTCATGAGAGCGAGAATCGCGTCATGGTCGTTCATGGGTGAGTCCTCCTCGCCCGGGCATCCGGCCTCGGTGGTGTGCTTCAGTCCAGTCCCGCCTTGCCGGCTTCGCGCATGATCGGACGATATTCGGCGAAGCGTGGTGCGCCGGCGACCGAGCCCGTGGTGATGCCCGCGTCGATCGTGAGGGTCATGCCGCTGGTGTAGCCCGATTCGTCACTGGCCAGCCACAGGGCGGCGTTGGCCACATCTTCGGCCGTACCCGGCCGGTCCTTGAGCGGGGACTCATCGGTCAGCATTTTCATCGTCTGGTCGATATCGGTGTGGTCCCCGAGATAGGCATCGGCGACCATGGGCGTGGCCATGCTGTAGGGCGCAATGCAGTTGACGCGAACGCCAAAGGCGCCGACTTCAGCCGCGAGGTTGCGGGTGATGCCCACCACGGCGTGCTTGGCAGCCGCGTAGGCATGCGGGCCGAGGCCCCCGGTGACGCCGGCCACGGAGGACATGGAAATAATCGATCCCCTACCCTGCTTTTTCATGTGCTTGGATGCGTGCTTCATGCCGTAGAAAACGCCGTTCAGCAGGATATCCAGGGTGAGCTGCCATTCGGCCGCGGGAGTCGACTCGAGCGGACCGATGGCGCCCACGATGCCCGCATTGTTGAACATCACATCGATGCCGCCGAAGTGTTCGACGGCGGCGTTAACCAGCGCTTCGACGTCGTCTTCCTTCGTCACATCGCAGTGTCGGAAGAGTGCTTTTGATCCAAGGGATGCGGCGAAAGCCTGTCCCTGCTCGTCCTGGATGTCGCCCAGCACCACCCTTGCTCCGTGGGCAATGAACAGCTTGGCCGTGGCCGCGCCGATACCGCTGGCACCACCGGTGATAACGGCGACGCGATCCTGTAAACGTTGATCCATGAGGTTCTCCAAAATCCGGTAGCAGATCGGTAATCAGATGGGAAACTAAGCCAGTGACACGAACGATGAGTTCAGTTGGCGGCCATCTTGTAGAGGATGTCGTCGGGGTAGCGCTTGCTGATCGTGTCCTGATCAATGCCGGCCGTGCCCCGGGATACGGGCGACTCGATGCGCATCCAGTCGGTCATGCCCGTACGCTCCACGATCTTCCACACGCCTCCCCGGCAGTCGAAGCGGTCGATGTAACGACCGCCCACGAAGAAATCCATCTCCGTCTCAAAGGCGTCAGCCCCCGCCTGGGGATCGCCCAGCGCCCGCATGCGGTGATACGCCGTGAAGTAGCACTCACACCGCGCCGCCGTGTCGGAGGTGAACTCCACGAGGTGGTTGCCGAGCTGATGATGGGTATGGGTATGCGTCGACAGCACTTGAAAAGCAAAGCGCACGAAGTCGCCCGGATCGTCATCCGTTGCAGGACGATCCGGGTCCGAAGACGGACCCGCATAGAAGTGGTTGTGCCGTGCGCCCGGATGGAAGACGCTCCGCAGCATCGCCTCATCCAGCCGGTCGATAGCCCGGGCATAGCGCACGGTCACTTCCACGATCTCCTGCTTGGCCAGGAGACCCTCTAACCCCTCCACGGCCTTACTGCTGCGCGAAGTTGTAAACGACTTCGAGGCCCCAGGTGCGCGGCGGCACCGGGATGGCGTAGGACCACAGCCCCGAAACGTTCAAACCGTGCGCCAGCGCATCTTCATCGGTGAGATTGCGGCCGAAGAGACTGAAGGTCGCGCCGTTGATCGAGTAGTTGATCGATGCATCGACGTAGTGCTGCACGTCGTTCGCCAGCTCGTCCCTATTGGTTTGCTCCACAAACAGCTCATCGATGATGCGGTAGGCACCGCGCACCCAGGCCTGACCGCCGGCCACATCCCACTCGTAGGTTGCGTTCAGCGCGCCGGTGAACTCCGGCGCACGACGGAACTCAAGACCGCTGTTATCGACAATGCCGAAGCCGTCGTCGAAGGTGAACTCGTCATAGGACGAATCGAGGTAGCCGAAATTGCCACCGATGGTCAAACCCTCGGTGACCAGTGCCTGCGCCTCGAGTTCCACCCCCTGCATGGTCGCCGTAGCCGCGTTGAATACCGAAATACGCTGACCCGTGGCGCCTTCAGAGGCCAGGCCAATCTCTTCCTGCTTGTCTTCGTAATCCATGTAGAACACGGCGCCGTTCACGCGCACGCGACCACCGCCCCATTCGGTTTTGAAGCCCACTTCGTAGTTATCGAGGAACTCGGGATCGTAGGGAATGGTTGCGGATTCGATACTGTCTACGCGGCCGTTGAAGCCACCGCTGCGATAGCCTTGCGAGTAGGTAGCATAGAGCATGGCGTCGTCGTTCATCCTGTAGCGCACGCCGACCTTAGGCGTAAACTCGCTCCAGTCCGCCTCCGCATCGGCGACGAGGTTCGCGCGCTGCTCGGTCAGTTTGTCGTCCTGCGTATAGCGCCCGCCGAGGGTCAGGGTCCACTGATCGTTGAAGGCGTAGTCCACCTCGAAGAACGCCGCCTGGGACTCGGTCTCCTGGTGCGTGTACTGGGGGATGTCCAGGATGGTTCCCGGCGCTACGAAGGCGATCCAGCTGCGCAGACGGATGTCGTATTCCGAATACCAGTCATACAAGCCCGCGACGACTTTCAGCGAACCGCCAGCGTCGTAGGTAAAGCGCAGTTCGTGGCTGCGCTGCTCGTACTCGGCGGGCCGGTCCGTGCCGAAGAGCATGGGCTCTTCCGCTGTCCAGTTGGAGACGATGGTCTCCTCGGTTTCAAAAGTGCCGAAGATGTAGTCCATGCGCAGGTTTTCAGTAATGTCCCAACGCACTTCCAAGATGTGCGTCTCGGCATCGAAGCTGGCGCCGTCCGTGTTGCGGATCTGCGTGCCGTCAGGTGAGGTCACAATCCCGTCGGGAAGGGGGAATTCGGCGAAGGTCGTCGGCTCAAAGATGACTCGCGACGTGCGGTAGCGGTCACCGGTGGTCGGCAGCGTCACGGACTGACCGCACAGATTGAAGTCCGAGCAGAACAGCTGGTCCGGTTGACCAACGTTGAGCAACGGCGGCGTGTCCTGGTCCGTCTGCTCGTTCGTATAGGTGTATTCGATCTCGAGCGTATCGGTGGCGTTCCACAGCGCGTTGAAGCCGTAGGACTCGTAGTCGATCGCGCCTTCGCGCTCCTGCAGCGCCACGTTGTAGTAGTAGCCGTCCTGCAGGTTGTTCCGGGCTGCACTCAATTTGATGGCGAGATCTTCGGTGACTCCGAAGTTCAGGATGCCGTCGTACCAATAGTTGTCGTAAGCGCCAACACCGGCACGGACCTTGCCGCCGAGTTCCCCGGTCGGGCGCGTGCGCTCGACGCGGATCGTGCCGCCAACGGTGTTGCGTCCGAACAGCGTACCCTGGGGACCACGCAGGACTTCCACGCTGGCAAGATCAATGCTGCGCAGAATGGCGCCGCTATTTGCACCGATGAACAGTCCATCGACCTCGACGCCCACCGCCGGATCGAAGTTCTTCTCCACATCGGCCACGCCGACGCCGCGAATGTACAGCGCCGCGTTACCGCCCGGGCCCTGAGATGTGTCGTCGAAAATCAGGTTCGGTGAGATGAAGGCCAGATCGCGCATGTCGCGAGCGAAGGTACGGTCGATTTCCGTCTCCGTGAGTGCGCTGACCGAAAGGCCAAGATCCTGCAGGTCCTCCGCCCGTTTTCTGGCGCTGACCACAACCTCCTCGAGCATCAGGTCCTGGCCGAGCGCTGGGGTACTGAGCTGCGGCAGGGCACCGATCGCGACGGCGGTCGCCATGGCAAGGCTTTGTTTTTTCATTATGTTGCTCCTTGGGTGAGAGGCTGCTTGCTTTTTTATTACGTGCTTTGTTGCGTGATTGGCCTACATGAAGATAAAGCGCCAGCACGATCTTTTTGGATTTGAATCGGATTACACGGCATCGGGTTTGGACAGCTGTGTGTCGGGAAACGTATTGAAGTAGTGGATCTCCACGTCACGAACCGCGATGCGCCATTCGCCGTTGCGCCGCTCCAGGCGATCCCGGTAGGTAGCGCCAACGAATGTGGCCTCGACGCTCCCCGCCAACAGGCCCGTACAGTCAACGTCACAGATGGATTCGGCGTGATCTGAATCCTTGAACGTAATGACGTTGTTGGAAGTGACGTGCTGCGTCTGGTCCCAGGCGGGCCACAGCACCTCGTGCAGGGCGCGGCGAATACCCTCGTGGCCGGAGAAGCTGCCAAAGGGGGGACCGATGTTCCAAACGCAGTCTTCCCACCATATACCGAGAAAGCGAGATTCATCCCGCTTGTCGAAGCCGTGGCAGTAGTTGAAGGCCAGCTCCGCCATGGCGGTTCGGCTTTCCTGCTGATCAAGGCGCCGCAGCACCTCGTGCATTTCCGTCATCAATCACCTTATTTTTTTATGGGTATAGACGTCGGCGGTGAGTTTTCAAGCAGAAGCTTGTTTGTGTTCAGCAAGCTAGAAGAAAGGTCCTTAAGCGTCAATACCTTTTCGTAATATTAAATCAACTTAAAATATTTTTATCTAATAAGAGATCAGCGAAACGACTTCGGCCGGGCCGATTTCCCCGCCGGAAGGTACAGATTTTGGGCGATCACACCGTCCCAGGCGAAGGCACGCTGCGCTGTCTCGGCGTCGGCGTCGCGATAGTCGGTCCGACGCAGACGCGGCCGACGACCCTGAGCAAGAATGGTGCTGTGCATATCCCGGACGGTCCACACCTGCCCATGAGCCGCCCCGGCGGCCCGGGTGATGCTCTCATTCAGCAGCGTGCCGCCGAGGTCGTTGGCGCCGGCGTTCAGGCAATCGATGGCCCGCTCGCGACCCATCTTGACCCAGGAAGTCTGGATATTCGTGAAACTGTGTCCCAGGACGAGACGCGCAACGGCATGCACGAGCAGCGCCTCGCGCAGCGTCGGGCCGAAGCGAGATTCACCGCGGCGGGCCAGGGGCGCCCCCTTGGCGACAAACGGCAACGGCACAAACTCCGTGAAGCCCCCGGTCCGTTCCTGGAGCTGACGCAGCTTGAGCAGGTGTTCGGCCCAGTCTCGGGGTTCGTCCACGTGCCCGAACATCATGGTGGCCGTCGTAGGCATGCCCAGCTCATGCGCGGTGCCCATGACCTCCAGCCATTCGTCGGCACTCACTTTATCCGGGCAGATCCTGGCCCGCACCCGGTCGACAAGAATCTCCGCGGCCGTTCCCGGTAACGTGGCCAGCCCCGCGTCGCGAAGGCGCTGAAGATACTCGCGTAGGGGCAGACCCAGCGATTTGGCCCCGTGACTGACTTCGAGCGGGGAGAAGGCGTGGATGTGCAGGCCCGGCACGTTTTCGCGCAGGGTTCGAAGCACACTGAGGTAGGTATGCCCGGTGTAGTCGGGGTGGATGCCCCCCTGGAGACAAACCTCCGAGGCACCGCACTCCCAGGCTTCGAAAGCGCGTCGCACGAGCTCCTCGCCGTCGATGTCGTAGGGCCGCTCGCGACCCTGCTGCTCCTGGGCCCTGCCCTTGGAGAACGCGCAGAAGCTGCAGGCGTACTGGCAGACATTGGTGTAGTTGATGTTTCGATTGACCACGAAGGTCACGGCGTCACCGACCTGCTCGCAGCGCAGTTCGTCCGCGGCGCGACAAACCGCGTGAAAGTCGCTACCACGGGCGCTGAACAGCGTTTCGATCTCGCGCGGGGTCGGAGTGGCGCCCGCGCGGCAGCGCTCGATGATCGCGCGCAGTTCGCCATCGACGGGCAAAGCATCGGCACGCGGCATTTCACCGGCGCCCGCAAGACCCGGGTACCAGGACGAATCGCGCAACAGACCGGCGGCATCGCTCGCCGCCAGGCTCGCGCCCCGAGGCTTGGGCTCCAGCCAGCGTGTGCACGCCTTGAGGTAGCGCGGATACACGGTAAGCCGGGCACTCAGCCGTTTGCCCGCCGCTTCACACTGGTGGCGCAGCTCCGTGATCTCTGGCCAGGGCGCCTCGGGATTCACATGATCGGGAGTCACCGGAGAAATACCGCCCCAGTCGTTGATACCCGCCGCGATCAGGGGTTCCACCGCGCCCGGGCTGAGGTTGGGCGGCGCCTGGATGCTCATGTCTCGCCCGAGCATGAGTCGCGCCATGGCGATGGTCCAGCACAGCTCTTCCTGCGAGGGCTCGGGACTGTGCGCCATCCGCGTATCGGCCTTGGCGCGGAAGTTCTGGATGATGACTTCCTGGATATGGCCATAGCGGTCCTGCAGCCGACGAAGGTGCAGCAGATCCCGCAGTCGATCTTCGCGAGTCTCGCCGATCCCCACCAGCAGACCGGTGGTCATGGGGATCTGGAGCTGACCCGCCCGCACCAGCGTAGCGAGGCGGCGTCCGGGTCGTTTGTCCGGCGAGCCATGATGCGCCTCGCCTTTCTCAAGCAGTCGCTCCGATCCCGACTCCAGCATGATGCCCATGGAGGCGCTGACGCCGCGTAAGCGGCGCAGTTCTTCCCGACTCAGCGTGCCCGCATTGATGTGCGGAATCAGTCCCGTCTCCTCAAGCACAGCGCCCGCGGCTTCCACGAGATAGTCCACGGTGGAGGCGTAGCCGTGGTCCACAAGCCAGCGGCGCGCCGCCTGATAGCGCAGCTCCGGCTTTTCGCCAAGGGTGAACAGCGCCTCCTTGCAGCCCGCCGCCCGTCCCTGGCGGGCGATGGCGAGGACCTCGTCAACCTCCAGGTACGGCGTATCGACCCGCCTCGGCGTTTTCGCAAAGGTGCAGTAGTGGCACACGTCGCGACACAGCTTCGTAAGCGGAATGAAGACCTTGGGACTGTAGGTGAGCAGACGGCCGAAGCCCTCATCGCGCAAACGGCCGGCGCGCGCCACGAGCACCGGAAGCTCCTGTGCCGCAGCCAGGGCCACCGCGTCGTCCAGGCTCATCGGAGGACGGGTCTGCCCATTCACAGCGTAAAACCCTGCAGCTCCGGATCGGCCGACGCGGGCGGGGAGGACGGCTTTCGGCTTGGGTCTGCGGACGGCTGCGCCGCGCAGGGGAAGCGAAGGGACGCCTGGGTCTCAAGCGCGCTCCGCACACTACCTCCGTAGCGTCGCACCCAGAGCGCCGTTCGCGCGCCGACGTTCTCACCGGAGGCCACACCCTGAAGAAGCACCAACAGATCCCCAGGCGTGTCGACATCGCGCGCAAAGCCGGGGCGCTCCAGTGCGGTCCACCGACGACGCAGTGCCTCGGCACAGCGCCGATGGGCCATGAAGCTGTCCGGCCCAAAGCGAAACGCGGGCTCTCCGGGTTCACTAAATCCCAGGCCGTTCGTCCCTTTACCCGTCGAATCGGGGCAAAGCACAAGGGAGTGGCTGTCCAGCCGCTGCGTAAGGACGCGTACATCATGGGCATCGAGGAACGGCAGGTCTCCGTGCAGCACCAGAGCGCGCTCGGGTTTCTCGGCTTCCACCGCTTCCCGCAGTAGCGGGTTCAGCCCTGCTCCCGGGAGCGTCTCCTCGCTCAGAAGATTCAACCGGGGACTGCGTGGCAACAGAGCCTTCCAAGGCATGGGAGCTATCACGGTCAGGCGCAGGGGGCCATCGCCGGCGAGGACGACATCGATGACATCCAGGGCCATGGCCTGCACGAGGTCGATGCGCTGCTCGTCTGCTAGCGCAACCGAGAGGCGACTCTTCGCCAGCTGCGGATTCTTCAGAGCCAGGAACACCTGAAGCATCAGAGCGCCTCCGCCAGCATCCAGCGCGCGAGCCGCTGGCGCTCCTCGGCTCCGGTCATGATTGTGTTCGTGGTTCTTATCATCAGGCCTACTTCCGTGAGCTGCCGCGCCTCCGCCGCGTCGGCGTTATCGAGCACCCATTCGTCAACGAGGTCCCCGTAGCTGCTGCGAAGATACGCGACCCAGCCCGATGCGGATACCGGCAGCTCCATCTCCTCCATCATCTTGGCGGCGGGTCCCTTGATGGCCTGGCGTGAAACAATCGGAGACACGGCGAGCACCTTCGGTGCCGTGTCCCGCAGGCGCCGGGTCAAGCCGGGGATAGCGAGAATCGGCCCAATGCTGAGGAAAGGGTTCGACGGGGCCAGAATCACGGCGTCAAATGCACCGGGGTGCAGCATCTCATCGAAGGCGGGGGCGATACGTGCCTGCTCAGCCCCGTCGAAACTCACGCGGCTCACCCGCGGCAGACAGCGCTCGCGAACGAAGTAGTGCTGAAACTCGAGAACGCCGATCTCCGTGTGCACACGCGTGCGCAGCGGCTGGTCAGTCGCCGGCAGGATGTGCGCGTTCACGTTGAGGCGTCGTGCAAGATGAGTGGAGATCTCCGACAGGGACTGGCCGGCCCGCAGCGCCGCGGTTCGGTACAGATGCGTTGCGAGGTCGAGATCACCGAGCCGGAACCAGAATTCTCCGCCGAGGTCCTGGAGTCGGTCCATGGTTCGCCAGCTTTCCCCTTCCAGGCCCCAACCCTGTTCGCGGTTTGCTTCGTCGGTAAGGGTGTAGAGCACGGTATCCAGATCCGGGGCGATTGAAAGCCCCAGGTGCTCGAAGTCGTCGCCGATGTTCACCATGACCCACAGCTCCACCTCCTCGTGCAGCTGCTCGAAACCGTGGGCGAGTTTCGCCCCGCCCACGCCGCCGCTGAGGAGGAGAACGCGCTTTCGGGCAGGCGCCGTCATCGGAACAAATCCCGGTCCTGGTGACGCAGCATTTTCGTTGCGCCCACGCCCTGGGCAGGTCGGAACCTGCAGCCCTGGATCCACACCGCGGGAAGCCCTTCCGCGCCCTCGCCCTGCACCAGGGCAGCGGCGGCGGCCATGGCATCGGCCGTGGCCGGCTCGGTGACCCGCAATGCGTTGCCGAAACGATCGCGATCGCCGACCTGGTTCCACAGCGGGTCGAGGCCGCAGCAACCGATGGCGTGTCCGACGGTGCCATAGCGCCAGGGCCGCCCGATACTGTCATTGACAACCACGGGAATAAGCTGGCCAAGAAGCGCGCTGAGACCGTCCGATAAGCGCTTCGCGCTGTCGTCGGGATCTCGTGGCCAGAGGAGAACGCGGGGATCGGCCGCTTCCTGCCGGATGTTCGAGGTATCGATACCGGCGTTGGCCAGGATGTGCCCGGTGTGGTGCTCGACGATCAGCACCCCGGGCACCTTGCGGATAACGCTTCGGGACTCCGCAAGGATCAGTTCCACAAGACGCGGGTCTTTCTTAACCTGCCGGGCCAGCGCCCGGGCTTCCTCGCCGGGGACCACGGTGTTTAGCGCCACCAGGCGCCCTTCGGCCTTCGACACGACCTTTTGCGCAACCACGAGAACCGCGTCGGGCGCCAGACTCAGCGAGCGACGGCTCGCCTCGCCGATGGTCCGGGCCAGGTCCATGCCTTCGCGGATTTCGGGAAGGCCTTCGATAGCCGTGATGGACAGCATGCAGGCAGCCGACCGAGCGTCCGTCAGTCAATGCCGGTAATGCGGATTCCCGTATGCGTCTTGTACTGGCGATTCAGGTTGATGAGCACGGAGGTCAGTGCCTCCGCGGCCGCGGCGTTGTTGATGAGTCCCGCATGGACTCCGCGCATGCCGATCGCCGCCATCAGATCAATGACCTCCTGGCGCGCTTCTTTGCTATTGCCGCAAACGAGTACGTCGCAGGCGATGGGGTCATCGGTCTGAAGGTGGGCCGCTGCAACGTTCTGGAATGCACTCACGACCCGGACCTCCTCCCCCAGCAGGCTCTGCGCGATCTGCCCCGCACTCCCTTCCGAGGGCATCTGTACACGCGCGACTTTGGGCGGGACGAGAGGAACGGTGACGTCGACTACGATCTTTCCATGCACGGCGGAGGCGATGGACTCCAGAGTGTCCTTCTGCGAGCCAAAGGGAACCGTCACAACGACCACGTCGGCCTGCCGAGCCGCGTCAACGTTGCCGTGGCCCTCCGCATCACAGGGCCCCCAGCCCGCCTCGCTCGCCTGCGCCGCAAGGGCCTCGGCCGCGGCCTGGGCACTCTCCTCACGGCGCGATCCGATCAGTACCCGGTATCCGGCCTTGGCCCAGCGTCGTGCCAGACCGCTGCCGAGATCGCCGGTACCGCCGACAATAGCGATCGAGGCGCGTGCGTTTTCTTCCATGGTGAGATCCTTATCGTTCCAATCCAGATACGGGCGCGGCGGCCCACACGCCCGCGGCGCCCGGGCGGCGAAGCATACGGCATCTTAGCAAGCCGTTGAGCCCCGGCTTTTCGCGTGTCGTGAATCCCGCTCTCGAATTAGCCCGACAAAAACCGATCATTGAAGCTCCCCCGTCGCCGCGCCCCCAGCCGGTGACTTAGCAACGACTACACCGGTCAGATGCAGCTCTGGAGCGCTCTCGCGACATCCATGGAGAGGACGTGCCCACCCGCCGGATCTTCCTGGGCATTGCGCATGGATTCCGGTGATGGAGCTAGGGGAAAGAACAGATCGAGCGCAGTCCGCGAGCCCGATCCAACGGGCGAGGCTCCTGGCGTAGCTTCGTGCCGCCAGGAACAAACCTAATTCAGAGGTCCACTGCTCTTCCCAGAAGCAGCGGGCTGGCCGAAATCCTCAAAAGCCTCGAACACCTCTTCGAGCATTTTCGCAAGCAGGGTCAGCTCGTCCTCGGAAAAGACCCTATCGAGCCTGGCATTGATAACATCGAAAGGCGCTCTGATCTGCGCGAGGGCTTCCCGGCCCTCATCTGTCAAATCCAGCTCCCATGCCCTGGCGTCGTTCCTCGAGCGCCGTTTCGAGATGTACCCCGCTTTTTTCAGCCGCGAGCCCATTGCGGTGATCGCGCTTTCCCTTTGCGACAGGGCCCGGGCGATGAAATTTTGGTTCGCTGGCCCATTGTTTGCGATCACCGTCAGCACGGCTGCCTGGGCTGTTGACAGCCCACCGGCCTCGAGCAGGGCAGCATCCGCACAACTCTTCAATCGATGCGCGGCACGCTGCAGGAGAAAATAGATCCGGGTTCTCGATGCTGTCACTGGCGGTACCTGGCGGGATAGCTTGCGTTACGATGGATGCATATACTACACTAGTGAAGTATATTAGCAATGAGGCAGCACGATGGGTGCAATTGATGTCTGGTCTCAAGTAACAACAGAGCGCATGGCCGTCATGCCGTGGCTGGCCACGCTCAGAAGGTGGACGGGGAATCTGGACCAGCCCGCAGCGTCGAGCGTGAGTCAACTACTCAGCGCCATGGATGATGCGGATGTCGACATCAGTATCTTGTCGGCATGGCACGGCCCTAACGGCTCCTTGATCAGTAACGAAGAGGTGAGCAAGCAGATCGACCAGGCGCCTGACCGGCTGCGGGGTCTCACCACGGTGGACCTGCACAGGCCCATGGAGGCCGTGCGCGACATCCGCAAATGGGTCGATGGAAAAAGCTTTGTTGGAGTACGCGTTGTTCCCTGGCTGTGGGGCCTTCCGCCGAATGATCGTCGGTACTATCCGGTTTACGGTGCCTGCATCGACGCCGGCGTCCCGTTCTGCACACAGGTTGGGCACACCGGGCCGCTCCGTTCGTCAGAGACGGGGCGACCTATTCCCTACCTCGAAGACGTTCTTCTGGACTTTCCTGAACTCGTTGTCGTTGCCGGGCATGTGGGATTCCCCTGGATCGACGAACTGGTGTCGCTGACGATCAAATTCCCCAACTTCCACGTCGACACATCGGCCTACGCCCTGCACCGGCTCCCGGAAAGCTTCGTCCAGTACCTCAAGGGCATCGGCTCGCGCCGGGTAATGTTTGGTACGAACTGGCCCATGCTCACTCCGGCGCAGTGCCTCGAAAAAATCGATGAGCTGAAGCTGAGTGCGGAGGCTCGGGATGCCTTCCTGTTCGGGAATGCCATGCGCGTTTTCGGCATCAAAAAGACCCCATGACCGGGCGCTGCCTTACCGTGGGTAGAGTTGGGACATTTGCAGACTGGACGGTGCGAGGCGGCGCATGCCCGTGACGATCACAGCCACACCGACTGCACGCCGGCGCATTCGTCCCCTCGGCCCCTGAACCACGGGCATAAACACGCGATGTGAGAAGCGTGCTCACGAGTTTTCGCGGGCGGGGCGTGACCGGATTTTGTCGAAGTGTGTTTATATCGGCGAAAACAGCAAAAATGGTCGCTCCGGGGCGGAAAATTCGCACCGGATCTCTTCGCTCGGAAAGCGAGGCGATCACGCTCCCTCGCTTCAGGCAGCGCGGCCCAATACGTGCCCGACAGACAACGAATTACCACCATCCGATAGCTGGACCCGCTTAAAACCACATTATAAACAGGGCTTTAACCTGCCCCTGAGAATGAGTGGCATTTACTAACGAGAACGACTGCATCGGTAGCAGCCGCGGGTGTCGAGCTCAGCTGCCACCGGAATCCGCGTTCGCCGGTTGGCAACCACGGGAAAATACGAGCCCAATCAACTCTCCGCAACCGCGCGGACAGCCCTCCGCGGCGCCTTTCTCGGCTCACCGATTTTTCATTATTCTCCGCGTCCCGCAAACACGACCCGGCCAGCCCAGGCCGCAAAGCCCAGCGAGGACTCTCCCATGATCGGCATGTCAAAAAAAAATAAAAACGGGAACAGCAGCGTTCAAGAAGTTCTCGAACAGGCTATCGACGCGGTCGTGAGCATTGATGGGGAAAACAAAGTCACGTTCTTCAACAAAGCGGCTGAGCAGCTTTGGGGCTACAGCGCCGGAGAGGTACTCGGCCAGAACGTCAAGATGCTCGTGCCTCAGATCATGCGCCACAAGCACGATGAGTTTGTCGACAGCAACCGCAGGACCGGCGTCGACAAAATCGTGGGTACCAGCCGCGACGTCGAAGTCGAGCGCAAAGATGGCTCGGTGATCTGGGGGAACCTTTCGCTTTCCAAGGTCAGAATAGGCGACGAAATCACGTACACCGCCTTCGTCAAAGACATTACGGAGCAGCGGCGCGCCACGGAGATCGTCAATCAAACACTGGAGCAGGCACTTGACGCCGTAGTAACCATCGACGAAAGCAACAACGTGACTTTCTTCAACGCCGCGGCCGAGCAGCTGTGGGGTTACAGCCGGGACGAGGTCATCGGAAAGAACGTGAAGATGCTTGTGCCGAAGGAGATGCAGGCGCATCACGACGGTTACATCAACGCCAACCGCGTAACGGGCGAAGACAAGATCGTCGGCACAAGCCGCGAGGTTCCCGTCTACCGCAAGGACGGCAGTCGCGTATGGGGCAAGCTGTCGCTTTCCCGCATTGAGCTCGTTGGCTCTACCATCTATACCGCGTTCGTTCAGGACGTGACGGAAGAAGTCGCGCAGCGGGAACGCATCAAGATGCTCTCGCTGGTGGCCGACGAAACCAATAACTCGGTCATCATCACCGATGCGGCGGGTCATATCGAGTATGTGAACCCCGGGTTCGTCCGCATGACGGGCTATTCCTTCGAAGACAGCATCGGAAGAAAGCCGGGAGAACTTCTCCAGGGCGAGCACACCGACCCAAGCACCGTGGCCACAATCCGCCACCACCTGGAGGCGGCGGAACCTTTTTACGAAGAGATCCTCAACTACCACAAACACGGACAACCCTATTGGATTTCCCTGTCCATCAATCCCATCTTCGATGACCGGGGCAAGGTAAGTCATTTCGTATCCGTGCAGGCCGACGTCACCCAGACAAAAATGGCCAATCTCCAGTTTGCCTCCCGCATCGAGGCGATTGATCGCGCCAACGTGGTCCTGGAGTGGGACACCAGCGGGGCCTACATCGGGAGCAATCCCGTGGCGGAAAAACTCCTCGCCGACGCGGCTGCCCGGCCGCCCGGTCTCTCGGAACTCGTATCCAATGATGAATTTGCCAAGCTGAAAAGCGGTGCCTGGGTCGCTTCCGATGCTACCGTCGGCGGAAGCAATCACACGCTGCATCTGTCTGGAACGATTCAGGCGATACCGGATTACACCGGGACGATTGACCGCTTCGTGCTGTATGCGTCCGACGTCACCGAGCGCCGCAAGGCCCTGGAGGAAACCAGCGATCTCATGGGTTCGGTGCTGGACCAGATCAGCAGCACCGCGACATCGATCGACCAGATCGCACGACAGACCAATCTCCTGTCCCTAAACGCAACGATCGAAGCCGCCCGCGCCGGCGAATCGGGCCGGGGCTTCGCCGTCGTGGCCGATGAAGTGAGAAACCTGGCGGCGGGATCTTCCGAGTCGGCGATAGAAATCAATCAGGTCATCGAAAACACAAAGGCGAGAATCGAGGAGCTGGATCGAAAAATCATGTAAGCCTCTTGTACGGCAGATCGCCGTTCACTGCCCTGCGCCTCGTCGGGTCTCCGGCGCCCGCGCTGGCCCCACCGTCGGAGCGTCCAGGCCGCTGCCCGGGACCCACGACGGCATCGAGGCCATCCAAAAATTTTGACGAGTTTCTATCGTCGGCTTTGCGTATTTGGGACAACTCGTCCTAAGATGGACGGGAAGGCGTTCTCGACTGGCATACCAATAAGACAGACCGGCGGGGTGTTGATGACAGATTCCACAGCGACGCTCTGGCCCTTCGGGGTCTACTTCCTGGGCGTATTGCTGTTAGTTGCCACCATGCTGGGGCTATCCTGGGTCCTCGGTCAGCGCCGCGCTAACGCCGCCACGAACATGCCCTTCGAGTCCGGTGTGCTCTCCGTGGGCTCGCCGCAGCTCCAACTCTCGGTCGAGTTTTACCTGGTTGCCATCCTGTTCGTGATCTTCGATCTCGAAACCGTATTTATCCTTGCCTGGGCCGTCGCGTTTTTCGAGCTGGGCTGGTCCGGGTTCGCCGCCGTGCTCGTTTTTATCGTGATCCTTGTGGCCGCCCTGATTTATGAACTCAGCACCGGCGCCCTCGATTGGGGTAATAAGAAGCGAGCGCCCGCGCGCTCGGAAGAACTGGCCGAACCGCCGCTGACCGCAACGGCAACGGGGGACGCCCACTGATGGAATGGAGCCTTTCGAGGCCCGAGGATGTGATCGCCACTTCACCGGGAAGCGATGCGGACGGGGTCGGAGAGCAGATCAAGCGCAACGTGTTCTTTGCCAGGCTGGAAGATCTCATCGCCTGGGGCCGCGCCAATTCTCTGTGGCCCTTCAACTTTGGTCTGTCCTGCTGCTATGTGGAGATGGCGACCTCCTTTACCAGCCGCCACGACATTGCCCGCTTCGGCTCCGAGGTAATCCGCGCGACACCGCGACAGGCAGACCTGATGGTGATCTCCGGAACCGTTTTCAGAAAGATGGCCCCGGTGGTTCAGCATCTTTACGACCAGCTGCTGGAGCCCCGTTGGATTATCTCCATGGGCTCCTGCGCCAACTCTGGCGGCATGTACGACATTTACAGCGTGGTGCAGGGGGTCGACAAGTTCATTCCCGTGGACGTGTATGTCCCCGGCTGCCCGCCTCGCCCCGAAGCACTCATGCAGGGGCTGATGATGCTGCAAGATGCCATCAAGGAGGAGCGCCGCCCGTTGAGCTGGGTGGTGGGCGAACAGGACGTTGTTAAACCGGTCATGCCAGCACAGCGTGACCGGCTGAAGGAAGAGCGCAATCGAGCTACGCAGTTAAGGGGTCCCTCAGACGTTTAGACGGCGGCAGCTGCACGAGCGCATCGATAACAATAATGACCGGCCGTGAGGCCGGGTAAACCAAGGGAACGCAGCGATGCTGCACGCCGAGGTTACAAGCACCAACCCTACAGTGGACGACCTGTTCGCCCGCTTCGGCGACCAGCGTTTCACGTTCCAGCCCTGCGCTGATAACACGCCCACGTTCTTCGTGGAACGCGATCAACTGATCGACGTGCTGCGGCATCTTCGGCCGCGCTTCGAAATGCTTCTGGATCTCTTCGCCATCGACGAACGCCTGCGTCAACACAAGCCCGCTGGGGCGCGGGATTTCAGCGTGGTGTATCACCTGTTCAATCTGACCGACCGCGAAGAGCTGCGCGTCAAAGTGTCCGTCACCGGAGACGATGCCGAGGTCCCGTCGGCGACGCGTATCTGGCCCAACGCCGCCTGGTATGAACGCGAGGCCTGGGACATGTTCGGCGTGCGTTTCAGCGGTCACCCGAACCTGCGCCGTATCCTCCTGCCCCCCACCTGGGAAGGCCACGCTCTGCGCAAGGACCATCCGGCCCGGGCCACGGAAATGGAGCCCTTCAGCATCACCGAAGAGCAACAGGCCCAGGAACAGGACGCTCTTCTGTTCCGTCCGGAAGAATGGGGCATGCAGCGGGCCACCGACGATACGGAGTTCATGTTCCTGAATCTCGGTCCGAACCACCCGTCGGTGCACGGCGTGTTCCGCATCGCCCTGCAGCTCGACGGCGAGATGATTGTCGACGCGGTTCCAGACATCGGTTACCACCACCGTGGCGCCGAGAAGATGGGCGAGCGGCAAAGCTGGCACACCTTTATCCCCTACACGGATCGCATCGATTACGTCGGCGGAGTCATGAACAATCTCGCCTATGTGATGGCCGTGGAGGAACTGGCCGGGATCAAGGTTCCGGACCGCGCCCGGGTCATCCGGATCATGCTGGCGGAGCTGTTCCGGATCTCCAGCCACCTGGTGTTCTATGGCACCTTCGCCCAGGACGTCGGGCAGATGTCGCCGGTGTTCTACATGTTCGCCGACCGCGAGCGCCTGTTCGGCATCATCGAGGCGATTACGGGTGGTCGTATGCACCCGGCCTGGTTCCGTGTCGGGGGCGTCGCCCAGGACCTCCCCTCCGGCTGGGACAGCAAGATCCGTGAATTTCTGGACGCCATGCCCGCACGCCTGGATCACTACCAGCGCATGGCCATGGACAACAGCATTCTCAAGGAACGCACGGTCGACATCGGCACCTATAGCAGCGACGAGGCCCTGGCCTGGGGCATCACCGGCCCGTCGCTGCGCGCCACAGGTTACGACTTTGACCTGCGCCGCGATCGCCCCTACGGCGGCTACGACCAGTTCGACTTTGAAGTTCCGCTCGGCCACAAGGGTGACTGCTACGACCGCGCCGTGGTGCGCGTGGAGGAAATTCGCCAGAGTCTGCGAATCATCCGCCAGTGCCTCGACAACATGCCCGCCGGGCCCTACAAGAGCGAACACCGGAACACCACGCCACCGCCCAAGGAGCGCACCCTCAACGATATCGAAACGCTGATTCACCACTTCCTCAATGTGAGCTGGGGGCCGGTGATAGCCCCCTCGGAGGCCTCCTTCCCCATTGAGGCCACCAAGGGCATCAATAGCTATCACCTGGTTAGCGATGGCGGCACCGGTGCCTACCGGACTCGCATTCGCACGCCTTCCTTTGCGGCGCTGCAGCAGATTCCCCTGATCAGCCGCGGTCTGCTGATCCCGGACCTGATTGCGATCATCGCCAGCATCGATTTCGTTATGGCCGACGTGGACCGCTAAGCCATGAGTGACCTCATCCCTGTGCTCAGCGACGAAGAGCTCCGCGAAATCAACGCCGAGATTGCGCACGTCCCTTACCGTGCCGCGGTGGCGATTGACGCGCTGAAAATCGTACAGGCCCATCGCGGCTGGGTGTCCGACGAAAGCCTGCGCGCCATCGCCCGCCATCTTGAGATGTCAGCCGAGGAGCTCGACGGCATCGCGACGTTCTACAACCTGATCTTTCGCCGACCGGTGGGCGAGCGGGTCATCCTGCTCTGCGACAGCATCAGCTGCTGGATAAAGGACTGCAGTCAGCTCCGGCAGCAGGTCAGCGAGCGGCTCGGTATCCAGCCCGGCGAGACCACCGCGGACAATCGCTACACGCTGCTGCCGGTCACCTGCCTCGGGGCCTGCGACAAGGCGCCGGTGATGATGGTGGGCGAAGATCTGCATACCGACGTGGACGAGCCTGCCCTCGACCGGATCTTTGCAAGAGAGGACCCCGCCGCATGAGCAGCGCAAGCGATGTTCTGGACCGGCCGCTGACGCGCAACGTGCGTCCGGATCTCATGCCCACGGATTTCGCGGCCTACGAAGCCAACGGCGGCTACCGGGCGCTCCACAACACCATCGGCAAACTGTCACCGGCTGACTGCCTGCAGATCATCAAGGATTCGAACCTGCGTGGCCGGGGCGGCGCCGGCTTTCCCACGGGTATGAAGTGGAGCTTCGTTCCGATGGGCGACGACGTCTCCCCCGGGCCCAAATACCTCATCTGCAATGCCGACGAGATGGAGCCCGGGACCTTCAAAGACCGGCTGCTGATGGAGTGCGACCCCCACCAGCTCATCGAAGGCATGATCCTGTCGGGCTACACGCTCCAGGCCGACATCGGCTACATCTTTATCCGCGCCGAATATCACAAGGCCGCCGCCCTGCTGCGCGAAGCCCTGGCGACCTGCTACGAAAAGGGCTACCTCGGTGAGAACATCCTCGGCAGCGGATACAGCCTTGAGATGTACGTGCACGTGAGCGCCGGCCGCTATATCTGCGGCGAGGAGACGGCGCTCATCAGCTCGCTCGAAGGGAAGCGCGCCAACCCGCGGGCCAAGCCGCCTTTTCCCCAGGTGAGCGGGCTCTGGGGGCGACCGACCATCGTCAATAACGTCGAGACCCTCAGCAATATTCATCACATCATCGAGCGCGGCGCGGACTGGTTCCAGTCGCTGGGCATGGGCGAAGACGCCGGCACCAAGATGTACGGCGTCAGCGGCCGGGTGAACAAACCCGGCTGCTGGGAACTGCCTATCGGCACGCCGATTCGCGAAATCATCGAGGAGCATGCCGGTGGCATGCAGGACGGATTCACGCTGCGCGGCTTCCTCCCCGGGGGTGGATCTACCGATTTCCTCATCGACGAGCACCTCGACCTTGCCATGGACTACGGCACCATCGGCAAGGCCGGGAGCCGCATGGGCACCGGCACCATGATCATCCTTGACGACCGCACCTGCCCCGTGGGCTTCGTGCGCAATCTCACGGAGTTTTTTGCGCGCGAGTCCTGCGGTTTCTGCACGCCCTGCCGCGATGGTCTGCCCTGGGCGACGCAGGTACTCACCGACATCGAGCAGGGTCGCGGAAAACCGGAAGACATGGACACGCTTGCCTACCAGGTCGACTACATCGGGGCCATCGGCAACACGCACTGCGCCCTGGCGCCCGGCGCCATGGAGCCGATCCAGAGCGCCATCAAGTATTTCCGGGAAGACTTCGAGCAACACATCCGCGAAGGCCGTTGCCCCTATGGCGCCAAGGACAGCTGCTGATGGTCACGATTCATATCGACGGTCGCGAGTACGAGGTGGAAGCCGGCAAAAACCTGCTGGAGACCTGCCTGACCCTGGGCCTCGACCTGCCCTACTTCTGCTGGCACCCGGCCATGGGTTCCGTCGGCGCCTGCAGGCAGTGTGCGGTGGTCCAGTATCAAAACGCCGAGGACACCCGGGGCCGCATCGTCATGGGCTGCATGACGCCGGTGAGCGACGGGGCCATCTTCTCCCTGGGCGGCGACAAGGCCAGTGGATTCCGTAAAGCCATCGTCGAATCGCTCATGCTGAACCATCCGCACGATTGTCCGGTCTGCGCCGAGGGCGGCGAGTGTCACCTGCAGGACATGACCGTCATGGTCGGGCACCGCGACCGCAAGTACCGCGGCCGCAAGAACACGCATCGCAACCAGTATCTCGGTCCGCTCATCAACCACGAGATGAACCGCTGCATCACCTGCTACCGCTGCACGCGCTACTACCGGGACTACGCCGGCGGCACGGACCTCGCCGCCCTGGCCTCCCGGGATCGAGTGTACTTCGGGCGCCACGAGGAAGGCAGGCTGGAGAGCGAGTTTTCCGGCAACCTGGTCGAAGTCTGTCCCACGGGCGTGTTCACCGACAAAACCCTGGTTCACGACTACACCCGCAAGTGGGACCTGCAGTCCGCGCCCTCGGTGTGCACCGGCTGCGCCCATGGCTGCAACACGCTGCCCGGCGAGCGCTACGGGCGTCTCAAGCGTGTACACAACCGCTTCAACGCCGAGGTGAACGGCTATTTCCTCTGCGACCGCGGTCGCTACGGCGCCGGTTACGTCAACACCGATCGACGCCTCGACTACCCGGGCCTGCGCGACGCCAACGGCAAGTACGCGGCACTCTCGGCCGCTGCGGCCGTGGCGCAGCTGGGCTCGCTCTGTGGCGAGGGCGATATTGCGGCGATCGGCTCGCCCCGGGCATCGGTCGAGAGCAACTTTTTGCTGCGGTGTATTGCCGGCGCGAACAATTTCGCCCCGGGCTTCTCCGATGCCGAACAAAAGCTGGTGAGGCATGCGCTGGATCTGCAGCGCGCCAGTCGCGCCCGGATTCCCGACCTGCAGGCCCTGGAAAGCGCCGATGCGGTGCTGGTCCTCGGCGAGGACCTCACCAATACCGCGCCGCGCATGGCCCTCGCCCTGCGCCAGAGTGTGCGCAACAAGGCCTACGCCATGGCCGCCGACCTGCGCCTGCTGCCATGGCAGGACGCGGCGATCCGAAACCTGGCCCAGGAAGAACGCAGCCCGCTCTACATCGCCGCTACCGGTGATACGCGCCTGGATGACGTGGCCACGGGCCGCTTCAGTCTGTCTCCGGCGGCCATCGCGGAGTTTGGCACGGCGGTTGCCGCACGGCTGCGCGGCGCGGCGCCGTCCACCGACGACAGCGACTTCGGCGCCCGCGTCGCCGCGGTCGCCGACGCGCTGAGGTCGGCCGAGCGACCACTGATCGTCTCGGGCACCGGGTGCTGGGATAGCAGCATCATGGGTGCGGCGGCCGAAGTTGCCGAGGCGCTCGCGGACGCCGGCCGGTCGCCCATGCTGTCCCTGGTGGTACCGGAAGCCAACAGCATGGGGCAGGCGCTCCTGTGTGATGGCGACGCGCCGGATCTGGGCGCCCTGGAGGAGCGCGCCCGGAACGGAGAGTTCTCGACCCTGGTGATTCTCGAGAACGATCTTTTCCGCCGCGGCCCACGGCAGCCCATGGCGCAGCTCCTAGACGCCTTCACTACGGTGGTGGCCATTGACGGCATGGACAATGCCACCACATCGGAAGCGCAGCTGGTTCTTCCAGCGGCCAGCGCCCTGGAAAGCGAGGGGACTCTGGTGAGCCTGGAGGGCCGGGCTCAGCGCCACTATCCGGTTTTTCAGCCTGGCGAAGGGCGCGACGCGGCCTGGCGCTGGCTTCTGGCCCTGGCCGACATCCGCGGGGTGGCGTCGCTGGCCGGGGTCCAGCACTTCGACGACGTGACGCGGGCGTGCGCCGAGTCTTGCGCGGCGCTTGCCGCAATCGTTGCGGCCGCGCCGACCGGCGACTATCGCAGTCATGGCGTCAAGGTTCCGAGACAACCGCCGCGCTACAGCGGACGCACCGCCATGCGCGCCAACGTCTCGGTGCATGAGCCGAAGCAGCCCGTCGATGAAGACTCCCCGCTGGCCTACAGCATGGAGGGACTCAATCGCGACGAGCCGTCTTCACTGCTGCCCTACGTATGGTCGCCGGGATGGAACTCCAACCAGTCCCTGCACCGTTTTCAGGCGGAAGTGGGCGGGCCGATCCGCGGCGGCAGCGCCGGGATAAGACTGCTCCCGGATGAAGCGGCGGCGCCACGGCCTGCGACGGGAACCGGCGCGGCACCCGAGGAGGAAAGGGGAGGGTTCCAGCTGGTACCGCGCTGGCGCATTTTCGGCAGCGGCGAACTGAGCGCGCTGAGCCCCGGTATCGACGAACTCGTGGAGTCCGGTTTTGTGGAACTCGACGCCCAGGCGGCCGCAGAACTTGGCGTCGGCCCTGGCGACGGCCTTGTGATCGGCGATGACCTCGCCACCCTGCGCGTGAAGATCAACAACGAGATGGCGGCCGGCTGCGTGGGTTTCAGCGTTGGCCTGGACGGCTGCGAGAACCTTGCGGCACCGTGCCGGGTATCGCTGCGCCGCGCCGAGAACTGGCAGCGTGATCCGTCCGATGCACAACTGATCGGCAGCGACCGGAGGCAGTATGGCTGAACTCAGCGGTATCGGCTTTGCGCTGGCGCTGATCGCCGCGGCGGTGGGCGGCGCCGCGTTCCTTACCTGGTTCGAACGGCGCCTGCTGGGGATCTGGCAGGACCGGCTCGGCCCTAATCGTCTCGGCCCCTTCGGCGTGTTTCAAGTCCTCGCTGACATGCTCAAGCTGCTCAGCAAGGACGACTGGGTACCCCCCTTTGCCGACCGGCTGCTGTTCATTCTGGCCCCCACGATCATAGCCACGGTGATGATGCTGGCGCTGGCCGTCGTGCCCTTCAGCCCGGACCTTCAGGTCCTCGACATCAACATCGGCCTGCTGTTTTTTCTGGCCATGAGTTCCCTGGCCGTCTACGCCGTGATGCTCGGCGGTCTGGCCTCGAACAACAAATACGCCATCCTCGGCGGCCTGCGCAGTGCGGCGCAGATGGTGAGCTACGAGGTGTTCATGGGTCTTTCGCTCATGGGCGTAGTGATGCTCGCCGGGAGCTTCAGCACCCGCGTGATCGTCGAGGCCCAGCGCGATATGTGGTTCTGCATTCCACAGTTTCTGGGGCTGGTGACGTTTACCATCGCCGGCATTGCCGAGAGCCACCGCCTGCCCTTCGATCTGCCCGAGGCTGAACACGAACTCACCGCCGGCTTCCACACCGAGTACGGCGGCATGAAGTTCGCCATGTTCATGCTCGGGGAATACCTGGGTCTGATCCTGATCTGCTGCATGATGGTGACGCTGTTCTTCGGCGGCTGGCTGGGCCCCTGGTTACCCCCATTCCTGTGGTTCACCATCAAAGTGTTCGCACTGATCTGCTTCTTCATTCTGCTGCGGGCCGCTATCCCGAGGCCGCGCTATGACCAGCTCATGCTGCTCGGCTGGAAGTACATGCTTCCGCTTACGCTGATCAACCTGGTAGCGACCGGCGCCATCGCGCTGGCCATGGAGGGTTAGAGCATGATCAAGGCCATCCGCAGCCAGCTCGTCACGCTCTGGACCATCATCCAGCACACCTTCACGCGCACGGAAACGGTTCAGTACCCGGAGCAGAAACCCTATCTCGCCCCACGCTATCGGGGGCGCATCGTGCTGACCAACGACCCAGACGGCGACGAACGCTGCGTGGCCTGCAATCTGTGCGCCGTCGCCTGCCCCGTGGACTGTATTGCCCTGCAGCAGGGCGTACGTGAGGACGGGCGCTGGTATCCGGAGTTTTTCCGCATCAATTTCTCGCGCTGCATCATGTGCGGTTTCTGCGAGGAGGCCTGTCCCACCAACGCCATTCAGCTCACGCCGGATTTTGAGATGTGCGAGTACGAGCGCACCAGCATGGTGTACGAGAAGGAGCACCTGCAGATCGACGGCACGGGCAAGTACCACGACTACAACTTTTACCGGGTCGCTGGCCTCGCCATCGAGGGCAAGGACAAAGGTGAGGCGCAGAACGAGGCGCCGCCCATCGACGTGAAGAGCCTGCTGCCATGATGGAAGCGCTGTTTTACATCGCGGCGCTGGTCGCGCTGTTCAGCACGGTCGCGGCGCTGACCCGGACCAACGCCGCGCACGCGCTGGTCTATCTGATCCTGTCGCTGCTGGCCGTGGCGGTGATCTTCTTTCTGCTGGGTGCGGCGTTCGCGGCCGCGCTGGAGGTCCTGATCTACGCCGGCGCGATCATGGTGCTCTTCGTGTTTGTGGTCATGATGCTCAATCTCGGAGAGCCGGGCGTTGAGCGCGAGCGACAGTGGCTGACCCCGCGCGCCTGGATAATGCCCGTGCTGCTGGCGGCGCTCCTGCTGGTCGAACTGCTGATGGCCATCAGTCTTCCCGGCGAGCTCACCTCCGGAGAGGCCGTCTCTCCCAAAGCCGTTGGCCTTGCCCTCTACGGCCCCTATGTGCTGGCCGTGGAAATCGCCGCCATGCTTCTGCTATCGGCGCTGATCGGCGCCTACCACATCGGGCGCACCTATCTCGCCCGAACCGGCGTCGATCCGGCCCCGTGCCCCGGGGGTGATAGCTGATGGTCGCCGTACCCATGGAGCACGTGCTGATCCTGGCCGGACTGATGTTTGTCTGCGGGATTGCGGGACTGACTCTGCGACGTAATCTGCTGTTCATGCTCATGTCGCTTGAGGTGATGCTCAACGCGGCGGCGCTGGCGTTTATCGCCGCCGGCGCGCGCTGGCAGCAGGCCGACGGGCAGGTGATGTTCCTCCTGATTCTTACCGTCGCCGCCGCCGAGGTCGCTGTGGGTCTGGGACTGCTCCTGCAGATTCAGCGGCGCTACCGCACCCTGGACATGGACGCCGTAACGAGGTTGCAGCGGTGAGCCTGACCGCGCTGATACCGGGCCTGCCGCTGCTCAGCGCAGTGGCCCTGCTGCTGAGCACCGGTCGCATGCCCCGCTCCGTGGCCGCCGTCTGCGGGGCCGGATCGGTGGGACTGGCGGCGGTTCTCGTAGCTACCCTGGTCACCGATTTCCTGGCCCGCCCCGAGGCACGGGAAGTCGTACTGTGGACGTGGATGAGCGTCGGTGAATTTACGCCGCGCATCGCTTTGCACATCGACGGCCTGACCGTCGTGATGATGTCGGTGATCACCGGCGTCGGCTTCCTGATACACCTCTACTCCGTGGAGTTCATGTGGGACGACGAGTCGTTCTGCCGCTATTTCGCCTACATGAATCTCTTCGTCGGCTCCATGCTATTGCTGGTCATGGCCGACAACCTGCTGCTCCTGTACCTCGGCTGGGAAGGCGTGGGCATGTGCTCCTACCTGCTGGTGGGTTTCTGGTATCGCGATCCGGCCAACGGCGCCGCGGCGCGCAAGGCGTTTGTCGTGACCCGGGTTGGCGACGCGATCATGGCGCTGGGCCTGCTGCTGCTGTTCACCGAACTGGGTACGCTGCACATCGACACGCTGATGACGAAGGCGAACCTCGCCTGGGGCGTGGGCGATGACCTCCCAACACTCGCGGCCGCCCTGCTCCTCGGCGGCGCCCTGGGCAAATCCGCCCAACTGCCCTTGCACGTCTGGCTGCCCGATGCCATGGCCGGACCCACACCGGTGAGCGCACTCATCCACGCCGCCACCATGGTGACCGCCGGCGTGTATCTCGTCGCGCGCTGCTTCGACCTGTATCTGCTGGCGCCGGCCGTGATGGAGGCTATCGCCTGGATCGGCCTCGGCACGCTGCTGCTGGCGGCGTTCACCGCACTGGTGCAGCACGACATCAAGCGAATCCTCGCCTACTCCACGATTAGCCAGATCGGTTACATGTTCCTGGCGCTGGGCGTTGGCGCATTCAGCGCCGGCGTCTTTCACCTGATGACCCACGCTTTCTTCAAGGCACTGCTGTTCCTCGCCGCCGGCGCGGTGATTCACTGCCTACACCACGAGCATGACATTTTCCGGATGGGCGGGCTGCGCACGCGCCTGCCAGTGGTGTTCTGGAGTTTCCTGATCGGCTGCGCGGCGCTCGCGGCCCTGCCCATGACTTCCGGTTTCTTCAGCAAGGACGCCATCCTGCTGCTGGCCTACGAACAGCAGGGCATCGGCCCGCTGCTCTGGCTCGGTGGCCTCCTCGGCGCCCTGCTGACCAGCATCTACAGTTTCCGGCTGGTGTTCGTGGTGTTCTTCGGCGAAGCCCATACGGAACCGGACCGCCAGCCCGGCTGGCGCATGGCGATACCCCTGACGCTGCTTTGCGTGCTGTCACTGATCGGTGGATGGGTCGCCATGCCCCTGGCCGGCGCATTGCCGGAGGCGGGCCACCCGGAAATCAGCCACAGCGTGGAGTACATCAGCATTGCCGTACCCATCATCGGTGTGATCATGGCCTACCTGATCTTCCTCGGCGGGCAGATCTCCATCGCGGGTCTCCGCGATTCCACGGCGGGCCAGGCCCTGCGGGGGTTCTGGTTCTCCGGCTGGCGCATCGATGACCTCTATCGGCTGCTGCTGGTTACTCCGTTCACGGCGCTGGCGCGCTGGTGGCGCAACGAGCCCGTGGACGGGCTTTACAACGGGGTGATCGCGCTGACGCGCTTCGGGCACCGGTTATTCATTGCCCTGCAAAACGGTGAGGTGCGCTGGTACGCCACAACGCTCACTCTCGGGCTGATCTTCCTGCTCTCGATCGCTCTGGGAGTGGCACCGTGAGCCTGGCGCTGCTGATCCTGCTTCCCCTGGTGGGCGGCCTCCTGGCCTTGTACAGCGAGCGGATCAACCCTGGCCTACCGCGCTGGACAGCCCTTGCCACGGTCCTGCTTACCTTTTCCTACCTGCTAACCCTGGTACCCACCGAGCGGCTTGCCCTGGTTACCGTGGCCGCCGACCCCGAGAGCTGGCTGATGCATACCCGCGCCGAATGGATTCCCCGCTTCGGCATTGCCTTCGAACTGGCGATGGATGGTCTGTCGCTGCTTTTGCTGGTACTCACCTGGCTGCTGGGACTTATCGCCGTCGCCGCCTCCTGGTCCGAGATCGACAAGCGTCCCGGATTCTTCCAGGCCAACCTGCTGTGGACGCTGGCCGGCGTCACCGGCGTCTTCCTGGCCCTGGATCTGCTGCTGTACTTCCTGTTCTGGGAAGTGATGCTGATCCCCATGTATTTGTTGATCGCCATCTGGGGTCATGAGAACCGCGCCTACGCCGCCATGAAGTTCTTCATCTTCACTCAGGTGTCCGGTCTGCTGATGCTGCTGTCCATGGTGACCCTGGCGTACATCGCGGCCGGTCAGACCGGCCAGATGAGTTTCAGCTACTTTGACCTGCTGCGGCTGGAGGTCGATCCGCAGCTGGGGTTCTGGCTGATGCTCGGCTTCTTTATCGCCTTTACCGTAAAGCTGCCGATTTTTCCTTTTCACACCTGGCTCCCGGACGCTCACACCCAGGCGCCGACCGCGGGGAGCGTCCTGCTGGCGGGCATACTGCTGAAAACCGGCGCCTACGGACTGCTGCGCTTCTGCCTGCCCCTCTTTCCCGAGGCGTCGCAGGATTTTGCACCGGTCGCCGTGGCTCTGGGCGTAGCGGGCGTCATCTATGGTGCGGTGCTGGCATTTGCCCAGGTCGACTTCAAGCGGCTCGTGGCCTACAGCTCGGTCAGCCATATGGGTTTCGTGATGCTCGGGCTCTACGCCCTCAACGACCTCGGCATCAACGGTGCGATCATGCAGATGGTCACGCACGGTGTCAGCACCGCCGCCCTCTTCATGATGGCCGGTGCCCTGCAGCACCGCCTGCACACCCGCGACATGCGCAACATGGGCGGCCTCTGGCAGGACGCGCCACGCATGGGCGCCTGCGCCCTGTTCTTCGCCTTCGCCTCCCTGGGACTCCCGGGGCTGGGTAACTTCGTCGCCGAATTCCTGGTGTTGCTCGGGCTTTTCGCCGTCTACCCGATCATGACCGCCCTCGCGGCGCTTGGCATGGTCACGGCCGCCGTCTACTCCCTGTGGATGATGCAGCAGGCTTTCTTTGGCACGCCCCGGGACTCCCGGGTCGTGGACGACTTCGGCGCTCGGGAAATGCTCACCATGGGCGCCATGATGCTGGCGCTGCTGTGGCTGGGTCTCTATCCCCAGCCGGTGCTGGATCTGGTGCGGCCGGTCCTCGAAGGCCTCCATGCCGGTACGAGATTGCCCGACCTGGCGGTGGCGCCATGAATATGGCGCAGCTCCCTTTGCTTGCCCCACTGCTCACGCTGGCGGGCGGTGCGGTGCTCATCATGCTCCAGATCGCCGTCAGGCGAAGCCCTTCCGCGGCGCGGGTACTGGCGGCACTCACGTGTGCGTTGGCGATGCTGGCGTGCCTGGGCCAGGCCCCGCCCGATGCCGCGAACCAGGTCACGCCGCTGCTGCTCGCCGACCGGCTGGCCCTGCTGCTGAGCGCCGTCTGCGCCCTCTCGGCGGGTGTCATCACGATCTTATCCGGCGACACCATCGAGAGCAGGTCGGACCAGCCCGAGGAGTACTACCTGCTGCTGGTGCTCGCCACCCTCGGGTCCTGTGTACTGGTGTATGCCAATCATGTCGCTTCCCTGCTGCTGGGGCTGGAACTGCTGTCCCTGTCGCTCTACGCGCTGGTTGCCTACCCGAGTCGGGAACCGGAACCCGTCGAGGCCGCCACCAAATACCTGGTGCTCTCCGGTGCCGCCACCGCGATCATGCTGTTCGGCTTCGCGCTTGTGTATGCCGCAACGGGTACGCTCTCGTTCCCCGCCATGGGGGAACGCCTGGCGTCGGTGGACGTTGGCCAGGGGCTGGTGCTGCCGGGTATGGCCATGGTGCTCGTCGGGCTCGCGTTCAAGCTGGCCCTTGCGCCCCTGCACCTGTGGACGCCCGACGTGTACCAGGGCGCGCCGTCTCCGGTAAGCGGCTATCTCGCGTCGGTGGCCAAGATCGCGCCGTTTGTGGGGCTGCTGCGCTTCTTCATTGGTGCCGATGTTTCTCGGATTCCCTCTCTTGTGGAGGTGACGGCCGTGCTCGCGGCGCTGAGCATGATGATCGGCAACCTGCTCGCGCTGCTGCAGAACGACCTCAAGCGCATGCTCGCCTACTCGTCGATCGCGCACGTCGGGTATCTGTTCATTGTCTTTTCCGCGGGCAGCGCGGAATCCCTGCGGCCCCTGGCGGCGGAGGCCGGTATTTTCTACCTGATCGCTTACATGCCAACGGTCGTCGCCGCCTTCGCCGTGCTGACGCTCATCCAGCCGCGCGGACAGGCTGACGAAGCGCTCACCCTCGACTCCGTGGCGGGGCTGTTCTGGCGGCAGCCGGTTGCCGCGACGCTGATGCTGCTGGCCATGCTGTCGCTGGCGGGCATTCCCCTAACCGCCGGTTTTATCGGCAAGCTCTACATCTACAGCGCGGCCGTCGCGGGCGGCCACTGGGTGCTGGTGGGATTGATGATCATCGGTACCGGGCTTGGGATCTACTACTACCTTCGCGTCGTTTACCAAATGACCCGGGGCGACGCGGCCGAGGCCGTTGGACTGGAGCCGGGGCAGAACTCCGCAGTCGCCGCGGCACCATCGACAGGCATTACGGTGTACGCGGTCATCGTCGGCCTGCTCACCGGTATCCTGGCCCTGGGCCTGCTGCCCCAGCGCCTCATGCAGTTTCTATCGGGAATTTTCTAGCGAACAGTTGCCAGCACAGCTTGGTTTTTTGGGATGACCGAACGATCACCCGCTTAAAAGGAGAGACCTATGCTCAAGTCAGTCAATGTCAGCGAGTACATGCTGCAACATCCCGTGAAGGTGCGAGCAGACGACAGTATCGAAGAAGCCATGCAGGTGATCATCGACAACAAAGTCTCCGGCGTCTGCGTTGTCAATGAGACGGACCACCTGGTGGGGGTACTGTCCGAGATGGACTGTCTCCGGGCCATACTCAGCGCCATCTACAACAACGCCAACCGCGTCGGCGACGTGAGTGAGTACATGACCCGAGATAACCTCGTCGTCGCGCACCCCGAGGAAGATATCGTTGACGTCGCCCAGGCCATGCTCGACCAGAACAAACGGCGGCGCCCGGTCGTGCGGGACGGAATGCTTGTGGGTCAGATAACCTGCCGTCAGCTCCTGACGGCGGTTACCAAGTTCCGAAATTAGGCCGCACGTTCAAAACAGCCTCGTTTAGCGCTGCTGGAGCGTCAGGGCGCGGCCAGGCCGGCTATGGCATCAGACTTTGCCACCAGCGCCCTGGCCCGCTCGAGGTGCAGGCGTTCTGTCATTTTTCCGTTCACTACGATCACGCCTTTGCCAAGATTCTCCGCTAACTCAAAAGCCGCGATGATGGCTTTCGCTTCTTCCAGCTCATCTTCGGCGGGGGCAAAGATCTCGTTCGCCCGGGAAATCTGACTGGGATGAATGAGGGACTTTCCGTGAAAACCCATTCCCAGGCTATCCAGACACTCCGCCTCGAATCCATCCGCATCGGAGATGTCGTTGAAAACCCCGTCGATGGCACCGATCCCATAAGCGCAGGCAGCCAGCACGGTGGAAGACAGCGCGGTAAGGAGACCTTTGCGGTCGGGCCCGACGCGTATCGAGAGTTCCTTGGCTAGATCGTTTGTGCCCACAAGGAAGCACGCCAGGCGCGAGCTCTGTGCCATCTCTGCTAACTCACGAATTCGCAGAATAGCCTCCGGAAGTTCGATCATCGCCCAGAGCTCAAGCCCGGGAGCCGCGCCACGCTCGGACAGCTCGTCGTCCAGGGCCCTGAGATCCTCGGCGGATCTGACTTTCGGGAACACCAGTCCCCTCGGCGGATATGCGAGCACTTCGGCCAGATCATCCGCAAACCACGGTGTGTCCGCGCCGTTGACCCGCACCATAAACTCGCTGCGCGAGGCAGGTCGCTGGGACAGAAACGCGGAAACCTGTGAGCGAGCCTGTACCTTGAATTCGGGCGCCACGGCATCTTCCAGATCGAGAACCAGGCAATCGGCGCCAAGATCGGCTGCCTTTTGAAGCGCCCGGCTGTTCGAGCCTGGAACGTAGAGGACCGATCTCCTGGGTTTAAGCAACTCACTCACCGACGCATAACCTACATGCCGATCAGGTCGGCACGATCTACAGTGTTCTGGAAAATCCTGGCCGTGGCCGCATCCACCATTTTCCCTTGAATGCTGACCGACCCGATCCCCTGGGCCTCGGCTTCGCGATACGCCGATATTAACTCCCGCGCCTGGCGTACGTCGCTTTCGTCGGGAGAAAAAACTCGCGTCGCGGGCTTCAGCCTGCGTATCCCCGATAGTTGCTGAGCACCTGACAGAAAGTCTCGTCGAGGAGTCGGAAGGGACGAGCGAGGTCGCCCTGCGCGTCGATGATCTCATTGGCAATCGGCATTGATGCCATGGCGGCGGTCAGTTCCTCCATGAATCGCTCATTGAGGTCGGGTCTTCCACGATCGTCGAGGTTCCCGATGTCTTGCGCATCGATGTCCATGGCTTCGGCGAGGAGCACGATGCGCAGGGCGAAGTAATGGACGCCGTAGCAGATCAATGCGTGATCGATGCGCTCCCCGTAGAGCCCCTCGGCCAGGGCCCGGGTTATCCTCGACCAGTGCGCCTTGCCGGGCAGATCGGCCAGCAGGGCCTTGGCGCTGTAGTCTGCCAGGGCGGTCATGAACTGATAGCCAAACTGTTGCGCTGTCGCCGCATAACCTCGCGCGTACTCTTTGCGAAACTGCGCGCGCGCTTCCTCGGACCAGGCACCGCTGGCGACCAGGGACTCAGCCAGCGGATCGCTCAACTGCATGAACGAGAGAAAATAGCTCGCCAGCCTGTTGGCCACTTCCAGACCGAGAAACCCCGCCGCTTCGAACTCGAGCTCGTCGAAAGGAAAGGGCTCGTCCGCAGAGCTTGCCTTGCGCTGGCGGTACGCGAAGAGGATCTCCCGCAGCTTGGGGAGAAACAGGCTCCAGGACCGGGGACAGGGGTAGGGAACACCATCGCGACTGCGCTTCGGCATATGGAAGCAATCGGGATAGCGCCGCAAAAACCCGGCAATGCCCGCATCGCCCGTCGCGTCCTGATACTCGGCCTGGGTTCGCTCGATCCACTGATCCAGAGAGTCGACAACGAGGAAATTGGCCACACGTGTCACGATCGCGTTCGACGTGGCGCTCACGTGTGTCCCGTCGTTGCTGCCGAGGTTCCCCGTCGCGCCCACCAGCGTCCTTCCGAGATCCAGGCCCTGAAACCGGTTGTCCGTGAGGATCGACAGGGCGACGTTCTGTATGTTGGGCGAGGCGTTCGGAAAATCATCCAGGAGAAGCACCGCGGCGCCGGCGTAGCGCAGGGCCGCGAGGCGCTTGTTGGCAAGTTTGGTCATGAAGGCCTGTTCGCCGCCGTTCTGGGTGGCGAAGCGTTGAACATTCGGTATGCCCCCGAAGTCAACGGCCGAGACCTGACCGGACAGCTCCTGGACAACAAACAGCAATTCGTCCCCGCTTGGCACAAACTCATCCGGCGGGTTGGCGATAAAGTCCAGGCCCAGGAGTCGGGCAACGCGCGTCGCCGCGATGCGGTAGGAGGTTGTTTTGCCCTGGCCCGGATACCCGCGGAGGTAGGTGGGTGTAACCGAGCGGGGCAGAAAGGGGGCTCCTCGCAGGCCGCTCCAGGCCGCTTCAACGCGCTCATCGAGCGCCGGATTGGCGCCGGCGCTGTGGAAGCGCTGTAGCATGTCCAGGCTCAACCGCGAAATGATCTGGTCGGTCGTAGCCTCGCGCAAGGCGATCTCCGAGTGGCGCGTCATGGGTAGTCTCTGCTCATCTGGGGTCTGCCTGGGTCTGCCTGAGTCTGCTACGGTCTGCCTAGTTCTGCTGAGTAAAATCCGCGGACCGGGGTTCGCGAATGGAGTCTGCAACCAGCGCCGGCGAGTCGGGTCGACAAACGAGGCCGAGAAGAGCCGGTAATGGGGTCGGCATTTGAGTCGGCATCGGAGTCGGCGTTCACTAATGAGTCAGCTGAATTATTCATCCAAACACCGCGACAGGCGTCAGTCACAGGCCGGCGCCCCGGCACGTGCGCGTCTGAATGCGGCCACGCAATGGAACGGCTCCCTGCAGCGTTATCGCAGCCGCATCATACAGAGCGATGAAGCCGGCCTGCCCCGCTACGGCGTGCTCTCCGTACTGGCGCGCCGGGTTCCCTTTCATCTCTACGATCATCCTGCTCTGACGGCTCTGTGCGACACGGCGTTCACCGACGGGATTCACGTGTTTGTGAACACCGAATTTTTTGTCTCGCTGCTGGACGAGGACGCCGCCGCAGACGCCGGGAGCAAGCGGCACGATTCCCTGCTGCTGATCCTGCTTCATGAGCTGAGCCACATTCTGTATCGCCATCATGGGCGAATGCCGCCCGGCGCCCCGCCCCTGCTCTGGGCCATCGCCTGCGACATCGCGATCAATGTCCGTCTTCTGCGCGCCTATCCGGCGCTGCGTCCTGGGCCCGTGTTCGACTCAGCCTGGGGCACGGCGACGGGAGACTACGAGCGCTATCTCGGGCAAAGCGAGGAGCACATACTCTACAGCCTTTGGGAGGATCCACCCGCTCGGGACCGCGCCTTTATCGAGGCTCTCAAAGCCGCCCAACGATCGCCCTCGAACGCCATCGACGAGCAGCTCGATGAGCGCGGGCGCGCCCAGGGCGTGCACCGCCACCTCGTGTCACCGCAGGCTCTGGCGCGCCGGCTGCAGGAACAGGGACTGGGGCACGTGCGTCAGGAACTGCAGCTGCCCCTTCCCGGTGACCAGGAGGGGTTCCAGCGGCTTGATTCCCTGACCCTACTTCGCCTGGCGAGCGACGTCGACCGTGCCCGAGAGCTGCGCGAGGCGCACCCGTCGGGCAGCGCGGTTGCGGGCTCGCACATCGACGAGAGCTACGGCCAGTGGATCGAGAACGAACGCGGTGGGCGTCTTCAATGGAAAACGCTCCTGCGCGATCTGCTCCTGGGGGATGGAATGCGCTACGAACCCTGCGACGAACTGCCGAACGATATCTTCTATGTCGACCCCGAATGCCTTGAGCTTGAGGCACCCCTTTACGCCAGCACCCTGCTCCCGGCCGCGCCTGCCGGTGTTCTGATTTGCGTGATCGATACCTCTGCCTCGGTATCGGCGGCGCTCCTCAAAACTTTCGTCGCCGAAATCAATGGGCTGATTGATGAGGAGTGCGTTCCGCCGCAGCAGCTGTACCTTGTGAATGCCGACACCACAATTCGCGAGGACATCCGATCATTCAGCGATCACCCGATCGCTGCGGACCCGGAGCGCGTGCGCCTGGAAGGACGGGGTGGTACCGACATGGCGCGAGCCTTGACGGAGGTCCTGCGCTGGGGTGAAGAACAGACGGAATTTGCCGGCCACGATTGCCGGGCAATCATCTACTTCACGGATCTTCTCGACCGCGCACCGGCGCGCGAGATGCTTCCCGAGGACCTTCCCGAGCTGCTTTTCCTGACACCCCCGGGACGGCTTGTGACCGATTTTCGGAATCGGGTAAGAGACTTTGCCACCGTGGCCGAAATCCGCGATGGCACGGTGATCGATCTGTGTCTGAGCTGAGGACCGCGATGGAAATCGCGGTGCAGGCCCGGGATGAGACGGCCGTGGCCGCGTGCCTGGCGGCCGGAGATTCCCCCATGGATCTCAATCACCTCAAGATCCCCGTCCTTTTCGATGCGCTGCAGAGCAATAGCACGGCGCTTCTCGAGTTGCTGGACGCCGCCGGCGCCGACTGGTCAACACCCTACAACGACGGAGGCTTTACACCGCTGATTTACGCGAGTCTCCACAGTGAACTGACCACGGTGAAGTGGCTCGTTGAGCGTGGCGAAGCCCTGCAGCAGCGCACGGCGCAGGGCATTGGCGTCATGCATGTCGCCGCGCAGCGGGCCGGACCCGAGATCGCCCAGTATCTCTACGATCGCGGCGCCGATCCCTTCACACCCACCGAGCACGGAGAGTCACCCCTGGTCTTGAGTCTCCAGTCCAAGCATGGACTGCGCCTGTTTCGCTTTCTTTTGGGCTGCTACCGAAACCGTGGACGCAGCGTGACCGCGGAACTGCTGCCCTGCCTCATCGCCCTCTTCAAGACCCAGCGCGACGATGCTGTCGAAGCCCTGCAGGCACTTATGCCCCTGATTGAAAAGGTACCCGGTGATGCCGAGCTGCGCGCTGCCCTGGGAGCACCGGAGAATCGCGTCGCCAACCCCTTCCGCTCCCTCGATGCAACCCTGACCAGCCGTCTCAGTCGCGCCCTGTTCGCGCTCCTGAAGGCCGAGCGCGTCGCACGCAGCTGTCCCGGTTCATGGCCCGGTGCGCCGCGGTGGCAGGGGCCGCAGGGGCTCTGAAGGCGGCTGGCACGCACTAGCCAAACGCGGTTCCTCGGGACTCCATGACCGCATTCTGCGTAGCCACAACCGACGCGCCGTCTGCCGGGTCCTCCAAGCCGCGCCGGAAGGAACCGCTCAGGCCGCAGCGCGATCCGAATCCAGCTTGGCCAGGTAACGTTCGGCATGGGCCAGGTGCGCCTCCAGCTTGTCCTGATCCATGCGCTCAACGGTCCGGCACATCATCGCCCAGCGCGGATTGCTCCCGAGCGACGCCCGGTGCTTCCAGATAAAACGCCAGTACAGCCCGTCCCAGGTATCGGCCCAGTCCCCCCGGCCCCAGTCACTCATCTTTTTGATGTAGTTCGATCCGGAAAAGTAGGGCTTGGTGGTGATCAGACCGCCGTCGGCGTGCTGACTCATAGCATACACATTCGGCACCATTACCCAGTCGTAGCTGTCGATGAACATCTCCATGAACCAGCGATACACCCTATCGGGGTCGAATTCGCAGAGAAACATGAAGCCTCCGAGCACCATCAGGCGCTCGATGTGATGGCAGTAACCGGTCTCAAGCACTCGCTGGATGACGTCGTCGATCGGATCGATTCCCGTACTCCCATCGTAGAAGCTCGCCGGGATGGGCCGAAGGTGTTCCCAGTGGTTCGTGGTGCGCATCGGTACGCCGAGGTCCTGATAGGTGGCACGCATGAATTCGCGCCAGCCGATGATTTGCCGGACGAAGCCTTCCACTGAATTGAGGGGAATGTCGGCCTTGTCGGCGTGCGCCAGGGCCCGCTCCAGCACCTGCCGCGGCGTCAGCAAGCCCGTATTGAGCATCGGCGTCAGTACCCCGTGCCACAACCAGCGTTCGCCGCGCACGATGGCGTCCTCGTAGGCGCCGAAGCACTCGAAACGTTCTTTGAGAAAGCGCTCCAGCCAGGCTTCGGCATCCTGGTGGCTGCTGGGGTAGTGCAGCGTCTCGAGGGACCCCGGTGCATTGGGAAACTGCGCATTGATGGAGTGGCGCGCGTCTTCATCAATGCCATCGTGTTCAACCGTCGGAATCGACGGGATCTGGGGGTACAGCTTTTTAGGCACCTTCTTCCGGTTGTCTTCATCGAAGGACCACTGACCGCCTGCAGGCTCGTCCCCGTCCATCAGAATCTCGAGGCGGCGGCGCTGGTGTTTGTAGTACTCGGCCATGAACCAGCGCTTACGGCCGGAAGACCAGTCCTCGTTCTCCTCGCGCGTGTTCAGCCAGCCGGGGCTTTCGAGCACCTCGAGCTGGAGTCCGAGCTCCTCGGCGGCCTGATGCAGGCGCTTCTGCGCCATGAAGTCGGACAGTTCCGCCAGCAGCAGGGTCTTGCAACCCTGGCCCTGGAGCTTTTTCAGCAGTTTAAACAGCGCTCCTCGATCGGCGGTGTAGGACTCAATGCTGACCGATTCGTGCTGTTTGGCGAGGGTTTTTGCATAGCGTTGCATCGATGCCCGGTGCAGCCAGAGCTTCTGTCGATGAAAGCGCATGGGATACTGTTCATCGCCAAAGAACAGAGGATCCTCGAACAGCACGATAGACCCGGGTACCTTTGCGAGCCCCGGATGGTTGAGGAAGAGCTGGTGCGGCCAGATAATCAAATACGTGGACATGCTACTGCCTGCGAAATTTCGCGTTCGGGATGCTGGGTGTACGTACCGGACCGTTGTTTGGAGCCCGGGCTCCCCGAAAGAACCGGGCCGGGCGGTGGCCGGGACCGCGTCTGTCACCACGGCGCAGACGCCGGAGATCGATGCCCCTGGTGCACCGGTCGGCGTCAGACGCGGCGCGCACCCTCATTGGTTTTGAGCGCAGCCGCTGGAACGGTCTGAGTTTGTGTTGGGGGTTACGGAATGCAGCCCTCAGGTCGATGTGACGGCGACCCCGATGTCCTGAACGGCACCTGGTCACGGGGCGAGCATCGCTCGACACCTCCTGGACGAAAACCGAGCTTACGCCGCGGCCCGGGCGCCACCCGGCGACGCAAACACGCGCAGCGAGGGTAAGCATCGGTATCCGGCACGGCGAACAGCAGGTGGACGTGGTCATGGGCAAGTTCGTCATGAACGAAAACGAAGGCAAGCTCCTTGAAGGACTGGCTGTTGTGGTCGTTGGAATCCCGTTAACTGGGTCACGCTTGAACGCAAACAATCGCAGCTTAGTTTCGTATACTTCCGCGCCAGAGAGCGGCCCGTTAGCGGCCCGCCTGTAACTCCTGCTGAACGCTCCGATGGCCACTACTTTCCAGTGAAACGTACCCGGTATCGCAAGATCGTGGGACGCCACCTGCGTCTCGAACTGCATTGCAAAGCGGCGCTTTTCCGTCGCCCCGCTAATGCCGCCGATTACTGCCCGTTGGACGTTGATGGAGACCCTCGCCGCGCGTTCTGCAGGGTGTCCAGTCCATGACGGCTTCCGCTTCACCCGTCCGCGCTGGGTTCTGCTGATTCGTTTGCGGGGGATGTCATGCAAATCACCGTAGCCATTTGCACCTGGAATCGATGTGATCTCCTCGCAAAAACCCTGGACGCAATGCAGTCCCTGCAGGACCCCGGGAACTGCGACTGGCAGGTGCTCGTGGTCGATAACAACTCTACGGACAAAACGGCTGAAGTGGTCGAGGGATTCAGGGAGAAGCTCCCTATCCGCTACATACGGGAGCGGAAGCAGGGTCTCTCAAACGCTCGGAACGCCGCCATCGAGCACAGCGACTGCGACTATATTGTGTGGACCGACGACGACGTAATCGTGGATCCGGCCTGGCTGCGCAACTACCGCGAGGCGTTCCACCGCTGGCCGAACGGCGTTGTTTTCGGTGGCAAGGTACTTCCATGGTACGAGGTGACTCCACCCCTCTGGGTAAAAGACAATATGCAGACGCTAGCCTCAAGCTTCGCCCTGCGGGATCTCGGCGACGAGGAACGCGCGCTGGCGGGCAACGAATATCCCTTTGGGGCCAACATGGCATTTCGTCGAGACGCCTTCGATGACCTGAGGTTTGATCCGGACCTCGGTCGAAAGGAGAAGAATCTGATTGGTGGCGAGGAAGTTCAGGTTATCAACAGTCTCCGTTCGAACGGCGCCGATGTCGTGTGGGTGCCGGCCTGTTCCGTTGAGCACTATCTCCCGAAATCCCGCATGACGCTTCGCTGGGTACGCGCCTATTTCGCCGGTCAGGGATACACCAGCGACCAGGCGCAACGTGCGGGCGCGAAAACTCTGTTCGGCATGGAGCGCTGGCGGCTTCGCGTGTTTCTCTTCGAGACCGCGCGCTGGATGAGCCAGCGGCTCGCCGGGAAAGCGAGTCCCATCTGGTTGAAGACGATGCTCCAGGCCTCCAGGACACTCGGAGTCCTTCAACGACAGCGGGCGGATGCGCAGCTAAAGCCAAAGTAGAAACGGCTCGCGATCCGTGATCAGGACTCCAGCCGATCAACGCAGAGGAGGTAAGGGCTTATCGCACGTTCGATCGTGTTTGTGACCAAACACCGGCCGGATCCGAACGGTGGAGGTTCCTCCCAGCGAGCGTGGAACCACCTGATGGCCCTCCGCAAGATCGGATCCGTCACATTGATTTTCGTAACGCGAGACAGCATTCCCACGTCGCCCGAGCTACGCCTGCCGGATGACGTTGCTGTGCGTCGAGTCCGTTTCCACAAGCGCTGGATTCGCCCTTCGGGCGTACCCGGACTTTCACTTCTGAAGCATGCCTGCCTGGATGCGAGTCCGCGGCTGGTGTCCCCCCAGGAGCTCACCGGGGTCGATGAGGACGAGACGCGTGGGCCGCAGCCGTTCGACCTGGCGCTCTATTTCCGTTGTGACTGTTACCAGATCGTCGGTCCACACCTCTCTGCAAGCCGCGTTCTGGTGGATTTCGATGACATCGAGTCGAAGGTCATCGCCCAGGAAAACGCGCTCAACGCAGACCGCTCTGGGAACGAGTTCCACTGGATCGGCCGGCTGCGCGCGCACCGGCAGGCGAAACTGGAGGATAGGATTCTCCGCGAGGTTGACGAGGTGCTGGTGTGCTCGGAGGACGACGCCGCGGAGCTGCGCGTCCGTCGGCCCGGCGCCAGCATCGGTGTCGTCGCGAACGGTCTGACGAAGGAGCCGGAACCAGAGCAGCAGGAAGACTCCGCGACGACCCCGCCTTCGGGCACTCCATCACGCCGGAAACCCGACGATGCTTCCTGTACGATTCTGTTTGTGGGAACGCTGTCGTACGCCCCGAATAGCGACGCGCTCCATTACTTCCTCAAAGAAATCTTTCCGTTGCTTGAGCGTGCGTCTCCCCCGGGACCGCTCCGCTGCCTGATTGCGGGACCGGGCGCAACGGAAGCGCATCTTGCCCTGGCTCGTGAAGAGGTCGCTTTTCTTGGTCGAGTAGAATCGTTGACGCCGTGCTACCAGCAGGCCGACCTGGCCATCGTTCCCATACGCTTCGGTGGAGGCACCCGGATAAAAATAATCGAGGCGTTCAGCTACGGTGTTCCCGTGGTCGCCACGACCCTTGGCGCGGAAGGGTTGGGGGTTCGGGACGGACAGGAACTGCTTCTCGCCGATGAGCCGGAGCATTTCGCGGCGGCTTGCCGACGGCTGCTGACGGACAGGGCTTACGCTGCGGAGCTTTCCCGCGAGGCCCGGGGACTCGTATCCAGAAAGTTTTCGGCACACGCGGTTCAGAGCACATTGTGCCAGCGTATGCTCGGCGCGCCCCCCACGGGCGCTTAGGGCCGGATGGCGTCGGCCGTGACGGCGACCGCTTGAACTCCTAAAAAAACGCCTGCAAGGAGGACTCGTCGGGAGGTGGACCTCAGGTCCCGCTGCCATCGTCCGAGTGCTTTAGGCGCATTTGTACCGCCTTGAATCGATTCTTGAGGGGTTTCTTCCCCCAGCGAGCGGTCTTGAGAAACAGCCGCCTCGCGGCGCTGAAGTCGCCGTTCTCGGCATAGGCATACGCCAGGAACTGCGCATCGTCGCGGGCGAGTTTTTGCAGTTCCGCCACACAATCGGGTTCCGACTCCCAGCGAAGCATCATTGTCTCGAACGCCTTCAGTTTCTCGTGAACGAACTTAAGAGACCTGGTTGTCCGCTGCTCGTGTTGCCGCAGAGCGGACAGCGCAACCTTCGTTTTCACAGGAGTCGCCAGCACCGAGAGCCGGAGCCACAGATCCATATCTTCGGCGCCGCGCTGATCCACATCGAACAGACCGGCGTGAGCCAGCGCTTCCCTGCGCGCAAGAACGGACGAGCAATGTACTGAATTGTGCCGGAAGAGCTCCGGAAAAAGGTCGACACGCCGGGCATCCGCCTCGATCCCGGCCGCGTCCTCAAACGGTGCGCCATCGGTGAAAGGTACGATGTCGTTGAACACAAACGGCGCATCGGAGTGTTGAGCGAGAGCGGTCATTTGCAGTTCCAGCTTTCTCGGGTGCCAAAGATCGTCGGCATCCAGGAAAGCAACAAGCTCGGAAGAAGAACGAAGGATTCCGAGATTCCGCGCCGCCGAGACCCCGTGATTGGACTGTGAGATCAGCGTAAGGCTCTCGCCAAATTCCCGGGCGATGGTGGCGGTCTGATCAGTGCTTCCGTCGTCGACGACGACAATTTCCCGGGCGGAATGGGTCTGATTCAGTACCGAGTGAATCGCATCCGCCAGATGCGCTTCAGCATTGAAGGCGGGAACGACGACGGCTACGTCGGTCATAGGCCTGACTCCTCCGGTCGGCTATCCACGGCGCCTTCCACACCGCAGACACGGCCCGCGGTGCGTCCGCCCGGCATGGGGGGTCGATAACAAAGCGGTACGGCCCGGAAGCACCTGAGCGCAGGTCTAGTTGCCGCCACCGCACCAGTTGCGCAGCACCTCGGCATGCTTAGGGTTCCATTGGCCTCCCCGGTCGCGGCGGAATGCGCGGAGCAGACTCTGACGTCTGAGGCTGGCCTTTTGCTGCTTATCGAAACAAAGACTGGGATAGTACTGAGCGACGGAGGCCGGTAGCGACTCCCGGTAACGCTGGTACGTCGTCTTGAACACCTCGGGGCAACGCCACTCTTCGTCATCCCAGGGCTTCATTTGTCCCGCGAAGTGAGCGATGAACGGTCGCAACGCGGGGAGCCGCTGGGACATGGGCCAGGTGAAGTTCCAGCGAAGATCCAACCTCTGATAGCTGAAGCCAAAGAGGAAATTGAGTACATCCTGATCGCTCATGGGAAGCTCAATCTCCCGCGTGGAGAGGAGCTCAAGGGCGCGCTTCGAGTACGTTTCGCGGCGCCAGAAATCGCCGTTGATGTGGCAAAGCCCCGCATTAAAATAGGAGGGCGGTCGCGGTATCGTGGGGTTCGCCACATAGAGCGGCGGCGGGATCTCGGCATGGTGCAGCGCTTCCACAGCGGCAAAGTGCGCCGGCGGAGAGCGCAACAGCTCATCGATATCGCCGTCGATCAGCACATCGCCGTCCAGGTACAGAATGCTGTCGAAGTCCCGGAGCACCTCGGGGGCAATGAGGCGCCCGTAGGTCGCCGTGGATATGCCGCTGCGCATGGTACTCAGGCTCGACCAGTCCAACCCGTGCTCGTTTTCGGATATGTCCACGATATGGGGATCGGCACCCAGATCAGACAGGTACTGACGGACATCGGCGCTCACCTTCTCACTGATACCGATGCCCAGCAGCGCGATCGTAAGCCTGCTTTGGGACCCGGCAGCTGCGGTCGCCGCCGCGATCAGCGTAAGAGGCAGGTAGCGGCCATCAGAGACAAAGGTTAGGCAAGCGGGCAAGCGTTCCTCCCGGGGATGCACGGAAACGTGGCAGGTAATGGTTTCACGGACGCCGGACTCCAGTGCCGAAAACGGATTCTTACTCGGGCTTGAAGCTGGAAGTGTGTTTCGCTCGCGCGCAGCCGTGCTTCACTTTCAAGCCTCACGGCTGGCGCGAAATCATAGCATCCGATTTCAATTTCCAGCTACGCTTCTGCCCCCGGAATCTGGTACGTCAATCGCAGTTTGATCATCTTTCGCGACCGAGGACGCGCCGTGGCGTGACCGACCCAGTCGTTTTTTTTGGCGCTTAGGTTTGGCTATCAACGAGTCCCTGGTCGCGCGATCCACCACGGGGCTGGCGCCGATTTGTACAATGCTCACGCCCCACCGGGAACACGAGGCGGACGATGTCTTACCCACGATCAAAGGTGCTAGAAAGCTGGTGCGCTATCGCCATCCTGGCCTCCGCGCTGGCGACAAACGCAATCGCACAAAACTCTGCGCAGAACGACGTGGAGCGACTCGAGCGAGCGCTCACGGCGGGGATCGCAATGGGAATACCCGGGATATCCGCGGCCATTGGCGTTGGCGACTCCGTGGTGTGGGCGGGAACGGCCGGATACAACGATCTCGTGCGACAAGTGCCGTTGAGCATCAACGATCGCTTCGGCGTTGGCAGCATCACCAAGACCTTCGTCGCGAGAGTCATCCTCCAGCTCGTGGCCGAGGGAAAGCTCGAATTGGACAAGACTCCGCAAGAGTATCTCGATCTCGATATCGTTCGCTCGATCCCCAACACCGGGACGGCGACCCTGCGTCACCTGCTGAATCACCAAAGCGGAATTCCCACGTGGGAGTTTCAGGAAGACTGGATCCGCAAAGGGCGCGGCGCCGAAATGGAATTGGGGCACGTATGGGCAAAAACCGAAACGCTCAAGTACAGTACGAACGACCTGCTGTCGCCTACCGGTAAGCCTGGTGAGCGCTATTCCTACTCGAACACAAACTACACGATACTCGGCCTGATCATCGAGGCCGTGACGGGAAACGACGCGGCGGCCGAGTTACGAAAACGGCTGCTGGAACCGCTCGGTCTTGAAAACACGTTCCTCGAATCCTTCGAGGACGTCCCGGGGGGCTATGTGCATCACTATCACTACGCGACGCCCGAGTTCGACAGGGCCGCCGGAGTTCACCGGGGTTTCACGCAGATCCGGCCCTACGTCGTCGAGTCCACAGCCGGCAACCTGTCTCCGGAATGGACCGCGGGCGGGATCGTTGCTTCCGCGAGCGACCTCGTGAAATGGGCGCAGGAACTGCGCGATGGAACGATGCTTACCCCCGAAATGCATCGCGAGGCCCTGAGCTACTATCCGCCTAGGGAACGGGGAGACACCCGCCGCCAGTATCTACAGGGCATTTCAAAAACGAAGGACTACTATGACGGCCACGCCAGGTTGGGCCACGGTGGTGGAACCCTGGGGTTCAGCGCTGGCATGTACTGGCTCGAAGATACGGACGTCGTTGTGGTTGTGCTCACCAACATCGGCGCCATGCACAGTGGTCTGGGCATGTCCCCGGTCTCGGTGTTCATCAATCAGCTCTGGTTTCCGGCGGTGATGAAATACCTGGGACGGTAGGGCCGCGAAGCGATTCGCGAACATGCCGAGAGCATTCAAAGCGCCCGCCGGCAGCTAACTCCGGGATCGGGTGCCGGTTAGAACAAGGCGCCTGCGCTCACGAAGTGAAGCGAGGACCGGGACCGCCAGGGTCAGCAGGGTAATCGTCATGATCGTCGCGGTAATCGGTCGTTGCCACAGGAAAGCGAAGGAACCGTCCCAGATGAGCAGCGCGCGGCGCAGGTTGTCTTCCATCATTCCGCCCAGAATAAAGCCCAGCAGCAGGGGGGCGAGGGGGTAGTCGAGGATACGGATGATGACGGCAATCCCGCCAATGGCCACCATCATCGACAAATCCAGCGTATTGAAGGACACGAGATAGACACCCATCATCGACAGAAACAGGATGATCGGCGTCAAGAAAGGACGCGGAACGTTCAGCAGCTTCGAGATGTACGGTATCAGCGGCAGATTCAGCACCAGCAGAATGATGTTCCCGACGTACATCGAGATGATGACTGACCAGAACACCGCCGGGTTATCGATGTACAGCCGTGGTCCTGGCTGCACACCGTAAGACAACAGCGCACCAAGCATGACCGCCGTCGTTGCGGAGCCCGGTATGCCCAGGGTCAACAGGGGTACGAAGGATCCCGTGGATGCGGCATTGTTTGCAGTCTCGGGTGCCGCAAGGCCGCGATGGCTACCCCGGCCGAACTCGCTCTTCTTCTCCTCGGGAGCCAGATTCCGCTCCATCCCGTAGGCCAGAAACGACGCGATCGTGGCGCCGGCGCCCGGTAAAATGCCGACAAAAAAGCCGAGGATGGAGGAACGGCCGACCGCAGGTGCGATATCCCGTGCTTCCTCACCGGCCAGCTTCATGGAGCCCAAGGCTTCACCGTCTAGATCGGTCGGGGTGGCCCGAGGCGACTTACCTTTCAGCACCACAACCAGCGCTTCGGCCAGTGCGAAGGTCGCCATCGACAAGAGCAGGAAGCTGATACCGTCGTAGAAATCGGCGTTCCCGAAGGTGAATCTTTGAATCCCGGAAGGATCCTCGCCGACCGTTGCCAGCATCAGGCCCAGAAGCGTCATCAGGATGGCTTTCACTACCTGACCTTTGCCGGAGAAGGCGGCGACGGCGGTACAGCCGAACAACATCAGGGCGAAGTAATCGGCGGACTGAAAGCTCAAGCTCACCTTCGCGAGCACCGGCACGAAGATGAGAAGGAGAACGGCACCGATCGTCCCGCCCGCGAAGGAGCCGTAGGCGGCTATGGCCAGCGCCTTGCCTGCCTGCCCCCGCTGGGCAAGGGGGTAACCGTCGAAGGCCGTGGCGACCGCTCCGGACACGCCCGGCGCGTTAATCAGGATCGCCGATGTTGACCCGCCGAAGATCGCCCCGTAGTAGACACCGGCGATGAGGATCAGTCCCGATGCCGGATCGAGGCCGTAGGTGATCGGGATCATCAGCGCAATGGCGGAGACGGGTCCCAGCCCGGGCAACATGCCGATAAAAGTGCCAGCAAAACAGCCGGCAAAGACCATCAGGAGGTTGATCGGTGAAAACGCGGTCTGTAATCCGGTGAGAATGCCGTCAATCACGACGCAACACCCAGGATCACGCGAAACAGATCGCCAGAGTCCAGATAGAGGCCGAACACTTGCGTCAGCATGACCCAAAGAAACAGGACCAGGCCCGCCGCCACCATCACACTGAACAAAATGCGGCGCTCGCCAAGAATCAAAAAGCCGAGGAACAGGAACAGGAAGCTCGACGGGGCAAAGCCCAGCACGCTGAAAAGCTGCGCATAGACGGCCATCATGGCGATCAGCAGCAGCATTGGCGACCACTGAAAGTCGCGCACGGTCTCGCTGATTCGCGCCTCCGCCTCCACCCCCCGGCGCGCCAGGAGTTGTAGCAGGGAAAAGAAAATCATGGCGCTAGCCAGACCCATGGGCAGGGTCCGGGGCGTCAGCATCTCATCGCTCGCGCTCGGATCAAGGGGGAGATTCCAGGCGGCGCGCAGATAGGCCAGCGCAAACACCAGCAGCAACAGGCCCCCGACCCGCTCCTTGTTATCGAGCAGGCTTACAAACACCGCTTGTACCCGATGATGCGTGGCCCGGCGCCGTCAGTTCGTGCGTCGTCACCGTGAAATCCCGGAAAGCGTACCTACGCCTCACTCGAGGAATCCCAGGTCGCGCAGCAGCGTCGCCATTTCCTGTTCCTGGCCCTTGAGAAAACTGGAAAAACTCTCGCCCGCCACAAAGAAGTCGGTCCATCCGCGAAGGTCGCGCGTGGTCTGCCACTCTTCGGTCTCGAAGAGGCCGGAAAGCACACGCTCAAAGAATCGCAGGCGGTCCTCCCCCACGCCTGGAGCCGCGAAGAAGCCGCGCCAGTTGGAGAACACCGCGGGAACCCCCTGCTCCAACAGGGTAGGGATCTCGCCGACGCTCGGTAGCCGCTCCGGGGCCGTCGTCGCCAGGATCCGAACCTCGCCCTGATCAGCGAGGGAGATCGCCTCGCTCAAACCGGTGGAGAGGAGCTGTGTTTCGCCGGACAGCAGGCCAACCATCGCGTGGCCCCCCGCGTTGTAGGGAATGTACTTCAGGCGTTTGGGATCGACACCCGACTTCTGGAATGCCAGGGCAGCCACGATGTGGTCCATGCTGGCCCGCGAAGAACCGCCAGCAATGTTCACACCGCGCGGGTCCGCGCGAAAATCGTCGATGACGTCGGCCCAGGAGCGGTACGGCGAGTCGTTCCTGACAACAAACGCACCGTAGTCAACGACCACGCTGGCTACGGGCGTCAGGTCGGCATAGGACTGGGGATAAAGCTTGCGCAGCGAGCGCAGAATGATCGGCGAAGAGCTGATCATCAGCGTACTGTCCTGGCGTTCCGCCGTTTCGATCAGGTGCGCCATCGCGCGGCTGCCGCCACCGCCGGAGAGATTTTCATAGGACGCGACGTCGACCAGACCCGATCTTGCAAGGGCCTCGCCAACACCGCGCGCCGTCGTATCCCAACCACCCCCGGCACCGCCGGGGATCAGAAAGTGAATTCGGCCGTCGGCATGCCCCGTATTCGAGAAACAGACCAGAACAATGGTGAGTAGATAGCGCCCCATGAGTAGCTGTTGGCCTTGCCTGCCTGACCGCGGGACCTGTGACACCGGCCTGGCGCGACGCGCGCCCCGCCGGCGCAGGAACCGCCTTTATTGTTGGTGAATTGATCGTTCCGAAGGCGCCGTCCATGCGGGGCCAACGCGGCCTCGGCCAATCTTACACGCCCGCAACCCGAACCGGGCACGGGATGCGCAACCGGGCTGGCGGTTTCAGCCGCCGCGATGGACACGGCCCCTCCAGCCGGCGGTGCTATCGTGCCTCAATGGCAGCGACTGCAAAGGAATATCCGAGTATGTCACGGAAGAGAATGATCGAACGCTACCGTCGTCACGCAAGCGTACCCGGCATCGCGCTCATCCTGCTGGGTCTGTTTGGCGGCACAACCTGTGCCGATGAGTTGGAAGACGATCCGGACGTGCGGGCCGCCGGTCGGCTGTTCTCCGCCTGGATGGAGAGCCAGCTCGCCTATCGCGGTATCCCGGGCGTGGTCGCACGTGTGGTTGCTGGCGATGCGACGGTTTGGTCGGCTAACTACGGCTACGCCGATGTGGCCGGGCAGCGTCCCATGACCCAGGACACGCGATTCCGCATGGCCTCGCACAGCAAGCTGTTCACCGCGACCGCCATCATGCAGCTGCGTGAGGAAGGCAAGCTGAGGCTTGATGATCCGGTGGTGGATTACCTTCCGTGGTTCAAGCCCTCGGCGCGCGCCATGGATGCCCCGCCGATCACGATCGAACATCTGCTGACCCACAGCTCCGGCCTGCCCCGCGAGGCGGGCCCGCATTGGACCGAGCTGGACTTTCCCACGCCGGAGGCCTTTATCGCCCTCACGCCCGATCGCGTCGCCGCCTACCCGCCCGAGACACGGTGGAAGTACTCCAACTACGCCTACACCCTGGCCGGGATGATCATCGAGGCGGTGAGCGGAGCCACCTGGGCCGACTATCTGCAGGAGAACATATTTGCCCCGCTGGGGATGGATGCGTCCAGCGTCGACGAAGACGATGGCATGCTGGCCACGGGCTACGGTCGTCGCATGCCGGATGGGAGTCGGGCTATCGTGCCGTTCGTGGACGCGCGGTCCATGGCGGCGGCGGTGGCTATCCGGGCTACACCACCCGTACACGGATTCATCTCGATGGCGAAGTCGGCGTCGTCGTTCTTACCAACACCAACGACTCCTATCCCCGAGAAATCTCCGGGCAGCTCATGAAAACCGTCGGCCGGGCAGTAATCAAGGCGAAGGAGAAAGATACCGAAGACACGGACTGGGATCCGGCGTGGCAGCGCTTTGCAGGCCTTTACCGGTCGGCGTGGTCTGACGTCCACGTCGTCATGATGAATGAAAGACTGGTGCTTCTTGGCGGAAACGCGCGAGGCATCGACCTCGAGGTCTATCTCGAACCCATCGGCAATGACCGATTCACGATGCAGGCGCCCAACGGTAGCGGCCCCGTGGGTAAAGTGGTCCGCTTTGTTTAAGAGGACGGCAGGGTCACGCGGATGATCACTGGCGATTCTTATGCCGAGCGCGTCTCAGATCTGCCCCGGGATTGACGGGGCCACGCGGAGTCCCTTGACCCTCGTCGGCCTCTGAAGCCTGGCTTGGGGCCCGAGACGCGCAGCCTTCTCCGCCCATCGCGGATTACTCCAGGTGCTTTCGCCCCCCGCAGGCCAAAACCAACAGGGTGTGTCGATAGCCGTACAGCGGGCACGAATTTCATTGATTGGTCAGGGTTTCTTCGTCCACGAAAAGAAATCTTTCAGCTTAAAGCCAAGCAAATCGTTCGCATCCCGAAAAATGCTCCAGCCCAAACCAATGAATATAATCCAATAAAACAACTGCGGAACGTTGCTGATCACATAAAAGATAGCAACGATAAATTCACTATCTGGGCTTACAAAGCCTGATTTAGTCAAACCCAAAAACGCTCCGCCAGCCAAAAATCGAAAAGCATCTTCGATAAGGGCCCACGCTCTGAGTAGAATATAGAAAATGATGAATTTGAGCACGATGAACTGGAAAGTAGATGCATTTAATTGTGGGACCAGTTCTTTCTTTTGCCCGACGCTTAAAGCGTCTCTAAGTTCCTTAGATTCTGTTTCGACCTTAAGCAACTCGATTTCGAGTTTCTTAGACTCTAGGCGTGTTTTTCGAATAAGCGAAATCGTATAAACGGCTCCAATCAACGCCACCGGTATCGCAATTATTCCTGCAACGATTTCATACCACTCTGGACTGGAAGCTTCCATATCGCCGAATCCCAAGGTCTATAGCGGAGCACCGCCGCAGCGCCACATAGGTCTGCCCTGATGCCCGTATTCGCAAGGTCCGCCAATCAACAACGTGTCTCAAGTCGTGTGTCGTTTCGGGCCGCTGGTCCTTCGGGTCCGTGGCCAGAAACATTTCCGGTACTGATCAGCGTCGAGTACGCTTCCTGAACCCGTGGACCGAAGTATCTCAATCGAGACCACGCCCGGTCTGCAGGTAGGCCGCAAAGCTGCCGAGCCAATGACTGCCCATATAGTGCATGTCGCCAAGGACCGCGCTCAGCCCGGTCTCCCTATGCGTATCCGCGGCGAGTTTGAGGACGGAAATGCGCGGATCGAGCGGAGGCAGACCATGGATGATCCCTTCGAGCATCCAGGCGCGGCTCGTGTTCAGACCATCAAGATGCGCCAGCTTGCCGTCCGTTTTATCGGTGACGATGCCTGGCACCAGCCAGTTCGCTTCACTTTCGGAAGTCAACATGGGAAGAAACTTGCCCAACCAGGCGGCAAAGCGCTCGGGAGCCAGTATTCGGCGCATCAGGTCAGCCTCGGCCAGACAGGGGGACAGAAAATCCTGACCAGACGGTTCATAGGAGAGCGGGCAGTTACGATCGCCCAGGTAGAGGTCCTTGCTACGTTGCGTGATCAGCTCCTCGAACGTCCGGTCACCAGCGGTGCGGCTCCAATCCAGCATGAGGCCAAAGGCGAATGCGGTCTGGCTGTGTTCCCCCGTGCGAATAGGAAAGGTCAGCTTCGGGAGCCACTCGCTGATATTGAGAACGGCCTGCTGCTCCAGGGGAGCCAGGTTTTGTAACCATCTTTCCGCCCGAGGCAGGGATGACTGTCGCAGCTCCGACGTCAGTTGCAATAGCCAGGCAATACCGTAGGGGCGCTCGAAGGACTCCATTCCCGGGCGCTGATAGTTGTCCAGCTCTGCGGCGACGTTTTCCGCGCTGAAACTCCTGTCAAGCTTGGCGACGATGGCATCGGCATCCACCTTGTCTGGGTGGGTGTTGAGCATCCTCACCAACAGCCAGTGACCGTGCACGGAAGAGTGCCAGTCGAAGCAGCCGTAAAACACTGGATACAGCTCCCGCGGCGGTTTCAGGTCCTCATCACTGTTGACCAGGTGGGCGATCTTGTTGCTGTATTCCCGATGAATACAGTCCATTGCCAACGCGGTGAATACCGCTTCATAGCTGCTCCTGGAGCCCTCTTCCGCTGCGGAACATGAGGCGTTCAGCATTATGCAGCTGGTCAGGAATAGCAGGGCTTTGGTCGTGGCTGTCACTTTCCCTACCGCAGGATGGCGCTCGCCCATAATAGCGCCAGACGGTTCCGAGCTGGTTGATTCTACCTCCGCGACGCGAAGGCCAGTGCTGCTACGCATGCACCCTAGCGAGCGCCGCAACGTTGGACGCGTTTGGGGATTCCTGACTCGAGGGTCTGTGTCGCATGCCCTGGCGGGATCGCAACGCACACTCTGGGTGAGACGACCGTGGCCGCTCCTTACACCACAACCATGGCGCGCGAATCGACTTCGTCCGCGACTCATCAGCGGCGAGATATGGTGTTTAGAAGCTATAGCTCACGCGCATCCCGGCGGTGCGCGGCCGCGCCGGTCCGAATACGTACTGGGGATAGGGCGAGAGATCAAAGCCCTCGCCAAAAGTGCCGTCCTCCCAGGTGTTGTCAAAAACATTCTCGACGTAGCCACTGATCACCCAGTTTTCTTCCTCATAGCCGATCACGATATCGGTCTGATCGATGGTGCGTATCGTCTGCTCGGACAGGCTCGGCGGTATCCAATCCCCGCGCATATCGTCTTCCCAGGACCAGGCGAGGTTGCCAAAGAGCTCGCCGCCGCGGTTGCCGATGGGCACGGCTCCGTTCAACACAACGAAGGCCGTGAACTCCGGAGCTAGAGGCAGGGGTTCGCCTTCGCAGGCGTCCTCCGTGGCCCCAAGGTCCACGGCCGCGCCGCAAAACGCCTGGACATCGTTGGCTTCTGAATCAAGCCAGGAGCCGCCAACGCGCAGGGTCACGTTTTCCGTAAGCGCCGCATACACCTCGATCTCGCTACCCCAGCCGTCCAGGACCCCGACGTTACCGGCTATAGTCTGAAAACCGGCTCCGTTAGGATTGGGTTGCGTGAAGAACGACTGTAGGTCTTTGTACTCGTAGAGAAAGCCGGTCCAGGAGAGCTGGATGCGGCCATCGAGCAGGTTGCCCTTGTAACCAATCTCATAGGAGGTCACCGTTTCCTCGTCAAAGTCCGCCGGACGATCACGCCCGAGCAGGGCCTCCTCCTCTGTGGTTTCTCCGGTAAGGATATTCTCGAAGCCGTAGGTGTCGTAGCCGCCGGGCTTGAAGCCCGTGGCGACGGAGGCAAAGAACAGCGCATCGTCTGTGGGGCGCCAGTTGGCGACAAGGCGGTAGGTGGTGCCGCTCCAGCTTTGTGAATCACGCAGAGCACCGTCGGGAGTCGCGACCACGCCCTGCACTCCGCCCGTGAACTGGGAACCACCGATGTCTGCCAGGCGCTCGTTGGAATACGTACGGTCGTCATACTGGTGGCGTACGCCGACGGCCACGTCGAACTGCTCGCTGAACTCATAGCCGACTTCAACGTAGGCCGAATACCCCTCATAGGAGCCGATAGTTTCGTTGCGATCGTTGATCAGGCCGTTGCTTGAGGGTGTGAAGTCGTAGCCGGCGTAGTCGTAGTAGGCCTGGCAGCCGCGATAGGCCTGCCCGGCATACAGGTAATAGTTCAGGTAAAGATCGCAGTAGACGTCCTCCGACTGGATATTGGTGAAAGTCGTGTCGATGTCTTCACTGTAATAGGATGCGCCGGCGTACCAGTTGAGGGGCCCGTCGCCCTGGGAGGTGAGACGCAGCTCGGTCTCGAAGTACTCACCGGACTGCAGCTGGTCGTACTCGAACAGCGTGATCGGCAGTCCGTCGAAATCTTCTCCGTACTCGTAGTCGTGATCCTTGTAGCCGCTAATCGACGACAGCGTGGCGAAACCGAGATCGAAGTCCATGAGCAGGCTGACCGCGAAAACCTCGGCCATATCCCGCGAACCCACTTCATCGTTGATGTTCACATTCCGGTCATTGCCCACGTCCCAGGGCTCGCCACCGTTGAGAAACAGCGATGGACCGCTGCTGAAGTTCGGGCCCTCGCCGGTTACGCGGTAAATCGACCCCGCCTGATCGCGATCGTCATACTGAAAAATCAGATCGCCGTTGAAGCGGTCGGTGTTGTAGTTGAAGCTGACGCGCAGCGAGTCGTTATCGTGGGCGATGAGGTCAGGTCCGCCGGCGAGGTTCCCGACGTAGCCGTCTTCTTCCGTGTGCAGCCCCGCGATGCGCACCGCGAGGTTGTCCGTGATCGGCAGGTTCACGGCACCCTCGAAGACAAAGACGCCGCGCTCACCCAGGTCGAGTTCGGCGTAGCCTTCCGTCGCTTCGGTGCTCGCCTTCTGGGTGATGACGTTGAATGCACCGGTCACCGCACCCCGCGCAAAGAGAAAACCCTGGGGACCGCGCAGCACTTCGCTGCGCTCCACGTCAAAGAGGCCGCTCACGGCGGCACCGGTCCGGCCTTGATACAGCCCGTTCACAAAAAACCCGATCGAGGGCTCCGCCCCGTTGCCGAACAGGTTGGTGCGAATGCCCCGCACGGAAACCGTGTCGAGGAAGGAATCCTTGGAATTGCCGGTAATGCCTGGCGTGAACTGGATCAGGTCCTTGATATCGTTCAGATTGAGCAGGCGCGACTCATTGCCGGTCATCGCCGTCATCGACACGGACACATCGAGCACCGACTCACTGCGCTTGGTCGCCGTAACCACGACCTCCTCGAGTTGCTGGGCACTGAGCGGGGCGGCGGAACTGCCGGCGAAGAGGGCCATGGATACGGCCTGCGCAAGTCTCGAGCGGCGCCCCGCGGGTTCTGCGCGAAGGCGTGATCTCTGTGGCTGGGGGCAAAAGCCGGGTGACGCTACCATTGTTTTCTCCTGCGGTGCCGCTCTTCAAATCGTCTACGGATTTGACCCGATAGCCGGCACAAGTGACTCGGTGCTCGTCATTGATACGGGAATGGCGACAAACTGATCACTCGTAGACCCCGCCCCGCGAATCAAAGGCTTCGGTTTCACCGCTGCAGGCCCGCTTCCGGTGCCGTGTCGGTGTGCCTGAAGGGGCTGCAAGCCTTGGCTGCGCAGGTGTTTGCGGTACTGAAACGAAGACTGCGATCAAAGCAACTCCAGGGGAACATTCTCCCGTTCCAACGCCGACTTCATCGGCTCCAGCTGTGCTTCGTAGCGCCGCCAGCGGCCTATGGAGCGCGTGTGAATGGGTTGGCGCACCTGAACGGCGCTCGCCGTGGTGACCGCTCCGGCCTGTCGGTGGAACTCAAGACAGGCGTCCTCCCAGGGCAGCTCAAGAAAATCGATCAGCGCGCGGGCGTTCGGTTCAAGATCGGCGGCCGTCTGTTCATAGGAAATGTCGAAGAAGCGATCGCCGAAGCGCTCACGCCAGGTGTCCATCAGCCTGAAGTAGCGGGCATGGTGCCGCGCCATTTCGCCCTGCTCGTAGGAGTGCGGATAGGCATCGGCAAACAGTTGCTTGAAACTCGCGAAGCACGCGTCCATGGGCCCCCGCCGCAGGTGCACAACCTTGGCCCGGGGCAGGGCCTTGAGGATAAGAGGCAGGTAGAGGTAGTTCGGCGGCAACTTGTCCACGAAACGCGGCGTGCTGCCGCGCAGTTTTGCGGTGCTCTGCAGATAGGCGCCCCCCAGAGCCTTTGGATCGACCCGCGCCCCGATGGCCGCGAGCTTCGGTGACTGCGCGGTGACCTCGCGATACTCGCCGATACGGCGCAGGCCGTGTCCGAACTGTCGGAGTTCGCCCGCTGAATGCACCTGGGAGTGAGCGACGATTATGCGCTCGATCAGCGTCGTGCCGGTGCGCGGCTGCCCCACCACGAATATGGGCGAAGGGTCGTCGTTACCGTCCTGGCCATCGTCGAGCCATTCGCGAGTGAAAGTCTGCGCGAAGGCGTCGTACAGCGCCTGCTCCTCGGCCTCGTCGAACGCCAGCGTTCGTCGCCGAGCCGCCGCACCACGGGCGTAAGCGCGGAATGCGCCGTCCCAGTCCTCGAGGTCCTCAAGTTCCTTGCCGACGCCGTAGTGCAGAAAGGCCAGCGCGCGAGGGTTTCGGGTTCGGGCGATGATCGTCTCCACTGTCTCTACGTGGTCTCGATTGCGGGCCTTGCGCAGTCCCGAAATCAGCCAGTGCGCGTTGGGATGCTGCGGCACTTTCGCAAGTACCTGACCGAGCAGCGCCTCGGCGTCGTCGAGCCGATCGAGAAAACGATAGTTATTAGCCAGGTTGATCTGGTGAGAAACGTTTTCGGGACTGCGCTCGAGGGCCCGGCGGAACCAGTGCCCCGCCGACTCCTGCTCCCCCAGCTGACCGTGAACGGTGCCGATCAGCTCGAGGACCACGGGATTGTCGTCGGCATACTCCACGGCCTTCGCCAGGGCCGCGTCCGCGCGGCCGGCGTTGCCGATGCGGATGAATAGGTTCGCAAGGTTGGCCCAGGCGGCGCCATGATCCGGCTGCAGCTTGGTGACAGAGCCAAAAGCCTGGATCGCATTACCGGTCTGCTTGATCTCGAGGGCGATGAGCCCCACGAGAAAGTGTGCCTGCACCAGATCCGGCTTAAGCGAGAGCAGCTGACGGCAACATGCTGACGCTTCGTTCACGCGGCCGGCGTTCAGGTGCTCGAATCCCTCACGCAGACGCGCACTGATCCATTGAGGCGCCGGTTCGGGCCGACCGCCAGGTGTATTCATGTCATGGCTCCCCTCGCGATGGTGCAATGCTGCGCGAGATCATGCAATCAGGCGTGCAACGGTATCCCGGGCCACCAGCGGCGAGCCGGTTTGCTCCGGTCTTGCCGTCAGTTCGGGGCTGGAAGTACTCAACGTCCGAATCAGCCAAACAAAAGAGATCGCTGTGTTTGATGCTTCTCGTTCGAACTTTGTGGTACGTCTGGTTTAGGCGTCGCTGACGATTGTTGGGGGACCATCGAGTGAATCGCTTTCTATCTGTCGCACTCTTTACCGCGTTCTTAGTGCCTGCTTCCAGCAGTGCGTGGGCAGGACTCATAAATCTGAATGGCACGTTTAATGCCGACGGAGCGACCGAACCCACTTTCGGAGTTGACTCGATCACGTATGACGTGACGCTTGAACTGGATGATGCCCAGACGGTTGGCGAGGCTAACGCCGCCATTGGCGGTAGCACGGTCGATGTACCCGGTACGGCGGTATTCAATTGGAACACCGGCGGTGTGGACTTCGAGTTTTCAACGACGGGCATCATTGAATTGGGCCTCTTCGGTCCCGGATTTTCGTTCGGCACTCCGTCCCGATCCGGTGTTGGCCCAAATCAATCTGAAGCGCTGGGTTTTGCACTTTATATCGATGCTGTCGGCGCGGACTATGACCCCGCTGAGATCCTCATCGATGCAATTTTGCGTTCCGAGGTTCTGTCTGTTCTCGTTGACTTCAACGTTCCCGCTCCTCTCACGGTGTCTCCGGCCCCTCCCGGAGGGGTGTTAACCGATTCTGCGGTGCTGTCTACAACCAGTCAGAGCATCTCACTGGTCGTCCCCGATGTCTCAGATCCCCCATCAGATCCCCCATCAGACCCCCCAATTGTTGGTACCACGATCCCCGAGCCCTCGAGTCTCGTGCTGTTGTGTATCGGGCTTGCGGGCTTTGCTGGATTACGACGAGGGGAAACATCAGGCACCGTCGCTGTGGATCGGCTCCAAATTGTTCCCCGCCATTCGGCGCTCTGCCCCGGCGTCTAACCTTTTTGGGGAGAGAGGCCGAGGCAGCCCCCGGATAACGCATCGGCATCCGCGACGATAGCGAATGCCGCGCTGACGGCTTGATCGGCCCCCACTGAATCTCTGCGTTTCCGGGACGGCCGCCACTCGTGTGTAAAGGCGCCCGGAAAACTTCCGACCCGGTGCGTCACGAAGCCAGTAATCGTCCGACTGGACCGGCTTGCCGTCTTTCTTCCTGATGTGCGTGCCCCCGGCGTTCTGAAATGCATGCCCCTGGCGACCAATGGTGCGCCGCTAGTTCAAGCCGTGACACACCCGCTACTATATCCACGCCTGATTGACGCTCGGGCAGTTAGCACCGCGCCCGACGACGTCGCGCTCCGACGGGTCCGTTCAATCTTTTGACCATCCGAACAAAAAAATGAATTAAATGAAGGACAGCCCGTCCCTTTACAGCGCGCAACAGAAAAAGACATGTACGGGAACGAAAGCAAAACAGGTACAAGCTCGGCGATGGAGGCCGCGAAGCCTCTGTTTATAGCCGTCGCCGGCATCAGTTTTTTTGTCAACCTGCTGATGCTGACCGGTCCGCTGTACATGTTGCAAATTTACGATCGCGTCCTGTCCAGCCGCTCAAAAGAAACGCTGGCGGTGATAACGCTGTTGACTCTTGGCCTGTTCGCGGCCATGGCACTGCTGGAGTTCTGTCGCGGTGGCTTGCTCGCGCGAGCGGGTGAATTATTCGAGAACCGGCTTAAAGACGCGACCTTCGACCGGTCCTTCGAGGGCGCTCAAGCGGGCTTGCCCTCGGTAAACCGTCCGCTGCGAGATCTCAGGCAGGTGCGCCAATTCATGGGAGGCCCCGCGCTGGCAGCGGTCTTCGACGCGCCCTGGACGCCATTCTTTCTTGCCCTGATTTTCCTGATGCATCCGCTACTGGGAACGGTCGCACTGAGTGGTCTGCTGATTCTTGTCGTTCTGGCGATCATCAATCAGCGCGTATCGCGCCAGGCCAACGAGGCGGCACTTGAGGCCACGGTCGTTGCGGAAGACATGGCAACGGCCGCCTTTCGCAATGCCGCGGCAACTGACGCGATGGGCATGCGCCAGGCCATAAAAAATCGCTGGCGAGCAACAAACGATGACGCCGTTGCGAATGCATTGCGGGGCTCCGATCGAATTGGGGGCCTTACTGCAGTGTCCAAAGGCGTCAGGCTTTTTCTTCAGTCTGCTGTCCTCGGCGTTGGCGCGCTCCTCGCGATCCGCGGGGAGGTCACCCCCGGCGTGATGATTGCGGCGTCTATCATCGCCGGACGAGCTTTAGCGCCGATTGAGGTGATCACAGGCCAATGGCGCAACTTCACGCTCACGGTCTCGGCCTACCGCCGTCTGCGCACCTTTCTGGGTGACGCAAGGAAGCCCGAACCCCGCACGGCGTTGCCGCCACCCAAAGGCGACATCGATGTCAGGAGCCTTATCTGCTGTCCCGGACAGGCCAAGACGCCCGTCGTCCGTCGCGTCTCCTTTCATCTGGATGCGGGTGAGGCGCTGGGCATTATCGGCCCGAGCGCCGCCGGCAAGTCAACTCTGGCTCGCGCGCTGGTTGGCGCCGAGAGGGCGGTCAGCGGTGAGGTCCGTATCGACGGCGCCGATATCTCGCACTGGGATCAGAACGCTCTCGGGACTTACCTCGGTTATCTTCCGCAGGAGGTGGAGCTGTTTTCCGGGACCGCGGCCGCAAATATCTCGCGATTCTCTGAAACACCCAGCGATGCGGCAATTGTCGCCGCCGCAAAGGCCGCCGGGGCTCATGAAATGATTCAGTCCTTCAGCGACGGTTACAACACGGAAATCGGTGATCGGGGGTGCCATCTGTCCGCTGGTCAGCGACAGCGACTGGGGCTGGCGCGGGCGCTCTACGGCGATCCGGTTTTCGTGGTGCTGGACGAACCCAATGCGAATCTTGATGGCGAAGGTGACGCCGCCCTCGCCCGTGCTTTGCAGGGCCTCAAGGCGCGCGGCGCAACCGTTGTTGTTGTTGCGCATCGACCCAGTGCTATTGCCCTGGTGGACAAGCTGCTGCTGATCGCCAACGGAGAAGTACGCGGCTTTGACACCCGCGATGCCATCCTCCGGGAGATCGCCCCCAAGCAGGTAGCCGCGGTAAATCCCATCGCGGCGCAGACGCAAGGCTAGGACCTATGAACCATAAGCAGGGCCATCAAGCAGCACCCCCGCCGCCGGCGTTCTTCATCAGGCTTGCGACCTCCGTTATCGTCAGCGTTTTCGGTGGTCTTGCCCTGTGGTCCATAACCGCGCCGATAGACGGTGCGGTTCTCGCCAGCGGCCAGGTCGTCGTAGAGACGAACCGAAAAGCGGTCCAGCATCTTGAGGGCGGCGTTATCGGCGAGATTCTTGTCCGCGAAGGCGATGCCGTGCGCCAGGGTGAAACGGTCGCCCGCCTCGACGACACGGTACAACGGGCAAACGTTGCCCTGATCGAAGGACAGCTGACCGAACTGTACGCACGACGGGCGCGGCTGGAGGCGGAGCGGGATGAGGGAGAGGACCTGGCACAACCGCGGGGCATAGCTACGGTTATGAGTTCCTCCGCGTTTGCAGAAAAACTCAAGGGACAGCGCACTCTGTTAGTCGCCAGGCAGCAAACACGGCAGAAGCAGTTAGCGCTGCTCGAAGAAGGAATCGTACAGCAGAATGAACGTATCGCCGGGCTGAACGCGCGCATCAGTTCCCTGCAGGAACAGATCCGCCTATTCCGCGAGGAGCTCAGCGGTGCCCTTGAGCTGCGAGAAAAGGGGTACGTACCAGCGACGCGAGTGCGAGAGCTAGAACGCGATACCAAAGCGCTCGAGGGTGATCGCAGTGCCCTGGAGGCCAGCGTTGCTGAGGCACGCAGCCGCATCGCCGAGGCAAGACTCGAAGTCGAGCGGCTCTTCGATGCGGGGCGCGAGGAGGCAATCAGCGAGCTTCGCGACCTCGACGTCTCGATTGCAGAGCTGGAGGAGCGCCGCATCACGGCGATGGATGCGCTGGAGCGCACCGCAATAAAGGCGCCTCAATCAGGCCGGGTGCTGGGACTGGCTGTGCATACCATAGGGGGGGTCGTGCCTCCCGGTGCGCCGCTGATGGAAATTGTGCCGGGCGATGATCATCTGCTAGTGGCCGCAAGAGTGGCGCCGAAGGACGTGGATAAGGTGCGCGACGGTCAGGAGACCCTGGTACGCTTCTCGGCGCTGGGGACGCGCGTAACGCCGGAGACCAGTGGCGCGGTCAGGTCCGTGTCGGCCGACAGCATGACCGACGAGGTCACCGGGGTGCCGTTCTATCTGGTCATGATCGACATTCCCGGGGGAGAAGAATTGCAATCGCTGCTCGGTGAGCAAACGCTGGTGCCTGGCATGCCGGTGGAGACGTTCATCCGAACGGGATCGAGGCCGGCCATCAGCTACCTTCTCCGCCCCCTCACCGACTCGCTGGCGCGATCCATGCGCGAAGAGTAGGTGAACGCTGGCCTTGCACTCTTTGAGCTACGGCCAGCGCGAACTGCGGATCGGCTCCAGATTGTTCCCCGCCGATTGGCGCTCTGCCCCGGTTTATGACCTTTCCGGGACAGAGGCCGCGACAACCCGGATAACGCATCGGCGTCGGCAGCGGTGTGCCGTGTCGCGCCTCAAGGGCTTGATCGGCCTCCACTGAACCTCCGCGCTTCCGGGATTGCCTCCCCCGCTGTCTACAGGTCCTCGGAGAACTCCCGACCCGGTACATGACGAAGCCACCAGTCATCCGGCTGGACCGGCTCGCCGTCGCTCCCCAGGATAGCGAGCGAGGGGCATGATCCGGCATCGCCGGAAATAGAGATGTGATCGCCGTCGAAGGAGGTGAAGGTCAGCTCCATCGTCTCACCGTAGGTCGGGGCCTGCTCCAGGAGAATGCCAACGGTGATCCGCTCGCCCATCCGGACCGAGTCGTAATAGTCGGAGTAGTAGTGCACACCGGCCATGTTCCTCCCGATCGATATGTTGGCGGCGAGCTTGTCCAGCTCGCCCTGGATGGTGAGCACGGTCTGACCATCGGTCACGTCGTGCAGCCGCGACCCCGGAGCGCCGGCGGACGGCGACAGATCCGGTGCGTACATCGTCGTTGGGGCCTTGCCGTTGGTGTTTAGATCGTAGAGTGGTCGCTCGACGAAGCTGTGGGCGTCTTCGAACATTTCGAAGAACGCTTTCAGCGCCGTCACGCATCCACCGGCCACCGTCGCGTGTCCAGCGCCGTAGGCGGGATGCATGGGCGATCCTTCCGGGAACGCCATCGGCAGCAGCAGGTTGTTGTTGGCGAACTGGGTTTTTGACACGTTCGGGTAGACCGCGGTCGAATGGCTGACGTTTCGCATGGCCAGCATCGCCGCACTGTTCTGATCACCGTTATGCGCGACGATCGCTGCTTTCAGGTCCGCGGGAAGATCCGCCAGTGCCTGCAGGAAAGCGCCTTCGGCCTGCCCGAGCTCCGCCGCCATTCCTACGTTTGCCAGCGTCAGACGGCCGCCGAGGGCTTCCGGGCGAGCGCGGCGATGATAATTGAACTTCTGCCGGCGCACGGCCTTCAGACAGCGCGTGGCCACCTCACACACGAGGCTCAGAATGTGCGGGCCGCCGTAGGTCACGAAGGGTGTTCGCGTGCCCTTCGGACTGGGCTCCGGGAATCCCTTCGAGTGCGGCGTCTGCATCGCAAGAAGAACGAGCGCCGCGTTCAGATACGCCTCGTAGAGCGCGTCGAAGTGCACGTAGGTCGCCAGATCCCGCGGCGTGGTGATGAAACGGCGGTCCCCCTCGTACTGGTCGGCACGCGCCCCGTCGGCCTGCATGTTCGCGCCGTTCTGTACGTCGAGCCAGGACGTCCAGTCGGTCATGTAATCGAGACCGTTCTTGTGCGTAAGCGTTCGCTGGTCGATCGGAAGGGTTCCGTAGGGGATGAAACCGTCCTCCGGATCCCAGCTGGCGCTCGTGTCGGGGAAGCTGGACAGGCCACCGCCGGCGCAGGCTAACGACTGCGCGCCGATGAGCATGAACTGCGAGATGTACGGTCCGACCTGGGCACCCGCGGTGGAGCCGCGGAACAGATTCTCCGGTTTCGGAGTACCGCCGTCCTCAAGCTCCGGGCGCGCCGCCCGACGGTTGCGCTCGTAGCGATTCAACGTGTTCGGAGCACCGTGCGGCGTCGACGACACGGGATCGGTGCCCGTATAGAACGCCATGCTGGCGAGCCACCCGGCAACATCGTTGGCGCTCGCGGTCGCGGTATCGATGCCGAAGCCACTGCCCAGAAGCTGCGAAGCACCGCCGCTCTGGATCTCACTGAAGGGAACATCGCGCAGCAGCGCTAAACCATAGACTTCCGCCATCTCTGCCGACAGCTCGCTCGAACCGACCCGCGGCGCGGGAGCCATGCCCACGGCGCCGGCGTCCGGGCCCTGCAGGTCGTAGCAGTGCCCGGAGCGCGGACTCTCCCAGCCCCGCCAGGCGGGCGCGGCGCTGGTGCTCGAGCAGGTCCCGGTCACCGTGCAGTTGAACAGCGTGCCACCGCTCTGGCGATCCTCCGCCGTCGGGACCGCTTTTTCGAAAAGCGTGGAGTCTTCCGAATTGATGGCTTCGACGAAGCAGCGGTAGTCCTGGGCCTCGCTGAGGATTCCGAACTCGTTGTGCAGCAGCCCCTTGGTGAAGTTTGCCGGGAACGTGCCACCGTGATCGTTTTCCTCACCGTTCGCCAGCGTGCGAGCCTGAGGCGTGAGGCGTGAGACTTCGGTAGCCAGATCGCGCTGCCGCTTGGCTTGGCGGGCACGCTCCGATCCTGACGGGCTGGGCTCTGAGAAAGGCAATTTCATAGTCGCGTCCTTTGTGTGTGTCATCGGATACTGCGATTACCTCCACCAACCTGACAGCAATGCGCGACCTTCCGGAGCTGATCGACAGATCGACTCGGACTTAGCATCGTTCGCACTGCGGCGGCTGGTACTTTCAGGGATAGGTCAGACGTTGGGAAACGCCACCAATGCCCGCCGTTATTGTGCGCGACTGACCAAAACGGCGGACTGGTATCGGAAGTGCGTCACACTTCGCGGCGGCGTTTTTGGAGGATCAGGACGGAAACGGCGGATTGGGAGTAGAAACGGCGGATGCTTTACGCCGTTGATGCGGATCCCGGTATCCAGCGATCAGAGGCTTTCCGTGTTCAGCGCCTCCCGTTTCCTCTGTCGAAGAACTGTCTGGACGGCGATGGCCGTGTGCAGTGCGGCGAGCGATTGGTGCTGTCCATCAGCACCCGTTCGTAGCTGGCTCTCCGACGAAAACCTGATCAGGTCAGGTCAGCGAGCGCACTCGCCTCGGATCGACGAGCAATGGCGACTGGGTTTCCGCTGGAGCGGCGGGCCGTCACATGATGTCCAGCTCACTATCAATGCGCCGCAGCGCAGGAGGCCCGGAAATCGCGTCGAGGGGCTTTGTTTAAGAAAATGCAGATTTTGGAGATCGGACGCCCAGCAACGCGCGCAAGGAAAACGGCTGTGGCGGCGATAGCGGTGAGCGCCTCCGCGGAGGTTGACCGAATGCATGAGAAGTCCGCAAGCTACTCACTGTAACCGCGAAGCGAAGCAGACCACCTTTCAGTTTTTTCAAGTCCAGGGAGCACACCTCAAGTTGAACGCGCTGAGATCAATTGGACTGGCCTTTTCTATCACTCTGGGCGGTACATTGGCCTTCGCCGAGGAAGCGGGAGATTGGGCTCACTTCGGTGGCGATCTAGGGGACACCAAGTATTCCCCCCTCGATCAGATCAACAGCGAGACGATCGATCGCCTGAAGATAGTATGGCGCGCACCGGCCATGGATCCCGCCGTGCTCGCGGAGAACCCCACGCTGTCACCGTCGAACAACTTCCGTAACGCGCCGCTGGTGATCGACGACGTGATGTACATCAGCAATCAGGTCGGCCAGGTCGAGGCCCGGAGCCCAGGCACGGGCGAGTTGATCTGGAGACAGGCGGCATTGAAAGACAGCCCGTCGCTTAGGCTTACCGGTGCCAGCCGAGCCCTGGCGCACTGGGGCCAGGGCGACGACCTGCGGATTGTCACGATACGAGGTCCCTATCTCTATCAACTGGAGGCCCGTACGGGTGCCGTGGTTACGAGCTTCGGCGACAAGGGCCGTGTCGATCTTCGCGACGATCCCAAGAATCTGTTTCTCTGGAAGGCTCCCGCACCGATCGTGGTCAACGGCGTGATCGTCGTGGGCGGTCAGCCTATTGCCACGGGCACCGGCGATATCAACAAGGCATCCCTGACCGGCGACGTGCGCGGCTACGATGCGCGCAGCGGCGAACATCTATGGACCTTTCACACCGTGCCCCGGGAAGGCGAACCCGGCATAGAAACCTGGGAAGACGAATCCTGGCGCCGAGGCGGCAAAACGAAAGTCTGGTCCATGTTTAGCGCGGACGAAGAGCTGGGTTACGTATACCTGCCGCTCAGCGCTCCGCCCAGCGACTACTACGGCGTGTCGCGGCCCGGCGACAATCTGTATTCCGATGCCCTGGTCGCCCTGGATGCGAAGACCGGCAAGAAGGTCTGGCATTATCAGACGGTTCACCATGATCTCTGGGACTACGATCTGCCCACGCCGCCGATGCTGGCGGATATCAAGGTCAACGGGCAGCTTCGTAAAGCGGCGATTCAGGTCACCAAGATGGCCTACGTTTTCGCCTTTGATCGTGCCACGGGTGAGCCCTTGTTCCCCATTGTTGAAACACCGGTTCCCGGTACAACCATGCCCGGCGAAAAGTCATCGCTAACGCAGCCCGTCCCGGTCAAGCCCGCCCCCTTCGATCGCCAGGGCATGAGCGAGGACCAGTTGATCGACTTCACCCCGGAGCTGCGCGCGGAAGCTAAAGAGATTTTGAGCAACTACCACTACGGCCCAATGTATACCGCGCCGTCACCCGCCGGTGGATCAGACGGCAAGCTCGGCACGCTGTACCTGCCCGGCTGGGTGGGTGGCGCCAACTGGACAGGCGCCGCACTGGACCCTCAAAGCGGTGTGATCTACGTTCCGTCGGTCACGGTTCCCTGGATCGGTCGCGACAACTACCGCCGTCCGCCGGAATCAAAACTCTATCTCGAGGGACCGCAGGGGCTGCCCCTGATCAAGCCGCCCTTTGGACGGATCACGGCGATCGATATGAACAGCGGCGAGCATCTGTGGATGGTCCCCAACGGTGAAGGTCCGCGCGACCACCCTGCCCTCAAAGACCTCGACCTGCCCCCCCTGGGCCAGACGGGTCGGGCCGCTCCCCTGCTGACCAGGGAGTTCCTGTTCCTCGGTGAAGGCGACATGGTAGGGCTGAGCATGCCCAAACTGAGCGGCGGCAACATGTTCCGCGCGTATGACAAGCAGACGGGCGATGTGGTCTGGGAAGCCGATCTGGGCGCGGGCACGACATCGCCGCCAATCACCTATCAGTATCAGGGGAAGCAGTACATCGTTGTGGGCGTCGGCGGTGTGGATCACCCCGCTGAGCTCGTGGCCCTGAGTATTGACTAAACTCACTTCCTCGACGCCGACCCACTCCCGCCGTTAATGACAAGATGATGATCCGCGCCACTTTTTTGGGCATCGCCTGCGTGACGATAGCGATGATGCAAACCCGCGCGGTCGCGCAGACAGCCGACAATGCCGTCGTAAGCGCGGCTACTGCCGGCCACACGTTGCCTGACGCCATAGACAGGGAACTGGTGTTGGAAGCCTGCACGCGCTGCCACGGCATCGATCTTGTGCTTGCCCAGCCGCGCGCGCGTGACGAATGGATTCAGGTGGTGAGCATGATGGTGGGGAGCGGTATGGCGCTCACGGACGATGAGTACGGCCGTATCGTGACTTACCTTTCAGAAAATCTCTCAGACCCTGCGCCTGCGGCAAAGTAGTTAATGCACCCCTTGTTTATCAGAGAGAGCCGCCGAGAGCCCCCATGTGCCCGGAATGGACCCACCAAGAAATGCGAGCTTCGGGTGGACTTAAACCATCGACCCCAGCAATGTGAATCGCGCTGGACTTTTTGACCAGCTGCTTTTATTGACTCAAATTCAAGGGCCAACCGCGCACTCGGCACCGCGAAGGACGACAAACCACAGCAAGTCCGGCAAAGCTCCCGCGGATTTCGACCGCCAAGCTTGGAGGGGTTTCGAGCCTAGGGCTCTTCGCTCGCGTACATGACCGTGTAATCCCGGCGCACAAAGAGCCAGCGCCCGGCGCGCCGTTCCAGCTTGTCGTCGTATCGCCCAAAGCCGCGTATGACCTTGCGTGTTTCCGGATCCTGGTAGACCTCATGGGTGTAGGCGACGGCCGTGGCGCGATCACCGTCCACCTCTATGGCGCCGGGCTCCATGAAATAGACCATGGGTTTCTGCATGTCCTCAAGCCCGTAGCGTTTCATGGATTCGATCCAGGCGCCGACGATGCTTTCCTTGCCGCTGAAGCCGCCCAGGTCCGGATAGTCGAGGAGCTCCCAGTGGGCGTCGTCAGCCCAGATAGCGCCCCATAGGTCAGCGTCCCGGGTCATCACGCCGTGGGCGTGGGTATTCATCAGCTCGCGGATTGCGACGCGGTCTTCCAGAGGGCCGGTGAACGGCATGCTGCTGTCCTTTTAGTATTGTGAGCGTTGATTCCCGCACTCGCGTGGGGCACTAGTTCGATACCTTTCCGTCCAGCCAGTCGTTGAGAACTTCGTGGAAGAAGCGCACCCGGGTTTCCTGCGCCGTAAGATGCGCATCCCGGTAGCCCCGCGAGTGCATACCTCGCTGCATATCCTCGGCCAGCTCCATATCCTGGTAGACGATCTGTCCCGCGAGCTCCGGAATACCGCGGCCGCCGTCAAAGACCCGGTGTTCGCACAATGGTGCTTCCTCCAGCGGCTTGGGCCCAGCCATGATGGATTCGACGGTCTCCTGTCCCTCGACCGGAAACGCCATGCACCAGAGATCGAAGAAGCACTTCTCGGGGTCTTCGGGGTGGGGCTCGGAGCGGAAGAACACCAGGTTGTCCGGTAGAAAGCTGATTGTCACGTTAGGGAAGATCACCGTGTGCGGACTGTCGGTGATCTGCTCCTCATCCATGTGCTCATAGTGCACGTAGCCCCGCTCCTTCCACAGCCGCGCCTTGGCGGCCTTCAGATCCTTCCAGCCCTGCATCACAAAGTCTTCGTAGGTGGCGTAGCTGTCTGAGTCGATACCCCACTGACGTAGAATCGCGGCGAACATTTCGTTGGTGCCACTGGGTGGCCGGTCCGTGAGGGAAGGGCGCATGGGCTGGACGGTTCGGCCGTGGCCCCGGGGCCACATCTCGTGGCGGGCGGAGTCTACGTCCTGATCGATCCATGGCGGAACCTGGGGATGGGCCGTGCGCGTGTGATAGCTCTCGGAAAAGTTGTCCGTCACGAACTTCCAGTTGGCGTTGATTTCGATCCGGTACCACGCCACCCGCACGGCGGTTTCCATGGGGTAGTTGGCATACACCTGGGGCATCGGATCAAGGAATTCCTCGAGAGAGGGGCCTTCCTCGGCCATGGTGTACCAGACGAAACCTCCCCAGGTATCGCAGCGCAGTTCGTTAAGAGCGAGCTTGCCGCAGGGGTTTCCCTGGGGAAAGTCATCTGCGTCCTGGGCATGGCGGAGCACTCCGTCCTTGCCCCAGCACCAGCCGTGGTAGCGACACGTGAAGGCATCCAGGGAACTGGACTCGCTTACAAGACGCATGCCGCGGTGTCCACACGAGTTGTAGAAGGCCCGGATCGAGCCGTCATCCTGACGCGCGCAGATCACCGACTCCCGGAGAAAGTCGTGGACGAGAAAATCCCCCGGTTCGGGGATATCGGCACAGCGGCCAGCTATATGCCAGATTCGAGTCCAGAGCGAGTCCCACTCCCGCTGCGCAAACTCCCTCGAGTGGTAGCGGTCGCCAGTGATCGGGTCCCCCCGCAGATGAGATGGGTCGCGTCCGTCCATGGGTTTGGGAATGGACGAGAAGTCAGGGAGGTCTGAAGTCATGTGGTCCCTCGGTGCTTTGATCCTTGTTATTGGCCTAGGGTGCCTGCGCAGCCAGTTGTTTTGCAAATTCCAGGTGGGGCCCGGCATCGTAAACACGGTCTAGGGAGAAACGGTCGTCTCCCGTTTACTGGGGAGAACCTCGAAGGCTGGATCGACCTATCGGACAGCTGAGGCGGCGGAAGGCATGAGCTCCGGCGGCAACGGCTTGCGACGGAACTGCTGACTGATACCGTAGTTTTCAGCCAGATAGTCCAGGAGGACAGCTTCCTGCGCCGCTGGAATCGGCCACAGGTTTTGCGTTTGCTGCATCCAGCGGATGGTGTGTTCCCAGTGAGCCCGGTCACCCCGATTCTGCGTGACCAGCCTCAGGGAATGACAGGATCCGCAGTGTCCACGCACCAGTTCCCAGCCTGGAGCGATCTCAAGACCCGTGGCTGAATCCTGATCCGCGACCGAGACGGTGGAATGCAGCAGCACGAGCAGTGTCATCGATCGCAGCAATTTTTCATACCACTTTCACCGCGATGCGGTGACACGCGTTGTTCAGGTAACCCTTGGGGTTCCAGGCGGGCAGTAGCATGGGCTGGGAGCGGTCCCGGGAATCCACCGCTCGCGCCCAAACCTCGTAGTAACCGGTAGTTGCAAACTCAAGGCGGGCGGACCATTGCTGCCAGGCAAGGCGGTTAGCCGGTGGCTCAAGCTCCGCGGAGCGCCAGGTGGCGCCGAAGTCCATGGAGACGAACACTTGCTTGACGCTGTCATCGCCCGCCCAGGCATGCCCCCGAACTTCAAGATCCTCACGTATATCATGCTGAATTCCTGACCTGGGAAAGGTGACGAGCGACTTCACCGGCATGGATTCGATGATGCACATGTCAGTTGGATCCACCTTCTCACCCGGCGCCACGGGACGACAGGGAACGCGATAGGAGGAACCGGTCATCTTGGCGCCGTCGTGCACCCTGTCGCGGATGTCGATCCGGCGCAGCCATTTACCACTGGTCGACGCCGGCCAGCCACCCGTCACCAGGCGCAGAGGGAAACCATGGAGTGGGGGCAGAGGCTCCCCATTGAGAGCCCAGGCGATGAGGCTTTCCTCTTCCAGCGCCTTGGCTATGGTGGTGCCCCGGGAGATCGGGTGTTTGCCAGGATCGCCGCTCAAGTGACCATCGGCGCCGTAGTAGGCGGTGTAAACGGCGTTATCGCCAACTCCACACGCGTTCAGTACATCCCTCAGGCGGACACCTGTCCACCGGGGACAGGCGATCGCTCCGGTGCTCCATTGATTGCCTGCCGCCGGCGGATGGAACTCCTTGCGGCCGTTCCCTCCGCACTCGAGCTGCAGCTGGTAGGTGTGATGGGTGAACCTGGCTTTCAGGTCTGCGAGTGTGAACGACTGCGGGCGTTCGCAGGCTTCGCCTCCTATGTCTAAAGTCCACTCCTCTACCGGTGCGCTGCCGAGCTGCGGCGGAATTCCATTGTTTCGCACGAACATGCGGGAGGCGGGCGTCACGGGATCATCGAGCAGATGGGCCGGCGTCTCCATGTTGAGAGGGCGATCATTGAGAACAAGGAGCCCCTCTTTGCCTTCGATCTCAAAGGGCGACCCGTCCTCAGCCAGCGCCGCCGGGATCAGGCCTGCAGGCATCAATGAGGCGAAGGGGATACGGCTCCCAAGTGCGGTGCTCATTGCTGCGAGACCGGCGCCGCCAAGGAAACCCCGGCGCGTCACCGGATCGCTGCGACGGCCCCACAAGCATGAGTCGGCCTTGAGGGGGTCGCGGGCGTACAGATCGTGGATGCCTGTTGTCCTTCGCCTCACGGCCTCTACTTCTCCAAGCTCTTCTCACGATGGGGTCATAGGACAAAAAAAATGGATGCGTGATGCATCCATTTTTCCAAGCTAACCGCTCCTAGAAACGGAACCGGAAGTTTGCACCGAAGAAGCGGTCGGCGTCGCGGGGAACCTGATAGCGGAAGCCGTCACCGCTGTAGGTCGTAACATAGGCCTCGTCGGTTAGGTTTCTTCCAATCAGTGACACGCTGTAGCGCTCATCGGGCCAGGTGTAGGTCACGCTAGCGTTCAACAGCGCATAATCCGGCAGCAGTACTTCTGGATTGCTTTGGCCGTTCTGGCCAATGTTTCCAGAGAGCCTTTCGTCCGTGTAAATGTAGGATCCGTTGATATTCCATTCCCCGCCGGAACTCGTGGGGATGTTGTAGTTGGCGGTCACCGAGTACTTAAGGTCCGGTGCAAAGGGTAGGTCGTCGCCGGTGGTGGCCTGTGCATCGGAGCTTGCTATACCACCGGAGATGCTTAGGAAATCCGTGGCCTGCCAGAGCACGTCAATCTCGAGTCCTTCGGTTTCAACGTCACCACCGTTGGTAAAGCCCGTGGTGGTTACTCCGTCGGAATCATCGAAGTCGTTGGCCTGAAAGTTCTCGATCTCCGTGTAGTAGTACACAACGCTGGCGAAGAGTCGGTCGCCGCTGAACTTGTAGCCGAGCTCGAAGGACTCGGACTCCTCAGAATCAATGGGATTCACGTCGTTCTCGCTCATGTTGTAGAAGACGTTGAAGGCCGGCCCCTTGTAGCCCGTGGCGTAGGTGCCAAAGACCATGCCGTTTTCGCCAACGCCCCACTGCAGGCCGATTTTCCCGGCGACGTTGGTATCGTCGGTGGAGCCGTCAAAGTCTGTATCGAGGGCGGCCTGGCGGACGCCGACGCCGCGGCGACCGAACTCGTCGTTGTTGCGCCGGTTGTGTTTGTAGCTGACCTCGTCGGACGTGTAACGCAGTCCAAAGAGCAGTCTCAGGCTGTCGCTAAGGTCGTAGCTACCCTGACCGAAAAACGCGTAGTTGGTGAAGTCTGTGCTCATGAAAGCCGTGGCCGACACGATATCGTTCTGCAAACAGGTAAGGCCGAGAGTCGGGTCCGCCGCATTGGCATCGTCCACGATCTGCAGGTTGTCATCGGTGACCTGGCAGCTGGCAAAGCGCGTGAAGTTGCGCTCGGAGTCAATGTCCCAGTAAAAGCCGCCGATCTGCCACTGAAAGGCATTTTCCGTGGACGAGGCCAGGCGGATCTCCTGTGAAAACTGACGCCATTCCTGGGGACCGATATCGTGCAGCTGGAAGCCGACGTTGACAAAATCCACGGGCAGGGCGAGATCACCGTTGATCGACGTGAAGTCACCTTCCCGGAATTCCGTGTTGTCCCAGCTTCGTTGTGCGGTGATCGACGTCAGCGTCATATCGCCTATTTCGTGATCGATCTGTACGGAGAACGCCGTTGTGGAGTCGAGGGTACGCGTCTCGAAATCGTTGTCGGCGCGGCGCTGGTCCTGAAACAGGCCATCGCCGGAGACGAACACTGTGTCATCCAGCGGACGCGAACGGTTCGTTGTCCTGGCCACAAGATCTGCGCAGCAGTTGTTGTCCGCTTCGTAGTCCTCGAAGATAACGAGGGCATTGGTCTTATCCCCGAAATCGATGTCCAGCATGCCGCGGATACCCCGGCGATCATAGCCGTTGATCTTCTCGTTGGTGAAGACGTTGTCGATGAAGCCATCAAAATTGGATTCAAGGACGGTCACGCTGGCGCGGGCGCTGTCGGTGATCGGACCGGAGATTCGCCCCTTGAGCCGGTACTCGTTGTCCTGGAAGAACGACGCGTCCACGTAACCTTCGAGTTCCTGCGTGGGGCGTCGGGTGGTGATGTTCACCACGCCCGCGGACGCATTTTTCCCGAACAGCGTTCCCTGAGGACCGCGCAGAACTTCGATGCGCTCCAGATCGTAAAGGTCGCCGAAGGCCTGCCCGGAGCGGCCCAGAACCACGTTATCGACCACCGTTGAGACACTGGGCTCAGCACCGATGCTGAAAGAAATGGTGCCGATACCACGCACCGTCAGCGCCGAGTTCCGGGTCGTGTTACCGGTTCGAAGACTGACCGAGGGAACGAGCGCCTGCAGGTCTTCGATGTTGTTGGAAAAACTCGCGTCGATCTGGTCAGAGGTGAGAATGCTGACCGCCACCGGCACATCGCCGATGTTCTCTTCCCGCTTCTGCGCAGAAACGATGATCTCCTCAAGCATCCCCGTCGTGTTCTGAGCGACGGCCGGAACCGAGACGGTAACACCGCACGCTAGTGAAACGGCTAGCTTCAAGGACATCAATCCTGGTTGTTTACTTCCCATAGTGAGCCTCTCTCTATTTTTATCTTATTGGCGGTGCGGCTAGCCGCGCTCTTGCAGCGACAGGGCAATGTCGCTCGATGTACTCTGGCGAAGCCGCGCACAGCGCTGTGCGCGGACTCTGCCAATCTCTCCCCATGCATGGAGCGGCTATCGCCAGTGGCTTTCTGGCGCGCTTACGCTCCCTCCCGCACTTTCCTCCTTCGATGGATACCGTAGCTTTCCCATGCGTTACGGCGCGGTCACCGACCTAGAGCGACAAAGACCATGCGCTTTCGGTCACCTGCGTAGGGCCGCCGGCCGTGCATCACCAGGTTGTTGTCAACCAGCGCCACGTCACCGTCCTGCCAGCAAAGGTCATAGACCAACTCTTCCGAAATGCTGACTACCTTTTCGAGAAACCCGTGCGGGATTGGCGAATCGTCGCCGAAGCACAATGCTGATGAAGGATTCTCTCGCACGCCCTTCCAACCCATGTAGGCGGCAATGATCTGGTTGAAAAAAACGCGTCGACCGTCGTCCAGCAATCGCACGGCGGGCAGCGCCGCGGTCTGGGCCAGGAGAACCTGGCCTTGATTCCAGCGCCAGCTGTAGCCAAGGGCCCGTAGCTTCTGCTCGGCTTCGTCCCGGGTTTCAACGTTCAGGGTCCCCTGCCAGTTCCGACCCTGCCCGGTCTCCGGTGAGTCCTTATAGGGCATGGCGGTCGTGTACTTGATACCCGTGTTCTCCAGCTTCGCGGTTAGGGCAGCTTCCTCCGCGCTTAGGCGCTCGTAGAGCTGATCGCATCTGCAAAGCGCGGTGGCACCGCCTTCCTCAGCCGCACTTTCACAAAAAAGAGAAATGACCCTGGGGTAAATCGGCGTCTGCGCCATCTCGTTGTGAAGAAAAATTTCTACGTCCGCCGGAGCTTCGTTTGCCGTGAACACCCGGGGAGTGTGGTTCACGCGTACCGCATTGGAGAGCGACTCATCGTAGGTAAATGCGTTGAAGTTGAAGCTGGAAAAAAAACGGTCGTAGCTGTGTACGTTGTCAACAGGAAAGCCGCGAAACAGGAGTGCACCCGTGGCGGCTAGCTCGTCTTTCAGCGTCGTGAGGTTTGCATTCAGCCATTCGATGGTGTCGCTCAGGGAGCCGATGGAGGCGTCGTTGGCAATCGCGGAAGGAAAAACACTCCGGTCGTGCGTGAGCGTCGCCAGCATCGAGTTCTCAGCTGTACTTTGTGCAGCACTCATTTCTGATTCAGTCATAGATCGGATAGAACGTGTTGAAGGCCGCCTCACAGAAGACTCCGGGGTCGTTGAAGCGGCGGTTTCGATTGAGGGCAGAGATATTTCCCATTTCCTCCTCGCTCAGTTCGAAGTCGAAAACACTCAGGTTTTCCCGGAGCCGCTCCGGTCGTGTGCTCTTGGTAACGACGCTGCAGCCACGCTGAACACCCCAGCGCAGCACAATCTGCGCCGGAGATTTTTCGTGTGTCGCTGCAATGGCAGTGACAACCGGGGAATCCAGTACCGACTCGATGGACTCGGCCATGTCGAGTTCGAGGTATGAGAGCGCTCCGAGCGGCGAAAACGCGGTCACTTCCATCCCATAGGACTTCGCCAGACGAATCAGGGGCTCCTGAGTGAGATAGGGATGCGCCTCAATCTGCAGGTGCGTGGGCTTGATCGTTGAGTACGCCATAAGGTCGTGCAACAAGCCTGTGTTGTAGTTGCACACTCCAATGGAACGCGTAAGGCCTGCGCTTACAAGGGCCTCCATCGCCTTCCAGGTATCAGCGAGCGGTACAGGAGCAAGCTTCATAGCGGGCTCTGCGGCAGACGGGTCGTAGAACCACTCTGGTGGGTAACGCGTTTCGAAGGGCACAAAGGCCTGGGCAATGGGAAAGTGAATCAGATAAGCGTCCAGGTAGGACAGCTTCAGGTCAGTCAGCGAGCGTTCGAGTGCCGACTGCACATGTTCCGGAGCGTGATAGGTATTCCATAGCTTGGAAACGACAAACAGCTCTTCGCGAGAGCAAAGACCATCGTTCAAGGCCCGGGCGATACCCTCCCCTACTTCGACTTCATTCCCGTAGTCGCAGGCACCGTCCAAAACGCGGTAGCCGATACGAATGGCTTCGTAAACGGTCTCCGCGCACTGCGTTTTGGGAATCTTCCACAGACCGAGGCCAACTCGCCTGTCTTCTATCACTTCTCCCTCCTGGCCCCGTTACTCCTCGGGTTTGGAGTTCGCCATGACCGCGTCAAAGCATGGCTATGTTTATCATTTGATTTCTTTTATCTTATATAAGACATAAGCTTGTCAACTGCGATCCGCGGTGATTCCAACAATAAAGAGGCCGACATGCTGCGAGGATGGTTCCCTGGGCTAGCGTGGCTCGAGGGCTACGAACGCCGGGACTTCCATAGCGACCTGGTTTCCGGCCTGACCATTTCCTTCATGCTCATACCTCAAGGGATGGGCTACGCGGTCGTCGCGGGTCTTCCGCCCGAAGTTGGCCTGTATGCCTGTATCTTTCCGCCGGTGGTCTACGCGCTGCTCGGCACGTCCAACAAAATATCCATAGGCCCGGTGGCCCTGGATTCCATTCTGATCCTGTCGGGCCTCAGTGTGCTGGCCGACCCCGGATCGGACCGCTATCTTGAGCTGGCCGTCACCATGACCCTCATGGTCGGGTGTATCCAGGCTGCTTTCGGGTGGGTGAAGTTGGGCGTGATCGCCAACTTTCTCTCCTACCCTGTAATTGTGGGATACACCTCCGCCGCTGCCGTCGTGATCATGGGTTCGCAGCTGGACAGTCTGTTCGGCGTAGACCTTGGTAACGGCAACCTGCCCCAGCTCGTGTTCAGACTTCTTGGCAGCTTTGAGAGCTGGAATCTTCCCACCCTTGCACTGGGCGTCATGGGTGTTTGCTTCATGGTGTTTCCCCAGAGGGTCCTGCCCGGTCTGCCCTATGCCCTGCTGCTCCTGGTGATCGGTATGCTGGCATCTGGCACATGGCAGGCTGAATCTCTGGGTGTAGAGGTTATCGATGATGTTCCGCGGGGACTTCCCCAACTCGTGCTTCCGAATCCGACCCTGGACGATCTTCGATCCCTGCTGCCCATCTCTCTGACGGTAGCGCTCATGGGGTACGTGGGTTCGATGTCTATCTGCAAGTCCCTGGAGAAACCGACGGACCGGGTGCCGACGCAACCCAATCAGGAGCTGATCGCAGTCGGGGCTGCGAACCTGTTAGGCGCTCTGTTTCGCGCATTCCCCGTTTCCGCGAGCTTTTCTCGAAGCGCCGCCTTTCGTCACGCTGGGGCCCGTACCCAGATCTCCGCCGTCGTATCCTCCGCCTGCATCGCGTTGACGGTACTTTTCCTCACACCGCTCTTCGCACGCTTCCCGCTTCCCAAGGCGCTTCTGGCCGCGATTATCGTAGTATCTGTCGCCGGCCTCCTGAAGGTTGGAGAAATGCGCAAGATTGCCCGGGAGAGCCCACGGGAATTCTGGATTTTGCTGGCAACCTTCATGACGACCGTCTTTCTGGGAGTACAGAACGGACTCCTCATGGGGGTAGCACTCTCGCTGGCAATGGTTGTTTACAACACGGCCACGCCGCACATGACGGAGCTCGGCGCCATTCAGGGCGGCCGGCTGTACAGGAACACGACTCGCTTTCCCGAAGCCGTGGTTCGCCAGGACGTGCTGATCTTTCGCTTTGACGCGCCTCTTTTCTTCGCCAACAAGGACTACTTCAAGGAACGGGTATGTCGCTGGGTAAGCCAGCGAGAGCCCGACACTCTGAAGTACATCATCTTCGACGCCGAAGCCGTCAACAGTCTGGACAACACCGCGACCCAGATGCTCCAGCAGCTCATCGAGAACTTCGATGCCCAGGGAGTTGAGTTCTACATTTCTAATCCCATTGGCCCGGTACGGGATGCGATCAAGGGGTCTTCTCTTTCCGACTACATGAAGGAAGACCGGGTTTTCGCGACCATCGCGGACGCGATAACGTTCATCGATGAAGGAATCAACCTGCATGCGAAGGACGCGCTACAAACGAATACCTAGATTTGGGACGCACATAAAACGGCGCCGCAGTCGCCCGGCGCCAAACACGGATAGACCAGCATGAAAGACTTCACCAGCAAGCCGCCCGCCTGGAACGACATCACGCCGCTGGCCATTCTTCATCACCGACAAACGGACGACGAGACCAGCTGCTGCTTTGAAACCTCTGAGGGGCCGCTTCACGTATCGCTCCACGCGTTTGGTGCCCGGCTTCGTTTTGGCGATCGGGAGTTTGGCGACTACGGAATGCTGGTTGACGAGCGGGACGTGGAAGCAAGCGCATCACCGCTTACGGTGACTCAGGACCGGGAACGTACGGTGCTCCGGAGTGAGCGGCACGAGCTGACTATCGAACACAGGCCCTTCGCATTCGAATTGCGCAAAGATCAGAAGCTGGTGCAGCGCACGTCGACAGACGGCCACTTCGTGAGAAAACACCGCCTTCCCCCGATAGCGAGAACGGAAGAAGGTTGGTTTGCAGCGCTCGATCTGCGTTCCGGCGAACCCGTGTACGGACTAGGAGAGAAATGGGGTCGGCTCGATCGACGAGGTCAGCTCATCCGGAGTTACAACAGCGACGCTCTCGGCGTCAACGCAGAACTGTCCTACAAGAACACACCCTTCGCCTGGAGCCCGAGCGGCTGGGGCGTCTTCATCCATACGCCGGCCGCGGTAACTCATGGCGTAGGCTACGCGCCATGGTCGCAACGGTCCTATGGCCTCCTCGTCGAGGATTCGCATATGGATCTTATGCTCCTCTCGGGAGACACCGGTGCTGCAATAATCGATATCTACACTCAGTTGACCGGCAAAGCGCCGACCCCACCACTGTGGAGTCTGGGCGTCATTCTCTCGAAAGCGTACTACCGCGACGCCGCGGAGTTACTGGAAACCGCCCGCGTCGTCCGGGAGCGACGCATGCCCTGCGACGTAATTACGCTGGATGGTCGCGCATGGCAGGACACGGACACCCGCTTTGCCTTTGAGTGGGACGCATCGCGATACCCAGAACCAGCCGAGGTCATCAGCGAACTCAAGGCGGCGGACTTCAAGGTATGCGTCTGGGAATACCCCCTGGTTTCGGTAAAGAACCCGCTCTTCCAAACCATGGCCGACAAAGGCTGGCTTCTTCGGGACCGACGCACCAATGAAAGCTATCGATATACATGGGATATGAGCTGCTTCGGCGACGTTCTCACACCTCTCCCCGATTCAGGCGTCGTAGATTTCACCCATCCGAAGGCCTACGCCTTCTGGCGCGACTCGCACAAACCGCTGTTTGAGCTTGGTATCGACATGATCAAAGCCGACTTCGGCGAACAGGTCGAGGATGAGAATATCCTCGCCTACAACGGCGACGGCGGGGCGCGGCTGCACAACGCCTACTCCCTGCTCTACAACCGCTGTGTCTACGAAGCGGCCGAGACGTTCTGTACCTCTGGCCCCTTCCTGTTCAGTCGCTCTTCCTGGACCGGCTGCCAGCGCTACCCCGCGCAGTGGGGAGGAGATCCGCAGGCGGACTGGGGCGGGCTCGCAGCAAGCCTGCGTGGCGCCCAGTCCTGGGGACTGTCAGGAGCGCCGTTCTACGCGACGGATGTGGGCGGATTTTACGGTGACACGCGCGACGCTGAACTCTATGTGCGCTGGGCGCAAACAGCCGTGTTCAGCGCCCATATTCGCCTCCACGGCATCGGCGCAAGAGAGCCCTGGTCCTATGGAGCCGAGGCCGAGGCGGCGGTGACGAAAGCCCTTCAGCTCAGATACCGCTTGTTGCCGTACCTTGAACGAACGGTCGAGAGCGCGAACAGGACCGGTCTTCCGGTTCAGCGGGCGATGGCCCTGGCCTTTCCCGAAGACCGAGCGAGCTGGGCCTTCGAAGATCAGTACATGTTTGGTGACGACATACTGGTTGCGCCCTGCCTGGAACCGGGAGGCGTCGTTGACGTGTATCTCCCGGCCGGGGAATGGCGGCGCTTCCCGACCGGAGTGAAGTTGAGCGGCGGTAGGGTGCACTCGCTCAAGGTTCCCCTCGATGAGATAGCGGTCTTCGCTCGCCCAGGTATTTCGATTCCTCTCGGGCCCGCGGTCGAGCACACCGGTGAACTGGGTGGCTCGACGAAGATCGAGGAGAACTGGGTGGGTGCCTAGCACCCAAGCGACGTCCTGAAGAGACCGCAGTCAATGGCAACAGAAGAGCTAGTGTTTACCGTCCTGTCCTGCGTGGCCTTCATGGCCTTTGTCGCCTGGATCTCTTACCAGAAAACCAGGGGCGAAGTTGACAGCAGAGACGGGTACTTCTTGGCTGGGCGCGGGCTAACGGGCGTATTCATTGCCGGATCCATGCTGCTTACCAATCTGTCCGCCGAGCAGCTGATCGGCCTCAATGGCTCGGCCTACGGCTACAACATGAGCAGCATGGCCTGGGAAGTGACTGCGGGCTTCAGCACGATCTGCATGGCCCTGTTATTCCTGCCCAAGTACCTCACGGGGGCATTCACAACGTTGCCGGAGTTTTTGAGCGACCGCTTCGACGATAGCGTGCGTCGAATGACGGTGGTTCTATTCATGCTCGGCTACGGCCTGGTGACCATACCATCGGTACTCTATTCCGGTGCCATCGCGGTGATGCGACTCTTCGACGTTCCGGCGATGCTCTCGGTCTCCTACAGCCAGGGGCTGGTCATCACGATCCTGATTGTTGGCATCGTAGGTGCGCTCTATGCGGTTTTCGGCGGCCTCAAGGCCGTGGCGGTGTCGGACACGATCAATGGCATGGGGCTACTGGCGATCGGTGTCCTCGTGCCCATTCTGGGTCTGGCCGCCCTTGGCGACGGCAGCGTCCTGGAGGGCGTGAAGACCGTAGCTACGGACCACACCCACAAGCTTAACGCAATCGGCGACCGAGACGACCCCACCCCGTTCGGCACCATCTTCACCGGGATGATATTCGCGAACCTGTTCTACTGGTGCACGAATCAATACGTTATCCAGCGCACGCTCGGCGCCAAGAACCTCGCGGAAGGCCAGAAGGGCGTTCTGTTCTCGGGCTTCTTCAAGGTGCTTGTGCCCTTCATGATGATGATGCCCGGCGTCATCGCCTTTCACATGTATGGGGGCAAGCTGCAGTCCATCGATCTCGCGTTCCCGCAGCTCATCAAGGACGTACTCCCCGTTTACCTGTCCGGCTTCTTCCTCGCCGTGCTCCTGGGTGCGGTCTTCAGTTCCTTCAATTCTCTGCTGAACAGCGCGGCGACCTTGTTCTGCTTGGACATCTATGAACCACTGCGAAAGCGTGCACCGAGTGACTCGGAGATGATCAGGGTCGCGAAAATCGCGAGCGTCGTTATCGCGATTTTTTCCTTCTTCGTGGCACCCCTGCTTCAGTTCGCCCCCGAGGGTCTGTGGCAGATCATTCGTGTCTTTACCGGGTTCTACAACATCCCCGTCGTCGCCATCGTCATCGTCGGACTGTTCACAAAGCGTGTTCCGAGTCTGGGTGCCAAGATCGTGATCGTGTTCCACGTGCTTGTTTACGGTCTGGCGAAGTTCGTTTTCGATGACATCGTCACTCTGCACTTCCTGCATCTTTATGCCGTTCTGTTTATCGCGGAGGTCGGCATCATGCTGGCTGTAGGGCGCATGGCTCCCCGCAGCACGCCCTGGAGGATCAAGCGGAAAGATGAGGTGGAGCTCACGCCCTGGCGCTATGCACTGCCCGTATCGATCATTCTGTTCGCAAGCATCGCAAGCCTGTACCTTTTCTTCTCACCGATCGGCGCCGCGGGCGGATTCACGGCCCTTTACTGGCCGACTATGGCCGCTGTCATGCTGGCGACGGTCGCGGGCTGCTATGTGAGCGCCAGATACTGGCACCACCGCTATGCGGGAGCTCTTCGCAACGTGTGATTGCCTGGGCTCCGTCGCGACATTCAGTACAATGATCCCGGGCGCTGCGTGCGATCGGGAAGATCGTCCAGGCCTGGTGCGTCATGGAGACCGCCTGGGACCTGCGAATCCGGAAGATATCGTGTCGACGAGAACAAGCTTTCAGCCACTCTATAAACAGGTCTACAACCTGTTAACAGAGCGACTGGTTGAGGGATTCTGGAAGCCGTCGGACTCTCTTCCAAGTGAGATCGCCCTCGCCGCTGAATTGGGCGTCAGCCAGGGGACCGTGCGGAAGGCGCTGAACCAGATGGTCGCGGAAAACCTTCTGGAGCGGCACCAGGGCAAGGGCACCTACGTCGCTGAGCACACGCAGGAGAGTTCGCTTTTTCGTTTCTTCCGCCTCCGCGAACCCGGCGGCCCTCTTCTCATACCCGTAACCCGTGTTCTCTCTTCGCGCCGCCGACGTGCAACGAAATCGGAGCAGACGGCACTGGGCCTCGCTACAAAGGAAGAACTCGTTGAACTGAAGCGTTTGCGCTTTATCAATGATGAACCCGCCATTGCAGAGATGGTTCTGCAGCCGCTATCGATTTTTCCCGACATCGATAAGGTCGAGTCCTTACCCAACTCTCTCTATACCCTCTACCAAGAACGCTACGGCATCAGCATCATCTCGGTGCATGACGAAGTCCGCGCGGCGGAATTGCCAAAGGAGTACGCCGCGCATCTGGGACTGCCCGTCGGCTCGCCCGTCTTGGTCACCGAAAGGTCCAGCATCAATATCGATGGCCGCGTTGTGGAATGGAGTCGCGCGTACTGCGCGACACACAAACTGGTCTATTCGGTGCAGCACAAGTAAGCGCCTTTTAAGCGCCTTTCTACCTGGGCTTGTGATGCGTTTCGTGGAGCGGATTCCAGCGTTGCATTGAGTCGCCGCCAGACCACAGCCCGCGACCCACTCCACGTTTTGCTGCCAAGGTACTATCTGGAATCTGCATCTGATTCTCCAGGCTTGTCGCTGAGCGAGATGCAATATTCCGGGCGTTCACTCGTCAAAGCATAGAAGGTGGCCGTTTTTTTTTGAGCCCAATGCCGGCGCTCCGAGAAAAGCTGCGAGCCCTGATTCGAATAAACAGCGAGGGGGAAGCTATGCTCAGCATCGACGTCCGGACCCGGTTCCTCCGCCGCAGCCTCTGGTCGGAATCCGCCCTCGCCGCGCTGGCACTATCCCTCGCTTTCTTTACGTACAGTGCACAAGTTCCGGCACAGGACTGGGTCTTCGAAGGAACTTTCGAAGGCGACCCATCGGCACCCTCGCAGGCGCTACTGCCGCGCAGCTTTGAGTACGTTACGCCGCACCGCTCGCATCCGAAGGAACAGTTCGCCCGACCGCACGGGTATAGGATGGATAAAGGTCCTATCGGGAGTAGACGTGCTCGCTGATTCTGTACCCGATACCCGAAAAGAGGGGCACGCTGTAAAGTGGGGCAGGCTCTTGACCGGATCCGCTGACCTGTCGGAGTTTTCCTCGCCTGGCACGAAAATCCCGTTCACAGCGTTGAGCATGCCATTCAAGTCCGTTCATTCCTGAACGAGCGCGCGCAGCCGCGCGTGCTATGCAGTTTTCATCGGCGTCCTTGCTGGTGTGGTGCCGTTGTGCCGGGATCGTGTTCAGATAGTTCGGTTAGCTCAGCGCCCTGCGTACCGACAACGTTCCGAACATACAATGGTCTTCCCTTCGCATCGCCCAATGCGCTGTTCGGACTGAGCCGCCTGCCAGGCTGGTGGCTCCGCTTTGGCATGCATATCGAACGCATCAGGCCAGGTTGTCCCCAGCAGAACGGTCGCCATGAGCGCATGCACCTAACCTTGAAAAGGGAACCGACGAAGCCCGCGTCGTTAAACTTCCTGCAGCAACGGTCGTCCCCTGTTTATTGGGGAGAGCCGAGAGCCGCCGGGGAGAGCCCGTGCCGAAACTATAAACGCTGTCTTCGGTACAAGATGTAAACCATGTTTTCGGTCTACACCTAGTGAGCTTTCGGACACATAGGTACCGTTTTATTCCGGGCACATAGGTTACACATTTCGGCATTTGGAGGGCTCTCCAGATGCCTTGGAATGAGTGTAATCACATGGACGAGAGGCTTCGTTTCATTGCCCGCATCCTCGAA
>JBCDIW010000011.1:0-191412 GCA_038748515.1 Pseudomonadota bacterium
ACGCTTGAGGCGTGCATTCTCCTTCTCCATCTGGCGCAGGCGTCGAAGATCGGCGGCTTCGACTTCACCGTAGCGCTTGCGCCAGGTATAGATCGTCTGCTCACTGATCCCATGGCGCTTGGCCACCTCGGACACCGGCTCGGTATCCGCCTCGCGGAGAATCCGGACCATTTGCTCTTCCGAAAACCGACTGCTTCTCATGACACTCGCTCCTTGGCGAGGGCCAGTCTCTCAAGTAACAGGTGGCTCGAAAATCCCCAGGCAGGTCAACATGCGCAATACCTACACACGCCGCGGCTATTTACAGTAATTTGGGAGCCGAAAACCGATTCATATGTTGCACCGGCAAGCTAATTTCTTCCGCGTTTACGCAGGGATCACAGTTTACGGCTTCCTCAACTGCTATAGCCGCGTCAGTAGATGTAGGAATGGGGGTTTTTGGAAACACGCCACGACCGCAGACAGCGTCATTTCAAATATTTCAAGACTCTGGCGCAGACACTTACGGAGTGCTTTTAGAAACATTTGATGTGGTCGTCGAGAATCGGTTCGGCACCCTCGATATATCGTCGGGCAACCTCTCCGGAGTGACCATGCTTACGGCAGGGGAAAAGTACTGGCTAGTTGCAAGTTCCGTAAGCGGTGAGTCAATTACCTGGAATCTGAACTCAATAGATGATGTTGGCCTTAGGAACACTGGTACATCTATTGTGCCTGCATTGTTGGGAGCCTTTAGAATAAACGCGACTGCTGTTGTCCCTGAGCCCACAACGCTTGTCTTAGTAGGACTGGGCTTTTTTAGCTTACGAATTCGTCGCCTATCACCTTAACGATTTCAGCCGTAGCCCCTTCGTATCGTCCATAAAGAGATCTACTCGAAATCATAGCTCTGAAGTCTCTACCGCACCGGGAACCACCTAGATATCAACTGCGTGTAGGTGGTGTCACACTGAGTGCCGATGGACTTTGCATTTGGTAGCGGTTCAATTCCTTAGTAGGGCGGTTGCAGTCTGTCTTGAATCGTGACTCACGCGATCTGATTGCACCTGCGGCTGCGCGATTTCAAGTTAATTAGTCGACCCTGAGTAACCCATCTGAGCCTACAAATGCAATGTTTTCAGCGTAATTTGGCGCTGATGAGTGGTAAGGTTCATCTGCAACATTCTTGCAGTCCCCGAACACGAGGTAAGAATTCGAGTACATTCCGCTCACAGCTCGGGCGGCAGAACCATGCAGCGGTTTATAAGTCCTAGTGGCCAGTGCGCTGTCAGACAGACTGTTGTACCCAACGCCCTTCTCGTCAGCCAAAGTGATGTGCTTGGCGGTTGCAGAAGACGACTCATCATTTTCAATCCTATGCACCAGACAGGCCTGATTATTTGCAGAGTAAATAACGAGTTTTGAGTTGGCGGCAATTGCTCATTCGTCAACAAGTATTTGTCATGCATCAGAGCGGTACCGACGTTCGGATTTCAAAGTCCCTTTAAGAAGCGCCGTTGTTGAGATCTTACATGAAGATCAGGCGGGTTTTTTGCTCTAAAGTTCGCCGCTCTTGGCCGATCGGCGACGGTCGCGTCTCGATGACCTGATGATTAGAAAAGTCTGGATTAAAGTACCCGCGGAAACTTTCTCGAAATTACATGAAGTAGAGAGTTGCATTCAGCAGGAGACAGGACCTATCTCTACTTGGTCAAAATCCACGGCGACAAACCCCGGGACCACGTCGAACCGCCCACGGTGAGCTTCCGCTACACCGTTGAGGCGGCTGCGGTGAACAGTTCTCCGCAGGCGATCACTCCCCCAGTTCCGTCCGCAAGGTGTGTAGATGCCCTGAGGCGGATTGCGCTTCAACGAATCTGTCAGAGGGTGCCTAAAGGTCTTGGTCTGTAGTCTTGAGCGTGGACTCTATGCGAACCCGGCTACCTACCGCACCCAACGCAAAGAGCCTGCATTTGTCTTCGCCCCCAGCCATGTCCTGAGGTAGGCGCCAGTGAGACTCGAAGTCGATAGAGTACGTGGCATCGTCGCAGCGCAGGAAGCCGTACTCCACGCGGCCTTCCTCTACTCTAAAGCGATACGTGCCTAATGGCAGATACTTAGAGTAGTTTGCACCGCCGTCTTGGTAGTACGGTTGAGAACTGTAGAGGATCATCTCAGACGTTAGCGCCTCGGTATAGTTTCCTGCCGTTTCGTTTGCTTCTATCGCTAGTCGGGCAGTAGCCGCGTAGGAGAGATCGTCTGAAGCATCAAGCTTCTCTGCGCTCCTAAGCCATTGCCTCGCCGATACAAAATCCTGAACTTTGATGGAGTGCTTCAATGCTCGAAGAGTATGGCGCAACAACGGGTCGGCAGCGTGCTGATAAAAAAATGGCATCCTCAACGCATGGTTCAGAGCAAACTCACGCCACAAATGCGCCTCGTTCAAGCTGTCTTCTCGTGCGTAAGCGTCCGCCGTTGCTAGCAACAGCGCAATAAGATACTCCGGGTGTGGAGAGCATTGCGTTCTACACATCTCGAGTCTTTCATGGATGCCTTCCAGCTCGAGCGGCTCGTCATAAGAGAGTAGACGCTTGGTGATTTTCTTCAAAAACAGCGCAAGGTTTAGGTCGATGACATCAGTATCGAAGTCCATGTTCTCAAACAGCCAGAGATAATACATTGACTCCTGCGCCTCTCCCTCTATGACCGGACTTTCACCAAGACACTCGCTCTTTCTAAGGAAACGGCCTAGCTCCTCGACGAAAATCTTCCTGCCGGACTCAAACTTATAGTCAAAGGAGCTCGTTACAACTGGATCCCCGCAACGACCCGCATGAACGGGGAAAATAGCAGCAGCAAAGAGCGGGTAGGGCCACCAAGTTCTCGCCCTCGTTTGACCCACGTTTCGAAAGGCGAGTTTCCGATAAAACTGACGTTGCTTAAATCCTTCTAAACGAATCTCCACCACATCGTAGGCCGCTGAGGGCCAACCAACACCCGGAAGTAGCAGTAATAGAAATGCAATGACGCATGGTGCTTTAGCGCGCCAGCGCTGACTCCTTTGAAACCGTCGCTCAGCACGAGCAGAACGCCGCTTTCTGAAATATGTCGACACAGACTGAAATCCGCAGGCCTTGTACGTGGAAAAGATACCACTTGAAGCAAGATCGTCTAAAGCAGAAAGAGTGCAATGAGCGCGTGCGATCAACCAAAGCGTCTCCATCACCTACTGTATCGCTCTCGGACCCCAAAAAGGGCTGCAAGGTATTCACCCTTCAGACCTTGCCTGCCTTTGAGGATGGTCTATCGGGTACCGTCGGAGAGAAAGCTGGTTTTTCGCTGCACGCAGAGTTTGCCGTTCGTGCCTACGAGCGCGACAAGGTGGAGCGCCTGTGCCGCTACGCGTTCCGACCGCCGGAGGCCTAGCCACGGTCAGGTTCTTGAGTATCTACGTTATGTTTGCTGAGGATCGCCGGCCGCTCCTGGCCGGAGGCAGCTGTTAGACCCCATGGCCACGGGCGTCCGCTTCCGAGAGTGCAGTCGTTCGCGACCGTTCCACTCCGACTTCTGCCATCGACCCAAATCAGACTTCCCAGCGCGAGGTGTCTTTACAGCCTGTGCTTGCTAATGCGCTTACGCGGAGATCCACGAGTGCCTGGTGGTGCCTTCAGAAAAGCTAGCTTCTAGGATAGCCGTGAATTCAGTAGCAACTTGCTGACCTTCCGACGTGAAGTATCGTACTTTTAACTTGAACTGTCGGACTGTAACGAAATCTATGTCCAACCAGATGTCGCTCGTAAAGTAGGTCACACAGCCACCTCTTGGCCAATCACCAAAGCTCTTCTCAAACCTGTCAATCGGAAGAACCTCGACTTCTTCTCCGCGAATCAGCGCAACCGCGTCTAGCTCCACATGCCGATTCCCGCAATCTGTCAGGAAGTGCAGTACGGGTCTGTATGGCCCCTTTTTGCTTAGACTCCCCTCTCCATAATCGGTAGGGGCAATGTAAACAGACAAAGGGCTGGAATCCCTTTCTAGCTGAAAATAAAGCTCTCGTTCCCAACTGTAATCACGCGAACAACCGCTTAGAGTAAATACAAAAAAGGATGTAGCCAATCGGATAAGCCTGCTCATGACGATTGACTGCCATTTAGCGAGACCGCGTTCGCATGCCCGTACGTCAACATGTTGAGGACCCAGCTGTCTTCCCTGATCTCTAGCGTATCGAATGCGGTGAGCCCCCTCCACTGCCGACCGCTACTGGCCGGATCGAGACACGCGGAGAACCAGCTCTGAGCGTCTGCTCTTAATGAGGGGCCACACCTGGTCTGGAACTGCCCGACAGATCAAGCCCAGTGCAAGCTGCCCGCCTAAGCGTCGCTTACGCAATGGCCGGGAGCTGTCAGCGCCCCATCCGGCTTCTCATCTCCTCTCTCATCTTCGCCTGTCGCTCCTCCTGCAGAGCCAGGTATTCATCCATCTGCTCGTCGGAGAGAATGTTCGCAAGTTCAGCTTGGGTTTCCTGCTGTAGATCCTGCATCTCTCCGCGCATGCCACGGAGCTGTCGCGGGCGCGGTCGTTCTCCGTTGCCGATACCGTAGGATTCCATGATGGCCCGACCCTTCCCCAGGCTTTCCCTGATGATCGGCGCAATATCGCTTTGCTGCTGCTCCGACAGTTCCAGACGAGTGACCATCTCCTCCAGATACTCCGTAAACTGAGCACGACGCTCTTCACTGACTGTTTCCTCTTGCGCAAACGTGACCGACGCGATGAGACCGAGGGAGAAGGCCATGGCGGTAAGCGGCCCGCGTAAGCCGCGCCGTTCGAAGGAATGAATGTGTTTCATCTGTGTCTCCATGCGTAATGCGTTTTTCAGGTGCTCATACGGAGCCGCCGGATTGCGGGGATTAAGCGAGACGATGTCCAATGCGATTCGCCGAATAAAGGCAGCTTCCTTGCACGGGACGTGGCGGTGCGCGAAAGATAGACATTCAGTTTGCGTCAACAATTTCGGACAGGCGGATACGGATCGGGCTCGTAGCCTCATACCCGAGCCAGACTACAAGGTGCGTTCCCTCGAGCGCGTGCACATGACCAACGCGTAATCGCTCGCCCGGCTGCACCGGCGCGCCGTCGATTTCGGCCGTGACGGTGGTGTCACCCCAGTTTTCGATGAGTATCGGAACGCCGTGAAGCGGCGATGCATCACTGGCGTCGATGCGGATGTTCAGTTCATAGCCGTCGCCGCGGCGCGCGAAGCGAAACACGCGCTCGGCGCGGTCGAAGCCTAGACTTTCAAAGGCATCGCCCATCACCGAGGCCGAGGGCGCCTGCGACCAGGCTCGGGCGACGGTCACGAGATCCTCGAAGGACCGATCGGTCATGCCGTAGAGCGACCGGATCTCACTGCGCCCGGCACGGGTGGTGATCGGCGGCTCGGAGATCGGGAAACCCAGAAAGCTTGTCGCGCGATCCGGCGCCTGCGCGGTGCGGCCGTCGGACCAAAGCTTTCCCACGGGCCAGTGGCTGCTCGAACCGGGGCGCGCCAGGGAACGTTCATCGAGGTCCCAGAGGTAGGTCATGCGATTGCCGGGCTCGAAGACGATGAACGGCTTCTGTTCGGATCTGAAGTGATGCATCTGGATGACGAGGTTCTCGGGAAAATCCGTCCGGGTTCGCGATGCGTCAGCCGTATACGCCAGGGCGCCGGTCTCGCCCTCGAGATTGCCGACCGTTGCGTACACCGGCTCGATGAGGTCGCCCTGCACCTGCCCCGGATGCAGGAGCGGGATCGACTCCTGGAACTGCACCGGCTCTCCCAGCGTGTCCGTCGTCCAGGACACGCGACGTACGCCCATGGCGTCCGGGTAAAAGCTGTAGTACTCGTCGACCCACGCGCCCATCTCAGAGCGCTCGTCCACGTTCATGCGCCGGTCGTGCACATCCACGGGGGCGTAACGCCAGTGCACGACCACCCGGGCGTCGTGGTTCTCGATGACGCGCACCTGTGAATAGCGGTTGTGCTTGTCATTCATGTGCTCCCAGGTGTAATCGTCGTCGTAGCCTTCGACGCTCTGGTCAGCCATCCACAGCCCATTACCCGTCACCCAGGCCGGCGAGTACTGGGTGCCGCGCCAGAACACCACCCGCGCGGAGGATGAGTCGAAGCGCACGATCACGTCTGCGTGGTCGCCGACGCGCGATAGCGCATCCCACTCCGGGTGGTACTTGAGGGTGGTTTGGTAGGCCCCGAAACGCCCCGGCCCGGGGGGTCCGGATGGCATGACGCGAGGCTCGATGGCCGGCTCCCCGGGCGCGTAAGCCTCGGCGAGCGCGCGAATTTCAGGATCCGTTATCGGTACGGGGAACACACTTAACTCATCGAGCAGGCCATCCAGCGACATGTGACCAGGCCGGCTGCCCTGGAATCGGTGATAGCCCGCCGGCCGGACGGGCTCGCGCGTCGCACCGATCAAGAGGTCGAGGTCGCTGGCCTGCTGCAGGCGGCCGCTGGGATTGCGACCGCCCTGATTGATGATTTCGGGCATCGCGGCTTCGGCGACTCGCCGTCCATCGAGAAACACCGCGAGGCCGGATGCCGGATCGAAGCGTGCGGCAACGTGCGTCCAGCGCCGGTGTGCAAGGAGGTACTCCTCGCTGGTCGCGACGAGTTCGCGCCCGTCAGCGACCACCTTGAGTCTCAATGCACCTCTGGCGGTCAGATCAAAGCTCAGACCGCGGATTTCGTCGCTTCCCTGGTTGACGATGGGAACCTGACCCCAGGGATAGGCCGCAATCGCAAGCCAGGCCACAATCGTGAATCCCTCGGTCAGGTCCGGGATGGCGTCGCTGCTCTGCCGGACCACGGTCGTATAGCCATCGAAGAACACGGCCGAGCCGTCGACCCCCGGGACAAAGCGATGATTGCCAGCGAGTTCGCCCGACGGCTCGTCGAAGCGCCAGTTTAGTTGCGGTAACGCGGGAGCCGCCTTTGGCCCTGCCGCCGCAAGGAAAAGCAGGAGTGTGACGGCGATGTTGTTAATGATCACACGGCCTGCCGGAGGCGACTCCCGGCAGGCCGAGGGCCCTTGGTCACTGCGTCTGATCGGTGACCCCGGGGATGGCCAGGAAGCGTCCGTCGTCGGAGCGCTCTATGGGGACTACGTCCAGAACTGCGGCGGGATCGATGCCGCCCAGGATGTGCGGAAACAGCTCGTCATCCGAACCATCGAAGTCGGGTTGAATATCACCCACCGGAGCGGTGCCCTCATAGATCGTCTTCACCCCGGTGGCCGCCAGGCTTTCCACGGTCATGCGCAGGCACAGCCAGTCGCCCGGCACGTCCTGATAGAAGTGATTAGCGACAGCAAGAAGTTTTGCGGGATTCGACGTTGCGTGCGTAAAGCCGTCGGCGTCGTAGGTGGGGGGGTAGTACGTCTTCCCCGTGGTGTTGGCGGTCTCCCAGAGACCGGCCTGAATCATGTGGTAAACATAGGGGAAAGCGGGGCGCTCTTGCTCCGGATCGGCCACGGGTTCACTCCAGGTTGAAGGGCTTTGCAGTACGGTAGCGAAGAGCAGGACTGTGCCGCTGCGGATGACGGCCCGCGATGTCGTAAGGAGTCTCGCCAGAGATTTGGCCACTGGTGTCGCTATCAAGGTAAAGCCGCCATTTGGATTGTTGTGCGAAGAGCTTAATGAATTGGAAGCAAGCGCGCCACGCTGAGAGCCAGACGACCCCTCGGGCACCGAACGTCAACGGCTTCCGCGTCCCACCTGCCCGCACGACGACCCGTAAGCGCGCGGGAGCCGCTCAGCGACGGCGCGCTGTCGGGGGAGCTAGAAAGGGTTTAACCTCCGGCGACTTCCACGACCACCTTGCCCACCGCGCTGCCGCTCGTCAGATGATCGTAGGCCATCCCGACCTCGGCCAGGCCGAAGCGCGTGTCATCAACGAGCGGTTTCAGTCCGCCCGCATCCACGATGTCGCTCAAGCTCTTGAGTATCTCTGCATGCGACTCCCGCTGGTAGTTGTGCAGCATGGGAATCAACATGAACACCACGTGCAGCGAAAGGCCCTTGAAGTGCGCCGGGGTCAGGTCGATCTCAAGCATGGAGACCGTCGTGACCACCTGGCCGTTCAGAGCGGCCGCCTCGAAGGACCGGGACATGTTTGCGCCGCCGACCGAGTCATAGACGACGTCGAAACCTGCTCCGTTCGTGTAGCGCGCCACATAGTCCTCGACCGTCTCCGATGTGTAGTCGATGGCGGTAGCGCCAAACCGCCGGATAGCGTCCAGGGACGATCCTCCGCCACCGGTGGCATAAACCTCGGCGCCCCGGTGTAGCGCCAGTTGCACGGCCACGTGACCAACGCCGCCGGCACCACCGTGTACCAGCACTTTCTGCCCCGGGCGTACATTGCTGCGCTCCATACCCTCGAACGCCGTGATGCCAACCAGGGGAAGGGCGGCCGCATCGCGCACGGACAGGGACGTTGGCTTTTTCGCGACGAGCCGCGCGTCGGCCACCATGTACTCCGCCAACGCGCCCGGCAGCTGCGCTAGCCCACCGGCACAGCCATAGACTTCGTCGCCGGCGACGAAATCGGTGACTCCCTCGCCTACCGCTTCGATCGTCCCGGCAAAGTCCATGCCAAGGACCGCAGGCAGATCTGGCGTCAGGGGCGCTAGATCCTGCCCCAGTTGCTGGATCATCGTGTCGACGGTGTTTACGCTGGTCGCGGCAATGCGCACCAGTACTTGACCGGGGCCCGCCTCCGGTTCAGGCAATTCGGCGGGCTCGAATACGGCGCTTTCACCGTAGCTGTTCAAAATCATGGCTCGCATCGCGTCGTCCTCGCTTCGCTCTCTTTCAGTGGATGTCCTGAACGCCCATGACCAGCTCGTTCCAGTTGCGCTGATTTTCGATGTCGTGCTCCAGACCCTGCTCATCGGCGATGGCGAAACGTTTCAGCGCCGGAGTTTTGCTGGTGGCCTGGTACAGCCAGTAGGCCTCGGCCTTCAGCGCCTCGTCGATGGGCTTGTCGATGGATTCGTACACGGCCTGCTTGCAGGCGTTGATGGACTCCGCCGGGAAGCGGGCGATTCTTCTGGCCAGCGTGTCGACGTAGTCGCCGATCTCATCGGGCTCCAGGGCTTTGTTTATCGTCCCCAGGGCTTCCGCCTCGTCGGCATCAAAGTCGCGGGCGCTGAGAATGATTTCCAGGGCCCGGCCCAGCCCGGTTTGCCGGGCCATGCGTGAGGCACCTCCGCCGCAGGGCAGAATGCCCATGCCCACTTCCATCTGCATGAACTTGAACTTGCCGCGCGCCGCGAAGCGCATATCCAGCGCCAGGGCAAGTTCATGGCCGCCTCCGCGAGCAAAGCCCTCGAGCTTGGCGATGGTGGCCTGGGGCACTTTGCTGATGCGCTCGCAGACCGACTGCAGGTCCAGCAGCCGGGCCTCGTCGCGGGAAACCGCTTCGTCGGACATGTCCTTGAGCAATTCGGTGTCGTAGTGGCACACCCAGATTTCCGGGTTTGCGGACTGGAAGATCACGACCTTCGTGCCGCGATCCCGTTCGAGCCGCATGGCGAGGCTGTTGAGGTCCGCCAGCATTTCCTGGCCCTGAACGTTCACGCTGCCGAAATCAAAGGTGACGGTGAGGATGCCGTCACTGTGCTGCGTGGTGAACGTTGTGAATCCTTCGTACTTCATGCGTTTTCCTCCTGTTTTGCCTGGTTCTAGGGGACGCGTCGCCCACGGGTTTGCCCGGTCGTTTTCAGTGCGGCGCCTTCAATCGTTGATCAATGAGTTTTTCCACAGTCGCGACGAGCGCGCGGTTCTTTTCGGGGTTGAGCGCATCCGGATGGGGGTCGGCGAAGCGCTGGTGATCGTTGTCGTAGTAGCGGCCATGGGCCTGAGCGAACTCCTCGTCCAGCGCGGCACGCACAAGCACATCGGCGCCGATGGACAAGTCGTGGCCTGCCACGCCGTAGGCTTCCTTCACCATTTTGCTGGCGAGAAGGGATGCGGGATTGACTGCGACGATGACGGGCGCCTCGGGCCCCAGAGTCTGCGCAAGTTGGAAAGACCACATGGTGAGCGCGAGCTTGCTCTGGGCGTAGGCCTCGCCGTCACCCAGGTCTTTTTCGCCGGCGAGGGCCGCGAGGTCGACCGACGCCTGCGCGGCCGAGGAAAGGTTCACCACGCGACTCTCCGCGGACATGAGCTCAAGCAGGGACTGCGTCAGCAGATAGGGCGCGAGCGTATTCACCACAAAGCGCAGGTCCAGCCCATCCACCGTGGTAGGTCCGGAGACCTTGTACACACCGGCATTGTTGATCAGCACGTCCAGGCGGGGATGCGCCGCGCGCAGCGCTCGCGCCAGAGCGGCAACCTCGTCCAACTTTGATAGGTCCGCGCGGAAGGTCTCGACTTTGCCAGCACCGTCCAGGTCCCTCAGTTCGGCGTGGGTACGAGCCAGTTTGTCGGCACTGCGACCGTGTATGAGCAGGTGGTGGCCGGCGGCGGCAAGTAGCTTTGCGGTTTCGAAACCGATGCCGTCCGTGGCACCGGTGATAAGTATGGTCTTACTCATGATTCGGTTCCCTCGCGATGGCTGAGTTCCAGGTTCTCCGCGAGCTGGCGCAGCGTGTCCTCGGGAGCCGCACGGTTGAAGCGCAGATTCAGAGCGACGTGGTTTACGCCGATACGCCGCCGCGATTCGAGATAGTCACGCAGCGTGTTCACGCCCATGCGAAAGCCCAGATGAATGGGTGAGGCCGCCTCGTCGGGGTCCTCCGTCAGATCGACATACAAAGGCTCCATCACCGGCTTGTCATCCATGCCCGCCGCCGCGATGCGATCGCGGAAGTCCTCGATGATCTGTGCCTGCTGGTGCAGGGGACGCGGGTAGGTCATCCAGCCGTCGCTGTGCTCGGCAATCCAGCTCGGATCCTGTCGGCTGGCACCGGTGACGAGCAGAGGCAAGCGGCCACCAACGGGTTTGGGCAGCATGTCGAGATCACCGGCCACAGCGCCCTGGGAGTTGGCGAAGCGCGGCCGGGACTCGCCCATGGAGCGGATGTAATCGTAGCTGTCGCGAAACAGCGCACCGCGCCCGGCAAACGAGGCATTCATGGCCGGAAACTCCTCCGGCCGGTCCCCGGAGGCAATGCCCATGAGCAGTCGCCCCTGCGAGAGGTGGTCAACACTTGCGGCGGCCTTGGCCACCTGGGCGGGATGGCGCAGGGGCAGCACAATGCTGGCTACACCCAGGGCAATATTGCGGGTACTGGCCGCAAGCGCGCCGAGGTAGACAAAGGGATCGTAGATTTGCCCGGCATCCCCGAAGCTGGGGACGTTGAAGGGCACATCACGCAGCCACACGGCCGGGAAGCCGAGCGCCTCCGCCAGTTGTACACGCTCAATATGCTGGGTCATGGCGGGGATGGGGGTTTTTGGGTAGCTCTCAATTGGCACGACCAGGCCGACAGACAGGCGGCCGGGCCTGAATACCGCGTTGTACGCGCGGTTGATCGGGCTGAAGGTCTCTGCGGATTTCACTTTCATCAACATGTCGTTGAATCCCTGTTCGCTGATGCGCTCAATGTATTGCTGCTACCAACCTAATAAAACAGCCAATGAAGGAGTTCAGTTTTCGGAATTTCTATATAATTGCCGCGGAGGTGCGCGCTGTGGATACCGAAGGCATACGGCTCTTTGTGACGGCCGCGGAATTGTTGAACATCAGCGCCGCTGGCCGGCAGCTGGGTCTCGCACCCGCGGTGGCCAGCGCCCGCCTGGCGAAGCTGGAAAAAGAGATCGGGGCCGACCTGCTGCACCGCTCCACCAGGAAAGTGTCCCTATCCCTCGAAGGTGCGGAATTCCTGCCTTTTGCTCGCGAGATCCTGGCACAGAAGGATGCGGCGCTGGCCGCCCTGGGGCATGGCCGGGGCACGGTGTCGGGCAAGCTGCGCCTCGCGGCCTCGAGTACTTTTGCGCAGCTGTACATTGCCCCGGTGCTGCCGGATTTTCTGGAGCGTTATCCCGAGGTGCACCTGGAGATGAAGCTCTCCGATACCCAGGTCGATCTCATTGAGGGCGGCTACGACCTGGCTCTTAGAAACTTCCCGGCGGTCGACAGCAGCCTGCGCGCGAGAAAGCTGGGGGACGACACTCGCATTCTCTGCGCCTCTCCGGAGTATCTGGAGCGGCACGGACGACCGGCGTCTCCGCGGGAGCTCAGCGATCACCAGCTGCTGCTCTTCAGCAATGAAACACCTCGAGTGCTGGCGGCGAACGGCGACCTGCCACCGGGCAAGTTCCCACCCCCGGATAAGCGGAACCGTGTGATCTGCGATGACGGCGCCAGCATGCGCGTCGCCACGGTCGCGGGCGTGGGTATTTCCATGAACTCGCTGTGGAGTGTGTACCCGCAGCTCCAGGATGGCTCGCTCATGCGTGTGCTGCCGGACTATCAGATCCAGGATCAGTCCGCGATCTGGTTGGTGTATCCGAAGTCCAATGTACTCACGGCCAAGGTGCGCGTGTTCATTGACTTCATGCTTGAGACCATCGGCGATCCGCCCCCCTGGGAACGACTCGAAACACGATGGGCGGACCGATGAAGCGCGACCGCTGTTTTCAGCCGGGCCGTACAGCGGCTCGCGACACGGCCATGGGCGATACTATGCCTGCGCACGATGTTCGGATTCCGTTTCAACGAATGATCCGAACCCGGAGTGACTGCGACAACGCCAGGTGCGCGCGAGGGCGAGGGTGATCAGACCGGGTTCGCGGTTTACGCTCTCTAAACGGATAAGAGGAAACTCGAAGGAATGGGTGGCAATCCAGAGGCTGGCGCAAAGCGTCGCTTCAGTCGCGAGAAACGCCGGGAGATGATTCTCGACAGCACGGCTGAACTGGTCGCCAGGGAGGGCACCGCGGAGCTGTCCCTGGATACCATCGGTCAGCGGGCGGGCGTCAGCAAGACCCTCATGTATCGGTATTTCCGCAATCTGGTGGATCTTCTCCGGGAGTTGCTGGAACGCGAGTATCGCCACCTGCGGGGGAAACAGTTTGCCGCGGCTGAAGCGGCCAACACCTATGAGGATCTCGTCCGACAGGTAACGCGAGCCTACCTTGTCTACATCGAGGAACGCGGGCTGATCATCGAGAGGCTCCAGGCCTATCCGAATATAGCCGGCGCCCAGGATCCCACGCATTTCGATCGCGAGCCGTCTGTGGAGTATTTCTCCAAGCTGACCGCCGATCTGTACAACATGCCGATTGACATCGCCACGGCAGCCACCGAAATCTCCTTCGGACTCCCGGCATCCGCTGGCGAGTACCTCATTCGCAGCGGCGCTGATCGTCAGATCGTGGAAGACGTTACCGTGGCCATGATCCTGGGTAGCCTTGCCGGTGTGCGCAACGACGTCCTGGGAAGAAACCTGAAGGTCCGGCCTCCGTCGGAGATAATCGGGCCGCTGGTGCGGCCGAGACGCCCTACCCGACCCGAATCTACCGAGGGCTAAGAGCGCGAGGCCTTCGCGGCACCTCGCTCGCCAGGCCCGGCCGTTTGTTCAGAAGCGATAGCGCATAAGAGCACCGTAGGTGCGCGGCTGGTTTCTAAAGCCGACCAGCGAACCGGGCAGGCCCACGGCGGGGGACACGAGGTTGAGGGTATCGGCGTCCGTCAGGTTCCGCCCCCAGATCGAAAACTCCAAGCCGCTCGCCAGCTCCAGGGTCACCGTGGCGTTGAGGTTCTCCACGTCACGCTGAAAATCGGAAACTCCATTGACGATTTCCACTTCACTTTCCCGGTAGTAGTCCGCATGCATGCGCAGCGATCTGCCGCTGCCCAGGCCGACGGTGTAGGTCGCACCCAGGGCCACGGACCACTCCGGAATCCCGGCCGGGCGCTCACCGCTGAGATCGGTCGGCACCACCGTGAAGTTTGGTGACAGCGCGGATCCGCCGGTGAAGCGATCGTACTCAGCGTCGAGATAGGTGGCGGCGGCCGTAAACGCAAGACTGGGTGTCGGGGACAGTCTCGTGTCGATCTCGAAGCCTCTTACGGACAGCCGTTCGGCGTTGCCGAGGATAAATCCCGTTCCGGTGAAGACGTTTGTTTGAAAGCCTTCCAGGGTTTGATCGAAGAGCGCCATATTCATGGAGAAGTTGCTCCAAAGACCCTTGAGGCCAAGCTCATACACTTCGGATTCTTCCGGTCCGGCGAAGCGCGAACCCGTTCTGAGGTTAGCCACGGCGAGCCCGGCATCGCGAATCGGCGACGCGGCGGGGGGCGGTGACTGGAAAGGTGACCCCGGGGTGAAGTCCGAGGCGAAGGGGCGGCTATCGTTGCTCAGATTGAAGGAAGACGCCTTGAAGCCCGTGGCGTAGGTTGCGTAGACGCTGATCGCGTCCGACGCGTCGAAGGCCAGGCGGAGGGTGTAGGTCAGGTCGTCATCGTCGGTTTGCCCGTCCTCGACAGCATTGGGATAGTTCAGGTAAGGAGGGTTGAACTGCAGTCCCTGCAAAGCCAGGAACGGGTTGCTTTCCGGGTTTGAGGCAAGGACGCTCGCCAGCTCCGGAGGTGCCCCCTGAACGAGGGCGGCGTTGAACCCTGCCTGAACAAGGTCGATTCCGGAGAACACATCGGTGCTGATGTTGTTGGAAGCCGCCTCTTTCTCGTCCTCCGTGTAGTTGGCGCCGAGCGTCAGTACCAGCCGGTCGCTGATATCGACATCCACCTGTCCAAAGATCGAGTACGCGGTGTTTTCGTATTCGTAATCCAGCATCCGTCCCTGGCCCACGCCACCGAACTCGCCGGCGGGAATACCGGGTACGAGCGCGCGCAAAGTAGGCTCCAGGGCGCTGTAGGCACCCCCGGTAACGGCGTTTGCGAACTGCACAAAGCCTTCTCCGTTTCCAAAGCGCGCGCCCTGATCGATTTCCTCATAGAAGAAGAAACCGCCTACGAGAAAGTTGGCGCGCCCGTCGTAGTTTGAAGCTGCCCGCAATTCGCCGGTGTAGGTCTCGATATCGACTTCATTGATGTTCGTGCCAATCGAGTTGAGGCTGGTGAAGTCGCTGTCCTGATTGAAGAAGGAATCGTTGCGCCGATAGGAGCCTATGCCGGTCACGTCAATCGCACCGGCCGCCCAGTCGCCCTGCAGCGACAGGCCATAGCTCTTGATTCTATTGGTCGGGGGATAGTTGACGGTGCTTTCGAGGGACAGCGGTTCATCGGGAATAAACTCGCCGCCGATGGCTCGTACTACACCGCCCAGGGGGCCATCTACAACGTTCGTGGCCGCGCAGCAGACCTCGTCGATTTCGTCGTAATCGGCAATGAGGCGGAATTTCAGATCGCTGTTTGGCTCATAACGCAGCTGACCGCGAACGCCCCATCGATCCCGGTCATTCAAGTCCTGGTTGATGATGATGTCGTCGACGTAGCCATCGCGCCGATTGATCGTGCCTCCCAGGCTGTAGGCCAGCGTGTCGCTGATCGGCCCGGTGATGCTGGCCTTCCCAAAGACCGCATCGTAGTTGCCATAGGACAGTTCCACGACTCCCCCAGGCTCAAACTGCGGCTCCTGGGTAACGATGCTGATGACACCCGCCGAGGCGTTCTTGCCAAACAGCGTTGACTGCGGGCCGCTCAGGACTTCCACGCGCTGGAGATCTGGCAAATCGCTAATCTGCGACGCGGCCCGGGACCGGTAAACGCCGTCCACGAACACGCCCACGGACGGCTCGATTCCTGGGTTGGCCGAACCGTTCCCGAAGCCACGGATGATGAAGTTTACGTTGCCGGACAGGCTCGACTGACTCACGCGCAGGGATGGAACCAGGCTTTGGATGTCAATCAGGTCCCGGACCTGCGCATCCTCGATCTGCTCCGCCGTTGTCACCGTCACTGCGATGGGGGTTTCCTGAAGCGTTGATTCCCGCTTCGAGGCCGTAACGGTCACGACCTCCATCACGCTGTTGTCCGCGCGAGCCGTTTGGGTCGTGTCGGTGCCTTGCGCCAGTGCGGCGCCCGAGTAAGCCCCGAGAATGAGGCATCCCACCGTGAACACGGGTTTAGGGTCTGAGCAGGTCATAAATCCCCCTTCACACCTTCATAAGTGTTATAATTGTTTACTAAAGATTGCCTTGAGCCCGAATAACTATAGTACAAAGCGTTTGAAATCGCCAATAAGTTAACTATAAGTTAATTTAAGGCGGATAAGTGAGGCATCCCACATGCCCAGGAGTGACGCCAATGTCGAAGTCGAACAAAGAAGCTGAGCGGGAGTTCCGCGGGGCCAGGTCGGCGAGCCCCGCCCTGCTACTGACGCTCATGGCGATGGTGTTGACCGCCTGTTCTCGCGGGCCGGTCACCTCTGAGTTGCCCGGCGACTCCGTCATTAAGGGGATCAGCTATATCGGGGCAAGCGTGAGCGATCTTGCTCAGACCATCGAGCTCTATCGCGACGCCGTGGACCTGGAACTGGTCGATCAGTCTCCGATCTCTTCAAGCTCCGCCTTCGATCAGCTTGCGGGCCGCGACGGCGTCGTGGCCAACACCGCCATGATGCGAAGCGTGAACGCGCAGATCCGGTTCATGTCCTTCGACGATCCGTCCGCCGCGGCGCGCAGGACAGCGCCCATGGAGGTGATCGGTCCCGGGATCATGCACGTGTGCTTCCAGGTCGATGAAAAAACCCAGGCCTACCAGAAGTTCCTCGCCGGCGGCGCGCGGTTCATGGGTGTCCGGGAGATGCAGCAGCTGAACGAGCGCAATCCGGTGTTCTATGCCTATGCCCGCGACTTCGACGAGCTTGTCGTAGAGCTCGAACATGTGGACGTCGAACAGCTGGCGCTGCCCGCGCCGCCGAAGAATCAATACCGCATCCGCCAGGTGGCCCTCGCCACGCCGGATATGGACCGCCTCACCGATTTTTACTCGGTGCTGCTTGGCCAGCCCAAGTTCCGCTCCTTCGGCAAATGGTTCTTCATGCGCCTGAAGGGTGAAAAGTTCGACAACGTGGCGGGGCTCGATGGCGGTGCGGCGGAGGCGGCGTGGTTCCAGGTGCGCAACCTCGAACTCGAGATTTTCCAGTTCCACAGTCATCCCACACAAGACCTGGAAACTCCGCGTCCGCTGGAGGCTCTCGGCTACAACATGATCGTGTTCGATGTGTCGGACATGGCAGAAGCGCGGGAGCTATTCCTTCGCGCCGGGGGAACGATCGTTACCGAACCCGCGCCGATGGACGGCGGAGAAATCATGTTCGGACGCGATCCCGACGGGAATCTCCTGGGCCTGCAGCAAAGCCCTGCCGAAGCGCTGGTGTCTTCCCGGATTTTCAAGAACAACGGAATAGAGTGAAGGGGTAACTTTCAGTGTTTGAACTTACAGATCACGTATCGATTGTCACCGGCGGGAACGGCGGATTGGGTCTGGCCTACGGTCGGGGCCTGGTAAAGGCCGGCGCTCGCGTTGCGCTATGGGGGCGAAACGAGGAAAAGAATGCGGCGGCAAAAGCGGAACTGAGCGCCCTGGGAGGTGAGGTAGAGAGCTTTGCCTGCGACGTCACCGACGAAGCCGCGGTCGCGCACGCCTTCGAGAAGACGCTTGAACGATTTGAAAAAGTCGACAGCTGCTTCGCCAACGCCGGCGGCGGCGGCTTTCGCGGGCCTTCCCACAAGGTAGGCCGAAAAGCCTGGCTCAATACGATCGATCTCAATCTGATGAGTGTGGTGCAAACCTGGGCGCCCGTGACCGAGCACATGCTGGAGAACAAGATTCCTGGCCGGCTGGTCGTTACGTCGTCGATCGCCGCGCTGATCGGGAGCGCCGGCGCCGCGGGCTACTCAACCACGAAAGCGGCGGTCATTGGTCTTGTGCAGGCGCTAGGGATGGAACTTGGCCACGCCGGCATCCGCGTTAACGCCATCATGCCGGGATTCATCGAGACGGAAATGTCCCTCGACACAAGTGAGGCTTTTCAACAGTCGGCCCGGCGGCGCTCCGCCATCGGTCGCATTGGTGAGCTTGAAGACATGGAGGGCATCGCGGTGTTTCTCGCCTCCCGGGAAAGCGATTTCATGACCGGCCAGGGTATCGTCCTGGATGGTGGCGCGACGATTTTCCCCCTGTAGCGACTGACCGCTGCCGGCTGCAAGGCGACTTCGGGACGCGGGCGCGAGGCTTCACATGATTCTGCACTGGATGTATCTCATTTTACTGGCGCTGTTGGGCATCCTCCTGGCTCTGGGAGGCGGCTTCCTCCTCTACCTCGGCGGGAGCGCGTATTACGCCGTGAGCGGCGTGGCCGCGATCACGGTGGCCATACTGTTAGCAGGACGTTCGCCCCGAGCCGTCGTTGTCTTTGGTGCGTTGTGCACGGGCACATTGATCTGGGCCCTCTTCGAAGCACAGCTGCATTTTCTGGGTCTCCTGCCTCGTCTCGCGATGTGGCTGGGTCTGGGGCTGTGGTTTCTGACTCCCGCCTATCGAACGCTCGTACATGAGCGAAACGGCGAGGAGTCAGCTTCATCCGCGCCCCCAACACGCTGGTGGTATGGCGCGCCAGCCCTGGCTTCGACCCTGCTCCTGCTCGTCGCCAGTTTGCAGGGCTATGAACACAACGGGACCGGGACGGTGCGGCCTGACGACAGCGTCGCGACGATCGAAGACTGGCGTCACTACGGGAACACGGAGGGCGGCACCCGTTTTGCCACCCTCGAAGACATCAGCACCGCAACCGTCGGCGATCTCGAAGAAGTGTGGCGCTACCGCACGGGGGTGGAGGAGGACTTCAAGGCCACGCCTCTAAATGTGGATGGCCGGCTGTACCTGTGCGCCGCGCGCAACGTCCTGATCGCCCTGGATGACGCGACCGGCCGGGAGCTGTGGCGCTACGACCACGGCATCGAACCTCCCATGGATAACCAGTACGCGCGGACCTGTCGCGGTGTTGCCTATCACGAGGCGCCGGAACCTTATAGCGGCCAGTGCGCCGAGCGGATCCTGACTTCAACCGTCGCGGCGACACTGATAGCGGTGGACGCGATCACCGGCGAACTGTGCACGGACTTTGGCCAGGATGGTGTGGTCGACCTCTGGGAAGGCATGGGCGAGCACGAGCCGTTCGAGTACTGGGTGACCTCATCGCCGCTGCTGGCCGGTAACAACGTGGTGATCGGAGGACAGGTCGCCGATACCCAGGATCTGGGACTGCCCTCCGGCGTGGTGCGCGCCTTCAATGCCATGTCGGGCGAACTGAGCTGGGCCTGGGATCTCGGTAATCCGGGAAACCGCGGGCTCCCCGACGCAGGCGAGAGCTACACGCCGGGCACGCCGAACGTCTGGTCGATCATGAGCTACGACCCCGCCCTCAATCTGATCTTCGCACCCACGGGCAATCCCTCCCCTGATTACTACGGCGGCGTGCGCCGCGATTTCGATGAAGCGTACTCGTCATCTGTGGTTGCCCTCGATGCCGCAACGGGAGAGGAACGATGGACGTACCAGACCGTGCATCACGATGTCTGGGACTACGACGTTCCTGCCCAGCCCGTGTTGGTGGACGTCCGCCGCGATGGTGAACTGGTCCCATCCGTGGCCGTGCCGACCAAGATGGGCGACATTTTCCTCCTCGATCGCCGCAGCGGTGTGCCCGTCTATCCCACGCCCGAGAGGCCGGCGCCGCAAATCGGGGCCATCGAAGGAGAGAAACTGTCGGCGACGCAGCCCGATTCCCCGCTGCCGGATTTTCATCCTTACCGCTTTGAGAAAGATATGTGGGGGCTCACCCCCATTGATCAGATGGTCTGTCGGATTGAATACCGGACCATGAACTACGAGGGCATGTACACGCCGCCATCGCTGGCGACGGGAATCACGCAAACAGGCACCATGCTCTACCCCGGCAATTTCGGCGGCTTCAATTGGGGCAGCGTGTCCGTGGACGCCGACAACGGTCTCCTCGTCGCCGCGCCGATGATGCTGGCGCATCGCCTGGTGATGGTAACGCCACAACAGGTGGCGGACGCCGGGCCCATCGCGCAGCTGTTGCTAGGCCCGAAGCACCCGGCGGTACGGATAAGCGAAGACGCGCCGATGCCTGAAATGGGCGATCCCGACCCCACGAGGCCCTACGATCATCGCCAGATTAAGGCGTACGGCTACCCGTCGCCGTTCATGTCCAGGCTGGGCACCCACGTGCCCTGCTTCGAGCCGCCCTGGTCGCAGATTGCGGTGATCGATCTGAATACCAATGAACTGCTCTGGAGTCGCCCGGCAGGGGATATGAGCCAGTCCGGCCCCTTCAATCTGCGCTCCGGCGTTCCCTTCGAGGTGGGTACCGCGGTGCGCGCCGGCACACTCACGACGCGCGGTGGCCTGACGTTCCTGAGCTCGACCATGGACGCCAAGGTGCGCGCCTTCGATCTGAGGTCGGGCGAAGAGAAGTGGCAGGCGCCCCTGCCCGGAAACGGGCTTGCGACGCCCATGACCTACCGCTCCCGGCAGGACGGAAAGCAGTACCTCATCGTTACCGTGCCCAATCCGACCTGGCGCTATCCCCGCGATCCGGCGACCAACAAATACATTGACTCGCAGAGTGAGCGTGACGGCAAAGGTGGGTACGTCATTGCGTACGCGCTCCCGGATTAGGGTCAGCTCGCAACGCTCAAGGCAAAGGTGCTTTGCTGAAGTTCTCGCGGATCGCCGCGTTCACAAGCTCCGCCTCGCGGATATGGGGCCAATGATCGACGCCTGGCAGCATGAGCAGCTCGGGGTCGTCTGAGAGCGCGAGGAGCCTGTCGATCGCGGTCTGATTGTAGATAGGGTCCTGGTCTCCCCAGATGTACAGGGCAGGCGCGCCGACGCGTGCGTCTCGTGAGGGCCAGAAGTCCGTCTCAGCGATGTCTCGAGGCGCGGGTATGTTGGCTCGATACCAGTTGATGTGAGCATTTACTCGCCGTGGATCGCTCGTAGCTTCTCGAAAGAGCTCTCCCTCGTGTTTACTGAGCTTCCCGTCGTCAACGAGAGGCCTGTAGGCGCCCTGGAAGATCGAGTCGGCCGTATTGAGGGCCACGAGGAGCAGAGGATTGGCCTTCTTGAAACGCTCAACATAGCTGGCCGTGTCCTTTGCCTCGCTGTCGGCTTCCAAACCGTAAAGGATCGCGTTCAGCGGCGGCGCGCTAATGCCCGTGACGGATAGAACGCGGTCCGGGTGGCGCTGCGCCAGTCCGATGGCGAGGGCGGAACCCCAGTCGTGACCTACCACATGAGCGCGGTCCACGTGCAAGGCGTCCAGAAGCGCCAGGATATGGCGCGACATGGCTTCCAATTTGTAGTGAGCGATGTCCCCTGGTGCATCGGATTTACCGGCGCCGAGACCGTCGATGGCAATCACGCGGTGATCGGCCGCGAGGTTTTCAATTTGTCGACTTAAGGAAAACCAGAACGACGGAAAACCGTGCAAGAAAACGACCGGCGGGCCAGTCCCCGCTTCGACGTAGTGGAGGCGGAGCTGCTCGTATTCGAAGTACGCTTCCTTGAATACCGGGCCCATGGACGATCGCTCATTGAGCAGAAGCACCCCCTGATCCGGGGCTTCGCGATCGATTCCCGGCGGCAGAACTGACCAGCCAAGGGCCACCGCAATCACCACGGTCAGCATGGCCGCGAAGCCGATCGAGAAAGTCTTCAGCAACGACATAGTTCCGATACCGCCAGCCTGCCCGTCAACGCCAGCCATTAAGTTAACACAAAGTAAACATAGCGACGGGCACTCGGCATGCAGCGAAGGGGCGCACTCGCGATGCACCGCTTGCGCCGCCTTTGGAGCCACTGCCCCTGGCGATTTTTCGTGGCCCAAACCAGACGTACCGCGGGCCGACGCCCCGCATCTGCGCGTTGCCGGGATCGCCGACGTGGTTTCCCGTTCTTGCGACGATGGTCTGATTTATCTACGACTTTGGGCGCGCATGCTAGGGTGAGGATGATTAGGCGTGATAGAGAGGAGACGAAAAACCCGATTGAAGCTAGGCTTATGCGTTGGGTGATGGCATCGGTCGCTCCTGTGCGCGCGGTGTGTGAGAAAGCACAGCGCTTGAGAGAGCAAAAGAACCCGGGCTGGGAGATAAATGGTCGTGACTAAAGTAAACACATCCCGTTTTCGTGGCATCGCAATGGCGCAGGTCGCAGCCGTGATCGGAGGCCGTAGCGCGGCGCGCATCGGCAGATTCAGCGTTCTCGCACTTACGCTCCTGGTACCGTCCGCGCATGCGGCGGTAAACGCCCTGGACCAGGTGGATCCGCTCGATTCGCCGTCCTGGAAGGAGATGCATCGCTACGTACTGGGTCAGGGCCCCTTTGTCTTCGATGAGCGTGTGAAGGTGATCGCGCCGGGCAGCGCCGAGAACGCCATGAACGTGCCCGTGAAGATTGATGCTTCCGCGATCGGCGGCGTCCAGCGCATGGTGGTCTTCGCTGACCTCAATCCGATCACCCGGATCATGGAGCTGGAACCGGTGGATTCGCTTCCGGTGGTGAGCTTCAACTTCAAGGTGCAGCAGGGAACGCCCCTGCGTGCCGCCGTGCTGGACCGCGAAGGCGTCTGGCACGTGGGCGGAGTCTACCTGGACGCCGCGGGGGGTGGCTGCACGCAGCCCAGCGTCGGCAGCGCGAATTCCGACTGGGCCCAGCAGCTGGGAAATGTGAGCGCTCGCCTGTGGCCTACGGACGACGGGCAACGCATGCGCGTGCGCATCATGCATCCCATGGACACGGGGCTGGCGCCAAAAATCCCCGTATTCATCATCGAGAAGCTGGAGATCACGGATCGCTGGGGCGAACGGCTCGCGCTGCTCAGCCTCCATGAGCCGATTGCGGAGAACCCGATCCTTACGCTGGATCTGAAACAGCGCGACGAAGTACAGCTTTTTGCCATCGACAACAACGGGAATCGCTTTGCGGCCAGCGTTTCGGCTGCGCCCTGAGCTAATCCTCCATGCCCCACGCACTCAGGGCATTTGTGGCCCTTATCCTGTCGGCATCGTGTCTGTGCGGCGCGAACGCTGCTGAGCGCAGCTACGACCTGCAGCCCCAGGAAGTCGCCGAAGGCATCTTTGTTCTTGAGGGAGAGCTGGAGCACTTCAGCTTTCGCAATGGCGGCAACATTGTGAATACCGGCTTCATCGTTGGCGACGACGGTGTGGTGGTTATCGATTCCGGCCCATCGCGACTGTATGGAGAGCAGCTTAGGGCGGCCATTGCGCGCACTACGGATAAACCCATTACCGCCGTCCTGATCACCCACCTTCACCCCGACCATTTCCTGGGCAACCAGGCCTTTGCCGATGTGCCGGTGCTCGCCCTGCCCGGCACCGTGGAGGGCATAAGGGCGCAGGGTGAGCTGTTCAACGACGCGATGTACCGCATGGCCGGCCCCTGGATGAAGGGAACGGAGGTTCGCATCCCGGATGCCCTGGATTCAGACGGGCGAGTCGTACTGGCGGGCCGCGAACTTGAGCTGCTGAGCCTTGCGGGCCACAGCGGCGCCGACCTGGCGGTATTCGATCGCGAAAGTGGCGTGCTCTTTGCCGGCGATGTGGTTTTTTACCGACGCACGCCCACCACACCGCAGGCCAATATCGCGCGCTGGTTGGACGATCTCGAACGCCTGCGGAGCGTGCCGTATCGCGTTCTCGTACCGGGCCACGGTCCGGCGGTCACAGACCATCGGGCCATCGAGCAGACGGCGCTCTATCTCGACTGGCTCGCGACCAATCTGCGCGCCCAGGCGGAGTCCGGGATCAGTATGGCGGAAGCGCTGGAACCCCATGAGTCCGGCGCCGCGTTCTTCTCGCTTGCCGTATTTTTGGAGGAGTTTCAACGTTCCGTGGCGCACCTTTTCCCAGCAATGGAAGAGGAAGCTCTCGCAAGGGGCAAGGTTGTCCAGGTAGAACAATGAGGCTTCTTCTGCTGGCACTGGCGTGCCTGCTGCTCTGCCCCCATACAGCATTCTCCGATGAGAGCTTTTTCAATGCCGCGGGCTATCGAGATAAGCACTACCGCCGCCCTACTCCGGAGGTCGCCCCCGCCGGGCAGATACTGACCACCGGGCAACTCGCGGCGTTTATAGCGGACGGCACGCCTGTCCTGGTCGATGTGCAGGCAATCACTGTGCGACCGGAGATCGAAGAGTTCGGACTCTCCTGGCTGCCAAACTCCCAGCGCATGCACATTGAGGGCAGCACCTGGTTGCCAAACGTCGGCTACGCGGAACTCGACGAGCGCATGACGTATTTTTTCCGCTCCAACCTGGAGCGGCTCAGCGGGCGTGACCTGGAGCGCGCACTGGTTTTCTATTGCGTTGTGGACTGCTGGATGTCGTGGAACGCGATCCGGCGCGCGGCGTCCTGGGGCTACCGCAATCTGTACTGGTACCCCGCCGGGACCGACGGCTGGGCGGATGCGGGCCTGCCCCTCGTCGCCGGAGACCCGCAGCCGCTTGAAGAGCTGCCCGCAGGGGCTGAGGAGAGATTCTTTCGCGACCTCCACCGCCTTGACCTCGCGGCGCTCGGTCGCGATGCCGAGGCTCAGAACAAGGACATCCTGCTTTTCTTCGAGGCGGAGGACTGTCAGTACTGCCTGCGGATGCGACAATCCGTCTTGAACGATGAAGGCCTGATCGCACGGCTCAACGAAGCGTTCATTGCGGTCAGCATTGATATCGCCTCTACGGCAATGGCCCGTGATCCGAGCGGGGAGTCTGTGTCCGTGAGTCGACTGGTCACGCGCGACTACCGGGTGGTGGGCACGCCGACGCTGATTTTTCTCGACGCTGAGTTTGACCTGCTGCACCGGCACTCAGGACTTGTAGCCACGGCCCGGGAAATGAACCGGCTGCTGGAATTCGTGTCGGAGCGGGCCTACGAGGAGGAGGCCTGGCAGACCTTCAAGCGCCGCTGAACCCCCGGCACGGGATGTACTCCGCCTGGGCCGGCGCGCTCAGTGCCGGTCCCCACGCGGCTTGTACCGCCCTCGCGTTTTTCATCCCTGGCGCTTGCACCTCGCGTGCCGCCGCAAGCGCGGGCTTCCCGAGCGGCCTACTCGGCCCGGGTCACAAGCGGCGAATGCTCCAGCACCCATACCCCCGGCAGTTCCTTGAGCGCGGATCGCGATAGCGAAATCGTGTGTGTCCCGAGTTGTCGACCGTCGGGCTGACGTGCAAACCAGCCATCCACGGATCCGAGATCACCCGGTCGATCGGGGTCGCTCTCAAGATCATCGTGCCGGTAGTGCATGGGCACGACGACAAGAGGTTTGAGGCGCCGGCGATAGCGCTCGACCTCCTCGAACGACAGGATATGTTCTTCGTCGTCCACGGGGAGCATGAGCACGTCGACGTCGCCGATTTCAGCGGCCACCGCAGCATTGAGCGGCTCGTTGTCGCCGATGTGCACGACGCGCAGCCCGGCGACTTCAATGCGCCATATGGTATTGATGCGTCCAAACTCCTCGCCGTACGGCTCCGCGTGCCGTCCTCGGATACCGCGGATCGAGAACGCGCCAACGGTGTAGTCGCCTGGGCCGTCGATTATCCTCGTGTCGGCGCTCCAGGGCGGTGTTGCGCCGCGCGCGTAGCCGGCATCGTGGTCCGGGTGAGGGTGGCTCAGGAGAACGGCGTCGCTCGCCGGCAGCCCGGAAGGAAAGTCATAGCCGATCCACCATCGGCTCTGATACGGATCGACCAGGAGCGACGTGCCCTGGGAACCCACCAGGCGGAACGCCGCGTGAGCGATGTACTCCAGCGTCACCTGTGCTTCATCAGGCGTTCGCCAATCCCGGGCGTTGCTTGACGCTGCCCAAAGCAGCGTGAAGATAAGCAAATACTGCATGTTGTCTTCCCGGTCCGAGGCGTCGGCCACCTCTTTACACTGCTTACAATGCTTACACTGCACCGACGTGTTTACCGGCCGGTGCGCCGACCTATAGATCGACTCAGGGTCCCAGGCGCAGAGTGCCGTGCCTGCGCCGGTCCTGCCCTATTGTACGTGTTGTACGTGCGAGGGCTGCCGGGAGTGTGCATTCCCTATGATCGGGCCCGGTGATCGGTGACTCTGCGCACCATGACTACTGCGGGCTGCGCCCGCTTCTCTTTACGCTGCACGATAGGCGGACTCTGTCCCGACCCTAGCTATCCTTCGCTCGGGGCTTCGACAAACGGACCCAGTGTCCGCACGAGCGCCAGCGCCCCCTGGAGGCCCGCATCGTCCCCATGGGCAGGCGCACTGAGCAGCCGATTCACCGCCCCCGCATCAAAACTCAGATAACCCGCCATGCGCTCCAGATAGCGCTCACGAACCAGCGCCAGAAGATGTTCAGCCTGCATCAGCCCCCCGCCCAGAGCGATCTTTTCTGGCCTGAGAACCAGGGTGATCGCCATACAGAGCTGAGCGAGATAGTCGGCCTCAATCTTCCACCCCGGATGGTTTGGAGGAACCTCCCGGGCGGGCCCCCAACGCGCTTCGAACGCCCTGGCCGACGCGAGACCCTCGAGACAGTTTCCATGGAAGGGGCAGTTTCCGGCGTAGCTGTCGTCGGGATGCATGGCGACGGGAAGATGTCCCATTTCCGCATGGCTGGGACTGGCGATGAACTCGCTGCCCTGTCGCAGACCCACACCAATGCCGGTACCCACCGTGACGTAGGCGGCGCTTCGGGCTCCCCGACACGAGCCGTCCCAGATCTCCGCCAGGAGCGCTGCATTGACATCGGTCTGCACACAGACCCTGACACGCAGCGCCTCCTCCAGGGCCGCTTTCAGATTAAATCCCGACCAGCCCGCCTTGGGAGTTTCCAATATGGTGCCCTGCCGGGGAGATTCGGGATCGACGTCCAGGGGCCCAAAACACGCCAGACCAACGGCCACGAGGGGCGAGCCGTTTTCTCTCTCCGCGAGACGGAAGAATTCCACGCAAGCGGCAACGGTGGACCCCGGGTCCCGCGTGTTCACCCGCCGTCGACTCAAGAGCGAGCCATGCGCACTCGCCAGCGCGCATTTGAACGTGGTTCCCCCAGCATCAATCAGACCGAACATGTTCCTACCCGCTCAAAAAAGTCCCACCCCGCATCACCGGGGGAGTATCATTCGATTTGCAATCGATTGTAATTTTCACTATACAGCCAGTTCGGAGGCCGCGCCACGCGGCTAACCCCTGTCGTCTTATGAGGAAGTCAGCGGCGATGTTTGAGACCGCACCTGTACCACCGGCGGTGACGGCCCCGTTCGTCCATACCATTGCGCATCCGGACCTGTGGCTGTGGGATGCATGGACCTGCAGGGATGAGGCCACGATTCATCTGTACTGCCTCGCCCTCGCAAAGATGGATGGCGAGACGCTGATAGCGCCCGCCCAGCGCAACAGCTACCGCTTTCATATTCGACATTTCACCTCACAGGACGAAGGCCAACGCTGGTTTGACCGCGGGCCCTATATGCAGCCGGGCGAAGATCCTAGCAGAGGCATCTGGAGCGGCTCTGCGCTGCCGTGGAACGAACACCTGCTGATGGCCTACACCGAGGTCCGGCAGGTTGCCGCAGACCGGCCATTTGTACAGTCGATACTGTTGCAACCCTCGGACTCCTACGACCGCTGCGGCAATGCGACCCCGCTGCGACTCTCCGACCCGGAAAGAGACTATGCCTCAATCAAACGGCTGGGATACTTCCTCCCCGAACCCGGTGTCCTCGGCCATCGGGACGGTGAGCTGGGGGGCCCGATCCTGGCGTGGAGAGACCCCTACCTTTTCAGCGCCAGCGGCTCTCTGTACGCGATCTGGAGCGCCAAAATCGCGGCGCAAACGCCCGCCCTGGCACTGATGGCGCTGAACCGTGCGGAGCATGGAAAGCTCGAAGGCGAGCTGCAGCCGCCCATCGAACTCCCCGATGCCGGGGAGTACACCCAGGCCGAGCTACCCAAGTGCTGGTTTGACGAGCATCGGCGCAGCTACTTTTTGCTGATTTCTGCGTGCAACCGCAGACACGAACGGCAGGGGGACAGCGAGGTCAACAAGGAGACACGTCTGTACCGCAGCGACTCCATAGCCGGGCCCTGGCAGCCCTGGTCTACCGCGGGAAGTATGCTGCCGATGCCTGCCCACGCTTTCGGGTGCAGTCCCTTCCAGTGGTCTGCGGACGGTTCCCTGATACATCTGGCAGCTCCGCTCACCGACTGTGCCCCGCAAGAGCAATCCCTCGCAATCCTTGGGCGCACTCGCGTGGACATCTCCATGGATTCCGCTATGGAGAAGCAGGCGGGTTAGGTCGAGTCGCGAATCACCAGTTCTGTGGAGTTGGTGCGGGATCGCACGTCAGTGCCCGCAAGTTTGCGCAGCAGCAGTTCAACCATGATTCGCCCGCCGTCGGCGATATGCTGATCGATGGTGGTGAGGGCGGGAGTCATAATGCTCGCCTGCCCGATATTGTCATACCCAACTACGGAGACGTCGCCGGGCACGTGCTTTCCGTAGGCCTGAAGAGAGTGAATCGCCGTAATCGCCAGCACATCGGATGCGGCGAACACGGCATCAAATTCAAGGCCCGAATCCAGCACCCGCTGCAAATCCGTGAATGTGCTTTTCCCACCGAAACCTTCCGGCAGGATGAGGTCCGCATCGTGCTCCAGGCCTGCGACGCGGTGCGCCTTCTTTAAGCCTTCGTAGCGCAGCTGAACCTCCGGCAGGGCGCTGTCGCCCACGAAGAGCACGCGTTCCCGGCCCCGGTTCAGGAGGTGCTCAACCGCCAGTTCGCCGCCGCGTACGTTGTCGCTGCCGACAACCGTGTAGTTCGCCTCCGGGACCGAACCTCCCCAGACCACGACCCGCTCGGCGAGTTTTCCGAGCTTGTTCAGGAATTCGGTGCGGCCCGCCTGACCGATGATAATCAGCCCGTCCGCCCTGCCGGTCTGCAGCAGGCGCTGCTCCGCGCCGTCCTGCTGCTCGGCGCTGGGCACATTGACGATCAGGTCGTAGCCCTCCTGCGACGCGGCGTGGGCAACGGCGCCCACCATCTCAAGGAAAAACGGATCCGAGATTGTCTGCCCGGATTCGGGAACCAGTGGAATCACCAGACCGATGGTCTCCGAAGACTGCCGGCGCAGATTGCGAGCGGAGGCGTGAATGACGTAACCGAGATCCGAGGCAATGTTCAGGATGTGTCGCTTGGTTTCCTCTTTGACCAGGGAGCTGTCGTTCAGCGCGCGCGACACGGTCGACGTATCGACGTTCGCGGCACGGGCGAGCTCGGCCATGGTGATGCGCTTTGCCAAGGTTTTCTTTCCCTCAGTTTCGTTCCGGGACTAGTGTGCTACGGAACGACCGCTCGAAACAGGGTGCGAAATGCAATCGATTGCACTATAGTCTGCTCATTACGCGCTGACCATAATAATCTCCGAGGGTTGACTCGATGGAAGCACCCGCTGCCGCGCCGATGGCCACGCTAGGCCAGCTCCCCAAGCCGCATCTCTCGCCCGCTCGAATTCTCGAGATGAACCTCGGCTTTCTTGGCTTGCAGTTCAGCTTCGGTCTTCAGCAGGGCAACATGAGCCCCATTTACTCCTACCTCGGAGCCGATGAAGCCGTGCTCCCCATACTGGGGCTGGCCGGCCCCATAACCGGGCTGCTGGTTCAGCCCATCGTCGGCGCCATGAGCGACCGGACCAATTCCCGCTGGGGCCGCCGCACGCCCTACTTCATCGCGGGAGCGTTGATGTGCACCGTTGGGCTCTTTTTCATGCCCCTAAGCTCCTCCATCCTCATGGCGGCGAGCATGCTGTGGATTCTCGACGCCGGCAACAACATGACCATGGAGCCGTACCGCGCCTATGTGGCGGATCGCTTGCCCCCCGATCAGCGACAACTTGGGTTTCTGACGCAAAGTGCTTTCACGGGCCTGGCTCAGATGCTCGCCTTCCTGGCCCCCTCGATCATGGTCTACGCCCTCGGCGTCGACCGCGATGCCGTTGACGCCCACAACATTCCCTACACCACGCGGTTCGCATTCATGGCCGGGGCGGTCATCTCCATCACAACGATGCTGTGGTCCATCACGCGAGTGCCCGAGCTTCCCCTCAGTGCCGCCGAAGCCGCGGCCATCGACGCGCAGCCCAAGGGAGCTGGAGTGATCCTGCGGGAGATCAAGGACGCCCTGCGTGATATGCCGGTGGAGATGCGCAAGCTCGGTCTCATGAGCCTCTTGCAGTGGTATGCCATGGCGGCCTACTGGGGTTACATCATTTATTCGATCAGTCGCTCGGTGTTCGGTACGAGCGAGGCGGTGTCTGATGGCTTTCGGGAGGCCGTTCTAACAAACGGCGAAATGGCGGCTTTCTACAACGGGCTCGGTTTCGTCCTGGCATTTGCGATGGTGCCCATGTCCAAACGATTCGGCGCCAACCGCGTCCACGCGGTGTGCCTGGTCATCGCCGGCTGCAGCATGATCGCGCTGCCGGGCGCCTCGGAAAAATGGATGCTGTTTATTCCCGCAATCGGCATCGGGGTTGGCTGGGCATCCATCATGGGCAACCCCTACATCATCCTTGCCAATGCGATACCGCCGGCACGAAACGGCGTGTACATGGGCATTTTTAATATGATGATTGTGATTCCCATGATTCTGTTCAGCCTGTCCATGCCCCTGATGTACGACACTGTGTTCAACGGCGACGCCCGAAACGTATTGCGCCTCGCCGGCACGCTACTCTTCGGTGCCGCCGCCGCGGTATGGTGGGTCGAAGTCGCGGCTGAGCCCGCGATTGAGCCACCAGAACAGCAGGGTGCGCGCAACTAGGGAGAGGCGCCTTGGGCGAGGACACAGGAGAGCGGGACCGCTGCTGGTGGCGGGGCGGTGTGATCTATCAGATCTATCCCCGTTCCTTTCAGGACAGTCAGGGCAACGGTTTCGGCGATCTCGCTGGCGTCACCCACAGGCTGGACTACGTACGCCGCCTGGGCGTCGATGCGATCTGGCTCTCCCCGTTCTTTGTCAGCCCCATGAAGGACTTTGGCTACGACGTAGCGGACTACTGCGATGTCGATCCGCTGTTTGGTGACCTGGGCGACTTTGACGCGCTTGTAGACCGGGCCCACAGCCTTGGGCTCAAGGTCATGATTGACCAGGTCTGGTCACACAGCTCCGACCGGCATCCCTGGTTCGAGGAGAGCAGGCAGAACGCCACCGGGCCCAAGGCGGACTGGTACGTGTGGGCGGACGCGAAGCCCGATGGCACAGCGCCGAACAATTGGCTCTCGGTTTTTGGGGGACCCGCCTGGACCTGGGACAGCCGACGGAATCAGTACTACCTGCACAACTTTTTGACCGAGCAGCCCGACCTCAACTTCCACAACCCGGAGGTCCAGGACGCCATCCTGGCCGTTGCGAGCTTCTGGCTCGACCGGGGTGTCGACGGATTTCGCCTGGACGTCTGTAATTTCTATTTTCATCACCAGAGCCTTAACGACAATCCGCCCCGCCGGTTCGCCGATGGAGAGCCGCGCGGCCCGAACCCTCATGAGTGGCAGCAGCACATCTACTGCCGCAGCCAGCCGGAGAACCTGGTATTTCTGAGCAGGCTGCGCCAACTCACCGACGGTTACGGTGATATCTGTCTCATGGGGGAAATCGGCGACGATGAGGGCATTCGCCGACTTGTGGAATACACCGAGGGAAACCATCGGCTCCACACGGCCTACTCCTACGAACTGCTGCAACCGCGCTGCGACGCCGGCTACATCCGTGGCGCGATGGAACGCTGGATTTCCGAGGGCAGGGGATGGCCTACCTGGGCGCTGGGCAACCATGACTTCCCCCGCCTCGCCACGCGGTGGACCCAGGGGTCCCCCTCCCCGGAGCAGCTGCGCCTCTTCGCGGCCTTCCATCTTTCTCTGAAAGGCACCATCTGTCTGTACCAGGGCGAGGAACTCGGCCTTGAACAGGCCGACGTGCCCTACGAGCGAATCCAGGATCCGGAGGGAAAGGCATTTTGGCCCGGCAAGCCGGGGCGCGATGGCTGTCGCACACCCATGCCCTGGGAATCTGATTTAAGGCTCTGTGGTTTCAGCGACGCCGAGGAAAGCTGGTTACCAGTCTCCGAGGCCCATGCCAGGCGCGCCGTCGACGTGCAGGAGGCGGAAGGGGAGTCCCTTCTTCAATTCTACCGGGCCATGGCGCGCTATCGGTCGGGGAGCCCAGCGCTGCGAGAAGGAGCTATCGAATTGCTCGACCCGAGTGATCAGGTGCTTGCACTCACCAGAAACCACGGGCACCAGCGCTGGCTCTGCCTGTTCAATTTCAGCGGGGAGCCTGCGGCGTGGACCATCAACGCACCCGGGGTGATGCGGATTGTCGACTCCGAATCACCCCTATCACGGCTAAGCGCACAACCAAGCGACGGATCTCATGAGGAGGGCCCGGTGCAACTGGGGCCATGGGCCTGGGCCTTCTTCGATCTCGGCCCGGCGGACGGAGGTGTCAGGCCCTAGTGACCTGTTCATGAGGGCCAGCCGCCATTGCGCCAGGACCCGGCGCGACGTCGAAGGCCACGGTCATGCGCTCCCCGGCGTCAAAGGGAACCGTGCCGTGCCAGTAGTACGAAGGGAACAACACCAGTCGACCCGCCTCCGGTGCAATTTGCCGGATTGGAGGAAGGTTCAAGCCGAGCTCCGGCGGCGGTTCTCCGAACCTCAGATAGCCCGCCGGTGCCTCGCCGAGCGTTGCCGGGTCAGGGACATCGACATAGAGCGCTGAACTCAGCCAACCCTTGGTATGGGTGTGGCTGGTGTGATACCCGCCACCGCGCAGTTGTACGGACCAGGCTCCGGAAAAATGCACGCGCTCAGGGCTGAAGGAACGCAGGGGGTGTCCGCTGGCGTTTGAGTCAAGCCTTTCCCGGTACAGGTTCACTTTTTCGGTCACGTCTCGCCGCAGCCGCTGAATCAACGGATCCGGGTGGCAAAACAGATTCCTGCTGGTCTGGACGCCGCCGCGCACCGATTGCTCGAGATAAGGTTTACGCTGGATAAACAGGGTCCGCAAAAGGTCCCGCAGCCGGCCCAGCGCTGGCTCACGCAGCTCGACGGTGTCTATGGCGATCAGCGCGCCTTCCTCTTCGAGCCAGCGGCCGGAATCCGCGTCGCGCAGTCGCCAGCATAGGGAGAGATAGGGCCAGAACGTGCGCTGGCTGGCGCCCGCCGTATGTCGCAGCGCCAGCTCCTCCGCTACATCAGGTCTCCCCCGCCTCAGGAGGTAACGTACCAGGCACAGGTCATAGCCGGGGTCGTGCTGTTGGGCGAGCGGTCCCCGGAGGTCTTTGTCAGACAGCTCCAAACCTGTTTCGGCCCTAAGGAAAACTTCGGCCATCCGGCACTTGAGCGAAGCGCGGACTCCAGTATTGGCATCCCGCAATATCTGACCGGCACGGTCGTAGTCCTTAGCCTGGGCGAGTACGCCAAACCAGGCCAGCGCCAGATCGACGTTCTCCGGATACGCCGCGCAGGCCTGCCGAAAGCTCTCGTCGAACGACTCCTTGCCACCGGTAACCAGCAGCGTCGTCAGCGTGAGATGTCCGTCGGTCCAGGTCGGCCAGAGGGCTAACTGTTCTCGAAGCAGGCGCTGGGCCTCGTCGTCACGTCCCTCGGCGGCAAGTGCTAGCGCCCAGTTCCTGATCAGTGCGGGATTGTCGGTGGCGAGCCCGTGCGCGCGCTCGAACAGCGCGCTCGAGGGTCGCCAGGCCTCGTAGTACAACTGTGCCCGGGCGAACGCGATGTTCGCATCGTCCGCAGCCGAGGCCGCAGCGGCGTCGATCGCCCGGCACGCGCTTTCCATCTGCTGCACGTCCCGGTACGCCAGCGCCAGCTGAAACTTGAGCTGTGCATCGGTCACAAGACGGTCGACGAGAGCGAGCACCTCAGCGGCCCAATCGGCGCGCCCGGAGCGACTTAGATGTGTAGCGAGCTGACTGTAATTCGCGGCGTCTGAGTGCTCCAGTCCCCGACGCTGGCGCAGCGCCGCGAGAGCGGACTGGTAAATCGCAAGCGGAGTCGGCGGAGGATCAGCCATTCACGGCGGCGGCCTGGCAGTGCTGAGCAATGAACTCGTCGTGCGTGGGTTGCTGCCTTGCGGCGGCCGTCATTGCCGACCGCAGTTTATGCAGCCAGTCCCCACCATCGACGCCGCGAAGCTCCAGTACGGGATCGAGCCGCTGGGGGTAATTGTTTTGGCCGAGGTGCACGGCCAACCAGCTGTCCTCACTGAACAGCTCCATTTCCCGCGCAATGTGTCGCCCGTAGCGCTGGAAGTGCTCGAGCTTCATCGCAAGACTGTCGGGCACTTCCATGGCCGCACAGCGTTCCCAGAATCCCTGGTCCGGGCGCACAACCAGCTTGTAGTGCAGAATGAGGAAATCCCGGATGCGTTCGAACTCGGTTGTCGCAATGCGGTTGTACTCATCCCGGACCAAAGCGCTGAACTGTTTGTCCGGGAACAGCGCCAGCAGCTTCGTAATGCCGGCCTGAATCAGGTGCAGGCTCGTTGATTCCAGGGGCTCGAGGAAGCCACTGGACAGACCGATGGCAACAACGTTCTTGTCCCAGAACAGCGACCGTCTTCCGGTGGTGAACCTGAGCAGTCTTGGGTCGCCCCTGGCGGGGGTATCGAGCCCTTCCAGCAGTTCCCGGGCCGCTTCGTCGTCGCTCAAGAACTCACTGCAGAAAACCATCCCGTTCCCCGTTCGGTGTTGCAGAGGGATGCGCCATTGCCAACCCGCCGTTCTGGCCGTCGATCGCGTGTAGGGGGGAAGCACGCCAAGCCTCTCACTGGGGACGGCGAGCGCTCGATCGCAGGGTAGCCAGTGGGTCCAGTCCTCATAACCCACGCCAAGCGCGTCGCCGATGAGCAGGCCGCGAAACCCGGTGCAGTCCAGGAACAGATCCCCGGGCACTTCGGCACCGGAGTCGATCCGCAGCCTGCGGACGTGGCCCGTCGCCGGGACCGTGTCGACGCCCACTATCTTCCCCTCCAGCCGCTTGACCCCGCGTGCTTCGGCGTAGGCCCGGAGATACTTCGCGTACAGCGCGGCATCAAAATGAAAGGCAAAGCCAAAGGTGGACAGGACGTTGCGTGGATCTCCGGTTGGCGGCGCGAAGCGATCAAGGCGGGCCAGATTCCATGCCATCGAGTGCGCATCAAAGGACTCGCTGAGGCCGCTCCGGCGACAGGAAAGCCAGTGCTGATGCACGTTGCTTATGTCGAAGGCTCGGCCGTGCGGACCAAAAGGATGGAAGTAGCGGTCACCGGGTTTCCCCCAGTCGACAAACTGGATACCCAGCTTGAAGGTCGCCTGAGTCTGGCGCACAAACTCCATTTCATCGAGGCCGAGCATCTGATTGAACGTGCGTATCGGTGGAATCGTGGCTTCACCGACGCCGACAGTGCCGATCGCCTCCGACTCAATGAGAGTGATCTGAACGTTCTGATTAAGACTCGCTGCCAGCGCCGCCGCGGACATCCAGCCGGCGGAACCTCCCCCGGCGATGACGATTCGCTCGATGGCATCTGGATTTCTCATCAGGATCACTTCACCAATCACTTGCCTGGTTCTCATACGTTACAAAAAAACCCGGCCGCAGGGCCGGGTAAATTTCAACGCAGCGAAATGCGCACGCTAAGCCGCACCGCCAGGGAAACCGAAATAGCCTGCATAGCTCACCGATTCGGCGATCCGACGCCCTTTGGATCTTCTATCGCCTCGCGAAACGCCTATTTGGTTTCTCGCCGGATCTTGCACGTTGCAGCGAATTTTCCTCCTGCAACGCACTATCTCTCGCTGACTCTCGCCGGGAATTCCAAATATCGGTGAGCTATGCCGGCTAAAACTCGTAGGTAATGAAGGCCCGGAAGGTGCGACCGAGCACGGAGCCTCCGGTGCCCACAACCGGCGTTACCGATTCATCCACAATCGCACCACCTTCGCGAAGTGCGATGTCGTCCAGCAGGTTGTAGCCGTCCAGGCCCAGAATGATGTTCTCGATGGGTCGCACGCGAACATAGCCGCTGATGGTGTTCACGCCTTCCCAGGTGCGTCCCCCATTGATGATTTCGGTCTGTCCCGAGAGAGAGAATCCACCGGAAAACATCTCGTTCAGATCATAGTTCGCCGTCATCGAGTACTGGAATTCGGGAATACGCTCGGCATCCGAGAACGACGAAGCCCCCGCACCCTTCACCTGGGCGTCGGTATAGGTACCCGTGCCGATCAACGAGAGTCGATCCCAGTTCAGCGTGCCGTAGACCTCGAAGCCCTCAGACTCGAACTCGTTGCTCAGCACGCAGGTGGGCGCACCACCGGGGCATCGCGTGCCCGTGCCGTCGATCTCAAAGGTGTTCTGGGAAAAGTCGGCCTGAAGGAGCGTGACCTCGATGGAATAGCTTGCCTCGCCAAACTCACCGCGGTGCTTGATGCCGAGTTCGGTCTGGTTGACCTCATCGACCGCCGACGTACGGCCGGCCTGAGTCAGGGAACCATCACCGTTGATGTTGCCGGCATAGGTTTGACGGTCGGCATTGAACCGGTTTCCCTGCGAGGTCCGGATAAAAATACTCGTGTTCCCGGTCAGCTTGTACAGACCACCGATCGTCCAGGACGTGTAGTCCTCCGAGTAGTCGAGAACTTCCAGCGGGTCGGTCGGCAGCATGGCCGTGATGTAGCCCTCACCGGCAACGTAGTCCTCGGCACTCGTCCCCACCACGGCACCGTTGGGATCGACAAAGAACTCATCGCCCGGTCCAAAGGTGCTGCCGGTAGCATCTATGGTGTCGAAGCGAACGCTGGCATCCACATTGAAGTAGCTGTTGTCGAACTCGAGGGCGGCGTAGGGCGCTGAGTTCACGTAGGCGAGGTCGTAGTCGCGGGAACAGCAGCTGCCCCAGTTGTTGTTGTAGCCGGAGATGCCCGCCTGACTGAGCGCATTCCCTGCGCTGTCGAAGAGTTCGAGAGAGGCCGCGTTGTCTCCGCTGACTTCGCGATTGCCGCGGTTCACCTGCCAGTTCGCTGCGATGGTCTGATCCATGTAGAAATAGCCGACCAGCGCCGTCAGCGTACCGGAATCGAAGTCGAACATACCGGTGACTTTCAGGTCGTTCACGAAGCTGCCGATGTCGCCTACTTCCGTGCGGAAGATCGCGTTGTTGTCGAGGTAGGGGTCGTTGAACGTCTGTCCCGCATTGGGGCCGTTGGCGTAGCGAATCTCGGCGACGCTGGCGTAGGGGGTACCGTTGATGCTGAGCTCCGAACCCAGTACCGAAGCCGTGGGCGTCACGCCAAAGAACGGGTTTGCAAAGGCCCCACTGATATCCTGGTAGCGAAACTTGTTGTTGATCGTCCAGGTGTTATCGAGCGCGCGATCCAGCTCAAAGCCGATAGCCACCTGCTCGGTGGTGATGCCATCCAGCGCCGCTCGCTGAAATCCGGACGGCGTCAGTACCTGCATGGACTGGTTGAGTGCGGAGTAGGCGGAGTCCGTCAGGCCGTCAAACCCGGGAAAGGCGCTGGCCGAACCCGGGCTGCTGCCGCCGGAGCTGAAGTTGAAGGGAGCGCCGGTGTAGTTGGGCTCCTGCGTATCGGCGAACTTGGCGTTGACGCGAAAGTAGCCGCTTCCATCGGCAAACTCCTTGGTGATGTTGCCTTTGAGTTGCAGGCTGTCGATCACGTTGGAGCCGGAATCAAGAGGCCCTTCGCCGTCACGGAAGTATCCGCCGATGTGGTAGCGGACCGTGTTACTGATCGGTCCCCCCAGGCGAAAATCAACCTGCATTTCATCGAAGCCAAGGCCGCCCTTGAGGCGAACCATGCCACCCTCTTCCTCTCCGGTGCGGGAGATATAGTTGATGACCGCGCCCGGGGCCTGGGAGGCGAACGTTCCGGCGGTGCCGCCGCGAAGCGCTTCCACGGCGTCGACGGTCGCATCGAAGTTGGTCCAGTAGTCGTTGTTCCCAAACTGGATATCTCCGAAGAGCACCGTGGGCAATCCGTCTTCCTGAATCTGCACGAAGGGTGAACCACCGGTGGCCACGGGGAGGCCGCGCACGGCAATATTCGCGTTGCCGCCCGGACCCACCGTGCCCGCGGTCTGAATGCCCGGCAGCAGGCGGAACAGATCTGCCTCGGATATGGGCTGAAACTCCTGAATCAGATCGCCAGACACCTGCGTCACGGCCACGGCGCTCTCTATCTGCGAGCGACCCGCCACGGTGCCCGTAACCACCACTTCTTCAAGAAGCGGTCGCTCCTGGGATTCCTGTGCATAGGCCAGGTTGCCCGCCTCCAGGGCAGCAAGCATGGCAATCGTCGATGAGGCAGTGAGGATTTTGTGCTGATAGCCGGGTGCTTTGGATGATGTTGGCACGGTGCTCTCCACTCATTTATTTCATTATTCGTGAGGACATTCGACGGAGTCAGCTTCGGGAAGACCGGAACTCGCTTCCGAACTGCCACCTGCAAAATTGCAATCGATTGCAAACATATAGCAGCCTTTTTGGCTGTGTCAATAAGGTTTCGCAGGATTGATTGTGTAAATGCGTCGATTTAACCTGCAATCGATTGCTCCGATTAGCAAGGGAGAACGCGTGTCCGGCCCGCAAACCCACTATCAGTTCCAATCAGCGGTGGGCTGGATCAATGACCCCAACGGCCTTGTGGCGCTCAACGGCCAATACCACCTGTTCTTTCAACACAACCCGGGCGGCAAGACCTGGGGCCCCATGCACTGGGGACATGCGATCTCGCCGGATCTTGTCACCTGGACCGAGCTGCCGGTGGCGCTGGCTCCCACACCGCTGGGCGACGCGTTTTCCGGCTCCATAGTCGCCGACTACGGAAACCACTTCGGACTGAACCGATCGGGCAAGGTTGCCTTGGTGGCCTTCTTTACCCGACACGATGTAGCGGCGAAGACCTCGGGGCGGAGCAACTACGAAACCCAGGCCGCGGCCTATAGCCTGGACAGCGGCGTCAGCTGGACGGAGTACGAAAACAACCCGATTCTGCCGAATCCCGGGGCAACGCCAGACTTCAGAGACCCTCATGTGTTCCGCGCCGAGGATGATGACTGCTGGATAATGCTTCTCGCCGCCGGAGATCGCATACAAATCTACCGCGGAACCAGCCTGGAAAACTGGACCATCGCCTCGGAGTTTTCCATATCCGGCTGCGCAACCGGCGAGGTCTACGAGTGCCCCGCGCTGTTCCAGGTGCCGGTGAGCGGCTCACCAGATGCAAAATGGGTTCTCGTCGTGAGTTTCAATCCCGGTGGACTCTATGGCGGATCGGGAACCCGCTACCTTGTGGGAGACTTCGACGGGTACCGCTTTTCCGCTGATCCGGAGTTTCTTGAGTTCTGCACCACAGCCGGACCGCAGTGGTTGGACTGGGGGCCCGATCACTACGCGACCGCCGTGTGGGCTAATCTTCCGGGTCATCATGATCGTCCGGTTGGCATCAGCTGGATGAACAATTGGGCCTACGCCAACGAGACACTGGAGCGACCCTTTCGCGGTCGCATGACGCTTCCTCGCTCTTACGGACTGGCGGCGCAGGGAAAGACTCTCGTTGTGATCAGCAGGCCCGCGGTCGACGTGCCCGGATACTCCGTCTCCCCGCGAAACCATGATGATCCAGCTGGCGGACCCGCCGGCATGTACAGGCTTGACGCGCATTGCGCCGTGGAGGACGCCACCGGTTCGAAGCTGTCTCTCGAGGGCCCCGGCGGCGCGCTCGTCTCCATTGAGTTCGACCCGCACTCCAACGTCTGGATCGTAGATCGAAACCGCTGCGGGCCGGCGATCTCCAAAGATCTTCATGATTCGCAGTTTGTCTTTCCTCGAATCAGTACGAACCCCGTGGTGAAGGCAAGCGTTTACGTGGCCCGCTCAGGCATAGAGGTTTTTCTTGATGACGGCGTGCAGGCAGCGACCTTTCTTCTGCGATCGGGAATGCTGCACTGCGAGGTCCGCAGCCAGGGTTGGCAGATCCGTCATGAGTGACAAGGGACTCACGGACGTCACGACCCACCCCGGCAGTGAGCGGGTCGCGCCGTAGGTGTATCGCGGGGGCAAGCGGGCAATGCACGAGGGCGCCCCGAAGCAGAAGCGGTTCTCAGGTTGGAATAGCGGCTCGTGCTGTTTCGGCCTTTTGCCACCAGAGCAGGACCAGCGTAAGGAGCAGAATAAGCGGGACACAGCCCAGCAGCAGATTTTGCCAACCCAGCCAATGCAGCGCGGCTCCCGCCGACAGGGCTGCGGAAGCCTGAAACCCGAACACGAGCAGTTCATTGAGGCCCTGCACCTTGAATCGCTCCGCCGGTGTGTAAGTGGAGGGGAGCAGCGTAGTCCCGGCGATAAACAGGAAGTTCCAACCTATGCCGAGCAGCACAAGCGCACTCCAGTAGTTGTGTACAGCGCTACCGGTGGTGGCCAATACGATGGTCGTCGCATAGGCCAGCAATCCCGCGGCAATTACCCGGCCTGCCCCCCAGAGGCTGATCAGCCACCCGCTGAAGAACGATGGCAGGAACATGGCCAGGATATGGCTCTGGATCACCAGCTTGGTCTGGGCCAGGCTATGCCCCTCGTGCACATGCATGTGCACGGGCGTTGCCGTCATGATGAAGCTCATCAGGCCGTAGCCCCCAACCGCCGCGACGATCGCCATAACCAGCGTTGGATTGCGAAGGATCTCGGGCAGGGTGCGGACGTCTCCCGACACCTCGCTCTCACGAACCCGGGATGACGGTGTGAACAGGAACAGGACCGAACACACGCAACATATCGCCGCCATCAGCAAAAATGTACCGACAAACTCAGTCCCGGTCAGATCCTTGCCGCGGGTTGCCAGCTCTGGGCCAATGATCGCGGCCGCCAGGCCTCCCAACAGCACCGTCGAAGCGGCCTTGGGCATCAGGTTTGGTGTTACCGCTTCCATGGCGGCAAAGCGCAGTTGCTGAATGCCTGCCACGGCACAGCCGAAACCCAGGGCGGCACCACAGAACATCACGAAGCTCAGCTCGATGGCCGCCCGGGCCGCCAGCAGTGACGCAAGGAGCCCCACCAGAGTGACGGCCAGGAATACGGTCTTGCGCCCAAAGCGACGCATGCACCGGGTAACGGGAAGCACGGCCGTAGCCGTGCCCAGGATCATCGTGGCCATGGGCAGGGTTGCGTAGGCGGGATCGGGTGCCAGGGCGGCTCCCAGCACACCCCCGACGATCACCATCATGCTGCCCACGCTCATGGCCAGTGCCTGGATCAAGGTATAGAGCCACACCAGTCTGGGGAGCGCGCTTAGTGGCATAGAAAAAAGGCCTCGGTCACGTTGTAGTACTCACTCCGCCAAACCAGAGATCAGCGGCGTGAGCTGCCTGTGACCGATACGCTCACGTTCCGTTGCCGGTTGAATTCATTCCACTTTCTGAAGGCACGGAGTCGAGACCTGCCGCGCGTTTCTGGCGCCGCTCAGAGCAGTTCAACCACGCAGTCCGTACACAGCACACTGGCGCGGGGTCGGGAGAGCGACTCGAATTCCATCAGCAGGCCGCGGACACGCTGCAGAACACCGCCATCGAGAGCCGGCAGTTCTATACCGACAGCCGCCGAAAACTGCTGCAGGAGCAGCATGCTCGGCGACGGTGGTTTCACCACGTAGTTTACGCCGTAAGCCTCTATACCCGCGCGCTCGGCGGCGTCGGCAATGGCGTCCTCCATGGAACCCAGGGCGTCCACAAGGCCCAGTTCCAGTGCCTTGCTGCCGATCCATACACGTCCACCGGCAATCGAGCGAATGTATTCGGGTTCGCGCTGGCGGCTGCTGGCTACCGTGTCCACAAAGCGGTCGTAGGCGCCTGACGCCCAGCGGGCAAACATCGCGTCGAGCTGCTCGTCGACAGCGAGGTTCGGCCCCCAACCCGCGTGGCGACTGGTGGTGACACCGTCGAAGTTCACACCCACGTATTCGAAGGCGTTCTCCAGAGTGGGGAAAGCAACGGCCACGCCTATGGACCCGGTAATCGTAGTCGGTTCAGACCAGATCGCATCCGCCGGGGTGCTGATCCAGACGCCTCCGGAGGCGGCGACATCACCCATGGACACGACGACCGGCAGCCCTTTGCGCTTCGCCGCCACAAGTTCGCTGGCGATCACATCGGAGGCAATGATCGAACCGCCGGGGCTGTTTACCCGGAGCACGACCGCGCGCGTGCTCTCGTCTTCGTGCGCGCGCCGCAGAAGATTGGCGATGTCGTCTGAGCCCGCCACGCCGGGCCCCAACTTGCCGGTCTGAATGCCGCCCTCGGCGAAGACCACGGCCACCTTGTCTTCGACCTCCTGCGCCTCCGGGGGCAGCTGCGCGAGGTAGGCTTCGAAGCCGATATGCGGGTAGGTAACGCGATCCTGGTCTTCAGCTTCGCCGAAGCGCTCGATCATATAGTCGCGAAACTCCGGAAAGGTCTTCAGCCCATCGATGACGCCCTGGTTCTCGGCGAAGGCCAGATTGCTGTAAGCACCCTCCCTGATCAGCGGCAGACTGTGCTCGTCGGCGAGGGTCTGAAAGATCCTGGCGTCGATGCCGCGGCCCGCGGCCATCTCCGCCTTCATGGCGGCCCAGATCGGGGCGTACAATTCACGACGCTGCAGGCCGTCGGCGTCCGACATATCGTTGCGGGTCAATCCCTCCACGGCGGACTTGAAGTCACCCTGAGAGTAGTTGTGAATGGTGATCTTGAGCTTTTCGGTCAGTTCCCGGGTGTAGTCGCGGTAGCCGCCGATGCCGGTGATGGCCACAGCGCCCGACGGATGCACAAAGACTTCGTCCGCCTGGGACGCCATCATGAAAGCGCTGGTTCCCATGACCTCGCTGAAAGCAATCACTGGCTTTCCTGACTCGCGCAGGGTGCGCAGTTCCCGCGCAATGTTCAGCGCCGTTGTGGGGCCGCTGAAACCCACTTTGGAAAAGTCTATGACCACTCCGGCGAGACGCTCGTCGGCCGCCGCGGCCCGAATCATCCGCAGCATGTCGCGGGTCTGGTACTGCCTGCTCTTGGGCAGGGCAAAGGGAAAACTGAACTCCGCGGGGTAGACCTTCTGATCCAGAATTTCTGCCCTCGGCGCAATGATCAGCACCTTACCCTGGGGATCGACCGCCTTCGGCATTTGCCGCAGCAGCGTTACAACGAAACTGATGAAACTCAGCAGCAACAAAAGGGTTACAAGATTGAGAGTCCAGACCCTGAGCTTGGTGAGAAATGCGCCCAGACGGGCAAAAAAAGCCTTCATCTTTAACTCCGCGTTTTCCGCATGCGGCCGCTGACCGCATGGGAGCCACTATTGAACCCTAGAAAGGATAACGACCCTATTTTCGGTCGCTAGTTCCTGAACATTTCTGATTCAAACTGTGCGCGGCGGACCCGGGCGCCCTGTCGCGCAAAACAGTTTCCCTTTGACCGTTTCCAATGTCATCGTGCCATCGGCCGGCACAAACGGCACAGACTCCGTTGAAAGGAATTTTGTAAATTCGCAGCTTCATCACAGGTTTTCCTGCTAGCGCGGGGAAGCATAGACCGATCCCGGGCGTCACACGCATGCAAAGAAAATCGGACGTTACGTATACTCTTCTGCGAAGCGCGCGCTGGCCACTTGCCAGATCGCGACCCCCGCGGCAAAGCACACAAGCTTTACGCGCGCGATCCATCGCCGTGATCGTTCTGATTGCGCTCCTGGATGCGAGCCGCGCCGCAGCCGAAGAGTGCGTGATTCTGCTGCATGGACTCGCGCGCACCGAGGATGCGATGCAGCCAATGGCTGAATTTCTAGCGGCGGAAGGGTTTGACACAGCAAATGTAGGATACCCCTCCCGAGAAAAATCGATAGAGAAACTCGCCCCCGCTGCCATCGAACGGGGCCTCAACCAGTGCGCCAAGGCTGACCGGGTTCACTTTGTCACGCATTCGATGGGCGGTATTTTAGTTCGCTACTACCTGGGCAAAAAACCCTTGGAACGCCTCGGGCACGTCGTAATGCTGGCGCCACCGAATCAGGGCAGCGAGGTAGTCGATCGCTTACGCACGGTGCCTGGCTTCGACCTGATAAATGGCCCGGCAGGACTGCAACTGGGCACGGGAGAAAACAGCCTGCCCCGACAGCTGGGGCCCGTGGACTACAGCGTCGGCATCATTGCCGGCAGCGAAACCTTCAATCCACTGCTATCCCAGGCGCTGCCGAATCCGGATGATGGGAAAGTGTCGGTCGACGCCACCCGTGTGGAAGGTATGAGCGACTTCCTTGTGGTCCCGCACTCACACCCCTTCATCATGCGGGCCGAATCAGTAAAGCGTCAGACCAGCTTTTTCCTGCGCAACGGCCGCTTCGATCACGACGTTGCGCCTTCCGAAGACGGGGTGAGCCGGCGCAGCGACACGCCGCAGGCATAGGCGCCCACCAGCATCAAAGCGACGATTCCGGTATTCGCCGCCTCCCAGATGTTGCCGTTGAGTCCGAGGAGAGAGGCCAGGGCAATACCCAGTCCCGCGAAGACTGCACCGAGTACAAGACGCACCGCACCAGGCGGCCGATCCTTGCCTGAAAAGGTCAGATGCTCCAGCCGGGAGAGCAGGAGCGCCACGGGGATAAGGAGAACGGTCAGCGCAGCGAGCCAAAGCGGTCTCGTGGACCACCATTCGAGCGAACCCACGGTAGCACCGAAACCAAGACCGTCCGCAAGGTAGCAAAGGGCCATCAGGCCCACCAGCACGGTCATGTGCCAGAGATACACCGTCATGATCATGCTGTTGACCAGGACCGTTGCGGTCCAAAGACTGACTCGCTGCAGCAGGCGCTGCACGGGTTTTTCCAGCGCCATGAGCAGACCAAATTGAAACACGCCCAGAGCAATCAGCGTGACCTTAGGCGGCAACGTATTGCTTACCTCGTCGCCGGGAGAACCCGCCATGGCGATCGGATAGGGACCGAAAAAAATCAGCGCACTTAAAGCCAGTAGCGCGCAGAGCGCTATGGCGAGGAGCTTTCGCGGGGAACCGAGGCGGCCGTCGTGCCAGGCGAAGCCGAGATGATGCATCGCCAACCATACCCAGAAATAGTTGCTCCAGCCCAGCCAGGTCCATTCAAGGGCGAAGAACGCCGTGTCTACGAACACCGCGGCACCGACGTATATCAGCAGCGATCCATAGCCCCAGCGCTGCCAGAACCGATGGCTCAGCGGGGCGAGCAGCACAATCATGGTGTAGATCGCCAGGAACCACGTGGGAACCAGCGCCGACTGACTGAAGAAGCGAATTTGGGCCTCCGGAATACCCGCAAGGTTGAGCACAAAGGCGACAATTGCCCAGAAAACCACCAGCACCGTAAGCGGAGTGAGCAGGCGCTGAAGGCGGCCGGTGAGCCATTGGGCATAGCTGAGATTTCTTCGCCTCGCGCTGGCAAGGGAAATCGCGTTCGAGTAGCCGCCGACAATGAAGAAAATGGGCATCACCTGGAAGCCCCAGGTCAACCAGGCACTCCAGTCGACCACATCGAGGGCGAGCACAGGCGTGAGAGTCTGGCTGGCTTTATCGTACACAGCGGTTGTCATCAGCCAGTGACCCAGGATGACGAAGAGGATTGATAGCGCGCGGAGAAAATCCGCGTAGCGGTTTCTGCCGGGCGGTGTCGCGATTGCCAGCGCTCGCGCTTGAGACCAGATATTCATATTGCGGTTTTCCAGACTTTTATTCTGTCGAAGAAGTTTCCCGGATACGCCCATACCAGTGCGAGCGGTGTAGCGAGTAATCCGGCCAGGTGGGCGGGAACATAGGGCGGCCAACTGAAATCAGTCAAAAGGGACTGCTGCCACCATAGCTCGACTCCCAGCTTGCACAAGCAAAGGCAGGCTATAAAGGCGACACCAGGAGCACGAGTCCGGCGCCAGGCCTCAAAGAGCGCAACGCCCAGAAGAGTATTCAGGAGTCCGGACAGGCCGCAATACTGATCAATGGTCGCCATGGGTGATAGCAGGAGCGCGTTTACGCCGATCGTGCCTGTAATCACGGCTGAAACAAGCAGCCTGGCTGACTGCTGTTCCAGGATGGCACCTAATACACCCAGGGCCGCCAGATTCCAGACCAGATGCGACCAATCCGCATGGATCCAGTGGGCGGTGATCAGGCTCAAACTCGCCGCTGGTGATCCCAAAAGCTGTGCGCGATCAAAGTAAAGAAGGCTCTGAAAAGCCTGCGGGAGAAACTGCAAGCAAAGAGCGAGTGCACAGAGGATCAGCGTGATGCGTGGTAAATGAGTGCCCAACATCAGGCTTTCCTAGGCTTGCTTTATGGTCCTGGCGGCGCGTTTCCCTGCGCTGCCCGGGCGCGAGCGCACACCCAGTATCCAAAGTAACGGCAATAAAAGAACAACGCTCAGCGATCCCATCGAACCACCGCCCTTGGAAGGATAGGCCCGCGTCCCCTGGAAGGCCGGCGCAGACGTGTCCTGGCGGTGACTTTGTACCGGGCCACCAGCACGCTCTTCCCGAGCCACACGCTCGCGCTCGATGCGTTTTGCATTGTCCCGGCTTATACCCAACTGTTCGAAAACCGAATCGCGCACAACGACCAGGGAGGTGTAGTTGGTCACCAGACCGTAGGCCAGGGCCATATCGACAATACTCTGCCGACTGTCGGCATCTTCACCAAGGAAGTCGATACGATTCTGCACGGCTTCGATACTGGCGAACGCCCACAACCGCTCGAGTTCGGGGTTCAGAACGCTGTCTTCGGGGAAAACCACGTTGGCGGCGTAGCGGCGCTCCTCTCCGGCTATCATGCCGCTAACGCTCACTTCGGCGTCTCCCGCGCCCCAGTAGCGCCCCAACAGCGTGAGCTGTTGACCGCGGTAGAGCGTGCCCGGGTTTGCCGGCGTGATGTCGGTAACCTTCACACCATCGAAATCGATGTCTAAATCGCGATAGGCCTGGTGATTGAGCTTGTCCGCGGTCTGAGCGAGTAATCCAACCACGTCGTCACTGTTCGATACATTGACTGAGAAGCCATGGGAGAGCTGCGCCATGCCCTCAAGCAACGGTCGATTTGCACTATTCCCCATGACGTAGGTAAAGAGGCGAACGTCGCGCTGCTCCAAAAGCCTCATAAAGCCCTTTTTCTCTGTCACACCCACGTTGGCGACACCGTCCGTGACGAGAATCACCGCGCTGGGGCGATCGCTGTCCAGGTCGGCCAGCCCCTGCTGCAAGCCTCCGTAGAGATTGGTGCCGCCGGTGGGCTGCGTGGACTCGAGTTCCCGCATGTAGCGCTCTACCGTGTTCCTATCGGCGGGGACGAATCCACGGGTGAGCTCCCGCGAGCTGTTGTTAAAGAGGATGATGCGAAAGCGATCGCTCGGGTCCAGCTTTGCAAGCCCTTTCCGCATACCTTCGATCAGGGTTGCGTATTTGCCGCTCATGGAACCGGAGTAGTCCAAGACAAAAATCCAGTCTCGCCCACCGCTCAAGGGGGAAAGGTCGTCCCCGGGCGTCAGCGTCATCATAAACGTGCCTGCCGGGCTTCCCGGCTCCCGATAACTCACCATGTCAATCGCGCCGGGCAAGCCTTGTTCATGACGCCAGTACACGACGATATCTTTGTCCAGCCGAACGTTGCCGCGCGAAGTTGCACCGGTTTCAGGATCGCGCTGGGACTCAGAGGCCAAATCCCCCAGGGCGACCTGCCACTGCTGTGAATCGTGGCGAAGTATCTGAGCCTGGGGATGTTGAGGCAGACGAAAATCCTCTACCGGATAGGATGAGCGCATGGACAGTTTGAAGCTGAAGCTTTCCCTGACCTCGTCTTCAAAGTTCCAGAAAGCGAGTTTTCCCTCGTCCGTTCCACCCTCCTCAAGAGGGTAAACATAGCGACCGATCCCGAGGTCCGTGTGGACCGGCTGCAGATAGACCATCCGCACTCGCACCTCGTCGTTCGCTTTGACGGGGTACACGCTGGACTGGAAGCTGTAGTGATCGTTCTGCTCCGTAAGCGCGGTTTCGCGTCCCTGGGCTTTTTCCTGTTCATAGAGATCCCGGGCCTGCTCCCGCTCCAGTACCTCTCCGCTTACGGGTTGGCCATCGATCCAGTAGGTGAATTCACCCACCGCGGCCTTCTCGGGAATCGGAAACGAGTAGATTGCTTCCAGGGCATGATCGTGAGGGTTTGCGAAGACCTGATCGACGGTGGTGATCGCGTAGCCGTCTTCGATAACAACGTCGACCTCATGCGCCTTGATCTCCAGAGCACCTGACCCTGAGTTTGCCGGCGTCAGGAGGCCTGCCGCATTTGCCAATAATGGGCAAAGGATTGCGGTCAGCAATGCCAGCGGCGCGCAGCAGATTAGAGGTAGTTTCATGGAGGGGCCCTCGGTCTCAGATTGAGTCGGTGTCGTCGTACATCGAGGGTCCAGCTTGACAAAAAGGGCGCAGAATTCACCCTTAAATAGAAAAGTAGACGCGGATAGTCTAAAAAGTATCGTAATTTGATACTTTGGGGGAACAATGAGTCAGATCGCCCCGCTACTTTCGACACTCAAGCGAGAGCTCAAGGCCCGGGGAATCACCTACGCCGGAGTCAGCAGGCGCCTGTCGCTCTCAGAGAGTACCGTTAAACGAATGTTCTCCGAGGGGCGTGTCAGCCTTGAGCGTCTGGAGCAGCTTTGTCAGCTCATCGATTTCGAGCTTTCAGACCTGGTACAGAAAATGGCAGAAGAGCGACAACGCACCACCACACTCACGGAAGAGCAGGAGCGGGAGGTTGTGGAGGACAGCGCACTGTTGCTGGTAGCGATCAGTGTGCTTAATCGCTGGACCTTCGATGACATCCTGTCTATTTACGCTTTCGACGAGCATGAGGTTGTGCAACTGCTGGCGCGGCTGGACCGCATCAAACTCATCGAACTGCTGCCGGGAAACCGGATTCGGCTGATTGTTACCAGCAGTTTTCGCTGGCTACCCAACGGCCCCGTTCAGCGCTTCTTTCGCGACCAGGTGCAGCCCGAGTTTCTGCACTCCAGCTTCTCAGGTCCGGGAGAGGTTCTGCTCTTCCAAAGTGGCATGTTGTCGGCAGGTTCCAACGCGGCACTGCGCAAGAAAATGGAGCGTATCCTCGCGGAGTTCAATGAACTCCACGAGCAAGACGCGAGTCTCCCCCTGGAGGACCGCTTCGGTTCCAGCATCCTGCTCGCCTTACGTCCCTGGGAACTGGAAATATTTCAAACGTTTCGCCGGGAGCCCAGCTCGAAAGTATTCAAAGCTGTATGACCCAAGAAGCCCCATGCTCGCTCAGAGCATATCGTGGCTTTGGTTGACGAGGTCGGCCAGGACGGGACTCTGCTCGGCCCGGGCGAAGGCCTCGTCGATCCTCATAGCCCGTTCGCGCACCGCGTCCCGGTACCCTGGATGGGTGAAGACATAGAGCTCACCGCTGTTCAACGCCTCGATCACCCGTCGTCCGACGACAGCCGGATCGATTCCGTTCTTAACCATCGCGGCGCCCTCGGCCCTATGTTTCGCGGCGGACGCGGATGGAGCGGCGTCCGATTGGAAGCGCGCCTGCCGATTGCGGTCTGAGTCGAAGATTCGGGTTTGCACAAATCCCGGGCAAAGAACAGAGACAGCGATTCCGTCAGCCTTGAATTCCTGGAACCAGCCCTCCGACAGTGCCACCACGGCCGTCTTGCTCGCCGCGTAGACACCCCCATAGCGAACGCCCCCCATGCCGGCCATGGAGGCGACGTTGAGGATCCATCCTCCCTGGCCTTGCTCCTTGATGTAGGGCACCACGGTCTGTACACCGTAGACGACCCCCATGAGATTCACGTTCAACCCCCACATCCAGCCTTCGCTACTCTGCTGTTCGATCGGCCCGGCATCACCGGTAACGCCGGCGTTATTGACAACCATGTGGATGGAAGCAAACTCCCTGCTGGCCTGCTCCGCAACGGCCTGCCACGCCGACGCGTCTCCTACGTCCAGCTCTGCCCCGATGACCGGGACATCCCTTTCCTTGAGCGTGGTGACCGCCCGGGCCAGCCCGTCAGTGTCGATGTCAGCCAGCACGATGTTCATACCCTGACCGCCAAGGGCCTCGGCGATGGCAAAGCCGATACCTTCCGCGCCGCCGCTGATGATCGCTGTCTTACCCGCGAATTTGCTCATTGATCTCTTATCTGTCCGATTGTTGCCTGCAGTCCTGCCAGCCCGGTATGAGCTGTTTGCGCATGGCCGGGAAGTGTTTGATGAAACTCTGTCGTTGTCAGCCATGCCAGGTTGCGTCATCGTTGAAGCCGCTCTACAGGAAAAGCGTCGCGCTACGGACCTTATCGCCCGTGGAGTTGCATACCTGCAGAAATACTAACGCCTAGCGGAAAGCTCACCATGACGAATGACCGACACTCAGGATTTGGCACCTTTATCTCCCTGATCGAGCGCGCCGTCATCGTGATCATCATTCTCTTGACGGTGGTGGCCGTGCTGTTTGAGATTTTCGCAATCTGGGAGCAGCGCAGCGTCACCATTGCCGACATACTGCTGCTCTTTCTCTACACCGAAGTACTGTCGATGGCAGGCGCGTTCTACGCCAGCCGTCAAATACCAACGGTGTACCCGCTGCTGATCGCCATTACAGCCCTCTCACGTCTGATCGTACTGCAATCCAAGGAAATGGAGCCTTCGGCGATTCTCTACGAGGCGTCCGCAATTTTGATTCTGTGCGGTGCCGTCGCACTGCTTTACCAGTTCGGCGGCGAACGAAGGATGGAGTACGAAAGCAGCGAAGAAGATTAGGCTGTGTGCGCGGCACGGGCGGGCTTTCCGATACCGAGATGAACATTCACTCGCCGCCTGATCGCCTTGCACGGCTGCGTAAGAGAGCGACAGCGGCGAGCAGTACAAGGATCACGAGAAATGAGAAAACCGTGGTCAGCGTGCCAAGCGCATAGAGCACCGGCGTCGTTACATTGGTAGTCATGCCGTAGATTTCCAGCGGCAGCGTGTTGTCGACGCCCGCGGTCAGCAGCGTGCGGGCGAACTCATCGTAGCTGAGCGTGAAACCGAAGAGCGCGACACCGATCAGTGCCGGCGCGATGATCGGCAGCACCACGTGGCGCACCGTCTGCCACGACGAGGCACCGAGGTCGCGAGCCGCCTCCTCGTAGGCGGAGTCGAAGCGGTTGAAGACCGCGAACATGATCAGCAGGCCGAAGGGCAGCGTCCAGGTGAGCTGAGCCCCAAAGCCTGTGGTGCTCCAGTGCACGGGCAGCCCGAGTTGGTCAAACAGCAGCCCAACGCCGAGCGACACGAGGATAGAAGGTATAACCAGGCTCGCAACCGCAAGGAAAAACAGCGGCGTCGCACCGGGAAAGCGCTTTCGAAAAGCCAGACCACTCATCACGGAAACAATGACCGTCGTGACCATGACCATCAGGCCCAGCACCAGCGAGCGCCGGAAGGCGCCCCAGATATCACCGACCGCCTGCTGCTCGAAGAGGTTCGTGAACCAATGCGTGGAAACCCCGTTCATAGGGAAGGTCAGACCGCCCTGCGGTCCCTGGAACGAAAGCACGCCGATGGTGATCACGGGTCCGTAGAGAAACAGGACGAACAGCGCGAAAAACGCGCCGAGGAAATAAGATGACCGCGAACGAGGGCGCACGTTAAAGCTCCGAGCGAATGTCGACGGCGCGCAGCATGGCCGCAATCATGATCAGGACGGTGATGAGCAGTACTACCGCGCTCGCGGCGGCGGCGGGGTACTGAAGCAGGCTGATCTCGTTGGAAATCACCCGTCCGACAGACGCGGAGTTACCGCCGGACATGAAGCGCACGGTGATGAAGTCCCCCATCACCAGCGTTACCACGAAGATGGAGCCGATCATAATTCCGGGCTTCGAAAGCGGGCCGATCACATTCATCAGAATCTGAAAGTCCGACGCGCCCGCATCGCGCGCCGCCTCGATCAGCGAGCGGTCGATGCGCATCATGGTGTTGAAGATCGGCACGACCATGAACAGTGAGTAGAGGTGCACGAAGGCCAACACCACGGCGAAGTCCGAAAACAACAGCCACTCCAGCGGTGTCTCGATCACACCCAGATCCAGCAGGGCCGAGTTCGCGAGGCCGTTACGCCCGAGAAACGGAATCCAGGCAATCATGCGGATGATGTTCGAGGTCCAGAACGGAATGGTGCACAGCAGGAAAAGGGAGACCTGCCAGACGAGGCTGCTTACGTGAAAGGCCAGAAACAGGGCGACCGTAAAGCCGATGATCAGCGTGAAGAACCAGGTCAGGGCCACGTAGGTCAGGGTCTTTATATAGACCGAAAGCGTAACGGACGAGGTCAGCAGAAACTCGTAGTTCTCCAGATTGAAGCCCGGTTCATAGGACCACTCCGTCGCAGTCCAGAAGCTCACCGCCACGATGACAGCTACGGGAAGCACGAGGAAAAGGCCAAGCACCGTAGCCAGCGGTGTAGCGAGCATCCAGCCAGCCAGGGCCGAAGACCGTTGACGGTGCGGCTTCATTTTTGAAGGCCGCAGACACGGAGGCGCAGCCGTCGCGCGGCGGCGGTCAAGCCGCGATGAACTCGTTCCACTTGCGCACCAGGTAGCGGTTCTCGTCCATGACCGCACTCCAGCAGGCAACGGCACCCATACGATCGGCGAAGGAGCCACCGTCGCGAACCGCACCCGCTCTCTCCATGATCTGGCCGAAGGGATTGGTGATGTCCGAGGCCGCGGGCTTGCCCTCGAACCAGTAGCCCCACTCGTCTTCGGTCATATGGTTTTTGGAGGTCTCAGGCACCGCCGAGTAGTAACCCTGGCGCATCAGGAACCCGCCCACCCAGCCGTCGAGATACCAGTTGATGTATTCATAGGCGGCGTCGAGCTCCAGACCCCTGAGATTCTTCGACAGGCCGATACCACCGCCCCAGCTGCGATAGCCTTCCTTGAGAGGCTGATAGACGCAGGGGATGCCCTTTGAGCGGACGGCGGTAACAGCGGGCGACCACATGGACTGGATGACCACTTCGCCGGAAGCCATGAGGTTCACGCTCTCATCGAAGGTCTTCCAGAAGGCACGAAACTGCCTGGCTTTCTTGGCCTCGGTGAAAATCGCCAGGGTCCTGTCGATCTCCTCCCGCGTCATGTTGCCCTTATCGCCATAGGCGATCTCTCCCATGGATTCGCAGACCATGGCCATGTCCATGATGCCGATGGCCGAGATGTCGAGGAGCGAAGCCTTGCCCTTGAACTCGGGATTCAGAAGCTCGGACCAGTTGGTGATCGGCCGGCCGATCAGGTCGGGACGGATACCCAGCGTATCGGCGTTGTAGATGGTGGGAATCAGCGTCATCCATCCGGATTCACGGCTTGCGAAACTCCTGGAGCCCGGCCCTTCCACGAAGCTTACGGTATGGGGACTGGTGCCCTGGGCGATGCTGCTGGCGGGGGTGAGCCTCCCGTCTTTGAAGATTCCGACTATTTTGTCGTAGTTCTTTATACGGGAGACGTCGATCGCCTGAAGGTTGCCCGCTGGCCAGACTTTCTTGCACACCCAGTACTCGATGTCGGCGATATCGAAGCTGCCCGGCTGCGTCGCGGCACGCTGGGTGACGGCGTCGGAGTCGAGCGCCGTCATCTCCAGCGTGAACCCGAGGTCCTCCTTCACTTTCTGCGCCACTTCGTTGAGGTTGGACACGCCGGTACCGAACTGGCGCAGAGTCACATCCTTGATGTTCTGGGACCAGATCAACGGCGCTTTCAGGGCCGTGGCCCCCGCAGCGACCGCCGCACCCCCGAGCAGCCTGCGCCGCGTGACGCCGGCCCCGCTTGTCGATCTTTCGGTCATGCTCGTCTCCGTGGTGGGTGAAGCGTTGCGTTTGGCCAAGCGAAGCCATCAGGCCAGCGCGTGTTCGTTCCCTGTGGTCCAGGAGACAAACAACCTTTCTCCCGGCTCGAAGGGATCAGCGTAGAACTCGGCGTCAGGCAGGCTGGCCGAGAGTTCCGTGCCGTCCTCGGCGCGAAGAGAGATGAGCACCATCGGCCCCTGGAACTCCGCTTCGCGAACCACGGCGCTCACTCCTCTCTCATCATCGTTCGTGCGGGCGAGGTGCATGCGATCCGATCGCACCGCGACCTTCCGGGTCCCGTTCACGATGACGTTGTGTCCGCCCATGAAACGCGCGGCAAACTCGGTTCGCGGCGCGTCGAAGATATCGCGTGGAGGACCCGCCTGCTCGATTCTGCCGCCGTTCATAAGCACGATGTCATCGGCGAGCGCCATGGCCTCGTCCTGACTGTGCGTTACATGGATGAAGGTCACGCCCAGCTCTCTCTGCAGGCGCTTGAGTTCGGAGCGCATGCGCACGCGCAGAAAGGGGTCCAGCGCCGAGAGCGGTTCGTCGAGTAACAAAACCTTGGGCTGGGTGATGAGGGCCCGCGCAAGCGCGACGCGCTGCTGCTGGCCGCCGGAAAGCTGGTCGGGCCGGCGGTCGGCCAGCGTCGCTATCTCCACCAGTTCCAGAAGACGCAGGGCGCGCTCGCCGCGCTCGGTCTTCGATACGCCACGCATCTTGAGACTGAAGGCGACGTTGTCCCGAACGCTCAGATGAGGAAATAGTGCATAGCTCTGGAACATCATCGCCGTACCGCGGTGCGCCGGTGGTGCATGGGTGATGTTCTCCCATCCGAGCACAACGTCGCCGTCGGTGGCCGTCTCGTGCCCGGCGACCATCCGCAGGGTGGTGGTCTTACCACAGCCGGATGGACCGAGCAGGCAGCAGTAGCGACCTGCCCGGAACACGTGAGAGATCGAATCAACGGCCGTCACCGCGCCGTAGCGCTTTTGTAGACCGGCGAGTTCGAGGTCAAGGCTTTCCCGCATGCGGCGCGGCTCCTGTAGCGTCGTGTCGATCCTCAGCGGGAAAATGCAACTGGCGTGCCAGCAAAGTGCGCCAGGGTAAATACTATAGCCAACCGGGCAACGATTGAGGTGGGATTGCGATGGTCGGCATCGCGCTGCGAACCATCGCGCAATACTTTCGCACCCACCGTTGTTTCGGTCTTGAACATGCGCTCGCCGAGGAAGCACCGAATCCAAGCAGACGGTTCGCCGGACTCCCTGCTGGCCGCGTAGCGGAAGAACGACGAACCCGAGAATCGGCTCAGTCGCGAGGCCTCTATCCCCAGTTTGGGGAGCGACGCTCAAGAGTTTCCCGATGTTTCCGCTACTTATCTGAAGGCGACGACGCTTTCCATCGTTCTCCATCGAAGTTTGTCGCTGATTGACTCCGTCAAGTAGAAGAGCGTAGCGTCATGAGCGCAGCGAAAGACCGGCGTCTGACGACGGCTGTCGGCGACGCTCACCGCGGGCGCGGATGCGAAACTGACACGAGCTCTTGAAAGGGGGCTCGCCAGCGCGGTCACGCGGCTGCAGGTGAGAGGCGGCAGTCAAGAGGGAGCAGTTGAGAGGAACTAGGACCGTGGACAACCGTTTTCTGAACAGCTTCCCGGCGCAGCGCGATGCCTATCTCGAGCCGGTGCCGCCGGAAGAATGCGCGGAGCCTCCCGCATCGCTGGCGCAGCTTGAACCCATTTATGTTACCAGGCCGCACCTGCCGGCTCTGGACGAGCTCCTGCCTGAGCTTGAGGGCATCTGGGAGCGCGCTGTCCTCACCAACAACGGCCCGCTGCATCAGCGACTGGAGCGCAAACTCGCCAAATACCTCGACGTCCCCTACGTATCGTTGTTTTTGAGTGGTACCACGGCGCTCATGACGGCGCTGCAATATCTCAACGTGCAGGGCGAAGTGATCACCACACCCTACTCCTTTGTTGCGACCTCACATGCCCTGCTCTGGAATCGGCTCACTCCGGTCTTTGTGGACATCGATGCAGCCACGCTGAATCTTGATCCCGCAAAGCTGGAAGCCGCCATCACCGCCGACACGACGGCCATCCTCCCGGTACATTGCTATGGCAATCCCTGCGATGTGGCGGCGATTCAGGAAATCGCAGACCGCCATGATCTGAAGGTGATTTACGACGCCGCGCACGCGTTCGGCGTCAACGACGATCGCGGCAGCATTCTTGCCCATGGCGATCTGTCCACGCTGAGCTTTCACGCCACGAAGGTATTCAATACCTTCGAAGGAGGCGCGATCGTCTGCCGGGATGCTGCCACGAAAAAGCGCATTGATCGCATGAAGAACTTCGGCTTCGTGGACGAAACTACGGTTGTCGCCGCCGGCATCAATGGCAAACTCAGCGAGTTCAGCGCCGCCGTGGGCCTCCTCGCCCTGGACTCGATTGACGGGGCCATCGCACAGCGAGGCGAAGTCGATCGCCGCTACCGCGAAGCGCTGGCCGGTGTGCGGGGCATAAGCTGCGTTCCCCGTGCTCGCCAGCGACGCGACAATTTCGCCTATTTCCCGATTCTCGTCGGGAGCGAGTTTCCCCGGAACCGCGATGAGCTCTACGAGGCCTTCGTCGAGCGCCGGGTCTTCCCGCGCAAGTACTTCTACCCGCTGATTTCCAGCCATCAGATGTACAGCCACTTCCCGTCGGCCGATGAGGCCAGGCTACCGGTGGCAAGCGCGGTCGCCGAATCTGTGCTGTGCCTGCCGATCTATCCTGACCTGTCTACGGAGAACCAGGATCGCGTAATCGACACCATACTCCGCGCGGTCTAGGGAGCTTCGGGCGACCTATCCCGAAGCGGGATATCGATATGACCATCCGGCGATGCGCGGTCAGGGCGATACGGGAATATCCGATTGCCGCACCACGCGGGTTCCGCCGTCTCTGATCTGCGAAAAGTTGCGGTAGACGTGATCGATCGCTCTTCCGAAATAGTCGCCGGGCTCCTGCTCGTCGGCGATTACGCGGCTGCGAACGCTCTCAAAGCTGATTGATTCGCGAATTCCCCGGCTCTCGCCCGGGTTGTCAATCAGCCGGAGGGCAATCTCGAGGTATTGTTCCGCGCTCGTTGCGACCAAGTACTCCGGGAACTCCGCCGTTGCGAGAATCCACCTGTCCTCCTGTGACGGCAGACCCTGGTAAAGGGCGACGGTCGGCACGCCCAGGAGACAGGCGTCTACGGTGCCGTTGGAGTTGCCGAAAGGATACGGTGCGAGGGCGAGTTCGCACTGTTCCAGGTTGCGCAGATACTCGAGGTACGGCGTGTTCGTCCATACCGTCGCATCCGGGAACTGCTGCTGGAGCATCGAGCGTGCTCCGTCGGCGTTGAGTCCGGTCTCGGAAGGAAAAAAGTGGAACTCAATATCACGGGCGGCACGTTTCGCCATGAGTCCGAGGGCCCCCAGGAAATCTGCGTTGAGCTTGAACAGCTTTCCGTTCACAGCCACGCGGCATCGGGTGCGGGCATCAGGCGGATCGCGTTGAAAATCCCGGGGCAACGTGGCGTGCGGGGTGAAGACATGCGCCTGTGCCGATTCGAGCTGAATCTCGGAAAAGAGGGCGTCATGGGTTGGCTCCGGCGCCTCGATCGGGGCCGCATAGATGACGTCGATCTCCCGGGACATGGTTGTCGCCGGATGACCCAGCGAGGCGATCTGGAGCGGCGCCAGACGCATGTTGCTCAAATGAATCGTCAGTATCGACATCCCTACGCTCGGGAAATAGACGATGTCCGGCGCCAGCGACTGAATCTTCTTATAGATGTCCTGCAGTGGAAGTGCGTTCTTTGTCGGAAAGCGAACAACTTTGTCGAAGAGGGCGTCTGCGGCCTCGTCGATCAGTTCTTCGGGCGCGACGGCGATCACCTCGAAGTAGGGTTTCAGCGATTCGATGAGCGGGGCGTAACAGCGAAACATGGCGTGGGTCGCCAGGAAGATCTCCAGCGGCACAACCACGCGCGGCCGTTCGACGACGCGATAGTTTCGGGCCTGCGCATGAAATCCCAGGGCATCGGCGCCCTTTGAAAACAGGTGATTGATCGATTTCTTGATGTCGTGGCGCTGCTCTGACACCGCGTAGGTGCAGTGCATATACGCCCTTGTAGCGGCGCGCAGGAGTTCTTCAGTGGCGTTGGCGCCCTCGATCAGCGTCCCCGAGGCAAGCAGGCGGGCCCGGTTTTTCTCGCCCTGGGGCGTGAGTACGGCACGCTGCCCGAGCCAGGAAAACACGAGCGGTGCCAGCAAATCGGGCTGCTGGGCAAGGGCGAAATCGAGCATGGGGTCGGAGAGCGTGTCCAGGGGCATCATGGCCACCAGGAGCATGATCTTCTCGGGGCTGAGGGAAGCCTTGCCCTGCGCATCCAGCACATTGGCAGCCGCGGTCAGATGGCTGCAGTCTCCGTAGCCACTCGCCGCAAAAACTGAAGCAATCGACTGGCGATGCTCACAGAGACCGTGAAGCAATGGCCCGGTCAGCCGGGCCTGCGGGTGCGCCACGAATGCGGTGAGCGCGGCAGCGAAGCGCGTGTACCAGTGCAGACCGAGCACGCTGCCGTCGAAGCTCCGCGTGTGGGCATCGCGAAAAAAACGTCGGCAGACCTCGATCGTCGCCTCCGCCAGGAAGTCCGTGCCGGCCTGTGGCAACTTCAGTTTGAGCTCGTACTCGTTTATGGCCTGAACGTATTCCGGTCTGTCGTCGCTCAACGGGTGCTCCAAAAAACGTTGCTAAGAATCTCATGCTACTTCTCGCGGCAGCGAGCACATTCTAGACGATCGCACTTGGGCACTTCGATGACCGAATACGGAGCACGGTGGCGCCCCAGGCCTCTTGTGGTGCGATCGGCGATTACGTGTAATGCACGAAGCGTAGGCCAGTGGAGTTGCAGCTCGGAGCTATGAATATTCTGATCACGGCGGTCGGCGCCATGGCTTCGGAATGCGCCATCACATGTTTGCGCGAGAGCTTCCCGGCCCGTATCTTCGGAGTCGACACCCACGACGGCTCGCTGCTACCGACGGTCGGTACACTCGACGGATTCCAGACCGTGCCCCCGGCGAAGCACCCCGGGTACGTTCCCGCCCTGCTTGAAATCTGCCGACATTTTGACATCGACTGCGTGCTGCCTCTGACCGATCCGGAAGTCGACGTTCTGGTCGCCCGAAGCCGGGAACTGCCAGGCACGCTGATCCGTTGTTTGCCCGCGCCGGCCTTTGTCGCGGTAGCGCGGAACAAGCGCCGGCTCGCCGTATTCGCTGAGACGCTCGATTGCTCTCTTCCCATCGACACCCAGAGCACCGACGATGGCCTGCCCGCGAATACAGAGTCGCGCATCTGCAAACCGATGAACGGGAGGAGCTCCGAAGGCCTACTTCGCTATGCGAAGGGTCAGTTCGATAGGTCGCAATTGCAGGCGGGGCGGGACTATATCTTTCAGCCGCTAATCCCCGGTGACATCGTGACTGTGGATGCTGTTCGCGACAGGGAAGGCGGGATTGCAGTCCTGGCTCGCAAAGAGCTTGTGCGAACACCCCGGGGCGCTGGTCTGGTTGTGGACGTCGGCGAGAGTCCGGCGGAAGAAGCCGCTATCGAGGTCTGCGAGCGCCTCGACCTCGTCGGCGGCGTCAACATCGAGTTTCTGCAGTTCGGACCGAGTTTGTACCTGATGGATATCAATCCCCGTCTGTCTGCCGGTGTGGAGTTCAGTTTCCTGGCCGGCTACGACTTCCCCACAAACACCGTGAGAGCCTGCATGGGCGACCGTATCGCGGAACGAGGGCCCGTGAGTGGCGGTCGCTACGCAAAACGTTATGTAGGCACAAGACTAGCGAAGGTACTGCCGCCGGAGTCTGAGTTGGCGGAGGCACCGGCCCACCGTAGCTTGCAATGATGCCGACGGAACCCACGAACCTGAGTAAGCGCCTGGAGGCAGATGGATATGCCATGCTCCCGGGCCTTGTTCCCGAGTCCCTGGTAGCGGCGGCCGCCACCGAACTGCGGGAAGCGTTCTCCGCCGCCGATACCATCCAGGTTGATAGCGACGGCATCAACATCACGACACTGAACGGCGCTGATCTGTTGTCCCGCTCCGAAGCTACCGGGGATCTCTATACGCTGGTCCTCGACCATCTGCGGGCGGAGCTTGGTGAAGTCTTTGAGGTCGAAGACCAGCGTATTGGCATATCGGCAAACCTCCTTACCGCTGAAAGCAATCAGTTCCGCTTTCACTTCGATCGCAATCAGCTGACCGTGATCATCTACATCAGCGCCAGCTCGAACTTCCCTCTGGTGCTCTACCCCCTTATGCGCGATGACCCGAGGCATTTCCCGGAAGATGCACCCCCGCCGGTAAAGGGCCGTGATGAGGAACAAGCCGTGAAGGTGTATCCGCGGCCCGGTTTGGTGATCGCGTTTTGGGGCCGCAGGACCATCCATGGGATCCGCTTTGAAGCACCGCAGGACGGCCAGAGCATTGCGCCACGCTACTCATTGCAGTTCGCCTTCGATCTCGAAGACAGTGACTATAGAGGAGAGAACTACTACGGCGGCGATCTGAGCCGAAGCTGATATTGGCAGGCTGGGCAGCACCTGCCGATTCAGTACGAGTAATTCGACGGCGCCACCCAATTACAGAGTGCCGATACACAGCAGGCGTTCACTTTCCTCGAGCAAATCCATGCCGTGATGGACCCAGCAGGCGCGCAGGGCGTTCGCATCGCCAAGACCCAGATTGATCAGATAGTCTTCGTAGCGCTTCTTGCCCTTCCCGACCGGGATAACCGTAACGTCCCTGCAGTAGTCCCCCATGAATTCATGAACCTGCTCCAGGCTGAAGAAGCGGCAGGAATACAGGTCACTCTCGGCTTTCAGCTTTTCAAAGTAGGCTTTGAACTGTTCATTGTGATTGTTGTGAACAGCGGCGACGATGGCGCGCCGCGACACGCGAACCTGCTCCTTAATAAGGAGATGTATGTCGGCGTCGTTGAAGCACACCCAGAAACCGTTGTGGTAGGACAGATCAAACTCGCCGTCGGCGAAGGGAAGCGCAAAGGCATTGGCTTTAAGGATCTTATCCCGCAGCTGCGGATAGGTGTCCTGGGCCAGCTCCACCGCTGTCTGCGAAAAGTCCGTGCCGCAGCAGTCGATGTCCCATGCATTGAGTTGCTGCATATCGCGAAAGCTGCCGGCTCCCAGTTCCAGAATCCGTTCATCTTCGGGGGTCAGAACAGAACGCAGGTAATAGGCGAAACGCCGGTCGTTCTGGTAATGCTCGAAGATGTCTCTCCACTCCCGGTCCCAGTAGGACTCATCGTTCAGTGGGTTGCTCGTCATGGTGCTGCTCGTAACATGAGTGTGAAGCTGCAGGCCGGTCGTGCTGCGTGCATCAGGTATCGTCGAGCGCTTTTCTGATCCGCGCCAGGCGCTGACCCCGACTCGATCGGAAAAGCTGATGCTCGCGCGGATTGATACTGCCAAAGGCACACCGCGTCTTTTCATCGGCCAGCACATTGTCTATTCGCCAGGGCTGCTCCTGGGGACAGAGAAGAATCTCGAACAGTTTTCGCGCCTCGGTGGACTGATTGGCACTGGATGAATGAATCGTGGCGCAATGCATGATGAGCGCGTCGCCGGGTGCGAGCGACGCACAGACTTCGGCCTGCTCGGGATAAAACTTTTCAAGGCTGCCGGCGTCTCCGAGATAGCCCAGATGGTGGCTACCTGGCACGACGGTCAGGGCGCCATTGGAAGCATCCGCGCCGTTCAGGGAACAGAAGACGCTCAGTTGCTCAAAGAGCCCGATGTGATAACCCAGATCCTGGTGTATGGAAACGGTACCGCTCTCGCCCGACTCTTTGCGCAGAAAACGCGCTCCCGTAAGGCCCATGCCCGGCCCAAGCAAGTCGGCGAAGCCGGTGGCCAATCTATCCCGGATAGGCGGCGTGATTGCGGCCAGTTCCACAGCAAAGTCGAGATCGCGCGCGACGGGATGAAAAGGACGCGACGTCGCCTCCTTTTCAAGGGCGAGGAGAGACTCCAGCTCATCGCTGCCTAGGAAGCCGCGCCAAAGCTGGAAGCCATAGTGTCGGAAGCGCCCGGTATCGACACTGCCTCTAACCAGATGATCTTCGATCTTCAGGTTGAGAAACTCGCGCGGCCAGTCGATCACTACGTGATCCTCTCGAAGCGCAATTCACTGATAGCGATAGCCCTCTCCTCCTCGGGCTTCTGCCAAACTCCGAAATATTGGAGAGGAAAGAGGGTCCGGTCAGGGCTCTCCAGCTTTTCGAAGACGGCGCAGTCGAAGTTGCGAAACAGTACCTGCAGGCCAAACTCGGTAAAGCGCCAGCAGTCGGGTACGGGGCCATGGATACGGCAGTTCAGGGGCGATGAAAACAGCACTGAGCCGCGCGCTTTTAGCATGCGTGTCACCTCATCGATGGCGGCGAAAGGCTGGCAAACGTGTTCTAGAACATCGGTGAGCAGAATCGCGTCGAAGGACGCATCCGGAATCAGGTTCCGATTGTTCTCGCAGATGTCTCCGAGGAAATCCGCCTTGCTGCCAGGGTCAAGGTCGAAGGACAGGAGTTCCGCATCCGGCGGATAGGTGCGTTGAAGGTCCTTCCCCTGCGAGCCAACGTCGAGAATTCTGACTCCCGCCGGCAGAGCCGAGAGCGCTCGATTGACGTTGTCCTCGATAAACCGCCTCGCGACCGGGAAGTAGAAATTGTCGTAGGCAGACGGTGTGGGCATGGCGTGCATTCCTTCTGTTTGCCGCTGCGGACCTTCGATGAGGAAGCGAGGCCGTACGCTTGGTGCCCCTAAGGATGCCAGATACCCCCGGTAGTCGCGCAGTGAGCACCGATTACCGCAATGGCTTCGGAGCCATGATTCCGATGATCGGCTGCCCTGTCATCGTAAGCATTGTTGCGTTGACTGTGCGGCAGTCCAGGGAAATGGAGCCGTCTGCGGTCCGATACGAAGCATCCGCAGTTCTGATTCCAAGGGGCGCTGTCGCCTTGCTGTGTCCATGCGCCAGAGAGCGAAGGCACGATCACGGCAAGTCCGTCGAGGATTAGCCGCCCTACCCCTGACTGGCGGGAACAATCCCCACGGCAGCAACCGCCTCGGGCCTGACGAACCGAAGCCCGAGCGACCCATCGCAGCATCCCGCCAACTTATACCCCACCTGGGGAATGACGAAACGCGACGAATTCAGCAGTCTGCCGGAGAGCGGGAACGGAACTCGCACCTGACGAGGGGACAGGATCATGAAAGTTACATTGAAGACAGCAAGACCGGCGGTCTGGTTGGGTCTGACGCTGAGCCTTGTGGCGGCTTCGGCGTCGAGTGCACCGTTTGTCGAGTTTTCGATCAGCGGCACCGGGCAGAGCAGCGGTTTCGGCTTCAATCTGGGAAACACCGCGATTGACACCTTTGAAACCAATAATCCCGGCGCATTCGACGTCGATCTGAATATCCTGTTTGACGCCGCCGTTTCGGGTACCGAAGTTGATCCGGGGGTGTTCCGCTTCGGCGCAAATGCCATATCGTCGATCGACTTCAGCGCCGGGGACAGCATCTTTTCGGGCCTGAACGCGTCTGCGCCGCAGCCCATCACGGTTACCATCCTCGATCCCAATGGCAATCCGATCGAAGTGCCGCTCCTGGATGTCGGCAATGACCCGTCATTGTTCGTCTTCGACAACCTGGATGCTGGCAATGGCACCACCGTGGATGGTTTCCAGCTCAATCTGGACATTAATACGCCCAGTGATTTCGTTGGCGCATCCACCTTTCCGACGAATCCATTGGTTTCGAACCTGTTCCTCAACTTCTTCGTCACCGATGATGTCTTCGATACCAGCAATGGTTTTGACCTGCTCTCTCTCGCCGACATCGACGGCAGTTCATTGAACATCATTACCGATCCCAGTCAGGCGCCCAATTCGTTCAGCCTGCTGGCCTTCGACCCCTCCGGAGTTATCCCGAACCCCAACATCATTCCAGGACCGGGAACCCCCTTCCCATTCATCTCGGGCCTGGATCTGTACCTGGGGGATCTGTCGTTCGACCCCACAAGCGTACAGTTCAGAACCGCTGATGTGGTGTCGCCGTTGCCGACGCCAACGCCCCTGGCGCTTGTTGCCCTCGGGCTGGTTGGCCTGGGTTCCCGGCGCGGTTGGCGGGGCAGCTGGGCCAACTGATCGCTTCAGTCTTTCGCGTTAGGCAGCGGCGGCGCAAGCGCGAACCGGGTGGGGTGGGAGCATCGGGGAAGGCCGCCTACGCCACCGTTCAGGAGCGATGAATACAGCCCCCGGGGCGTCCCGGTCGTGAGGGGTGTCAGCGCGAAAACAGGGAAAACAGCGGCTTCAGCACACCGGAATCCTTGCGCATGCGCTGCTGCAGTTCGCTGCGCTTCGCATCCAGCCAGTCGCAACGCGTAACCAGTTCCACGTCCTTTCCCGCGGCGCGGCGCCGCTCGATTTCGGCGCCCCGGAAGTCGCAGAAGTCGTGATAGGCGCTGATCTCTTTCTCGAGCTCTTTGGCGACCAGTTCGATCATGATGGCGTCGTCGATAAAGCCCAGGCCCGGCACATCGTCAGGAATCAGCCCCATGGGGTCGGAAAAATAGGCCAGGGCGTAGCTGACTCGATCGGCTTCCTTCGCCGGCAACGACCACTGCTCGTCCTCAAGCATCGCAATCAGCGTCTCCAGCGTTTCCAGCCGGCTCAGAAGGTAACGCTGGGCATCGGCGGAGCGAAGCCGCGTGACCATGTCCTTCGCGGCGGCGACAATGCGCTCCCGGTCCCGGCAGTCTGTGTGCGAGCACACGTCTGACATCAGATCGCGGAAGTGCTCCAGATCCTCGTCATCGAGCTCAAACTGAACGGTCAGGGGCATCGTCGACTCCAACTTGTGCGTTGCCGCGCTAAAGACGGGCGTATACTCACGCGTTTTAGAAGTGTATCGACGCCAGCGTGAGCACACCAGAACCAGATCTCGCCGTTCGCATCCGGGGGCTGAGCTTTTCCCGCGGCCCAAACAAAATCTTCGATGAACTGGATATTGACATCCCGCGGGGGCGGGTCACTTCGATCATGGGTCCGAGCGGTACCGGTAAGAGTACGCTCCTCGGCCTGATTACGCGGCAACTCGTCGCCGACCGAGGCTCAATCGTGGTCAACGGCGAAGAGCTTGGCCAGCTGTCGCGGAGTGAGCTCTTCAGACTGCGTAAGCGCATCGGCATGCTGTTTCAGCACGGCGCGCTGCTCACGGACCTGAGCGTCTACGACAATGTCGCCTTCCCCCTACGCGAGCACACGGATCTCGACGAGCGGCTTATCCGCCATATCGTCCTGAGCAAGCTCCACGCCGTGGGCCTTCGCGGCGCCGCCCCGCTGATGCCCGCGGAGCTTTCCGGCGGTATGGCCCGCCGCGTGGCCCTGGCCCGGGCGATTGCGCTGGACCCGGATATCCTGATCTACGACGAGCCCTTCGTGGGCCTGGACCCAATCTCCATGGGCGTGATCCTGCGCCTCGTGCGGCGTATGAATGATGCTTTGGGACTCACCAGCATCGTAGTCTCCCACGATGTTCAGGAGATCGGCACGGTGGCCGACTGCAGTTTCCTGCTGTCCGGCGGCAAAGTGGTCGCGGCGGGCACTCCCGACGAACTTGCCGAGAACGGCTCCGCCACGGTGCGCCAGTTCATGCAGGGCATGGCCGACGGTCCCGTACCGTTTCATTACCCCGCTCCGGATTACTCCGCGCAGCTCATCGGATCCGGGAACGAATGACCACCCTGGTTCGCGAACTCGCCTACTCGTTGCGCAGCGCTGTCGAAGCCTTCGGCGCCGCGCAGCTCTTCTTCCTGCGCGTGCTCGCGCAGACCCCTCGGGCGCTGCTCAGGCCGCGGCTCATCATCGAGCAGATCCACGCCAGCGGTTCCCAGTCCCTGATCATCATCATGATCTGCGGGCTCTTTGTCGGTATGGTCATGGCCCTGCAGGGCTACGACTCCCTGTCCCGCTTTGGTGCCGAAGAATCCCTTGGCGGCGTTGCGGCGCTGGCTCTGTTTCGGGAACTAGGGCCCGTGGTCACCGCCCTGCTGTTCTCCGGGCGGGCCGGCACCTCCCTCGCGTCGGAGATCGGTCTCATGCGCGCCACGGAGCAACTCTCCGCCATGGAAATGATGGCCGTAGACCCGGTGCAACGCGTTGTGGTCCCTCGTTTCCTCGGCGGGGTAATATCCATGCCACTGCTGGCGGCGGTCTTCAGCGCCATCGGCATCTTTGGCGCCTATCTCGTGGGCGTGGGGCTAGCAGGTGTGGACCAGGGCGCGTTCTGGGCGCAGATGCAACAGTCCGTGGATCTCTACGACGACCTTCTGAGCGGAGTCATCAAGAGCGTTGTATTCGGCATCGCCGCGACCTTCATCGCCGTCTTCGAGGGGTACAATGCCATGCCTACCGCCGAAGGAGTCAGCCGGGCAACGACGCGCACGGTAGTGATTGGTGCGATCGTCGTGTTGATCCTCGATTTCATGCTAACCGCCGTAATGCTCGAAGGAGTCTGATCATGCAGCAAACCAGGGCTGTCGAATTCGGAACCGGGCTGTTCGTGATCCTGGGTTTCTGTGCGCTGTTCTACCTCACCACCCAGACGTCCAACATCGGCAGCTATCAACAGGACGACTACTATGAGCTGACGGCGCGCTTTGACAATGTCGGCGGGCTGCAGGTGCGCGCGCCGGTCACCGTGGCCGGCGTGCGCGTGGGCCGGGTGAGCGACATCGAGTTCGATCCCGAGCGCCTTGAGGCGGTAGTGACGCTGCAGATTGCCTCGCGCTTCGACCGGCTGCCGAACGATTCCGACGCCAGTATCCTCACCTCCGGCCTCATCGGCGCCCAGTACATCGGCATTGGCGCCGGCGGCATGGACGAGTATTTCCAGAACGGCGATGAGTTTGAGTTCACCCAGGGAGCGCTGATCCTGGAAAACCTGATCGGGAAATTCCTGGTCAACGCCGGAAAGAGCGATGAATAGGCGCAACGCGGCGAGGAGGTCGCAGATGACACGAGTTCCAGCCATTGCCCTACGCCTGCTCTGCACCGCCGCGCTGCTGCTCAGCGCCGTGCAACTGCGCGGCGCCGAAGAGAGCCCCCAGCGTGTGGTGGAAAGCGCCTCGGAAGAGATCCTGAAAATCCTGGACGAACGGCGCGAGGAGCTGGAAGCCGACCCCGCTGCACTCTACGCCGCCGTGGACTCTGTGCTGCTGCCCCGCTTCGACCTCGTATACGCCGGGCGCGTCGTGCTGGGCAAACACGGCCGCGACGCCAGCCCGGAACAGCGCCGCCGCTTTATCGATGCGTTCTACCGCTCCCTGGTGCGCACCTACGCGAGCGGACTGCTCGAGTTCAAAGCGGAGAATCTGCGCATGCTGCCCTACCGGGGCGAGGAAGGCGCGACGAAGACCCGCGTGCGCACGGAGGTCATTCTCGACGATGGGCGCGTGATACCCGTCGACTACACGCTGCGCAACCGGGACGGCGTATGGAAGGTCTACGACGTCGCCGTGGAGGGGATCTCCTACCTCACCAACTACCGCAAGGAAGTCGACAGCCTGGTCCGCGCCGAAGGGCTGGATGCAGTGATTGTCGATCTGGAAACCCGCAATGAGAACGCGACCCAGGGCGATGGCTGAGTTTTCCTTCAGCGACGCCGGTGGTGGACGTTTCGCGCTGTCGGGGGTACTCGGCTTCGAGACCGCGGGCGAGATCGTGGCGCTCAGTCGCACCCATTTTGCCAAGCACTCGGTAATCGAAGTCGATTTTGCAGGCGTCGAACGCAGCGACAGTGCCGGCCTCGCCGTGCTCCTTGAGTGGGTGAACTGGGCAAAGATCTCGGTGCGGGAAATTCACTACATCAACATCCCCAAGCAGATCCTGGCCATCGCCGAGATCAGCGAAGTGGATTCGATGCTGAGCGCCGGCGCGCGCTGGACCGGGGAGCACTGAGGGTCAGTGCGCGCGCCTCGCGGTGGTCGGTTCGCCGCTGCTGGCGCGAGATAGGCAACTATCGGTCTGGGATCAATGCTGCTTTTCTTCCAGCTCCCAGCCTTCTTCTTCCTCCCAACCCTCTTCGTCCTCCCAGTCCTCGCCTTCGAGCTCGTCGTCAAAATCTCTGAGCGGCGGATTACCGTCGTAGATCTCGTAGCGCATACGCTGGATGTAGGCCTCGCGCAGGAAAACGTATGGGTCCAGAGACTCCGCGATTGCCTTGTCGGCGGCGAGGAAGCGGTAGCGGATATCGATGTAGTCGAGTGCCCACAGGTTGTCGACAAAGAAGTTGTCGGCGTCGTACAGGATGAAGGGGTGGGTAAAGAAGTCGAGAATCCGGCCCGACGCGTCCCGCACCGTGGCCGGCCCCAGAAAGGGAATCACGAAGTAGGATCCGCTAGGAACGCCCCAGGCCGCCAGGGTTTGGGCGAACCCTTCCGTATGTTTCGGGATTCCAGCGGCGGTCGCCGGATCAAGGAAGCCGGCGAGGCCCACGGTGGTATTGAGGACCACCCGGCGCAGGGAGTTACCCGCTCGCTGCGGTTTACCCTGAAGTACATCGTTTACCAGCGTGCGCAGCTGCCTTAGATTGTCGAAAAAGTTTCCGACGCCACGTACCACCGGATTTGGAAGCTTGCCGTACCCCCGGGCAACGGGCCTTAAAATCGCCCGGTCGAGGCCCCGGTTGAAGCCGTGGATCTTGCGGTTTGTGCTCTCAAGCGGATCGGGAATAGTCTCCGGATAGGTAGCGGGGGCGCTGGCGCAGCCGCCTTGGATCACCAGCATGCCGAGCAGCAGGGGCAGCAGGTAATGACGCGATTCCACTACAACACCTGCCGGGGAGTCACTGACTGCTCGCCTGTCGCAAGAGCATCGGAAGAAACTTCAGATCCTTGTGCCCAGCACAGGCTGGCCGCATTTACGTAGGTCGTCGTGACAACACTGTTAGCCATCATCATCCAACTCACTGGTCCTAACTAAGCACCGCTTCAGACACGTAACGGCGCATTTCGAAAACCCGGGTACTGCGGCTCACGGCCGCATTCTATCCCAGCCGGCGGGACACGACGGGTGTCTACGCCAGCTTTGACGTAGACTGGACTGCGCAACCACGGAAGCCGCGTAGCGGCCACGATGTTTTCGTCGAGACCCTAACTCCAGCATGCTGAGCAAACTTCCCCGCGTGGGTACCACCATCTTCACGCGCATGTCCGCCCTTGCGCAGGAAGCCGGCGCTCTCAATCTGTCCCAGGGTTTCCCCGACTTCGAGCCACCCCCGAGGCTCGCCCAGGCACTCGGAGAACACGCGCTCGCCGGGCACAATCAGTACGCTCCCATGGCCGGCCTGCCGCGGCTTCGCGACGCTATCGCCGATCAGCTCCGGCGCTGGCGCGGTGTCGAGGTGGACCCAGGATCGGAAGTAACCGTGGTCCCGGGGGCTACGGAGGGCATCTTCTGCGCCATCACGGCGCTGGTGAATCCGGGCGACGAGGTCATCGTCTTCGACCCGGTCTACGACAGCTACGAACCCGCCGTTGAGCTGGCGGGCGGGCGCTGCGTCCACGTGCCCATGAACGCTGTGGACTTCGCCATCGATTGGGACCGGGTGCGCGCGGCGGTCACACCCAGAACGCGACTGCTGATGCTGAACAGCCCGCACAACCCGAGCGGCGCCGTGATCGGAGCCGGCGATCTCGACGAACTCGAAGACCTTGTGGAGCGGCACGGCCTGTACATCTGCAGCGACGAGGTTTATGAACACCTGGTTTTCGACGGTGCGGCCCACTACAGCGTCTTACAGCGACCGGCGCTGCGTGAGCGGAGCTTCGTTCACTACTCCTTCGGCAAGACGTTCAGCGTGACCGGCTGGAAAACCGGCTACTGCGTGGCCCCACCGGCGCTCAGCGCCGAGCTGCGCAAGGTGCATCAATATGTGGCGTTCGTTGCCGTAACGCCGGTGCAGCACGCTCTGGCGGACTTCATGAGCGCCGACCCCGATTACGCCGGGGGACTCGCCGGGGACTACGAACGACGGCGCGACCGCTTCCTCGCCGCGCTCGAAGGTTCCCGTTTCCGTTGGCAACCCGCCGCGGGAAGCTACTTTCAGGTGCTGGACTATCGGGAGATTTCCGAGCAACCGGATACGCAGCTGTGTGAGCTCTGGACGACGCAACATGGAGTCGCATCGATTCCCCTGTCCGTGTTCTACGACGAGGGAAGCGACGCCCGGCACCTGCGCTTCTGCTTTGCGAAATCCGATGCCGTTCTTGACGAAGCCGCGAGACGACTATGCGAAATCTGACCGTCAGCCTGATTCAGGCTGAGCTGGCCTGGGAAGATCCCCAGGCAAACCGAGACGCGTTCGCGACGCGGATCGCTGCGCTGCCCGCTGACTCCGATCTGATTGTGATGCCTGAGATGTTTACCACCGGTTTTTCCATGACCGCGGGCCATCTGGCGGAAGCACCGGGTGGCGCCACGCAACAGTGGATGCAATCCATAGCCCGGCAGCGGAACTGTGCCCTGGTCGGAAGCGTAGTGGTTAAGGACGGGGGTGCGGTATTCAATCGCATGCTGTTCGTGACCCCCGACAACTGCGAGCACTACGACAAGCGACATCTGTTCCGCATGGCCGGCGAGCATGAACCCTATCGCGCGGGGGATCGCCGGGTTGTCGTGCGCTGGCGGGACTGGCGAATCAAGCTCGAGATCTGCTACGACCTGCGCTTCCCGGTCTTCGCACGCAACCGGGGCGACTACGACCTGCTGATCAACGGCGCCAACTGGCCCGAGGGACGGGTGGCGCATTGGCGGGCGCTGTTGCAGGCGCGGGCCATCGAAAACCAGGCCGGCGTCGTTGGGGTAAATCGCGTTGGTGAGGATCCCAACGGCTACAAATACAGCGGAGACAGTCTGGCCTTCGATGCCCACGGAGACTGCCTGGCGGACCTTGGCAATGAGCCCGCATCGGCTACCGTGTGCTTCGATGCGGACTCGCTCCTGACCTACCGCGAGCGCTTTCCCTTTCAGGTCGATGCCGACGAGTTCGAGCTCTAGCCTGCATATCTCACCGAGCGGAAGCGACGTTTATCCGTCCCTGGTTTGACCGCCCGTAAAATCGCCCGGCGCGGTCCGCACCGGCTCCCAGACCCGGTCCGGGTTTAGCGTTCTACCCAGCGCGATTGACTTGCGCCGCGCTGTTCTTCGAACGGCGAAAAAGGCTATCCACTTGCCTGATTACGACAACCCGGCTAGCCGCCGGCGGCGTCATCCAGCGCCGGTGACAGGCGGGTGACGATGACGCGACCGGAGCTTGATTCGGGCGCAGCGGGGTGGAACTCCACCGCCGAGTCCCAGGGTATGCCGGCAGAAAAGCGGTTCAGGCTGGCTTCACTCACGCCGCTTGCGCTCAGCAGGCACTGATCGGACTTGCAGCTCATGGTGTCGATCAGAAGCTGGCCATCAGAATCACCAGAGGACAGAGAACTGGCCCAGAGATCAGCCTCGGCTTCGACGCTGAACGAGCCGCCGTGCGGTGCGCTGACAAAGTTTTGGTCCAGCGCCTCGAGGTTTTCTTGGTAGGCCAGCTCCAGTTCGTCTTTACTGAGGGCCTGGCGCTCGTTATTGAGCTGTCGGCCGAGCTCCGCGACAAGTATCTCCAGCTCGTCGATACGCGGATCTGCCAGCGGTACGAAATCCGCCGGCGGAGTTTTGGTTCTTGCCGGGAACTCGATTGCGCGCTCGGAGGCCGCGGCTGGCACAGGCGCTGACGCGATTAGCGCGTCCGGTCCGAGCTCTTCTCTTTCTGGCGACTGCAGTTCGATTACGGCAAGCGAAACCGTCGCTGCAAGCGCCGCATTGGCAGTCAGGGAAACAAGATTCTTCATGGGGTGCTCCATTTCAATAGGCTGCGGTGAAGAGCCGGGCAGGCAGAGTCCGAAGACACGCTGCCCGGTTCGCGGCTTCAGTTGGACTCGAACGCATTGATGGCGTAGCCGAACTTCCAGTAGAACGATGGACTCCCGGCATAGACTCGGCCTTGTTGAACAACGACAACGGTGAACTCCAGCCAACCAGTACTGCGGTTGTAGCGCTGATCGCGGATATACGCGCTGGTCTCATTCACTTCGCGATACACGATGGAGGTGCCATAGCAGCGGTCCGGATCCTTGCCGAAACAGCTCTTGGCCAGGGGTTCGGCCCGAAAGCCGGTCATGCTTACGGTCACGCCCTTGCGATGGGGACCGATATAGTGGCGGATACTTTTACCGCCGGACCCTCCCGTGCGGCCGGCATAGCTCCAGCCATCGACAGTGTAGGCTCGCGCCATGGGCGTCGCCGCCATTGCCGAAGTGCTCTCCGCAAGGAAGGCAAAGGCGATTACCAGGGCCGTCAGGTTCAGGTATTTCATGGTTCAGAAGCTCCTCTCGAGTAGTGTGTGAACGCCGTCTCGGCGACGGTGCGCACTCTCGGTGATCGAGCTGAACCATGCTTGACCGGAAGCTGACATTTCGATGACTTGGATTGACCAAGTTCTGACATGGCGGAACGGGGAGAGATGCCAGGACGTGCGCCCGGAGCATTGATCGGCAGGGGACCGACGCGCGCGGCATCAGGGGATTCAATCCGGCGTGATGATGCGCCGTTCCTCCCATTGGAGGGTCAGAGCGTTAAGCGCGCCGGCGTAGTCAGAGCTGTCGGCAAGGATTTGCAGATTCGGGTTGTAGCGGGTTTCCCACCACCAGTCGGCTTTCCAACCTTCGGCGATTGCCAGCTTGAGCGCCGCGATCGCCGCGTCAACGTCACCCCTGATGGCGGCGCTCTCCACGTCTGCAATTCCGTAGCCGCAGCAGCCGAGGCGAGGGATCGTGACGATGTAGCGATCCACGGCGTCCAGCAGCGCGCTGGCTTCTATCGGGGCGCCGGTCAGCTTCAGCAGATACGCCAGATCCAGCGCGGCCGAGAAGTTCACCCAGCTGACGTCCAGCGGCACCGCAAACAGCTCGGGGTGCACATCGCGGTACAGATCGAGCGTCGCGGCAAAGTCGCCCGACTCCAGATGCGCATCCCGGGCTATGCGAAGGAACCGATCCGTGAAACCGAACTGCGTGACCTGCGCGAGGTAGGCCTCCGCGATAGCCAGGCGCTCCTCCGGGGGTTCGCCGTTGAGGGTCATCATCATGGCTCTGACCTCCCCCGCCGCGGCGGACATGCCCAGCGCCTCCGCTTTGACAATCCACCGGTCAGCCTGCGCCGCGTCACCGAGGTCCAGATACAGGCGCGCCAGCAGCGCGGGGGCCCAGGGATTAGCCGGATCGGCGGCGAAAGCCTGCTCGAAGCGGGTGATGGCGGCCGCGGCGTCTCCCGAAACGTTCCATTGCAGCGAGGCGAGCCGATAGAGCACCGCGCCATAATCCGGGGCGATTTCCGTGGTGCGCTCAAACTGAGCCGCCGCCTCGGTGAACTCCCCCAGCTTCTCGTAGGCGACCGCCACCGCGTTGTTGATGTGCGGGGCAAGGGGGTTCAACTCGAGGGCGCGCAGGTGCATCTTCAGGGCCTCTGCCGGTCGACCGGTATCGTTATAGATCGTGCCGTAGCCAAACCACGCGCGGGCGTAGTTTGGACTGAGTGCCACCGCTCGCTGCAGCGCTGCCTCGGCGCCCGCGGTATCGCCGTCGTTGAAAAGAATGGAACCCAGGGTCGCCTGTGCTTCTCCAAGTCGGCTGTCCAGGGCCATGGCCCGGTCAATAGCGGGGAGCGCCAGGGCCTTGATCTCGTCGATCGGCCGATTCAGATAATAGTGCTGGAGGCTGATCGCCTCCGCGTAGCCGACATGGGCCAGCGCGTAGCGCTCATCCAGCTCCCGCGCCGTGGAAAAGTGCCTCTCGGCGGCAAGAATGGACTCCGCCGTGCGCTCCTGCAGACGCTGGGTGCCAAGCAGATACTCGCGGTAGGCCTCAAATTCCGCAGGACTCGCGGGAGCGCCGCGTTCAGCCTGAAGAAGAGTGACCTGCAGGGCAGCCGCGACTTCCCCGGCGATGCGATCCTGCACCGCAAACAGGTCTTCCACCGGTTGATCGTAGGCGGCGGACCAGAGACTCCGACCATCGCTGGTAGCGACCAGCTGGGTCGTAATGCGCATCGCACCGTCCAATACCTGAACGCTGCCCTCCAGGACCACTTCGACGTCGAGCGCGTCTCCGATGACTCGAACGTCTTCAGCCTCCCGGAACGCAAAGGCGGAACTGCGCGCCATCACCTTGAGGCCGTCAACGCGAGACAGGACATGCGTCAAGGTTTCCGCCGTGCCGTCGGCCATGAACGCATCGGCGGGATCGGCGCTTAGATTGAGAAAGGGCAGGATTGCGATGGCCGGCGTTGCGTCATTGGAATGTATCCCCCCCGACAATTCGTTCTCCCCCGGATTCCGCAGGACGACGGTCAGAATCCCGGCCGCGATCGCCAGTACGGCAACGAGCCCGAGGGTGACAAGCGGCCACGCGGCGGACCGAAAGGGCCCCGGCGGTCCGGGTGCTTTTCCCACCGCTGCTAAGGGCTGCACTCCCGCGTCGGCAAGACTTACGGGCACCAACAGGCGGTAGCCGCGCTTGGGAATCGTGCTGATGTGCACCGGGCTGTCCCGGCGATCGCCCAGAGCGCGCCTCAGATCACCGATACAGCGTGTCAGCGGTTCATCCGAAACCGCGCGCTCACCCCACACCTCGCGCAGCAGATCCTCACGTTCCACTACCTTGCCGCCAGCGCTGGCGAGGACCACAAGCACATCCATGGCTTTGGGCTGCACGCGATTGATTTCGTCCTCGCGCTGCAGGTGGCCGTCCAGCGGACTGACGGTCCATTCGCCCAGGCGGAACCCCGCTCGCAAGGCTTCCGCGCTCAATCCATCGCTTGGAGGTTCTTCGGGCATTTCGAGCGGAGTATTCGCCGGTTGCGGCGCGCGGATGGCGCGGGTCGGCGCCAGTATAGCGTCCGCGATCCCGAAGCCGCCTCAGATCGGAACTGATCCTTCGGCGTACCCAAAGCGGGCGTCAAACACGTTTTTCTAACCCGTCAGGAAGCAAGATCGGAGCATTCGGCGTCCGTTCTCGGAGTCGTGACGGCGAGCCCTGGGGCGACGCCGGGGCGGTACGGGCGTGAAACCAGGGCGACTTCATATATCAATGAAAACCTATATTTTTCAATAAGATAGATTTTTCCTCCTCACCTCCTTCAGCCCGGTATCAGCCCGAAAACGGAAAAAAAGAGGGAAAAACCGTGTTTTCCCGCAGTACTCCAGCCACCCGAAAAACGACTATCTCGGCCGATCGGGGCAATCCCGCCGCGATCGCACTATGGAGATAGATCATGTTGGAGGTTCGCATGGAAAACCTGGCTCTCGCCGCACTGACGGCCCTGATTACGTCGACGTACGCAGTCTGCCTGGCCCAGATCGCCGGCATCGCCTGATGGCGCCGGTGTAAACCCGGCTCGCAATACCGCGGCCGGGTTTCCCGCGCATCAGAAACGATGCGCACTTCCACCACGGAGACACACTATGACTACTTTGGGTTTTGCAGAATACCTATGGATTGATGGCACAGCGCCAACGCAACAGGTGCGCTCGAAGGCGCGAATCGTGCAGGTCCCGGACCATCCCCTCGCGAGCCACTTCCCGTCCTGGAGTTTCGACGGCTCGTCCACGGAGCAGGCATCGGGAAACGATTCAGACTGTATCCTCACGCCGGTCCGCGTCTACGCCGACCCCCTGCGCGGCTCGGGCAATCACCTCGTTCTCTGCGAGGTCGCCAATCCGGACGGCTCCCCCCATCCATCCAATCACCGCACCATGCTCCGGGAAGCCATCGCGGCGGCCGGCCCCACTATGGCTCCCTGGCTCGGCTTCGAACAGGAGTACACGCTGTTTCGTGACGGTCGCCCCCTTGGCTTTCCGGCCAGCGGCTTCCCCGCGCCGCAGGGACCGTACTACTGCGCGGCCGGCAGCGACAGGATTTTCGGCCGGGCGGTCGCGGAGGAGCACGCGGGGGCATGCCTTAAGGCCGGCATCCGAATCTATGGCATCAACGCCGAGGTCATGCCCGGGCAATGGGAATTTCAGGTCGGCTACCGCGGCGTTGACGATGAGCCCTGCGACGCGCTGACCACCGCGGATGATGTGTGGGTTGCTCGCTATCTCCTGCACCGCGTGAGTGAACACCATAGCGTGCAGGTCTCCTTCGCCAACAAGCCCGTCGCCGGGGACTGGAACGGCGCGGGCATGCACACCAACTTCTCCACGGCCGACACCCGTCGTCATCGCTGCGGTCTCGACGCGATCCGGTCGATTGTGGCCGCTCTGGAAGGCATGCACGAGCAGCACATCGGCCAGTACGGCGATCGCCTTGGCGAACGGCTCACGGGGCTGCACGAAACCTGCGACATCAACACCTTCAAGAGTGGGGTGGCCCACCGCGGCGCCTCGATTCGCATCCCTCAAACGGTCGCGCTCCAGGGCCATGGCTACCTCGAGGATCGGCGGCCCGGTGCCAACGCCGACCCCTATCGCGTGGGTACCTGCCTGGTGTCCAGCGTTTGCGCGGCAAACGCCGATCAGCACGCCGCATGATGAGTTGGAGACCGAAATCATGAAATCCCAACTCAAGAAGCTACTGATGGGAGCGGCCGCCGCCGCTCCAGCATCCTGGGCCGTTGCCGAGAGCGCGGTCGGGAGCGAGACGCAGTACCTCCTCAACACGCTGTTCACTCTGCTCTGTAGCGTACTCGTCATGTTCATGGCCGCCGGCTTCGCAATGCTCGAAGCCGGCATGGTGCGCAGCAAATCGGTGGCCGTGATCCTCGCGAAAAACGTCTTGCTGTACGCCGTCGCCGGAATCATGTTTTTCCTCGTCGGCTACCAGGTGATGTATGGTGAGAGCGATCTCGCGCTGTTCGGGTCCTTCCGCGTGTGGAGCCCCAGCGAAGCGCTCGGTCCCGACGTGACGCTGGGACAGCCCTCCGCGGCGAGCTGGTTCTTCCAGATGGTGTTCGTAGCCACCGCGGCGTCCGTGGTATCCGGTGCGTTGGCCGAGCGCGTCCGCCTCTGGCCCTTTACTCTCTTCGTGGTCGCCCTTACGGGCTTCCTCTATCCGGTGGTAGGTCATTGGACCTGGGGCGGCGGCTGGCTCGCGACCCTCGGTTTTGTCGACTTCGCCGGATCCACGATCGTGCATGCCGTCGGCGGCTGGGCCGCGCTGGCCGGCGTCATCCTGCTGGGCGCGCGCCGCGGTCGTTTCGATGAAGACGGCCGGCCTCAGACCATCCCGCCGTCCAGTCTGCCTATCGTGACCCTGGGTACCTTCATCCTGTGGCTGGGATGGTTTGGCTTCAATGGTGGCTCGCAGCTGAGCTTTTCGTCGCCAGCGGACGCCCTTGCCGTGGCCACCGTTTTCACCAATACGAACGCCGCCGCCGCGGCAGGGGTGGTCACCGCGGCGCTCACTTCCCAATGGCTGTATCGGCGTGTCGACCTGACGCTGGTCCTCAACGGGGCCCTGGCGGGGCTCGTCAGTATCACCGCGGAGCCGCTCGCGCCGAGCATCGGCGAGGCGTCGATGATCGGCGCCGTGGGCGGCCTATTGATGCTGGTGAGTACGAACGTGCTCGAAAACCTGCTCCTGGATGACGTGGTGGGCGCTATCCCGGTACATCTGGCCGGTGGCATCTGGGGCACGCTCGCGGTGGCGATCTCCAATCCCGACGTGAGTTTCTGGACGCAGCTGTGGGGCGTCGCTGTGATCGGGGTTTTTATCTTTGCTTCCAGCTCGCTGGTGTTTTGGACCCTCCAGCGCACCGTGGGCCTTCGCCTGGAACGGCGGCACGAGCACGAAGGCGGAGACCTGTCGGAAATCGGCCTGCGGGCCTACAACATTGGTCAGGAGGCAGCATGAATACTAACTCCAGTGCCCGGGCCGTGTTCCGGGCGATCGACTCGGACGGAAACGGAAAGATTGATCGCGGTGATATCGAAAGCTGCCTGGCGCGCTCCGGCATAAAGAGTACAGATCCCCGGCTGGCCGGCCTGCGCAGTCGTCTGGACGTCATCGGTGCGAAGTCCATGGGTCCGAAAGCGTTCGCGGAGCTGATAGACGACGGGGGGCAACTCTTTTCGCGCGCAACGCGCGGTGAGCTGGTCATTCCGGAATTCGAGTCCTTTGCCAGCGATACCGCGAGGGTCTTCGACGCTGTCCGGGAAGAGCGCAGAGGCAGCGTGGCACAGTACATCCCGCAGCTGTTGCGCATGCCCGAGGACGCCTTCGCGGTCGCGATCCATACCATCGACGGTCAGCACTTTGCGCTCGGAGACGCGGAGACGGGTTTTACCTTGCAGTCGAGCTGTAAGCCCCTGCTCTACGCGGCTGCTCTAGAGGAGTGCGGTGTAGAGGTTGTGCATCGGCACGTCGGTCGCGAGCCCAGCGGACTGTCGTTCAATGAGCTCACGCTTAACCGCGCCGGACTGCCGCATAATCCGATGATCAACGCCGGCGCCATCATGACCAGCAGCCTGATTCGTCGAGAGGAGCCCACCGCCGACCGCGTAGAGTTCCTGACAAATCTGGTCTCTTCCCTCGCCGGCCATCAACGGTGTCACGTAAATAACGCTGTGTGGCATTCGGAGAGGGAGACCGCAGATCGAAACTTTGCGCTGGCGTATCACATGCGTGAGAGCGGTGCGTTTCCGCCGGGCACTCAGGTTGCCCCAACCCTCGACTACTTCTTCTCTGCCTGTTCTATAGAGGTCAACACACCGATGATGGCCTCGATCGGCGCCACGCTCGCCAACGGTGGCGTTTGTCCGACGACCGGGGAGTGGGTCTTCCGGGAAGAGACCGTCAAGCATTGCCTGTCGATGATGTACTCCTGCGGCATGTACGACTACTCCGGGGAGTTCGCCTTCTGCGTCGGTGTTCCTGCGAAGTCAGCGGTATCGGGCATTGTTCTCGCGGTTATACCCAACGTCATGGGCATCGCGGTCTGGTCGCCGCGACTGGATGAGCACGGCAATAGCGTGCGCGGCGTCGAGTTTCTGAAGGGCCTCATCGCGCAGTTCAACTTCCACAACTATGACAGCCTGATCGCGTCCACAAAGAAGGACCCGCGCTTTGTGCAGGCTGCCCAACACTCGGAGCGTACCGGCCGCGCCATCAATGCGGCGAGTATTGGCGACGTGGACGATCTCAAGCGACTGGTGGCCTGTGGCCATGACGTCAACGAGGCCGACTACGATGGCCGTACACCGCTACACCTAGCGGCGGCGGAGGGACGAGCGGAAGCGGTTCGCTTCCTGCTGATGCAGGGTGCGGACCGCTCCGTGCTGGATCGCTGGGGAAACGCGCCGCTTGACGACGCGATCAGACATGAGCGCCAGGACGTGCAGCGCTTGCTGAAGGTCGGGCGCTCCGCCGGTGCCAGTCGGGTGCGGAAGCTCAGCGCCGCCTGACGCTGAGGGCGTGGCGTATCCGCATCGCGCGGATCTTCCCGTTGCCCGGTGGGACGTCAGAATCCAGCTGACGCCCCACCGACCGGCAAACCACGGCTCAGCCGGGCTGCTTGACCTTGCGCAGATAGGGTTTGACCGTTTCCCAACCGTCCGGATAGATCGTCTGGGCTTCTTCATTGGATACGGCAGGGACGATGATCACGTCTTCACCCCGGTTCCAGTTCACCGGCGTAGCAACTCGGTGCTGCGCGGTGAGCTGCATGGAGTCGATCACCCGGAGGATTTCGTCGAAATTCCTCCCGGTCGTCATGGGGTAGGTGATCATCAGCTTGATGTTCTTGTCCGGTCCTATGACAAACACGGAGCGCACCGTGGCATTGGTCATGGCGGTGCGGCCCTCGGCCGTACCGCTTTCGTCCGCGGGGAACATGTTGTAGCGCTTGCTGATGCTCAGGTCCGTATCGGCAATAACGGGATAGTTCACCCGGGTGCTGCCGACTTCTTCGACATCCGCAAGCCAGCGCTGGTGATCATCGAGGGGATCGATGCTCAAGCCGATGATCTTGGTGTTGCGCTTCTCGAACTCCGGTTGAATCTGCGCCATGTATCCCAGTTCCGTTGTACAGACGGGGGTGAAGTCCTTCGGATGTGAGAACAGTACGGCCCAGCTGTCGCCGATCCATTCGTGAAAGTCGATGGGGCCCTGGGTTGTGTCCGCCTTAAAGTTCGGGGCCTGATCATTTATTCGTAGAGACATATGTCCTCCAAAAATCGGTGGCAACTGCGATGTCTGACTCTGCTATCCGCCACACGAATCGAGATAGCAGCGGTCGGGTGGAACCGGGAGCTGTCGCCCGCAGGACGGTCTCATTCCGTTGCTTCCGGAGGCGACGCCAGCTGCGAGTATCGAGATCCCGTTTTCATTCATGGTGTTTCGCTGCAGGCCCCCCTCGTGCCTGGGCGCAGCGCCCCCCGGGGCTGGCCGTGCTGCGAGAGCCGCCCATAGTGAGGCACCGACGACAGCTATGAGCTTAGGCCCTGACTATCACCACTTCCAGATAGATTGACGGCACGACCATCGTTCCATCCTCCGAGGCGTTAGATTCTGGCACCAGGGAAAGCATGTCTTTCTACCTCATGAAATGCGCGACCGGACTCGGCCGCGGGTGGTGCGTATTTAAGTGTCCGGGCGACACGCTTGCTTGTAGAGCAGATGAAGATTGCGTAGCTTTTCCTGAAGATCGTCTGAAGATCGCGCACCGCGAACAGCAACACACTCGTGAAGATTCTTTTTGATCGCTTCGTTCTGGATACGGCGAGGATGCAGCTGACCCGGGATGAGGAGCCGATAGGCCTCGAACCCCAGGTGTACGCGCTCCTGGAATTGCTCGCCGCATCGGAAGGACGCGTGGTGAGCCGCCAGGAGATCAACGATCGAATCTGGGGCTCGAAGGTGGTCACCGAGGCATCTATCGACAGTCGTATGCGATCACTGCGCCTTGCTCTCGACGACAGCGGTGCTTCGCAGCGTGTCATAGCGACGGTGCGCGGCAGGGGCTTCCGGTTTCTTCCCGAGGTCACAACGCTCGTCGCTACGTCTCCCGCGGCGAGGCCCCGATCCGCGGAACCCGGCACCCCTGTGGGGCTCGAAGGCCCAGAGCCGACTCACGACGCCAAGCCTCGTATTGCCGTCATACCCTTGCAGCTCGTCGACCAGGACACGCGCATGGAACCTTTGGCGGACGCCATTGCGCATGAGCTTATTGCCGATTTGTCCCGACTGCGATGGTTGGACGTGATCTCCCGGGGCTCTACGTTCGTGGTGCGCAGCTGCCGCGAGGATCAGATCGCCACCTTGCTGGATGTGCCTTACGTAATCACCGGGACCCTGGCTGTCCTTCGGGAGCGCGCACAGATCGGGATCAGTCTGAGCCATGCACCGACCGGAAAGATCATCTGGGCGGATAACATCGACTGCTCGATTCTTGAGCTGATGACGCTGCGGGGTCCACTGGTGCAGGCGGTATCCGGCTCTATCGAGCATCGCCTGCAGGACGCAGAAGCGTCCCGCAGTGACCATCTCAGCACCGAGAACCTCACGGCCTGGATGGCCTTCTTCCGCGGTATACGGCATGCGAACCGGTTTAACGGCCACGACAACGAGATAGCACGGATGCTGTTTGAGCGGGCCATCGCCGAAGACTCGCGCTTCGCTCTAGCCCACGCGGGGCTGTCGTTTACCTACTTTCAGAACGCGTTTGTTCGGTACACCGCTAGTGCGGACAGCGATCGGGGCAACGCCCTGGCGGCCGCCGAAAAGGCCTTCGAGCTCGATCCCCTCGATGCCAGTGTGAACCTGAGTGTCGGGCGCGCCAGGTATTTGCGGGGCGAGATCGAACAGTCCGAGCCCTGGTTTGCGCCCGCCCGGGAACTCAATCCCTGCAGTGCCCTGGCCCACTACAATATGGGCCTGGCGCACGTTATGACCGGCCAGACGGACGATATCGAGCAACTGATTCACCGCGCCACATCAATGAGTCCCATAGACCCCTTGAGCTATGCATTTCTGGGAACGCGCGCCTTCGGGCACCTCTTTGAGGGCGACGCCGTATCCGCGTCGGACTGGAGCGAACGGGCTGCCAACGCGCCCCTGGCGCATCATCTGATCGATCTGATTGCGATGGTTTGCGCCGTCAGTGCGGGAAACCTGGAGCGTGCACGGGCGCGGCGTGATCGCGCACTGGAGCGTCACTCCGATTGCTCCCTCGACAACTTCTTCCGTGCCTTCCCGGTGCGCAATCCGGAATCGAGACGGAACGTGACGCAAGCGTTTGCACAAATGGGTATGCGCTGAACGGCGGTCCAGGTTTCAAGCGCAGCCGTGGGGCTTCGCCGCTGCTCGTCAACTTCAGTTGGCGACTCGAACCAGATTCTTGCCGATGGTTCTGCCCTGCATCATCTCGCTGTACGCCATCCCGGTGTTTTCAAGGCCTTCGGTAATGTTCTCCAGCACTTCTATGTCGCCCGACGCCAGCCAGCTGTGAAGCTGCTGCATGGCCTCGGGCACCAGTTCCATATGGCTTGGCAGCAGAAAACCACGCATCGTGATTTCCTTTTCGACAATTTTCCAAAGATTGTAGATGGGCGTGGGGTTAGCCGAGTCGTTGTAGTCGCTGATCATGCCGCAGCCGACGATGCGGCCGTAGTTGTTGACGCAGGGAAGCACTGCGTCCAGGGTTCGCCCGCCGACGTTATCGAAGTAGACGTCCACACCTTCCGGACACTTGGACATGATGTCCGAGCCCAGATCGCGACTGGTCTTGTAGTTGATGGCGGCGTCAGCGCCGAGGCGTTCCACGACCAGCTCTGCCTTCTCGTCTGACCCGACGATACCTACGACCTTGCATCCCCGTAGCCTGGCAATCTGACAGGCCATGGAGCCCGTGGCACCAGCCGCGGCGCTCACCAGCACCGTGTTGCCCTCCTGGATCTTCCCGATGTCGTGCAGGCCAACGTAGGCCGTTTGCCCGGAGCCACCGAGACCACCGCAATAGTAGGAAAGCGGAACGCCCTCCTTGGGCGCCAGCCTGGACAGGAGAATCGTGTCCGCACTGCTGAGCGAATGGTCCTCCCAGTGGTGCAGGCCAAAGATGATATCGCCGGGACCGAAGCCCTCGAGCTTTGACTCGATCACACGAGCAACGGAGGGACCCCGGATCACGCCGCCGAGAGGTATAGGTTCAAAGTAATTTGCCCTGCCATCGAGCCAGCCACGAATGGCAGCTTCCAGGGAAAAGAACAGATTTCGCACAAGCATTTGGCCGGGCGCCGGCGTAGGTGCTGACGTCTCTAGCAGACCGAAGTCTGCCGGCTGCGGCACGCCGCTGACCAGGTTTCGCAGAACAACTTGTCGGTTCAGCATTCAGGCTCTCGCATTGTCCGGCGTTGTCTGATGACCGCCGCAGGGAAGTTTGGTTTGCTTTGTAATGGCACAGATAGGTCGTAGCGGCGGACGCCCGACGGCGCTAGGGAGTCGGCGGGTTTTTATCAACTCCCTCCACCGCGGCATCGGGGGGCGACCAGGCGGAAGCCGAGGATTCCCAACAGTTGAGGGAAACGCTCACCCATTCCGAATCATCCATCGTGCCGGCCTTTATGAACACGTGATCGGGAATTTCCTCGACGAAGGTGAACATCTGGCTGCCGCAAGTCGGACAGAAACCGCGTTTGACATGCGAGCCATCGGTGCCGGAGTTGGCGAAAGTCTTGTATGCACCGCTGATGGTGACGGACTCCCTGGGAAACATAACCACGGTAGCTTTACCAGACCCCGTGACGCGTTGACAGTCCTTGCAGTGACAGTGGAGCGCCATGACGCAACTGTCCTGTTCAAATTCGTAGCGGATCTCGCCGCACAGGCAACCGCCGGTATTCATAGTCGAATCCCCTACAACGAAAACGGGGTAGCCATGGCTACCCCGTGCACGCTGAGTCACTCAGCACAAGATCCCGTTCATCGACACATCCGGACGCTAAAACTCATAGCCGATCGTCGCGCCAAAGGTGCGACGGGCAACGAGATCCGCGAAGGCGAAGGAGCCGGCGTCGAAGGGACGAGCGATACGACCCCCGTCCTCGAGCACGTCGGTGCCGTAGAGACGAACGCGGACGGTGCCGTCGCCCACGGGGTAGACGTAGTTCGCCGAAATATCGAGGGTATCGAAGCTTTCGATCAGCACCTCGGGACCGTAGATCGGGTCGTAGGTCGCCCAGTCCGTGCGGCCCCAGGAATCATCCGTGTGTTTGTAGTTGGCGGTCAGGGTCAGTTCCCCGCCGCCCACGTAGGTGAAATACTCAACCCCCAGAGCCGCGGTTAGCTCCGGAGCGTAGGTCACTTCGGCGAGATTGGAGATATCACCGAGCCCCGCGTAGTCAAACCTGTCGTACTCGGCGTCCAGCGTGCCCACCGCCAGGCGGAAGAGCAGACCGTCGGTGGCGAGAAACGACCCTTCGAGTTCCAGACCACTGGTGGAGACTTCACCGGCATTGAACACAAAGGTACAGGTCGGACCGCCACAGTCCTCTGGCTGGCCTTCAAACTCAAAGCTTCCATCACCGGCGGTAACAATCTGCTCCTGCTTGTCTTCGTAGGTGCTGTTGAAATAGGTGAGGTTGAAGGTGAGGCGGTCGTCCAGGAACTGTGAACGGATGCCGACCTCGGCCGTGTCGACGGTTTCAGAATCGTAGGGCCCAACGGTGTTTGGTGTCGTGCCGCGCGAGTTAAAGCCACCGGAGCGGAAACCCGTCGCGTAGGACGCGTAGACCATGCCGAAATCGAAGCTGCGCTGCAGCACGAGACGATAGGTGATTTCATCATCGTCGAAGTTGAGGTCTTCGCCGCCCTGCAGTGAGGTGCCGAGGGCGTCGACGAAGAAGTCTTTCTCTTCTTCGGTATAGCGTGCGCCGGCGGTGATCTGCCAGGCGTCGGTCACGTCCCAGATCACTTCGCCGTAGACAGCCCGGGCCTCCAGTTCCTGCAGGGACTCAATCACCTGTACGGGCCCCGTCTGGAACGGTGCATCAGACGTCAGGTAGTACAGACCGGCGACGTAGTTAACGGGGCCGTCGAAGTTAGAGGTGACTTGAAGCTCGGAAGACGCCTGCTCGAACTCCTGCTCCCGAAGGACCGGGAAGTAGCAGGGACCATCGTTGGCCTTGCCGGTGCCGAAGGGGAACAGAGACCCCGTGGGCGGCGCTCCCCAGGAGCAGATATCCATCTCCTCGCGCGTTTCCATCATGCTCGTTATGAACTTGATATCGTGATTGCCGACGCTGCCGTTCAGCGTCAAGGCGTAGTTATTGCCCTGAATCTTGCTGAAGAACTGACCACCGGAGTAGGTCGTCGCGAAGTCATTCTGAGCAGAGAGATCGCCGGATCCCGGCGAGCCGAAATCCGGACCAATCACCGCGAAGGCGTTGGCTCCCTGGAAGGGGGCGTCGTTCGGATTGAAGTCCGGGCTGTCGGGATCATTGCCCCGGCTGCTGATGTTCAGCTGATCGACGAGTCGCGTTTCGTCGTTGTAGTTGTCCCAGGTGAACTGAGCCGAGAAATTATCCGTGAAGTCGTACAGCACGGAGATGGAGCTGTTGCGAAGATCGCGGTTGTCCGGTCTTTCGTCGCGAGTAACGTTACGGGTGAACGCGTCGGTCTTCAGAGAGCGGCCGCTCAACTTGATGCCACCCTTCTCACCGAGGGGCATGTTGATCACCGTCTGGTAGTCCTCACGATTGAACTCATCGAAGGTCGCCTGGAGGCGAACGCCAAACTCCTTCGTAGGCTTCGTGCGATTGACGTTGATTACGCCACCGATCGTGTTGCGACCGAACAGGGTTCCCTGGGGACCGCGCAGGACTTCCACGGATTCCACGTCGAAGAAGTCGACATTGGCGCCGGCGGTGGACGCCAGAAACACCCCGTCGATAGAAACCGCCACCGTGGGCTCAAAGGTCTTTTCCAGATCGTCGAGGCCGACGCCCCGTATAGACGCGCTAAGGGCACCCCCCGCAAAGGGCTGCGCCACCATCTCTACGTTCGGTGCGAGCTTCTTCAGATCAACCATGGAATTGATCGTTCCGCGATCAATCTGCCCCGACGTCAGCGCCGTTACCGCTACCGGCACGTCCTGGATGGATTCGGAGCGCTTCCGAGCCGTGACCATCACCTCTTCCAGCAGAACGACGCCCTCGCCCTCCTGCGCCAGGATAGCAGTGGGGGCGGCACTGGCGAGCCCGACCGCAAGCGCGAGAAGCGATGGGGCGCGACGGCAACAGGTGAGTGCCCCGGTACGAGACGGTTCAAATCTGCTCATGGCGTTCCTCAGTTTTATCTTTTTTAGTGTGTGGATTGCTTCGAATACGAACGAGCTTAATTCGCGGAATACGGCTGGGTCAAGAAAAACCATCACAATTGTTTGTTATTATTTGAGCTCTTCACGGTCCCCGAAGGCTGCCCCTTCGGCGTCGGAATCGAGCCCACGCAGGACTCGCAGGATTGGATCACCGGGGCTCACACCCGGCCGGTGGGACACCTGCGATCAGGAACGCGTACCAAGGGGAGAGCCTGCAGTACCCGGACGGCCGCACAAGCTGGGTCGCTGGTCCACAAGGAGAATGCTAGGTATGAACATTGTCAGGTTGCGGGACGTTGTCGCGGGCGCGGTAGCTGTACTGACGCTTGCCCTGTTGCCGGGCGAGACCCCCCGGGCGAGCACGGTGTTTGCTTTGCAAGGTATGGTGCGGGGGCCGGATGCGCAGCCGATGGAAGGCGTTCTGGTGAACCTCCGTTCGACGGACAAGGCACGCCTTATCTCCGTGGCAAGCAACGCAGCCGGGAGATACGAGTTTCCCGCTTCACGGACACCCGGGGGCAGCTATGAGTTGTCCGTCCGGGCGGTCGGCTATGTGCTCCCCGCTACCCAGGATCGTACGATCCGCATCGAAACAAAGCCGACTTCCCGGGACCTGCGTCTGGTGGCTGTCACGGACCGCGACGTTTTCGCCTCGCAGCTTACTTCCCTCGAATGGCTCAACTCCTGGCCGGGCAGTGACGATGCCAAGCGCGCCATGATGCATAACATTGTCAACTGCGCGTTCTGCCACTCGTTGGAGCGCATCGCGCAGACGACCTACGATGCGAGCGAGTTCATGCCCGTCATCCAGCGCATGCTGACCTATGAAACCGACCACAGCTCCGCGGAACGCATACAGCGGGTAGCGCCACCCTCACCCCTGGAGGGTTTGAGCTGGTTTGGCACCGACGCCGCTCAAATCGCCACCTACCTGGCGACGGTCAATCGCGGGAACCCGGGAGAAGACTGGAGCTATGAGTTCAAGACTCTTCCCCGACCGAGCGGCCAAGAGACGCGAGCGGTCGTTACTGTGTTTCCGATTCCGCGGACCAACAGCGTGATTCACGACCTCGACGTCGACTCGAGCGGCCGCGTCTGGTTTGGGAATACGGGCTGGGACTACCTTGGATTGTTCGACCCCCGCACCGACGAATTCTTTGAATGGCCCGCACCCAACTTTCTGCCCGACGCGCAACCCGGCGTCGATCGAATCCTCGGTGTCCAGGATATTCAAGTCGATCCGAAAGGCCACGTATGGGTTGCCACCGGTGGCACGAAGCTCACGCGCTTCGTCCCGGAAACGGGAAAGTGGCAGGCATTTGACCTTCCCGTGATCTGGCGTAATCCCTTTCTATCGCCGGTCCGCGAGAGTGAACAGCTGATGTGGGCGACCGGTCTGGCGGCACCTCCGGACGGCCACAAGCGCCACGAAACCGCGTATGCGCTGGACATTGAGTCCGGAAAGCTGTCGGCGGGCATCAATCTCTTCGATCACATGCCGCCCCCGGACGATCCCTTCCACGATGACCCCCTGAACTACTGCTACATGATGGATCAGGACAAGGATCACAATTTCCTATGTACGGCGCCCGTGCCTTCGGGAATCATCCGCGGAAACCGGGAAACGGGGGAATCCACCTTCTACCCGACTCCAACGCGCCACGCCTACCCGCGCCGCGGCTATCGTGATGATCGGAACCGCTTCTGGTTCAGCGAGTTCTACGCGGATCGCATAGGCGTCTTCGATCTCAACGACAACAGCTTCAGGGAGTACCCGCTGACTCCCCGCTTTATCTCGCCCTACTTCGCCCGTCCCGATAAACGCGGCTTCGTGTGGGCATCGTCCACCGGATCGGACCGATTGCTGCGCCTTGATCCGGAGACTGGTGACGTACTCAAGTTTCTGATGCCCGTCTACTACGATGCCCGGAAGGTGGTCGTGGACGAGTCGGCGTCGCACACCACGGTCTGGCTCCCGAGCAAGAACACGGCGGAGCTGATCCGTATGGAGCTGTTCGATGGCGACGTATCAACTGATTAATCTGTCCGTTCTCCTCGCCCATGGGCTGTTGTCCGTGGGGCTGATCGGCGCGCTTACGCATCAGTGCGTGGCGGTACTGCGGGGCAGTGACCGGGAACAGGTTGGCGGGTTTGTAGGCCGCTACGTCAGTGTTTCGAGCGCCACTTTCGCCGCCGCGGTTCCTCTGCTGTACGTGCTTACCTTCGCCCTCGGGGCCGTGCTCTATCCCGAGTATCGCATCGAGTCTCGCTACGCTCTCGAAGAGCTGCGCCTGATGCCAGTCGTTGGCCTCTTCGAGATAAAGGAGCATTGGGGCGCTGTCGGTCTGGGGCTGCTGCCGCTTTACTGGCATTCCTGGCGTGCTGGAGGGCAGCGCATACCCAGAGTCAGCTCAACGCTCACGCTGGGCTTCATCGTCTGGTTCGCCTTTCTCACCGGCCATGTGGTCAACAACGCGAGGGGAGTCTGACGTGCGCTGGTCCGTAAGCTGGTTCACCCTGGCGTTTTGCGTCGCCTACGCCGCGATCTTCGCGCTCGAGCTTCCCGTGCCCATTTACTATCCCCTGACCGGTGTATGGAGTCTCTCCGATGTCGGGACGAGCAACGGAACGGCTATGCACTGGTACGGCCTCACGCTGATCTCGCTGCTGGTCGGAGCAGTCCTCGGGGCTGTGTGTTCAGACCAGTGGCTACCGCAGGTGTTTCGAAGCTGGATAATCGTTGCGTGCTGGATTTTGATGGCAGTTACCGTGTTCCTGATGCGCAGTTTCTTCGGGTTCTAGGGCTCCGGGGCGATGACATCTCCGCGCCGGACTCTCAGCCTTGCCCTGCTGGCGCTGTGTCAGATGCCCTTGACCGCCTCCGGACAGTTTTACGGCAACGCCGTACCGGCGGAGCTGCTGGATCTACAGTCGGGTAGCGTCTGGTTCGGCTCAGTTCGAGACGGGTCGGGCGAGTTTCTTGCGGACGCCACCGTGCTTCTCGATAGCGGCGTCATTGAGTACGTCGCGGTCACGGATCTCGATGGGCGGTTCCGCCTCGTCCTACCTGAGTCTACGGTCGCGGATGAAGTCACTCCCTTCTGTGCGCACCCGGGCTTCAGCACCTTCGAGCTGCGTCTGCGCCGACCCGGCCGCGAGCGTCGCACGCCGGTAGAACTCTCTTGCACGCTGCGCTGAGCGTGAATCACGATGGCTAGGGCTGCGTTCGCTCATAGGGATCAAGGTATGGCGCGGGCAGGTGTGGCCAACCAGACGCCCGGTTGGCCCACCGTGTTCCTGGGTGTACTCCTGGGGTCATTGCCGTTCGCACCCCTGTCCGGGGCGAACGAGTCCGGGGAGTCCCCACCGGGTGTAGCAGCGCCGCGCGTTCACAAAGTCGATCATCGCGCGGAGGCCATCGCAGCCCTTCGCCCCGTTTTTCAGGCGCGGCTCAAAATCGACACACCACGAAAGCTCGCTGATAATGCGACAGACTGGGTGTCGATCGACGAGCTTATCCCAGCGGCCCGCAGCCGCAGGTCTGTATTGGCCGGCTCCGTTCCGCTGATGCTCGAGACCCGTTTCAACCCTCCGGCCGCCGCGCACCTGGCGGCCAATCTTCCCGACGTCGCGTCGAAAGACGCCGTAGCGCCCGCGGCGAGCGCGACTTCCCTCGCGCCGCTGCCGTCCGGAGCCCTGGTCACGCTGGAGGTGTGGTGGCCCATGGCGCGCCGGGGTGGGACGCCCCTGCCCGTGTGGACCCATAAGCGGCGGGCCCGCCCCGGCGGCAGCAACGGCTTTCTGTCCTGGGATCGAGTGTTTCGTATTACCAACGGCGATAACGGCAACGACGACGAGGCCCTCGCCTTCGCCGGTCGCTTCCGAAACCCGGTGCGCAACGTCTCGCTGTCCGCCTTCAAGACGCAGAAGCTTACCGCCACTCAGGCACGTCGCTGGATGGAACGGCCTTCGGCGCGGAAACTCGCGCGCATGGTGCTTGGGAGAGACCTGGCGGGCGGCGACCATCTGGCCCTGGTCGCCATGCACTTGCTGGCAGGAAATGGAGCCGGCGGAATCTGGGGCACGGTCTGGTGGGGTGACGAACACTCCGGCGGAGTAGCCCTGGGGCCTCCGGACACCGGGGTCTCCTATCGACTTGACGCGACGAGCGACGCCGTACTGCCGCGGGAGGCCGACGGCAGTCCCAACCGAACCTTCAACCCCTGGCTTGAAGGTGGTCTGCCGCACTCCGGCGATGGCGCAGGCGTGGATTCGAACTGCATCAGCTGCCACAGCCGCGCGGCGTCGCCTCCCGACGATTTTTTGCGCGTTACGCGAGGTCTACAGAGTCCGCGGGCGGGCGCACGACGTACAGCCATGCTCTGGTCCGTTGCAATTGCACAGCAAAGAAAATCAGACTAACTTGTTTTTATTCCCGCGTCCGACCGGCGCCCGGGTGAACCCATCCGTTACGAACCGACGAAATAACTAGAAGAGCCGACTATGACATCTTACGAACAGATTGTTCTGGAGCAGACGCTCAGCAGACCGCCGAAGGAGCTGGAGGCACCGCTGCGCTGGGATACGGTGAGCGCCGATCGCTACATCGGTGCGGACTACCTCAAGCGCGAGTTCCGGAACGTCTGGCACAAAGTCTGGAATATCGGCGGCGTCTCGTATCAGATGCCGGAGCCGGGCGACTACCTGACAGCGGAAATCGGGATTGATTCAGTCCTGATGGTGCGTCAGGAGGACGGTCGCGTCCGGGCTTTCTTCAACACCTGTCCCCACCGCGGCACCCGCATCACGGAAGCCGAGGAGGGACACGCCCAGAAGTTTGCCTGCCCTTACCACGGCTGGGAGTTTAATCGCGAAGGCGTCGTTACCTATGTTCCGGATGAAGAGGATTTCGCGGAGACGCCCTGCGGCACGGCCCGGCTGAAGGAAATGCAGTGCGAAGAGCGTTTCGGTTTCATCTGGTTCAACTTTGATTCCAGCGCAGCCTCTCTGGAAGCGTTCCTCGGCGAGACGATCACCCGGGAATTGGATTCCCACCGTATCGAGGACATGCTCCGAGTGCTGGATATCACGGCGGATACCCGGAGCAACTGGAAGATACTCACCGATAACTTCAACGAGGCCTACCATGTAAAGGTGCTGCATCCGGAGCTCATTCCCTACATCGCCGCCGACTACCAGGACTGTCAATTCGATCGCTTTGCCAACGGCCACAACCGCGGATGGTTTCCCTCCTTCATGCCGTCCAAGGAATATGGCAGTGAAGTGATCGGCGAGCCGTTAAAAACCATGGCCGCGCAATGGGGACTGAACAGCGACGACTACGTCGGCCGGGAAAACTGGATGCGACTGCGACTGGATGTGCAAAAGGCAAAGCGCGCCCTGGGACCGGACCAGGGCTATGCTCACTACGCCTATCGCGCGGACTACCAGCTGACTGACTACGTGATCTACAACCTCTTCCCGAATAATGTCATCACCGTCGGGCCCGATGGCGTTCAACTGCTACGGCCCCGGCCCCACCCCACGGACCCGGCCCAGTGCCTCTTTGACCATTGGTGGCTGGTCAACCGCATCGAGGGTCAACTGACCACGCCGTCGCCGGCCGGTGGACCCGACCTGCCCGTGGAGGACGCCATGCACGAACACATCGAGTACGGGGAAAAGACGCTCGGCACGACCGCCGATCAGGACCTGAGCATTGCTGCGATGCAGCAGAAGGGCCTCGCATCGGCGGGGTTTCAGGGTTACTGGCTGCCGAACCAGGAACGGCGCGTACAGGCGTTTCACGAACATCTGAATGACCGAATGACTGACTGAGGGCCGGTCCCCGATCATCAGTCAGCACTGCGACCCAAGAGCGGTCGAGCTCAGGCGAAGACTTGATCGGATGCCCGCGTCTGGCCGGCGCGGGAAATAGCCGGCCCGGGCTCCTGAGCCCCCCAGGCCGGGTTCGGAAAACTGAGTTGGAGAAAGCCGCGGCTGCGAAAGGGATGCCAGGCATCCGGATTCGTAGCCAGGCGATTGGCCAATAAAGCCCAGACCATGGGGTTCAACGTCATTCCGTTGTGGCTGCCGTACACCTCGATGTTTTCACAGCGTGAGTGACCGTCCCGCTGCAGGCAGACACGCCAATCCAACACACCATCAAAACGCGTGTAGACCGCCGAGACTGGCACCTCCGGCGCCACGTGCCAGTGTTCTTCTCCTTCGAGGTGTCCGCTCTCATTGAGCAGTTCGTAGAGGCCATGCAGAGCGGAGGCGAGTTGGCGGTACTTTCCGATGGGACTGCCCAGCGAGACAACCTGACGGATACGCTCCGGGTGGCGCCGCGCGGCCTCCCGCGCAAAAACACCCCCAAGGCTGTGTCCGATCAGGGAGATCTTGCGGCCTTCATGGTGGTATAGCTTTTCGACTCGCTCGCCGAGCCTGGCCCAGTCCAGTTTGCCATGACCCAGATTGCGACCCTGCTTCCAGCCCACGGCGTGGTAACCCATGGCGCGCAGAAACAGGCGCAGAGGTCTGTTGTAGCTATCGTTGCCGACGAAGCCCGGGAGGATCATGACCGGATGGCCATCCCCCCGGGGCAGGGCAGCCATCCAGGAGGGCACGGCCAAAAGAGCGTAAGCCTCGCAGAGCGCCCGGGCGCCGTCGCTGCCAGCCAGAACCCAGTGAGGCGCCGCAAGAGGCCTTCGGGAAGCGCGCACGTCAGTGTTTTCTTGCTTTCCTCGGCTGGGTCTCGCCGCGCTCTTCGTTCACCGCCAGCTTGAGGGAGGGCGTTTCGGCGCTTGTGTTCTCCTCGTTGAGGAAAACAGCTTCGAGTTCCTCAAGCGCGACGCCGGCATAGACCGCGAGCCGCTGCAGGTGCGGCACGCTGTCGCGACAGCCGGCAAAGCCAAAGGAGAGATTGCCAGCGTAGCTGTAGCAGGTGATGTTCAGCGCCTGCCCGTGAGTCACGGCAGATACAGGGTACATTGACTCCAGGCGAGACCGATGTAGATAGAGGTGCTCGGCCGGCCCGGGCACGTTGGATACCGTGACATTGAAAATCGGACGGCCATAGCCATCGAGATTCATGGTGGCCTGCATCGAACTGGGCGACATAATCAGTGCGGTGAAGTTTTCAATTTCCTCCCGCGACATGGCGCTCATAATGCCCTTAGCCCTCCGCGTCGACGCGCAGATCTTCTCAAGACGGCGCCGCGGATCGGCAATGTGCGTGGCCATGTTCGCCATGATGAAGGACACCGCAGAGCCGGCGCTTTCGTCATCCTTCGGACGCAGCGATACGGGAATCCCCGCCACCAGGGGGCGACCGGGCAAGGCGTTCTGATCGCGCAGAAAGCGCCTTACCGCTCCGGCGCTTATCGCAAGAACGACGTCGTTGACCGTACACTTCGCGGCTTTGGACAGGCGTTTTATGCGGCTGAACGCGTAGTTCTGCGTTGCGAAACGGCGCTGGCTTTCTATTCGCCCGTTGAAGATAGTCCTGGGGGCCTGGAACGGCAGCATGAACGGGTCGTCCTCGTCCGTACCGGCACGCAGAGCCTCGAGAAGCTGTTTTCGAACCTGGTTTGCCGAGGCCAACGACCTGCGAGCACCGGAGAGCGCGCGCTGCAGCCGCCTGGACGATGTGTGGGCATCGCGCAGATCTTCGGGCACGGGCGCGGACCACAGAGCCGGGGCACTTGTGTCATGCGGATCCTTGGACATGGAGCGCTGTAGCATTCGCACCCCGGCGATGCCATCGACAATGGCATGGTGCATCTTGAAGTAGATCGCAAATCGGCGATTCTCCAAGCCCTCAATGATGTGGTACTCCCAAAGCGGGCGCTTGAAGTCCAGAGGATTGGAATGCAGCCGAGCTATCAGGGCACCCAGCTCCCGTTCGCCCCCCGGCGCCGGCAGCGCCAGGTGGCGAACGTGATACTCCATATCGAGATCATAGTTGCGCTCCCAGTGAGGATAGGGGCGCAGGACCCTGGGATTCCTAAATACCTTGTTGAACGGCGCTACGATTTCGGTGGACTCCCGCAACCGGGAAACGAGATCGCTCAGGTAGTCTGCTGTCGCGTCCTCCGGAAGGGAGTAGATGAGCAGCGTCGCGACGTGCATGGGGCGCCGGGGTTGTTCCATGGCGGTCCAGGCATACTCGCTCAGATCCAGGCGGTCCGTTGGTCCCATTTCTATTCCTCCAGGTAATTGTTCGGCGCCGAGGGCCCCGCCTTAGAACTGCAGCCCCTTGGTAAAGCAGCCGTCGAGCACAACATTGGTGCCACTGGTAAACCCGGAGCGCGGACTGGCCAGGAAGGCGACCGTATCCGCAATCTCCTGACCAGACCCCATGCGGCCCAGGGGAATATTGGCGACGGTACTTTCGTAGATTTCCGGCATGCCCTGCTTGATCTGATCCCAGGCGCCGCCAACGATAAACACCGGGCCCGGGCTCACGGTGTTCACCCGGATACCCATGGGCGCAAGTTCCTGCGCGAGATTACCGGCGTAGTTGATGAGGGCCGCTTTCATCGCACCGTAGGGAGAGGCGCCCATAAACGCTTCGAGCGCGGCCGTGGATGAGATTACTACGATCGCACCGCCGTCCGATTTCTCAAGCCAGGGCTTCACGAGCTCAACACCCCGCCAGGTGGACAGCATGTCCGCCTCAAAATTAGCACGCCATCCATCCTCAGAGGTATCGGCTCCGCCGGCAGACACGTTGGGGACAAAGATATCGATAGCGCCCAGTTCTTCGGCGCAGCTGTTCACCCAGTTGCCCAGGCTGTCAGCGTCGGCCACGTCGACCACGCCGCCCGCGACCTTCACGCCCGTAGCGCTCAGAGCTTTGATCGCCCCCGAGACCTCGTCCGCGTTGCGGGCACAGATGCCCAGGCTGCATCCCTCAGCAGCCAAGGTTTCGGCGGTAGCGCGACCGATTCCCTTCGTTGAGCCGGTAATGAGCGCGACCTTGCCTTTAAGTCCGAGATCCATAGTCCATCTCCATCGGTTTGTTTTCGGCTTATTGTTTGCGGTTTACGTTTTCGCGGGTCAGGCGGCGGCGTCTACCACGGTAATGAACTCTTCGAGCGCTTCGTCGCGCGACACGATCCAGCTCTCAAGAGCCGTGACGCGTTTGAAGAAATGTCCGACGATGTATTCGTCGGTGGTGGCGATCCCCCCGTGAAGCTGAATCGCCTCCTGGGTTATGCGACGCGCCGCATTGGACGCTTTGACCTTGGCGGCGAGCGTCAGCTGCCGAGCGTCGGCGGCACCCTCGTCGTAGGCCCGGCACGCGGCGTAGACAAGAGATCGGGTGAGTTCCAATTGAATGAGCATATCCGACATGCGGTGCTGAAGCACCTGGAACGAAGAGAGGGTCTGACCAAACTGAACGCGCTGCTTCGTGTAATCAACGGTCGCGTTGAGAGACGCCTCCATGGCGCCAATGGCCTCAGCGCTCGCCATGAGCATGGCGCGGCAGCGGGCGTCGTCAAACGCCTCGATCGCCGACGGCCCCGCAGCGATGAGTGCGCTCGCCGGGAGCGCAACATCAAACTCGAGGTTCGCAGCGCTGCGCCCATCGTGGGTCTGATAGGTGGCAAGCTGTAGACCCGCGACCTCGCGATCCAGGAGCACGCAGGCAAATTGGTCATCGAGGCGAGCCGTGGTCAGGAAATGCGTGGCCGCCCCGCCGCCACTGGCGAAAACCTTGCGGCCCGTGAGCCGCAGACCCGCATCGGTACGCCGCAACGCGGCTTGCGTGTTCATCAGAGACGGGGCCGCGTCCGGCTCGGCGTGGGCCACAACGACGATGGCCTCACCGGTCGCCAGCTGCTCCAGTAACGGCTGCTGTTCGCGGCCGGCATCCTGGATCAGTCGGCCGGCGATGACGCTTGAGTCAATCAGCGGTTCCACGACCAGGAAACGACCAAACTGCTCAGCAAGAACCGCACACTCCTGCATCCCGAAGGCCAGGCCCCCGAAGTCTTCCGCCAGGGGCATTGCGGCCCAGCCCATCTCAGCCATGGCATTCCAATGGACGCTGCTCATGGGCTGGCCGCTGCGGAAGGACTCGCGTCGTTGGTTGAAGTCGTAGTTGTCTCGCAGATAGCGCTCGGCCGTGTCGCGCAGCATCTGTTGTTCTTCGGTCATTGCCTGTTCCCCGTCGCCCCGGCCTTCAGAGCTTGAGAAGCCGCTTGGCGATGATCGTGCGCTGGATCTCAGCGGTGCCGCCGTAGATCGTTGCCGAACGGTTATTGATGTACTCGGCCATGGTCGTCTGAGCGTAGTCCGGGCTCGGAGTCGGACCTTCGTAGCGCGGATCCAGAGAGTCGGGATGAAACGGAATCGCCGCCTGCCCCACGGCATCGATGCTCAGTTCGTTGAAGCGCTGGCCCAGACTTGTTCCCACGCATTTCACCAGTGAGGACAGGGCGCCGGGGTTGTCTCCGGCCTCGAACACGCCCTTGATCCGCAGTTCGGTCTGCTCCAGCGCCATAGCCTCGATCTCCGCCTCGGCGAGATCCCGGCGAAACACCGGATCGTCGATCTTCAACCGGCCGTCCCGCGCCTTGACGGTGCGGGCCTGTTGGCGAAGCTTCGCAAGCTGCTTCTTCAGGTCGATCGTGAAGTTGTGGCCACCGCGTTCGAACTCCAGCAGGTACTTGGCGACGGACCAGCCGTCGTTTTCGTCGCCCACCAGGTTATCGAGCGGGACTTTGACGTTCTCAAAAAACACCTGACATTGCTCGACCTGGCCATCGAGACTTACGATCTCGTTGATGGTGATACCCGGCGTATCAAGATCGATGAGAAGGAAGCTGATTCCCGCCTGGGCTTTGACGTCTTTGCTGGTGCGCACCAGGCAGAATATCTTGTTGGCGTGATGCGCCATCGACGTCCAGATCTTGGTTCCATCCACCACGTAGTGATCCCCTTCGCGGCGCGCGGTGGTCTTTAGGGAAGCCAGGTCCGAGCCCGCTCCCGGCTCGGAGTAGCCCTGGCACCAGACGTCCTCTCCGGAGAGAATGCGCGGCAGGCAGTGCGTTTTCTGCGCATCGGTGCCGTACTTCATCAGGACCGGGCCCAACATCTGCAGGCCGAGCATGACGAGGGCTGGAGCATTGGCCAGTTTGCACTCTTCCTGGAAGATATAGCGCTGGTTTATATCCCAGCCCGTACCGCCGTACTCCTCCGGCCAGTCCGGCGCGACCCAGCCCCTCTTGTGCAGAATCCGATGCCACGCAGCGGCGGCTTCGAAGTCGGAAAAGACGGATGTCGTCAGTTCACCCGCGCGCACCAGCTCCGGCGATAGCTCCGTGGCAAGGAATTCCCGGACTTCCTGGCTAAAGGCAGAATAATCGGTCATGTCTGGTTCAGTGCCATACCCTTGAGATGGTTTTTGCCGCGGATCGGCGCAGGTCGCGGCGGAAGTCACGGGAAGTCACAGACGCAGCTCCGCGTCCCGAAGCTGCTGACGAAGGATTTCCTTCTGTACCTTGCCGGATGCGGTTTTCGGTAGGCTCGCAGCGATTTCCAGATGCTGCGGCCACTTCTGCTTGGCAAGCTTCAACTCGCCGAGGTGCTCCAGGATATCGTCCAAGGAGAGCGTGCGTTGGGGGCGCGGCACGACATAGACGGCGACGCCTTCGCCCAGGCGTTCGTGGGGCGCGGAGACAACGGCCGCCTCGGAGACCGCGGGATGCAGAAGAATCGCCTCTTCGATCTCTCGTGCCGAGAGGTTCTCGCCGCCCCTGATGATAATGTCCTTCTTCCGATCCGTAATGACGATCGCACCCGAAGCCAGGAGTCGTCCGATATCTCCGGTGCGGAAATACCCGTCGTCGGTAAAGGCCGATCGGTTCTGCGAAGCGTCCCCATAGCCCAGCATCATCGCCGGTCCCCGGACCAGAATCTCGCCATCGGCATCGAGTCCCAGATCCGCGCCGCCGTCGTCGCAGATGATGACATCGTAGTTGTGTACCCGGCCGTCGGTTTCGGCGGCCAGCGTCTTCTGCTCCGGATCGGGAAACCCCACGGTGACCAGCGGTACCTCCGTTGATCCGTAGACGCGCACTGCCGTGCAGTCGGCGAGAACTTCGGACGCCGAGTAGATGAGGTCTGGAGGCACGGAAGCTCCGCCACAGGCGAAGAGACGAAAGCCGGGCAAGGGGTTTTCCGCTTCGCGACAGGTATCCACGAGTTCCTTCAGAAACGGTGTGGCGCTGACGCAGACTGTGGCACCGTAGGTCTCGATCAGGGAGATGGCTCTGTCGACTATCCAGGCTTCCATGAGGAGGCTCCGGGTCGCGCTGAAAAAAGGAAGCTCGATACCGTTGACGTATCCCGTGATATGCGTGACGGGAGACGGCATCAACATCAGATCGGACGCGCTCAGGCCCCAGCCGGTGGCTCCATTGTCCAGTGCTTTGGCGAGCGTGTTGTGGCTATGCCTTACCTGCTTTGGGTATCCCGTGGTACCGGATGTGTACAAAAGAATCTTGGTGTCGTCGGCGGAAACGTCAGCCATGGCGGCCTCGCCCTCCCCCGCACCGCCGGCTTCGCAAAAGGCCTCGAAGGTAACGAATCCCTCGGGCAGCTCGCCCTCGGCACCGATGCAGACAACGAACTCCAGCTGGGGAAGGGACGGCCTAAGCTCCTCAAGCATCGCGGGAAAATCGAAGCTGCGGTACACCCCGGGGATGAAGGCGATCCGCGTTCGGGCGTCCTTGAGAATGAAGGAGAGCTCCCGACCCCGGTAGATCGGAACCACCGGGTTGATGACGAGACCGCAGATCGAGGCCGCAAGGGCAATCACCACCGCTTCCACGCGGTTGGGGAGTTGGAAACTCAGGGTGTCGCCGGGCTCAAGGCCGGACCGCTGCATCGCCAGCGCAAGGCGCTGTGCCCGCTCCCAGGCATCGGCATAGCTCAGACTCGTCCCGTCATCGAAGAGAATGGCGGTGGCCAGGGGATTGCTCACAGCGAGTGCCGCGGCGGCCTGGGCAAGCGTTGTGTCAGAGCGGCTGGTATTGCTGATGAGGTCCATGGCGTCGCGCTCGTACCTTTCGCACTACGACTACGTGTCGCTAATTCTCGTTATGGGCTGCGCGGCGGGCGTGTTGCCCCGGCGAGACACGCAATATAACAGGAGATCAACAGCAAACAAACGAGATTGTTTGTTATCTGACTTTATGCGATAACGCCGGTCGCAGCCGCGCCGGCGCCTCTCACGTTGCCGCCGGCAAGCTGCCCTGAGATAACAAGCAGTAGGAGCACAGCTAACGATGCCCAAGATTGTCTACGTCCTGAGCGATGGCTCGGAAGTCGAAGTCGATGCCAACGCCGGTGATAGCGTCATGCAGACAGCGATCAACAACATGGTCGATGGCATCGTAGCCGAGTGCGGCGGCTGCCTGAGCTGCGCGACCTGCCACGTCTACGTTGATGATTCCTGGCGAGACCGCGTTGGCGCGCCGGACGCCAACGAGAAGGCCATACTCGAGCTTGCCATCGACCCCGACGAAAGCAGCCGTCTGAGCTGTCAGGTGGTCGTCAGCGACGATCTCGATGGCCTGCGCGTGCGCGTGCCGGAAGAACAGTTTTGAGCCGGGACGGCGACACCTCGCGCCGGACCTCGTCCCGGGGAGTGGCGCGCTACTGCTAGGACGGCATCAACTCCCGGATGTCGATGGATTCATCGGACACCCGAATGGCGGGAATGCTCTTTCCTTCGCTGAGGACCTTCTTGGCGAGCATGAACTCCTTGGGCCGATTCACCGCATCACAGGCAATCAGCGCCTCATCTTTGTAGTAGAAGGCGGCGAAACTGCGGCCCTCGTCCAGGGAGCCGCGCACCACGATCTGATCGAACCCCTGGGAGAGGCCTGCGATCTGTAGTTTGATGTCGTACTGATCGGACCAGAACCAGGGAATCACCGCCTTGGGCGCGGGTTTGTTGCACATCGCCGCGGCGGCGGTCTTGGCCTGATCGGTAGCGTTCTGGATCGACTCCAGTCGAACCGAACGCTGATAAAAACTGTTGAAGTGGCGCGCGCAGTCGCCGACGGAGAATACGCCCGGCATGCTGCTCTGGCACTGCTCGTCGACCACGATACCGTCGTCCACCGCGATGCCCGCGTCCTCGGCCAGCGTTGTCGCCGGCAGGATACCCACGCCGACGATTACGAGATCGGCGTCGATCGTCCGGCCGTCGCGAAGACGTACCGCCGAAACCTCGGCATCGCCCACGATCTCAGCGGCCATGGCTCCGGTGAGAATCTCCACGTCCTCTTCCCCATGAACCCGTTCATAGAAGGCAGAAATCTCCGGGCCCGTCACGCGGGCAAGAACACGCTCCTCAGCCTCCAGAAGCGTGACGGTCATGCCAAGCTTGCGCAGCGAGGCAGCGGTCTCAAGACCAATGTAGCCACCGCCGATAATCACGGCACAGCGCCCGGCCCGGGCTCGCTGCTTTATTGCGCCCACATCGGCGGCATTGCGCAGGACGTGGACACCCGCAAGCTCCGCCCCGGGGATCGGCAGGTGTCGCGCGACAGCCCCCGTTGCCAACACGAGGTAGGTGCCTTCAATGACCGAACCGTCCTCAAGAGTCGCGCTGGGCGCCGCTCCGTCTATGGCCACTACCCGGGAGCTTAGACGCAGATCCACAGCGGCTTTGACATAGGCGGCCTCGGGCCGGATCAAGATGTCTTCGATGGCCTTGTCTTCCGCAAGGAACGTCTTGGACAGCGGAGGCCGGTGGTACGGCAGCCAGGGTTCCTCCCCAATCAGGACGATCTCACCTTCCCAACCCTGTTGGCGAAGGCTTGCTACGACCTGCGAGCCGCCATGGCTGGCGCCAATCACTATGCATCTTTCCATATTCCGGATCCTGATCTTTGCGTGGTCCCGCCCAGGGGCCTGAGCGGTCCGATTATATGGCAAGCGCCCGGGCCAAAAAAAACAAGGTTGTTTGTTTTCGTGAAACGAGTTAAAAACCCGCCCTGCGTCGAGACGGTCGACTTTTCAGCGTCGTATGCCCATTCCCTAACAAACATACAAGGTAAGTGTCATGACAAACGAAGAAATGCTGGCGATGGTCGAGAAGCTGTACGCCGCAGCGGGCCAGGGCGACTTTGACGCCGCTGAGGAAATGCTCACGGACGACCTGGTCATCAGGGAAGCGGCCGGGCTTCCTTTCGAGGGCACCTTCACCGGTCGAACGGCGCTGCGCGAATTGTCGGCAAAGGTTTTCGGCATGATGGAAATCGCCAGCCTTGAACGCGTCGCAACGACGGTGGGCGGCGATCATGCGGTAGCCATCGCCGCGTTCCATTTCGCTGATCCGCAACTCAAGCCTGCAGAGCTGTGCGAAATGTTCCGCTTCCGGGACGGGAAGGTCTGCGAGATCAAACCCTACTACTTCGAACCCCAGACCGTGGTAGACGCCTGCGAGGCGTTTGCGCGCAAGAAGGCCTGAACGCCAGGACAGTCTTCCGCCAGGTTCCCGGCGCCACGCGTTTGTGAAACGGCGCCACCGACATCCAATGCCCGCTATCAGGACTCCGGCGAGTACCAGACCGGCGAGGAGTAGGCGCGCTCCTGGATGATCCCCGGATCCGCGGGATCGAGCTCATCCCCCAGACGCAGGGCGTCGTAAGCTGTCCACCGCGGTGTGGGGATTTCCAGCACTCGCAGATACCAGAAGGCCGGCTGCTGCGGATCGAAGTCGGGATCCGTCCAAACGGTCTCAAGCAGCGAAGCCCCGATATCATTCGTCCAGCTGACCTTCTCCAGATCTACGCTATTGCCGACCGGAGGCGCGAGTCCCGATTGCGGATCGATCGTCCTCAGGTCGGATACGGCAATGTCGTAGACCTTCTCATGGGTCTGTCCGTCGGCATCGATCCAGCCCTTCACCATCTGTACACGATCCAGGTTCGCGCCCAGCGGATCCCGATAGGCCATGACCATGAAGCTTGGTGCCGAAGCGTCCGAGGCTTTCGTCGCGCTCAGTTCACCGCCCATGGGGACGCCCCGATCGTAACCGCGCACCGCGCGGTCATGGGCCAGCAGGTCTTCGCGAGAGAAATCCCATCCCGCGAACAGACGCAGGCGAATCCGCGTGCCCGTGGTCGCGTAAACTTCCCGGCGTTCGAGTGCGTCGAAGATAGCCGTGCGCGTGTTGCTTTCGGCCCAGACCGCGGCGAGGCCCGAGGAAACCAGGCGCCAGACCTTCTGCAGCTGGTGCGCCATTTTCAGCTGCATGCGTCCGGAAGCCGGACCGTCGTGGGGAAACTTGCCGAAGTAATTGTCCTCTTCCGTCGTACTGAGCGCCGTGTGCATATCGCTCGACCCGATCATTCCGAACTTGAAGGGGTTGGTGCCCAGTGCTGTCTCATGGCGTAGACCTTCACGAAGCGCAGAGCGCGCGTATTCGTAGGGCAGCATCTCCGGGGTTTTGTCCGCGGTCAGGGCGATGTTGCCATCATCCCAGGTTTCGAAATCCGCGAAGGGATCATCGGGCGAGAGGGCAGGATGCGTCTCGCCGTCGCCCTTCACCTGCGTGACTTCATAGATCGGCTCCCAGCGCGCCCGGTTCTGCGCGTAGCCGCGATCGAGGGGTTCACCGTTCAGGCGCCGGGGCGAAAACATGCGTCCGTTGCTGACGTTCCCGTTGTGGGCAATGGCCAGGACGCGACCACCGGTGCGGGTTTCGTACTCCTCAAGCTGACGCCAAAGATCTTCCGGGTCGGTGCTCTGCTGCGCCGAGAAGGGTAGAACCTGGGTGGTTTTTTCGGCACCGTCGCGAAAAAGGACGACCCGGTGCAGGTTGTCTCCGGTCACCATGGACGTCCACTCATAGCCGATAAACGTCGTGAACTGACCCGGCACGTTCCAGCGGTCGGCGCTGATGCTCGCTTCCTCCCACACCGAGTACTGCAGTTCCCGGGGCGGCTGTAACTCCGGATCACTGAGCTGGATGACATCCGCAAACAGTTTGGCGAGCCCCTCGCCGTCGTCGGCGCGCATGAGCGCGGTCATCCTCTCTCCCAGTTTCCAGCCCTGAAGACTCGCGTCTCCTTGCTCAAGGAGCGGGAAGATACCCAGGTATTCCGCGTGGTCGGTAACCGCAAGAAAGTCCAAGGGCCGCCGCAGGCGCGCTTCCATCCCAAATTCGGTGACCACCGTTTCACCTCGCGCAAAGCGATAGGCGTCTTCGCGGGTCAGGCGCGTGCCCAGGGTAAAGGCGTCCGCGGACGTGGTGGTGTGCAGGTGCGTGTCGCCCCAGTAGAGCTGGCGAGCGCTTTCGCGAATCGGAGCAGAGTAGGTCTCGATGGTCTCGGCAGCGAACCCCGAGAGAGGACCTGCAACGGACAGTGCAAGAGCGATGCGAAGCCGCACCGCCCGACGCGACCGCCAGCCGCTACAGTACCGGGGCATTCGCCGCGGCTACTTCTCGGGCGGCCTGACTCGCTTCGTCGACAGGAGCGACACACCACTCGATGCCGCGCCGCAGCAGGGTGTAGAACACCGGCAGGTCCCAGGAGCAGCGATCGATGCTGGGCCAGTAGTCCATCAAGGGCTGCATGTCATAGTGGTGCCGGCAGTGGCCCAGGGTCAGGTAGAGCACCGCGCCCTCCCCGTTCTCATGGATGTAGAACACCGGATGTTTGCCCTTCTCCCACTGGTCTTCGACGAATCCAGGCGCCGCCCCGCCGTACTCGGTTTCGAGGAGTACTTTCAGGTCACCGTAGGTATGCATCAGGTATTGCTCATCGGTGGCTTCAAAGGGTTCCACGCCCTCCACCAATGGATGATCCGGATCGGCGACGGTGACTTGATAGGGCTCGATCGGTGGATGCGATCTGAACATGGATCCGAGGGTCTCCATAAACAGGGGAGCCCAATCAGGAGTACCAAAATTGCCATCCTCCATCAGACGGATGACCGAGTTCGTACCGTGCAGGGCGTACCAGCGCCCGCCGCCGCGCACCCATTCGCGCAGGGCTTCCTGCGCTCCCAGGGATGGAATCACATTGCAGGTGTAGCTGATGAGGAAATCGGCCTCCGCCAGCGCCTCGAGGTTCTCGTAGTCCTCGAACACGCGCACCCGAACGCGCTCGTGCTCCGCGAGGAGCTTGAGGAGTTCGAGGCGCGCAAAGTCGATGTCGTGCCATAGACCGCTCGCAACCAGGATGCCGTTGATGCGCCCGGCGGTACGCGTTTCTTGCGTCATCGCGCGGACCTCAGCTTTGCAGATACTTGTCGATGGTCTGGTGCATGTGGCGAATGCGACTTTCCTGGTAGCTCGCAAGACTTACGGCACCTTTCTTCGAAGCCTTCATACCCTTCTGTACCGCCGGAAGGTTGGCATCGTCCTGGTCGAACACCGGACCGAGAGCGCCGAGTTCGGGAACGGAGGAGAAAGGCTCGTCCGCCGGAATCACGATGCAGGGCGCGGCGTCCGGGCGCTCCGCACCCTCGGGATAACGCAGGAGAAGCATAACGTCGAAGATGCAGCTGTCCGGGTCGTTCCCGTTGGGGAGGAAGCGGTACACAATGTTGCCGTTGTAGCCGATCCAGACCTGGAAGTTGGGGAACAGGCTGTACAGGATCGCGTCCTCCAGCTCCGCCATGGTGGCATCCGACAGATCATCACCGGAGGCTTCCTCAAACAGTCTGCGGTTGAGGTCGGCCACGTAGCGACGGGCGGTCACCCCGTCGGGGATATCCAGGCCCTCGTCGTTGTCCAGCGCCATGCGCCCGGACTCGCGCAGGATGTCGCGAATAACCGTCTCCTCGGGGACGTCTTCAAGATGTGGGCTGGCAACGGCCATGGGTGTGACGGAACGGCTGATGTTGTCGCCAAAGGTGTCGTACTGAGAGTTCGCGTCACCGGTGAAGGTCATGATCTGCTTATGCGTCTCAACCGTGTGCCATGACTCCATGAAGGCTTCGACACCGACTTTCCAGTTGCATTTGACCACGCGCTGAACGTGGAGCCCTTTGAAATACTTGTGCAGCGGGAAACGCGCGAAGTGCTCGGGCATGATCTCCATGTACTCAGCGAGCGGTCGGCAGTCTTTATCGAAGTTAATGAACACGAAGCCGCCCCAGGTGTCGACCCGCACCTGCGGCAGATTCATGTCACGATCCTCGAGGTGTTCGAAGTCCCATTGGTTGGGGATGCCCTCGAAGCCGCCGTCAAGATTCCAGGTGGCACCGTGGAACGGGCAGCGGAACTCTTTCACGCTACCGGACTCGTCGCGCAGACAGCGTCCCCGGTGCAGGCAGGAGTTGACGAAGCCCTTGATCTCGCCACCGGGCGTGCGCGTGACGAGTACGCTTTGGTCAAGGATCTCATAGACGACGTGGTCGCCGGGCTCCGGAATATCTTCCTCGCGGCAGGTCATCTGCCAGACCCGGGACCACATCTTCTCTTTTTCGAGATCGAAGAATTCCTGGCTCGTGTAGCGATCCATGGGCAGGTCTTCGTCGCCCAGATAGGGGTTGCTCTTGATGCGCAGGTACTCGGGAACATCGACTTCCTCGAGATCGAGAAGATCCTGGAACGTCGTACCTTCGAAGCGACCGCCGTCACCCTGGAGCTTGCTTTCGGGTTTGTTCATTTTTCTACCTCCGAAAAATCACTGTGCGAGGCTCGCCGTAGCTCACACGCTTAGAATATTGACGCCGCTGATGCCCGGCGCGCCATAGACATGGGTGTAACCCACCTTCGGCTCCCCGGGTACCTGGCGCGCGCCGGCGCTGCCGCGCAGCTGCTGACAAATCTCATAGACCTGGCGCAGGCCGGAGGCCCCGACGGGTTCCCCGTTGGCCAGGCAACCGCCGTCCGTATTAACCGGCAGGCTTCCCCCGATCTCCGTGCGTCCCTCGGCGATCCACTTCTCCTGGTCGCCGTGTCCACAGAATCCGTTCTCGGCCATGTGCATGATCTCGGCGCCCACTTCCGTATCCTGGAGCTGGGCCACGTCAACGTCTTCCGGCCCGATACCCGCGAGTTCAAAAGCGGCTGTCGATGCCGTGACCGTGGGCGAGTCGGCGACGAAGGGGGCCTGCGAGGGTGCAAAAACCTCAAAGCTGCCGTAGTTCCGGGAACGCACCACCGCCGTTTTCAGGTACACCGGGCTGGACGTGAATCGCTGCGCCAGGTCCGCGCGACACACCACGAGGGCGCATCCGCCTTCGGCGGGGGAGCAGAACATGTACTTGTTCAGGGGCTCGCTGACCATGGGCGCCTGCTCGATCTCCTCGACACTCAGCGCCGTCTGGCGCCAGGCTGTCGGCGTAACGGAGCCGTTGCGGAAGGCTTTCTCCGCGACCTTGACCAAGGTATCGCGGGAAATCCCGTGATCGTGCATATAGCGCTGAATCTTCATTGCGAAGAACTGCGTCGTGAGCATGAGCCCGGTTTCGCCGTACCAGTCGTCAAGCCCCCACTCGCTGGGCATGGGGTTGAAGGCGCCGCGAGGATGCTTGTCAAAGCCTACGACAAGACCAACGTCGTACTGCCCCGCTTTAATGGCCGAGTAGGCCGCGTTCAGGGAGGAGCCTCCCGTCGCGCATCCGTTCCAGATATTGGTGAACTGAAGGCCCGTGAGCCCCAGGAGATTGACGAGTGAATCAGCGTTGCCCCCATCCTGGCTGCCGCCGAAGGCAAACTGCATCGCCTTGAAGTCTGTTCCGGCATCGGCAAGAGCCGCCCGGGCCGCCGCCGCACCCTGCTCCAGACCGTTCATGGTCGGGCTGCGGCCGAAGGGGTGCAAACCCAGTCCTACGATTGCCACATCCATCAGGCCGCTTCCTTCGCGCAGAATTGAAAGGTCAGAAGCTCGGCGCCCTCATCGTCCTTACGGACGGGTATGAGTTCGAGCTCCATGGGCATCCCGATAGCGAGTTGATCCGTGGTGTTTTCCCGCAGCCGGCTCTCCACACGGAGCCCGCATTCGAGTTCGATGTAGCCAACGCCGTAGGGCGTGAAAGTTTCCGGAGTCTCGTCCGTGCGGTAGGGCGTTTTCGGCATGAACGTCTGGATGGTCCAGGTCCAGAGCTTCCCGGCACGACCAAGGCGGACGATCTCCGTGTCCGTGCTGGTGCAGTGACGACAGCTGTCCTGTGCTGGAAAGGCATACTCACCACAGCTCCGGCACCGGCTCCCCAGCAGTTCGGGGTGCGTATCGGGCCAGGTGAAGAGTCCGTTGTGAAGGGGTTTCTGCTCGCTCATTCGCGTATCTGTTATTGGTTGATGGCGCGCTTGTCTGCGTCGAGGAGGGCCTCATGCATGGCCTCGGATTGGGTCGGATGCGGGAACACGACTTCGTCGAATTCATGCTCCGTAAGCTCCGCACCCATGGCAATAGCGTAGCCCTGAATCTGTTCGCTCACTCCGTGGCCGATCATGTGCGCGCCGAGGAGCTCCCCGGTGGCGCTGTCCAGAACAACCTTGACAAGACCGTCCTCGTGCCCGCTGGCCAGGGCTTTCCCGTTCGCCTGGAGATCGAAACGACCGACTTTATAGCTCAGTCCGCAGCGCCTTGCCGCATCCTCCGTGAGCCCGATACTGGCGATCTGGGGGCGCGCATAGATGCAGCCGGGGATGAGGCGTTGCGATGCGGGTTTGGGGTCAAGCCCGGCCAACTTTTCCACGCAGGCGACGCCCTCGTGCGTTGCCTTATGTGCCAGCCAGGGAGCACCGGCAACGTCGCCGATCGCGTAGAGACCGGCGACGCTTGTACGTCCGTAGTCATCGGTGCCGATGAATCCCAGGTCCATGGCGACCCCCAGGGATTCCAGGTTCATACCCGTCGTGTTCGCGGTGACGCCCACCGCCACCAGCACCCGCTCACAGCTGATCTCGCTTTGCTGCTCGCCATGACTCAGCGTGAGGCGTACTTGATCACCGCTCGTATCGGCTGCCTCAAAACGCGTGTCGGCCAGGCACTGGATCCCGCGGGCCGTGAGAGTCCGGGCCATGCGTTCACTGATCTCCGGGTCTTCGGTGGGAAGAATGCGGTCCAGTGCTTCGACCAGTGTCACCATTGACCCAAGGTCAGCATAGAAGCTCGCAAATTCCACGCCGATAGCGCCGGCGCCGATGATGACCAGCGTTTCGGGGATGGAGGATGCGATCATGGCCTCCCGCGCGGACCAGACTTTTTCATCCGAGGCGTCCAGCCCGGGAAGGCTGCGAAGGCTGGCTCCGGTGGCGAGAATAATATGCGGGCTTCGATAGCGTCTCGTATCGCCATCCGGCCCTCGAACTTCGACGACGCCCTTGTCCGCAAGAGCCGCGCGCCCGGCGATAAGCGCTACGTCGTTCTTTTTCATGAGGTAGGCGACGCCCCGGGACAGCTTGTCGGCCGTCGCACGAGAGTGCTTCACCACGGCAGCCAGGTCGATGCTTTCAAGCCGTGCTTCGATACCAAAACGCGATGCCTGCCGGATATCGTGCACGAGCTCAGCGCAGTGCAGCAGAGCCTTGGTTGGGATACAGCCCCAGTTGAGACACACGCCGCCGAGTTCGGCGGCTTCGACCAGCGCCGTGCGGAGGCCGAGCTGGCTGGCCCGTATCGCGGCGGAGTAGCCGCCGGGGCCGCCTCCGACAACGATCAGATCGTAAGCAAGCGCTCCTGGCACGGTATCAGCCCAGCATCAGGCCGGGCTGTTCGAGAAGCTCCCGAACCTCGGCGAGGAAACGCGCGGCATCAGCACCATCGACAACCCGGTGGTCGCTGGAAAGGCTCATGGTCATGATGGTGCCGGTCGCCAGTTCGCCGCCACGCACAACGGGCCGCTGGCTTGCCGCACCGACGGCGAGGATCGCCACGGCGGGCTGGTTGATGATCGCGTCGAAGCTGTCGATGCCAAACATGCCCAGGTTACTGATGCCGAAGGTCGCGGAGTTCATTTCTTCCGCAGCGAGACGACCGGTCTTGGCGCGCGTCGCGAGGTCGCGCATCGCCTCGGAAATGCCGCCAAGCCCGAGTTTTGCCGCGTCCCGAAGCACCGGCATAAGGACGCCGTTGGCGGTAGCCACCGCTGAGGCGATATTGACCTGCGCATGGTGCTCCAGCGTTTCGCCATCGAAGCGAGCGTTCAGCTTCGGGCTTTCGGCGAGAGCCATGGCGCAGGCCTTGATCAACACGTCATTGAGCGAGACTTTGATATCTGCGCGGCGCTCGTTGAGGGTGGCGCGCAGGGCCATCACAGCGCCGACATCCACATCCGCGTTGACCCGGAAGTGGGGGACCTCGCTCTTCGCCCGGGAGACGACTGCTGCAATTGTGCGGCGCGCACCGGAAAGACGCTCGCTCGCTATGGCGGCGACCGGCGCTGGCATCGGGGCGGGCGTGGTGATGGAAGGAGCTGCCGGCGACTTTCCCGTTCGCGCGGCGGCAGCCTCGACATCGGCCTTGCTGATGCGGCCGTGACGACCCGTAGCCTTGCAGCTGTGCAGACTTATACCCAGATCCCTGGCGAGGCGGCGCGCCACCGGTGTCGCGCTGAGATGGCTGTCATCGGCGGGCCCGGTCGCCTCGAACTCCCTTTGCCGGGGGAGATTCAGGGGCAGCCCGGCCGCCGCCGCGGCCCGGCGCACATCGTCGAGACTCACCCGGCCATGACGACCGCTACCGGTCAGATTGTTGAGGTTGATGTTGTTCGCCGCCGCAACCCGGCGCGCAACCGTCGATGCCGGCACCGCGCTGTCGTCCGATCCCTCGGTAAGAGCCTCCGAAGCACCGGCTTTTGACTTTGCTGCAATGTTTGCCGCCTCTTCGGAGAAACCCGGCGCGACAGCGGAAACAGGCTCCACTGCCGGTGCCGGTGCGGCGCCCCCGGCCGGCGCCACATAGGCATCGATTTCCTCTTCGCTGACGGCGCCATCGCTCAGAACCGCCAGCAGTCCCCCAACGGGGACGATATCGCCCGTATTGGCGCAGAGCCGGACGACCGTGCCGCTGTCGCTTGTTGTCACCGTATTGACGATCTTTGCCGTTTCAACGTCGACGACGTCCGCGCTGGCGCTGATGCTATCGCCTACGGCGATGTGCCATTCGACGATTTCACCCTCGGTCATCTCCATGCCCCACTTGGGCATGACCACAGAAGTCAGCTTGGCCATGGTTAAGCTCCCAGTACGTCGCGCACGGCCTTTTCGATCTTGTCCTCGTTCGGGATGTAGGCGTCTTCAAGCACCGGCGCGAACGGTACCGGGGTATGCGGCGCCGTTACGCATTTGATCGGAGCGCGAAGAGCACCGAAGGCATGCTCGGCAACGATCGATGAGATGTCGGCGGCAAAGCCGCAGCGGGGATTCGCCTCGTCCACCACGACCAGACGCCCGCTGACCTCCACGCTCTCGATGATTGCCTCGCTATCCAGGGGGGAGGTCGTTCTCGGATCTATGACATCGCACTGCACACCCTCGGCGGCCAGCTTGTCCGCGACGGCCACGGCGCGCGGCACCATGGCGCCAAGAGCGACAATCGTGGCGTCAGAGCCCTCGCGAGCAAACGCGGCTTCGCCGAAGGGTATGGTGTAGGGCTCGTCGGGGACCGGGCAGGTCGTTTCGTAGAGCAGCTTGTGCTCGAGGAAGCAGACCGGGTCATCGTCGCGAATGGCCTGGATCATCAAACCTTTGGCGTCGTAGGCGTTGCTGGGCATGACCACCTTGAGCCCGGGAATATGAGTGAGCACCGGGTGCAGCATGCTCGAATGCTGCGCCGCCGCACGCAGGCCCGCGCCCGCCGTGGCGCGTATAACCATGGGTGTGCGGGCTTTGCCGCCAAACATGTAGCGAAACTTGGCGGCCTGGTTGAAGATTTGGTCGAAGCACACGCCAATGAAGTCCACAAACATCAGCTCGGCGACGGGACGCAGCCCCGTATTGGCGGCACCGGCTGCCGCACCGATGATTGCCGACTCAGAGATCGGTGTGTCGATCACCCGTTCGCGGCCGAAGCGTGGCCCGAGACCCTTGGTGAGACCAAAAACGCCGCCGTAGGCTTCATCGGAGCCCTTGCAACCGGCGCCTCCCGCGACTTCCTCGCCGAGAACGATGACGGTAGGGTCGCGCTCCATTTCCTGATGCAAGGCCTCGTTAATGGCCTCGCGAACGGTCTTTTCGGGGTGCTTCCCGCTCGATGCTGAGAGCGCTGCTTCAGACATGCTAAGTTCCTTTATTCGTGGTGACGACAGCCTAGACAGGCTAATAGCTGCAGTAGACGTCGTTGTGGAGCTCCTCAACCGTCGGTTGCGGCGCCGCGAGGCCAGCCTGAACACCCTGCTCAATCACGGCCGCGGCGCGCTCATCCAGTTCGTCGAGCTCGCTGTCTGTTAACCAGCTCTCGCCGGTGACGCGCGCGCGGTAGATTTTCAGGCAGTCCTTGTTCGCGCGCAGGTCATCCAGCTCCCCGTCCCCACGGTAAGCCTGTGGATCGCCGATAAAGTGACCGTCAAAGCGAATGACATCGGCCTCCAGGCCATAGGGGCCCTTGCCGGAACGGCAGTGCTCAATCGCTTTCTTCGATGCCTCGTACACCGCGAAGAAGTCCGTACCGTCAACTTTTTCGCAGGGGATGCCAAAGGCGCGGACGCGATCGACGATCTCCCCCGAGACGGCATACTCGTCTCCGGTGCCTTCGGCGAGGTGATTGTTTTCAAAAACAAAGAAATGCGGAAGATCGAGGACTCCGGCGAGGTTCAAGGCCTCCATGACCGTTCCCTGATTCGACGACCCGTCACCGCTGAAGGACACGGCGACCTGGGGCTTGCCCAGCGTCTTCATGGAGAGCGCCGCACCGTTGCACAACGGCGGCCCACCCCCAACGATCGCGTTAGCGCCGAGCATGCCTTTATCGATGTCGGCGATATGCATCGACCCGCCCTTGCCCTTACAGAGCCCCCCGGCTTTGCCCATGATTTCCGTAATCATGAGTTCGATATCGCAACCCTTGGCGATGCAGTGCCCGTGACCGCGGTGCGTGCTTCCAATGATATCGTCGTCGCCAAGCTGAATGCAGACACCCACGCCAACCGCTTCCTGACCGTCGTAGGTGTGGACGAAACCCGGAATGTTGCCTCCCATGAACTCCTTGATCATCCGCTCCTCGAACTGGCGGATGGTAGTCATGGTGGTGTAGGCCTCCACGAGAAGGTCCTTCGAGTATTTCATCTTTTTATCCCTGGGAGTCTCGCTGACTGCGGGATACTAGGAAGCGAGTCAAAAAAAAGCAAGCAGGCTTGTTTGGAACAGACAGAGGTGATTGCGCTGGCGACGGAAACGAGCTACAAAGGTACCAGTGCGGTGGCGTTCGCCATTGTATCGGCACTTATCGATCCCGGGGGAATTCACCGCTATGACCAGCGCAGCGGAACTCAAGCGGCGTACGCCCGCAAAAGCGCCTGTTAAATCCATCTCCAAAAGCGCGGCCTTGGAAAAGAACGGCGTGGCGAACGGAGTGACGACCGGCGTAAAGGCAAGCTCACGAAACGGACGCAGCGGAAGCGGCTGGCAGGCCGAAAAGAGCGCCATGACCCGTACCGCCATTCTGGACGCGGCGATTCGCTGCTTCGTTCGGGACGGCTACTCGAAGACGACCACGGCGATGATCGCGTCTGAAGCCGGCGTTTCCCGCGGCGCGATGATGCATCACTTTCCATCGCGCTCCGCCGTTATGCATGCGGTGGTGACCTACCTGCGGGAGCGGAGGCTGGCGGAATACCGTGAGCTGATGGCTGATATCGACAACCAGGACCGCGAACTCTCGCGGGCAGACATCCGCAGGTCCGTAAAGGCCGCCTGGGATTACGTGAACCTGCCCTCGTTTATCGCCTACCAGGAACTTCACGCGGCGGCGCGAACAGAGCACGAGCTCCGCCAGTCCATCGAGGAAGTCGAACGCGATTTCGAAGCACAGTTTTTCAAGACCGTTCAGTCCGTGTTCCCCCACTGGAAGAAACTGAAGTCTCTGCAGGCGGCGCACGATCTCGTCCAGTTTGTCATGAGCGGCATGGCGTTAAGCTACCGCTTCAGCAACCGCAACAAGCGCGCAGAACGCGTCATTGATCTGGTTACGGATCAACTCCTCCAAATCTACGAGATCGAGCAGCCCGACTGAGCAAGCGTGTCTTCGCCTGGAGGGGTTTGCGTGATATAAAAACATTCTGACTTGTTTTTATTACTGGAGAGCAGTCTCGCTCAACCGTCAGGCCGTGCCCGGATCGCTTTCTCAGGCAAGCAAAACTATAAGCCTCGTATAAGGAACTCATCTCATGCCCTTACTTACCGATAAGGTCTGCCTCGTCACGGGCGGAGCCTCCAACCCCGGCCTAGGCCACTCCATCGCTCATAAGTACGGATCCGAGGGGGCCTCGGTCATCATCACCGACACAGACGAGGCCGGTGCCGCGAAAACCGCGGAAGAGATCAACGCCGCCGGCGGTCAAGCCGTGTCCTGGCGCCAGGACGTGACCTCGGATGCGGAGTGGGACAGCACCATGACGCGCATCAGGGAAGACTTCGGACGCATCGATACGCTGGTGAACAATGCGGGAATCGTCATTGTGAATCCGATCGAGGAGTTCACGCTGGACGACTACAACAAGCAGATGATCGTGAACATGACCAGCGTGTTTCTCGGCACTCAGCGTGCCGTCATGCTCATGCGAGAGACGGGTACGCGGGGGTCGATCATCAATATGTCGTCGATCGTGGCGCTGGTCGGCGTGTACGCCGTTTCAGCTTACGCAGCGAGTAAGGGCGGTGTCCTAGGCTTCACCAAGTCCATCGCGGCCGAAACCGCGCGTGAGGGTATCCGCTGCAACACGATTCATCCGGGCATGATCGCCACAAACATGAACATACAGGCAAAAGACGAAAACCCCGAGGAGTACAAAGCCCTGAATGAGTCTATTCCCATGGGTTACATGGGCGAACCGTCCACGATCGCCGATGCGGCGCTGTTCCTCGCCAGCGATCTCTCCAGCTACGTGACCGGAACGCAGATCGTCGTCGACGGCGGTCTGATCAACCAGTAACCGCGGTTGCGAAACACAATTGAGCGCCTTGGGAGATCACAATGTCTGAGCAAGCCCTGTTCGATCAGATTCAAATCCGCGCGCTACTGGATCGTTACTGCGACGGCGTGAATCAGCGCGATGAGGAGATTTGGGGAAGTACCTGGGCGGCGGACGGGCTGTGGGAACTGCCCCACCTCGAAGTTGAGGGTATTCGCGGCCGCGAGGCGATAGTCGCAACCTGGATTGAAACGATGAAACTCTTCCCCTTCGTTAACATGATGGCCCAGCCTGGCTTTATTTCCGTGAATGGGGACCGCGCGACGATGCGCAGTTACACAACTGAAGTGGCTGTGATGCAAGACGGCACCGAGATACGCCCCCGGGGTGAGTATCACGACGAGTGTGTGCGCGAGAACGGAGAATGGAAGTTTTCCCTGAGGAAATTTCGCGTACTTCACGGCGAGTAGCACAACCGAAAGCGCGAGCGTTACGGCCCGCGCCTGTACAACTCGCGCATGTACAACCCGCGCACGTGCGAAGCGCGTATACAGAAGCGCATATACAAAAGGTGGCCGACGGTTATCGGCCGGGGGCCGTCAAACGCCGGGCAGACCCGCCGTCGACGCACCGTCGATCACGATTTCGGACCCGGTGACAAACTTCGAGTCATCGGAACCCAGATAGATCAGCAGTGCCAGAATCTCATCCAGCTCTCCCATGCGGCCCATGGGGGCGATGTTTTCGAGCATGGCCCGGGCCGCCGTAGGATCGTCCGCACCCTGAATCGCGCCTTGGATGAGCGGCGTCTCGACAACACCCGGATGGATCGAGTTGACTCGAATGCCGGTTTTCTCGCGCGCGAGGTGTACCGCTGAGGACTTGGTAAGGAGCCGCAGGGCGCCCTTCGTCGTCGAGTAGGTCACGTCGCCCGCCAGGGCAAGAATGCCATTGATCGAGCTGTTGATGATGATCGAGCCTCCGGGGCCCTCCGGATTGGCGCGCATAAGCTCGATGGCGGCTTTGATGGTCAGCATCGGGCCGGTGAGGTTTATATCGAGGATATGCTGCCAGGCATCGACCTCAACGGATTCGATATCGCTGTCGCCGGCGTTGGTGCCCGCGTTGGCAAAAGCGATGTCGAGCCGTCCGTGGTTTTCCCTGACTGCCTGCTTGACGGCCTGCCACCCCTCGACATCCTGCACGGCGTGTTGAACAAAAATCGCGTTATTGGCCTCGGCGATCGCGCGCCCCGCGTTTTCATTATTGCCGGTGAAAACAACGCTTACTCCCTCGCGGGTCAGTCCTTCTACGGCGGCCTTGCCGATGCCGTTGGTACCACCGGTGATCAGAGCCACCTTGCCTTGAAGTCTACCGGTCATAACGTGTCTCTGACTTGAAAACGGGCTGAGAAACAGCGCGCGGTAAGATAATTGACTGAGTTGCCTGTCTCGCGGAAAAGCGAATCCGCGTCCCGGCATCGCGATTCCGTGGCAAACCGCGCGGGTGACGCTGGCACCGCATCTCGAGTCAAGGTCCTGAATCGCGGCCACACTAGGCGCGTTCCAAGAAAAAAGCAAGCGCGCTTGACTTTTTATTGGGCCACGCCTAGCCTCCGGTGAAATTACGAGGGTTCAAGAGCCCTGACGCGGCCCCGCTGTCGAGGCCCGGCGCGGCGCCGCGAGTACGGCCCGCAGCGGGATTCCCGGGTCACGCGCTGATCGTGGGTTTGTTGCCACGGAGCTGGGGCAAGACCCGAAAGGCCATAGGAGCTGGAACCCCGCGGGCGCCCGCCCAGGGTTTTGCATAACCCCCGAACCGTTCCAGCCAACGACTGAAAGAGAAAGCACTCGCCCATGAGCAAACTTGCCGTCATTGCTTGCATCACCCTGTCGGAAGACAGCGCTCCCAAATACATGGAAGCCGCGCAGGCCATCCTGGAGCCGACCCGCGCCGAGGCCGGCTGCGAATTTTACGGAATAGCGGTAGACGTAAAGGACTCGACCAGGATCTGGGTGTCGGAGCAATGGGAATCTCAGGAAGCGCTGCATGCCCACCTGCGGGCACCTCATGTAGAAGCGTTCCTCGGCACCGTAGCCGACCTGGAGATTCTGGACATGGATGCGCGCCAGTATGAAGTGGCCGCCGTGGGGCCGGTGATACTGCCCGAGTAAGCCCAGGTAGTTAGATGCCAGCCTGAGATCTTCGGGCACGGGCAGGGCAACGCCGGGAAGACCGAGGCTTCCTCATCGCCCGAACAGATAAAAAACGAGATCACGTGATGGAAGAACAAGCGAGAAAGGCCCAGTACAACCGCATGGTTGTGCGCATGATGGACCACGTTGAAAACGGCACGACGGACTGGGCCGAAGACACCATGGTGCTGCCGTCGACGGAGTACACAGACGAGGGCTTCTGGAAGCGCGAGATGGACGCGATTTATCGGAAGCTTCCGATTCTGGTCGGGGTCAGCCAGGAGATTCCCAAGCCGGGCGATTTCAAGAGTCTCGAACTCCTCGATATGCCGCTGCTTCTCGCGCGGCAGAAAGACGGCACAGTCAGGGTAATGATGAACGTCTGCACGCACCGTTCCATGATGCTGGTGAGCGATGAAACCGGCAACAAGCGCATCTTCACGTGCCCGTATCACGGTTGGTCCTTCAACGGCGACGGTTCTTTGCGCGCGGTAGCGGAAGCGGCAAAGTTCGGCGATGACTGCAAGGGTCGGGATCTTGTGCAGTTCCCCTGCCACGAGGAGGGCGGGCTCATCTTCGCGGTTCTCGATCCGGACTCCGATGTAGACATCCGCTCTTACCTGGGCGGCATGATGGACGACATCGCGGCGAAGGGCATGGAGAGTTGGACCTACGTCGGGAATCGCGTCGTCAAGGGAGCCAATTGGAAGGTGGCTTACGACGGCTACCTCGAAGGGTATCACTTCAAGGCCGCGCATCCGGAAACGATAGAACCGCGCACTTTTTCCAACATCATGGAATTCGAGGCTCACGGGCCGCATATGATTGTGGGCTACCCTCAGAAGAGCATTCTTGAACTTCGGGACGTTCCTGAGGGCGAACTCTACGCTCACGAGAACAACGGCTACGACTTCATCCGGTTGTTCTTTCCCAACGTCTCGGTCTTTGTGGCACCGGAGATCACGCAGGTGGCGCAGCTGATTCCCGGGCCCGGCCCGCACGAGAATACGACGATCTTGCACTTTCTTCATCCTGAAGAAGCGGCCTCCGAGGAAGACCAGAACGCCCGAAACGAAATGGCAGACTTTCTCCAGGGAGTGGTCGACCGGGAGGATTACCAGGTCGGTCTCAAGATCCAGCGCGCGATGGCATCGGGCGTGCAGCGGGACGTTATCTTTGGCCGCAATGAACGCGGCAATCAGTACGTCCACAGGTGGATTCACCACTACATGACAGGCGCCGATGCCGCGCAGGAACCGACGCTCTGACCGAACGGCTGGATCCTGGCGGAACAAAAAAAGGCGGCGCTGAGAGGCGCCGCCTTATTTACGGGCTGATCCGGGGCTGATCCGGGGCTGATCGAGGAGCTTAGCTACGCCTTGATGCAGGCGCCGTTCGCGAACGTCGTCAGACTTTGAGCATCAGTTTGCCGTCGTTCTTCCCTTCAAAGAGCAGGTTGAAGGCGTCGAGGCAGTTGTCGAGTCCCTCGACGATATGTTCCTTGAACTTGATGCGATCCTCCTGGACCCATTCAGCGAGTTGAGTCTGGCCCTCAGCAAAGTGCTCGACCCAATCAGCGATCAGATAGCCTTTTACGGTTACGCTGCGAGCCAGCACCTGCCACCAGTTGTAGGGCCCGGGTACCGGCCCGCTCTCGTTGTAGGTACTGATGCTTCCGCAGAAGACGATCGTCGCGAACTTGTTGAGATTCATCAGGGCCGCATCCAGCGTCTCTCCTCCGACGTTGTCGAAAAACACATCGACGCCCTCGGGGCAGGCCGCGCGAATCGCCGCTTCCAGGTTGCCGCAGGTTTTGTAGTTAATGCAGTCGTCAAAGCCCAGGTCGTCCCGCACCCAGCCGCATTTCTCATCGCTGCCCGCCAGGCCAACGACGCGCAGACCTTTGATCTTCGCGATCTGGCCGCCGACGGAGCCAACCGCACCGGCGGCCGCGCTCATAAGCAGCGTCTGGCCTTCCTTGATCTCACCGGCATTCAGCAATCCAAAGTAAGGCGTCAGGCCTACGGCGCCGAGAATGCTCAGATAATAGTGTTCCGGGAAAGGACTGTCGTCGGGGATCTTGCTGAAGAACTCCGCCGGCGCCGTCGTGTAGGTCTCCCACCCGCCAAGACCGTAGACCTTGTCACCCACGGCATGGGCCGGGCTGTTGCTGTCGACTACCGTGCCCACAACCGTCGAACGCACCGGCGAACCGAGGTCGATAGGTGGCAGGTAGCTCGCTTCGTCAGACATCCAACCGCGAATCGCCGGATCCAGGGAGAAGTAGCTGTTCTCGATGCGAATGAAACCATTGGGGGTAGCACCGAGCTCCGCCTCGACGAGGTCGACGTCTTCCCGGGTTGGGACGGCGGCAGGTCGCTGCTTGAGAATCCACGCGCGGTTTGGTCGGCTCATGATGGTCTCTGCAAATCACTGAAATCGGGCGCGAAGGTTAACATTCGATTAAAAAGAAGCAAGCGAGTTTGTTTTTATTGTCGCGGCTTTGCTAAGATCTCGGGCCGCGTGAACCATCCGCCCCGCCGTCGGGACTCCGCGACGTCCTCGAGTAACGCCATGCCTGAATTCACACCGCTCCTTGCCGACGATCAGCTACCAAACAATACGAGCAGTGCCTTCGAGGTCGGCGGTCGGAAAGTACTCGTCTGCCGCGCGGGGAACGAATTGTACGCCGTGGAGAATCGCTGCACGCACCAGGAAGCAGAGCTCCAGGGGGGGCGCATTCGCGGCTGCTTCATTTCCTGTCCCCTGCACGGCGTGCGCTTCAATCTGAAGGACGGCGAGCCCACGGGGCAGCTTACGCGCGTTCCGCTGACGACCTTCGAAGTTCGCGTCGTCGACGGCGTGATTGAAGTCGCCGTCGCCTGACCTAGCGCAGACCCGGGCTCACAGCGCGGTCCAGCCACCGTCGACGGACAACAGCGCGCCTGTCATAAATTTCGAATCTTCGCTGGCGAGAAACGTCGCACAGGCGGCTATTTCTTCCGGGGTTCCAAGACGGCCCACGGGATGCCCCGCGGCCAGCTGATCGAGCACTTCCTGGCTCACGGACAACTCGAGCAGCGGCGTGAGGACATTACCCGGACACAGGGCATTCACTCGAATACCCTTCTGCGCATACTCCACAGCCGTATTTTTCGTGAGTCCGGCCACCGCATGTTTGCTGGCGGTGTACAAGCCAGAGCCGGGATAGCTCTTGAAACTCATGGCGGATGCCATGTTGATAATCACGCCAGCCTGGCGCGGCTCCATGTGTCTGAGAGCCTCGCGCATACACAGCCACACGCCCTTCAGGTTGACCCCCATGACACGGTCAAAATCATCTTCCCGGGTAGCCGCCAGAGGCCGCAGCGGTGAGGCGATCCCCGCATTGTTCAGAGCGATGTCGATGGGGCCGAGGGTTTCAGCAGCGCCGTTGAACAGGGACGCCACGTCCGAAGCGGCGCTTACATCGGCCGTCGCGGTATAGACGGAAGTACCCATAGCTCGGAGTTCGGCGGCGAGCAATTCAAGCGCATCCGAACTGATATCGCAGGCGGCGATCTTGGCTCCGGCGCGGGCAAACCCCAGCGCGCAGGCTCGGCCGATGCCTGCGCCCGCTCCCGTAACCAGGGCCACGCGACCGGCGAGACGCGCGTCCTGGGTTGGCATCGTGTGGTTTGAATCGACACTACTCATCGGCTGATCCGTTCTCGAGTCTTCACTTGGTAATCGGGATGAAAACAGGCCCGGAGAATAAAAACAATCAATATTGTTTGTGAAAGATTAAGGGCTGTGCCATAGTCGGTGGAGTCCCTTTTACTCAATAAGAAAACTCGGGAAGCGTGGGCCCCTTACCCGCCACGCCGCTGCATCGGCCTGGCGCCGTAAAGCGGCGTCGCCTGATCGCGGATTGCGGCCCCACCCGCCCTACTGGGAGACCCCTATGGGAATGTTGAGCGGTAAAGTCGCCGTTGTGCTCGGCGCGTCCAATGCCTCGAGTATGGGTGCGGCGGCGGCGCGGCGATGCCTTGAGGAAGGCGCCGAGGTCATCATCGCCGCTCGGACCGAGGCGAAAGTCGACGCTCTCGCCCAGGAACTCGGCTGCAGCGGCCAACGCTGCGATATCGCCAGCGATGACGACCTCAGGGCTCTCGCCCGGGCGGCCGTCGACCGCTTCGGGAAGCTGGACATCGCCATGAACTTCGCGGGCATCGAAGCTGGAGGCGCCATCGCCGAACTGGAGCGCGATGTGCTTCTCACGAGCGCCAACGTACATCTCGCGGGCACGGCCATGTTTATCCGCTTCATGGCCGAGGCCATGCCCGAAACCGGAGGCTCCATCGTTACCACCTCCTCCCAGACCGCGATACTGAGTCCACCGGGTCTCGCCGCCTACGCGGGCGCCAAAGCCGGTGCGGACCACATCGTACGCATCGCAGCCAATGAATATGGGGATCGCAACATCCGCGTGAACTCGATTGCTCCCGGATTTACGCCCACCGAAATGACCGCGGGGTATCTGCAGGTGCCAACAATAGAACCGGCCTTCCTCCGGGAACTGGCCCTTCCGAGGCTTCCGCGGGTCGACGATATCGCTGACGCCGCGGCGTGGCTCGCAAGCGATCGGTGCTTCGCAACGGGCACCGTCCTCGACCTTTCCGGTGGCCAGGTTCTCAATCGCATCCCGACCTACGCGGAGATGATGGGCTAGGAAAGGACCAGAAGACCGTGCGGCAGACTGCGCCGCACAGTATGTGCGGGGGGCGGACTGATAAAACGCCTGCGCGGCAACCAGCCGCAATGCGTAGGCCAAGTTGGACCGAGACTGACACTCTGTCGTGCCGGTCAACGTCGAAAAAGCTGATTCGATAAGAGGCGATAAAAATGCCAAAGGCCGTGGTGTTGAAGCGGCATCCCGAAGGGGCGGTCACGGAAGAGGACTTTGCCGTCGTGGACGTACCCATGCCGACTCTGGGCGAGGGCACATTCATAACTCGGAATCGGGTGTTTTCGCTGGATGCGGGATTCCGTGCATGGATGTCCGAGGGAGCGGGCGACAACTATCTTACGGGCATGCAGTTGGGTGATCCGGTGCAGAGCATTGTGCTTGGTGAAGTTGTGGAGTCCGCCCACCCGGACTATCCCGTCGGGACCTTCGTTAACGCCCGCACGGCCTGGGAGGAATACAGCCTCACGGACGGCGGCGATCTCTGTGCTCCTCTGGCTCCGGCGGACGACATTCCTCTCTCCGAGTACATGGCCACCCTGGGTCCAACGGGGATGACCGCCTGGATCGGTTTCTACGAGATCGGAAAACCGAAGGCCGACGACCTCGTGGTGGTAAGCGCTGCCGGCGGCGCCGTGGGCACCGTTGTTGGTCAGCTGGCCAAGGCCAGGGGTTGTCGGACCATCGGCTTGACAAGCTCCGTGGCGAAAGCCAGGTGGCTTGTGGACGAAGTGGGCTTTGACTCCGCGCTCTCAAGAGAGGCCGACCCCGATCTCGCCGAGGCCTTGAAGCGAGAGGCTCCCGACGGCGTCGACCTCTTCTTCGACAATGTCGGCGGCGCGGTGCTGGATACGGTGATGGGCCGCCTGGCAGAGGGAGCTCGCCTTGTACTGTGCGGCGCGATCTCGCAGTACGAGAGCGACGTCGAGGGCCTGACAAACGGCTGGGAACTGATCACCAAGCGCGCGCGCATGGAGGGATTCATGTTCTCGGATTTTGCCCATCAGTTTCCAGACATCCTGGCGGACCTGGAACAGCGCATGCGCTCGGGTGCCCTGAAAGGGTTCGATCAGAAATACACGGGCATCGAACAGACGCCGAAAGCCTTCTGCGACATGATGCACGGCCAGTCCCGTGGGAAGTGTCTGGTAGTTTTGGAGTAAGCCATGCCATCCACGATAAGCGACGTACCGGAAGCGCTGGTCATTGATTTCGACATCGTCACAGACACAGCCCTGCATGCCGATCCGCAAAAGAGACTGACTGAGCTGTTTGCCGACGACGATAGGGATATCGTCTACAGCCCTTATAACGGTGGACACTGGCTGATCACCTCCTACACCATGGCCCACGAGATCCTGTGCGACGCCAAACGTTTCGGCTCCTTCCCCATTGGCGTGCCCACCAACTACACCCAGCGCCCGCGGCTGATTCCCCTGGAGAGTGACACGGAGGAACACAAGAAGTACCGCCGCCTGCTCAATCCTGTTTTCGCACCCGATACGGTGAGGGGCCTCGAAGATGCGGTTCGGGAGCGAACCTGCGCGATACTGGACAGCGCGCTGAAGGACGGCGAAATCGATTTCCTGCGTGACATCGCCAAACCCATCCCGACGCAGCTTTTTGCCAGCCAGATGGGACTCGACGAAAACCACCTGGACCAGTTCTTCGAATGGGAGCGCGGTTTCTACCGGGCACCCACGGAGGAAGAGCGCATGGCCTGCGGTCAGAATATCGCGGCCTATCTCCATGACACGGTGGAGCAGCACAAAGAGAACCATCGGGATGACATCGTCGGCATGCTGCTGGAAGTAGAGGTTGACGGTGAAAGGCTGACCAGCGACGAGGTCGATGCGATTTGCTATCTGCTGTTCCTCGCCGGTGTCGATACCGTTGCTGCCATGCTGAGTTTCATCACCCTGTACATCGCCGACAAACCCGATCTATGGCAAAGACTGCGTGAGGACCATGAATTCCTGAAGCAATCCGTTGACGAGTTCTTACGCATGCACGCGTTCATCAATCTGAATCGCATCGTCAGTGAAGACATGGATTTCCACGGCGTGCGGTTTCGCGCCGGCGACAACGTGGTTGTTCCGAGTTACCTCACCGATCGGGATCCGCGGGCCTTTCCGGAACCCGACGCCTTCAACGTGGAACGCACGGCGAGAGAGCGCAATCGACACCACGCCTTCGGCGCGGGCGCGCACAAGTGTCTGGGTTTGCATCTCGCCAAACTGGAGATCCAGATAGTGCTTGAAGAGCTGTGCCGTCGCGTGGAGGCGATCGAACTCACGGACCGATCCCGCGTGACCGCCCACGGGGGTACGACGATGGGGCTGGATAGCCTGCCGGTAACGCTAAAACTCGTGGCGTGATGCTCTAGCTGCCCTAGCTATCGGCTTCGGCGACCAGACAAAATTTTAGTCTGCTAGCGCCTCGCCTCGCCTGCATAGCTCACCGATTCGGCGACCCGAGGCCCTTTGGATCTTCTATCGCCCCGCAAAACGCCTATTTGATTTCCGTCCCCGGGTCGCTTGCCGAACGCGCAACGAAGAAGAAGTCGCCGACCTCATCACCGGCACGACGGATCGCCTTGAATTCCGGATCGAGCTCGGGCTGCCGAATGGCGAGCTCGTTCAGGAGCGACAGGAACAGCGCCGGCGCCGTAAGCACGCCGGTGTTCTTACTCAGAGCATCTATCAGCGCGTCCGCGAAGACGGAGGTGTCTGTCGTGTTGCGGCGGGGCAAGGGTGCGTCCACTCCCGACGTCATCAACAGCCGTGCGCGGTTCGGGAGTCGCAGATCGATGTACGGTTCGCTACGCAGCATTGCGGGATCGGTGGCGAACAGAAAGGCCGGGTTGTCTGCCAGGAGACCGGCGAAGGCGGAGTCGGCGATAACGAGAATGCGCCTGGCCTTGAGTCGTGCCAGATGGCCGGTGACCTGCTCCGTAGGCACCCAGAAGGTATCGTCGGGCGGCGCCTGCGCGTTGATCGGTAACCAATACCCGGAACTGTAGGTGGCCGAGGAGCGACGGTTGCCATGGCCCGAGTAGAAGATGAGGAGATTGTCCTCTTCGCGTAGCACTTCGTTGAGCTGGTTCAGGGCACGCAGCATGGCGACGTCGTCGCCGTTGCTGATCACCTGCAGCGAAAACTGGTAGTTGTCGGTCAGTACCTCGGCCAGCCGTCGCCCATCGGCGAGCGGGGTTTCCAGGGGACTGAGGTTTTCGTAGTCGGCGTTGCCGATAATCAGAGCGAAGTAGCGGCCGTAGTCTCGGCCCTTCGCACTGACGCTCGGAGCATCCGGCGGCATGATCGCAGCGAATCCCTGGCCTGCGTTCCCCGGGACCGGGCTTGGCGTTTCGTCTTGCGCGCCGGCTTCCTCACCGCTGCTCGCGCTTTCGGTATCCGCTCGCGGTGCTTTTACTCTTCGCCTCGAGCCGGCCCTCTGCGCCGCTTCCGCTTTCGCGGCGGCCGCGGCTTTTCGTTCGGCCTCTGCCCTTCGCTGGGCTTCGGCCTGTCGTTCGGCTTCAGCCATGGCGCGCGCCCGGGCATGAGCATCAGCTTCCACTTCTGATCGCAGCACCAGTTCGTCGTCCGAGATGCCCCAGGCCCTGCGGTACCAGTTCATCGCGATGCGTTGATCACGGGGCACCCCGCGGCCTACTTCGTACAGCATGGCAAGGTTTACCTGGGCGGCCTTGTACCCCTGCTCCGCGGCCCTGCGGTACCACACCGCTGCAAGCTCTTCGTTCGGTACCGTCCCCAGGCCTCGCTCGAAAATCTCTCCAACCGCGTTCTGGGCCTCGGGATCCCCCTCTTCGGCGGCAGGCAGCCAGACCCGGAGGGCGGTTTGGTAGTCCGCGCGGTCAAAGGCGACGTACTCTCCGCCCCGGATATTGCAGTCGACAGCGGTTGTTCGCACTGGTCGCCGCGCGGTCACATAGGTTTTGTTGCCCAGGCGCCGCAGCTGTCCCGGAAGCAGGCAATCCACGATGTAGTAGTCCTGTACCTGGGCGGACGGCGTTTCCGACACCGGAGGCGTGGTCGCGCAGCTGCACACAGCGACGGTGATGATCGCGGCAATCAAGGCGGCTGGCTTGGATCGATTCACGCGTGATACTCCTACCGTTGTCGTCGGCCGGTGTCCGCATTCTAAGTTGCAGGAAACCTTAAATCTCAAGCTGGGCGGCTTTATCCAAAGCTAGCACAGATACCCTCCGGCCATCCGACCGCCCGCTAAAGCTGTGCTATGAGCCGCAAACCCCTGTGGTTTCGAAGTTGGCCGCCCTGGCTCACCGCTTCGGGGACCGAACCCCATTTAGATCGGCTAGCGCCCGGCGAAACCTCGGCCTGGATGCCCGCCGGATCCTGCCCACAGCAGCGCACGACCATCCCCGGGAATTCCAGACACCGGCAAGCTACGGCGACTCGTTCAGCGCGTCCCGGACCCTCTGATGCAGTCCCCGAAAAGCGCTGTCACCGGCAAAGTAAGGGTGGTCGGCGTACGCATCGAAGAAGGCGAGGAGGAATTCCTGCTCGCGCCGCGTGCCCGCGGCCTCTACTCGGGACTCCAGCTGTCCGAGGATTTCGTCGAGCCCGGCTTTGGCGTCCGGGTTACGCGGATGCAATTGCCAGCTTTCCATGAAGTACCTCAAGGCGCCGTCGAGATCACCGATGACCAGAGATTGATTCCCTTTGGTCAGCTTGTCATTGAACTCCGCCTGCACAACCGCGGGCAGTTCGTCGAAAGGCACGCTGGGGCCGGTCTCCCGCTGCGCCATGTAGGCAAAGAACGCGGAAACGATGAGGAGCAGAAGCACCGCACTCACGGCGAAGCTGCGCCGGCGTCTTAACCCACGGAATACATACAGAAACTCGCCTGCCGTCGGGGTGCGATCGCGTCGGTGAAACCGCAGGGCCCTTTCGACGGCCGACCATTGGTGTCGAGTCATGGACTTCGGGCGCCTGAGTTTGAGTTGCTTCTCCAGCGCTTTATCAGCCGGCAGACCGTCAAACGGATGCTCACCCGTATAGAGTTCGTAAGCCATGAGACCCAGGGCGTAGAGATCATCGGCGGGAGCGGGCTCGGCGCTGCGTTTCAACATCTCCAGGGAGGCGTAGCGTAGCGTCAGCGCGCCCAGTTCGCCGGCATCGAAAGAGTCGGTGGACACGGCCTCGTCGGCGATCCTGGCAATGCCGAAGTCGAGAATCTTTACGCGACCATCGGCGGTTAAAAAAACGTTTTCCAGCTTCAGATCCGAATGTACAAAGCCCTTGCTGTGCGCATAGGCCAGCCCCTCGGCCAGTTGGATGACAATGGACCCTGGATCGACCTGCTGCGCCACTTTTGAGCGTGCATGCAGCCAGTCGGACAGGACGTCTCCTTCCAGCAACTCCATCGTCATGTAGACCTGTGACCCGTCCCGGTCAAAGTCGTACACGGTTACGATATTGGGGTGTGCCAGAGCCTGGGTTTTCTTCGCTTCGCGCTGGAGGCTGATCAGCGCCTGGGGATGCCTGCTGAACGCCTCTCCGAGAAACTTGATCGCGACATAGGGCTGGTCATCGCGGAGTTCCTTCTTGCGCAGATCCAGCGCGCGATAAACCTCGCCCATGCCGCCTTTGCCCAGTTTTTCCTCGAGAACGAAGCGGTCCTTGATGATTTGAGGGCGTTCGCCAGCGGGGGGGATCGCTTGCGGATCGCCGGGGTCCTGCGCGGCTTCGCGGTCCCTGATGACGGACCTCGGCTCGAGCGCCGTCTCGGTGTCGGGGGCGGTCGAAGCGGGGCTGCCTGCGACTTCGGTAAGCACCTCGGTTTCCCGCGCGTCATCACCGCCATGCCCTTCGCGCTTGTCCTTCTGCATCGCGATGTTTCAGAAATCCGCTACTGATCGACCGAGTTCACATCTCGCGGCGTAAACCCAGCGAAATCTGGTGTCGGCTCCGGTCTTCGTAGCCGAACATGCCTTCGTAATTCACGAAGCCGATCCAGCCATTGGGGAAGATCGCGACCAGGCCGGCGCCGGCCATGAAGTAGTCCCGGTCGGGGCCATCGCCGTCGATGATGTAGGTGTTTTGCGACGCATCGAGCACGAACGCCGTTGTGGAGGACTGCGCGTCCTCGTCGAACTCGTGCTGATACTCGACGTTCAACTGCGGAATCAGCACGCCCCAGGACGTGCTCACGGCTTTGTTGAGGCGCAGACCCAGCGCCGAGGTGAAGGAATCCCGGGTGTTGTCGCTAACGATCATATTGAGGCCAGAGCCGTTCAGATCGCGCTCCTGGTAGCCGTCGATCTCCGCGCGGATCAGATTCAGGCCCGCATAGGGCGTCGCCGACCAGGATCCGCTCACGTAGCGATAGCCGAAACCCACGCTGGCCCAGTACGACTCTCCATCGGGGTCCCCGCGCGCGATGACGTCGGTCTGACCTATGGTCCGCGTGCTCTCCTGAAAGACCACGTTGCGCTGGAAGCTGTGCTCGCTCCAGCTGTAGCCCAGGCTTCCCTCGACATACCAGGCATCGCTGAAGTCGTAAGCGCCGAATACGGTGAAGGAAACCGTATCGGTTTCACTGACCCCGGAGTTTTGCTGAGGCGTGAAGTTGCGACCCGCTTCGTCCCGATCAAAATCGAGCTCGCTGCTGTCCCAGCCAACGAAGGCTCCGACGACGGCTTTATCTGACAGTCGTTTGTCGAAGCCGAGTTCGATGGCCCAGCTATCTCCATCGAAGCCCCGTTCAAACTCGCCCGCGTCCTGATCGAAGTTCGTGAAGCTGCCGTCGATAAGAAGGCTGAAAGGTCCGATGGATACTTCCGCTGCGGGCTGACTGGTCTCCTCCCCATTGAGGCGATCAACACGCTCCTGGGCCCGGCCAATCTGGCTCCGGGCGTTGGCGAGGGGCGACTGATTGCTACTCGTGGTCTGGTTGGGGTTCAGAGAATCTTCACTGTTTCCAGACAAGTCACCGAGATCGTCCTGGGTTTCGCCACAGCGTTCGGCAAGCTCCCCGGTGGGATTTTCACAGACCGCGAAGAAGAAATCCTGAAACTCCGCGTTGGTGCCATGGGCCGTTCCTGCGATGCCGGCAAATACGCAGAAAACACTGGAGAACAAGCTCAGGTTTATAGGCTTCATCGAAAATCCCCCCTATCGGACAGAGGCGCATCGAATCGGCGTTCGCGCAATCCGTGCGCTTTTGTCTTATACCGTCGTGAAAAATACGGCCGTAGTCAAGGTCCCGGGAGCCCCGTTTCCAGACGGGCAGCAATCACAGTGGGCGCCCGGAGACCTGCTCGGCCCCGCCGTCAGTCCGATGGCAAACACTGCCCTCGAGCTAACAGAGAGCGCTGCGGCCCTCAGCGCGATTCATAAAGGTACACTTCCCATGCGGTTTGCGACGGGTCGGGATAGCTCGTGTTGCCCTGGGGCAGCGTGGCGTCCTTGACGTACAGCCAGGCAGCCTTACCCACGCCCACGCTGATCAGTCTGTCGTGTCCGCCCCAGCCGGCGTCGACCTCAAAAGGCTCTACCAGCACATTGCCCTGCGCGTCGATTTCCATCAGGTAGTACGCCGAGGGGATGCGCATCGCCTCCTCACGCTTGCGACGGCCGGCGTTGGCGATCCGGGAAAACTCCCAGCCGTCGGATATGCACTGAAACTTTCCATAGCCGACGAGGTAGCGGCCGTTTCGCAGGTCCACCATCTGGGGAGAAGCCAGGCTGCAGTCAGGATCCTCGGCGATCCATTTCATTTTCGCGCCGCGGGCGATCGGGTCTTCATCCCAGAGATAGCCAAAGAGCGAGTAGCCACGCTCGCTTTGCGTTTTAAACAGACCGATCTTGCTGATGTCATTGATGTCTTTGCGGCCGCTGGCCATCCAGTCGCTCGAGCCCCCGTCGGAGTCTTTGAAGAACACGGGGTAGGTGCTGCCCACGGTGTATTCCCACTCCTCGGCGAGGCTTTGCGCGCAATAGCTGGTTTCAATGTATTCGGCGCAGGCCTGCAGATCACCCAGGTTGTTGTTGACCGACCACGGGGTGCCCGCCCACTCGGCAATGCGATCTTCGGCCCAGGTGAATCCGGCCACGCGCTCGGCGTCCACCGTAGCCGCTATGCCGAGGGTCAGGTTTTCATCGATCGGGAGCATCGTGTGGCCTGCTCCTCCGGTGGCACCGAAGGAATCCGAGGGCACCATATAATGACTGTAGCCGCTGTGGTACGTCGAGGAGTCCTCGTACTTGATCGCGATGTTGCCGCCGTCCTGGACGCGGTACCGATTGAAGTCGGTAGTACACAGCGCGCCGTAAGCTCCAAAGACGTCCTCGCCCGCGAGATCACTCAGGTGTTCGTTGTGGGTATAGGGATTCCAGAACACCCGGGCATGCATGACGTGGCCCCAACCGCATTCCCAGAACCAGCCGCGCTCGTCGGGAGTCAGCTGAAAGCCGTCGATAGCCTCGGGATTGGCACTATCCCGATCCACTACCAGCATTGCCGCGCTCCTGTGCCGTTTTCCGGTGCCGCGGAAAGTGCTCGCCGGGATAACGGTAGCGTAGGTATTGTGAGTGGGTTCATACACAAGGTCGTGGGCTCCACCGACGGGCTGACCTCCGAAGGATCGGTGGATCACGTATTTATCCGGAGTCGCGGCGAGGTTGATACCCCCCCGTCCGTTTGATTGGCCGCTGTCCGAGCTCTCCCATTCGAGCAACCACACTTCGCCGGCATAAAGCTCCTGCGGATGGTCGTACTCCAGGTTGTTGGGCTGAATGATGTTCTCGATGTTGTCATCCATGCTGCGGTGACCGCTCTTCCGATTCCTCGACGGTGTAGTGGTGAGGTCGACAACCGATCCCTCGAAGTGCTCCGAGTAGGGTTCCTCGTAGGACGGTGCGCACAACATGCCAACCGTTGAGCAGTCCTCGCTGACAGCAATACCGTGAGACTCGTTACAGACCGGTAGCAGGCTTTGGTTACCCGTGGGTTCAAAGGCACCACTTGCCGGATTGAGCTTGAATTCAAGGACCGAACCGATGCGTGGACTGCTCGGCTTGTAGTTGGGACTGGTACCGTCCCGGTGTTCCAGGGTCATGGAGACGAACAGGCGGGGTTCGTTAGTATTCGTGGCACACGCCGCGGTGTAGGTGCGAAACGGCACGCGCTCCTGGTTGCCGCAGCAGTTGGACTTGCCGGTGGCGATGTAGCCGGGGAGGTTGGCGTGCTCCGCGGCGTTGGCCCTCGCCAGTTCAATCGATGAGCGCCGGATGGTACGCGTCTGGTTTCCCACCCGGTGAATCTTGGTATCGGCGCGTGCAAATCCGGGCATGCCAAGGGCACCGAGCCGGGCTATTTGCGTTGCCCAGTCCTGCGCAGACCAGGCAAAGTCTGCGGTACAGTCGGGCCAACCATAGCCCCCCGAGTCCGGCGCGAGACTGTTCGCATTCCGCGGATCGGATCCACACATTTGTTCGTGGGCATCACGCTGACCGTCATCGTCGTCATCCAGATCCTTGCAGTCGGGTACGTCGTCCCCGTCGAGATCGGCGGCGAGCGAAGCGGCATTTCTGGGGTCCGAGCCGCAGGCGCGCTCGTGGGCGTCGGTCTGGCCGTCGTTGTCATCATCGACGTCGTCGAGATTGTTGATACCGTCGTTGTCCGCATCGAGGAGCGCATCAACTTCGTCCGCGGGCTCTTCGTCCTCGACAACGGCGTTGGCAAAGAGATTGGTGATAATCCACGGTAGCATTCGCTCGAGTCGTTCCGACGCCGCAGCATCGCTCGCGTCCGACGCAGCGGTGACGCCGGCCAAGAGACAGGCAAACACCAGCGGTGCCCCCAGCGTGATTGTTCTGCGGTTCAGTGCCGCTCTGCGCGTCATTACGCTCCCCTTTTCGTGACACAGCGGTGAGCCGGCGAAACGGAGGCGATGATTTCCAGGAGTACATACGAGACTGACGATGACATAACGTTTATCACCGGCGGCCCCGCTGTCCTAGGTGCTGATCACCCGTAGACCGGTGGCTTTGCGTCCCTGCTTTTCAGCAGGTTTGCCCTTTCTTTAACCGTGAGAGCGTAATGGCGCGGTGAATGGCAGTCAACCGGGTTCGCGTCGCACAATAGCGCCCGGGACCGCTTGCGGAGTCACCACAGCCCGGCGAAGCGACGCGACCGATCGGTGCGAAAATGGCGAGTAGCGTCTTCAAACAATTCAGAGGAAAAAACATGACGATAACTATCGACTACGCGAAGAAGGCCGTCGTTGTTGTGGGCGGCACGTCCGGCATCAATCGCGCCATAGCGGAATCCTTTGCACGACAGGGGGCGGCCGTCGCCGTGGCCAGTCGTAGCCAGGAGAAAGTGGACGAAACAGTGGCTGCTTTATCCGAGGCCGGTGCGGCGAAAGCCCTGGGTGCATCGTTCGATGTTCGCGATCCCGAGGCGGTTCAAAAGGGCCTGGCCGCGTTCCACGCGGAGCTGGGTGACTTCGATATCCTGATCTCCGGTGCGGCGGGGAACTTCCCGGCTTTGGTTGCGGATATGTCGGTGAACGCGTTCCGAGCCGTGGTAGAGATCGATCTGATGGGCACGGTCCACGTCATGAAGGCCGCCTACGATCTGCTGAAGAAGCCCGGGGCCAGCATCATCAATATCTCAGCGCCCCAGGCCTACCAGCCCAGCGAGGCCCAGGGTCACGTCTGTGCGGCCAAAGCCGGGGTCGATCAAATCACGCGTGTGCTCGCGCTCGAATGGGGTGCGGAGGGTATCCGCGTCAATTCAGTCGTCCCCGGCTACATTGCCGACACCGAAGGCGTAAAACGGCTTACCCCGGTGGGCACATCCGCCGGTGATACACAGGAGTGGACGCCGCTGAAACGGCTGGGTCAGAAAAAGGATGTCGCGGACATGTGCCTCATGCTGTGTTCCCCGCTCGCCGACTTCGTGACGGGCCAGGTGATTGAAGTGGACGGGGGCATTTACCTGCGTGGTTCGAGCATTCTCGGCAAGGCTCTGGGCGATATGATGCGCGCTCAGAAGGCGTAAAACCTCGGACCTGGGTCCGCACAGACGTTAGGGCATGAGCCAATCTGTCAGGCGCCGTAAAACCAGTGCGGCCATTGATAGTGGTGATGATAGTGGTGAATGTTCGCAAAAGCCGTAGCACCGTCACGTACGCAAAGTTCTGGATGGAAGGCGAGAATTGCGACGTCCACACAAACCTGCGCACCCCTAGTAAGCGCATATTCTCGACGCTGACGTGCTGTAGGTCCCACAACCCGGTTATGTATCAACGCAGACAATAGTCTGCTCTCTAGGGTTCTGGCGCAGGCTCGGGTTCAGGCTCTGCGCTATCCGGCATGAGTCGGTGCCGCGTATTGGCGGCAAGCCCTCGCCATAGCTCCTGACGCCCATTCGGCCAGGTAACCACAACCTCGTCGACCCCAGCAGCGCTGCCCAGGCCAAAAGTTAGCCGCGCCTCCACCTGCGAGAGATAGCTGCGCGTCGGCTGTACCCGTTGTTTGAGACGGCGGCCTCCGAGGATCACTTCCACGAGAGCACCGTATGCCGGTGCTCCGTGGACGTCTCGCACGTCGATCTGTATCCAACCATGGCCGCTGGCCTGGTCGTTGCGAAGCAGACGAGGCGGGCCGGCGATCTGGGTCAGTATGACATCAAGGTCGCCGTCGCCATCGATATCAGCGTAGGTTGCACCGCGCCCGACCAGCGGTTGGGCAAGATCACCGGTCTCGTCGGCCAGGAGATAGCGCCGCTCGCAGGCGTCGCCACAGTTCCAGAAGAGCTGTGGTGATTGTGCGTAACGCTGTGCCGGCTCGACGATGTTTATATCATCCTCAACATGACCGTTGGCTTGCAAAATATCGGGCCGACCATCCAAGTCGTAGTCGAAGAAGAACAGGCCGAAGGTCACTACACGACGGCTCGCCGGTCCGACCCCAGTGATGATTGCTTCATCCGTAAACAGTTTGGAACCCTGAGGCAGCACGTAGAGCGACGTCATTTCATTGCCGAAGTTTCCGATGGCAACCGCGAGCTCGCCATCCGGCTCGAGCAACGTACTGTCAATACCCATAGCCCCTGTTGCCGCGCCCGAATTGTCGAAAGCAATGCCGCGGACCACACCCATCTCGGTGAATCCGCCTTGCCGATTGTTGATAAACAAGAAGTTACGCACTGTATCGTTGGCCACGACAAGGTCCAGCCAACCGTCGCCATCGACATCTTCTGGCAGCACGGCGAGAGATTTCCCCAGGGGCAGACCGGTACTGGGATTATCGATTTGAATGCCCGCCTGCATAGAGATATCGCTGAAGCGATCGCCGTCATTGCGGTAGAAAAATGAATGCGTTCCCGCGAACTGGTTTGGCGGGCCATACGCGCGCCCAATGCCGGTTAGCTGGTAATCCGCGGCGAGATCGATATCCCTCGACCAGACGACGTAATTTGCGACGAATAGGTCAAGATCGCCATCTCGGTCGTAGTCAAAAAAAGCAGCGCCAGTGCTCCATGCGTTTTCATCGCCGGCTACCGCGGCCTCGGCGGTCGCATCCACAAAACGTTCTCCGCCGTCGTTGCGAAACAGCCGATTGCCCCCTACAGCCGTTAGGAATACGTCGACGTCACCGTCGCCGTCGTAGTCACCCACCGCCACTCCCATGCCATAGAGGGCAATATCAAGACCCATGGCGGTAGTGACGTCCTCGAAGCTACCGCTGCCGTTTCCTCTATACAGGGTTAAGCTGGATTTTATCCCGGGCCGGTCCCGCCATGCCCAGGGCTGACCGGAGACAAACAGCAAGTCGACGGCGCCGTCGTCGTTGTAATCGAACACGGCCACACCGCCGCCCATCGCCTCAGGCAACAGTGACTCGCCGTAGGCACCGTTCTCGTGCTCGTGGCCAATTCCCGATGTCGCCGTGATATCGGTAAACAGAACCTCCGGTAGCCGCTGCGGAGCTGACGCCTGAACCCGCTTCGGTGGAAGCACCGCGGCGTCGTCACCTTCGTCGTCGGGCGGGTTCTTAACCCGGGTTGCGATCACAGCAGCGATGGCAATGACGCCGATGACCGCGATGATAGTCAGCGAACGCCTGAATGCGACCGCGATTACGTCATCCCCACCCTGACCTTCCGCGGCCATGTTTAGCCGGCGTCTACCGAACGCTGCAGGTCGTAAATGACAATCCGGTTGGCCGCGTGATCAGCGGCAGGATCGCGCTGCCTCGCAAGCTTCACCGCGCGGTCTTTGGCACTATCGTCCACTTTGTACCGCGCATGCAGACCGCGATGCCGAGCGGCGGCGGAAGCGTCACCCAGCCGCTCATGGACCTGCGCCAGTCCATAGTGGGCGGTCGCGTTCTCGGGATCCAGGGCCAACGTCTTTTCATACCAGTCCCTGGCGTCACGCAGGTACTCATCGGCGCGCTCCGGATTTCTGCGTTCCAGCCGCGCACGTTGCGCAGTAGCCAGGGCGAGGTCGTTCAACAGGCGATAGTCTTTCGAAAAATCGAAGCCTCGCCGCCGGGCGTCTTGAAAGCGTGTGTCGACCAGGTCGCGAAACCCGGCAATTGCCGCGTCAAAGTAACCGTTTTGCAGATTTAACCTGGCAGTAAAGTAGCTCACGGACCAGGGCGCAGCGGGACTCGGCGCTGCCGAAGCGCGCTGCAGGGCAGACGCCGCCTCCTCCAGACGGCCCTCAGCCAGATAGACCCGCGCCAGATTCAGCGGGCCGTCGCCAACACCCAGCGCCTCGACCCTGCTGAATGCCGCTTCCGCCTGCCGGAACTGTTCCCGACGAAGCAGCCCGATGCCGTAGTCATTCCATCGTTGCCACAATGGCGCTGTGTCGTCGATACCAACGCGGGAGCCGGCGTTTAGGGTCAGCTCACTGGAGGCGATCTCCACAATCGGAAGATCGTTCCGCTGAAACTCATCAGCCTGTATGTGCTGGAGGTACGCATTGTCAAACTTCCGGTAAGCCAGACGCGCGCTGATTGACACCGGTCCTCGCACCGTCTCGGGTATCTGGACTCGGTAGTGGACCACATCGGCGGCGCCCGGGGGAATCTGATGGTTGTACAGAGCCGTGTAGATGTCTTCGGGATTGCGACGGTCAATGCGCCTGCCATCGCGATCAATGACGTAGGAATTGACGAAATGTGCCCAGGGGTCCACGGATCCATCGCGTTCCCGCAGCGCTCCGCTGCGGCCAAGTGTCTCGTCGTCGCTGCGCACCTCAACCGCGAGCCAGATCTGATTGGAGTCTGCCGTCCCCTGGGTGAAGTGATGCCCCAGAGTCCGCGTGCGTAGCACGACTTCCAGCAAGTAGGTCTTCCCGGCCTCAAGCTGAAGATCAGACTCCGCGAGCGGCGCGTGCAGCCGTCCGTCGAGACGCCCTTCTTCGCGAATACCGAAGATATCAACGCTCAAACTGTCGCGCAGCATGTTCGCGCTGCGTTGCCAGCTCTCACCATCGTGTCCAAGAAGGAACGGTACACCGGTGTTTGCCGCGGCAAACTGATGATCGTGGATAGCCGGCTCGGAGAGCGGCGCGAGCGGCCGGGCACCGAAGTCACTGGAACGGACGGGAGTCATATGACATCCGTTGCAGTTTTTTTCCGCGTGTTTCGGGTAATAGAAACTCTGGATACCGTGCCCCGACACACCGCTCAGCAGGAAGGAGTCGTAGTGGTTCTGCCCGCGCAGCCATCGGTAATCATTGAGCGACTCCGGCAAGTTTACTTTATGGCAGCTGCCGCAGAACTCCGCGCTGCTGTGCAGGGGCTTTAAAAATGTGCGCTTGTGAAATTCAGGATTGGCTTTAACCAGCGTCTCATTAACCCAGCGCAGCACCGGTGATTCACTGCGCGCGAAGGGATAGTGCTGCGGCGCCGAGAGCGTGTAGTCCGCGTTTCCGCGATTGCTGTCGATACCGCTGATGGAATGACAGACGGTACAAGTGATTCCAGCCTCCGCAGACGGATGATCACCCAGATCAAAGCCGGGCTGGTCCAGCGTACCGGAAAACAACGGTACGGGATCATGACAACCTGCGCAGAAACGTACTCCCTCGTGCTTTCCGTCCCGCCGCTGAAGCGCGGCTCGGGTCTGCTTCACTGAAAAACGGTAGGCCGGGTTATTGAAGGAGGAGAAACGATGCATGCTCTGGGCCCAGCTCGCGTGCGAGTCTGCGTGACAGCCTTCGCAGTAGTCGTCCATCATCAGTAACTCGCTGTCGATATGCTGTCCGTCTAGCGAGCGCGCCAGCGATGGCGTAAAGATGTCCGGGTTGGGCTCTCCGGGGTTGTTTGATTGCCACTGATGCGCACCGATCGCCGCGGCGGACAGAATGAAGGCGAGGCTTCCCACACTCCATCCGTGAGACCAACGCAGTGGCGGCCCGGCAAGCCTGTGCAGCACGAAGAGCCATGCCACCAGTAGCGGAGCGATGGTATGCAACCAGTACGCAACTGATCGGGCACCGGGGTCCTTCAGTTCAATCCAGGTAAAACCTCGGGTGAGTAGGAGCCCTGTTACGAGCAGCACGAGGACCAGCGCAAACAGAGCGTAACCGGCCCGGACCGCGCGTCGGTTTCGATGACTGCGGGCATTGCGCTGATGCAGGACTCCGTAAACAACGGCGGGTAGAAGGATCAGAAGTCCCAGGGCCAGATGGCCGAGAAACATCCACTGGTAAAAGAGTCCCTGAATCTCTGCGTCGGTGAACCACTCATAGGTCGTGACACTTACCAGGAAAACAGAATTGACAACGAGCACCGCGAATAGCACGAACACCAGAACAAGCAGGCGTCTCAGTCGCGGACCGACAACAGCGCGGCGGCGCATGGAAGCTAGAGTCCCGACTGGAAACGAACGTTGTATCGCTGGTGCAGTGCCTCGCGCGCCTCAGCGTCCGCATCGCGGTGGGCCCGGGGCAAGGGCCCGACGGTTTCCCCGTCCTGCGTGTATAGATCGTTATCTTTACCCCAGCCGTGCGTCTCGAGCACGTACCAACGACGCAGGCCCGGGGCCGGCGGAGGCGGTGCCTCAAACTCAACGTGAACCTCCTCGCCGGGACCGATAATGGCGAGCGCGTCGTCGGCCTCGGCAAGCAGTCGGGTCATCTCTCCGGTGGCCGTATAAAAGCCCGTTGGATAGCGCGTGTCACGAAACGTGGTGCGCTGGTCGTAAACGTATTCCTGGCGGCGCTGCGCATGCATGATCCGCCTTTGAAACCCGGTCTTTGCCACCCGGGCGTGGGAGGCTTCGACGCGCGACATTCGCATGGACGCGGGTGGCTCTTCTGCGTACACGATACGAACCCGGTCCCAATAGGTTTCACGATTCCAGCTCAGCCGCACAGCGTCCGCGCCCGGGGGAAGCGCATTAAGGGGTAGCGACATTTCCCGCGGCATTCCACCCGGGAAGCCGAACCCGGGATACACAAGATGCCAGTTGCCATCGCCATCACGAGCCTCGAGAGTCGTAGGCTCATACGCTTCGCCAGCCTGCCATGCAGCGAAGGCGGTCTGGGAATAGGGATACTCAATCCAGCCATCAACCAGCAGCACGGGCTTGTCCCCGGCCGCATTGATTTCCGTTCCGAATTCGAGGACCACTGATTCGGGCTCCTCAAGCAGGCCGATAAAACGCGAGTCAGTCCGGCCTGGATCCATAGCTCTGTAGTCGCGCTCGCTTACGAGTTCAAGCACATCCGTACCACTGGAATCGCGAGCAGCACGTGGACCGATAGAGCGACGATAAAAGATCGGTTCGCCGGTCACCGCGGGTGCTCCCGTGGCGAAACGCTCGTCGAGGGCAAACTGCCACTCGGGCGGCAGGTCATAGCTTTCCAGGGCCATGGCATCGATATATGCGTTTTCTTCCATGGGCTCAGAGAGCTTGAACGCCAGGCGGCCATCGCGCGGGGCAAGCGCACCGGGTCGGAAAGACAGGCGCTCGAAGGGGCGCGGCGGTGCAGTGACGCCAGGCTCGACAAAAAACCCCAGGGCACCCACGCCTAGAATGTCGGTAACAAAGTCGAAGCGTTCGCCGTTCCAGGCAAACAGCACAGGGCAGCTACCCATTTGTCGTTCGACTTCGCTTATTCGCCGCAGGGGGCCGGCGCCTACGCCCAGTTCCGTCTGATAGACCCCGTCGGGCCAGTCCAGGGCCAGAAACTCAGCACCGCTTCGTCCCGCAAGGCCGAGCGCCAGGGGCTGACTGCTCTGGCCAGGCAATGAACTGTGTTTGTAGGTGTTGGTCCGAGTCCACCGATCCCCGTTGCGCAGGCTTACGATAGTTCCGATACCCGAGGCGTTGGTGCGCATGGTTTCGGCGTCATCCTGCTTGCCCGTCAGTGTGACCGCCGCGAAGTCGAAACGGCCGGGGCCCGGCGCCCATTCCAGCAGCCCTGCCGTGCCTTGCGCTAGCAGCGATGGACCACGAGTGAGTGACCGCAGCACCGGGATTGCCACACCGCCGTCGTAGCGCTCCTCCACCAAGGTTTCTGCCTCCCAGGCGGATGACACGCCGATCACTTCGTAGGCGCCTGCACCCAACAGCAGCAGTTCCATGCGTCCATCGCCAGTGACATCGGACGCTGTTAGCTGTACGTCGCCCCGAAGACCGCTCGTCAGCAGGGTGGACGCTGTCCACGCACCACTGATTTCGCGCCGCCAGAGCCGGACGGCCCCCTCCCGGTCAAGCGCGACCAGTTCCGATGACGCATCCGCATCCAGGTCTACCGCCACCGCCGCCAGCAGATCTGCGCCGAGGAAATCGTCCAGACCACGCGCCGGCTGGTATCGCCACTGTCGATCGTTTATCAGCACGCTGTGCGGGGGTTCGTCACGGAGAACCAGCAGGTCGACATCCAGGTCGGCGTCAAGGTCGGCGCTCAGTACATACCGACTGTCTCCTTGCGGGAGATTGAGCTGCGAGGCCAGAGATCGGAAGCTACCATCGAGATTGTTGTTGAGAAGATTATCCGCGGCGCCGCGGTTGCCGAGCAGAATGTCGAGGTCGCCGTCGTGGTCTGCGTCGACGAGGGCGACGTCTGCGCAATCGCTGTCACCACCGTGCGCGTTGGTGGCCAGACCGGCCTTCTGCCATTCGCCGGGAGCCCGCTGATACCAGAGTTCGTTGGGGCCTTTGCGACAAAGATACAGGTCAACGTTACCGTCGTTGTCGAGATCGCCCCAGGCAAAAGCGCTGATTGCGGTGCTTTCCGCCCAAGGCACGCCGGTATCAATCGCGCTCAAAGTCCCGCCGCGATCGACGAGCACCCTGCTTCGGGCATCGTCAAAAGCGACGATGTCCTGCGTCCCGTCTCCGTCAATATCAACGGTGCTCAGCGCATAGAAAGACGCTTCGGCCGAAAGTGCGCCCACCGATTCCACGGGCGTAAAAATGGACCCCCGGGGTCTCGGCACTGCACTAGGGACTGAATTCGCGCCGGCGACCTGTGCCAGGGACTTGGGCCCCATCTTTGTGTACTTGAACTCGGCCAGCTTTGCACTGGGGTTGTTCGCGAAGCGCTGAAAGGACTGCAGGTAATCCGCGGCCTCATCGGCCCGATCCAGCCGTTGCAGCGACTGGGCTGCGCTGTAGTAGGCACTACGCAGATAAGGATCAAGCTCCAGCGCTGTCCGAAAGCCGGTCACCGCCGAGTCCAGGTCGCCGGCGCGCAACCGGCACTGTGCAAGGTAATAGTGAGCGTAGGCATCTTGCGGATCGGCAACGAGCGCGATTTCAAGATGGCTCGCCGCCGCTTCGAACTCGCCCAGATAAAGCCTCAGAACACCCGCCACGTAGTTTGCGCGAGCATTTTCGGGCTCTGCGCTCAGTACCGTCGCCAGTTCCTCAAGCGCGAGCGCCGCATCCCCGTCGCCCTGGCGATTCTTGAGGGCAACGGCGTAGTTGATCCGGCCCGTTACCCAATCCGGTTCCTCGGCGACGACTGTTGCGAAGGTATCAACGGCCGAAGCGTAGTCGAACTGGCCCATTTGTCCTACGCCTCGATCGTTGGCGGCTACCGCATCGGGGCCGGGCTCGTATTCGCCGGATTCGAACGAGCATCCTGTGAGTGCGGTGAGAACGAGCAGGTAGCGCGCTGGCCATTTGCTGTGCGTCGGGTGTGTGCGGCGGAGCATGAAGGGAAGTTTCTGAACGGGTCGCCGAAAGTCTAGCAAAGGCGTCCCGCGACAACCTACGCGCAGATTGTGGGCCGCTCCACAGCAGACCCCCCCGGGGTTTACCGGGGCGCGGTGCCTGCATTTGCCGGATGCGCAATGCACTCTGTTGGGTTGCATCATGCTGGACTGCTTCGAGCCTGCGTGAAGGAAAGGGCTGGCCATGAAGGCCCGCGAGTGTGTCCAAAAACTTTACAGCGTCGCGGTCTCGGCCTAAGGCGAGCACCCATAAACCATTGAAATTCAGCGCTTACCTGACGGCGGCTTACTTTTTGCATTAATCGCACGATAGGAACAGACCGCTCGACAGAACATCAACAGGCCCGCGCTATCATCGGGCGCCAAGGAGCAAGGGAATGCAGAAGATTGCACTCTGCGCGGCACTGGCCGGCGCTATGGGACTCGCCTCAAATGCCGCCACGGCCGGTCTCCTCATGCTGTCCGGCGTCCTGGACGGCACGGAACCAACGTTCGATAACCCGGACACGGGTGGGACTACCCAGACGTCCTTCGACACATTCGACTTTTCAGTGGATACGACGGGGGACTACGATTTTTTGAGCTTTTACCCCGGCGATACATCTATTGACGCGAACCTCGATGGTTTTCTCCTCCTGTTCACTGCCGTGTTCGATCCGCTGTCGCCGGGAGCCTCCGTGGCATTCGACGACGACTATTCGGCGGGTGGCATACCGGGCCTAGGCGCATTTGACAGTGCCTGTGTTGGTTCCAACTGCTCAGCTTTCTCAGCCGCCCTCACCGCCAGCACAAGCTACACGCTCGTACAGACGTCATTCACCGACGTGCCCAATAGTTTTGGGCAGCCTACCGGACCTTACGACATAACCATCAGCGGTCCCGGCGATATTTTCCTCGCTGGCACTGAACCACCGACCGGTATGCCAGCACCGGCGACTCTGCTCCTCGTCGCGGGAGGTCTTCTCGGAGTCACAACGCTTCGCAAGCGCAAGCTGAACCGCTGATCGCGGAGCTGGCTTCAGTCGCCTGAGCGCCGTCCGACCAGCGGCGTATTCGACGGCGGTTCTCGGGGTTGCGGGCTGAGGCTGCGGTGTTTCTCCCTCTTCGGACCCTCCTTCCTTTGCCGCTAGTTTTGGTGCTAGCTGTGACTCTGGCGTCCTGCGATCGCGTGGACATAGCCGACCTTCCGCCGATCCCGCCCGTCTACATCAGCAATGCCCTACCCGATGTAAATGCCCAGATTCAGGAAGCCGTGGCCAGGATTGAGCTCGATCCTGCTGACGCGAGCGCGAACGGCCATCTGGCGATGGTCTTGCAGACTTACAAACAGTTCAGCGCGGCCGAAATCATCTATCAGCGTGCTCGAGCGCTCGACCCCAATCGCTTCGAGTGGGCCTATCTTCACGGCGTGGTGCTTCGCGCACTCGGCAGGCCTGGCGACGCCACAAGCGCGTTTCAAGCAGCGCTCAGGATCCGTGACGACTACATTCTGGCCCACATACACGTGGCTGAGACTCTCGCCGACCAAGGCAAACTCGATCTAGCGGCGAGTTACTACGAACGCGCCCTGTCGTTTTCGGAGGTACCATCCGAGGCACACTTCAGCGTCGGACGATTCCTGGTCCGCAGCGGAGACGCAGAGCAGGCAATCCCTCATCTCAAAGAAGCGCTGCGGCTGAGCGGCAACTTTGGCTCAGGACACTATCAGCTGGGCATCGCCTACCGTGACAGCGATGACCTCGAGCGGGCCGAGCACCACCTCCGGCTTGCAGAGCGCCACCACGGGACCGGAGCCGACGGCAGTGACATCGTTTTGAACCAACTGCTTTTGCTGAACAGGAGCGACCAACCCTTTATAGACCGCGCAAAACGCCTGGCCGAAGCCGGTCGCCCGGAAGAGGCGGACCGGTTTCTCAAAATGGCACTGGAGAGGAACCCAGACAGCCTAGTGGCGCACATTAATATGATCGCTCTGGCCACGTCACAGCGTGACTTCGCGGCGGTCGAGGAACATGTCGCCAGAGCGTCCGCACTGGCGCCAGGCAATGCAAAAGTCTATTTCAACCTTGGCGTGGCGCGCATTGCGCAGTCACGTTTCGGAGCGGCGATGCAGGCATTTGAGCGATCGCTGCAACTCGACGACCAGGATCCCAACACCCATGTGCAGATCGCCATCTTGCGACATCAACGCGGTGAACTAGCGGTTAGCGAGCAGCATCTGCGTGATGCTCTGAGTCTCGATCCGAGGCACCAGCTTGGCAACTGGCTGCTTGGCGAACTGCTGACGGAATCAAACGCGCGAGAAGCGATCAAGCATCTGCGCCGCGCCGTGGAACAACCACACGAGCGTCTGCCGCAGATTTTTGTCGCCCTGGCGAAAGCCGAGATGCACAACGGTGACCCAGAGTCGGCCTTGCGCTCCCTCGACGCCGGGGCGGCCGCCGCAGAGCAGATGAACGACCCGGAGGCGAGGCGCCGGATTGCGCGGCTTCGCCGCGAACTCAGCGCGACGCGCAGTTCCTGAGCGCTACGTCACGTTGACTTTGCAAACGCGCATCCTTATCGCACTGACCGTACTTGTCGCTGGATGCATGGGCGAGGCTGATGACGAAGCACAGCGGGTTCCGGAGCATCCGGCCACCGTTTTAAGCCCGCAGAAGCCGTTCATCGCATCGGACGCGATCACCTTCAGGCACTTCAGCGGCGCTACGGGGGATTTTCTGTTCCCGGAGATTCTGGGCTCGGGCGTAGCAGTCCTTGACTATGACCGCGATGGCGACCTCGATCTCTACCTGATCCAGGGCAACCGGCTTGACAGCGCTCGGCCTTCATCTGAACTGCTTTTCCCGCTGCCGCCCTCACAAAGCAAAGGCAATATGCTGCTCCGCAACGAGCTGATTCCCGGCGGGACACTGGCTTTCACTGACGTGACCCGCGCGGCGGGAGTCGGGCTTGACGCTTACGGAATGGGTGCCGCCGTCGGGGATTATGACAACGATGGCGACCCGGATATCTACGTCACAAACCTGGAAGACAATGTTCTGTACAGGAACAACGGTGACGGCACATTCACCGACGTTACTACAGGTCTGAATGCGAACCTGCCCACATGGTCTACCAGTGCCGCATTCCTGGACTACGATCGCGACGGTGATCTCGACCTGTACGTAGCGTCTTATGTGGACTATTCGCCCGACAGAGAGCCCGAATGCTCGAGCGCAAGCGGAAATAGAGACTATTGCGGACCTCAGAATTTCACCTATGCGCAAGATCATCTGCTTCGCAATGATGGAGAGGATGGATTTACTGACGTCAGTGCAGAGACCGGTATCGCCAGCGTTCGAGGCCCGGGGCTAGGGGTTGCCGGCGCAGACTTCAACGCTGACGGCTACATCGACCTCTCAGTAGCCAATGATGGCGAGGCCAACTTCCTTTGGATGAACCAGGGCGGCAAGAGCTTTAGGGACACCAGCCTCATGTCCGGTGTTGCCTTTAATCGCGATGGCTCCGCCGAGGCCGGCATGGGAATAAGCGCTGGGGACTATGACGGCGATGGCGATGAAGACCTGTTCATGACGCATCTGGTGAACGAGACAAACACGCTTTACGAGAACGACGGTCGCGGATTTTTCAGTGATGTCACGGACGTCACCGGGCTTGGCTTCACGAGCAGGCTGATGACAGGCTTCGGTACCGCCTGGTTCGATTTCGACAACGACGGATGGCTCGACCTCTATGCAGCGAATGGCGACGTGAAGGTTGAGGAAGTCCGCTCGCAAAACCTCGACTACCCCTTCGACCAGCCTAACCAGCTGTTTCGTAATCTTGGCACGGGTAGCTTTGAGACCGTCGACGGTGGGGATGCAACGGGCGCAAGCAGGATCAGCCGGGGCGTTGCCTTTGGGGACATCGACAACGATGGCGATACGGATCTGGTCGTCAGCAACAACAGCGGTCCGGCACGGCTTTTTCTCAATCAGCAACGGGGCGATGTCGAGTGGCTGCGCCTGCGTCTGATTGGAAGGCAGTCAAATCGGGATGCTTTCGGCGCCCGAATTGCGCTGTTGCGGGAAAACGAGGCAACCCTCTGGCGTAGAGTCCATACCGACGGAAGTTACCTGAGCGCGAGCGACCCCCGGGTGACCGTAGGCTTGGGCGCGGCTTCACGGGTTAACTTCATAGGCGTGATTTGGCCGTCAGGACTGCGAGAGAGCTTCTCTGTCCCCGGGCTGCGACAGGAGCTGGTCCTGGTTGAGGGCAATGGGTCCGACTGGGAGTAAGCCCCAAAGCGGGGTGCGATCAACGTACCGGCGATGACCAAAAGAAGGCCTATCCCGCGTTACCGGCTATTCCCAAACGACCCACACCTCGACCGCGGCCTCGTTATGAGTATCCTTAGCTCCCCATCCTCTCCAAAGGCGATTCATCATGCGATTCCGTAGGGCCCTCCTGGCCACAATCACGCTGACCCTGGGCTTCATTATCGCCAACGGCGCTACTGTCGCCGCCGAAGGCGGGGAGGGGGCCCTGATGTCGGAGGCGACCTTCAAGGGTCTCGCTCTGCGCAATATCGGGCCGGCCGTCCGATCGGGACGGGTAGCAGATCTTGCGATCCATCCGAAGGACGAGAACACCTGGTATGTGGCGGTGGGTTCCGGCGGTGTGTGGAAAACCGTGAACGCCGGTACTACCTTCGAGCCGATTTTCGACCATGAAGGGTCCTACTCCATCGGCGCTGTCGCGCTGGACCCCGAGGACAGCAACACGGTCTGGGTCGGTACCGGCGAGCACGGCGGGGGCCGACATTTCGGCTTCGGAGACGGCGTCTATAAGTCCGCCGATGGCGGCAAGACCTGGACGAACACGGGTCTCGGAGACTCGCAGCACATCGGCAAGATCATCGTCCATCCCGACAATCCGGACGTTATCTACGTGGCGGCCCAGGGACCGTTGTGGAGCCCCGGCGGTGATCGCGGATTCTACAAGTCGACCGACGGCGGGATGTCCTGGAGCAAAACCCTCGGCGACGAGGAATTCACCGGCGTGACCGATATTGTTATCGATCCCCGGAATCCGGAGCGCGTTTACGCCGCTACCTGGCAGCACCACCGCACCGTGGCATCGCTGATGGATGGCGGCCCGAAATCCGCGATCTACCGCAGCGAGGATGGCGGCGATACCTGGGCCAAACTCTCCGAAGGTCTGCCCGAGGGCAAGATGGGCAAGATCGGCCTCGCCATCTCGCCGATGCAGCCGGAAGTCGTCTACGCCGCCATTGAGCTCAACCGACGCGCCGGTGGCATCTGGAAGTCCCTGGACCGCGGAGAATCGTGGACGCAGCAATCGGATGTCATCTCCGGCGGCACGGGCGCGCACTACTACGTAGAGCTCTACGCCTCGCCCCATCGCTTCGACCATCTGTACCTGATGGATGCCCAGATGAAGGAGTCCATGGACGGCGGCCAGACCTGGGGTCCCGTGAACCGGGAGCATCGCCACGGCGACAACCACGCGCTCGCCTTCAAGCTCAGCGACCCGGACTACCTGCTCCTGGGAACGGATGGCGGCGTCTACGAGAGCTTCGATCTGGCCTCGAACTGGCGCTACATGCCGAACCTGCCAATCACGCAGTTCTACAAAGTGGCGCTGGACGATGCCGAACCCTTCTACAACATCTACAGCGGCACCCAGGACAACGGTACGCAGGGCGGCCCGTCGCGCACCGACAGCGTCAACGGCATTCGCAATGCCGACTGGCGGCTGGTGCTGGACTGGGACGGACACGCGCCGGCCACCGAGCCCGGTAACCCGGATATCGTCTATGCCGAACGGCAGGAGGGCGCAATATCGCGCATCGATATGACCACCGGCGAGGTGGTCGATATCCAGCCGCAACCGGGAGAAGGCGAGGACTATGAACGCTTCAACTGGGATGCGCCGATCCATGTAAGTCCGCACGATCCGGCGCGCATCTACTTCGCCAGCCAGCGCGTGTGGCGCTCGGACAACCGCGGCGACAGCTGGCAGCCTATATCCGGTGATCTTACACGCAACGAAGAGCGCTTCGAGCTGCCGATCATGGGACGTCAGCAGAGCTGGGACTCCTCCTGGGATGTGCTGGCGATGTCCAACTACAACACCATCACCTCGTTGTCCGAATCCCCGCTGGTGGACGGCCTGTTCTACGCCGGTACGGACGACGGTCTGCTGCAGGTGACCGAGGACGGCGGCGCGAGCTGGCGCCGCGTTGAAGTCAGCAACATGGGCGTCCCGGAGCGCGCGTTCATCAATGACATCAAGGCCGACCTGCACGATCCGGATACGGTGTATGTGTCGCTCGACAACCATAAGTATGGCGACTATGCACCGTACCTTGTGAAGAGCACCGATCGCGGGCGCAGCTGGGAATCTATCAGCGGTGACCTGCCCGAGCGTCACCTTGTCTGGCGCATGGTGCAGGACCACGAAAAGCCGGAGCTGCTCTTCGCGGCAACCGAGTTCGGCGTGTTCTTCTCCATCGATGCGGGAGACAGCTGGGTTGAACTCGAGGGCGGCGTTCCCACGATCAGCTTCCGGGATCTCGCCATACAGAAGCGGGAAAACGATCTGGTGGGCGCGTCCTTCGGACGTGGGTTCTTCGTCCTGGACGATTACAGCGTCCTTCGCGAAGTCAGCGAGGCATCGCTTGCGCAGGAAGGGTCGCTGTATTCCACGCGCAAGGCCTGGCTGTACATCCCGAGGTCCGATCTCGACTTCGATGATTACAAGGGCTCGCAGGGAGCTTCGCACTATGTGGCGCCAAACCCGCCGTATGGTGCGGTCTTCACCTATCACTTAAACACTGGACTCAAGACTCTGGCCGAGTCACGTCAGGCCGCTGAGGAGCCCCTTGAGACCGCGGGGGCAGATGTCGAATTCCCAGGCTGGGAAGCGGTAGGACAGGAGGCGATTCAGGCCGCGCCCGCCGTTCTCATCGTAGTCCGGGACAGACAGGGCAACGTGGTGCGTCGCATAGAGGGACCCGCGGACAAGGGCTTCCATCGCATCGCCTGGGATCTGCGCTACCCCGCCCCGGACGTGATCACCCTGGGACAGGGAAGCGATGACGGTGATCCGCCGCGGGGGCTGCTGGCAGCACCAGGCACCTACACGGCCACTCTCTATAAGCGCGTCGACGGACAGGTGAGTCAGCTCGATGAACCCATCGAGTTCGCGGTGGAGCGCCTCTACAAAGGCGCGCTGCCCGGGGCCGCTGATACCGAGGTCGCGGCGTTCTGGCGATCCTGGGAGGATGCCACGCGAGCCTCTTCGGCGCTTAGCCTGGGGCTCAAGCGCGCCGTGGCACGCATGGAGGCCATGAGCAGTGCGCTGTCGCGCTCACGCGCGGATGTCGGTCAGCTTGACGCCCGACTCCATGAGCTGCGCGAGTCGCTGCACGCCTTGGATGCAGAGCTCAACGGCAATCCGGCGAAGCGGGAAGTCGGCGAGAAAACCCGCCCCACTGTCTCGCAGCGACTGTTCGCCGTGGAGCGTACCGTGTACCGGTCTCTGTATGGACCCACGGAAACCAGCCAACAACAGCTGGAGCTCGCCAACGCCTCCATGGCGTCTATTCGCTCGCGCCTGACCAGCGCTGAGTCGGCGCTGAATGAGCTTGGGGCCGCACTGGTGTCGGCCGGCGCGCCTTATGTGGAAGGTGCGCCTTAGGTGAAGAGTGCGGGTGCGAACTGAAGGCTAGCGGGTAAAGTCGGTCGCTTCAGGAGCCCCGCTTGAGCGGGGCTTTTTTTGGGAGCGACAGGCCCGTAGGAATGCGCGTTAGCACAGCCTGTCGTGTTGCCAGCCGTATTGCCAAGACAGTGCCATTTGCCCGACCTCCTTATCCGGTGGAGCTAGGCGTCGGCGCTGGAAAAAAAGCGCACACTGGGCGGTGCGGCCAGAAGAGCGCCCAGGGTATCCAGGTCGCCGCGCTCCTGTCGCCAGGCGAAATACTTCTCGTAGTGCGCGCGGCTTTCCCAGGACTCGATAAGAACGACGTTCTCAACCTCGTCCTCATTCACGACGACGTTTACGCCCTTGCAACCATCAAAGGCCCTGGTGTCGCCCAGTATCGACGCAAACACGCCGACGAGTTCCTGCCCCCGGCCGCTCTGAGCGGTTACTTCAAGAAGAACGGTACAACTCATTGCTTACGTTTCCTTTTTCTCGTTTGTTTGCGGGCAGTGTAGGGCCAGGCCAAAGAGCATGGCAACCGGTGTGCCGCCTTCAATGGCGAGAGATGACGGTGGGGGAAGCCTGCTACTCCAGCGCCAAAACCGGACTCGTCCCGGGTTTCATCGCTTGCCGAGCCTGACGACCTGTTCTCCGGCGCCCAGGCCTCTCCGTGGCGACCCGGTAATGCGGTCGCTCGCTTGTTGGAGTCACACACCCGGTCGTTTCCCGCTACAGTCAGAGTTCGAGCGCGAAGAAACAGGGAGGAGCGATTGTCAGCACGCGTTTGCATGCAGCGCCGCTTCGCACGTCACCTCGGCGTTGCAGCCGCGCTGGCATTGATAATGGGTTGCGCAAAGCACGCACCGGAGCTGAGCCTCGATGAACTCGCCAGCCGCCCGTCTACCTACGATGGCCACCGGGTCAGTACCGAGGGTGCATTGCACTACCACGCCTCGCCTCCGCACTACTGGATCGAGAGTGCCTCCGGTGTCCGGGTTGAGGTGCTTGGACTGCAGGACCCCGTACTGACCCCAGGCACCGAGCTGCGGGTTACCGGCAGGTTCCTCTACTCACGAGCACGCGGACGGCGTATTGAAGTCGAGTCTCAGGAACTGCGCTACTAGCCGCGAGCCGCCCTATCTCATCAATTTTTGGAATTCTCGGCGAGAGATTGCGCGAATTCTGGCGACTAGTCCAAGTCGCCGCGTTGCGCGCCTCAGGCGCTTCGCCAGACGGCTTCGTATGAGGGTCGGTAGCGATCCAATGGGGCGCTGGAACCCAGGGCGCTTCGGGTCCGCGATCAGGCCGCGTCAGCGAGCGAGTCGTTTGCTTCGGAGGTCTTGTCCGCGATCGCTTCGTCAACGCTCTCGGGGGAATGACTCGCGTCGCCTACGGTGGGCAGCGTCACGTGATCATCGCGCCATGCGGTCAGCAGCATCATGAATTCCCCGGCGTGAAACAGCACGATTGCCGCGGGCAGGAACGCCCGCTGCGCGATCAGCACGGTCGTGGCTGACGCAAGCCACGCGCCAACGCAGTACCAAAGTGCCCGGGATTTACTAAGCGGATACCCGAAGCGCCACCACAGCACTGTGAGCGCGCCGAGCACGAGCATCCCCTTTACGGCCGCCATGCCCCACATCAGCATGGCGAAATCGGGATCGCCGCCTCGCGCCGGAGAGGCGATCAGCAGAGCAAGGGCAACGGCGACCGCACAGCCGCCTAGCAGGACGATTCTCATAAACCACACCGTAGCAGGTTTAGGCCTGATGTCTGTAGTGCTTTCCGATCAACTGTTCCGCCCGACGACTCAGCCCCAACCCTTTGCATGGAGCGACGCCAGAGCCGTTGTGAAACGCTCCATTTCACCGGGCGTCCCGATCGATAAACGGTTCCAACCGTAGCCCAGGCCCATGTCTCTGCCGACCAGAATGCCTTCACCGCGCATCGTCTGCTGATAGGCTTCAAGGGGCATCCTGATTTCATGGATCAGGAAATTGCCCTGAGTGGGGATATAGCTGAGCCCGAGTTCCGCCAGAGCGTTTTGCGTAACTTCCCGGGCAGTGCGGTTACTGCCGAAGCTCCGGGACCTGAATTCGGCGTCCTTCAGGGACGCTCGCCCGGCCTCGAGCGCCGCGATGTTGACCGACCAGCTGGAATAGTATTTTTGCAGCGCTTCGATGACCGGAGCCGCGGCCATGGCGTAGCCGAGCCGCATGCCGGCCATGGCATAAATCTTGGAAAAGGTGCGCGCGATGAGAAGATTCTCGTGGCCTTCTTCCATGAGCCGAACACAGCTGCGATAGGACTCATCGTCCACGAGCTCGTGGTAGGCCTCGTCGATCAGGAAGAATACGTTGTCCGGTGCCCGCCGAATCCAGGAGTCAATAGCGTCATAGGGTGTGAGCAAGCCCGTGGGGTTGTTGGGCGTGACAAGATATACGAGCACGGGACCATCCACCTTCGCCGTGGCAGCCTCCATGGCCTCCAGGTCGACGCGAAAACCATCGAGCATGGGCACGTCGATGCGCTTGAGTCGCGCCGCGTCGCCAATCTCTCCGACGGCGCCAAACGTGATCTGCGGCTGAACCAGGGTGCCACCGCGCATGGCCTGCTGCCATACAACGGCCTCCAGAATGCCGGTAGACCCGTTGGCAATGGTGACATTTTCCTTCTCGACGCCCTCGATGGCGGCGATTTCCTGAGCCAGCAGTCCCTCCACGCCAAAACTGTAGCGATGTCCCCGGGCCAGGGCCTCGGCGGCGGCCGACCTTGCCAGCGGAGACATGCCCAGAGGGTTCTCGTTCGCATTGAGGCGCAGCAGTGGCGGCGATTCTGCGCCCCGGCTGAGTGACCAGGGGAGCGCCGCGGCCGTTGCGACCGCCGCAGATGCGGCTAGAAATCGACGTCGATGCATGTTGGGCTCTCCCCTACTCGCTCCCTAAAGGAAGAACCCAGGATAGCAGCAAGTCCAGATGCCCGTATTACTTCCGCTGTGTATCGTCTCAGAGCGCAGCGCAAGCCGCCCTCAATCTTTCGACACCGCACACGAGGCGAGAGAAAAGCGCCTACGCCCTCGTGTTTGCAGCCTCAGTAGTTACGCCGGGTAAACCCGCCTTCGCAGCCACGGAGCGAGACCGCCGGTCGCTAAGGCCACGCTAGCGCATTCAGCGGCCTAGAAATCGGTGAAGCAGTTTTCTCACCGGCTTATCGGTGGCAGCCAGCAGGGTCAGATACAAACCGACGCTGCCTGCGACGGCCAGAATGATGAAAAAGTCCGAGCCGTCCCAGAAGCGCCGTGACACTACCGAAAGACCCGCCGCTGCGACGGCCAGCACGAGTGCAAGACGGCAAGCGTGGAGCAGCTCACCCGCGGTGACGTCCATTTTCCCCAAGAGCCACAAACATCGATTGAGTAAGAACAAAGAGGTAAATAGGGAGTAGCTGGAAAGGACCAGGAAAGCGTCATCAATAAACAGGCCGGGTATAAACGCGAGGGTGATTACCGCAATATTCTGGAGAGCGAATTTGCCTTTTGCCCGCTGGATCATTTTGAGATCGAATATCTTGTTGAGCGGCCTCAGGATCAGATAGAGCATGAATACGGGAGACAGCAACAGCGCATACCACCCGGAAGACCGCCAGTTTTCTCCAAAGAGCAGGGAAAAGAGCTCCGGCGCACACAGCAGCCCGACCATGACCGGTATGGCGATGAGCTTGAGCAACATCGACGTCATTACGACCGTGGCTCGGCGCACCGCATCACCACCGCCTTCCTTCACGGCAAGTTGGTAGTAGCTCTGCCCCAGAGCGGCACCCATAATGATCGCCGGTTCGGCTAAAACCCGTCGTGCCAACGCGTAGTTGCCCGCGATGGCGGGCCCAAGCAAACTGGTTACGAGGACAACGGGAAGCTGTTTTGCCGCGTTGTCCACCATGATGGCCCACGAGTACTTTGGAAACTGTTGATAGTCCCGGGCAATAACCGCCATCCGTTTCCGGTCCTTCGCCCCGAAACCGACGGCCAGCTTGCGGCTCAGAAGCGGTTTAACAAGTGCGACGACCGCAGCGAGTTGGCCCAATAAACGCCCCAGCACCAGGCCTACGGGCGTACCCGGTGCTACAAAAAATCCAAGAATCGTAAAGGTACGATCCGTTAGCGCCTGACTGATCTCTCCAAAAGCGATGTTCCGGTTGAAGTGTTCTCGCAATAGCCACCGTCGCAGAACCTGACGGAGCCCTCCAAGAAAGACGGCGATGGACACAAGCTGCAGGAAGACGCTGTAGGGCTCGATACCAATGATCGGTGCAAGTCGATCGGCGAAAACCGCACCAAGCACACCGCAGACCAATGCGATGGTCGCCACGACCAGCGTAGCAAGTTCCGTAGCGGCATCGGCGTCATCGTCCGTAGGCGCGAGGACGATTACCTCGGCTAACCTCAGATTTGCGACGCTGGTAATCAGAGTTGCTATGGCCACGAATACCGCAAACACGCCGAAGGCTGCCGGGTCGTAGAGCCGGGTAATGACAGGCATAAGCGCGAGCGTAATGAATTGCGCCAGGGCGCTGCCTGCCGCCAACGTCAACACGCTGCTCAGGAAGGAGCCTTTTCGCTTAGCCTTGGCACCCTCTCTGCTTTCGTTGTTTTCCACGGCGCTCAAAGTGATCGGTATACGGATTCCAGGTAGCGGGCAACACTGTTTGCTTCAAACTTTGCCCAGGCGAGGCGCTCGTTCTCCGTAGACAGCCGCGCGCATTCATCGGGATCTTCCAGGAATCGCTGCATCGCATCGGCGACCGCGTCGGCGCTGACCGAGTCCAGGAGCACGCCGCCCGCGGGCGGCTGCATGACATCCGGAATCCCTCCAACGGTCGTGCTGATGACGGGCAGGCCCGCCGCCATGGCCTCCAACACACAGTTAGGACAACCCTCTCCGTGATAGGTTGGAAAGACGAACGCATCGGCCCCTTTGAGGGCGCCGCCCTTTTCGACACCCCGTAAGTAACCCGGCAACTCAACGATTCCGGTGAGGCCTGCGCGCATCACTTCCTCTTTGGCTTCGCCGGCAAAAGGGCCGGAGCCCGCGATCACCACGCGAAAACTGAATCCGCGATCGCGGAGCATAGCCGCCGCGCGGATCAGCTCAGCAATACCTTTCTGTCGAATGAGTCTGGACATGAACAGAAAGGTAAAACGATCACTGCTCGGAGGCGCTTCGGTTTCGCGGAGAAGGGCGCCATCGAAGGTCGTATGCGTGACGGACACACGATCTTCCGGAACACCAATATCAACGAGCTCCTGTTTAATGGTCGACGCAAGGACTAGCACCAGGTCTGCCCGGAGGAAAAACCACTTCAGACAGCGCTTTCCAAGAGGACTCGCCAGAAGTGTCTTAAAAAAATCGTCGTCCCAGCCTCGAACAAAAATCAGCAGCTTCGCCGATGAGAGCCCCGCTATGACGGCCGCGAAGACCAGATCCCGGTAAAACGCCGCCGCGTTCATCGACGGGTTCAGGTGACAAACATCAAAGCGTCGTGTAAGCAGGAGCGACATAAGCATGATGCCGTCGAGCAAAAACCGCACTGGATACAAAAACTTGCTGCTGAGCAGACCGCGACGCCTGCCAACGAGCAACGAGCGGACGGCAAACTCGTCACTGATTAAGTGCAAAACAGAACGGTAATAGTTAACGACACCGCCCGGAGGCGTTGCATCTGGTCGCAGTAGTAGAATCGAGTAACGCGGTTTTTTAGTGTCGGTGCCTGGTGCTTCCGGAGCGTCGACTTTCCCTTCGACCTCAGCCGATTTCTTGTTCACCCTGAGTCAGCTCCAGTGATATCGGCTTCACGGCTTCCAGTAAATCGATGCCGAGTTGTTTTTTGATGTGCGCGTTTGCACTTAGCCGGGCCTCGTCTGAATGCAAGCCTTCGCGGAGAATGCCTCCGATCTGCTTGTTTTTCACAACTCCCATAATGAGTTCAATCGAGACCGTTTTAGCACTCATGGCATAGGCATAGACTAAGCCCGTATCGCAGAGAGTGTTGATAACGCGCGGAATGCCGCCGCTGTAGTAATAAATTGCTATCAGCGCATTGGCCTCGAAAACATCTTTTCCACCACCCACCGCATTCATGCGATGCCGTACATAGCGGATAGTATCGGAGAGTGAAAGCGGCTCAAGGTGGTACTCCGCGGATACCCGCTGAGCGAGTTGCGACATCGTCGGATTGTAAAAGGAAGTCAGTAACTCCGGCTGACCGACCAGAACAATTTGAAGAAGCTGCCTTTTATCTGAATTTAAATTCGTTAAAAGTCTCAGCGACTCCAAATCATCATCAACAATATTCTGCGCCTCATCAACGATAACGACGGAGCGCCGGCCTCCCTCGTGAGACTCTTCAAGGCTGGACCTAAGCGCCTGAAGCATCTGCCCCTCATCGCCGCCGTCTAACTCGACGCCGAACGCATCTACGATCCAGCGCAGCAGAGATCCGTAAGAGGTATGCGTTGTGTTAACGAGCCCGATATTCAGGCTGCTGTCGTCAATACGACGTAGCAAGTGCCTGATCAGCGTCGTTTTGCCGGCGCCGACCGCCCCCGTGATCAGCGTGATGCCCACGGATTCGAGAAGCCCGTACTCGAGCATCGTGAAAGCCGAAAGGTGCCCTTCGGAAAAATACACCGAGTCAGCATCAGGAATCAGGCTGAAAGGCTTTTCACGTAAACCAAAATGTTCTTCGTACACCGTCAGCCCTTGAAGCTTAAGCAGCCTTGTTCAAAACAGTGCCCAGGAGAAGCGTATCCGCGAGGAGCCCCATGGACTGGCGCACGTGGCTCGTCGTCGTGACGTCTTCTTCAATAACGTACATACAGGCGTCGACTTGCGGTAAAAACGACATAGCGTCGTCATTGCGCAACAGGGGCGGCAGGTCGAAAATAACGATTCGATCGTCGTAACGATTCGTTATTTCTCCTACCAGCGAACTCATTTCCGGTGCCGTAAGCAATTCTGAAAGATTGCCTGCGACAGCTCGACCAGGAAGAATCAGGAGCCGCTCAAAACCGGGGTCGACGAGTATGTCTTCAACGTCGACGCCCGATCTCAAATGATCGATTATGCCGAATTTAGTCTCCAGCCCCAGCGTCGTGTGAACGCTGGGCTTGCGCAGATCAAGGTCCACGAGCAGGACCGTCTGATTGCGCTCCATCGACATCGATATCGCGAGATTTACCGCGGTGAGGGTTTTGCCGGCTCCCTCGTGTGCGCTGGTAATAGCGAAGTTCTTTAAATCGTGTTTCCGCAGTAATCTCAGCGTCTGACTGCGCAGCTGTCGGTAGGCCTCCACGCGATGATCGTTCGCGGAATCGGCGATAACTCGATTTCGAACAAGGTACTCTCGCTCCGGAATGATTCGCTGCGTTTTATTGAAAACCACCTTTGCCGTCGTCGGCGTGGCCGCTTTTCGACGGCTGCGTCCACGTCGGGACCGGGTTGTCGTCGCAGGTTTTTGTGCGGTTACCGGGTCTCTGGGCTCATCGTCACCGGCACCGTCACTGGCAACTGCGGCACCGCCGCCATGCCCCCTGAGCGCCTGCGTATCTCCAGTCGCAGCGGTCTTAGCGTTTGATCTGGAACTCTGCTCTTTCGACGAGGTTCGCGCAGAGGTACTGGTGGCCTTCTTCTTTGTCCGAGCCTTGCTTCTGGCTCTCCTCTTTATTGGCGTCGTAATACCTTCGGGAATGCCAAGCTCTGCCAAAACATCATCATCAGCCGGATCGGCAACGGGCGCTTCGGGAGCGTTAGTCTTGCCGATATTTCCGTCACCCTTGGAACGCGCCCGCGCAACGGCCTGGCGCATACTATCCAGCGGGTTGTCATCGTAGTTCTTAGCCACCCATGCTTCTCCAGAGGTACGCAGCCACCGTGAGGCCCACGAACGCTACCGCGACAACCGCGCCCCCTCTGTACATCCATTGCTGCTGCCGCAACTCCTGGTCATTCTGAAGGTACGGAACAACCGCAAGCGGTGGTGAGCCAATGAGCGAGGCAACTTCGGAGGCACCGTGTACCGTTCCCCGAATGACATCGATGGCCAGAGCGAGCCCAACGCCCACCCCCAGAGCGAGCACCGCACCGATAATCACTATCGCCTTGCGGTCCGGGCTGATCGGATCTGAGGGCGTAACGGCAGGCTCGACAACAATAAAACGTTCTCCCTTCTGCTCGGTTTCCAGATTGGTGGCCACAGCCGCCTCGCGTGCCTTCGCCTGGAAGTCCTGGTACTTCTCGTTGGCGGTTTCGTAATTTCGTATGAGCGCGTTGTAGTCTTTTTCGACGTTTGGAGCGCGCCGCAAGAATTGCTCGAACCGCTCCACACGCTGCTCCAGCGCCACTTTTTCTTTCTGAAGAGACGCCAGCTCAGTTTCCGCTGCCTCGATCTGCGAGCTGACCAGAAGGTACGCCGGATTGTCGGGCGATCTATTGTCTTCGACGGTAGTGGCCTGCGATCGGGCCTCTCTGAGTTTTGCTTCCAGTTCCAGGACCACTCGCTGTGCGTTGCGAACAGCAAAATAGTTTTCGTTGTATCGCTCCCGCAGCTTCGAGAGCTCTTCCCGCTGCTCTACGAGCTGTTGCTCAAGTGAGGACGTATCGGCGCCGACGCCAAGAACCTGTTGAAGTTCAGATATTTCTCGCGTGAGGCGCACGAGATCCGGATGGGTTTCTTTATAGATGGCGCTCTTACGTCGTTTCTCCGCCTGCAGCGCACGAAGACGGTCTACGTCGCTGTAAACCGTTTCATCGCCTTTTGCCCTGACGGCCAAAAACGGTTGGATACCCGACAGGCGGGTACGCAGCTCAATTCTTTGCGTTCTAAGAGACTGTTCCCGAAACGCCATTTCCGCCAGCTTGCGCTGCGCTTGATCCAGAGCGTTGAGATTGAACGAATACTGCTCTGGCAGACTTCCTTCATTCGCGAGCTTGAAGTCGGCCAGCGCTCGCTCGATATCCAATAGCTCTTCGTTCAGTCGGGAAGCTTCGCTCGCCAAAAACTCCGAGGTACTCGCGGCCAGGGTACTGCGGTCGCGCCTGTTTTCCTCGATGAACAACGCCACCAGTTCATCGGTAATCTGACGCGCTATCTCCGGGTCTCCGGCTCTGAACCCCAGCTCAAAGGCGATAGTGACCTCTGTTTTGCGAAAGTTCCTGGGATCGTTGGTTTCCGCGCTCACGAGTTCGAGAATCATGTTGCGACGGAACTTTCGCTCCAATTTTGGCGAGGGAATACGCGGTCTGTCACGGTCTTTGCTGTACAGCCCGTAGCGGTTAACGATATCGGCAACCTTGTCGATAGTCAGGACCCGCTGACTGATCACCAATACCTGCTCCGACGCAAATCCGGTGTTGGCGGACCGCACGTAGTTCGGCGAAACCGACTGATCTTCAACCAATATCGTCGCCTGGGACTCATAGACGGCGGGGGCGGTCAAGGCATAGTAGAAAGCCAGCGTGAAGATCGTCGCCGCCGACAGAAGCAGCGGCATCCTTCTTCTGCGGAGCAGCTTAAGCTTATCCCAGAGATGCTTTTCCGGAACTTCAGATTGGTTGATCACAGTTCTCTGCCCTACCAGACGCTGGGAGCCGGACGAAAGACGAGTGAGAGCTGTACTTCATTGGCGGAGGCGGTCCCGGAGACCCGCTCCCGGTCCTGTTGAGAGTAGATGTAGCGACCGGAAAGAACCCAGCTCTCGGAAAGGCGCCTCTCAAGGCGAATTCCAAACCGGACATAGTCCCGGTCTGCTTCAACTCTCTCTTCGATGATGCCTCGTCGGCCCGCGATGATGTTAAAACTCACTCGAGAAAACTCCGACAGCGAGTACCGGTACCGGAGGTTTAGCTGATCCGTGACTCGCAAGAACCCGTTACCGCTCGGTAGCGGCGCGCTGATCCAGGTAGCTGTGAAGTCCGACCGCTCCGCCTTATATCGGTACTGCGCGTCCACCAGGTGTGTACCGGCGGAATCGTCAGTTAAGCCCTGGTCGTTGCCCTCGTCGTAGTCGGAATCAACGTCCAGCCATCCCGCGAGGATTTTCAGGCTGCTGCGCTCCGTAAAGTCACTCTGAAAGCCGACTTTGAAGCCGAGGCCATCCGATACGGTACCCAGCAACTCTTTACTCTCAAACCTGCTGCCGTGTAATTGAACCTGGTAACGCAGCTTGCTGTTGTACTGCAGGCTCCAGCCCAGGTCCGCGATACCATATTCAAAGTCAGAAAAGCGTTCAGCTTCATACGATACGTCTTCGAGATGAAACTCTGCCAGCAGCCCGCTCGTCTCTGTCAGCTGGATATCCCCACTCCCACCGCCTTCGATCGCTTCCCTCCGGGACGCCGATAAACCGACAAGACCGGTATCGAGGAATTCCGAGTCCCGAGTGGTGTCTCGATTAATCAGCGCGTATAGCGAACCCTCGCCACGTTCAAACTTGTAGCTCGTACGGCCTTCGATTCGCTGATCGTCGCTGTCGTAGTCCGACTCATCAAAACGGGACACTTCCGCTCGGGCGTTTATCTCGCCGGTGAATCGTTCTGTTGTCGATTCGAAGTTAACGGGTACCGACACTTTAAAACCAGAAATGTCGATCTCGTTTTCCTCGGTCTGCAAACGAACGTTGTCGTTAAACTCGTAGCCCGCCTCGACTTCATAGCTGAGTTGATTTTCGTTCGCTTGCGCCCGGTCGCTGAATGCAACTAGCTGCAGCGTGACGATACTGGCCAGAAGTGTGGTGAAGGCAGCGGATTTCGCGTTTTTATTCATCGTAATGTCGTGTTTTTCTTCATTTTAATAACGCGCATTGTTTATCCCAGAGCAGTACAGACGCTAAGGCAGCACTTGCAGCACTGAGCGTACCTCACGGTACAACGACCAGGTCGCCGCTGCGCAGCACGATATTGGATTCGAGCGACTTTCCCGACTTCACTTGCGAGTAACGAAATGGGATTGCGGTCTGCTGGCCATTTTCGTTACGTCTGAGTACCTTTATGTCATCTTCGTCAGCGAAACTGTTAAGACCGCCAGCGAGGGCCAGGGCCTGCATTACGTCGGTATTGGCACTGATGCGGAATCGACCCGGCTTATCAACCTTCCCCAGTACGTAGATTTGATTGCCGGCAGCCTCAACGAGGGAAACCACGACGCGGGGTCGATCCTTCATGAAGTCACCGAGAGCGTCTGCAATTCGTACGGCTACCGCTCCCGGAGCCAGGCCACTGGTTGGAATATCCCCAGCCATCGGCAAGCTGATGATTCCGTCCGGGCGCACCAGCACGTTCCGGCTCAATGACTCTTCGTTCCAAACGTCGATCTGGAGGCGGTCGCCGGGATTGACCAGATAGGAAGCCGGCTGGCTCACCGCTCGCGCAGGCGCGAGAGAGATCAACAAACAAAAGGCAGCAACGACCAGCTGCGTGAGTCTGGCAGCATCTTGTCTAGGGCGCTGACCCGCCATCACTTTCTCCATCGCAACATAATTACGCCATCTTTCTCCGATCAATACGGCCACACTCGCCCGCAAGTTCTGCAGCTTCCCCCAGCTGCTCAAAATCCGTAAGCGCCAGGTCAATGCCGACGATTCACGTGATTGCCCCGTTTCGTCTGCACGAGGCACCAAAAGCGTGTTTGCGTAGATTTCCATCGCTTTGCCCATGCGGGCGGCACCTCTGGTTGAGCAGATCTCCGGAGCGCGCTGCGAGTCGTCAACGCAAGCGGCCATTTACCGCGGCAGCTGTGGCCGGTCGAACTTAGCCCGTCCGGACTACGCTGACTTTCCTGTACGATCGTGGTCCTTCGAGATAGTTATTCGTGTACGCAGCGTTGTGTCGCCAGTAATAGTCCCTGCGTACCTCAGGGTGGTGATCGGCTCCCGGACATCAAAGCTTGATGATCCCCAGCCCAGGGGTGGGTCCACTTCTCCTCGATGTGACGACATCGTGAGACGCTTATCCGACATGGCTAGTGTTGCTCGCACAGCCCCAGATTCAATGTGCCATACGTCGAATCTGCGATGCACGTCGCACTTGCCACCCACATGCCAGTGAATCGCGACACTGTGGGTGTCGCTGCAAGAGAGTTCGTCAGTTACTTCAATGCTGTCTGTTTCCTGATCGTAGACAACAGTTCGGCTATGCACAACCGGATCTTTGAGGCGGCAGTAGCCCGAGTGCTCGCCCTTCCATAGCTGCTGCCGACCTATCTGCCTGTGCTCGATGCAGTGGGCTTCCGCATGTGCAAGCCAGATGAAGCTGCCCGCCTGAACGGATTGATCCTGATTGTCCACCTGGACAGTGTTGTGTGCCGCCGTGCCACGAAAATAACCGCGCCATTCGGGTTCCGAGTTATAGGTGTAGGTGCCTGGATCTACGAGTATTTCTCGTCCGGCTACGCTGAGAAGCAGAGCCAGAGCATCCGCATGGCCATGGGCTGCTATCGACAGGAAGCCCAGCTCTCCCGCATCCAGTAGCACGCGTACTTCATCGGGCTCCTGGAACCTCTTGCCGAGCAGGAAGTAGCCCGCCTCGGGGAGTGCCGGCAAGGCGCTGTCACGCTCTTTGCTCCGGCTCAAGTTTTCGAAATTTCCGGCCGCCCGGTGGCCCAACAGCCATTTGACGCGATCGGGCATCGTGTTCGCCAGCTTCCCGAGATCGGCGCGATCGAAGAGAACGGCTCCCGTGGCCAGGAGATTCCGATACACATCCGCTTCCAGCCCGAGTTCCAGATAAACGGCATCATCGGCGTCCCCGAGCGCAGGCACCTGCCCGTTGCAGTCAACGAGCAGTGCCAACGCATCGATCATTGCCTCAACTTGGCCCCAGTAGGCTCTACTGAACTCACTACCGGCATTCTGCGTTACCAGGGCTGCGATCAGAAACAACTCTGCGACTTCGTGGTGGTACCAAATGGCCTGCTCGCGATTGAATCCATCCGCAAAGATCTGGCGATGAATTTCCCGTTCGAGGCCATCCTTTGCAATCCGTTGCCAGCGATCGCACTTGGGCCAGAGAGGCCAGACCGTGGTACCGACGAGCAATCCTGCGTACTCCCCTACGAGGTGATTGTTCGCCGATGAGTAGAGAGAAAAGTGGCCCGCTATGAAGTGTAAATGCTGGTAGATCGAAGCCAGCCATCGAGTACGCAGCTTCGCACCATCCTCACCAACGAAGAGCGGTGACTGGTCACCACCGATAAGGCTCCAGGCGCCCGCCCAGTTGATCAACCGGACCGAGTGCTCCAGGGAACTTGTCCAGTTTATCCCCAGCGGGTAGGGAGACTGCTCGAACCAGGACGTCAGCAGCCCGGCTACTCCCTTGAGATAGATCTCATCGTTGGAAAGGTGCCAGGCCTGAGCGAGCCAGAGTAACTCCCGGTGTCGATTTATCTCCCAGAGATACTTAACGTCGCCGACGAGAGCCTCATCCCTATAGTTCAGGGTCTTGCCGAAGCGCAGCGGAGCCTCCCGGCCCGTTTTCGGGTCACGATTCCAGCGAGGCGGAAACCCCAGGGCCAGATCTTTCTTGGCGAAAACCTGGTACCGACCATCGAGAACTCTCCTGGCGCGCTGGAGATACGGATCGGGGTCCAGGTCGTCGACGTCGGGGGATATCCAGCAAAGGCTTTCATGGCGGCACTGTGAGGGCACCTTGGCCGCCAGGCCAATTCCGAGTCGTTCCGCGTTTGCGGAAAGTTTGGCTTTTACTCTATAGGCTATTTCCGCCGGCCCCATGCATCGGAGACGATTGAGCGTCCACGCGATCTTATTCACTACGCAAACATCCGCCGCGGCCCGGACGCCGGAAATCGTGCATTAATGACGGCATCATACATTCTGAAATGAGACAAAAAGGTCTGCACCCGCGCCCCTCCCCCTGGCTGTCGCGACAATTGGGGGGCGGCCCTTCTTGCCGTATCGGATAGCTCGTAGATGCTTTCAATTGTAAGAAACACTTGAAGCGCGATCTCGCCAAGAACTCAACAAAACTGCACGAAAGCGATCCAGTTCCCGTTTTGCCTTCATCGATGTTTCCGGACCGGTTCACGCCAACGCGTGTTTTGGATCAGTGACGGCGGAATCGACAATAGAGCAACCGCACAGCCTTGGTAGATACCGCTGCGCTTACGTCAAATCGTATTCTTCTTCCGTACGATCTGAGCACTCGCGCTCAGCTGATCGCTTGCCACGGGTACCGCCGCGCCGTTTCGCTCGAAGGTTGCCGGGGCTCACTGGGATTGCGAGTATCTCAGGCTGCCTACTGAAGTACTTGAACAGACTCCAGCTGCAGAACCCGCGGTCCGCGCGCTGATCCGGAGACGGCGGATCCGGGCTGGGACTTTGTCTTTATCCGGCAATGACCGAGATAACCAAGCACCAGCCCTAGCGCCATCAGCGCGCGCATATCCTGAAAGGGCATTGTGCCTAAAGCAGACACCAGGACCACCATGAGAAAGGGTGCTGTCGCCTGGGCAAACAGGTCTGTCGACTTCGCCAGCGCGAAGGCGTCGCTGGCGATCCGGAATAGAAACCAGAGTAAAGCGATAAAGCCAAAGATCCCCATCTCTACCAGGGCGGATAGGTATTCATTGTGCGCGTAGAGACCCATCTCCTCCTTGCCCTGCGCCGGTCCGATGCCCGCCGCCCAGACGTGCACACCGGAATTCAGATAGGTTCCCATGTAAGAGTTTATGAGGTCGACCCGGCCAGACAGGAGATACATCCTCTTGGCGTCTCCGGAAAAATCGAGATATTGCGAAGGATTGGCCGCGAAAATCGCCAGATCCGCCATTTTCTCCACAATGCTCGGACCGAGTACCACGGTACTGACCATGACCGTACCCAGGCTCGCAATAACCCAAAACGCTCGCTTTGAAATGCTGCCTCGAAGATAGCGCGTCCAAACATAGAAGCCCCAATACGCGGCGGTCGCTATCCAGAGGCTTCGATAGGCCGCATAGGCGAGGCCAACGTGGGAAGCGGCCAGACATCCAAAACCAAACACCTTGCCCAGGGCATTGTCGGGGCGGCTAATGAAATAGACACCCGGCACCACCAGCATGGTCAGCAGGAAACTGATGTCGCTCTCGTGGGCGTAGGTGCCGACAAAGCTCCACTGGTCCGCACCCCACTTTGGTTGATCAGTAACGATAGAGTAGACCTGATTGAGAAAGGTATAGAGACCCGCAATGGCCACAGCGCCCATGAGCTGGTGACCGTGATCGTCCTCCAGCGCTGACATGGTCAATGCAATCAATATCCAGATGTATGCCCAGCGCAGAATCAGGACGATAAGTTCCATCCAGCTGGAGCTCAAATAGGCGCTGAGCGTTGCGGCAGAAACGATCGCTAGGAGGGGGAGCGTATAGCTGTGCATCCGCAGGCGATGCAGAAGCAATAGGTGCACTCCGCTCGCGCCAATGAAACAGACCGAGTAAAGCTGCATGAGCGAGAGACTGCCCAGAACGGGTTGGTAGGTGACTTCAGACGCGCTGTCGAGAACCACCCTGCTTACAACATGCAGGGCCAGAAGATAAATCGAGGGGGCACGTAACAACCATAGTCCCCCCCCTACGGCCAGCACCACTGCGATCGCTGAGATTGCCGATAGCAGAGTTTCCATGTTCGTCAGCCAATACCCAGAGCCAAAGCGATGGCTTCAGAATCGATGGGCCGACCCCGTCTGCCTTGCTGCTCCTGGAAAGGTCGGGCTAGTAGATGTTGGAAGAAAACAGGGATCGCGGAGTTTTCAGCAGAATTTCCAAATCGAGCCATATGGACCAGGTGTTTATATATTTGAGGTCATATTTTACCCGCTGCTCCATGAGCGTGAGCTCGGCTGTCTCGCCTCGGTAACCTTTGATCTGAGCCAGACCCGTTAGGCCGGGCTTCAGGCGATGTCGCGCCATGTAGGTGCCAATGCGCTGCGAGTAGTACTCATTATGCTCCACCGCGTGCGGTCGCGGACCAACCAATGACATGCTTCCAGTGAGCACATTGAACAGCTGCGGCAGCTCATCGATCGATGTTCGTCTGATGAACCTGCCCACCCGCGTTACGCGTGTATCCTGCCGCGACGCCTGGGTAAGTTTGTTCCCGTTTTCCTCGTGGACCTGCATGCTGCGGAACTTCCAGATCTCGATGATCCGACCGTCCCAGCCGTGACGCTTCTGCCGGAACAGGACCGGCCCCGGCGAGCTGAGTTTCACCGCCACGGCGGTACCGATCATCAGGGGCGCCAGGGCAAGCAGCATCAACGAGCTGACCGCGATGTCAATCGCGGACTTGGCAAGCAGGCGAGACTCCGCCGCCATCGGGCTTTCCGAAAGTGCGAGCAGGGGAACTCCCGCCACCTCCCGTGAGCCATGATTGAGCAGCGGTAGTGAGAAGATATCCGGCGCCCAAATGACATCGATGTTGCTCTCAACCAGTGTGTGGTGGAGGTCAGACAGCATATCGCTGTCCTGTAGCGGTACCGCCACGTAGACCCGGCGTATGCGGTTATTCGTGACTATCGCCTCGATATCGCTCGTGCGCCCCATCACGGAACACAAGGACTCATCCCACTGCCCACGACCCCTGGCGCTGTTGTCGACGATGCCGACCACACTGTCAGGCAGCCAACGGTTGCCGTTGATCGACTTCACCAGGTGATTGGCCAGGGGACCCGACCCGACAACCAGTGCTCGGAGCGGCTCGCGCACGGCTCCATAGAATCGCCGGTTGAGGACATCGATCGCCAGATAGCAAACTACCTGAACGATGAAGCCGGCGACGATCCATCCACCCAGGACAAGGCGAGAGAATTCTTCAAGACTCTTGGTCGCGAAGCCCGCGAACAGGACGACGGCCACCACCATGGCCCACGCCCGGGCCATTCGTACTACGGTGTTTCGCCACCAGTCGGAGCGTCGGAATACCCCGTGCAAGGAGTACACGCCAAAGATACACATGGCGCTCAGGACCGCGAGCAGTCGGTAGGAAACGCCCACATAGCTATCGCGCAGATAGGCGAAAAATATCAGCACCAGCGCCGAGCTGCACATGCACGCAATCATCTGGGCACGAACAGTGAAGGTGTCGTGGTAGTGGAACAGCCGTTTTACAGGAATATGTTGACCGCGACCCATTACAGACGACCGGGAAGATAACTCTCCAGCTGATGCGTTCATGGTGTAAGCCTCGCTCGATCTGGGCGGTTTATGCCGTTATCCGCCATCGTCTGCCCAGCGCGCTGCGTGTTTCGTAGTCGCGATTTGGCCGTTAGAAAGCGTGCAGATTCTTCTTCTCATTGGAACATTCAAATGTAACGCCAACGGCTCCACGGCATGGGGCGAATGGTGTGACGCCCTTCACATATCGACAACAATTCTGTAACAAACCCCTCGCCGGGGCTTCTGGCCGACGCCAACCGGCGGCTCCAGGCCGGATCTGCGCGACGGATTCTCGGTGTCTTCACTGCTGCCAGCGGGAGCCAATCGCTGGTGTGTAAAAAATCCTGACAGTCATTGCCCTGGCCTCAACTGCCCTCCCCTTCACGCCCGCGACCTGTCGATGGCTGCCCTGCGCAGGTATTTCGCCTGGGCTCAGTACGTCGCTAGGGCGTCACGGCGCCAGGCTTCGTCGCAGACGCGGGCGCCCCCGGGGCGGAGCTCGTAGTTCCCACGCTCGCATCGCAATGTGCCAACCACTCGTTACCATGCAGCCCACTTGTAGCTGGCGCGGTGTCCGCCGCCCTGGCCGAAGCTCGCAACGCTTCGCACCACCCGGTCGAGGGTCGCAACACACAATGAGTAGGACCCTCGCCTCGTTAACACCGATCATGATTAAGTGCTGGAACACGACGGCTTCAGCACAAAATCGGAAGGAGTCAGCTCGGGAGGGAGAGCAACGCCTTTAACCAGAAGGATGCATAACGCAGGATGGAATCAAGACTTCGTTCCACGAAACAGAACTCTGACCCTTTTTACCAGGTAAGGCAAAAGCGGTCCTCGTTTGTCTTTGTTTGCGTTCAACGCAATCGCTAATGCGAACGGGGACTTTAGAAGAAGCCAGGCAAGAATGAAAGGATTCACGGAAACCGGGCTTGGCTCATAGCCGGATTGCCGCATCAGCCGACCGCACAGCTTCTGGCAGATCCATACCTCTTCGTTCGACAGTCGGCGAGTCCACTGGCCAACAGAGGTGGAGAAAATTCGCTTGTCTGATTCGGTTGTTCCTGAGCTATTGCTGAATTCAACATTCAGCATGTCGGTGGCGTAGTCTACTCCGAGAAAATCACACAAACCTCTTAGCGTGTCTTCCGGCGAGCCCACCAGCCTTTCGTACGGAGATAAAAAGATGTTTTGTGGTGGGAATAGCGTTTCTATGGAACTTCGTTGTTTATTACTTGCTGACCAAAGTAGCGACGTTATTATCGGATGATAAAGCCGCTGTAATCGTTCAACTTCGGGCTTGTTGGTCGCACGCCACTTCCCCTTGTAGGATCCCAAAAAGTCCCTCGGATCACGCACACACAGTACGATTTTTGCGTTCGGATAGAACCCGGCAATTTCCCCTACGCTGAAAATATCGCGCGGGGCGTTGTTGCCCCAGATCTGCTTTGTTTCTGGCGCCATCTGTCTCGTCATAAAGAGCGTAAGCACCTGCTCGTAGTCTGAGCATTCCGCAGCAATCTCTTGCGCTAGCGAAGCACGGGTAAAGATCGCTTCGAGCCGCGCCTGGTCTTTCGGTTCGTTATAGCGTCCATAGAGAGTCATGAGTTTCTCAGCAATCTTCAGCGCCCCCTCCTGTGTGTCGGGGCGACCCAATTGATCTCTAAGGGGATATACGTCTTCGAAAAAATGCGTTTCGCCGGGCATGAATAACGCCGGGTGTGCTCCGATGATCCGAGCCGTTAGCGTCGTACCCGAACGCGGCGCTCCTACGACGAAGATTGGTGAGATGTCACTGTTGTTCACTTAAATGCTCTCGCGACTTTGCATGCTTGCTTACGAACCTGTGAACCGGGTTTGCGACTCGCTTGCCGGTGTTGCGGAGTAGGTTGACGGTGCCGACGAGCGCTTGCCATGCCGCGGGAAGACCGGTGCAACTCCACAGACGACCGCCAGGCTGCACGGCGAGTGGCATACGATGACGGGCCGCACAGCGTAGCTCGCAAAGAGGCGCATCCTGGGTTCGTCCGAGCCACCTTCCACGATGCAGGCACAACAGTGCGGCCCGCGCGGGACGGGCCTGCATCCTCTTCGTTTTGGGACGATACTTCTCGGTACAAACCTCACAACTTAAGGAGACGTTCCCGCTGTTATCCTCACGCGGAAACTTACATCGTGTGTCTTCGCCCGACCATAGCCGGTCGTAGAAAATCGGGTGACATCGCTTCACCGCGGTACTGTTTTGTTCTCCAGTTCACACTTCGGAATCCCGGTCGTTCCGGCGGTACGTGCAGAACAACAGCCGGTGGTAGGATCGACGGTTCCTTTCTTGTTAGCACGACACCAGCCGAAGATAAAAGCGGGCTGACACGGGTTCTGTGGAGATCGGCGAGGCAGGCCTTAGTGAAGTATCACCTCATATTGACGCTGGATTACGAAACCTTTGGCAATGGTTCCGGAAGCCTGTGCCACTGCATTGTGCAGCCAGTAGAGCGGCTCCTGACCACCCTCAGTGAGTTCGATGCAGGATTGCAGAGTTTTGTTGACGCGACTGAATTTGCAGCCATGCGTGCGCACGCTAACGAGGAGGTCGATGGTCTGCCTTTCGAGGTTCAGTGGCTGGATCGGGTCGAGAGTCAGATCGCGGCGCTGATGACCGCTCCGCATTCCGTACATCTTCACATCCATCCACAGTGGATGGATGCGCGGCTGGACGATGACGCCTGGACACTCAACTACCAACACTGGCGTATTGGAGATCTCTCAGAGCCGGAGATCGATCGGTCCGTTGCCGCTGGACTTGATTATCTGGCACGGCTTGGCGATCAGTTTCCCGAACAGGGGACTACCTGCTTTCGGGCAGGCGGCTGGGCCATCCAACCCTCCAAACCCGTGCTCTCCAGTCTCGAAAAACATGGAGTCAGGATCGATTCGACCGTTGCACCAGGAACGATGAATCTGGCGAGGGGTGACTGGTTCAACTTCCGAAAGGCTCCTGCCAAACCGTTCTGGCACACCGGGGGTGATGTGTTGGTCGAGTCGGCGGCGGGCTTTCTGGAAGTTCCCATAGCCACCGCAAGGCTCGGACGCCGGCAGCACATCAGATGCCTGAGAGAGTCGAAAAAATATGGGGGCTTACCTTCAGGATGCGTGGGTACCTATAAAGGACCGAACAACCGGTGGCAATCGCTTGCAGGGAAGCTTAGCAAGCTTGCAAACCTCGGCACCGTGATGCTGGATTACTCGACCATGCCTGCCTGGGCGCTGATCGAGATAACGCGAGATCACATAGAACGCTTCTCCGAAACCGACGGTGCGATCCCCATCGTGGCCATCGGACACAATAAGAACTTCTCAAAATGGTCCGAGGACAATCTGCGAGAGTTTCTCGAATGGGCCCGGCTGCAACCGGACGTGGTTTTTTCGAGTTACTCGCGGTGGAATGAGGAGAAGACGGCTAAACGGGTGAGTGACAGATGAGCAACAGAACGAGCGATACAGATCCCGGCTTTAAAACAGTCGACATTCTGGGTTGCCCCGTGGCGGCCGTCGAGAGATCAGATGTCGTAGACCTGGTCGACCGCTCGATAAGGAAGGAAAAGCAGTTGCACATTGGCGTGATCAATGCCGCCAAAATCACAAACATGCAGCGAGACCCTCTGCTTTCGAAAGATGTCCTCAGCTCAGACATCATACTCGCCGATGGCGCAGCCATTGTGCTTGCCAGTAAATTACTACGCAGAGAACTACCCGGTCGGGTCACGGGCATCGACCTGATGTTCGATATGCTCAAATTATCCAGCCAGAAGCGCTATCGGGTTTACTGTCTGGGGGCTACTGAGGAGGTTTCACAGTGTGTCGCCGATAAGATCGCGAGCGAGTATCCCGGGGTCATTCTGGCAGGACGGCGGAATGGCTACTTTTCCGCCGACGAGGAAGAAGCTGTTGCTAATGCCATAAGGAACGCGCAGGCGGACATACTCTTTGTAGCGATGACATCTCCCAAAAAAGAGTCATTCATGGCCAAATGGGTCGAGGTCATGAACGTGCACGTTGTGCACGGCGTGGGTGGATCTTTCGATGTGATGGCAGGGAAGGTTCAGCGCGCACCTGAACGGTGGCAAAGACTCGGGATGGAATGGCTCTATCGGGTCAAGCAGGAACCGGGGCGGCTGTGGTGGCGCTATTTTGAAACCAACACCCTGTTCTGTTGGTCGCTACTTAAAGTTCTGCTCGGATTCGACAAAAGACATAAATTGGACTGATGAGAAAGCTCGTCAGAACGCAAGCCTGACTGAGGCTCATGTACGGCAACAAACCTTAAGCTGCAGTCTGCCGCCTCGATACCAGAATCCCGAAGAATCACGATCGCAGAATCGGGTCGAAGATTCGGGTCGAAGAATCGCGGTCATGGCGCACCGGGTCTCAGTGACATTCGTGGACCCCTACGATACGACCGGTATGGGCGAGACATTGGAAATCTTCTGCTATCCGCCCGGCGCAGTTTAGAGCCGTGAGCCGCATCGTTTTTGGCTGTCCCCTCAATCGGCTGGCGCAGTCTCCCGTTCGATTTTGCTTCGGGACCTAAAAACCACGCTTTAAGCCAGTAACGAAACGCGCCCGCAAAAACAATTGCAAAGAGCCTACACCAGCGATTGCTTCATCACGCGATCGTCATCAGCTCCCTAGAACTGTCTTTTCCTGAACGATGCGGAAGTCGCGCCAAGCGATGCGTTTTCAGACGCCGTGGACTTATGCACCGCGTCATTCCAACCATGGGGAAAAGTCAAAGCAAGGCACGTTTTTCGACAGCTGAAACGGAAACACCGGATAGCTGAGCCGCGACAAAGATCCATGCTCGTATTTGAGTCACACCGGGTCACTTAGCAGCCCTTTGCGTTCACACAGCAACGATGCGATACACCGCCTGTTGCCAGTATTGAAAAGGCTCTCCGCGTTTTCCCGACAGGCTTTGCAAGGGCCGGTAACTTCCGCATGCAACGAGAACAGGCCGTATGCGCAGGGCTTTCGGCAGCGAAACCGGGAGCCTCAAACAGGCAGAAAAGTGGCCTGAGTCACACCCTAAGTGCTCCCTGGTGGACGCCTGAGATGTCTCAAAGTTAGCCTACGACACCTTTGGCGTGAATACCTATAAACAGGTTGCTGGTACCGATTTTAGCGACGCAGTTGTTAAGCGTTTTGGGCGCACGTGGCAATTGCAATAGACGATGGCGGCGATTCCTTTCTCAGTCGAACTCTCGATAAACCAGACCTGCCGGATTCCGGCCGGGGCGGTTTTATTGTGCATGATTCTTCTGGCGGGAATGCTAGTCGTCGGTGCATCACCGGTTCACGCACGCCTGATACTTTTTTCCACTTCAGGAAGCGCGGATCTTGGAGGCCTGTCCTTCGATAATGAAGACCTGATACTGTTTGATCCTGTAACAAACACGGCATCGCTTTTTTTTGATGGATCCCTGTACAAGAAAGACGAAGATACAAATGCCGTGTCGGTGCTTGAAAATGGCAATCTTCTATTGTCAACGCGCACTAATGCGATATTGGGCGGGCTATCCTTCGAAGACGGCGACATCGTCGAATACGATCCCTTGACGGATTCGGCTTCTCTTTACTTTAGCGAAGAACTCTTCACCGGGAACGAAGAGATATCTGCCCTAAGTCTCCTGGACAATGGGAATCTCGTTCTATCCACACGCGGCACAGCCAGCCTTGGCGGACTTGAATTTGAAGATCAGGATTTAGTCGAATACGATTTTGCCACCGGTCAGGTCTCGTTGTTTCTTGACGGAGGCCGGTTCAGCCGTAACCAGAATATTTCTGCCGTTCACGTTCTGACGAACGGGAACGTTGCACTCTCCACCAGGAAAAAGGCCACTCTCGGTGGAGTGACCTTTGGTGACGACTCGATCATTGAGTACGATCCCACAACGGACACGGCGTCATTGATATTTGATGGCAGCTCCTGGTTCAGTAACGGGTACGAAGACATCGACGCATTGTTTATTTTTGAATCTGGCCGACCCTTGAACCGAGTTGCCGTTGCGTCTTCTCTTGCACCACAGATCACTTCGGTATCAGAGCCAGACTCGCTTGCGCTGTTGGGGGCCTGCATTTTTTCGCTGTTGTTGATGCGACAGAATGGGGATCGAATGTTTCGTTTTGGTCCTCGTGCCCAGGAGATTTCAGCTTGGCCCCGATTTAGCGTATCGCCGCGAGGGCCAGAGCAGGAAGTAGGCAGGTAAGTAGGTAAGTAGGTAAGTAGGTAAGACATAAAGTAGTGGTTCAAGGGCCGATGGCTGCGACTCGGCGACCCTGGGAACATTCGCTGAACGGCGCTGTGTCCTCAGACGGTTGGTTTGCGGTCTGGACCAACGCAACTTAAGCGATTTTTCTCCCCCACTTTTCGATGTCGTTTACGCTGCTCGTAGGGTGACGCGTGAACGCGTCTCGTGAGCCCCTAGTTTCGGTAGGCGCAGCGATTTCATCCTGATGAGGCGCAAACTCGACCCCAGACGGCGTCAGACAATGGGGGTACGGCGTGGCCTGCGCTGCCAACCATCGGCGCCAGCACTCTGCGGGCGAACATCGGAGACCAGTACGCGGCTTGTGGTGCAGCCTTCCCTGATCCGGAAAATCCGCGGAGGGACGGCACCGAGAGAAAGCGTGTGGGTCGCTTTATGGCTGGATCTTCCACACACGAATCGCCCAGAGACGCCCGCCGTGGCTCAGGTGCAAGCCACGAGTAGACCGAGACCCTTGCGATCAAGCCACGCGAGCGGAAGCGATGGTTTTGATCGTCACCCGTACTGATCTTCACGCTGGACCTTCAACAGCAGGCGTCACACCGAGTCGATGGACTCTGTGCGATCTACCGACCCGGGAGCGTCACGACTCCTGGTTACGCCTGCGGAGCGGCAGCGGAAAGATAGGGTGACCGTCCGAACTCCCTGGCTTGCTTTGCGACGGCCAAAGTCCACTGCTATTCTGCGGTCGAGGGAGGCAATCGAAGGGCGCAGGATGGTCAAAGCACTGCCGAAACAGCTTCATGGTCACTGGCCAAATCGCGAATCATCGGCATAGCTCGTACGATGCACGGTGCTAGCGTTCATTGGGTTCCCACATGTGCCTCACTGCACTAGCTGACCGCATTTCCGAAGGATCATCCCGCCCGAGCCTGCCAGGTCCACTCCGTGCCATCCGGAGCCTACTGTGCTTGTGGATGATGTCCGTGTCCCTGGGGGTTACGGCGTTACCAAGAGGTGTCCCAACTCCACCTCTGGACTTGGCAGCAACTCACTTTCAGTACTCGGGCGACGAGGGGTATCTGGACGCGGGCCACGGGCCCTATACGCATTACGTCAATAACCGGGCTCCTAACTGCAGCGACAGTTCCAATGGTTCATCCGAACGCCCCCGGTGCCGCTTACCTCTAGAAGTACCTGCAGGATCAGTCATCGAAGTCCACGGAGGGCCCTATGACGATACGCAGTACGATGCGAAGAAGCGCAGCATCTGGCTTCGCGGCTCCCAGGCACGGCCCGTTTTCTTGCGAGGCATCCCTGACAGCGCGGGCAAACCCGTCATATTCAGAGATACCTGGTTCGAGGTGTCCGGTGATCACTTCGTACTGGAATCGTTGAAGTTACGGAATACTCCTCTACGCGTCGGCGAGAGTCGAAGCTCGAGCAATGCACTGATCAGAGAGTTTGAGGTAACGGAAAACGACGATCGTACAGGAGTGAGGCTGGCGGGCTCGAATATCGTATTTTGGGCCAGTCACGTACACCATAATTTCGGGGACGATAACCACGGCATATTCGTTGATCGGGGTTCACGCAACGTTTGGATTCTGGAAAGCGAGTTCAACCACAACACGGGCGATGGAGTACAGTTTTGCCACAAATGCAGCGACAACCCGCCCCGCTACGTTTACATCGCTGGAAATACCATACACAGCAATCGTGAAAACGGTGTTGACCTGAAGTATGCGAGAAACATCGTCGTAGCTGACAATCGTATCTACAACCATTGGATTGCCAAAAAGAACGTTCCCTGGTGTTTCGACGACAACTCCTATTGTGGCGTATTCAGCAGTGGATCCGATGGTTCATCTATTGTAGTGGGATCGGATGGCGGGCCCATCGACGTCGTTGTCGCTTTCAACGAAGTTTTTGAAAGCAACAATGGAATCAGAGTAGAAGAAGGCGAAGAGGTATTGATTAGCACAAATGTCTTCCATGACATTGCAAAGAACGGTGTTGTTTTTGAACGAACGGGAGGGGCCGTCAACGTTATCCATAACACGCTTTCGAGAATAAATACCGGTGTCCGCGTGAAGGCGAACGCAACCTATCAGATCTCGATTGCGAATAACGTGTTCACGGACATGGACGAGTATCTGAGGGTGAACGACAAAGCTGATGCCATCGACGTTCAGCTGGATCACAATCTGTTTTGGAATGAAGGAGAACCCCTGGATGTCCGATGGGGCGACTTCCTGAAAATAAAGAACGATAGCCAGCTTAATGAACTGGAAGGACACGCCAAGACGGGTAACCGTATCGGCAATCCCGAGCTGACCGTTAGCGAAGGCCAGGAATGGATGCTCGGAACAACTAGTGCCGCCGTGGATGCGGGCAATGATGAGCTGATCGGTCTTGCGGCTGGGGTAGCAAGTCGTTTCCCCGATTTGCCGTCAGTCTTACAGGACTTTTACGGCAACCTCAGAGATTCCTGCCTTGCCGACATCGGTGCAGTTGAATCGGTCTGCAGCGCGAATGGGTCAACCGACGGCTCAGATCCAAACCCGGAAGATGTATCCGACTCCAATCCAGAGCCGGAAGGCGGCGTCGTTGACTTAGACATCGGAGAACCGGTAATCGTTGAGGCCAAACTGCACTACAGCCCGGAAGACTCCCAGGACTTTGAGGCCGTTTTCCCCGAGCCTCAAGGTATTGCAATTCCTTCGTCATTGCCTGTTGTTTCAGGGCAACCGGGTAAGAATTTCGCGGCTCTGGAACTGGAGAGCCCCGACCAAAGCCTTGTATGCGTTTATCAGGGAAACGGAAAGTTCAGTAAGACAAAGGCGCCGTGCGGTAATAAGCCAAACGGAGATTCCTATCAATTCAGCTACTGCATGGACAAAGTGGATTTCGAATCAGGTAACTGCCGTAACAACCCAACGAGAGGCGAGTGCAAGAAAAACGGCGTCGATTTAGAGCCGAATGAGCAAGTGAGTGCCCTGGGTTTATCGGTATCGATTCTTTCCGGTGATAGCTGCAGTTCCACCGTGGCGGCCGTTGAAATTCAAACGGAGCACTCACAGTCTGGCTCCTCTGCGGAGGACGACGACGCGGGGTCGGACCAGGGCGATAACCCCTCGGGACTGAACGGGATTGCTCGCGCGGAACGGTTTTACGAACCGCCTTACTCAGTCGACTTTAGCGCAACCCTTCCCGAACCCCGTTCCGTGTTCGTTCCCGATACGCTGCCCGTCGTGGAGGGAAAGCCTGGAAAAAACTATGCGGTTTTTTCCTTTGAGGCCGGGGGCGAATGGTTTGCATGTTTTTACCGAGGGAATGGTAAGTCAAAAAAGACGAAGGCGCCCTGCCGAGAAGAAAACGGTGACTCGTATCTCTTCGAGTACTGCGTCGATAACGCGACCTTCGAAGATCAGAAGTGTGGAAACAAACCACAAAAGTCGAGTTGCTCCAAGGAGCGCCTTAATCTGTCGCCCTACGAGTATGTTGACATGGATGTCATAGGACTTTCGCTGCTTTCAGGCGATAGCTGCGGCCCTACCGCCATTGAAGTGCGCTTCTAGCATGGGGCGTCTGCTGATGGGATATAGATTCCGCAGACTGGAGTTACTTATACAATTATCCACGCTACTTATAAAACGAGTAATAGTCTGACAACTGTGACTGAATTTTCTGCTCCACAAAGTCAATGTCGGCCTTACTCAAGTAATCGGTGAATCCTCCAACCTTGCCTTTTCGAGTTTTAAACGACTCCTGATCGTTTTTGTCCCCAGCCCGCATCTTGTCCGATTGGAAAGACTCTTTTTCCTCGAGCTTCCGCATATTTTTGAAGCTTGCGTACTGTACCGCCTCATCGATAACGTCGTCATCCACATCCGGCATCCCGAGCACTGCCAAGGTCGAACGGAGCTCGCTATGAGCGTCCTTATGCAGATTTTCGTACCTGAGTAAGCTGAACTGGGAGGGTAGATCTTTGTTTTCCGCCCACGTGTTATACCAGGCGAGCAGCGTATCTATGCTCCCTACATCAGATCTCAGGTAAGAAGACATATCCTTGTGGGTAGAACCTTCTCGCTTTGTCTCCTGGAAAAAGTTAGACACCAGAACGTCGCGTGGATCACGGACGAGTAGTACAACGTTTGTACCCCGATATTTGGACTTATCAGTTTCCAACTGATCGGGCCGTTTTTTCTGCGGTCCTTCGTCGTGGCTGATGTGTACCCGTGGAACACGAGAGTCCAGGGAAGCAAAAAATGCCACGTCCAGTAAATCCACGCTAGCGTCGAGCTTGAAATGACTTTGCATTGCCTTACCCAACATGAGGCGAAACCAGGTTCGACCGCATTTGGGGAAGGAAAGGAGATACGCATCGCTCGCTGCTGTTACGTACCAATTTCGTACACGCTTCGGTGTAAGTGGGCGAATAAACCTTTTGACGTCCGGAGGGAGCAGAGCGAATTTATGTAAGCTGCGCCTCAAGACACTGTCAGATTTGTTGGTCAAGGGGAGTCACCTTCCGCTAGTGTGATTTGATTCTTAGACAGTGGGCGAAGATAGCTCCGATCCAGAGAACACCGCCAGGCACCTTCCCCCAAGGCCCCCAAGGGCCTTAAGTCAGGATCCTTGAGCTGCGCGGCTTTCAACGCCGCTGTGTTTCCAATGCCTGCGCGCAAGCACCGCGCCTTTGCCTCAGGACGCATAGAATTTTACAAGTTCATTCTGTTCAGCGAGCTCTTCGTAGCACGCTAGGTCCTCTACAGAATCAACCTCAAGCCATCCATTCTTAACCAGCACGGCTTTGGCACGCCAACCAGCCCCAATGAGTGCCTGCAAGAAATTGGTCATGTACATGTCGTCAAACTTTTTACCGTCGTACAACGCGTCCCTATCAAGAGATTCGTAAAACGCCAGCAGATCTTTAATCCTGTCAGCGCTTATCTTGATCAAGCCCGTATACTGCCCCTGTATTTGCTCGTACCCGTCCGGTTTTTTTCCGAGCTCGGTAACATAACCCGCATCGTCGAGGAGCAACGTTTCGGCATCTGCCAAGGGATCATCCATACGTACAGACCAGAGATCCCGCCACTTCTCGTCGACCATGAGAGCGATGTCATCGTCGCACGCCAAAATCTGTTGAAGATTTCGAACGTCATAGACTATGTCTCCATAGGCAATGATTAGATCCCCGGGTCGGTCAATAAAACCAACTGCGGTAAAGAGTGTCGCCACCATATTGGTGCGGTCGTAGCGATTGTTTCGAGTTGTCGGATATCCCAGGGCCTCTATTTGTTCTGATCGATACCCCGTCGCGATATGAATATCGTGAATACCCTGGCTCTTTAAGCACGCAATTTGACGCTCTACCAAGGGAACGCCAAGTAGCTCCACCATACACTTTGGCTTGTCGTTGGTGAGCGGACGCAGACGCGTCCCCTCGCCCGCCGCAAGAATAATTGCCCTCGTCATGCTACGAATCGCTTCATTAGTTCAAAGTCCAATTGTGAATAGGGCTTCTCGCGCTCCGGATGCCACATGATGCCCAAGATGCGCTTCTCCTTGTGACAAAAAGCTTCAATGTTTCCATCTTCATCGAAGCCCAATGGGGTAAAAGCGGTGCTAAGACCGGTCGCTGGGATGCAATACTGGTGATAGCTGTTCACCTCAATCGGCAGTGAATAAGCGTCTGAACAAGGTCGTAGTGGATGCCGCGTGGCGACATGCCCCTCGATCTCAAGCAGCTCACCCCCAAAGTAAAGATTCAGAACCTGCATACCTCGGCAGACACCTATAACAGGGGTGCCCGTGTCTACGGCGTGGGCAACCACAGCACTCTCAAATGCATCACGCTCAGGCGCCACATCGGACGCGCTGGGGTCTAAGCTCGCAATTGAGTTGCCTCCGCTCAGAATGACCGCGTGAGGTTGCAAATCCGCTAATAGCTGCCTTGCATGCTCTTCGGAAACATTGGGCAAAGGAACGGGCACGTAACCCAAACGAAAAATCAGTTCGAACCAGCGTTGATCGAGACAGTCCCTACGTTCGCCGTAGCTGGCTACAGACTCGACTCGCTGTGATATGCAGATACGCTTCATTCAATTTTTCTTATCACCTGATTACCGCAGTCCAACTCAATCCGGTGATAACTGGCGATTTGTTCATACAGACTGTCGCCGACACCGATAGCCGCAGGCAATCCTATTTCTGCAGCTCGGATGGCCATGTGCGAGTTGGCGCCACCGTACTGCGTTATCAGGCCCGCAATGCCTTCACCGAACAACCAGTCGTAACCGGGATCGGCCTGTGGAATCAATACGATTCTGTCGCTCAAGGATTCGGTATGTTTCTGCCCATTCAAGCAGGAGGTCACTCCCTCAACCCGACTTAAGCCGACGAAGTTGGGCTTCGAACAGAAACGCTCAAAACAGTACAGGTCATCTACCTTGCTCACTACCGACGGCAGTTCGATCGCCGAAGTTATGGCATGGACCTGTTTACGCACTCCTATCTGCTTCTTGATTTCTACCGGGGAAGCGGTATTCAATTTCAGATGCATTAAGTCATCGTGATCGAAGAATGAAACGTCATCCCGGGATAGCCCTAAGTCCTTCCCCAGCTCGACACATTGATCAATCGCAAGGCTTAGATTCCGTGTGAACTCGAACTTGACAAACTCGCGGGCTTTGATGGACTCCATCAAATAGTTGATGAACTCTGCCGAAGATACGTTTGCGCCTAAATCCGTCAGAACTTCGGCGATCCCCTTCAGCTCATGATCGCTGAAGCTGAATTCTGAGGCCTCGCAGTCTGTCTCCGGGCTGTTCTCTGCAGAGGACAGATAGCGATCAGGGTCCTCCCAGTAGGCCTGCTTACAGACTTCATAGGTGCCTGGGCGTAAATGACCGTACCTGTCGATCAGCGTCTGTAGCTCAAGCTCCCCCAGGGCATAGCGGGTCTTATCGCGTGTAAAGGTACCGCTTACGGTGTCAAAGCTCTTCAAAAAGCCCAGACGACGTTCCTCCGTTATGGTGCCGATGTCAACAAAGCTTCGCAGGAGCGTCGTAGCGACAAAACCCGCTCGGGCCGCGTGGGAAAACGCCAACGTGCCGAAGCGCTTGCAGTCATTGAGGAGCGCAAGCGTCTTTTCACCCGGAGGTAGATTCGATTTCTGGATGAGTTCCCTACGCCTGTTCATCTCGGTCAGCGTTTGTATGTCGACATCCAACCGGACGATTGCTTTGCGAGTCACGGTTTTCAAAGCATCCTCCAGCTTCGAGATATCCGAAGCTAGAACACCATAGGGCAGCAACCGGCCTTCCGCTTTACTGACAAAGTCCGGAGTCCATACGGTAAACGCGACGTCGAACTCGATCTTGTCGTGATACTGGGGATGGTCCGAAAGAATGTTCAGATAGGCGGTGGCCAAACGTTCAGCGGAATCATCCGGTAGCGTCGCAGGTATGAATGAATTCAAACTCGCTCTGCAATCGACGTAGGGTTGACCACAGAGAGCGACGATCAACGGGTGTGGATTCACGTCCCGGTAGCCGAACTCCGCTCGCTGTGTTGCCCAAACCTCATTCGTAATCAAGTACCGGTAGAGACTGAAAGCAAGTGGCCTGGGTCGTGTGCCAATAATCTCGGCCGGATTCCAGTCAGGCATGTTGGCCAGGATCGTTCGGTCGCCCTTGACGAATGGCGAGGGCTGCTGCTGTCTGTCGAATAACCTGGTGGCGTTAGCAAGCTGGCGGACTACAATTTCATCGTCGATGTCAAAGTCATCGTGATTTACGGTAATCGGCCTGACCTGGAAGATATGCACTCGCCCCGAGTCAGAAATAGCAAACTCGATATCCAGTTTGTCAAAACCCAGAAGCTCCTCGAGCTCCTGAATCGCTTCGAGCACAGGCTGTAACTCAGGTGCGATCGAGGCCAGGGTGTCGGTGGAAAATCGGCTGAGTATTACAGTACGAAGATCATTCTGACCACCGGATGTTACCGATTCGGTAGACGTGGTCTTATCATCAAAATTGAATCGATAGTAAGGCGCGCCGGTTTCGAGGTCGCAGGTGAATACCACCCCTGCAGTGCGGACCTCGCTCAAGAACTCCTGTACGAGCACCTGATCTGCGCCAGTTTGACTCTCACCGAATGAGCTGATGACCGCGTCTACTGCAGCAGAGATTGCCTGTCGGTCCGCTCCCTCGACGTTGAGAATGCTCTCGAAGCCACCTGCATTGGAACTGAACCAGTTATCCTCAGCCGCCGAGCTACTGCGAACAATCAGGTTTTCACCCTTAAACTCGTTTTGAATGGCTGTAAAAATCTCGTCCGGATTTGCGCGCCATTCAGCAGAAGTAAAGCAAACCTGGCTGCCAATGTGGCTCTTCTCCACAATGGGCTCAAGGCGGGAGAGCGTTTCAGACTTGGTGCCTAGAATAAACCTTGAAACGTCTTGGGGAGAGTTAAACTCCGCCCAATGCCCGGACACATCGTGTGTTGCAATCGAATAGCCGCGGTTATCAAGATAGTTAATCAAGTCAACCAGCGATGTGCCGATATCGGCATCCGACAGACCCGATAGAAGCTTTACGACCGCAGGCGAGAAGTAAACCAACCCCGTGAACTCAACGCGCTGCCCATCGTTCAATACGGTTTCGGCTTTTTCTATATCCGCTTCCGAGCGTGACTCGTAGCGTTCTTTCCATGCACTATCGACTGCAAATACAACGTCGCCATCGATTTGCGTCAGCTCCTCTATGCTCTCCTTTCGGAAAACGGTGTCGGTGTAGGCTGTTATAACAGGGCGATCAGTGAAAGGTGCCTGGAGGAAGGTATGGAGAACGCTACGTTTTTCCCACTCAGGTATAACCTGATACTTCAGAAAAGAGTACTCATCGATCACTTCCTGAACGTGATAGCCGCCCAGAAACGAAATATCTTCAACGTCAACGACGGAATCAAAGCTAAGCAGCTGCCAGTCCAACGCCCGCGTTTTTAGTGCAATTTTTCTAAGTGCAGCCGGCTTGCTGCCCTGGGCTGGACGTCCTGCCCCCAAAAGAAAAACTTCAACCTTTGAACTCACGCTGAACCTCGGACCAATGGTTTTCCGCGCTGTGAATAGCTCGATTCAATACTCGTCATGCAGACAGACAGAAGCAAACGGATTGCTTCACGCGGGGAATAATACGCTAGCTTGGGAGACTAGCCGATGTGTGGGTAGAACGAGTGTTTCCTTGATCAAATAGTGAACTTGGTCACAGAGGCTGCAGGGCCGAACCCGGGCCGCTCCGGAGACGCCAGACTCGGTGATGCCAGCTCCGACCGCGTCAGTACCAGCAAGGTTACAGTCCACCGAATCGGTTCCAGCTAGGCCGGTCCCAGGGGATAAGATAGCCTGACTTCGATCACGCTGCCCTAGCCTTTGTCATCCATGACATGTTCCATTACGCGCCGACACGAACCGCTGTCTTGATGAGTGTGATAGTGACTTACAAAGCGAGAGTATTTGTCTTGATAGTCGGCATCGTGAAACCAGCTGGCGTCTTCAAGGAGCGCGAAAAGCTCTTCTTCGTCATTCGCAAACGGGCCGGGGAGAACGTTGTCAAAATCCTCGGTCAAAGGTCTTGAATGGGCCCGATACTCCGCAAGATCAAACGTATAAAAGATCGCTGGCTTTCTGCTAAGCGCATAGTCCGTGACAATTGTACTGTAGTCGGTGATGAGGACATCGCTCGCCGCAAGCAGCTCCTGTACGTCTTTTATGTCTGCCGTCATGTCAACAGTGTTGCTCAGGCCTGGCGGTACTTGTAGCTTTTTGTCGCCGGGATGTTTCTTGACAATGAAGAGCTCATTTCGATTCATCATCAATTGATTTATGCGCTTCCACATCTCGTCACTAAAGGGCTCGAACTCGCCGTGATCCCGAAATGTTGGCGCATAGACGACTAGTTTCTCGAACCGAGCTACACCTATTTCTTCTTTGTATTTCTGCTTGTCGAATATTCCGCCAAAAAATATGTCATTCCTGGGGTAACCTGTGGCGTGGTTGTTTGTACCGCCAAACATCACCTCCTTTTCCTTCGTGTCGTTTGCCGAGGTGGTGCTGACCAGCACGTATTTCGAATAATGATTACGCCCCAGCGCCGCTTTAAGCCTGCTCTTGAACGCGCTGGAAGCAGTCATGGACTTGAAACCGGTGCCGTGCCACAGCTGAACTATCGAAAACCGGCCTGCGCCTAGAGAATAATGTCGTGTATCGATAAAAATCGTCTGCGCTCGCAATATGGGCCATATCGGGAACAATTTATATTTCTTAAATGGAATATTCCTTCGTTTTAGTTCCGTCGCGACCCGGGTGTTGTCCGTAAGCCAAACAGTATCGATTTCCGGGGCGGTTTGTTGAAGATAGAGATTCAACCACTTCAAATTGCCGTCGAACTTGCCTTTGTCGTGACCGGCAAGGAACGCCAGATAGCTTTTTCGCTTAGGTACGAGGTAGGAGCCCACCCATAGCGTCAATACCAGGACAGGTCGAAGCCAGTCCTTAAGCCTGGGCGTCACGGATTGACTCGAAGCGGGGGCTTGACCCCGCGCATTGGTATGTGAAAGCTCTCATAGCATCAAAATTCGTACCGGGACAGTCGCAGTCGACCGAGCTCATGGCAATGGCGTACAACACGCACCATTGCTAGCCGGACACTGGGAGCGGCACGTAGTGTAAGCGTGGCGTAACGGGCACTCAAGGCGAGGCGAACGTATTATTCAGAGCTGATAGCGCGCATGGGGGATGAAACGGCTGAAAGTGTGAAGGAGGACGCATTGTCACGTTGCTTCCTGAAAGCAAATCGGGCAGTTTCGCCTTACACCAAAGTGCGATGAGGTGATGACGGGAGCTCCAGAGCAACGAGCCAGAACGACATCTCCTACGGAGACCCGATGCGCCTGTTTTTCGACAAACTGATCAAGTATTTGAAGTCGTTCGAAGCACTCAAATCATTGGTGTGGAGAGCCAGAATTGCGTTTAACGGCGTGACGCAAAGCCAGCGAGACCTGCCTTCTTTCATAATCATCGGCGCTCAAAAAGCGGGGACCACCAGCCTCTTCTCCCATCTGAGTCAGCATCCAGAGTTACTACCATCGATAAAAAAAGAAATTCACTTCTTTGATGGAGGAAGACAACCCTGGAAAGAAGGCGACTCAAAAGCAGAAACCTGGTACCGAGCTCAATTTCCATTCCAATGGTCAAAAAAGAACAGAAAGAAAACGTTCGAGGCCTCGCCGTTTTATCTGTTCAATCCAAACACGCCCGGGCGCATCCATGCCTGGATGCCGAACGTTAAGTTGATCGCCCTCCTGCGCAACCCGTCGGAGCGAGCTGTGTCGCACTACTTTCATGAGTCGCGAAAGGGTCGGGAAAAGCTGGAAATGCAGGCGGCATTCGAAGCGGAGGAGAGCCGGATTGAGCAGGCCGTGGCATCGGCCGACTTTGAGAGCTTCCCCTATAAAAAGTGCTCGTACAAGACACGAGGATGCTATAAAGATCAGCTAAAGAGATACTTTGACCTTTTTGGACGAGAGCAGGTTCTGGTGCTTTGCAGTGAGGATTTTTTCGCAAATCCAGCGCAGTGCCTGAAAGACGTTTACCGGTTCCTGGGCATCTCCGAAGACTTCGAGATCAAAGACCTGGCTCCGGCAAATGTGGCCGGTAATCGAACCGATGTTGATCAGGAAACCTATCGCTATCTGGACAGCTATTTTGAGCCCCATAACGAGGCACTGTTCGAATTTTTAGGTGTGCGCTACCCTTGGTCGAGAAACCGGGAAACATAAAAATGTTTATCGCTTGCTGAGATAAACGTCTAGAGGTAATGCAGCCCCTTGATACCGGTAAGTCTGACGCCGAAGTTCGTAGCCCTAAGGTCGTCGCTCTAGTTCGAAGCTCTCGTCCACAACCCTGGTTCACAACCCTGGTCCACAACCCTGGTTCGCAGACCTAGTTCGCTCTAGCTGTCATCGGAGTCAATTCAAAAGCTGAATCTAAAAAACGGTTCGTCATCGCTGTTGGAGACCGTTCGCTTGGATTCTATGAGATCTATTACCGTTGAACTGCTTTACGGGCCTTCGTTGCCGGGCTTTGTTGCTGACCTTCCTCGCCCACGTCCCCGGCTCAATACTACTGGCCGGCCTTATACTCGGCCATCCGAATGAACCTGAGGAGCTGGCCCCGGCAGACAACCCGCCCCGGTAAACGACCTGATCAGAGGGAGCTTTAGGCAAGTACGCCGCGGGTATCGATCACCACCTTACTGGTGAATGAATCCCTGGGAAGCTGCCTGAACTGTTTGTGATCAACGAGAATCACGACCGTATTGGCGCGGTCCAGGGCGTCGCTTTCATCGGTAAGCGTCACGCCGAGCGAGGACAGCTCTTCGGGCAACTCAGCAATGTTGGGCTCCACCGCTAGCACTTCGCCGACGCCGCGGAGCGCCAGCTCCTTGGTGATTGAAAGCGCGGGACTCTCGCGCAGATCGTCGATGTCTGCTTTGAAGGCAAGGCCAAGACAGGCAATAACCGGGCGTTTGAACTCATCGGCAGCATGTACGATGCGATCGAGCACATACTGTGGTTTGCCGTCGTTCGTCTCCCGAGCCAGTCTTATCAAACGAGCCTGATCGGGCGCTGAACTCACTACGAACCAGGGATCCACCGCGATGCAGTGGCCGCCAACACCGGGACCGGGAGTCAGGATATCTACCCTCGGGTGGCGGTTCGATAACTTAATCAGTTCCCAGACATTAACCTTTAATGTATCGCAGATAACGGAGAGCTCATTTGCGAAAGCAATGTTCAAATCTCTGTAGGAGTTTTCGGTCAGCTTACTCAATTCAGCCGTCCGGGCGGAAGTCAGCAGGCAGTCTCCCCGTACGAACGTTTTATAGAGGCTCTCCGCGGCCTCGGAACAGGCATCACTCAGACCACCGATGATCCGGTCGTTCTCGACGATCTCGTGAAGAACTCTGCCCGGCAGGACGCGCTCCGGGCAATGAGCCACCTTCACGTCGGCATTCGACCCGGCCTGCTGAGGAAAGCTCAGCTCCGGCCGTTCTTCAGCCAGGAGGCGGGCAACCATTTCCGTTGTACCCACCGGACTCGTCGACTCGAGAATCACAAGGCTGTCTTTGGCAAGTACAGGTGCCAGAGAGCGCGCCGCCGCTTCCACATAACTCAGGTCCGGCGTATTCGCCTCGGTGAGCGGAGTCGGGACAGCGAGGATAAACACGTCGGCAGACTCAGGTTCAGAGCTCGCCCGAAGTCGGCCGGCGTGCACGGCACCGCGGACCACCATATCAAGGTCGGGTTCCACAATGTGGACCTCACCTCGGTTTATGGTGTCGACCGTCCGCGCCGAGACATCGACGCCCACAACCTCAAGACCGCGCGAAGCAAGTACCGCGGCGGTAGGCAGTCCGATGTAACCTAATCCGACTACACAAACTTTATTAATAATCATGGCTCTCTTTGTCAGGACCCGCTGTCGGCGAGCCCACTCAGGTAATCAAGAATACGTTCGCTGGCACGGCCGTCACCGTAGGGATTGTGCGCGCGGCTCATCTCGTTGTAGGCGTCACCGTCGTCAAGCAGTTTGAAGGTCTCGGAACAAATCGTTTCCTCGTCGGTGCCGACAAGCTTTACGGTCCCCGCCTCAACGGCCTCCGGTCGCTCGGTAGTATCGCGCATCACAAGCACGGGCTTCCCCAGGGACGGCGCCTCCTCCTGTATTCCGCCGCTATCGGTAAGGATGATATGGGAGCGCGACATTAGTCTCACAAAGGGCAGGTAGTCCAGTGGATCTATTAGTTGAACGTTAGGTGAGTCACCGAGTACCCGACCCACGGGCTCCCGAACATGGGGATTCAAATGTACCGGATACACAATTTCTACATCGCCGCGGCGGCTGATCCGGGCCAGGGCCTGGCAAATCCGTTCAAAGCCGCCGCCAAAGCTCTCCCGCCGATGCCCGGTAACCACGATGAGCTTTTTTTCCGCGTCCAGTTCGGGAAGCATGCTATCGAGGGGCACGCTGTTTTCCTCGCTTCCTACCAGACGCTGAACCCGGAGCAAGGCGTCGATCACCGTATTGCCCGTGATGAGTACCCGCGACGAATCAACGTTTTCCGCGAGCAGGTTGTCCTTGGCGCGCTGTGTCGGCGCGAAGTGATGACTGGTAAGACAGCCCGTGACGCGACGATTCGCTTCTTCAGGCCACGGAGACAGCATGTTGCCCGTTCGCAGCCCGGCTTCTACATGGCCGACCTCAATCTGCTCATAAAACGAGGCCATGGATGCGGCCAGAGTGGTGGTTGTGTCCCCATGCACAAGCACCAGATCGGGTTTGCATTCCCGTAACACGGTACGAAGTCCGATCAGCACTCCCGACGTGACGTCGGTCAAGTCCTGACCGGGCGTCATCAAATCGAGATCGTAGTCGGGTACGATCTCGAAGAGTTCCAGCACCTGATCCAACATTTGGCGATGCTGTGCCGTAACGCAAACGCGAACCTCAAAACCGGGGGCACTGCGCAGCGTCGACACCACGGGCGACATTTTTATCGCCTCAGGGCGCGTGCCAAAAACTAGTAAAATCCGCATTTAGGTAGACCATGGCCGGTGGGCCCGACGCATCAGGGCCGCTCAGGGTTGAACACTAGTTTGAACAAGGGCCACATCACAATCCCTGGTCGCGCTTGACCTCAAAAACAGTGAAGCCATTAACACTACCCTGGGGTTTTCAGGCCTTCGTATTCTGTTTATGCGCAGGAAAGGCTCTCGCCGACAGCGGTATTCAGGAGTTTTATTGAAGCTCGCCGGATCTGTCCCAGATGAAAGTCTGCCGTGGCGCGCTAGTGATCGGGCACCTGCTTCTATATTGGCATCAGGCGCCGGCGTTGTATGGCGGACCGGTCCGAGTCATTCTCAGTTCCGAGCTTATCGAAAGCAGCGAGAGTGGGAAGGACCAGGACCTCACGCCCGAACCGCGGGGCAGGTCCTCGCTTGATCCAAGATTACAGCGCCGGAAGCATAGGGAAGCGCGAGCCCGGCCCCGACCGACGCAACACAGGCGGAATCAGTTCTCTTTACTCGCCTCAATCAACAGCCAGAAAGGCAGACCCGAGCTTTCGGGTGGATCATCCGCATCCGTAGGATCACTTCCCGTGGCTACCTCGTCACCGTCAGAGATGCCGTCCCCATCGGTGTCTGGGTTCAAGGGGTCGGTGCCGGCTTCGCTACTGTCTTCCTCACCATCAACGAAGCCGTCGTCATTGGCGTCGACGCCTGCTGGGTAAGAACTCGTGCTTACGATCCCGCCGCTGCCGTCTACCAGGCCATCGCCGTCGGAGTCCACGTTGCCAGGATCGGTACCCTGCGCCGACTCATCTTCATCACTGATACCGTCGCCATCGCTGTCAACGCTCGTAGCACTGCGTTGCCCATCCAGCAACGCTTCGTTTAGTCCGGCAACCCAGGGAACCAGCACGGGTGTCAGCAGCGCAACGCCGCTTGCGTCTGCGTCCAGAGCATTGTTCTCCACATAGAGATCCTCCAGTGCGGCGAGATCGGCCAGATCATCGGGAATGGCACCGCTGAGTTGATTGTCAGCCAGATCAAGGCGCGTGAGGTTGATCAGATTGCCCAGTTGTGGGGGTATCGTTCCGCTCAGAATGTTTGAGTGGAGCAGCAGCCGCGTCAGAGCACTGAGATCCCCCAACGTCGCCGGTATCGGCCCGGTAAGCTGATTGTTGTCGAGCTGTAGCAAGGTCAGCATGGTGGGTTGGCCCAACTCAACGGGTATGGCACCGCTGAGCTGGTTTTCGCCGACATCCAGCTCCAACAGATTACTCAGGCTGCCCAACTGAGACGGAATCGGGCCACTGAGCAGGTTGCTCTCCAGCGTCAGCTCTTCCAGCAAGCTCAAGTCTCCCAGCGACGCTGGTATGGCACCGCTGAGCTGGTTCTCGCTGAGATTGAGTCTCGTCAGGCTCGCGAGCGTACCGAGCGCCGCAGGAATAGAGCCCGTCAACTGATTGTCATTCAACAACAATCGCTCCAGGTCGCAGAGCCTGTTGAAGTCTCCGGGGGGCTCCGAGCAGCCAAGGTCGGGTATGGAGCCAGTGATTTGGTTTTGACGGACATCCAGCACGATAAGGCTGCTCAAATTACCCAATTCAGCCGGCATAGGGCCGCCGAGCTGATTGTTTTCGAGCGCCAACTCCTGGAGCAGGCTCAGGTCACCCAGCGATGCGGGGATGGCGTCACTGAGCTGATTCTCGCTGAGATCGAGCTCCGTTAAGGTGGCGAGCGTACCGAGCGCCGCGGGAATGGGACCCGTAAGTTGGTTTTCACTCAGCACGAGTCGATCGAGGTTGCAGAGCCGGCTGAAATCGACGGGAGGGGCGGAGCAGCCCAGGGCGGGGATGGGACCGCTCAACTGATTCACCTGGAGCAACAGTTTTTCCAGGTTGGCGAGATTTGCAAACTCCGCGGGAATTTCGCCGGTAATCAGATTTTCCTGCAGACGCAGACTGACCAGACTTTCCATCAGTCCCAGGTCCGGAGGTATAGGGCCCTCCAGCTGATTCGAGCTGATATCGAGCTCCTGCAGGTTGATCAGATTTCGGAAGTCCTTGGGTATCACTCCCGTGAGTTGATTGTTCTGCAGAAACATGCGTTCCAGGTTGTCGAAGGTACGCAGTTCCTCGGGTATCGCGCCGCTAAGCTGGTTGTTGTTGAGAATCAGGTCCGTGAGGGTTTTCGCACTACCGCCGAGCCTGCGCAACCCCGCCGGTATGGCACCGGTGAGCTGGTTATTGCTGAGGTCGAACACAATCATGTCTGACACGCCTTGCCAGATGTTTTCATCACCTGGAAGGTTGCCTGGAATGCTGCCTGTGAGCTGGTTGTCAGCCAGAATGAAATGCGTGAGATCTTTGAGACCAGCCAGTTCCCGGGGTATGGAACCGGTGAGCATATTCCCGTCGAGCTCGAGCAGTTCCAGATCGCTCAACGAACCGATTTCTGCGGGGATCGATCCGGAAAGCATGTTGTCGTGCAGCACAAGCTCCTGAAGCTCGGTTACTGAACCGAGGCCGGCGGGGATCGAACCCGTGAGCTCATTTCTTTGAAGTTCGAGAGTCTGCAGCTCACTCAGGTTGGCGAGCTGGCTGGGTATGGATCCTGAGAGCGTGTTGTTGCCGAGCTCAATCACTTTGAGCTTGCTTAGATCGCCGATCGACGTGGGTATCGTGCCGACCAGGCCGTTGTCTTCAAGCTTGATGCGGCGCACGTTTACCGCGGAAAGATCTTCCAGCAGCACGATGCCGAACCATGCGGGGTTCGTCGGGTCGCCCCAATTGGTGTTGTCGGTCCAGTTCGGGCCACCTGTACTGTCGTAGAGCGCCACGAGCGCCGTGCATTCACTGGCCGGAACACCAAGCGCCGCCACACAATCAGAGGTATTGACGGCCGCAAAACTGCCAGCGCCGAAGCAGAACGCCATCGACAGGGCCGTAGCAAATTTGGCAAGCAGGGAACGTCGCGGATAAAACATGGTCTTGAACCTGAACTCAAAGGGCCCCGCGCTAGGATAGTAAAGATTGCGCATCCAACAGACTCAGACGGAGAATTTCGCTCCGATTTTGTGAGGCACACAGCAGTTTGGAGTAGTGAATTGCCCCGGGGTTGCCAGCCACGCCATGCCCTCAAGAAATCCGAAGGTACAGAGTCCCAGGCAATCGACCGGAGTGCTCATCGGAGGGGGGGAGGTAGCGGTACGCACGGTGTTTGGCTTCCAATTTAACCACAGCGTGCTCTGAGCGGCGATACCCCCGAAAACATGGGCTACTCACCGGGAACGCAAAGCGCGATCGAATCCTCAAGATTGACCAACGCCGTAGCCAACGCACGGTGAGGGCGCGCAGCCGTGGCACGCTGCGTGACACGCACCGGCCTGCGCGCGGCCGGTCCCATGGCGCGACAGTCCACGTTTATGGTCCGACCATCTCCAGGAGCTGCACGAGCAGTTCGCTCGGCTCCAGGCACCGCCGCTGACATTGCTACAGGCCGCATCTCCCGGGAAATGACGAAGAGGACAATCTCGCGCCTTGGCTAGGGGCGAACGTTTCTGCGCGGCCGGTCCTGCGGCGCGAGTGAACGGGTAAGATAGGTTCAATCATCGACCTCTGAATTCCTATCTACCGACACCTTATGGAACCCAAGATGAATGTCATCGATGCCATGAAAAGCAGGATTGCCGCAGTAATTAACGACAAGGAACCATCGGTCAGCGAAAAGCTGATAGAGCTGGCCACTTTTTTTTACAAGATCGACAAGCGCGTGTCTCTGGAAGAGCAAAGCTATATCGACGGGCTGTTAAAGACCATCGAGTGGGACCTGCCGCTCAGCACCGAAGCCTTCCATCGAAATTGCATCGGCAAAATCAACCGCATCATCGATGAACCTGAAGAAAGTATCAGGCTCTACCTCACGGAGTTGATGCAGGATCTATCGGAACTTGGCGCCACAGCTAAAGCAAAAACAATCGCGAAGGAAATATCGGATGCCGATGGAGAAATCGCCGATGAGGAGGTTAAATATTTGGATCTGGTGATGTCATTTGATTGAACTCGCGGATGGCGTTAGCGCTGAAGCGGTATTGCGCTGACTACGCTTGATTGCAGAACCAACGTACGCACAGAAGACACCAGCCAGTGCTCCCGCTCCATGCATCTCAAAGGAGACGCTACGATCCATCGGCAGCAGACCGTAGGATAAACCGCCATAAACGAAGGCAACGAAGAGCGCTAAGAGTATATTCCCGAAGCTCCGATCAAAGCAGGCGTAACTGATATTCAGCGCCCAAAGGCCATAAACCCATCCGCTCGCACCAACGTGCGAGGCTGTGCGACCAAACAGCCAGACGAGCCCCCCACCCAAAAGCACTATCGCCAGGACGTGGTTAATCTTGTTTGGCTCGAAGTTCCTGATACTTGGCGCAATCAGTTACGTTATGGGCAATTCGGTGCACTTCGCAGGCCCTATGCACGGTGCAGGACCGTTCCGCTGGACGGTTCCAGCTAGGCTCTTTGCGGAGAAACTGGTTACTGGAGCTCATCACAGCTTCCGCTAGTCACTGCTACGAGAAACGTGGGTTATGCCCCAGCTACGGAGTGCACCGCACTGCCGAGAGTGCCTAACTGAACATCACTACCCCATAAAGGATGCCGATGCCATTAAAGATAAGGATGTCTCCGGTACAGACCTGATTTAATTGGTAGGACCAGGCGGATTGATCACAACAGGCTCAGGCCTGTTGTGCCCCTTTTTAGGCGCAGTCGCTACGCTCCCGCGTCTCAATTGCTGCGCAATTGATCGAACAGCGGTTCTCATCGAAACCTACCCCATCCAAACGCAAAACGGCCCATACGCGGTGGGCCGTAATATTGGGAGGAGCGGGGTTCGCGGCGGATTGGTCACAACA
>JBCDIW010000012.1:0-191070 GCA_038748515.1 Pseudomonadota bacterium
CAAGCGGGTGGTGTGCTTCGGCGACAGCGACAACGACCTGAGCATGTTCGCCTGCGCCGATGAGGCCTACGCGCCCCTGAACGCAAAGGAGTCGGTAAAGAGTGCGGCGACGGCCGTTATCGGGCACCACGATGCGGACGGCATCGCGCGCTTTCTTCGGGAACGATTCGAGCTGTAGACTTCGACGCTCCGGGCGTTTGAAGGATCGTTACCATGCTCGTCCTCGCTACGGGCCTTGCGCTGTTTACGATCGTGCACCTCGCGCTGAACGACGACAGCAGATCCGGGATGCTGTTTGGCTGGCTTGGCGCCTGGGCCGTTGTGGAGATGCTGCTCATATGCCACCGCGCAGCAATTCCACCGCGAAAACGAAGCCCGGCACGAGAAAGAAAACGACCCCGATATAGCCCAGCGCCCAGGTGCGGTTCCCTTCGACACGTCCGCCGAGCCACTCGCTGGAGCGTACCGGAAGGGGACGCAGGAATGGCAGTGACATAAACAGAATGACGCCAAACATGTTGTAGCAAAGGTGTACCAGGGCGATCTGCAGGGCGTAGAACTCGTTAGGGCCCATTATCGACATGGCGGCGAGGAGCGCAGTCACGCAGGTACCGATGTTGGCGCCCAGCGTGAAGGGGTAGATCTGCGTGGTCGTAAGAACCCCGGCACCGGCAAGCGGCACGACAAGACTGGTTGTGGTTGAGGACGACTGCACCAGCATCGTCACCACCGTCCCCGACGCGATGCCCGTAACCGGGCCACGACCTATCGCCGCGTCCACCAGCCCCTTGGCGCGGCCGGTCATCACCCGGCGCAACACCCGCCCCAGGTAAAGCACCGAAAACACCACCATACCTATGCCGACGGCGATGGCCGAGAGCGCCCCCAAGGTCGTACCCAGGGGCTCAAGAAGCGAGACGAGCACCTCGGCCGGAGGCTTGGTGGCTGCGGCGACCACGTTGAAACCTCCCAGGGGGCTTCCACCGCCCCCGGAAAAAACTCCCGCCAGCCACTCCCCAGCGTACTCAAGGGGATGGAACATGATCTCCAGGGGCAGAAAGACGATGATCGCGTAAAGATTGAAGAAATCGTGCACCGTGGCCGCCTCGAAGGACTTGCGGAACGCGCCGCGCTCGCGGAGATTACCGAGACTGACAATGGTGTTGGTGATCGTAGTGCCCATGTTGGCCCCCATGATCATGGGCACGGCGATGCTCACCGGCACCCCGCCGGCCACCAGACCCACAATCACAGAGGTTACCGTGCTCGACGACTGCACCAGAGCGGTGGCGAGCGTTCCCAGGATGACCCCCACGAGCGGATTTCGGGCGAAGGCAAAGATCGCTTCGGCGCCCTCGGCGCCGCCGGAAATCCATTGAAACCCACCGCCTATGGTCGCCACGCCGACAAGCAGCAGGTAGACCAGCCCGGCAACGATCAGCCACACCAGCCATTCGGGGGCACCGCTTTCCCTCGTAGCTCGCGCGGTGCCGTGCGCGCCAGCCCCTCCGGCGGCCGACACTGCCTGCGACGCATCGTTTTCCATTCCCCCAGTGTGCGAACGGATTGTGACAGCCCGGTTTCAGCAGGGCCTTTCGTGATCGCGCAGCCCCGGTCCAGGGAGGGGTTTTGATGCAGGTCAACGAGACTTCAATAAGCCCCCACAGCGTCCTGAGATTGCACAAGAATGAAACATGAGATTCATGAACCGTGCCTTTACTAGTGCGCGGGGGCACGACCTGGCGCACCAAATTCGGGGGAACTGGTAATGACGGAATACAAGCCGGGGCACGACCTCGGGAAGGCCTGGAGGCGGGTAGCGATGGCACCGGGCCTTAAGGCAGCTTCGAAGCTCGCGGTGGCCGTGCTGCTGGCCGGCGCGCTGGGAGCGCCTGCACCCCAGGGCCTGGCGCAGGACGACCGCACGCTGCGCGCGATCGAAAACGAGGGCGTCGAGCGGAATGACGAACGCCGCGATGCCCAGGCATCCGTTGATGAGGTTCACGACCAGACGCGACGTCTGATCGACGCCTACCGCGCCGAGCTGCGCATCGTGGAGGGCCTCGAAACGTACATCGAAATGCTCGATACCCAGATCAGCAATCAGGAAAACGAGATCTCCACGCTGCAGACGTCGATCACGGACGTGGCCGTGATCGAGCGCCAGATTCTGCCGCTCCTCGCGCGCATGATCGACGGCCTTGAGCAGTTCGTCGCCCTCGACCTTCCCTTCCTCGGCGACGAACGGAGCGAACGGGTAAGGCGTCTTCGCGATCTCCTGACGCGCTCCGACGTCACGGTGGCGGAGAAGGCCCGCCGGGTCTTCGAGGCCTACCAGATCGAAAGCGACTACGGGCGCACGATTGAAGCCTATCGCGCCAAGCTCGCCGTGGACGGGGGCAGCTTCGATGCGGACTTTCTGCGCGTCGGCCGCGTCGCCCTGATCTACCGCACCGTGGGCGACGAGCGTCTGGGTTTCTGGGACGGCGATTCCTGGGAGGCGCTGCCAGACTCTCCTTACCGCCGCTACATCGAACAGGGACTCAAAGTCGCACGCCAGGAGATTGCCCCGGAACTCCTCACCGTGCCCCTCGCCACCGACCGGGTAGAGGTCCAGTGATGCGCCAGCTTTGCATCGCCGCCGTGGCGGCAACGTTCGTTCTGGCCCTGTCCGCTGCGGGTCAGGAATCCACCGACGGGAGTGCCGGGGTCTCGCCCGCCGCCGCTGACGCCCCGGACGGGCTCACGCTGCAGGGACTTCTGGAGGCCGTCCGCGAGGGTCGCCGGATCGATCGGTCCGAAGATGCGGAGCGTCTGCAGCGTTTCATGGACGAGCGCGAACGCCGCGATGAGCTACTGGCCGAGATGTCAGCTCGACGCGCGGAGCTGGAGGCCATCAGCGCCACCCGGGAGCAGACCTACGAAGACAACGATCTGCTCATCGGTGAACTGGAGGAAAGGCTGCAGCAGCGCATGGGCTCCCTCAAGGAACTCTTCGGCGTACTCCAGCAGGTTGCGAGCGACGCCCAGGCGCAGTTCCACGTATCGCTTACGGAGCTGGAGCATCCGCGCCGCGGTGAGTTTCTGGTGGACTTTGCCGGGCGTATGGGTCAGGCCAACCGGCTGCCAGCGATCGGGGAAATCGAGCGTCTGTGGTTTGAGCTGCAGCGTGAGATGACCGAGTCCGGTCGCCTCGTTACCACCGATCACAGCATCGTCAACCGCGAGGGCATCGAGGAGCAGCTGCCGGTGACGCGTATCGGCCTCTTCAATGCGGTCTCGGGCGGTCGCTACCTGCAGTTCATTCCGGAAACGCAGCGGCTCGTGGAGTATGCGCGCCAACCCGCCGCGCGCTACCTCACCGGCCCCCGGGCCCTGGCCGCCGACCGCGAGGGTGTCCTGCCCTTCGCCGTCGATCCGGTGCGCGGTCAGCTGCTCGAAATCCTCACCCAGGCCCCGGACCTCCGCGAGCGCGTCGCCCAGGGCGGCGCCATCGGGTACACGATCATTGCCCTGGGCATCGCCGGCGTGCTCCTCGCCGGCTGGAGGCTGATCGTGCTCTATCGCGAGAGCCTGGTTATCGGGCGCCAGTTGAAGAACCTCGGTGACATCCGCGACGACAACGCCGTGGGGCGCATCATCTGGGCGGCCCGCGAGGATGAGCAGTTGGACGTGGAAACCCTGGAGTTGCGCCTCGGGGAGGCCGTGCTCGCGGAGGTACCGCGCATCAATCGCCATCTTCCGCTGCTGAAAATCATCGCGGCCGTGGCGCCGCTCATGGGACTTCTCGGCACGGTGACGGGCATGATCGTCACATTCCAGGCAATCACACTCTTTGGCGCCGGCGATCCCCGGCTGATGGCCGGGGGCATCTCCCAGGCGCTGATTACCACGGTGCTTGGCCTGTGCGTCGCGATACCCATGCTGCTCCTGCACAATCTGGTGCAGGGCCGGGCGCGCGGTATCACGGACCTGCTGCAACAGCGTGCCGTATCGCTCGTCGCCGAACGCGCCGAACAGCGCAGGAATCACGCGACGACCACCACGGCCGTGGCCGCGTGAGCGCATTTATCGACAGCCTTCTCCCCTGGCTCGGCGATCTGCTCGAACTCGGCGGCCCGATCCTCGGCGTTATCCTGCTCATCGCCTTCGCCATGTGGGCCCTGCTGTTTGAGCGCCTCTACTATCTGTTCGCCGAGTATCCCCGGGAGCTCAACATGGCCAAAGGCGCCTGGAACGCGCGCGCGGACCATCGCAGCTGGTTCGCGGAACAGGCCCGGGGCGCTCTCGTGGGCACCATTGCGCGACGTCTCAACCAGCACTTCTCACTGATTGGTACGTTGATCAAGGTCTGCCCCCTCCTCGGCCTGCTTGGCACCGTCATCGGCATGCTCGAGGTCTTCGACGCGCTGGCCGCCACCGGATCCAACAATCCGCGGTCCATGGCGGCGGGAGTATCCAAGGCCACCGTTTCGACCCTGGCCGGCATGGTCGTCGCGATCGTCGGTCTCCTGGCCCTCTCTCTGAGTGAACGGCGGGCCATGGCCGCCCGCGAAAATCTGCCCGCTCACTTCCCGCAAACGGAGCCTCGCCGTGCGTAACTTCCTCTCTTCGGTGAACGTCGAATCCGACGACAGCGGCGTCGATATCACGCCCATGCTCGACGTCGTGTTCATCATGCTGATCTTCTTCATCGTAACGGCCACCTTTATCAAGGAAGCGGGCATCGACGTGGACAAGCCCGAGGCCGCTACGGCCGTGGTACAGGAGAAGGCCAGCATCCTCGTCGCCATCGATGGCGAGGACCGGGTGTGGATCAACCGTCGCCAGGTGGACCTGCGCTCCGTACGCTCGATCATCGAGCGCCTGCACGCCGAGAACCCCAAGGGCACGGTGGTCATCCAGGCGGATCGAGACTCGCGCAACGACACCCTGGTGCAGGTAATGGACTCGTCGCGCCGGGCCGGCGTCTACGACATCGCCCTGGCGGCCAACTGAGCGGTCTCGTGACGGCCCCGCCCCGCTCCATCATCAGCTTCACGATCGCCGTGGCCGCCGCCTCGCTCGTGGCGCTCAGCCTTGCGTGGTTCATGTACTTCCTCACGCACAGCTCAGAGCTGCGGCTGTCGGCGGCGGACCGGGTTCAGATGCTCGACTTCGTGCGGCTCAAGCGCGAGGAAATGACGGAACGCAAGGAGCGGAAACCCCAGCGACCGGAAGTGCAGGACATTCCCGATGCCCCCCCGAATGCGGACAATGCCAACACCGATGGCGCGACGCTGACCGTCAGCGCACCCACCGTCGTTGGCGCGGATCTCGATCTGGGGGGCGGCCTGGGACTTGGTACCGGAGACGGCGAATACCTCCCCATCGTCAAGGTCGCGCCGATCTACCCGCGCCGCGCCGCCGAGCGCGGCATTACGGGTACCTGCCTGGTGACCTACACCGTTACGACCCTCGGCACGGTGAAAGACGTGAGCGTCGTCGAAGGCTACTGCGAAAACGACATCTTCGCGCGCCCTTCCGTCGAGGCGGCTTACCGCTTCAAGTACAAGCCCCGGGTCATCAACGGAGAAGCCATCGAAGTGCTTGGGGTGTACAACCGCTTCTACTACGAGCAGGAGCAAAGCGCACAATGAGCCGGGCGATGAATGGGCTCGCCGGGGTCTGCACGCTCTGGATCTGCCTGTCGCTGGGTGTCGCGGCGCCCGCGGGCGCCGCGGATCGAGTCCAGGGCATCAGCGAGCGCGTTTTCAAAGTTCTCGGCACCGCCCAGGAGCTTATCGACGCCAAGGACTACGAATCCGCGAAAACAACCCTTGAGGAGGCTCTGGAGCGAAAGACCACGACCTATGAACGAGCGCAGCTTCTCAATGTGCTCGGCTACCTCTGGTACGAAGCGGACGATCTCGAGCGTGCACGGCAGCGCTACCGCGAGGCGCTGGCCCTCGAGGATCTTCCGGAATCCATGCTGGTGAGTCTGCATCTCACCCTGGGGCAGGTACTCCTCATGGACGAACAGTATGCTGAAGCGGAGCGCTACCTCACCCGACTCCTCGACTTCGAAGGACAGAACACGCCAGCGAATCGCGTTCTTCTGGCCGCGGCGTACCTGGGCGATGAGCGCTATGGCGACGCGTTGGAGCCGCTCTCCTCAGCCGTCGGGGAAGTGGAGACAGCCGGTGATATCCCCCGGGAAAACTGGCTGTCCATGCTGTCCTCGGTCTATTACGAATTGGATGATATGGAAAACATGCGTGAGGTCATTGAGAAACTGACGCTTCTGTACCCGCGTGAGCAGTACCTGATGAACCTCGCGGCGCTGCACGGGCAGCTCGGTGAAGAAGAGAAGCAGCTCGCCCTGGCGGAATCCCTCCTTGATGACGGACGCGTCAGTCGGCCGTCGCAGCTCACGATGCTGGTAAATCTGTTTCTCGGCGCCGGTCTGCCGCACAAGGCGGCGGTGCTCCTGGAACGCGAACTGGAAAAGGGCACGCTCGAGCGGAATGTGACTCACCTCGAACTGCTCTCCCAGGCCTGGTACATGAGCGCCGAGCTCGATCGCGCCGTGGAGCCCCTGGGCGCCGCCGCGGAGCTGTCCGAAAGCGGCGACCTCTACCTGCGCCTGGCACGCCTGCACATGGACGCGGGTCGCTGGGAAGACGCCGAAGTCGCCGCCGGCGCGGCCCTTGCCAGGGGCGGACTACGCGAAGAAGGTCAGGCGTGGCTGCTCCGCGGCATGGCCGATGTGCGCCTGAAGCGCTTCGGCGGCGCGCGCGCTCATTTCCGGCAGGCGGCGGAGTTCGACGAAACCGAGAAGTACGCCGGCCAGTGGCTCACGTACATCGAAGCCGAAGAAGCGCGTGTCGCCAGCACTCTCAACTGACAGTCCAGCCCATTCATGATCAACGCGATCACCCGCAGCCTATTCACTACCCCGCCAAGCGAAACCCTCTACCACTACACCTCGCTGTCGGGAATGATGGGCATTATCGGTAGCCGCGAGCTGCGGGCCAGCGATATTCGCTATATGAACGACTCGGCGGAGCTGCGCCACACCCTGGACCTGCTCAACAAGCAGGTCACCCGGCGCATCCTCAGCGGCGTGGATCGTCCCGAACACCTCAGTGCATTCCTCGACTGGCTCGGACGGCTGATCGTAAGCGGTCCCATGCTGTTCGGTGCGTCGTTCCGGGCGAACGGCAATCTTCTGAGCCAGTGGCGTGGGTACAGCGTGCACGGAAAGGGCGTGAGCCTGGGCTTCGATCCCCGGGACATTACGCGGCGCGCCGAGCTTCAGGGGTTTTCCATCGGCCGCTGTATCTACGATCCCCAGGAGCAGGCGCAGCTGATCGAGGAAGTCATCGACGCCGTGGAGACACTGGGGCTGAACCAGCGCGCCGCGGCAACGCCGTCGCAGCGCTTCGAACACATTGCGGAAGATCTTCTGCGCATCGCCGCGGTGCTCAAGCACCCGGCCTTCGAGGAGGAGCAGGAATGGCGTCTCGTATCGCCGATGATTTCAGGCTCACAGCACACCGCGGTGCACTTTCGAGAGGGGTCTTCCATGCTGGTCCCCTACTACGCGTTCCGCCTCGCAGACGAGGACGCCCTCGGCGTGCGCCTGAACCATGCGTACATCGGACCCAGTTCCAACGCCGAACTGTCCATGCATTCCCTGCGTCTGTACCTGGAGAAACAGCAGGCCCCGCCGCGGGACGGCGTGAGCTATTGCCAGATTCCCTACCGCAAGCGCTAGCGCTGCGGCTCGATGAGGAACTTCTCCCCCGTCGCCTGACGGCCGTAGACCGCCATCGCCTCCGGTGAAAGAACCTCGGCAAGGCTGATCCGTTGGCTGTAGTGGCTGGCGAAGGTCGTCGTGAGTTCGTCGGCGACGCGCGTGCGCATGCGACCGACAACTTCGGCTCCGGCCCGGGCGAGGAAGTTGGGCAACAGCCAGCCGCTCAGTCCCCAGGCAAAGCCGAAGCTGCGCTGCAGCGTGGTCGGGGAAAAATCTAGCGACCCGTAGATGTAGACCTGCTTGAAAGTCGATGATCCGTAGCGGCTGTATTCCTGTAACTCGGCCGCCGCCACGCGCTCCATCGCCGAGAAGATATCGCTGACCAGGCGACCGCCGCCAATGGCGTCGAAAGCAAGCGTGGCACCGGTGTCGCGAAGTGCGCCGACCAGATCATCCGTGAACGTATCAAGCGAAGAGTTCACGATGTACCGCGCGCCGAGGCCGCGAAGAATCTCCGCCTGCTCGTCCTTACGAACGATGTTGACGAGATCGATCCCATCCGCCAGACAAATGCGGTTCAGCATCTGACCGAGATTTGATGCCGCGGCCGTGTGCACGAGGGCCTTGTGTCCCTCCATGCGCATGGTCTCGGTCATGCCCAGTGCCGTCATCGGGTTCACGAAGCACGACGCACCCTGCTCCGCGGTCGCCCCTTCGCGCAGCGGTAAACACATGGCCGCCGGTAAGAGCCGTAGCCCGGCATAGAGTTCACCCCCCAACAGTCCCACGGTCTTACCCAGCAAGGCCTGCGCTTCTTCCGAGGCGCCCGCGGCGATCACGGTTCCCGCGCCCTCGTTACCCACCGGCAGCGACTGCCCAAGACGTCCCGCCATCAGGTGCCGCCGGGATTCGCTCACGTCGGCTTCAACGACCGGAGCTTCGGGAGTGCCGGAAAAGCGCGCCGTACTCATATCGGCGGCACCAAAGAGCAGACCGAGGTCCGACGGATTGATCGGCGTGGCCTCCACGCGCACGACGACTTCGTGGGCAGCCGGATCGGCAATTTCCGTCTCCTCGAGACTGAGACGGAGCACACCGTCGTCGCCGAATAGGGAGCGCAGCTGGCGGGTAGTCATGCTCATGGAGCCAATCTCCGAAGGTTCTTGTTTTGGGGCGCCGAAGTATACGCGCCTGCGCTTGAGACGCTACTGCGCCGGTATACTCTCAGGTTGATCTCCCGGATACACGAAGATGCTCAGCGCAACCCTGGATCGCGGCGCCAACCCACTGCAGGAAGAGGAAGCGCTCCGCGCCCATATTCAGAAGGCCCTTGGAACTCAGCCCCCAGGCGGCATCGAACAGGCGTTCATTTACCGGCTTGCCCGGCTCTGGTTCCGGCCACGCCTGTTTCATGCGCAGCGGATTCCCGACCGACCCTGTCTCTTCATCGGCAATCACGCGCTGTTCGGCCTCGATGGCCTGGTCATCATCCCGGTGCTCCTTGAAGAGCTGGGTCGCTTCCTTCGTCCCATGGGAGACAAGTTTCTGTTCTCTGATCGCCGGATTGCGGATTTTCTGCTGCGCCGAGGCGCCACCATGGGCCATCCGGACGTTGCCCGCGCGCTCATGGAACACGACCAGGACATCCTGGTGTTTCCCGGGGGTGCGCACGAGGCCGTCAAGCCGAGCCACGAGCGCTATCGGCTGCAGTGGAAAGAGCGGCTGGGTTTCGTGCGCCTCGCCGCGGAGTACGACTACACCATCGTGCCCTTCGGGCTCGTCGGCCCGGACGAGTTCTACGAGTACCTGATGGACGGCGAACAGATCGTCGACCTCCTCGAGCGCGCCGGGATGTGGCGGGAATCACTGCGCCGGGATGTGGTGCCTCCTGTCCTTCGCGGCGCTCTGGGCACGCTGATTCCGCGCCCCCAGCCCTGCTTCCTGAGTTTTGGCGAGCCCGTGCAGCCGACCGCTGCGTCAAGCGGAAAATCCAGGGGCGTCGCGACAGATCGCCAGCTTCGAGCCTGGCGCCGGCAGGTTGCGGAACGCATCGACGCCGAGATCGCCGCCATGCTTCTGGCGCGCGAGCAGGCCCGCCACGAGTTTGGCCTCCTGCGTCGTCTGGCCACGCTCTAGCTCGACGCTACTCGCGCATGACCTCCGCGAGGCGTTCCGGCGCACGCCAACGTCCACGATAGACACGCAGCAGGTAGATCAACGCCTGGACCAGCAGCGTTGCGACGAACACGTACCAGCTCAGCAGCGGACCGAGTTTCAGAAGCAGAATGACGACGAGTTGCACCGCCAGCATCACCACGTGGATGACGACCGAGGTGTACATAAGCCAGCGCGTGTCCCCGGCGCCGCGCAGAACGCCGCTGCACACAAGGATGAGCGCGTCCGCGACCACATAGGTCGCCATACCGAGCATCATCGGGGAACCGATCGTCAGGATCGCCGAGAAGTCTTCCCCGGGCGTGGCGAACACGGACAGCAGTTCCCTGCGGAACACCACGAAAAGCAGCGCGAGACTGCCGGCGTAGCTGACGCCCAGGACGAAGCCGGAAAAAATCACCTCATTACTGCGGGCCATGTTTCCGGCGCCGACGAAGCGTCCGGTCATGCTCATCACGGCAATATTCAGGCCCATCAGTGGCACGAAGGAGAGCATGTCCCAGTTGAATACGATGGCCATGGCGGCACCTTCGGCCACGCCGTAGGACTGGAACAGCAGCAGGAAAACGTTGAACGTCCCGAGACCGATGAACACCTCGAAACCCGAAGGCAGGCCGAGGCGCACGTAACGCCGCATGATGCCCGGTGAGTAAAGCAGCGAGCTCCGCACCGAGAAACGCTTCGCGTGAATGGCATTGAGGTAAAAGACGAGATACACGCCGATCGTGATCCCCGCGGCGATGACCGTGCCCAGGGCCGCTCCCACGATGCCGAGTTCCGGAAGACCACCGCGTCCGAAGATCAGCATGTAGGTGAGGGGTACATTGACGATCACTCCCACTACGTCGGCGATCATGACCACCCGGGTTCGCGCCACGCCGGAAAAATAGGAGGCGAACACGGTTTTCACCAGAAACAGAAGACCTCCGGCGACCATGGTCAGGAAATACGGCTGCTCCAGCGCGACCTGCTCCGCTTCATGACCCATCCAGGCAAAGCTGTGGAACATGGGCCAGGCCAGGAGCAGCAGCAAGGGCTGCGAGGCCAGGGCCAGAAGGACACCCTGGGTGACGACCTGGGGGCAGCGCTGCAGATCCTTGCGCCCGAAGTACTGCGCCACAAGCGCGTTTCCGTAGGCCGCAATGCCGTTGAAGAAGCACAGACAGACCCAGAAGGACACGCCCCCACCCAGGGACGCCGCAACGTGGACCGGGCTCAGCCGCGACAGAAAAAACCGGTCCGCGAAGAACATCAGCGCCAGAGCGCCCTGCGATACGACCATGGGCAGGGCCAGACGGGAAAGCTCTCGAAGCGTGTTTTGAGACTGAGACATGACCGGGCCGGGAGGCAGCGAAAAGGATGACGCGAAGCCGCCCCGGGATTCGCGCGCGCGCATTGTACGCCCTGTTTGCCGGCGTGCCTTTGCCTTTCCAGACGGGACGGATTAGCCTCGGCACTACGACCCTGGAGGAGGGCTAATAATGAACGCACGAAACTTTTGCGGTCTGGTACTGCTTGCCGCCGTTACCGCTTTGTCCGGATGCAGCGAGGAAGATGTCGAAAAAGCAAAGACTTCGACGCAGGAAGCCATGAAATCCGCCGGCGAGGCCATGAATGAAGCCGGTGAAAGTATGGAGTCGATGGCCGAATCCGCGATGGAGGATGCCTCGAGCGCCATGGACTCCATGGGTGAGGCGGCCAGCGATACGCTGGAATCGGCCGGCGAAATGGCTGAGAACGCGGTCGATAGCGTGAGCGACATGGCTAGCGATATGGGCGACAAAGTCAGCGAGATGGCCGATGACATGACCGACTCCGGCGAGGCCATGATGGACGACGCGTCGTCCGCGGCCGAGGAGGCGCTCGACGACGCCGGCGACGCGGCCGACGAAATGAGCAAGGCCGTGAAGGAGAGGTCCGGCGGGTAGGCAGGAAGTCGCCGTGGCGCCAGCGGCGCCGTCCTGGCCCTATCGTTGGGACCTGCTGCTGCGCTACCGCTACATCGAGACCATAGCGCTCTGGGAAGGCCGGTTAACCACCGGCCACCTGAGGCGCTGCTTTGGTATCGGCCGCCAGCAGGCGAGTCGCGACATCAACATTTATGCCCACGAGATAGCCCCCGGGAATATCGAGTACGACAAGTATCTGAAGGGCTACCGTCCGACGTCGACCTTCGAGCCGCGGGTCACGCACGGCACGGCGGATGAGTACCTGCAGCTCATGAACCGGCAGGAGCAGCTCATGGGCGTCTTCGAGAGCCTGCCCCTGGCCACGGCGAATGTGGAGCAGCTGCGCACACCGACCCGCGACGTCAGCCCCGAGATCCTGCGCCCCCTGATCCAGGCCGCGCGCCAGGGCATTCGCCTGGAAGTGGATTATGTTTCACTGCAAAACCCGGATCGGGAAGGCCGGATTATCGTTCCGCACACGCTGGTGTTCACGGGCTTTCGCTGGCACGTACGGGCGTGGTGCGAGAAAAACCAGAGCTTCCGCGACTTCGTGCTGAGCCGCTTTCGGGGTGAAGCCGAACTGCTGGATACGTCCTCCCAGCGAGCGGAACACGACGAAGCCTGGCAGCGCCAGGTGGAGGTCGTCCTGGCGCCCGACGCGCGACTCGATGCGGCCCAGCGCGAAGTCATCGAGACGGACTACGGAATGCGGGAAGGAGAGCTGCGCCTTCGAACCCGCGCTACCCTGGTCACCTACCTTCTGCAGCGCCTCCAACTCGACCCCCATACCCGGCTCGCGAATCCCCTCGCCCAGCAGATCGTGCTGGCCAATCGCGATGAGCTGGCCCCGTTTATCTTTGCCTGAGCTCGAGCCTTGAAGTCTCCTTCGCTGAAACAGATCGAGTACATTCTCACCGTCGCCCGGGCGGGGAGTTTTCGCGGGGCCGCGGAGGAACTCGGGGTCAGCCAGCCCACGCTTACCGCTCAGATCGCACGCGCCGAGCAGCAGCTTGGCAGCACGCTCTTCGAGCGCTCGCGCAACGGAGCGCTGCTCACACCGGCAGGTCGCCTCTTTGAACCTCAGGCGCGCCGCGTCCTCGAAGCGGTGGAAGAACTCAACCGCAGCGTCGACGCCAGCAGCGTCGACGACCGCGCCACCTACCGTCTCGGAGTCAAGGCAACGCTCGGACCCTATCTCCTGCCACCGATTCTCCCGGCGCTGCGTCACGCGCATGCGGACCTGCGCCTGTTTGTGCGCGAAGATCATCCCCGGGGCCTCGAGGAAGGCCTCGCGACGGGTGACTACGACCTCATCCTGACGTCTCAGCCCATCAACAACACGGAGTTTGTCCAGGCGCCGCTCCTGCGCGAAAAGATCCTGCTGGCGGTGCCGGGCGACCACCCCCTGGCGAGCAAGAAAGACTGGGCCGCGGACGATCTCCGCGGAGCGAAGGTGCTCACCACCCAGCCCGGTCATCTCTTTACACAGAGGGTTGAGGACCTCTGCCATCGTCTTGGCGCGGAAATCCAGCGGGATTACGAAGGCAGTTCGCTGGACGCGCTGCGTCTGATGGTGGTGATGGGGATGGGCGTCGCGTTTCTGCCCGCGCTTTACGTGGAGTCAGAGATCCGCAGTGAAAGCGGGATTGTCGTCGGCAGTCTCTGCGATGAACTGATCGAGCGACGCCACGTCCTGTCCTGGCGGCCCGGGAGCCCGGCCCGCCACTTCTACCGCAACCTGACCCTTGAGTTTCGGCGCCTGATCCAGGAACGGCTGGGCCACGCCGTCGAGGTCACCGACAGCTTCTGACGGCGCCCGCGGGTTACCTCAGGCGGGGCGGGGCGAGTCGTCTTTCTCAAACACCTTCGTCGTCGCAAGCCCATGCGCAGCGTCCGTCACGGGTGCGCATACGGGCCTCGCCAAGCCGGCACATTGTCTTGCGGATCAATACGTTGGATTACGATTAGATTTCATCAAGGCCTGAGATAGATAGTTTTTCTCTATCATAAAAACTCAGTGTTTTTGTCAACTATTCTCGCCCTTTCCCCGTAATCTACATCAAGTCGATTCAGACATGGATCTCAACGGTTTCCTGACTCTTGCGGCGCAGGCCGCAACGAAACGATCCCTCCCCTCGGCGCTGTGACCTTGTGGCCAGCGCCTTTTTTTCGCCCACTGCTTTCTCCTCCGATCGAGCCAAGTAGGCGACTTTGTTGAAAGCGCCGGCGGCCCGACCCCGCTTTACTTGAGCTGCTCGCGTAGCTCCAGCGGCACCCGAATACTTTCCAGCGCGCTCGACGGACGCTCAAGCAAAGCGGGGCCGGTCCACCACCAGAGTTCAGGATGTGGCGCTACCGAAACATGGCTTGGGCAACGCAATTGCGAGGTGAGGCAGGTGGCTGTGCTTTGAGCGTCCGTCGAGCGCGGCTGGCCGTGCTCAGGCGCCGCTGGAGCTACGCGAGCAGCTCAAAGTACGGCCACCTGCCTCGCCGACTTCGGATGGCACGTACTTTCCCTGGATCTGGATCTGGATCTCGCGCCGAGTGCTCAATCAGTTTCCCCAAAGCCCGTGATGACTGGCGACGAGAGAAGATAAGTTTCACGGCGAGGGATTGGGAAGTCCACAGGCGTACATCGGCAACACAACGCGCTACCATGAGCGGTTGCTGACCGGATAGGACACGATAGCAATGAAACGCCTGGACCTAACGGAAGCCGGCTTCCTGCTGCTGGAGAAGCGCGAAACACCGATGCACGTCGGTGGCGTCAATCTCTTCACGCTTCCCGACGGCATAGAGGAACAGGCTTTCCTCGCTGAGGTAGTGGCGGAACTGCGCGCGAGCACTGACCTGCGCGCACCCTTTGATTCCTATGTGGCGACCCGGAAAACGGGGTTCTTCTGGGAAAAGGACGAGCATATCGACATGGAATACCATGTCCGCCACTCCGCCCTCCCCGCCCCGGGGCGCTATCGCGAGCTCTTTGTCCTTGCCTCGCGGCTGCACACAACGCTGCTGGACCGTACCCGTCCGCTCTGGGAAGTGCACCTGATCGAAGGATTGCAGGGGCGCCAGTTCGCCACTTACAACAAGATTCATCATGCGGCGATCGACGGCATCGGCGGGATGCATCTCACCCAGGCGATGTGTACGGAGGATCCCGCGGACCCGAACAGCTACGCACCGTTTTCCCAGGAGGCGTACGAGGCCTACAAGCGACAGCGCTATGGCGATCGTCCAGCGCCCGCGCCCAGGGCGACGAGAAGCGATTTACGTACCGTCATTGAAGCGCTGAAACAGCAGTACGATTCAAGCATTCATCTCGCGACCGCGATGCGCCGCTTCGGCATGGCCTTCGTCGGACGCAGCGGAAATCTGGCCGTGCCCTGGCACAACGTACCGCGCACATCGATCAACACGCGCGTATCCGGCGCTCGCCGTTTTGTCGCCCAGAGTTTTTCCTTCGACCGCGTGAAGGACATCAGTGCGGCGCTGGACGCCACCATCAACGATGTTGTCCTCGCGGTCTGTGCGGGAGCGCTGCGCCGCTATCTCCTGAGCCGCGACGAACTGCCCCTGCACTCGCTTAAAGCGATGGCCCCGGTATCCCTCCGCGACGAAGGCGATATCGAATCCACAAATGCCATTGGCTTTATCACCGCAGATCTCGCCACGAACGTATACGACCCGGAGAAGCGCTTGCGCACCATCCAGGACTCGATGCGCGCCGGCAAGGATCTGCTTCGCGAATTGAGTCCCGCAGAGTCCGCGCTGTTTATGCAACTCACGCAGCTTCCAGCGCTCGTAACGTCGATCCTCGGACTCGGCTCCCGCTTTCCCGCCTTCAGCACCGTGATTTCCAACGTTCCGGGCCCTACCAAACCTTTGTTCTGGCATGGCGCACGCCTCGACGGCATCTACCCGGCCTCCATCGTCTTCGACGGCTTTGCGATGAACATCACGCTTGTGAGCTACTGCGATAAGCTGGACTTCGGCATCATCGCCTGCCGCCGTTCGCTGCCACAGATTCAGCGCATCATTGATCATCTCGAGGACGCGCTACAGGAGCTTGAGGCCGTGGCCGGAATCGCGCCTTCCCCGCGTTCGCGCAGCGGCACCGCCCGCACCGCTCCCCGGCGCGGCAAAGAAAAGACGAAGGCGGCAGGAACAAAGAAGAAGCCGGCCGCCAGCAAAACAGGCCGTCGGCCAGCGGCAGCGAAGAGCAGCCCGCGGGCCCGGCCGGCGAACAAGGTCAAGGCGCCGGGTAAATCCGGGGCCAAGCGGAAAACGGTATCCGCGGCGACGAAGTCCCGGGCCAAAGCATAATCCACCAGCAAATTTCGCGGGTCGCGTCCAGGCGCGCCGAGAGCCCGCCCCAAGCCGGAGCGCAAGCACAACAACATGACTGAGCACACTTCAGACCAGGGCCTGCTGATCGGCGGCTATGACGGCGGTCAGGTTCATCTCGACCCCCGCTTCGCCAATCGACACGGTCTCATCGCCGGTGCAACGGGCACGGGCAAGACCGTGACGCTCCAGGTTCTTGCCGAAGCTTTCTCCGACCTTGGCGTGCCCGTATTCCTGGCTGACGTCAAAGGAGACCTCTCGGGCCTGAGCCAGATCGGCAAGCCGCATCGAAAGATCGATGAACGCGTGAGCCAGATCGGGATCGCGGACTATCGGCAGAGCGCCTATCCCGTTGCGTTCTGGGATCTCTTTGGCAAGAAAGGCACGCCGATCCGAAGCACCCTTAGCGAGATGGGCCCGCAGCTCATGGCGCGTCTCCTCGACCTGAACGAAACCCAGGAAGGCGTGCTGACACTGGTTTTCCAGTATGCGGACGATCAGGGCCTGCTCATGCTGGATCTGAACGACCTGCGCACCACGCTCCAGCATCTGGCCGACAACCGCGGTGAGCTTGGGAGCACGTATCGCGTAGCCACGGCTTCGGTCAATGCAATCCTGCGCCGCCTTCTCATGCTGGAGCGCGATGGTGGCAGAAGCTTCTTTGGCGAGCCCGCTCTCGAGCTTCGGGACCTGATGCAGCGCACCCGGGAAGGTCGCGGCGTCATCAATGTGCTCGCCGCCGACACGCTGATCCGCAGTCCCCGCACCTACAGCACGTTTCTCCTTTGGCTGCTGTCGGAACTGTTCGAGGAGCTGCCGGAACTCGGCGATCCGGAGAAGCCCGAGCTGGTGTTCTTCTTTGACGAGGCGCACCTGCTCTTCAATGACGCCCCAAAAATTCTGCTCCAGACCGTGGAGCAGGTAGTACGCCTGATCCGGTCCAAAGGTGTGGGCATCTATTTCGTTACCCAGAGTCCCGCCGACATCCCCGATGCGGTGCTTGGCCAGCTGGGAAATCGCGTCCAGCACGCCCTGCGCGCCTACACACCCAAGGAACGCAAGGCCGTCAAGGTGGCGGCGGAGAGTTTCCGCGCCAACAAAAATCTGGATACCGAGACCGCAATCAGTGAACTCGGCGTCGGTGAGGCGCTCGTGTCCACGCTGCAGGCGCGCGGCATACCCTCCGTGGTGCAGCGAACGCTCATCCGCCCGCCTTCATCGCGCATGGGCAAGGCCACCGCAGCGGAGCGTGCCGCCGTTTTGCAGAACGACCCGAATCAGCGCCGCTACGTGGACGCCATAGACCGGGAGAGCGCTCATGAACGACTCCTCGCAAGAGCGGAAGCACAGCAGGAGGAGCGGGATGAAACGGCGCTCAAACGTCGCGAAAGCACCGCCCGGCGCCGCAGTGGGCGCTCCCGACAGAGCAGCAGCGAGGCGTTTATGAAAAGTATGGCGCGCAGCCTGGGCTCGGCCGCGGGCCGTTCCCTGGGAAAGAAACTGTTTCGCGGCGTCCTGGGATCGCTGCTGCGCTAGCCGCCTCAGCGCACCGGGATTTGAAATTCTCGGCGCGAGACTGTGCGTTACAGGAGTTTTTCAGGCTCAGGCAATGGCCGTAGCGTTTTCCGCAGGAAGAAATTTCACTGCGACGTACTCGATCCGGTGAGAAAGCGAACACACATTTCGCGAGGCGCTAGCCAATTCAATGGGGTTCTGGTCGCCGTATCGGTGAGCTATCGAGGCTCGGCCGCTCGAACGCGTTGAGCGAGGGAAAGACAGCCGAGCACAGCGGACCCCGCCGCAAGCCCCAGGGCAAGAATCACCACCTGGTTCAGCGCGGCGCCGCCGAGCCCGGCTCCAATCGCCGGCGGCAGGCCCTGGAGCAATCCCTCGGTTAGATGATGCAGGGCGTCGATGCCGTGGACGAGAATGCCGCCGCCGACGAGGAACATTGCGATCGTCCCCACGATGGTCAGCAGGCGCATGAATCGTGGCGCCACGGCCAGGAGCCCGCGCCCCAGCCAGCGGCGACAGCGTCGCCACAGTCCGTCACCTTCAACCTGGTAAAGGTAAAGTCCCACATCGTCCATTTTTACGATGGCAGCAACGAGGCCGTAGACGCCCAGGGTCATCAGCAGAGCAATGCTGGACAGCACCGCCGCGCGCACGATGAGCGACGACTCACCCACGATACCCAGGGTAATAACAATGATCTCCGCGGACAGGATCAGGTCCGTGCGTACGGCGCCGCGGATACGACGTCGTTCAATGGTGAGGGGGTCGGCTCCGGGTTTTTCCAGCTCGGCGCGCAGCGCCTCGGCCTCCGCCGCCCGATCCTCGGAACTGTGCGTAATGCTGTGCCAAACCTTTTCGGCCCCCTCGAAACACAGGAAGAGGCCGCCGGCCAGGAGCAGCGGATTGATGAGCCAGGGCGCAACGGCCGCGATCAATAATGCGCCGGGCACCAGCATCGCCTTGTTCAGCAGCGATCCCCGGAAGACCGCAAAAACCACCGGCAGCTCCCGTTCCGCCGCGACACCCGTTACCTTCTCGGCGTTGACGGCGAGATCGTCGCCCAGGACGCCGGCCGTTTTCTTCGCCGCCACCTTGGTCATGACCGACACGTCGTCCATCAAGACGGCGATGTCGTCGAGCAGAGCCAGAAGTGTGGCGGCAGCCATGGCGCTAGGCCTTCTTTTGCTTACGCGTGCGACGCTTGGCCGGCAGGCTCATGTTGCATTTGGGTAGCCGTGGCCGGCGGCCGGTCGCCAGGTAAGCGTGTATCGCTTCCTGGGAGCGTATCGCCGCCGCCTTGCCCCGGCGCTTGACCAGCTTGTTGCTCTGGCCCCGATCGAGAATTCTCGCCTTCACATTATCGTGCCACTGGATATCCAGCACGGTCTGAATTGTCTCCCGGGCATCGGGGTCCAGAATCGGCGCCATGACTTCGACCCGATAGTCGAGGTTACGGGTCATGAGGTCCGCCGAACTGATGTAGTACTCCGGGTCGCCGGCGTTGTAGAACACGTACACGCGGGGATGTTCGAGATAGCGATCAACGATACTTATGCCGTCGATGTTTTCCGAGATGCCCTTGACCCCGGGCTGCAGGGAACACATGCCGCGAACGATCAAGCGGATTTCGACCCCGGCATCGCTGGCTTCGTACAGCTTCAGGACCATCTCGCGGTCGACGAGGTTATTGCATTTCAGGGTCATGGCGGCGCGAAGGCCTTCCCGGGCATTGGCGATCTCGCGTTCAATTTTCGCCAGCAGCCCCGGCCGCGAGCTGTGCGGTGACACCAGCAGATGCCGGTACTCCTGGCGGCGATAGGTGTAGCGAAGGAAGTCGAAGACGTCGCGCACCTCGCCGCCGAGATCCTGGTTGTAGGTCAGCAGGGAGAAATCCGTGTACAGGCGGGCGGTCTTCTCGTTGAAGTTGCCCGTACCGATGTGACAGTAGAAACGGTCCTGCCCTTCTTCGCGGCGCTGGATTAGCAGCAACTTGCTGTGCACTTTCAGGCCGGGAATGCCGAAGATCACCTCGATACCACCATCGGTCAGGCGCTGCGCCCAGTTGATGTTCGCCTGCTCATCGAAGCGCGCCGCCAGTTCCACCACGGCGAGGACTCGCTTTCCGTTGTGCACGGCATTGAGCAGGGCGTCAACGACCCGTGACTCGCTTGCGACGCGATACAGGCAGATCCTGATGCTCTCCACCTGTGGATCCATGGCGGCGGTTTTCAACAGATCGATCACGTAGTCGAAGCTGTGGTACGGGTAGTAGAGCAGCACGTCTTTGGCGCGTATGGCTGCCATGATGTTGTCGGCGCCATCCACGGCTTCGAGGGGAACGGGCGGCAGCGGTTTCAGCTCCAGATACTTGGGGCCGACCGAGGGGAAGGACATGAAGTCCTTGGAGTTGTGATAACGGCCTCCGGGAATGAGGCTGTCGTACTTGCCGAGGGAGAAACGGCTGACCAGGAAATCTAGAAGCCGCTGGGGCATCTCCGCGTCGTAGACAAAGCGCACGGCATCCGCCTTCTTGCGCTGCTTAAGACTGCTGGCCATTTTTTCGATCAGGCTTTCCATGATGCCGATGTCGAGTTCGAGTTCGGCGTCGCGAGAGAACTTGAAGCAGTAGGCCTGGGCCGCATCAATGGGTATGACACCGCGGAACATCTGCGGCAGACAGGCGCGGATCGCGTTGTCCAGGGATATGAAGAAGCGGCCGCTGCGCCCTTTGGTCCTCGGCACCTCGAGGAAGCGATTCAGCCGATCCGTGGGTACTTCCACCACGGCCACGCGATACTTGTCTGTGGAGCGAATATCGACGCCGAGATACAGGGATTCGTCGTTGAGCACCGGGATCGGTGCGCCGTCCACGAACAGAATAGGGTCGAGTTCCGGCAGGAGCGTGCGGGTAAAGAAATCCTGAACGAAGCTCATCTGCCCGGAATCGAGCTCTCGCTCGTTGACCATGTAGATGTGGCGCTCTTCGAGGGAGCGCATGACGGACAGCTTCACGCGCTCGAAGTCGTGCTGGAGGGACACGACCTCGGATTGAATCGCCGCCAGGAGTTCCTTTGCCCGTTGGCGCGGGTTTCCCGATGACACGGAGATCAGCCGGCGCACCTCGGCGACGCGCACCCGGAAGAACTCATCCAGATTGTTTGAGAATATCCCGAGATAGCGCAGACGCTGGATTTCGGGAACGCTGCCGTCTGCCGCCTCCTGCAGCACCCGGGCATTGAAGGCCAGCCAGCTCAGTTCCCGGGGAATAAAGAGACTATCGTCAAGATCGGCGAGTCGGGTCTTGATCGGACTGGTCATCGTGGCAAAGGCTCCGCGAGCGGTTGCGTGAATCCGGGATTGATCATCGCGCGGCCCAGGGCCCCGCGGATTGCGCTGCCTGAAATCTCAGGCCTCGGGTTTTAAGGCCAGTACGTCGGTACGTAGATGGTGCATCACCGATTCGGCCGTGTTTCCGAGTAACTTGGCCTTGATCCCCTTGCGGGCCACCGTTCCCATTACCACCAACTGCGCCCGCACTTTAGCGGCCTGCGACGTGATCACCTTGTCGACGGGCCCGCGCTTGGTAACGAACGCCTTCTCCGGTATGCCGTGTTCCTTGGCGAGCGCCTTGAGGTGGGGAAGAAGCGCCTCACGGTGCTCCCTGGTGTAGGTCGTCGGTTCCACGAGATCGAGGTCGGCGAGCAGGGTCGGTACTTCGATCGCCGATATCAGCATCAACTCTACGCCGAGCGCCTCGGCCAGCGTCTTGGCCGTTGTCAGGATCTGGCCGTTCAGCTTGCGCTTGCTTCTCTTCTTCGTATCGAGATCCAGCGCGGCGAGCACGGGTCTCGTGCGATGCCACTTGTTTTCCGCCGTCAGCAGAATGGGAGCCGGGCATTCCCGAAGCAGATGCCAGTCCGTGGAGGTGTAGGTCATGCTGCCGCTGTCGTGGCTTGTCTTTACAACCGCGGCGAACTCCACGCTGCCGGCGCGCTTCACAATCCATGGAGAAATGTCCTTCATCCACACGACTTTCAGCGCAACGCGCTGCTCGGGCGTCGCAAATTTGTCGATACGTGCCTGAACTTCCTCGCGCCGGGCGTCGAGAATCTTCTGCCGGGCATCGAGGCGGCCCGCTTCACCACCGGCAACGCGATCCAGCGGCGCATACACGAAGGCAACAATTTCTGCTCCGAGGCCCAGTTTCGCTGCCAGCTGGAGACCACGGGATGTGGCGACGCTGGTACCGCTGCGATCGGCAACGATCAGAATTTTTGCCATGGAACAGTCCCCCGAAAGTGAGTCTCGATTATAGACTTCCCTCGCGTTCGTGGCACCGTGGTGACGCTCCCGGGTTACAAAAGCTCGCGCAAAATCGCATCCGCGGTCGCCGTAGGGTTTTCCATCGGGAAGAGATGGCCGCCGGGTATCTCCGCGAGCGTCGCGCCCGGCTGCCAGCGTGCCCAGCGCGCAAACATCTCCGGTAGCAGCGTATCGCTGTCTCTACCGCGCAGGCCGAGTGTGGGAACGCGCAGGCCCCGCAGGGCGCGACGCGCCAGGGGTGGGCTTGCGTAGACGGCGGCCTCCCATTCTCCCGAGTAGCGCAGTCGCAGCTCGCCGTTTGCCTCCCGGGCTTTGCTGGCGCCGATGTAGTCGTGCAGCGCCGCATCGCTAAAGCCCCGGAACGCCCGCTTGCCGCGATAGAACGCGAAGGCCTCGTCGTGATCGGCAAAGCGCTCCGGTCTTGTGAGCGCCCGGCGGATCATGGGCATGCGTCGGCGCTGGCGGGACGGCATGACCCGGGTGGACAACACCCAGCGGCTGGGCAGCAGGACCGGATCGAGAAGCACGAGACCCGAAAACCGCTGCGGCTCACGCCGGGCCGCGATAGCCGCGACAACCGCGCCCATGCTGTGGCCCATCACCTTGATCGGGCCACTGAAAGCTTCTGTCATGGTGGCGAGGAGATCATCGGCGAGCATGTGCCAGTTGAACCCTGCCGGTGGCTGGCGATCACCCCACAGGGGCCGCTGCTCGATGGCATGGATGTGGTAATGCCCGCCGAGCCGCGCGAGCATCTGCCGGTAGGCTCCCGGGGGATAGCCATTGGCGTGTGCGAACAACAGCGGCTCTCCTTCGCCGCCCATATCAAGCAGGCTGCCGTGCAAACTGGAAACTCCGATCCGATTCAGCGTAGGAGGTACGCAGGAACGGGGCTAACCGCCCACAGGTGTGCGCGATTCAGTTCTGGTCAATCGAGGGAAGGAATCACAACGCTGGCGATACCGCTCACGGAGAACGGCTTCCAGCCGTCTGCGGGCTGGCGCAGACGATCGGCGATCAGGTACCAGACCGTCGGGTTGAGGGTCATGCCGCAATGACTGCCACGCACCTGGATGCTCTGGCTGCTTCCGCGCAGAAAGTTGACGTTCTGCTGTGCGGTCCGCCAATTGATGATCCCGTCTCCGCGCGAATACACCGCGGTGCTCGGCACGGGCGGAGACCAGTGCAATTCATCGAGCGCCACCGGCAGTTCTTCGGTGGGGTTCAGGGCCTCAAAGAGGCGCGCCGGGTAGGACCCGCTGTGCCGACCTCGGCCGAAGGGGCTCCCGAGGGAGACAACCTGTCGCACGAGCTGCGGCTCCTCCCGCGCAAGCTCGCGCGCGAAGATACCGCCGAGACTGTGCCCGACCAGGGACAGGGGGCGCCCATAGCGTTCAACCAGCGCCTGCACCCGCTGGATCAAGCGTTCCAGAGCTCCTTCCCGGGGTCCTAGGTTGCGTCCGAGCCCCCAGCCGTGCGTGCGGTAGCCGAGGCCGCGCAGAAACCGGCGCAGCGAGGCGTTATAAGCGTCGGATCCGAGAAACCCCGGCAGAACCATGACCGGATGACCGTCACCGGAGGGCAGGCGATCCAGCAGAACGCGCAGCGACGCCAGGGACATGGCTTCCAGGACCACGCGATGAGGCTCAGTCAGCGCCAGCCAGGCCGGTGGCGGCGGCAGATAGTGCTGATCCGCGGTCTCCGTGCCCGGCATCGTAACGCCGTCAAAGAACGCCATGCGGCTTGTCGCCATGCTTGTTCCCCAGCCGCTCCCCGTGCGTGGCGGGCGACCTTCTTATCGTATGACCAGAGCCGGAGCATACGTGAGCCGCCTCGCCGGGCAAAGCCACCGCGATGGCTGCTGCGATGCAACGCACAACCCCGGGACCGCGGCGGTCCCGGGGTTGCGATCTACGCGGGGAGCGTACGCCCGGCCGGCGCAGCGCGATCAAAGGCGTGAAAATTCGCTGTTGAGCTTGAAGCGACGGGACGTGACGTACCTTTCCATGGCCTCGACGCGTCGTACGGCCGCATCCAGGCGTTGTCGCGCCCGCGCCAGACGCACGCCCGCGCTGTCGGTATAGCGGAACATCCTCCGCGGACGATAGTCGTGATAGCGCTCGTCGTACTCCATTTCAGGACCGAAAGCTTCCTCGTTGGCCGACGCGCTGCTCTCGGCGAACTCGGTTTTTTCTTCCTCCCGTCTGCGGCTGCGACGCGAGCGGTCTTCCGGTCTCGGGCTCAGCAATACCGCACCGGCCACATAGGCCCAGAGGGCCAGCATGCCTGTGAACAGAAAGGCGCCGATAAACATCAAGCGTACGACCCAGTCGGCCACGTCCCAGTAATCGGCGATACCGGCGGCGACGCCACAGATACGCCCATTGCGCCGGTTCCTATACAGCCCCATGCCCCAGCCCTGACGCTTGCGTTCGTGAAATCCGCGCATGCTGTGGCGCTTGCGACGTCGGCGGTCCCGGCGATGGTATTGCTTACCCATGATGTTGGTCCTCCTTGCGATCGCGGCCGGCGTCCGCCTCTCTCCAGCCTTTGTGTTCGGCATCCAGAAGCGATTCCAGCGTCCCGATGCGCTCCGTCAAACGATCCACGGTCTCAAGAATGCGCTCAAGGTTTTCGCGATCTTCGGCGTTGAGACTGCGCGTCGAGCGATTCACGCTGCGGTAGTGCATTCCTATCCAGATGGGTGCGACGATCACCATGAACAGGATCGTCGGTACGAACAGGAATTCCCAGAACTCCATGGTGTATCTCCCTTAGCGGCGGCTATTGGCCTGTCAACCCCGGCGGGGCCGGGGCGCGATCTGCACGGTTCACCGGCGCGGCGATCAGGCGTCGTCGGGCTTTCCCTTGACTTCGGAGCGCAGCCGATCCAGCTCGGCGTTGATCGTCTCATCCTGGGCGAGCGCATCGATTTCCGCCGCGAGGGAGGTTTCCACATCCTTGCCGAGGTCCATCGCGTCCAGCTGGCTCTCCAGGTTGTCCATGCGCCGCTCAAAGTGCTCGAACCGGCCGAAGGCTTCGTCGAGCGCCTCGCGATTCACCTGGCGCTTGACCTTGATGCGAGACTCCACGGTTTTGCTGCGCATGACCAGGGCTTTCTTCTTCGCCTTGGCATCATTGAGCTTGCTCTGCAGCTTGGCAATTTCTTCGTTCAATTGCTCGATATGCTCGTCCGTGGCCGCCAGCTCGCTATTGACGGCATCGAGCTCCTCTTCTATCTGCCGCTTCTCCTGAAGAGCGGCCCGGGCCAGGTCGTCGCGGCCCTTGGAAATCGCAAGACGCGCCTTGTCTTCCCAGCTCTGGGCCTCCGCGGCAAGCTGCTCTACCCGGCGGGCCGCCGTTTTGCGATCGGCGAGGACACGGGCGGAGGAACTGCGCACTTCAACCAGCGTGTCCTCCATTTCCTGGATGATCAGGCGAATCATCTTTTCCGGGTCTTCGGCCTGGTCCAGCAGGGCGTTGATGTTTGAATTGATGATGTCGCTCATGCGGGAAAAAATACCCATTCCTACTCTCCTTTCGATTGACCGGTTGCTCGAAACACGGTTTGTGAATCGTCACCCGGCGCGTGGATCAGATTGACGCTTTCCACTACCAGCACCACCTGAAAGAGGGTCAGCAGAGCCAGAGACGGACCGGTTATGGCGGCGATACCCGATGCGACGACACCCAGGGCGAGGTACATCGTGATGCGGTCCGGCTGCATGGTTGTGTCCCATTTTCAGTTTCTGGGCTATTCATTACAAACGCCGAGCCATATTTAATTTTTATATATATATCAGTAATTTATAGCTATAAACTCTTATTATTTCTAGAATAAGAGTGGCTTTATTGGTCAAATATGCGAAAATATTAGGCGTTTATCGCCTTATTTAAGGTCTTTCTTTTAATGCGGCAGGCCCCGGATAACATCATTGGCGGATCGCTGGCCCTCACGGAGGCGCTCGATCATCTCTCAGCGCTCGCAGCGATTGCCCGCCCCGTACTTGTGATCGGTGAGCGCGGCACCGGCAAGGAGCTGGCGGGGCAGCGGCTGCATTTCCTGTCTCCGCGCTGGGACGCGCCGTTCATCAAGATCAACTGCGCCGCCATGGCCGAATCGCTCCTTGAGAGCGAGCTCTTCGGTCATGAGGCGGGCGCCTTTACCGGCGCCACACGTCAGCATATCGGGCGTTTTGAACGCGCGGACGGGGGCACGCTGTTCCTCGACGAGGTCGGAACCATGTCGCTCCGGCTGCAGGAAAAGCTGCTCCGACTCATCGAATACGGTGAGTTCGAACGCGTCGGCGGATCCAGAACACTCGGCGTCGATGTGCGGATTGTCGCCGCGACCAATGCAGATCTTCCGCGGATGGCGCAGCGCGATGAGTTTCGCGCCGATCTTCTGGATCGCTTGAGCTTCGACGTTGTACACATGCCCCCGCTCCGGGCGCGCACTGAGGACGTGCTGCTTCTCGCCGAGCATTTTGCGGTGCAGCTGTGCGCCGAACTGGGCTGGGCCCTGTTTCCCGGTTTCGCTGGCGACGTCCGAACGCAGTTGCTGTCGCACCGCTGGCCGGGCAACGTCCGCGAACTGAAAAATGTGGTGGAACGTTCGATCTATCGCTGGGGTGAGTCGGAGGACGCCGTGGGCGAGCTCGTTGTCGATCCCTTCGAGTCACCCTGGGCCGAGTCTGACTCGGACGGGGAAGCCGGACATGCTGCATCGACGTCGAGCGGCAACGGTGCTGGAGCGCATGATTCCGCGGCCGATGTCGGCCATCAGACGCCGCCTGGAGCTGTCGAACCCGTCGCACTGCGCGATGCCGTCGACGCCTTCGAACGCCGGCTGCTGCTGCGGGCGCTCGCCGCCCGGGACTACCACCAGGGCCGCACCGCCGAAGACCTCCAGCTCAGCTACCACCAGCTCCGGGGTCTTCTGCGTAAGCATCAGCTGCGCAGCCGCGCATCTCGCTCCTAGTGTTCTATCACATGGCTCCCATATGGCTTCGCATGACTTCAGCAGATTACCTATGACAGAACACTAACGCCGTTTGCACCCGGGAAAGGAACACAGCATCTCGAACATCAGGTTGGCAGCGAGAAGAGCCGTGTTCCCCGTGGCATCGTACGGGGGAGAAACCTCGACCAGATCCGCACCCACGAGCTCAAGGCCGAATACGCCGCGAATAATCTCAAGGCCCTGCGAGGCCGTGAGTCCCCCCGGCTCCGGCGTGCCCGTTCCCGGGGCAACGGAAGGGTCGAGGCCGTCGATGTCGAAGCTCAGGTAGACCGGACGCTCACGCCCTATTTGCTCGCGCACCTCGGTCATGAGCGGATCGAGGGAGCGGTACCAGCAGTCCTCGGCCGCCACCACGCGAACCCCACGACGCCGGGCCCAGTCGAAGTCGTCGGCGGCGTAGCCCGTGGCGCGCAACCCGATCTGCACCATGGCCTGCGGATCGATCAGCCCCTCTTCGATCGCGCGACGGAAAACCGTCCCGTGGGTGACGGACTCGCCGAACATGTGGTCGTTCATGTCGGCGTGCGCATCGACGTGCACCACGGCCAGGGGACCGTGACGCTTCGCCTGGGCGCGCAGAATAGGTAACGTGATCGTGTGATCGCCGCCCATGGCCAGCGTTTTGGCGCCCGTAGCGAGCACGGCATCAAAGTGCGCTTCGATAATGCCGACTGATTTCTCCAGGCTGTAGGTATTCAGCGCCACGTCCCCCGTGTCGCCAATCTGGAAGGAATCAAAGGGTGCTGCCCCGGTGGCCATGGCATAGGGCCGCACCAGCACGGATTCTGCGCGAATCTCCCGGGGCCCATAGCGTGAACCGGCCCGGTTGCTCGTACCGCAATCCAGGGGCACACCGATCAGGGCGATGTCCAGGCCCTCGGCACCGCTGTGGACCGGCAGGCGGAACAGGCTGGTGATGCCGCCAAAACGCGGCATCTCGTTCCCTGACAGGGGCTGATTAAACCCGCTCACGGACCATCAGGTCGCGAGGGTCTGGCGCACCGCGTGCTGCCAGCTTGCGTGCCGCGCTCGCCGGGCGGCGGGCTTCATTGCCACGCTGAACTCCCGCTCGGGCTGCCAGATACTCTTGATGGCCGCCGTGTTCTTCCACAGCCCTACGCCCAGACCCGCGAGATAGCTCGCCCCAGCCACCGTGGTCTCGATAATCTTCGGACGCACCAGACGCTTGCCGAGATAGTCCGCCTGGCACTGCATCAGCAGATCATTGGCCGCCGCGCCCCCGTCAACGCGCAGCGGCTTCATACGCCGCCCCAGGTCCTGCTCCATGGCCTTCAGGATATCGACGTTTTGCAGCGCCATGGCATCGAGCGTTGCCCGGGCGACGTGGCCAAGCTGACTGCCGCGGGTAAGGCCGCTGATCGTCCCGCGGGCGTCGGGCTCCCAGTAGGGAGCACCGAGGCCGGTCAGCGCCGGTACAAACTCGACGCCGTCGTGATCCTCGACGGTAGCCGCCAGAGCCTCAATGTCCGGTGCGCGCTTGATCACACCGAGACCGTCTCGCAGCCACTGCACGGCGGCTCCGCAGACGAACGCACCGCCTTCAAGGGCGTAGACCGGATCCCCGCCGTCGAGCTGCCAGGCCACCGTGGTCAAAAGGCCCGAGTCGGAGAGGATGCGCTCGGCGCCGGTATTCATCACGATGAAGGAACCGGTGCCGAAGGTGCACTTGGCATCGCCCGTCGCGAAGCAGGCCTGTCCGAAGAGCGCCGCCTGCTGGTCGCCGGCCATACCGCTGATCGGAATGCCGTCCGGAAGCCCTCGTATGCCCTTCGTGTGGCCGAGAATCGCGCTGCTGGGCGCGATCCGGGGCAGAATGCTGTCAGGTACTTCAAAGAGCCTGAGCAGTTCTTCGTCCCAGCCGAGCTTCTCCAGATTCATGAGCGAGGTGCGCGCCGCATTGGATGCGTCCGTGCAGTGCGTACCACCGGAGAGACGCCACAGCAGGTAGCTGTCGATGGTGCCCGCGGCGAGCCGCCCCGCCTTGAGCGCGCGCCGGGCGCCCGGCGCGTCGCGAAGCAACCAGCGGAATTTACTCGCGCTGAAGTACGGATCGAGGACCAGACCGGCGCGGCGGCGCACTTCATCTTCGTGCCCGGCGTCGCGCAGAGACGCGCAGAAATCCGCGGTGCGGCGGCACTGCCAGACGATTGCCCGGTGCAGCGCCTCACCACTGTGCCGATCCCAGAGCAGCGAGGTCTCGCGCTGGTTCGTGATCCCAATGGCGGCGATATCACCGGGTTTGCAAAGCCGCTTGCGCAGCAGTCGCCCTAAGGCCTTTTGCACCGAGTTCCAGATGTCCTCGGGTTCATGCTCCACCCAGCCCGGCCTGGGGAAATGCTGCGGAAACTCGACGTTGACGCTCGCGCAGAGCTGCCCCTGCGCATCGACCAGAGCAACCGTGCTGCCCGTGGTGCCCTGGTCGATGGCGAGAACGTAATCAGCCATCAGGCGGCAAAGCCCTCAACGGCCTTGATTTCGAGGTAGTCCGCAAATCCGTGAGCCCCCCACTCGCGGCCGTTGCCAGATTGCTTGTAGCCGCCAAAGGGAATCTCGAAGCCACCGGAGGCGCCATTGAGATGCACGTTACCCGCTCGGATCTGCCGGGCCACGCGCCGCGCATGCTCGATGTCTTCGCTCTGCACATAGCCGGCGAGGCCATAGGGCGTATCGTTGGCCATCTCGATGGCTTCTTCTTCCGTGTCGTAGGGAATCATCACCAGCACGGGGCCAAAGATTTCCTCGCGGGCGACCGTCATCTCGTTGCTCACATCCGAGAACACCGTGGGACGTACCCAATAGCCGGACTTCATGCCGTCGGGCTTGCCCGGTCCGCCGGCCACAAGCTTCGCGCCCTCGTCCATACCCTTCCGGATCAGACCCTGGATCTTATCGAACTGCAGCTGGGATACGACCGGGCCCATGCCGGTGTCCGTAGACGCGGGATCACCCATGACGATGCTCTGCGCGGCCCGCGCGGCGATGGCCTCAGCCTCGGCCAGGCGCGCCCGGGGCACGAACATACGCGACGGCGCATTGCAGGACTGCCCGGTGTTATGGAACATGTGAAGTGCACCACGGGTGACGGCAGTTTCCAGATCGGCGTCGTCGAGAATGATGTTCGGCGACTTGCCGCCCAGTTCCTGCGTGACCCGCTTCACCGTGGGCGCGGCGTTCATGGCCACCTGAGTCCCCGCGCGGGTCGAGCCCGTGAACGACATCATGTCGACGTCGGGGTGAGAAGACAGCGCCGCGCCAACGGTGGGGCCGTCGCCGTTGATCATGTTGAAGACGCCCGCCGGCACCCCGGCCTCGTCCATGATCTCGGCCCAGATCTGCGCCGACAGCGGCGCGATCTCGCTGGGCTTGAGCACCGTGGTACAGCCGACGGCAATAGCCGGCGCCACCTTGCACGCGATCTGATTCACGGGCCAGTTCCAGGGCGTGATCAATCCGCAAACACCGATGGGCTCCTTCATGACACGGTGTGCGCCGATGTCTTCCTCGAACTCGAAGTTACGCAGAACTTCGAGCGCCGCCTCGAGGTGCCCGCGACCGCAGTAGGCCTGGTCGGCGTCGGCCAGCGACTTGGGGGCGCCCATTTCTTCCCTGATGGCGTCGGCCATATCCTGGTAGCGCTTCTTGTAGACCTCGACACAGCGCTCAAGGAGCGCGATGCGCTCCTCGCGGGAGCTGAATCCAAAGGTCGAAAAGGCCTTTTTTGCGGCGGCAACGGCGCTATCCACATCGGCCTGACTACCCAGGGAGATGCGTGCACAGACGCTTTCGTCGGCGGGATTAATGACGTCGAGGGTCTTCGGTTGCGCCGGGTCGACCCACTCGCCGTTGATGTAGAACTTCAGATATTCACGCATGGGTTTATGGTCCTCTAATACGCAGGGGCTGTGAGATGGGGCGCCGAGTGTAGCACCGCAGCGGGTGCAACAGAGTCCCCCCGCAGTGGTGTATGCCGATCATTCCTGCCGCGTCCCGGGCTTTGTTGCACCGCCGCCTGCCATCCACGAAAATTGCCTTCCCGCAATGCGATCTGAACGAGGCTCAACGCCCATGAATATGGATATCGGCAGCGACGAAATGACGCTCTTTCGCGACATGGCCCGTCGCGCCTTCGAGCAGGAGATAGCTCCGCAACACGAGGAATGGGAGCGCGAGCAGTTGGTTCCCCGGGACGTCTGGAATACGCTGGGCGCGGCGGGGCTGCTGTGTCCCGACATCGACGAAGCCTACGGCGGCGCCGGCACGGAACCGCAGGTCACGTTCATGCTCATCGAAGAGCTCTCGCGCATGGGCTTTGGCGGCATCGCGTCGGGCTTTGGCATTCACAGCAATATTGTCGCTCCCTACATCAGCCGCCACGGAACGGAAGCGCAGAAGCAGCAATGGCTTCCGAAGATGGTGACCGGAGAAGCGATCGGAGCACTGGCCATGACCGAGCCCGGTGCCGGCTCCGACGTCCAGGGCATTCGTACCAATGCCGTACGAGACGGCGACGGTTGGATCCTCAACGGTTCCAAGATCTTCATCACCAACGGTATTCACGCGGATCTCGTGATCGTGGCGGCGATCACGGATCCGGGCAAGGGCGCCAAGGGTACGTCTCTGTTCCTTGTCGACGCCAGCCTTCCCGGCTTCGAAAAGAGCCGCAAGATCGAGAAGATCGGACAGCACACCTCCGACACGGCGCAGCTGTTCTTCCAGGACGTTCGCCTTCCCGGCGACGCGCTCCTGGGCGATGAAAACCGCGGCTTTGTGATCATGATGGAAGAACTGCCGCGCGAGCGACTGGGAATCGCCGCCCAGGCCGTCGCCTCCGCCGAGGGCGCCCTGGACCTCACGGTCGAGTACGTCAAAGAGCGCAAGGCCTTCGGCCAGAGCATCGGAGCGTTCCAGAACACCCGCTTCAAGCTCGCCGATGTAAAAACGGAAATCGCCCTCAATCGGGCCCTCTATGAACAGTGCGCCGACGAGTACGCCGCCGGAACGCTGACCGCGGACAAGGCCGCCATGTTGAAGCTCGCGTCCTGCGAAATGCAGTGCAGCACCATCGATGACTGCCTGCAGCTCTTCGGTGGCTATGGCTACACCGTGGAGTATCCGATCTCGCGTTTTTACACGGACGCGCGCATCCAGCGCATCTATGGTGGGTCCTCGGAGATCATGCGCGAACTCGTTGCGCGGACCATGCTGGGGCGCTGACGCTGCCTGGCACCGTTCTACTGGCCGGCGCGACGGGCTATATCGGCTCGCGTGTCGCTCAGGAACTCCTTGCGGCGGGCTACGACCTCATTTGCCCGGTTCGTGATCCCGACGCTCCGGCCGCGCGGGAGCTGTTGACGCTGGCGGGTGGCGCTAGCGACGCGGACGGCAGCGTGCGCATGGCGCGCGCCGACGTTACGGATCGGGACTCGCTGTTCCCGGCTCTCGATAAAGCACAGAGTTCGAACGCCGGGCGGGAGTCTGTGAACTTTCTTGTCTCCTGCCTGGCCAGTCGCAGCGGCGCGCCGGAGGACAGCGTGCTCGTCGAGTACACCGCCAACCGCAACCTGCTGGACTGGAGTCTGACGCGGGGCGTGAAGCACTTTACCCTGCTATCCGCAATCTGCGTCCAAAAGCCGCGCCTGGCGTTTCAGAACGCCAAACTGCGTTTCGAAGGTGAGCTCGCAGGCTCGGGTCTGCCGCACAGCATTGTCAGAGCCACGGCCTTCTTCAAGTCCCTCAGCGGGCAGGTCGCCCGCGTGCGCGACGGCAAGGCTTTCCTCCTGTTCGGTTCGGGGGAAGACACGGCCTGCAAACCCATCGCCGAGGCCGATCTCGCCCGCTACCTGCGCCTGACCCTGGAGGATCCGGACCTTCGCGGTGTCCTACCGATCGGGGGGCCCGGGCCGGCAATCACACCGCTTGAGCAGGCGCGTGTTCTGGCCAAACTCAGCCAGCGCCCATTGAAGGTCCGCTCCGTACCACCGCAGCTCCTCCTGGCCGCGGCGCGCGTTTTGAGCATCGCAGGCCTGTTCTCAAAAAAAATGGCAGCGAAGGCCGAGTTCGCCCGCATCGGGCACTACTACGCCACGGAGTCCATGTTGCTCTGGGACGAACAGGCGCAGCGCTACGATGCCCGGGCGACTCCTGAATTTGGCTCCATGACGCTTGCAGCCAGCTATCGTGCGCAGCTCGCCGGGGAGGAAAGTCAGGATCTCGCCACCCACGCCATGTTTGATTGAGGCAATACGAACGCCGTTAATGGACGTAAACTCATGCAGTCGACGCGAGCGCCCGGACCGGCGCAGGAAGCGGCGGCCAGCCCGGACCGGATCCAGCACACTTACCGGTTCCGAAGCTTGGAGGTATCACCCCGGATTACAACGGAGAGCAAGCATGACCGGAAGAACGATCCCAGCGTTTAGGTTTACAAGCCGCGCCCTGAAAACGACCGCCGTGGCGCTCGCCCTAGCCAGCACCTCGGGCGTGTTGGCGCACGGCAGCAAGGAAGAGCCGATGCAGGCGTACCGCCAGTCCTACTGGACTCTTGTCGCCATGAACTTCGGCCCCATGGGCGCCATGCTGAAGGGTGACATACCCTGGGACGAAGCCAGGATGCAGGCCTTTGCAAACAATGTGGCAGGCATGGCCAGCGTGGACGTGGCGCGCGCTTTCGCTCCCGGGTCCGACAAAGGTAAAACGCGTGCCAAGCCCGAAATCTGGGAGAATACCGGCGATTTCCTCGAAAAGTATGAAAACTTCAAGACCGCGGCCGCGGGTCTGGCTACCGCGGCGCAGAGCGGCGACAAAGGTACTATTGGCGCTGCGTTCAAGGAGACCGGCGGCGCGTGCAAAGCCTGTCACGATGAATACAAAGCCAAGGACTACCTCTACTAAAGCGGGACCTGTCCGACGCCGGGTTCACGCTCTGGGCGGTGCCTCAGCATGTGCTGCGGCCTGCACCGGCGCAGACTGGATCCGACAGGATCACAGCGACAGATCGGGCGGTGGCGGTGGCACTGACACCGGCGCCGCCGCATCGTGAGCGCGGGCTGCCCACCCGCTGCGAGCTGACACGAGCACGACCCAGATAGCAGGAGAAATCCGAAGCATAAAATACACAGGGTGGATTGTGGGGAGCGGTTATATGAGCTTGTCTCGCCAGGGGAAAGCCGCAGCTACAAAACGACAACAAAGCCGCGACGAAAAAAGTTGCCGCGCCTGCCGGAAACGGAGCCGCAAGACGTGGCTGCCGCCTTTGCGCTTGGCATTCCACCGGGGGCTTCTCCCTGGAATTCGCCGTGCCGCCGGTTTACCGCGCCCCTTCGGCTCCGACGATGTACCGAACTACCTGCCGGGCCTGCCCTCGCACCTGTTTGCCGGCGAATCCCTGATTCCCGACGCGTGATCAGACTGTGACTCACGACAACCCCGACGCCGATGAACTTGACCCGATGCGTTTGCTAGATGCGCTGGGCGCTCACAGCGGGGGCAAGGACCCGGGCCTAGAGGCGCTCGCCCTGGTCGCTGCCAGGAGCTGCAAGGTAGCCGCGGCTGTGGTGACGATCAGCGCCGACGGCAGCGAGTGGATCAAGGCCAGCGCGGGTCTCGAGCTGACCCCGGAAGCGCTCACGGGGCCCATGCTCATTACGCAAACGAGTGGCGAAGACGCGATCGCTGAAGTGGCGGATCCAGGGTCAAACCCGGCGCTGGCCAGCTCGCGAGTCCAGAGCCTTTTGCCCGGCGCCCGGTTTATTGCCTCGGCGCCTCTACGCATCGCCGGATTGACCCTCGGCTCCGTGGCGGTGCTGGACACACGGCCTCACAGCCTGACGCCGTCGGAGCGCCAGACGCTCGTCTCCCTTGCCGTCGCGGCCGCGACGATGATCGCGTCCGCGACTCCCGGGCTGCCCGAAGAACTGCAGACGCGCATCTCGGCGGCGGAAGCGGACTCTGATCTCCACGACACCATGATGAACGAGGTACAGCGAATCCTGCTGGCCGAGCGTCGCCAGCTCGCCTCGGTGATCGAAGCAACGGAAGTGGCAACCTGGGAATACCACATCCCCGAAGGCACGGTAGCGATCAACGATCGCTGGGCCGACATGCTCGGCTATAAGCGCAAGGAGCTTGAGCCGGTTTCCATCGATAATTTCACGGCGTTCACCCACCCGGATGATGTCGAAACGGTGCAAGAAGCGCTGGGAAGACACTTTGCAGGAGAAGCCCGGGACTACGAATGCGAAATTCGCATGCGCCACCGCGACGGTCATTGGGTGTGGCTCCTGACCCGCGGACGCGTTCTGGAGTGGGGGGAAGACGGCACGGCCTTGCGCATGTTCGGCGTGCATCTCGACATTCAGCAGCGCAAGACGCAGGAGGAATCGCTCCTGCGCATGAGCAACCTGCTGGAGTCCACGGGCAGCCTCGCCCAGGTCGGCGGCTGGGAACTCGACCTTGAAACACAGACGCTACTGTGGACCACAGAAACAAAACGCATCCACGGCGTATCCCCGGACTATGAGCCGGATCTCGATTCCGCCATCAATTTCTACGCCCCCGAGGCGCGGGAGCAGATTCGAGAAAATGTGGAGCGAACGATGGAAACGGGCGAACCCTGGGATGTAGAGGTGCCGCTGATACGGGCTGATGGCGAGCGCATCTGGGTGCGCGCCCTGGGTCAGTCCTCTTTCCATGACGGGGGGAAGCAGCGCCTCTTCGGCGCATTCCAGGACGTCACGGAGCGGCGCAAGCTGCTCGAGGAAATTTCCGAGAGCCGCGAACTGTTGCGCGTAACCATCGAATCCATCGGCGACGGCGTGATCACCACCGACCAGGAGGGTCACATCACCTGGTTGAATCCCGTCGCGGAGCGCCTCACCGGCTGGTCCCCGGAAGCCGCGCGCGACCTCCCCATCGAAGATGTGTTCAAGGCCATTGATGAACACAGCCGACAGCCCGTTGCCAATCCGGTCAGCCGCTGCCTCGCCGAGCGCGCAGTCGTGAACCTTGCCCAGGACGCCATTCTCATCGCCCGGGACGGACGAGAGCACGGCGTCGAAGACTCCGCCGCGCCCATACTGACCGAAGATGGCCGCCTCCTTGGAGCGGTGATGGTGTTCCACGACGTCACCGAGCAGCGTCGCCTCACCGGCGAAATGCGCTATCGGGCCAAGCACGACCTGCTCACCGGTTTGACCAACCGCGTAGAGTTCGAGGATCAGCTGGAAGAATTGCTTACAGACGATAACCGCCCGGAGTTCCAACATTCGGTCCTGTGCATCGACCTTGATAACTTCAAGATCGTGAATGACAGCTGCGGCCACTCCGTGGGCGATGAACTCCTGCAGCGCGTTGCGACGCTGTTCCGCGATACTGTGCGGGCGCGGGATACGGTAGCGCGCCTCGGCGGCGACGAATTCGGCATGATTCTCGAGCGCTGCCCCGCCAAGAAGGCCGTGAAAATTGCGCAGAACGTCTGTGAGCGCATCCGGGAGTTCAGATTCGTCCACGGCGAACAGCGCTTCCGCGTCGGTGTGAGCGTTGGATTGGTACATATCAGCCGCGGCTGGCCGAGCGTCACCGCGGTGCTCCAGGCCGCCGACACGGCGTGCTACGCGGCGAAAGCTGCAGGTCGCGATCGGGTCCACGTGTACGAGGACAGCGACAGCGCAATCCTGAACCAGCGCAGCGAGACCCGCTGGGTCACGCAGATCGAGGCGGCGCTCGATCACAACCGTTTTGTCCTGCACTGTCAGCCGATTGTCTCCGCCCACGAGAGCATGCGGTCCCGAGAGCAATCCCGCTTTGAAGTATTGCTCAGAATGGAAGGGCAGGATGGCGAACTCGTCCCGCCGGGCGCGTTCCTTCCGGTGGCGGAGCGCTTTCATCTGATCAGCCGGATCGATCGCTGGGTACTTCTTGAGACGATGAATCTACTGCACCGTCAGCACCTGAACAGCGCAGTCCTGTTCGTGAACCTCTCCGGGCGCTCCATCGGCGACCGCATGTTCCAGGACTTCGTGCTGACGCTTCTCGGGCGCCAGCGCCCGGAGTCCTGCAAGCGGCTGGTGCTTGAGATCACCGAAACGGCGATGATCTCCAATCTCATCGAAGTGAAGGAGTTTCTCGCGCAGGTACAGGAGCTTGGCGTTCATATCGCCCTGGACGACTTTGGATCGGGCATGGCCTCGTTCCGCTATCTTCAGTCTCTCCCCCTGAACTACCTGAAGATAGATGGGCAGTTCATCAGCGGCCTTCTTGATGACGAACTGGCCCGGGCTACCGTGCAGTCGTTTATCGATGTGGCGGGCGTGATCGACATTCCTACGGTCGCGGAGCATGTCGAAAACGAACGGGTTGCAACGACCCTTGTGGAAATGGGAGTGAATTTCCTCCAGGGCTACTATCTGGGTCGCCCGGAGCCGACATTACACGGCTGAACACGGCTGAACACGGCTGAACACGGCCGAACACGGCTGATCGCGTTTCAGCGTCGCTTTGCCGCGTTTAGGGTTAGCTCAGCACGCCAGGAATTTCACGCCCGGTATCGAACTCGACGCCACAGGCCTTAGCCGCGGTATAGAGCAGATCATAGTTGTCGTAAGCCGCACCGGCTTCGGTCGTCACCCCCCGGCGAATAACCCCACCTCCACCGGCGAGGAGCAGCGGCACGTCGTCGCCGGAGTGCTTGTCTGCGTGACCCATGTCGGTGGTTTCGACAACGATGGTGCTGTCCAGCAGCCCGGCGTCGCCCAGACGCTGGATAAGGTACGCGGTAAGACTCCCAAGGTGTGCCCGCATTTCGGTGTAATAGGGATAGTTGATCCGTCCTCCGCTGCCGCCATGGATAGACTGATGATAGATCCCCTGGTATCCCAGCTCCGGGGTACGAAACTGCGACTGATGGTTGCCAAAGCCGATGGACACGGAACGGGTAAGGGTGCAGCCCAGGGCGGCAACTGCGATGTCGATCTGCAGCCTGGCCTCGCGCGAAAAGGTGCTGCCGTTCAGATCGAACTCCGTCGCATCGGGCAGGCCCGGGCAGGCGCTGCCGCCGGACTGGCTGAGTAGGCGCTGCTCCGTGTCGGCGATAGCCGCCAGGTGCTGGTCCATACGCTGGACCTCGTAGCCGGCGAGCTTGCTGCGGATCGCACTTACGGCGGCCTGATGTAGGTCGACAATGGCCGACTTCGGCGAACGCGCGGCACCGGCTCCGAACAGCAGCCGAAAGGCGGTAAAGGGGTTGTCCTGGAACGGGATCAGGGTGTTGTTGTCCCGGGTCATGTAGCCGTTGCCGTTGCTCTGCACGCCAAGATTGACGTACGGGAAGGGCAGCGCCGGACCGAGGCGCTTCCCCATGAACACGTCGTAGCTGTCCTTGCCGTAATAGCGATCCGTCAGCATGACCGGCATGCGTCCATGACCCGCGTTTGCGTGCGACATGTTGAGCATGAAGTTGCAATCGGTTTTTACCGGATCGTAGCCGACGGACATGGGCCCCATCACCATGTCCGAACCGCTGCCGCTTGGCGCCCAGAAATCGTGAATGCCGCCTCCGGGTACATAGACCACTACAGTCTTATTGACCCCGCCCTGGGCCTCGGCGTCCCGGGCGAACAGCAGGCCGCCAATCAGGGGCGATGACTTGGCCAGCGCCAGCGGAATGCCCGAGGCCATGCAGCGGCGTATAAAGCGCCGCCGTGACTGCTTCAACAGGTCCGCCGCTTCACTCATGCTCCCGCCCCTCCCCTTCACTGGCTGCCCCCCGCATTGCGCGGCCAGGCCTTGCGATAGCGGACCGATTCAAGGACGCCAAAGGACTCGAGCATGGAGCGCGGGCTGACGGACATCATTGTCTGCTGCAGGCGGTCGACTTCGCAGGCGTAGCCGGATTTCTCCGCGTCACTCACGAGCTGGGGCCCCCCGGGGTCGGCGCGATTGATGTTCTGGTAACCCACCCCCATCACATAGCGGAACATCTGCTGCGGCAGGCAGGCCTGGGCAGCGGGCTGTTGCGCGAGCAGGGCCCCGAGACCGCGGGTACCGGTAAAGGCCAGAGACTCGTGGATGTCGCTGTAGCGGTTCGGCGCAAAGAGCACGCCGCTGGCATCGATGGGATTGGCGTTGCGGTCCACGCTGCGCAGACGGCCGACCGTGTCAAAGTCCTCCATGCCGAAGCCCAGCGGATTGATGTATTCGAGGTGGCAGGTCGTGCAGGGGGAGTCCTCGGTCAGACGGTGGTACTTCATGCGGTTCGTGGTTGTGGGCTGCATGAGGAAATCCGAGAGCGCGGCGAGCTTCTCCTCCCGCGCCGCGAAGGTGCCCGCCGGCGGGTCCGGCTGCTCCTGGCACAACATGCGCCGGCGTACCCGCACCGAGCGCAGGATGGGAGAAGACTCCTCGGCCTCCCCCCAGCGCGCCATGAAGGCCCCATTGGCAAGGATCCCGCCGCGGTCCGAGGTGCTGATTTTCTCGAAGCGGCTGCCGGCAACGCCCGGCATGCCGTAGTGCGAGGCGAGGGGGCCGTTCACGAAGGTGTAGTTGGCGTCGTACAACGACGAGAAACGTTCGCCCGGCGTCAGCAACACGTGGGCGAACATCTCATTGATCTCGCTTTTCAGGTGCGGAACGAGGGAAGGGAAGTCTGGCCACAGCGCCGGATCCTTCGCCGCAAGCTCCAGTTCTGCCGTGCCCAACCAGCTCCCGACGAAATTGCCGAGGGACGCTTTGGCCTTGTCCGCGAGGCGCGTCGCGTGGGCCAGGATGGACACTTCATCGCGCAGCTCGTCACGCTCCGCCGCCGCCAGGAGCGGCTGATCCGGGGTACTGCCGGTTAACGTGTAGGCGAGGAAGGTCGCCATCTCGTAGGAGGTGAGCTCGAAGGCGTCGTTATCGATGGAGGTGTTGGCCGGGTTGCGCTCGCCGAGTTCGTGGCGATAGATAAACTGAGGCGAAGAGAGCAGCGCCTCCAGCGCGAGTTTCAGGCCCGCCTCGATATCCCCCGAGGTCTCGCTGCCATCGGCGAGGGCGCGGTAGCTGTTGCGCTCCTCGTCACTGAGCGGTCTCCGGAATACGCGCGGCGCAAGTTCATTGACGAACTCATCCACGCAGGCGGGCCCGATGCTTCCGCAGTCGAGCGCCGGCGAGAAACTCCGTTCGGCGGACCAGGCTGCTATTTCTTCGGCAACCAGCAAATAGTTGCTGTAGGCGGCCGCGGTCACGGGGCTGTGCGTGTTGTTGTAGAAGAACCCGATTTTGGTATCGGCGGACAGGCCGTCGGCGACCTCGTAGTCGACGCCGATGAGATCCTCGACGCTATTTTGATACTCGAACTGCGTGAGCATCTTGAGCTGCCGTGCCCCATAGCTGACGGGGCTCAGCGCCAGGTTGCAGGCTGTTTCCTCGACCCACAGCGTCTGAATGAACGCCGCCACGTCCTCGGAACAGTCCTCCCCACAGCTGGCAGCATCATTGAGCGGCATGTTGGCGGCGATATAGCTGATCAGCGTGGCCATATCGCGAGCGGTGTTCAGCGGCGGAAAGTTGGCCGTGCCCTCACCCTGCGATCCATGGCATCCCGCACACTGCGCCGCGTAGTGATTCTCTCCGCGCACAAGCTGATTGCCCTCGGTAACGCTTACGCGCTCGATGTTGCTGGGCAGGGACGGCATGCCCTGGTTCAGGGCAATCACCTTGTAGTCGAATTCACCGCTGTCCGGCAGACCTTCCTCCAGGTACATGCTGTCCGGCGGCAGCTCGGCGACCGTGCCCCAGGCTCCATCCACGCTGCGTCGCCGGAGCAGGTAGTCTGTCTCGACGTCGCTGTTGTCGAGCCAGGCCAGGGCGGCCTCAGCGGTGTTCGCATTGAAACTGCCGGCAAGCTCCGTCGGCGGTTCCGGTGCCTCGGGAAAGGCCAGGCCTTCGGCGGCGGAGTCATTGCTGCGGCGATAGCTGAGATTGAAGTAGACCGGCACCGACTCCCCAATCACGCTGAGCCCGGCAACGCTGCGCAGCGCCTCGATGCCCAGCGCCATATCGAAGTTCTCGCTGTCGACGATGACCGGGGCGAGTGTGGAAACCGTAAAGGCATCAGCGGAAAGCTTGGCGATCAGCACGCTGGCCACCACCCCCTGGCGGGCTCCGTGCAGACTGAGTTCGCCCAGAAGCGCATCGGTGCGCGTTTGCCCCGCAGCCATGGCTTCGACACCGGCAATATCCACGGCCACCCGCAGGAAGGCCCGAGGCATCAGGGCGGTTTCGAAGAGCAGGTTCAATAGACGGCTATCTCGGGTGGCTATCCCGGTGGACACCGCATTCAGGTCGATCGCTAGAAGTGCCTGCCCACTGGCATCGATGCTGCCGGCCATTGCGCTGCGGCCCGTGGCTTCGTGGGTGAATGTGTTGATTTCGGCGATATGGTCCTTCTTCGTAGACACATAATGAAGCGATGAACTATCGGGATCCAAGGTCCAGAGTGACGACCCGGCGCTCCCGCAGAACTCGCCCTCAAGGTCGACGACCGCTGTGCTGGTGCCGGCCGGTTTCTGGGCGGTAAAGCCGAAAGAGTAGCTCTCTCCGGCAGCCAGGCCGTTTTGCCAGGCCGGTGGCGTGATGCTGCAGCGATTCGCGCTGCAATCGAAGCTCGCGTTCCATCCGTTGTTCAGCGACGTGCCGCTCGGCCAGGTCCACTGCAGACCCCAGTCGCTGACCGCCATGTCCCCATTGCTCAGCGTGACCTTGCCCTTGAATCCGTTGTTCCACTCATCCTCGATCTCATAGCTGCAGCTGCCTGAGAAGGCAGGATCGGCGGCAAGCGATACGCCTGCAAGCAGCACCAGCGCCGACGCTACGCGCCGGAGCGCTGAACGCCGTGCCCGCGTCACTGTCGCACCGCGTCCCGCACGGATGAAGTCGCCGGCCGCCATCACCCTCCCCCCTGCGCGTCGAAGAGAAAGTGGAAACTGACGGGTACGGCGTGACTGATCACGTTGAGTCCGGCCAGATCGCGGAGCATTTCGATGCCGCCGTCCAGATCGAAGTCCACGGCGTCGATAAGCACCGGCGCGATGCTTTGTACGAGGATGCTCGTGTCCGAGAGCCTGGTGATGCGGACGTCGGCCGCAACGGAGAGCATGACGCCGTGGAGGCTCACCTCCGGCGAGACGCGCGAGAAGCGGCTGCTGCCGACGGGCATTGCCTGAAGATCCGCCAGATCCACGTTCAGGGAAATCTCAGCGCTGCCGTACAGCGCCGTTTCAAACAGGTAGTCGCGCATGCGCTGATCGCGTACCGCAATTCCCGTATCCACGCTGTCAAGGTCTATGGTGACCGAGGCGGCGCCGCTGGCATCGATACCACCCTGCAGGCGGGTGAACGTGTGCGCCTCGACGACGTGCGCTTTCTTCGTGGAAGTGAAGTACAGAGACGAACGGTCGCCGACCAAGGAGTAGTTTGCAATGGGGTCCGGGTCGGGATCGGGGTCGGGGTCGGGGTCGGGGTCCGGATCGGGGTCCGGGTCGGGATCAGGATCGGGCTCCGTTGCCATGATCGAGAGCACCACGGGTGCGGAATCGCGTTCCCCGTCGTTCACCAGCAGCGTTACCTGGTAGGTGCCGGCATCGGCGAACACGTGCGTCGGCATGAGCTCATCCGAGACCGCGCCATCGCCGAACGTCCAGGTGTAGCTCAGAGCATCGCCGTCGGCATCGCTGGAATCACTGGCGTCGAAGCTGACACTCAGGGGGGCCTCGCCCTGGGTAGTAGACGCGCTTGCATGGGCCAGGGGCGCCCGGTTGCCGCTGCCGGCGCCGCAGATTCCACCGAGCACCGGCGTCGTGTTCGGTGCTCCCTGAGCGGGTCGCTGGGCGTTGAACCCGAAGCTCACGGTCTCGCCGGGGGCTATGACGCGATTGTGATTGGCGTTGTCGATGCGGTAGGGAGGGCCATCCCCCTGCTGCCCGTTCCATGTCCCCGTGAGCTGCGACCCATCCGGGTAATCCACGGTCACGAACCAGCCATCGATCGTGCCATCGGCCCCGTTGGTAACGCTGACTTCACCGGTAAAACCGGATCCCCACTCGTTGGCCAGGCGATAGCTGCAGGCCGCCGTAGCCGGCGCAGGGTGCGCAACGTCAATGCTCAGATCGAAGGGCTGGGAATCCTGATCGCCGTTGTTGACGGTAAGGGACACCGCGTACTGTCCGGCCACGTCAAAGGTCTTGGTGGGCGCTGCCGCGGTGGATGAACTGCCGTCTCCGAAATCCCAGAAATAGCTAAGCCCGGCGCCGCCCGTATCCTGGGACTGACTTGCATCGAACTGCACCTCGAGGGGCGCAGTGCCCGACGTAGAGCTTGCGGTGGCGTGCGCGACCGGGAGGCCGCTGCCGCCATCGGCCATGCAGACACCACTGAGCACGGCCAGAGGCGCTGGCGTACCCGGATTTGCCTTGCTCCCGTTGAATCCGAAACTCTGGCTTCCCCCCGCGGCGATGCTGCGGTTGTAGCCTTTGTTCTGGGCCTGGTAGGGATTGTCACCGACCAGATCGACATTCCAGGCGCCGGTGATGCGCGATCCGTCGAGAAACTCAAGGCCCACCTCCCAGCCGTCGATGGCCGTAGCACCCGTATTGGTGATCGTCAGATCGACGGTGAAACCGGAGTTCCAATCATTGCGGACAACGTAGTCACACTGGGCGGCCATCGCCCCGGGGCTCGCGGTGGCGTAGAGGCAGAAAAGCATGGCAGCGAGCAGGCTGGCGTTGTGGCTTGCCTGCCCACAGCGGGCCAGGCGGGCTCGGACGCGCTTCCCTACGCCGCCGACTACGGCTGTTCTGCGAGTATCAGCAGTACCGTATCGGTCATCCGCTTTCGTGCTTCTGGCCACAGCTGCTTCGCTTTCCCCCAACAGCGTCCTTGCCCAAGAAACGATTTTTTCTTTGAGCATAGGCTATAAACCGCGGGAATACAGGGGTTTTTTTAGCGCAATCCATGCCTCTTCTTGGTGCGCCCCGTTACGCTTACACTCTTCGTCGACGCAGCTATTTTTGGTGAGAACTAACGATGAAACGCCTTGGTGACCTAGTGTTGATGTGCGTGATCGGCGTGACCGCTCCGGCCCACGCCGAGGTGGTCTCGGCTTCGGACTCCCATTTCACACTCCGCCACGACGGCCACACGTCGCGCAGCGTGGAAGACACGTGGCAGCGCCTGATCCGGCCGTCGTCCTGGTGGGATCCGCGACACAGCTACTCAGGCGACGCGGCGAATATCTCCCTGGAACTTGAGGTCGGAGGACTCTGGCGGGAGGATTGGGACGGTGGCTCGGTCGCGCACGGCACCGTTTTGTTCATCGATGAGGAGAAGACCCTGCGTCTCGAGGCGCCCTTCGGCCCCCTCCAGGGGATGGGCGCCTACGTTGTCTGGACCATCACCCTCGAGGCGGCGGAAGAAGGCACAAACGTCGTTTTTGAAGAGTCCGCGATCGGACCCGCGGGGGCGAATTACCAAGCGATGGCGGAGGCCGTGGACGGCGTCAAAACCGAGGCGATGCGGAACCTGACTGCCGAGAAATAAACAAAGCCCTCGTCGGGGAACACCGCGAATGCCGAACACTCCAACGTACCGTGGATCAAACCGTACTTCGCAACTCGGAGCCAGACTACCGCGGGCTGTTGGCGGGCGTGCTCCTGTCGCTTGCTCTACACGCACTGATTTTGAACTGGTGGCCCATACCCTTCGCTGAGGCTCCCGAGCCGCGGCAGGAACGGGGGATCAGCCTCGAACTCCGGCGCTACCAAGACCCCGGCGCAATTCCCGGTCCCGGGGAGCGAAGCACGGCAGCGACTGAATCGGGTGACGTACGTCACACTCCGAACGTGGACGTGGCGACCGAAGTCGACCAATTCCGTAACCTGACGGAATCCTCGGCCCCGACTGAGAGCAACGACAGTCCGGGTGTATCTAGGCTCGACCTGCGTCTGCCGGGAAGCGATGCGCCCGTCTATCCCTCGTCGTCACAAAGCGGCGCCGCTGAACGCGATCGTCGCGTTTTCGATCCCCGCCTGGCGGGGCAGCTGGCGGAGCTCCGATCACGGCGCAGCCCACGCCCGCGCTTCGAGCGTTCTAACGGCCCGCTTTCGGAGGTCACACGAATGACGGGCTCGCATTGGTCTACGTTCGTACGCGTGGGTAAGCGCTGCTTCGAGGTTATCGAAGCCGACCCCCTCGATGAACTCAGCAGAGACCAGTGGTATCCCGTGGACTGCTCAAAATAGGGCGTGGGACGTGCGGTGGTACCCGAGACCTCGCGGAGAGCCGGGACTCGAGGTGTTAGCCCAAAACGGGAACAATTCGAGGATCGTTAGCATAGGATGTGGGCACAGCGTGCTTTGACCCATCGGCCCACTTCGCTACCATGATCTGAAATACGTTACTTTCCGTAACACATTGGTGTGCACCACTCTGGCGCACTCGATGATAAATGCGGCAACGACAGTATGCTTGAAACTCTAGATCCTGTTTTCCTCGCGCGGGTTCAGTTCGCGTTCACCGTCGCGTTTCATTTCATATTTCCTTCCCTGTCCATCGGCCTGGCCAGCTACCTGGCCGTTCTGAACGGGCTGTGGCTGCGTACCCGCGACGGCGCCTACATCGATCTGTTCCATTTCTGGATCAAGATTTTCGCCATCATTTTCGCCATGGGCGTGGTGTCCGGAATCACCATGTCCTATCAATTCGGCACCAACTGGGCCGTATTTTCGGATCGCGCCGGCCCCGTGATCGGACCGCTGATGGCCTACGAGGTGCTCACGGCCTTTTTCCTGGAAGCCGGCTTTCTGGGCATCATGCTCTTCGGCCGGGAAAAGGTAGGGGAACGCCTGCACATGCTCGCCTGCGCCATGGTCGCTATCGGCACGGCGATTTCCGCGACCTGGATACTCTCGGTGAACAGCTGGATGCAGACTCCCGCGGGCTTCTCCATCGCACCGAACGGACAGTTCGTGCCGGAAGACTGGTGGGCAATCGTCTTTAATCCCAGCTTCCCTTACCGCCTCGCACACACGCTCACCGCGTCCTACCTGACCACGGCGTTTGTCGTTGGCGGCGTCGCGGCCTGGCATCTGCTGCGCTGGGAGCAGGGCGCTGCCGTGCGCCGCATGTTTTCCATGGCCATGTGGATGGCCGCGATTGTCGCCCCGGTGCAGGTCTTCCTCGGCGATTTACACGGGCTGAACACGCTCGAACATCAGCCCGCGAAGGTCATGGCGATGGAGGGACACTACGAGAGCCACCCGGACGGCGCGCCGCTGATTCTCTTCGGCATTCCGAACGACGCCCAGCAGCGTGTTGACTATGTCGTTCAGATTCCCAAGCTCTCATCCCTGATATTGAAGCACGATTTCAACGCGCCCCTGGCGGGGCTGGACACCATACCGGACGACCAGCAGCCTCCCGTTCCCGTCGTGTTCTGGTCGTTCCGGATCATGGTGGCCATCGGCATGGCGATGGTCGCCCTGGGATTGTGGAGCCTCTGGTGTCGAGCCCGACAAACGCTCTATACCAGCCGCGGGCTGCTGCGCTCGGCCGTGCTTCTGGGGCCCTCGGGGCTCGTCGCCGTAATTGCCGGATGGGTCACCACGGAGGTCGGACGCCAGCCGTACACGATCTACGGCGAGTTGACGACGGCGATGTCCGCGTCGCCGATCGCGGCACCGGCGGTAGCCACGTCGCTCCTGGTGTTCATAGTCGTGTATTTTCTCGTCTTTGGTGCCGGCGTGTTCTACGTGCTGCGCCTGATGGGCAAGGCACCGCGGAGCGCGGCGCCCGAGGTCCTGGACGACGGCCCCCTGCGCACATCGGGCCTGGTCGGTGGCAGTGACGAACTGCTGCCCTCGGCGGGGTAGGCCCATGGACGTTTCCGTTGTCTGGGCGGGTATCCTCGTTCTGGCCGTGTTCATCTACGTCGTTCTCGACGGCTTTGACCTCGGGATTGGCATTCTCTTTGCGTTTTTCCCCGAGAAGCGGGACCGCGATCTCCTGATGAACAGCGTGGCGCCGGTCTGGGACGGCAACGAGACCTGGCTCGTGCTCGGGGGCGGTGGACTTTTCGCCGCCTTCCCCATGGCCTACGGCATCCTCATGACCGCGCTCTACGCGCCGATCATCGCTATGCTGCTTGCCCTGGTTTTTCGCGGCGTGGCCTTTGAGTACCGCTGGCGTACGAGACGCTGGGAGCGCTGGTGGGACCGCGCCTTTATCGCCGGTTCCCTGGTCGCGGCCCTGGCCCAGGGCATCGCGCTCGGCGCGCTCCTCCAGGGAATCGAGGTAGACGGCCGCGCCTACGGGGGCGGCTGGTACGACTGGCTAACACCCTTCTCGCTGCTTACGGGTCTGGCCGTGATCATCGCCTATACACTCCTTGGCGCCTGCTGGTTGATCCTGAAAACCGAGGGCGAGGTACGCGAGCGCGCTCGACGGATCGCGAAGGCCGCCGGCGCCGCGACTGTGTTCATGATCGGCGCCGTCAGCGTGGCCACGCCGTTCCTCGACACCGCCTACTATCAGCGCTGGTTCGAGCTGCCCATGGTATTCGTTCTTGCGCCGGTGCCCCTGACCGTGGCGGTGCTGGCGTTACTCCTTGCGCGATCCCTGCGCGGCGAGGGCAGCGATCTTCGCCCCTTCCTTCTGGTGCTCGGGTTGTTCGCGCTGTCGTTCCTGGGCCTTTGTGTATCGATGTGGCCCTACCTCATCCCGACCGAGGTGAGCATCTGGGAAGCCGCGGCGCCTCGGAGCAGTCAGCTGTTCATGCTGGTCGGGGCTGTCGTTCTGATCCCGATCATCCTGCTGTACACGGCCTATGCCTACTGGGTGTTCCGCGGCAAGCTCGACCCGGAACGGGGCTACCACTGAGATGGTTGTGACACGACTCCTCTGGTTTATCGGCCTGTGGCTGGCGAGCGTTGCGGCCATCGGAGCCGTCGCGCTGCTGCTGCGCTGGATGATCGTGCCCTGAGGACGGTAGGCACCGCAGTCGCTGGCGCCTACCAGTAGAAATCGCTACTCGGCTCCGGCGCCAGCTCCATCAGGCCCCACAGGACCGCCGCCATTACAGCCGCGATGATAAGGGCCTTGTACAGGGGCTGGGGCGGCGCCGTGCCGAAGCGTCCGGGGGCACTCCCGGTAAGCATGGGGCGCAGCAGGCGTTTTCCTTTGAGTCTTTCGTAGTAGGCAATCGCCAGAAGGTGAAGCCCGACAAAGCCCAGGAGGATGTTGAACAGGGGCTCGTGCCAGGCAGAGATCGCATCGCTCGTACCGCTGTCAAAGACATCGCGGAAGGGGCCGGTGAACAGAATGTCATCGCTGTTCACGGTACCGGACAGCGCCTGGGCGATGAGCAATGACCACAGCAGCACCGCGGACCAGCCGCCCGCCGGGTTGTGTCCGGGAGTCGTGCTTTCACTCCGCCCGCGAAGCGTGGCGATCACGGCCCGAGGACCGCGCAGGAAATCACTGAAGCGCGCCTGCGCCGAGCCCATGAGGCCCCAGCAAAGACGCGTGCACACAGCCACGAGAATGATCAGTCCCAGCCATTTGTGGGCGTCGAGATTCCCCTGGTCGGCGGTCCACCAGCTTGCAGGCAGAAGGATCACCACCAGCCAGTGAATAATGCGGACGGGCCAGTCCCACAGCGTGAAGCCGCGCTCCGGCGCTTCCTGCGTCGATGATTCCAAAGCCATGGCAACTCCTCGGGCGATGTTTCTCAAGCAGCGGATTGTGCCGCCTTCGGAATCTGCCGACCACGTCTTTTTATCGAGGACCGGCAGAGGCAAAGGGCGCCGTCGAGGCCGGGCCAGGGGGCGCTTTCTAGGCGTCGTCCAGAGGAAAGAGGGACGGTGCGTTGTTCACGCCATCGTAGCTGTACTGCCACGCACCGTCGCGCAGTATCGCGCGATGACGCGGCCCGGGATCGTCAAAGCCCTCGGAACCGCTGCCTTCGTAGGCGACGTCGCCTGGATAGAGCGTGGCGAAACCGCCCTCCCCCTCCACCGAAACCAGCCGCGGCAGGATATGTGGACAGGGCGACGAGCGCTCCCCGGCAAGGGCTTCGGCGGCCGTGGCGTAACGATCCAGCGCGCAGAGGGTAATGTAGGTCGGGGGCAGCATGGCGAGTTCGCCGGCGCGGTGCTCGCGCAAGGCGGCTGCCACGGTGATAAATCGCCAGTCGTGAATTTCGTCTTCGTCTATCCGGACTTCACAGTCCGAGGGAAGCGCCGCGGCATAGAACCAGGTTGAAAACCGCTTTACCTCGCCGACCGGTGTGGTCCAGTGACTCATGAGGACCATGCCCTTCGGATCGGGACGGATGCCCGCCTCTTCTTCGGCCTCCCGCGCCGCCGCGAAGCGCGGGGCTTCGTCCGGATTGTCCCCGGCGGCCATCAAATCGTTTTCGTCGACCGCTCCCCCGGGGAATACCCAGAAGCCGCCGGCGAAAGCCAGAGCGCGGTTGCGTCGCACCAGCAACACTTCGATTTCACTGTTGCGATCCCGCAGCAGCACCACCGTGCTCGCGGGACGCACCGGCACCGTATTCACAGGCCGCTCAACGCAGCGACATGGAGACGTCGAAGCCCAGCTGCTGGGCGTAATGGCGGGCCGCGTCGCGCTCTTCTTCCGGTCGGCTGCTTACCCAGAGATTGGTGGAGCGGGTCCCGCTGCGACAGAATGCGAAAACGGGTCGGCTCGTGTCGTCGAAGAGTTCGCGGATAGCGGCGAGATCATCGCCGGGGTAATTGAACGCATCCAGCGGGTAGTAGTGATACACCAGGCCCGCGGCCTCCGCGGCGGTTTTCAGGTCCTCGGACGTCGGCTGGTCCATGGCTTCCGCATCCGGGCGATTGTTGACGACGACCCGGTAGCCCTCATCAGCGATCGCCTGCATATCCGTAGCGAAGACCTGCGGCGACGCCGCAACGGTCTCGGTCAATTGTACGTGCCGCAGTTCGTTGGCCATGGGCGTCGGTCTCCTCCCCGAGCTCTCCGGCGCCGGAGTATAAACAAGCGTCCGCAGCGGCAACAGTCGCGGGTCTCGCCACCGCCGTCGTCGCTTCCTCCGCTGCACCCGTAAGTCCGCTGTAACCGTCGGCGAGGAGTTTGATACCAACAATCACCAGAAACAGCGCAATCACACGGTAATAAAGACGCGGGTTCGAGATGCGCACCAACTGTCGACCGACCAGCACCCCCAGCGGAGCGATGGGCACAAGCGCGGCGGAATAGATCAAGGTGTCGCCGGTGAACTGGCCCAACGCGTAGTACGGCGGCAACTTGGCGAGATTCACGACCCAGAAAAACAGCCCGGCCGTACCGGCGTAGACCATCGGTGGCAACTGCTTGGGCAGCAGATACATCGTGAGCGGCGGCCCGCCCGCATGGATGCTAAAGCTCGTAAACCCGGCCAGGGCTCCGAAGAAACCGGCAGCCGGCGCATGGTGTTCCCGCCCAACCCGCGACAGCCAACCGAGCAGTGCCTGAAGACCGAACGCCAGGGCCACGGCCCCGACGAGCACCCGCATGAAATCGTCGTTCATATGGTCGGCCAGAAGGAAACCGGCGCTGATCCCCAGTAAAGCACCGGGTAGCAGCAGGCGCAGAGCCCGGGCGTCGAAGTGCCCCCGATAGCTGTAGATGACAACGAAATCCATCACCACGAGGATCGGCAGCAAGATCGCCGCCGCCTGCGCGGGGGCCATCACCAGCGCCATAAGCGGCACCGCGAGGATCGCCACGGCGCCACCGAAGCCGCCCTTGGCAATGCCGTAGAGCAGCACCGCGGGAACGCTGACAAGGTAGAACGCCGGATCTGTCAACACGTGCCCACTCCCCGCTCAGCCGGCCATCACAACAGGCCAAGCTCCGCGAGAACGGCGCAGAGCGAATCTCGTGGCCGTGGATCCGGCGCGGGAACGTCTCCGACAATCGCTCGCACCTGGTCACGATAGGTCTCCGCGAGACCCAGGAAAAACTCGTCCGGCAGGCGCGAGTCGCGAGCCAGCGCGAGGCGCTCGTCCATGCGTGAAGGCGCAAGGAGAACCCGGCGATCCTCGGCCCACGCAAGGAGTTCTCCGCGGAACTGTTCCTTGCTGCGTTCCCGCGGCTGTCCCCGCTCCCAGTCGTCGCGGTCCCAGATCCTCGAGGAGTCGGGCGTGCCTACCTCGTCCATTACGATCAGCTCGTCGCCGCCGTCGACCGCCGGCGCCAATCCAAACTCAAACTTCGTATCCACGAGAAGTTGCCCGCTGCGCGCGAGCGCCCGCTCGATGAAGACGAAAGCGTTCTCCAGCATGGTGACACAGGCGTCGACGTCGTCCGGGTTGCGCAGCCCGAACTCCCGCGGGCGCGACCGGAGAATCGCCGGATCCAGCGGCGCGTCGTCGCTCTCCGGGACCCCCTCGATGCCGCGAATCACGCCCTTGGTGCTGGGTGTGAAAAGCAGCCTGGGCAGCTCGCCGTATTGCGCCAGACCCTCGGGGAGCCGGACCCCGCCAACCTCGCGGGCTCCGCCGTCGTAGGCGCGCCACAGCGAACCCGTAAGATAGCGGCGGGCGATTGCCTCCATCCGCACGGGGCGCGCCTGACGCACGATCCACAGCAGCGGATGCGGCGTCTCAAGAAGATGGCTCGCCGCGATGTCCTCACGCCCAAAACCTCGGAACCAATGCGCCGCGATGGCATTCAGCGCCGCTCCCTTCCCCGGAACTCCCTCCAGGCTTTGCGACCGCCACAGACAGTCAAAGGCCGATAGGCGATCGGAGATCACCATGAGCGCGAGGTCACTGTGGAGCGCTACCGCGTAGCCACGCTCCGCGATCAGCCGCCGCGAGTCCTTGGGCGTAAGGAAGTACACGGAGCGCACCTTGCCGCTGTGCACCGGACGGGATACCGGGACCGGCAGATCGTCGCTCACCGTCAGCACGCCCGTGTGTTCCAATCCGACCATCACTGTTCTTCCGCAGGAACCATCGAAGCGGCATGTGCCAGCGCAAGCGACGGCAAAACGAGGGGTGACAACGGCCGTGGTCGCATCTCAGGCAAGCGACAAAAAGAACGAGGCGATGGCCGCACTCATCAGGTTTGCCATGAATCCTCCGGCAACGGCGCGCAGACCGAGGCGGGCGATCAGCGGACGGTGTTCGGGCGCCAGCGTTCCCAGCCCGCCGATCAGAATGGCGATGGACGAAAAGTTGGCGAAGCCGCAGAGCGCGAAGGTCACCACGGCCTGTGCGTGGGCCGACAGCTCCGCCTTGTCGCTAGCGTAGGATCCAAAGGCAACGAACTCGTTGAGAACCAGCTTCTGGCCGATGAGATTTCCGGCCACGAGGGCTTCATCCCAGGGCACACCAAGCACGAAAGCCAGGGGCCTGAAGACGTTGCCGAGGAGAAACTCGAGGGACAGATAGTCCACGCCCACCACTCCGCCCAACCAAGCCAGGATGCCGTTCAACAGCGCGATGAGGCCAACAAACGCCAACAGCATGGCGCCGATGTTTACCGCCAGAGCCAGTCCATTGGCGGCACCGGTGGCCGCGGCGTCGAACACGTTCACGCTCTTCTCGATGGCGAGGTGCACATCGTTTTCCGCTTCGTCGGTGTGTTCTTCCTCGGGAACGAGCAGCTTGGCCATGAGCAGTCCACCGGGAGCCGCCATGAAGCTCGCGGCGATCAGGTAGCGCAGTTCTACGCCCAAAGCCACGTAGCCGGCGAGGACCGAACCCGCGACGGTCGCCATACCGCCCACCATTACGGCGAACAGCTCGGAGCGCGTCATGCGGGGTATGTAGGGCTTGATCACCAGCGGCGCCTCGGTCTGGCTGACAAACACGTTGGCCGTGGCGGACATGGATTCGGCGGGACTGGTTCCGAGCAGCTTTTGCAGTGCGCCGCCGAAACCCTGGATGATTCGCCCCATGATGCCCAGGTGATAGAGAACCGCTACGAGTGACGAGAAGAAAATAATGATGGGGAGCACGTGAAAGGCAAATACAAACCCCACTTCATAGCGACCGATATCCCCGAACACAAATTCTATGCCCGCCTGACCGTAAGCAATCACGCCGGCCACTCCGGTGGACAACCACTCCAGGGCCGCGCGCCCGGGGGGCAGGTACAGGGCGACGCCTCCGAAGCTGGCCTGGAGCGCGAAGGCCCCCAGCACGGTCCGCGGCTTGATCGCCCGGCGTTTGGTGGACGCGAGGATCGCGCAACCCGCAAGCAGCGCCATCGCCAGAACAGCAAGCCCGGCGGTATACGCCGGCGTCATTCTCCGCCGCCGGCGTGTTGCAAACCGAGGAGATGGCCGCGTACGAAATCCAGAGCAACGCGATTCTGTCCGCCCCGACGAATCATCATGTCGGCATGGGCCGCGCTCGGAGCGATATGCCCCTCGTACATGGGACGGACCGTGCGCTGGTACTGTTCCAGCACCGAATCCAGGGTACGTCCGCGTTCGGCGACGTCGCGCTCGATACGTCGCAGGAGACAGATATCCAGCGGCGTATCCATGAAGAAACGGATATCAAAGTAATCGCGCAGGGCACTGTGGGTAAGCAGCAGAATGCCTTCCACGAGAATTACCGGCGCCGGCTCCACCCGCGTCGTAGCGTCGCGGCGGGTGTGCTGCGCGTAGTCGTACAGGGGGGTGTCCACCGCCTCACCGCCGCGCAGTCGCTGCAGATGCTCAAGCAGCAGATCCTGCTCTATGGCATCCGGATGGTCGTAGTTCACCAGCGCCCGGTCTTCGAGGGGCAGCTCTTTCTGATCGCGGTAATAGGCGTCTTCGCGCAGCAGGGCCACGCCGAGCTGTGGAGCATCGCGGCGCACCTCTTCACAGAGCGTCTGGGCGAAGAGACTCTTCCCCGAGCCCGAAGGCCCGGCGATGGCGATAAGGCAGCGTTTCACGGGCGGCCTGACCCCATGGACCGAATCCCCACGGCGTGCCGTACCCGTTCCATGAGGGGCACGCTCTCCTGCCGTGCCCGCTCGGCGCCGCGGCGCAGGACCGTCTCTATGTGGCCGGGATCGGCGAGCAGGCGTTCGTACTCTTCCCGAGGCCCCCGCAGCTCTTCGTCGATCAATTCAAAAAGCTGCTTCTTCGCTTCGCCCCAGGCGATGCCCTCGGCAAAGGACTGGCGCATGGCAGCGATGCCCGCCTCGTCGGCAAACGCACACCACAGCTGAAAAACAATGGAGTCATCCGGATCCTTGGGCTCCCCGGGCTCAAGCAGGTTTGTGCGAACCTTGTTGATGGACTTGCGCAGGCGTTTCTCGGATTCAAACAGCGGAATGGTGTTGTCGTAGGACTTGCTCATCTTGCGTCCGTCGAGCCCCTGGAGCACGGCGACGTTGTCGTCGACGCGCGCCTCGGGAAGGACAAACAGCTCGGCGTGGTTGTGGTTGAAGCGCTGCGCGATATCGCGAGCCATTTCCACATGCTGGATCTGGTCCCGGCCGACGGGAATATCGTGAGCTCGGAACATGAGGATGTCCGCCGCCATGAGCACCGGATAGCTGAACAGGCCCATGGTTACTCCGAAGTCGGGATCCTGGCCGTCATCCTCATTCGCCTGCACCGCCGCTTTATAGGCGTGGGCGCGATTCATGAGCCCCTTGGCCGCGCTGCAGTTCAGCACCCAGGTGAGTTCCGTGATCTCCGGGATGTCGGACTGGCGGTAGAAAACCGCCTTTTCCGTATCCAACCCGAGCGCCAGCCAGGTGGCGGCGATCTCAAGGGCGGAACGCTGTACCCGTTCCGGATCCTTGCAGTTGATAAGCGCATGATAGTCCGCGAGGAAGAGATAGGACTCGGCCTCGGGCTTCGCCGCCGCGGCGATGGCCGGGCGGATCGCGCCCACGTAGTTGCCCAGATGCGGTGTTCCCGTGGTGGTAATACCGGTCAGCACGCGACGCACGCTCATGGCAGCGGCCTTATTGCTCGCTCTGCGATCATATTCACTTCATTGCTCTGTTTGGGGTTCATGCCGCACGCACGTTCGCGAGTCCGGATCCGGCGTTCCCGCTCCGCTTGCGCCGTGCGGTGCGGGCTGTGCGAAACAGGTGCGGAGAATACGCCATAGCGTTGTGTCATGAAGTACCCCCGGAATCATCGCCGACATCACTGGACGGGGCGCGCCGCCCCCCATCCACTGATCCCTCGTGCACCGCCTGTAAACGGGCAAAAAGACTGCTGGTATCCCAGCGCGCGCCACCCATGGACTGGACGTCGGCGTAATACCCGTCCACGAGAGCGGCCACGGGCAGCTCAAGGCCCAGACGCTCCGCCTCCGCGAGCACGATGGCCAGATCCTTACGCATCCAATCCACGGCGAAGCCGTGTTCATACTCGCCAGCCAGCATCGTGCGGTAACGGTTCTGCATCTGCCAGGACTGGGCCGCTCCCTGGCTGATGACTTCGATGACGGCCGCCGTATCCAGACCCGCGCGCTCACTCAGCAGCATGGCCTCCGAAAGCCCCTGCACAACGCCCGCGATGCAGACCTGGTTGACCATCTTCGCCAGCTGCCCCGAGCCCGCGGGACCGAGCAGCCTCGCGCAGCGTGCGTAGCAGTCCAGCACCGGCTCGGCGCGGTCAAAGGCTTCCGGATCGCCGCCGCACATGATGGTAAGGGTGCCGCCCTCGGCGCCGGCCTGGCCGCCGCTCACCGGGGCGTCCACGAAGGCCACGCCGTGAGCGGCGCTGCGCTCATGCAGCTCCCGGGCGAGAGCCGCGGACGCCGTGGTGTGATCGATGATCAGGGCGCCGCTCGCAAGGCCGGCAAGAACCCCTTCCTCGGCGCACACGACCTGACGAACATCGTCATCGTTGCCGACGCAAAGCGCGGCAACGTCCGCACCCCGCACGGCCTCAGCGGGAGTCTGCGCGGCCGTGCCGGGAAAGCGTTCCAGCCACGCGGCGGCTTTCGCGGTGCTGCGGTTGTACACGCAGACTTCCAGACCCTTTTCAGCACCTTTGGTGGCCAGGTGTCCAGCCATGGGGAAACCCATGACACCGAGACCGAGGAACGCAATCTTCATTGAGGGAACTCCGGGATCAAGGGACTCAGGCAAGCCACCAGACGGCGACGAGCACGAGGCCGAGAATCAAACGGTAAATAACGAAAGGCATCATGCCGATTCTTTCAATCAGGCGCAGGAAAAGGGCTATGCAGCTGTAGGCGCTCACGGCCGCCACACCCGTCGCCGCTCCGAGCAGGGCCCAGTCGACACCCAGCGGCGTCTTCAGCAGTTCGAGCAGCTTGAGCAGGGCCGCGCCGGCGATCACGGGAATCGACATGAGAAACGAAAATCGCGCCGCCGCCGCCCGCGACAGGCCGAGAAGCAGACCCGCCGTAATGGTGATACCGGAGCGGGACGTTCCAGGAATCGGAGCAATCGCCTGCGCCAGACCGATTGCCAGGGCCACGCCCCAGCTTTGCACCGCGGGTGCGGCGCCGGCGGCGACGCGGCGATCGGCAACGCCAAGAAGCAGCCCGAATAAAAGCGTGGTGGTCGCAATCACGGCCACACTGCGCAGCTCGTCCATAACGCTGTTCAGCGCGACGCCCGCCACGAGGGCGGGCACCGTGGCGATAATCAGGAATCCAAGCTCGCGCAGTTCGTCGTTGATGCGCCGCGTCGCCACTCCACCAAGCGCACCGGACGCCAGGCCGAGGAGGTCGCTGCGGAAGTAAACGACAACCGCCGTGAGCGTGCCGAAGTGCACGGCGACGTCGAAGGCCACGCCCTGATCCGGCCAGCCCAGCAACAGCGACGGGAGCACGAGATGCGCCGAGCTTGAGATCGGCAGAAACTCTGTCAGCCCCTGGACCAGAGCCAGGCACAGGGCCTGCCACCATTCGATCACGCGCGGCGCCCCTGCTCGGCGAGCGTTTTCCAGCCAATGCGCTTTTGTACGTAGTCCGGGACGGCAGCCTCCGCCGGCAACGCCTCGCCCGCTGCCAGCAGGGCCAGCGCGGGATCCAGCATATCCTCGGCCTCTGGGAGCACCTCGGGCCAGCTTCCCTGGAGGGGCACAAGGGGCGGAGCGCTATCACCGGCAGGGCGCAGGCCCGAGCCCACGGCATAGCGCGGAAGGTGGCCGTATTCCGGCTGGTGCGGCTGAAGCGGTATGGCGGCAGGCACGGCGAGCCGAGCGGGCCCCAGCGAACGCAGCCTTCCGTCCTGCATGATGTAGCTGGCGAAATAGGTCTGGCCGATACGCGCATCGATGCCGCTTACCACGAAACAGTCTTCCGTCATGTTCTGGTGCCGCCACCAGCTTCGGACCTGCGTCTCGAGGGTGGAAACTCCGAGGACGGGTATCGCCAGCGCGAAGGCAAGACCCTGGGCGGCGCTGGTGGCGATGCGCAGCCCCGTAAACGAACCGGGACCGCGTCCAAAGGCGATTGCGTCCAGGCCAAGGTCCCCCGGGGGCGTGCCATCGAGAAGCTCCTCAAGGCAGGGAAACAGCTGCTGTTGCTGTTGCCGGGGCATCACCCGGTGCAGGGCGCGGCGCTCACCGCGGTGGAGCAACGCCAGGCTCAACGCCTCCGTGGCGGTATCGATGGCAAGGATGGTGGGCAAGGATGGTGGGCAACGATTCGGTGGGCAAAGATGCGCTGGGAACAATGTGGTGGAAAAGATGCGATGGACTAGGCAGCTCGGATGCAACAATTATCCCATACAATCGGGCGTCTGGGCCCGTTCACGCGGGTTTCCCCGCTACCCCAAGCCGTCCGTGCCAGGAGAGACCCAAGCTGAGCGCCACGCCACCCATCCCAGCCCCGCCCGATGGTCTCGTCCTCAGCGGCGGAGCGGGCAGCCGCGTTGAAGGCCGCGACAAGGGGCTGTTTAAAGGAGAGCGCGGCGTTGCGGCCGAAGACGCTTTGAAGCTACTGCGTGGCTACTGCCGGCGGGTGTATCTCAGCGCCAATCGCAACCTCGAGCGCTACGAAAACCTGGGCAGCGACGGCGTGATCGTTGATTCGCGCTCCGGTCATCAGGGCCCGTTGGCCGGCCTCGAGGCTGTTCGCGCGGTGCTCGGCAGCGACCGCCTGCTTCTACTTCCCTGCGATACCTCGGGCATTCCCCTTGACCTGCCGGGGCGACTGCTTGCGGCGCTGGACGCCGATCGCCGCTGTGACGTGATCCACGCCCACGCCGCCGGCCGCGATCAGTACCTGGTGGCCGCGATCCGGAGCCGCGCGCTGTGCAGCGTGTCGCGGGTGCTCGATCACGAGGGCGGAGCGGTGCGGGCCTGGTTGAGGAATCTCGATTCGCGTCGCCTGTACCTCGGAGACGAGGAAGGCGCCGCGGTACGGAACCGCAACGACAGCGCTGCCTGGAAAAGCTGAAAATACCTCAGGCTTTGTTGGCGCCGAGGGCCCCCAGCACCGTATCGCGGATAGCCTCGACGCTGCCCTTTCCCGCAATGCGGTGGTAGGCGGGCGCATCGGCGCCGCTCATGGCGCTGTAGAAATCAACCAGCGGGCGCGTCTGCTCCTGATACACCGCAAGACGCTTGCGGATGGTTTCTTCCTGATCGTCGTCGCGCTGGACCAGGGGCTCCCCACTCTCGTCGTCAACGCCCTCGACCTTCGGCGGATTGTGGGTAACGTGGTACACGCGGCCAGAGCCCGGGTGCACGCGACGCCCGCTGAGGCGAGCCACTATTTCTTCGTCTTCCACGGCAATCTCCACCACATGATCGATGGTGACGCCCTCGTCCACCATGGCCTGGGCCTGGGGGATCGTGCGCGGAAAACCATCGAAGAGAAAACCCTGGGCGCAGTCCTGCTCCGTGATGCGTTCTTTGACCAGTCCGATGATGATGTCATCGGAGACAAGCCCGCCGGAGTCCATGATCGACTTAGCCTTCTTACCAAGCTCCGTGCCGGCCTTTACCGCCGCCCGCAGCATGTCTCCCGTGGAAATCTGTGGAATCCCGAAGGCTTCGGTAATGAACTGGGCCTGGGTGCCCTTTCCCGCGCCCGGGGCGCCAAGCAGGATCAATCGCATGGGAGTCCTCTCATCGTGCTCTGAAATAGTGCTTTGTTTTTGGTTTTTAGCTTGTGGTTTATCGACGTTGAACCTCGGCGCCGGTGAACGCTCCGCCGTGGCGCCCTGTGTCCCCAAGCTTATGCTCTGATCAGACCGCCGCTGGCTATGCTTCTTTAGTTCTAAGCGCAGCTCTGGTCGTAGTTCTGGTCGCAGTTCTGGTCTTGGTTCTGGTCGTGGTTCTGGTCGTGGTTCTGGTCGTGGTTCTGATCTTAGTGTTAGTTGCCTCTTTGGTTCCGGTTCCCTGCCCGCTGCCCCGGCCCGCGAGTCCCGCAGCGTGGATTGTCCGGAACCAATCGACCGTCGCGAAATACCGAAGAGCGCGCACCATACCGAGCGCCTGGAGCCGAGACAAGCAAAGTCCTCATCCCGCCCGGCTCGCGGAACCGCGCAGGCTAAGCGGAGTTACCATCGCGCTTCGCCGCCCGCCAGAGCTCGTCGAGCGCGGCGGCGTCGAGCTCGTCCAGCGTCGCACCATGCGCCGCCGCTGCTATCTCCATGGCGCGAAATCGCCGCTCGAACTTGCTGCTCGCGCGGCGCAGGGCCGATTCCGCGTCAATCTTGCGATGGCGGGCGAGGTTAACGACGGTGAACAGCAGATCGCCGATCTCATCTTCGATCGCCGCGGGATCATCGCTCACGAGCGCATCGTGAAGCTCCCCCGTCTCCTCGGCCAGCTTTTCCAGCACCGGTTGTTCACCGTCCCAGTCGAAGCCCACCCGGGCGGCCCGCTTTTGCAGTTTCTGCGCGCGCGGCAGCGCCGGCAGAGCCGTGGGCACGTCATCCATGGCGCCGTGCTGCGAACGATCGGCGCGCTCTTCGGCCTTGATGCTTTCCCACTGCGCCTTCACGGTCTGGGCGTCGATGCGCTCCTTAACGATGCCGTCGATTTGGCCCTCCGGAAACACATGGGGATGGCGACGCAGAAGCTTGGAGGCAAGGCCGTGAACAATTTCGTCAAAATTGAAATAGCCTTTCTCGGTTCCAAGCTGTGCGTAGAAGACCACCTGAAACAGCACGTCCCCAAGCTCATCGGCGACGTGAGGGAAGTCGCCGGCTTCAATGGCCGCAGCGAGCTCGTAACACTCCTCAAGCGTCGACGGCACAATACTCTCGAAGCTCTGGGCGATGTCCCAGGGACAGCCGTTCTGCGGGTCGCGCAGACGCCGCATGATCTGCAGGAGGTCGGAGACGGTGTGGCGTGGCGTGGTCATGGACGTTCGGAAAAATCGGTTGCGTGGCGAGGCGCTTCAGGAGGTCAGACGGCGCGCCGACATGACGTTTTTAAGGCGGTTGAGACGCTCCAACAGCTTTGACAGCGAGCCGAGGTTGCCCACCTCCACCGTGAGTCGCATGGTCACCCCGAAGGTGCTTCGGTTGGTCTGGGTCTGAATAGCCAGCACGTTGATGCGCGCATTGGCGAAGAGCTGGGTCACATCGCGCAGCAGTCCCTGGCGATCATGGGCTTCGATAGCGATATCGACTTCGAAGCGTTCATCGGGCGCACTGCCCCAGTCGACATCGATAACGCGCTCGGGATGCTGCTCCGCCAGCTGCAGGCTGCGCTTGCAGTCCGCCCGGTGAATGCTGACGCCTCGACTCTGGGTAATGAAGCCCGTGATGGCATCGCCCGGCACGGGCTTGCAGCAGCCCGCCATGTGGGTCAGCAGATTACCGACGCCCTGGACCTGGATGGCGTGCCCCTGGCGTGAGCCCGTGCCCCGGCTGACGCGAAGCTCCGGCTGTGGTTTGTCGCCGATGAGCGCCTCCGCCGCGTGCAGGACCTGTGCGGCGCTAATGTCGCCGGCACCCACGGAGGCGTACATCTCTTCGACGGTGCTGAGCTTCAGGTCGGCGGCGATGCGCTTGTAGTCGACGCTGGTGAGGGCGAGACGCCGGAATTCCCGGTCCAGGAGCGCGCGGCCGGCGTCCACGTTGTCCTCCCGCGCCTGGCTGCGGAACCAGGCCTGGACTTTGGCACGCGCCCGCGATGTGTGAAGGTAGCCCATGCCCGCCTGCAGCCAGTCGCGCCGCGGCTGCGCGTCGCGAGACGTGAGGATTTCCACGCGGTCACCGGTCTGGAGCGACTGCGTAAGCGAGACGATCTGCCCGTTCACCTTCGCGCCGCGGCAGCGATGCCCTACTTCCGTGTGTACGTGATAGGCGAAGTCCAGCGGCGTCGCGCCGGCGGCGAGATTCACCACGTCACCCCGGGGGGTGAACACATAGACGCGATCCTGGGCCATATCGAAGCTGAGCTGCTCCGCCACGGCGAGCGCATCACCGGTCTCCTCGTGCCAGTCGAGGACCTGGCGCAGCCAGCTGATCTTCTCTTCGTAGGTCGATTGAGCGCCGTTCTGGGCGTCCGTACCCTTGTACCGCCAGTGCGCGCAAACGCCGAGCTCGGCCTCTTCGTGCATGTCGTGGGTACGGATCTGCACTTCGAGGATCTTCCCCTGAGGCCCGACGACAGCCGTATGCAGGGACCGATAGCCATTTTCCTTGGGGTTGGCGACGTAGTCGTCGAACTCGTTGGGAATATTGCGCCAGAGCCCGTGCACCAGACCCAGCGTGGCATAGCAGTCCTTGATCTTTGGAACCAGGATACGCACCGCGCGAATATCGTGAACCTGGGAGAAGCCGATGCCCTTGCGCTGCATCTTTCGCCAGATGCTGTAGATGTGCTTCGCGCGCCCGCTGATCTCGTGTTCGATCTGGGCGTCCGTGAGCGCTCGGCTGAGCTGCTCGCGAACCCGGGCGATAAAGTCGTCGCGCTCAACGCGCTTGCCGTCGAGAAGGCGGGCAATGCGCATATAGGAATCGCTGTGCAGGTAGCGGAAGGACAGATCCTCGAGCTCCCACTTGAGGTGACCGATTCCAAGTCGGTGCGCCAGCGGCGCGTAGACGTCGAAGACATCCCGGGCAACGACGTCGCGGCGTTCCTCGTCGTGCTTCACGGCGCGAATCGCGCAGGTCCTCTCGGCAAGCTTGATGAGCGCCACCCGTACGTCGTCGAGCATGGCGACCAGCATCTTGCGAATGTTGTCGCGCTGCGCCTCGGCCTGACCGAGAACGACGCGATCGCTGGGATTGCGCAGGTCGGCGATCACCGCCATGCGCACCACGCCGCGGAGCAGCTTGGCGACGCTGGCGCCGAAGGTGGCCTCGACCTCGGACAGGGGGAGACGCTCTTCGCGCACCGCGCGGTACAGAAGTCCGGCCAGCAGGCACTCCGTGCCGACCCGCAGTTCGGCGAGTATCTGCGCCGTTTCCACGCCCGCCGCTTCACAGTCTGCGTCCCGCGACCAATCGTCGAGATCGCGTCCCTCCCGGGCGCTGGCCGTTCGCAGGGTCGCAAGACCCTGGCGCAGCCGACTCTCATCCGGGGCCTCCAGAGGCATGGCCACCGGAAGCTGCGCAAGCCAGGCGTCGGCATCGACGCGGCCGTCTTCGCAGAGATAGCGCTGTTCGCGAACACTGACCATGCGCTAGCTGCTTTCCGCGAAGACCCCGGTGGACAGATAGCGATCGCCGCGGTCACAGATAATGGCCACGATCGTGGCGTCCTGGACTTCCGCGGAAACGCGCAGCGCGCCGGCGACGGCACCACCGGCCGAGACGCCGCAAAAAATGCCCTCCTCCCGCGCCAGCGACCGCATGCTCTCCTCCGCGTCGCGCTGGCTGATATCCAATACCCGATCGACGCGCGCGGGCTCAAAGATCGATGGCAGGTAGGCCTCGGGCCAGCGCCGGATGCCGGGTATGTTCGCCCCTTCCGAGGGCTGCAGACCCACGATTTCTATGTCCGGATTCTGCGTTTTCAGATAGGCCGAGCAGCCCATGATCGTGCCCGTGGTACCCATGGAACTGACGAAATGAGTGATCTCACCGTTCGTTTGTGCCCAAATTTCGGGCCCCGTGCCCCGATAGTGGGCCAGCGGGTTGTCCGCGTTGGCAAACTGATCCAGTACCACGCCCTCTCCCGCATCGCGCATGGCTTCCGCGAGATCCCGCGCGCCCTCCATGCCATCATCGGCACTGACTTCGATGAGTTCAGCGCCAAAGGCGCGCATGACCTGCTTGCGTTCCTCGCTGGAGCTCGCGGGCATAATCAGCCGCATGCGGTAACCGCGAATCGCCGCGGCCATCGCCAGGGCGATGCCGGTGTTTCCGCTGGTGGCCTCGATGAGCGTGTCTCCGGGAGCGATGTCTCCCCGGGCTTCGGCCTCCGCAATCATGCTTAGCGCCGGCCGGTCCTTCACGGAACCCGCGGGGTTGTTTCCCTCAAGCTTCGCGAGAATGGTGTTTGACGTGTCTCCGGGTAAACGCTGCAGGCGAACAAGCGGCGTGCCACCGATACAGGACTCGATTGTCGGATATTCAGCCATATCGCTCCTTTGCGCAGCCCGCACCGTCGCTGGCTTCTTCGCTCGTGCCCGGGGCCCCGCGAAGGGCGCACACCTTATTGCAGCACCACCGCAAATGCCACCGCATAGGCGCGCTCGTCCGAGATGCTGACCAGTATTGATCGTCCCCCGATCGCCGCTAACAGCGCCGTGCCAGCGGCCGACAGCTCCACCGCCGGGGCACCGGCCGCGTTGTTGCTGATCTGCAGGTCCTGCCAGCTCAGGGAGGCCCCAATTCCCGTACCCAGGGCCTTGGCGATTGCCTCCTTGGCCGCGAAGCGCCGGGCCAGAAAGCGCGCCGGAGCCGTGGTTGCCCGCATATGCTCCAGCTCCCTCGGCGTGAGGATGCGTTCGGAAAAACGCCGTGGGTGCCGTGTGAACACCGCCTCCACCCGGGCAATCTCTACAATGTCCGTGCCAATTCCGATCACGGCGCACCCGCAAGCACTTTGCGATAGACCTCGGGGGTGCGCAGCGGTTCCGATCCAACGTGATCGGCTAGCAGCTCCTGGGCGAGGCGGCGCAGCACGGCCGGCGGGATGTCATCGAATTCACCCGCCGCGAGGGCGCACAGATCTTTTCCGCTGTAGATCGACGCCCCGCGCCCGGAGCGCTGCGTCGCGAACAGGCCCTCCCCGGGCACCAGGTGATAGCTGCGCTGCGGATCGATCACGCCCGAGCCATCGGCAAGATGGGTGAAATCAACGGCATAGCCGAGGTCGTCGATGAGCGCGAATTCGAAGCGCCGGAGGCTGCGGGCCATAGCGGCGCGCCCGGGATCCTCGGCCAGGTGACCGACAGCCGAGGCGTAGGCGGCAAAGATCTGGGGATGGGGGTCATGGCGCAGCAGCGTTCTCAGCAGGAGTTCGTTGAGGTAAAAACCGCTGAACAGGGTGTCGCCCTGCAGCCCCTCCACGGCACCCCCGGGTTCGGCCGCCGTCAGGGAAAGAAGCTCTCCTTTTCCGGTGAGACTGACAAAAAGAGGACGAAAGGGCTGGAGAATGGACGCCAGGGCACCGCCGGAACGGCGGCGACCCAGGCCGCGGGCCACGGCGCCGACGCGCCCGTATTCCAGGGTCAGGAGCTCGAGGAGGTCGCTGCTGTCACGGTAGGGCCGGCGGTGCAGCAAATAGGCCGGCTGAAGCTGAATTCGCACGACGCCGGTTCAGCGATGATCGCTGTAGCCGAGGCTGCGCAGCGCGCGTTCGTCATCGGCCCAGCCGCTGCGAACCTTGACCCACAGGCGCAGCATTACACGGGCCCCGATCAGCTTCTCGATATCGCGCCGCGCCTCGATGCCGAGCTGGCGCAGGCGACTGCCCTGGCGTCCGATCAGAATAGCCTTCTGTCCCTTGCGCTCAACGAGGATCGTCGCCGAGATATGCGTTATCCCGCGTTCCTCGCTGTAGTCATCGATCTCTACGGCCGTGGCATAGGGCAGTTCATCGCCAAGCTGGCGCATGATCTTTTCTCTGACGATTTCGGCCACCAGAAAGCGCGTGCTGCGATCGGTCAATTCGTCCGCGGCGAAGAGCCAGGCGCCCTCGGGCAGATGCTCAACGATGGCCTCCTCGAGAGCATCCAGATTTTTACCCCGCAGCGCTGAAAGCGGCACCAGGGCGGCAAAGTCCGCCCGCTCCGCGAGGCCTTCGAGGACCGGCAGCAGGGCATTGGGGCTTTCTTCGAGGTCGACCTTGTTGACCGCGAGGATCACCGGTGCACCGCTCGCCAGACAGGCATCGAGAACACGCTGATCGTCATCACGCCAGGCGTCGCGATCGACCACCATGACCACAACGTCCACGCCGGGCAGCGCGGCGGAGGCCGCGCGGTTCATGTATCGATTCAGGGCCTTTTTTGCCCCGCCGTGCATGCCGGGCGTGTCCACAAAGAGAATCTGCGATGTCCCCCGGGTTTTGATACCCAACACCTGGTGGCGGGTGGTCTGGGGCTTGCGCGAGGTGATCGAGAGCTTTTGGCCGAGCAGGTGATTGAGCAGGGTCGACTTGCCGACGTTGGGTCGACCCACAATGGCCGCATAGCCGCAGCGGCGTACGTCGCTCACGTTTCCCCCATGCTCACGAGCAGCGCCTGCGCTGCCGCCTGCTCCGCGGCTCTGCGGCTGGCGCCCTCGCCTTCAGCGTTGGCGCCATCGTCGGAAAGCAGGCATCGCACCGTGAAGGTTCGCGCGTGGTCGGCACCGCTTACGCTCAGCTCTTGGTAATCTGGCAGCGGTCGCCGTCGTGCCTGTAGATACTCCTGCAGCCGGGTCTTCGGGTCCTTGCGCGCCGCGTCAAGGCGAAGGTCTTGAAGGCGCTCGGCGAAAACCCGGCCCACGGCGGCCTGTGCCGATTCCACGCCCTGGTCCAGCAGCACAGCGCCGAGCAGGGCCTCCAGCGTATCCGCGAGAATGGAAGAACGCTGTCGTCCGCCGCCGCTGGTTTCACCGCTGCCCAGGCGCAGATGAGCGCCGACATCCAGTTCCCGGGCCAGCTTTGCCAGGGCGCTTCCCTTGACGAGGCTGACGCGCAGTCGGCTGAGCTGACCTTCGTCGGCGTCGGGAAACCGGCGATACAGCTCTTCACTGATCACGAAACCGAGGACGGCGTCGCCAAGAAACTCGAGACGTTCATTGTTTCTGCGCCCGGCACTGCGATGCGTGAGCGCCTGTTGCAAAAGCGAATCGCTACTCAGACGGCAGCCGAACTCCCGCGCGAGCCAGGCCTGGTCATCCACCGCGTCAGTCGCTGTAGGTCTGCCCGGCGATAAACACGAGATCGTCGTACTTGACCACGGCGTCGATGCGCCACACGAGAGGAATGCGCAATTCGTAGTTTGCGTTGATGACCACCTTGCCCTCATCTCGGGACAGCTCGATCTCGCGCGGATGCAGCGCTTTGATCTGGTTGGTATTGAAGTAGTCCGCCAGCTTGCGACGAATGTCGGTGAAGGTATCCGCGTTCGGGTCGTACTCTTCCGCGACCCGAATGACCACTTCGCGGACGGACAGGTACTCAAAGTAACCGGGCGTGATCCGGATCGCCGACATCACGAAGAATCCCACCATGACGGCGATGATCAGCATTCCCAGCAGGCCGATACCCCTTTGCCTGCGGTGGCTTGCCTGGCGCTGGAGTGCTCCACGATAGCTTCGCATTAGCCTCACCCTCTGCAACGGCGCATTTCCCAAAGGAAGCCTACTCGATCGCACCGACACGATCGAAGCTGGGAATGCTGAACAGCGAATCCCAGTGCATCCAGATGGCGAAAGCCTTTCCGACGATATCGCGCTCGCTCACCTGCCCCCAGACCCGCGAATCGGAGCTGTTGTCGCGATTATCGCCCATCATGAAGTAGTGTCCCGGCTTCACCGTGACCGTGAAGTCACGACCCGGGCGAAGCAGGTTCACCTGCTGCAGGTGCCGCCGGTCGCCGAGTTCGGCGAGCCCGACCTGGACACGACCCCGGGCGTCCGGAACGACCGCAAGCTGTTCGAAAGGTACCGGCTCATCGTTCACATAGAGACGCTTGCTGCGGTAGGTGACCACGTCGCCGGGCAGACCGATGACCCGCTTGATGTAGTAGGTCTTATTCATGTGCGGCGGGAAGAACACCATCACGTCGCCGCGCTTCGGCTCGCCAAGGTTCAGCACTTTGGTCCGCAGAATGGGAAGACGGATCCCATAGGTGAACTTGTTGACCAGGATGTAGTCGCCCACCTCCAGCGTCGGCACCATGGACGACGAGGGGATCTGAAACGGCTCCACGAGGAAGCTGCGCAATACGAAAACAACGGCCAGCACCGGAAAGAAAGAACGCGAGTACTCGACGAGGGTGGATTCCCGGGGCAGGCCCTCGGACGCCTGACGAAAGCCTTCGGCGTCGGCGGAGCCCTCTTCAGACCATCCCGGATACTCGGCTGCGAGCGCGTCAAAGCTGCGACGACGGGCGGGGGCGAGCAGCACCCGATCCGCGAGCCATATCAGCCCCGTACCGAACACCAGAATGACCAAAATGAGAGGAAAATCCACGAACCAGTCCTGATCTCTATCTTTCGCTAGGTGATCTCACGTTCCGGGGGCGATTTCCTTGCCCGAACACCACGCACATTACAAACATTTACTTACTTACAGCGACTTACTTAAGCCCAATTACTTACAGCCACTTACTTACAGCCACTTACTTGCATCCACGAAGCCCGCACAGCATGCGCGTTTCGCCGACACCGGGAGCGTACTACTCCACTTTCAGCACGGCGAGGAAAGCCGACTGGGGAATCTCCACCCGGCCGACCTGCTTCATGCGCTTCTTGCCAGCCTTCTGCTTTTCCAGGAGCTTGCGCTTGCGGCTGACGTCGCCACCATAGCATTTTGCCGTCACGTTTTTACGCAGCGCCTTGACGGTCTGGCGAGCCACGATCTTTCCGCCGACGGCAGCCTGAATCGCCACATCAAACATCTGCCGCGGAATGAGCTCTTTCATCTTCTCGGTAAGCTGACGTCCCCGGTGCTGAAGCTGCTCGCGGTGCACGATGAGGGCGAGAGCGTCGACCCGGTCCCCGTTGATGAGGACGTCCAGGCGGGCGAGGCTCGCGGCTTCAAAGCGATCAAAGCCGTAGTCCAGGGATGCATAGCCCCGGCTTACGGATTTGAGGCGATCAAAGAAGTCAAGGACCACATCGGCCATGGGGATATCGTAGGTGAGGGATACCTGGGCGCCGAGAAACTGCATGTCATTCTGTACGCCGCGCTTCTCCACGCACAGCGTGATGACGTTTCCGAGGTACTCCTGCGGGACCAGGATGTTGCAGCGTGCTATGGGCTCGCGCATCTCGCTGATGTCGGCCGGATCGGGCAGAGACGATGGATTGTCGACACGCAGTACTTCTCCGCTGTTCTTCAGCACCTCATAAACCACCGTGGGAGCGGTCGTAATCAGATCGAGGTCGTACTCGCGTTCGAGGCGCTCCTGGATAATCTCCATGTGAAGCATGCCGAGAAAGCCGCAGCGAAAGCCGAAACCCAGGGCGTCGGAGGTTTCCGGCTCATAAAACAGCGAGGCGTCGTTCAGCGTGAGCTTGGCGAGGGCTTCGCGAAAGTCCTCGTAATCGTCCGCCGATACGGTGAAGATGCCGGCGTACACCTGCGGCTTCACGGTCTGGAAGCCGGGCAGTGAGGGCACCTCGGGCATTTTGGCATGCACGAGCGTATCGCCCACGGGCGCGCCCTGGATATCCTTGATGCCCGCGATCACGTAACCCACTTCACCCGCGAGGAGGCAGTCGCGGGATTCACGCTTGGGCGTAAATATCCCGACACCGTCGACCTGGTGCAGCTTGCCATTGGATTTTGTCTGAATGCGGTCGCGGACCTGCAGTCGCCCCTGCTTCACGCGCACCAGGGAGACGACGCCGAGGTAGTTGTCGAACCAGCTGTCGATAATGAGAGCCTGCAGCGGCGCCTCGCGATCGCCCTCGGGCGGCGGTATGTTAGCGACCAGGTACTCAAGGGCATCCTCGATGCCCATTCCCGATTTCGCACTCACAAGACAGGCGTCGGTGGCATCGATCCCGATGATCTCTTCGATCTCGGTACGCACCCGATCCGGATCCGCCTGGGGAAGATCCATCTTGTTCAGGATCGGCAGCACTTCCAGCCCCTGCTCGATGGCCGTGTAGCAGTTGGCCACCGACTGCGCCTCGACACCCTGCCCGGCGTCGACCACCAGGAGCGCGCCCTCGCAGGCCGCCAGGGACCGCGATACCTCGTAGGAAAAATCAACGTGGCCCGGGGTGTCGATGAAGTTCAGCAGATAGGTCTGGCCGTCTCGCCCCGCGTAATCCAGAGTGACGCTCTGGGCTTTGATGGTAATTCCGCGTTCGCGCTCGATATCCATGGAATCGAGCACCTGATCCTGCATCTCGCGATCACTCAGGCCACCGCAGTGCTGGATGAAACGATCGGCCAGGGTCGACTTGCCGTGGTCGATATGGGCGATGATCGAAAAGTTTCGGATGTGGTTCAGTTCACTCAAGGCATGCTCGCGGTGCAATGAAAAAAGCGGCGGGATAGCCCGCCGCTCTCAGGCGCCTATTGTATCCGATATGAACTCGCCGTGGCGCGCGGCCTTTTAGGCCGTCACCCGCGACCGTCGCCGGGTCGGAGAATCAAACCCGCTGGTGTGACGGCAATCAGTCTGCCAGGCGCAAACCGATAAAGAGCGGCGACCCCCGACGCATCAGGCGCAGCGGCACCGAGGCTCCGGCGTCCAGGTCTCGAACCACCCGCATGAGTGCGTCGACCGAGCGCACCGGCGTGGAGCCGACGGCGGTGATAACATCGCCCGACTGCAGACCCGCCCGGTCCGCCGGGGAGTCGGGCTGGACGCCGCGGACCAGTACGCCGCCTTCCAGCGAGAACCGATCCAACATTTCGTCGGGCACTTCCTCGATAACGATACCCAGGCGGCCGCCGCCGGCCTCCTCTTCGGAGTCTTCACCTCGGTAGACGCCGGCAATGTCTTCGTCGGCGTTGAGACCACCGACTTCAACATCGATCCGCCGCTCCTCGCGATCGCGCACGAGGAGTACCTCGACGTCCGTGCCGGGCGCTATGAGACCAACAACGTGGGGAAGATCGCCCGAGGTCAGGATTTCCTCGCCGTCGAACTCAAGGATCACGTCCCCGGGTTCAAGACCCGCCGCCGCTGCGGGGCCACCGGGGGCGAGCTGACTCACCAGGGCGCCGCGAGGCCGGTCCAGCCCAAAGGATTCCGCGAGATTGCGATCGACATTCTGGATCGTCACGCCGAGCCATCCGCGCGTCACCTCGCCCTTCTCCTTAAGCTGGGCCACTACGTTGCGCAGCACGTTTACCGGGATGGCAAAAGACAGACCGATCGATCCGCCCGCCCGCGTGGTGAAGATCTGGGAGTTGACGCCGACAACCTCGCCGTCGAGATTGAACAGCGGCCCCCCGGAATTGCCGGGGTTGATGGCAACATCGGTCTGGATGAACGGCACGTAGTTTTCACGGCTGCGCGTCGGCAGGCTGCGACCCTTCGCGGAGACGATGCCCGCGGCCACGGAGTAGTCGAGGCCGAAGGGCGAACCGATCGCCAAGACCCACTCGCCGACTTCCAGCGCATCGTCCGCGCCGAGCTTCACATAGGGTAGATCGTCCGCATCAATGCGCAGCAGCGCCAGATCGGAGCGCGGATCCAGGCCGATAACTTCGGCGTCGTATTCGCTCCGGTCCGGAAGGCGTACGATCACCGACTCGGCATCTTCCACCACGTGGTGATTGGTAACGACGTACCCGTCCGCCGACGTGATAAAGCCGGACCCTGTGGCCATCCGCTGCTGACCGCCCTGGGGAGGATTGGGCAGCTGGAAATAGCGCCGCAGAAATTCCGGGATCTCCTCCGCGTCCATTTCCGCCTGGGTCTCCGCCCGACCCTCCACGACGATCTTCACCACCGCCGGTGAGTTCTGCGTGACGATGTCGCGAAACTCTGGAAGCGCTGCCTTCGCTATGCCGGGCCACGCGAGCCCACACGCGAGCACGCACGCAAGCCCAAAGGCGCTCAGCAATCCGAGGACGGACTCCCGGGCATGAACGCCGGGGGGCGCGACTCGCGCAAGCTGGAAACAAGACATAAAACTACTCCTGCAAATCGGTCTGCTGTCTACGGGGTTGTACGGCGAAAAGTTCAGTGCTGCTGGATCACTCGCGGGCGATTGCTCGGCTTGTGCAGGTATCGACCAAAAAAGCGCGGCGACCTGCCGCCTCAGAATTCACGGGAAGCACGGGACAATCAGTCGCGCTGGGACGTGATACGGGCAGTCACCAGAGGAATATAGGACCCGGTGGCCAACTGCCGGCGGGAGAGCCAGTGTACGACGCCGAGGCCGGCACCCAGCCCAAGCAACGACGCGAGGGCAACGGCGGCGTCGAGGGATGCCCCAGCGCCGGACCAGAACGCCTCCGCCAGAAGCGCTGCCAGCACCGCCGTGATAAGCGGCAACAGGTAAAGCGCCGCAGCGGCGGTCAGAAAACTGCGCTCCGGAAGCGCTACTTCAACGTAGTCCTGGAGCGAGACGGGCTGGCGCAGATCACCGTGGAGCCGCGCTTTGACGAGCGCCCGGCTCCCGCCTGGGAGGGCGCTATTGAGGAGACCGTGGCCGCAGCCGGAACGGGCGGAACAGGCACCGCAGGTGCTCTGGCGCAAGGTTTCGACCCACACCGTCTCGCCGTCGAGGCCCACGACGCGTCCAGTCTCAGTCAGCACAAGCCTGCACTCTTGGAAATCTCGCCAGGCGCCGCGCCGGCGCGACGCCTGCAATCGATTGCCCGCCGTTCAGCGCAGGCGTACCGCATCAGCCACCATCCTCGCCGTGTTCGTCGGGATCTCGCCGACCACGGTAATCAGCATCGGTCGTTGCTGTAGCGTCACGCCCCGGGTATAGGCCACGGTACTTCCCTGGCGCTCAACGCCTTCCCCGGGTTTGATCGCCACTTTGAGGGGCTCGACGAAAACGGAGAAGGTAGCCAGGCCGTCGGTGTAGCTCTTGCGCACCGCGGGTAACAGCGCCGCGTCCGTCGCCATGAAACCGTCGGGCAGCCAGTTGATCGACCAGGCCGGTCCGACCCGGGTGTCCGAAGCGTGCTGCGGATGCGGATGACTGGCGAGATGCTCGATCCGCGCATCGGGAACGGGCGAATCGTCCATGCTCAGGCTCGCGAACTGATATTGCTCAACCACCTGTTGATCGGCACTGTAGGTGGTCGATTTAAGCATCAGCGCCGTCTCCTTATCGAGTTCGAAAACGTACCCATAGCGATACATATCCAGGGGATCGACGCGAAGGCGCACGGCGTCGCGTCCGGCAATGCGTTCTCCCGAATCCAGACGGAACCGATAGCTCGCGGCGAGGCCACATATGCCCGCGTCGTCATTGTCAGCCGCCAGAAGGAGATTGTGGCCGGGGTGGTTACAGTCGGTGGGATGACCCGCGCGGAGCACGCGAGCGTCCTGCCCAGTAAGGCGGGTCATCACTTCGGTGGCTTGACCGTTAATCACGCGGTGGGACAGGCCCATGACCTGCATGTCGCCGCCACGCTGAAGCGTCACCACGCCGCTGTAGTCGCCTCGGGCGGCACTGTCCGACATGGTGACCAGGAGTCTGTGCACTTCCGGATCGAGCGCCGGGCATTCGGCAAGGGCCGGTATCGCCGCCGTTACGAGGACCGCGCCAGCGGCGGCCAGAGTGCGGGGAGACAGAGCTGTATTCAGGGCAAACATTGTTCTCACGGCGTCTTCGTTGAGTATTTTCCGCGGTCTTACTGCTCGATTACCGGCACGCGGGCGAAGGGAACCATGCCCTGAGGGGTGTTCAGCGATGCGTGTTCGGCGTGCTCCTGGCTGTAGAGGCGCAGGCGCTGCCGAGCTAACTCGCGATAGGCCGTTCGGCTCGCGGGCTCGAGCGTGGGGACGCCGCTCGTACCGAGGCTCGCGCGCACCGGCACGGCGCCAACGGTATTGACGACTCCGACGGGAATGGGAGCCACGCGGCCTGCCTCGCCCGCCGCGCCCCCGAGTTGTTGACCGCCGACAAACACGGCGGCCGCCACCGACGCCGCAACCGCGAAGCTGCCCACGGCGCGGCGCAATCCTGTTCCCCCGGGGGCAACGTCCAATTCCTGGCCATCGAGGGCGTCGGCCACACGCTTGCTGAAATCCGGGGCATGAACAGGCGATTCGCCGTGCAGCGCGGCGCGTACCAGCTGGTGCCGATACCATTCGTCGCGAAGTTCGGCAGAGCTTTCGTCGTCGCTCTCGCACGCTCTCATCAAGCGCCGCAGCTCCAGCTCCTGTGCTTCGTCGTCGAGGAGCGCCGAAAGGGCCTCCCTGTTTGAAGCGCTCATTCCTGTCCTCCCGTTCTCAATTCCTGCATATCGCGCCCTGCTTTTTCTCAGGTTTTTTCTCAGGTTTTTCTGCCAGGTTTGCCAGGCTTTCCGGGTAATTCGGCTCCCGGGGCGGCCTCGGCATATCGTTCTGACCACTGAACGACGGAAAAGTGCGGCCGAATAAAAGACGGCTGCTTGGCTCACTGCTGTCTCTGCCCTTGCTACTGCCTCTGCGCCCGACTCTGCGCCTGTCTCCAGGCCAGTTCAGTATCGACTCCGCAACGATTTCACCTCATTCTCGCGTCGTTTGCGAATCTATTTCGCAGTCTCTTCGCAGCCATTTCGCAGCTATTTCGCAGCCATTCCTCAGCAACTCCCAATCAAATCCGCACCGGCTCGCTAGCGGCTTCGCACCAATTGACCAGCCCGTGCGCATCAGTGCGCCAGTCTAGCGGGCTTACGCGGCCCTCAGCGACCTGCCGCTTCGACGCTGCGCCCCTCGAGCTGGGCTTTTACGCGAACATCGATGGCTTCCCGGGCACGAAAGATCCGCGATCTGACGGTGCCCACGGGACATTCCATGACTTCCGCGATCTCTTCATAACTGAGACCATCAAACTCGCGCAAAGTTACCGCAGCGCGCAGATCATCCGGTAGTTCGGCCAGGGCATCGTTCACGGTGCGTCGCAACTCCTCGCCGAACAGCGAATTTTCCGGGTTTTCCATATCCCGAAGCTGACCCGCCGATTCCATGAACTCTGCGTCTTCCGGGTCCACATCGCTCCCCGGCGGTCGCCGTGAACGCGACACCAGGTGGTTCTTCGCCGTGTTGATTGCGATGCGATACAGCCACGTGTAGAACGCGCTGTCGCCGCGGAATTTGGGCAGCGCTCGATAGGCCTTGATAAACGCTTCCTGCGCAACGTCCTGCACCTCATCGGCATCATGCACGTAGCGACTGATCAGACTCATGATCTTGTGTTGGTACTTGAGCACCAGCAGATCGAAGGCGCGGCGGTCACCCTTTTGTACACGCTGCACCAGTTGTTTGTCTGTCGCTGTGGCGCTCACGCGTCGCCATCCTCCCTGATCCGCGCCTGCGGCCCGTCAAACCGGCCGCCCAGTCGCCACCACCGGCGTTCCTCACCGGCTTCGCCTTCGTTGCTGTGATTGACCACGGTCGTCCCTCGCGAGTTCCTTGGCATTTTTTCACAGCTCCCCGGTCCGCTTGCGACAACGGGGGTGCGCGCAAGACTCAGCCTGCTCGCCACCGGCGGGCAGCATGGGTCCGGGTGTATCCGTACCCGCGGCCGCCGGCGTCAGGCATCATAGCGGTTTGACTCAGATTTTTCGGGGTGCCTCGCCATGACGCGACACCATCGCCACGATGTCGTCGTTATCGGACGCGGAGCAGCCGGCCTCGCCCTCGCCCTCCGCCTGCCGTCGACCTATCGCGTTGCCGTGCTTTCCAAGGGCGACGTTACCCAGAGCTCCACCTACTGGGCCCAGGGAGGGATGGCGGCGGTACTGCACGCCCGCGACAGCGTCGATGCCCACGTGGAAGACACGCTGCGCGCCGGGGCGGGCCTGTGCCACCGGGACGCCGTGGAGCTGGCCGTGTCGCACAGTCGGGAAATCGTGGAATGGCTGGCCGGGCTGGGCGTGGATTTCGATATTCGCGAGGACATCGATCCGAGCCAATCCCCCGAATACCATCTGGCCCAGGAGGGCGGCCACAGCCACCGCCGCATCGTGCACGCGGCCGACCGCACGGGGGGGGCCATTGGCGAAGTGCTTGAGGCCCGGGCCGCGGAGGCGGCGAACATCGAGCTGCTTCCGGGTCATATCGCCGTGGACCTCCTCGTCGGCAACGGACGTTGCCGCGGCATCTACGCCCTCAACCTCGAAGCGGACAACGTAGATCTCTTTGAAGCCGGCGCGGTGGTTCTGGCCAGCGGTGGTGCGAGCAAGGCCTACCTCTACACCTCCAATCCCGACGGCGCCAGCGGCGACGGTATCGCCATGGCCTGGCGCGCGGGTTGCCGGGTAGCAAACCTCGAGTTCAATCAGTTTCACCCCACTTGCCTGTACCACCCGGAGGCAAAGTCGTTTCTGATCACCGAGGCCCTGCGCGGCGAGGGAGCCAGGCTGCAACTGCCGGACGGGGAGCGCTTCATGCCCCGGTTCGACGAGCGCGCCGAGCTGGCGCCCCGCGATATAGTCGCCCGCGCCATCGACCATGAAATGAAGCGCCTGGGAGTCGACTGCGTATACCTTGATATTACGCATCGCGATGAATCGTTCCTGCGGCATCACTTCCCCACGATCTTCAAGCGTTGCCAGACCTTTGGCATCGACATCAGTCGTCAGCGCATCCCCGTCGTCCCGGCGGCGCACTACACCTGTGGCGGCGTTTGCGTGGACGCCTGGGGGCGCACGGATCTGACGGGACTCTATGCGATCGGCGAGTGCTCGTTCACGGGGCTGCACGGCGCAAACCGCATGGCAAGCAACTCGCTGCTTGAGTGCCTCGTCTACGCCCAGGCGGCCGCCGGCGATATCGAGGTCGCCCCGAGAGCGGACGCGGGCGAGGTGGCCCTGTCGCAATGGGACGAGACCCAGGTCACGGACTCCGACGAAGACGTGGTCATTTCGCACAACTGGCACGAACTGCGCCGGTTCATGTGGGACTACGTGGGCATTGTGCGCACCAGCAAGCGTCTCCAACGCGCGCTCAACAGGGTCGAACTGCTGCAATCGGAAATCGCCGAGTACTATGGGAACTACAAGGTGTCGCCAGATCTGCTGGAGCTGCGCAACCTGGCCATGGTGTCCGAACTCATGATCCGCTGTGCCCTGGCGCGCAAGGAAAGCCGCGGCCTCCATTACACGCTGGATTACCCGGAGATCGAGGGCGAAGCCCGAGATACGATACTGGACCCTGCCCGGACGCCGCCCTGAGCACGTTCCGTTACAGATCGAGCTGGCGCAGGCGGGAGCGCAAGCGACGCCATTCGCGCTCGCCGAGTGCATCGCGCGCCAAGATCACGACTCTTGTCCGAGACTCGTCGCGAAGGCTCAAGAACATCAGCGAGGGAAACCGGCCCAGGGCGTGCACGGAGTAGGCAAGCGGACGCCGATCACCCGACGTGAGCAATACGCGGTCGTATTCGAGTACCAGCTGCAACCCCGCCGCATCCGCACTCGAAAGCCCGCGCCATGCAAGCACCGCGGCGAGCGCGGCGAGCAGCGTCGCTTCCGGTGCCTCGGGTAACGTGGCGAGCCCCGGGATCAGTGTAAGGCTTACCACGCCGACCTTCAGCCACAGGAGCCGCGCTGATGCGGCGAAGCAAAAATTCGCTTGCCTCTGCCGCACGGACACATCTGAGCCAGCGATACCTGAGCTTGCTACTCCTGAGCCTGCTATAGCTGAATCTGAGCCCGCAATAGCCGACCCTGCTGTGTCCGAGCCCGCTGTATCTGCGGCAGCGGCATCCAGGCCCGCTACGTCCGAATCCGCAATCTCAGCGCCTGCGATCAGGGGCGAGGCGGTAACCGAGTGTCCAGGCATTTGGAATCGAAGCCGCTGGAGCGCTCACGGAGCGGGCTCCACACCGAGTTCGGCTTGACCGCGACGAATCCGGATCAACGCCGGGGCCGCTCCCTGGTGTGGGACAGGATTTTCCTGACGATCACGGCGAGTTCCGGATCGTCAGGGACCTCGCGTTTGAGAAACCAGGCAAATAGCTCCTGATCCTGACTGAGCATGAGCTCCCGGTAGCGCTCGCGATCCTCCGCCGACAGGTTTCCGTAAGCCTCGCGCACGAAGGGCTCAAGTATCAGGTCGAGTTCCAACATTCCGCGGCGGCTGGCCCAGCGCATACGCCGGTGCTCGGCGTCCACGGCAGACTCCGAGCCCGCCGGGGCCCCTGCTCCTGATCCTGCCTTGGCGCCGCTTCGAGGCGCGTCCCGGACGGCAGCCTCTCCCATGTCAGACTTGCTTTCCTCCCCTTCCACTCTCTCTCCCATGCTTCCATGCCCGGCGACGTCGCCCTGCTCTAGCCCCGCTCCAGCCACGATCTCGCAACGCTCTCGCAACGGTCTCGCAACGGTCTCGCAATGCTCTCGCCACGGTCTCGCCACGGCCTTCCTTCAATTTCGGTCCATCATCGGGCCGCGATGATTATAGTCCGCGCCCAGGTCGGTATGATTGCAAAGGGTTGAAGAACCTTGAAGCCGGGCGCCGCATTTGACTTGACGCGCGCCGCCGCACGCCGCCGTCGGAGCCGGCCGGGTACTTTTCCAGGTACTGTACTGAACCACCTTCGGAGGATGCTTGGAACATCATCTCTTCCTTACCGAGCTCACCCACGAGGCCATCATCTACCTCGACGGGCGCAAGATTGAAGATTTTCTTCAAGGTCAGCTGACCTGCGACCTTCGCCAGTTGGGGCCTGACACAGCGGTGCATGGCGCGCTGTGCAGTGCGAAAGGCAGGGTGATCAGCGATCTATGGGTGTTGCAACTCAGCGACGAGCGCTGCGTCCTGCGCCTGCGCCGCTCTCTCGCTGAGAGCTTCGCTGCGCACCTCGCGCGCTTTGCCCAGTTCTCCCGCATCAGCGTTACCCTCGACGAGAGGGATGAGACCGTGTTCGGCATCCACGGCGCAGCCCCCGAACGCCTGCCGCTGAAGACGGCTGGGGACTGCCGCACCACCGACGGCGTGCTGTGTCTGCGCAGCGGCCCGACGCAGGCGCAGTTGGTGCTGACATCAAGCGCCCGCAGCTCTGGCGACGCGATCACGGAGGTCCTGGCGGCGATGGACTGCGCGACCACCGCATCGGGAACGGAGGCCGCCTGGCGCGCCGAGGAGTTACGCCAGGGGCACTACGCACTCGAGACCGATGACAGCGAGCGCTTCACGCCCCAGGCCCTGAACTACGACGAACGCGGCCTCGTCTCCTTTCAGAAAGGCTGCTATACGGGGCAGGAAGTCGTGGCCCGCCTCCACTACAAGGGCAAAAGCAAACAGCGTCTTCAGATCTTTACAGCACCGTCGGGATACCATCCGGAGATCGGGGCTTCACTCTTTCTCGACGGTGCGAGCACGGGGACCGTCCTGCGTCACGAAACGGACGCCTCTGGCCAGACGATCATCGCAGCAATGATCCCCGCAGCGCACCGCGCCACGGCGCTGACGGACGGACAAGGCGAGGAGCTGACCCCAGTCCAGCCTATGCCATGAGCTGAAATGAAACGGTCCCGACGCGATCGGGCGCGCCGGGGCACATCCTATAGATCAGCGCGCCGGGGCAGGGTCCAGTCGATCGCGTCTCGACCGGCGTCGGTGAGCAACCGATTGGCGGCGCTGAAGTGCCGACATCCCAGGAAACCGCGATGGGCACTGAGCGGCGATGGATGGGGCGCGCGCAGCACACAGTGGCGACTGGCGTCGATTTGCTGGCCCTTGCGCTGCGCCTGGGCGCCCCACAGCATGAAGACAAGGGGCCGTTCACCGCCGGCAAGGAGCTCGATCACGCGGTCCGTAAAGCGCTCCCAGCCCCGACCCTGGTGCGCACCCGCCTGCCCTCGTTCAACCGTCAGCACCGCATTGAGGAGCAGCACTCCGCGACTGGCCCAGGGGCGCAGGCAGCCGTGATCGGGAGTGGCCACAGCGAGGTCGTCGTGTAACTCGCGAAAAATATTCGCGAGCGACGGCGGAGTGGCAATGCCGGGCTGCACCGAGAAGCACAGACCGTGGGCCTGACCGGGACCGTGATACGGATCCTGGCCCAGGATCACCACGTCCACATCCTGAGGCGGGGTAGCGGCGAACGCGGAAAATATCTCTGACGAGGGCGGATACACCTGGGCGCCAGCGCGTTTCCGCTCCCGCAAAAAGACCGAAAGATCGCGCATATAGTCGAGATCGAACTCATCCTTGAGCAGGGCAAGCCAGTCTTCCTGGAGCTGCACCGTCCTCTGTGATCCCACCGCCCGGCTCCCCCGGCCTGTCGTGAGCGCGATGGTAGGCAGGGCTGCGGTGTACAGCAAGAACTGTGCGCTTCTCGTGGTTCTTTCCGCGAGGTTCTTCCGTATACTCACACTACTGATTCCGGGACCAACGCTCTCGAAACTTCGTGTGGCTGTCAGAGCGGCCGTCAGGGCGGCTGTAAGGTCTTCGCAGGAGCAAGGTCAAACACGCGATTGGAGCGATAGACAGGCGAGGACACAGCGCAAGCAGCGCGAAAGAAGGTCCTGTAGAAGGTCCTGTAGAAGGTCCAGCAGAAGGTCCAGTAAAGGGTGAACGAAGGGTGAGACATACCGGCGGCAAAGGAGAACTGGCGTGAGCGAAAAACGGCCATCGCTCCCCGCCTACGTTCGCCTGCCCGACGGCCTGCGCTTTGCCGGAGCGGCGAAGTTCACGAGCGACAGCCGCCTCGCGTTTCTGCCAAAAGACGCCCTGTCTCCCATTCCTCCGGAAGGACTGCCGGTGCACCTGATCCTGGCCGGCCCAGGGGACGCGGAGGAGGATGCAACGACAGTAAGTGCGTCTATCGACCGCGCCGACGCCCGGGAAATGATCCTCGCCCCCGACGCGGCGCTTCCCGAGCAGATCGGTGCGGCCCTCGCCCCCAACGGCTTCCACCGCGCACCGCTGCCTCAGCATGGGAACGTTCTGGATCTCGTGTTCGAAGAGGGCCTGGACAATATCGAGAGAAATCTAAGGCGCTTTACGGTCAGCCTTGGCGATCACCTTTTTGACCTGTCCACATCCGGCCGCCACGGCGGATCTGAACGGCATGAGCACTACGATGCTCTCAACAATCTTAAGCGGCGCAGCGACGGTTTCCAGCACCAGTTCATCAGCAGCGTTCGGGCGAGCCTGGAAAAGCTCGAAAAAGATGATCGCGGTCAGTCCTACGCCGATCTTGAAACCGCCTCAGCGCGCAACCTCGATCTCGTCGACCTCGACGAGATGGATGAAAAACTTGCCATCGAAAAAACGATCTCCGCTCAGGTCGAAAGACACCGCGTCGCGCTCGAATGCATGACGATCCGTACCGCCCGCGTCGCGGAGATCGAGCCGCGCGATGCGCGCACTCCCTTTCATCCTGCGTTTATTGTGCAGGCATTCGTGGACCCCTTCCGGGACCTGAGCCCCAGCACCGTCGTGCTCATCGACGCACTCGGCTACTTTCGCGACGGCTACCTGCCTATCCTTGATGCGCTGTATCCGCGTCTAAACAAGCTCTTCGTCGACGCGGGCGTGGAGCCGGATCTGGAAGACACGATTCGCGACCAGGGCTCTTTGCTTAACCCTGTTGAGAAACGCATCGTAAGATCGCCAAGCCGCGACGCCGCCGGAGAAAGCCTGGACGCCCAGGAGGAAGAAGACGGGCACGATAGCGGTGCGACTCCCGATGAATACGAGCCGCAACCCACGGGCCAGTCGGAATCTTCGCGAGCCGACGACATACTGGCGCAGCTCCGAGGCGGGGCAGCGCGACCCGCCGCCGCGAGTCCGCCGGGAGAAACGCCCCCGGAAGCCGGTAGCGAGGCATTACGCCGGGCGTTTGCCCCGGAAGAACGGCCGCAACCCATGCGCGACAAGCACGACGCGATGTACGACGCCGTTGTGCGCGCCCTGAATACCAGCCGTGGCCAGCTTCCCCAGCGAGCACCGATCGTGCAACAGGCGGCCGCTCCCCTACTCGATGACGCGGCGGCCGCGGCGGAGATTTCAGAAGCGCTGGCCGAAGCGAAGGCGGCGATGCGGCAGTCCATCGCGCCCATCGACGCACCCATCGACGCGCCCCTAGACATGGAAGCGAGCAACGCCGAGCCCGCGCCCGCGCCCGCGCCGGCCGTGCTCAGCGAGAATCGGCTGAACGATCTTCTCGAGGGCCTCCAGAGTGCTCCTGCGCCGTCGGGCGGCACGCTGGCCGATCTGCCGCCCCTTGAGGACCTCGTGCGCGAGGCCAGCGGCAGCGACGAGACGGTCATCGATCACGATGGTGCGAATCGCCTCGGTTTCATCGACAACGTCTTCCAGACCCTGCACCGAAATTTCGAAGTCAGTGCCGACATGGCGCCATCGCTGGCCAAGCTGCGCGTGCCCCTGGCACGGCTGTCGCTGAAGGAGCCGCGCTTTTTTGCCCAGCCCGATCACCCGGCACACCAGGTGCTCGACAAGCTGTCCATGCTGGCCGGCACCGAAAAATCGGCGAACCGGGCCATGCAGGCAAAAGTCTCCGGCATCGTGGACCGAATCGCTCAGGACTACGACGGTGACAGTGAGGTCTTCGCGGACGCTCAGGGCGAACTCGACCGACTCATGGCGCAGCAGGGCCGCGTCCTTGAGCGCAATATCGAGCGGGTCGTTAAGGGGCTCGAGGGTCAGGAACGCCTCACCCGCGCTCAGCGCCGGGTGGAAGATCTCCTCGAACAGCATATTGATCCGGAGAAAACACCCCGCGCCCTCGTTGAACTCCTGGACGGCGGTTGGCGCTCGGCGCTGGTGCAGCTTGCTCTGCGTGAGGGAGAAGACAGCGTCGCCTGGCGCGAAGAGGCGGCCCTGCTGGAGCAGCTCCTCGGCGACCTGAAACTCAGTGAGGACGGCGAACTGCCTGACGACGAACTGCGCGAGATGCAGCTTCGCCTCCGGGCCCTGAACAAGCGCTTGAATGTTTCGAATCCCGGCTCCGTTTCCCACGAGGATGCACTTCAGGAGCTTACCCGGGTGCTTGCCGGACAGGCGGCGCTCACGACCGCGGTGTATACCTCGCCGGTGGCCCGCGGTGTGCTTCCCGATGCCTCCAAGATCGATCAGCTCCCGCGGCTGCGTCGCTGGCTGAAGCGGGTTCGGGCCCTGGAAGTGGGCGCGCGGCTTCGCTATGTCGACAAAGAAGGTCAACGTCAGCGTATGCGTCTGGTATGGGTGAGTGACGATCGGGATCGCTACGCTTTCGTTAACGAACGCGGGCAAAAGGTCGCGGAGTTGAGCGCGATCCAGCTCGCGCGCCAGCTCAGCCGCGGCGCCCAGCCGCCCACCCGCGTCGACGACATGTCTGTGCTGCACCAGAGCATGTACGAAACGCTTGAGCAGGCGCAGAAGACCCTGAGCTTTGAACGCAATCGCGACAGCATCACCCAGCTCATCAATGGCGACTCGCTGGTCAGCCAGCTGCGGCGCACGCTGCGCCATGCGCAGGCGCACGACAGCGAGCACGCCTTCCTCGCGCTCAATATCGACAATTTTTCTCTCGTTAACGAAGTGTTCGATGAAACCAGCGGTGACGAGGTTCTGGCCGAGTTCGCCCGTCTGCTGGGCCAGCTCAACGACCGGCGTGCGCTGAGCGCGCGCATGCAGGCCGACGAATTCGGCGTGTTGTTCACCTATCGATCGCTCGCCGATGCGCGGCGGGCCGCCGATAAGATCCGCGGCGATATCGCCGCAAGCAGCCTTACGGTGAACGGCGAATCCGTGTCCTTCACCGTGTCCGTCGGCGTTGCGCCGATTGTGCGCTCCACCCCCTCGCCGGAGACGGTTCTCGAACAGGCGCGCAGCGCTCTGGAGATCGCCAAGGATCAGGGTCGCGACCAGGTTGTGGCCTACGACATCGACCAGGAAGAAGTTCACCAGTACCAGCGCGATCGGGCTAAGTCCCGGCAGCAGCTCGAAGAGGCCATGGACACCGATCGCCTCGTGCTCCGCGCCCAGCCGCTGGTGCAGAGCGCGGTGGACGGCAGCGCCGAGGCCAGCCATCACTACGAGATTCTCCTGGCCCTGCGCGACGACGACGGCGAACTTCAGTCGCCTTCCGACTTCATCCGCTCGGCGGAGCGCTTCGGTTTTGTCACGCTGGTCGACCGCTGGGTTGTCCGGGAGACGTTCACTTGGCTGTCGCAGCTTGTGGATCAGCAGAAGCAGGTCCCCCAGCTTTCGATCAACCTCTCGGGCACCAGCATCACCGACAACGACTTTCTCGATTACATCCTCGAGCAGATCTCTGAGTATGGCGTGGGCACGAGCCGTCTTTGCTTCGAGATCACCGAGACCGGTGCCATCGACAACCTGCCGAAAGCCGCGGACTTTGTCCGCACGCTGAAAAACATCGGCTGTGAGTTTTCCCTCGATGACTTCGGAACCGGTCTGGCGAGCCACAAGTATCTGAAAGAGCTTCCCGTGGATTACGTGAAGATCGACGGCACCTTCATCAGCGACGTGCACATCAATTCGACCGACTACGCCATGGCGAAATCGATCAACGACCTCGCCCATTTCCTGGGGCAGCGAACCATCGCCGAATGTGTCGAAACCCTGGACATCGTCCCGGCGTTGCGCGAGATCGGCATCGACTATCTGCAAGGCTGGGGCGTCGGCATGCCCCGGGAACTCCATATCGTGCAGGAAGAACTGCCAGATCTGGAAACCTGAGCCAGGTCTCGGGAACACCGGGGAGGCTGTTGAACACCTCCTGGAACCGCCAGGCATCCCGTAACCTTATACGAGCCTTACGGGCACCTAAGGGCACTCAGGAGTAAAGCAAGCAACTTGACGTACATCAACGCAGGCGCGATGGTCCGCTGCTAGCCTGCGCGGAACTCTTAAAGAGTCCGTGGCAAGGATGAACAAGCAAGTTGGCGGCCGCATCGGCGGGCGTGACGACGAAACTCGCCGACTGCCCTCGGAATGGCAGGCGGGCATCGAAATGGCGCGCAAGTACGCCACGAGCGGGCCGCGCTATACGTCCTATCCCACAGCGCCGCAGTTCAGCGACGATTTCGATGTGCAGCGCTACTTCAACTGGCAGCGCCTCGGTGAGCGCCAGGCCGATCCTCTCTCGCTTTATGTCCACCTGCCGTTCTGCAACGACATCTGCTTTTACTGTGCGTGCAACAAGATCGTTACGCGCCGCGAGGGCGTGGCCCGGCTCTACCTCGACCACCTGACTCGCGAGCTGGCAATGCAGAGCGAGATTGTCGGCAACCGGCGTCCAGTCACCCAGATGCACTGGGGAGGCGGCACGCCCACATACCTTGACGACGGCGAAATCACCGAACTCATGCACGGGCTGGCGAGCCATTTCCAGCTCCTCGATCGCGGTTATCGCGAGTACTCCATCGAGATCGACCCGCGCACGGTCTCAGCGACCACCATTGCGTTACTCAAAGGCGTGGGCTTCAACCGCATCAGCCTTGGAATCCAGGATTTCGATCCGCAGGTGCAGGAAGCGATCAATCGTGTCCAACCCTATGCCCAGGTGGCCGAACTGGTGGAAACCGTTCGCAGCCACGGTTTCCGTTCGCTCAGCTTTGATCTGATCTACGGGTTGCCGTATCAGGATCATCACAGCATGGCGGAGACGCTGCGCAAGGTGATCAGCCTGCGTCCCGACCGCATCGCCTGTTACAACTACGCCCACCTGCCCGAGCGCTTTAAATCGCAGCGCTCTATCGATCGTCTCACACTGCCGGAACCGGAAGAGAAGCTGCTTCTTGCCCAGATGATCTCCGCCACGCTGCAGGACGCGGGCTATCGTTATATCGGCATGGATCACTATGTGCTGCCTGACGATGAATTAGCTCTCGGCCAGGGAGAAGGACGCCTACAGCGTAATTTCCAAGGATATTCGCTGCAGATCGCCGACGATCTCCTCGGACTCGGAGTGTCGTCCATCAGTCAGATCGGCGACTTTTACCTGCAGAATGCCCGCCAGCTCGAACACTACTACGCCACGTTGGACGATGAGCGCCTGCCCATCGTGCGCGGCTATCTGATCAATCAGGAAGACCGCCTGCGCCGGCAGGTCATCATGTCCCTTATTTGCGACCTCACGCTGGATATCACGGATATCGAGCGCGAGTACGGCATTGTGTTCAGCGAGCACTTCAGCGATGCCCTGGAGGAGCTGACTCCAGCCTTCGAAGACGGGCTGATTCGCCACGAGGGCCAGCAGCTTCGAGTCAGCTCGGCCGGCCGGCCCTTTCTGCGCAACCTCTGCATGCCCTTCGACGAGTACCTTGAGCACCACAATCGCAGCGGCAAGGCGAAGTTTTCCGCGACCGTGTAAGTACTCCGTGACAAAGCCCCTGCGAACCACGAAGCGGTTATGTCAAGCCGCCTTGACACCATGTATTCACCGAATTACCTTGGCGTCCGTGACGCGTTGAGGTACCCGCAATGAACACACAGCTTGTCGATCTGGATAAAAAAGCACCGATAAGTTCGTGTCCCAACGACTATCACCCCCACTGCAGTAACTGTCGTCTGGCCGGCATCTGTCTGCCCTTCGCCCTTGAGGGCAAAGAGATAGACGAGCTAGACAACATCATCCAGCGCAGCAAGCCGCTGCAGAAAGGCCAGCATCTGTACCGGGAAGGCGATGGCTTCGAATCCGTGTACGCGGTCCGCTCCGGCACGCTGAAGGCCTACCAGACCACCGACGATGGGCGTGAACAGGTCACCGGCTTTTACTTTCCCGGAGAAATCCTTGGCATGGACGGCATCGCCAAGAACTCCCATGCGTCCTCCGCGCGGGCGCTCGACACCGCAGCGGTGTGCGAAATCCCTTTCACCTCCCTGGAAAAGCTCAGCGCCGACCTGCCCCACCTCCAGCGGCATTTCTTCCAGCTCATGAGCCGCGAAATCGCCGATGACCAGCAGCTGATCACACTGCTCTCCAAAAGTTCGGCCGACGAGCGCGTGGCCGCGCTGCTGCTGAGCATTTCCTCCCGCAACGCCCGCCGCCAACTGAGCGCCACCCAGTTCCGTTTGAGCATGTCGCGGGTCGATATCGGCAACTACCTGGGGCTCACCGTGGAAACGGTCAGCCGGGTGTTCAGCCGAATGCAGAAAATGTCTGTTCTGCAGGTTGAGAATAAAGAGATTGAGATTCTCGATCTTGAAGCCCTCCAGAAGATGGCTGACCTCAGGTAGTCGAAATCGCCTCGCTTCGGGGCACCGTCGCGGTTCTTTCCACTCAGGCATTCGCGCCACTCAGGCGCCCGCCGCGTTCCGTGCGCTAACGTGTAGTTTGTTTCGGGCGTAATTGCCGCGAGGCACAGCGGTGTTGCTGCGCTCGCTGGGGCGGGGGACGCTCGATCCACAACACCGCTGTGCCTCGCTCAACCCGTACTGCTCCGGAGTCCTCCTGAGAGCTCCAACACGGTATGTAGAAGCTTTTGTAACTCGCAGCGCGACAAGGACTGCCCACAACTTTCGCCTTGCGTACTCCGTATATCTGTTCCAGGCACGGCAGGAGGTTAAGTCGGGGCCGGTTGCGGAGCGAGCGTCCCCCGCCTCAGCGAGTGCAGCAACCGGCCCCGGCTTGACCGGCGAGGGGCACGAACCCCATCGGCCTTAGCCGGTGCTGACGACTGAAGACGCACCCCGGATTTCCTTGCTCAAAGGCGTGAAAGTGGTTACGTAAGCGATAACTGTTCGCAATAGCGGGCCGTCTTCGACCTTTGACCCCTATGTTTTCGACCTTGGTCGACAGCCGAAAAACCCTTTCATTTACAGTCTTTTAGCGCTTCTTGACGCAAGTCAAAAAGCGTTGGGGTGGAGTCATTAGAATCGTGTCCCACAAACCTTGATCAAGGGTTAAAACAACATGATCCAGCACACCTTCGGGCTCATCTTCAAACCCAGCCATCAGTGGCGCAGCATCGCTGATCTCCCCGAAAGCTCGCAGAATATGCTGGTCCTCTACCCCTTTATCTTCGCGATTCTTCCCGCCGTTGCCTGGTACTTCGGTACCAGTCAGATCGGATGGACCGTGGGTACCTACAATGAAGTCATCAAGCTCACGGAAGAGAGTGCGCTGCAGGTGAACATTCTGTTCTACTGCGTGATGGTCGCCGCCGTTTGTGCGATCGGGTACTTCATCCACTGGATGGCCGACACCTACGGCGCGGAAAACTCATCGATCGCCAAGGGCATCATGATCGCCGGTCTGACGGCCACGCCGCTCTTCATCACCGGACTGGTCGGTTTCTACCCGGTTCTGTGGATCGACCTGTTGATCGGCGTCGCCGCCATCAGCTGGGCGGTTTACCTTATGTACCTCGGCATCCCGATTGTGATGTGCATACCTCAGGAACGCGGATTCCTGTTCTCCAGCGCCGTCCTCGCGATCAGCCTCGTCGTCCTCGTTTGCATCATGGTGGTCTCTATTCTGGCCTGGGATTTCGGCGCCGCACCGGCATTCACGGATGGTTGAACAAATGCTGGGCCAGAGTCGGCCCGGGCGCCTCGAACGCGCTATTAATCTGGGGTCCGACAGGGACGTCACACACGAGCTTTTTTCTATGCACGGGAAGCAAGCATGAGCGAACTCAACGCAGCATTGGAACACCCCGTCTACAACTACCGGGTTGTGCGACAGTTTGCGGTCATGACGGTGGTCTGGGGCATCGTGGGCATGCTGGTCGGCGTTCTGATCGCCGCACAGCTGGTCTGGCCCGCGCTGAACTTCGATGTACCCTTTCTCAGCTACGGACGGTTGCGACCCCTGCACACCAACGCGGTGATTTTCGCCTTTGGCGGCTGCGCCCTGTTTGCCACCTCGTACTACGTCGTCCAGCGCACCTGCCAGACCCGCATCCTGTCGGACGGGCTCGCCGCCTTCACCTTCTGGGGCTGGCAGCTGATTATCCTCGCCGCGGCGATCTCACTGCCGCTGGGTTTCACCTCCGGAAAAGAGTACGCGGAACTTGAGTGGCCGATCGACATCGCGATCACCGTGGTCTGGGTGAGCTACGCGGTCGTCTTCTTCGGCACGATTGTCAAGCGCCAGACTAGCCACATCTACGTGGCAAACTGGTTCTTTGGTGCGTTTATCGTCACCGTGGCGGTGCTCCACCTGATGAACAGCGCCGCGGTTCCCTGGAGTCCCTTCAAGTCCTACTCGGTGTACGCCGGTACCGTCGATGCCATGGTGCAATGGTGGTACGGCCACAACGCGGTGGGCTTTTTTCTGACCGCCGGCTTCCTCGGCATGATGTACTACTTCGTGCCCAAGCAGGCTGAGCGCCCCGTCTACTCCTACCGCCTGTCCATCGTTCACTTCTGGGCGCTGGTCGCCGTGTACATCTGGGCCGGCCCGCACCACCTGCACTACACGGCGCTTCCCGACTGGGCCCAGAGCCTGGGCATGGTAATGAGTATCATCCTTCTCGCGCCCTCCTGGGGCGGCATGATCAACGGCATCATGACCCTGTCCGGGGCCTGGCATAAGCTCAGCACCGACCCGATCCTGCGTTTCATGGTCGTGTCTCTCTCCTTCTATGGCATGTCCACCTTCGAAGGACCCATGATGTCCATCAAGACGGTGAACTCGCTGTCCCACTACACGGACTGGACCATCGGCCATGTGCACTCCGGTGCCCTGGGCTGGGTGGCCATGATCTCCATTGGCTGTATGTATCACCTCATTCCCAAGGTGTTTGGGAAGGAGCGCATGTACAGCACGGACCTGATCAACGTGCACTTCTGGATGTCGACCATCGGCACGGTGCTGTACATCGCGGCGCTCTGGGTCAACGGCATCATGCAGGGGCTTATGTGGCGCGCCTATAACCAGGACGGCACGCTCACCTACGCCTTCGTGGAGTCGGTGGTGGCGAGCTATCCGGGCTGGATCGTTCGAGTCCTCGGCGGCGCCATTTTCCTCGGCGGCATGCTGATCATGGCCTACAACGTATTCATGACCATTCGCAGCGAAGAACCGGCCGCGGCGCCGGCTCCCGCAGCGGCATAAGGAGCAGCAGCCATGGGAACGTCATCCACACATGAGCCGATTGAGAAGAGCGTCCCCCTTCTGATCATCCTGACCATTGTCGCCATAAGCTTTGGCACCCTGGTCGAGCTGGTGCCCCTGATCTTCTCCAAGACACTGGCGGAGCCCATCGCCGGCCTGGAGCCCTATTCGGCGCTGGAACTCGAGGGGCGTGACATTTACATCCGCGAGGGCTGCTACACCTGCCATTCACAGATGGTGCGTCCGCTGCGCGCCGAAACCGAACGTTACGGCCACTACTCTGTAGCCGGTGAGTTTGTTTACGACCACCCGTTCCAATGGGGCTCCAAGCGCACCGGGCCGGACCTCGCCCGCGTCGGCGGCCGCTACTCCGACGACTGGCATCGCGCCCACCTGTACAACCCCCGGGACGTGGTGCCCGAATCCAACATGCCCGGCTTCCCCTGGCTGTTCAATAACGAGCTGACGGGCAAGTACACGGCCGGAAAGATGGAAGCGCTGCGCGTGGTCGGCGTGCCGTACACCGATGCGGACATCGAGGGAGCGGCTGCCGCTGTGCAGGGCAAAAAGGAAATCGATGCCTTGGTCGCCTACCTGCAGCAGCTGGGCATCCTGATCCAGACAAAGCGCTGATCATGGATATCAACGACCTTCGGGGTATCAGCACAGCGTTCCTGCTCGTAGCCTTTATCGGCCTGGTCATCTGGGCGTACAGCAGCAAACAGAAGAAACCATTTGATGAGGCCGCCAACCTGCCTTTCGCCGACGAAGAAGGGGGCCCCGGCGGCAATGGGGGAAACAAAGCATGACTAGCTACCTGAACGGATTCTGGAGCGCCTGGGTCATCGTCCTCACGATCACGACCCTCGTCCTGATCACCTGGTTGCTCTTCGCGAATCGCAAGCGCCTGCCCATGGATGCCAACACAACAGGGCACGAATACGACGGCATCGAAGAGTGGGACAACCCCCTCCCAGGCTGGTGGTTCGCCATGTTCACGATCACCATCATGTGGGGTGCCGGCTATCTGATCGCCTACCCGGGTCTTGGAAACTTTCCCGGGATTCTCGGCTGGACGTCTCTCGAGCAACACGAGAACGAGGTCGCGGTGGCCGAGGAGAAATACCGTGCCGTGCGCGATATGTACCTGGCTATGCCGATAGAAGAAATCTACACCGACCCCAAGGCCCAGAAAATGGGGATGCGTATCTACGGCAATAACTGCAGCCAGTGCCACGGTCTTGATGCGGCGGGAGCCCTTGGCTTCCCCAATCTCACGGACAACGACTGGCTGTACGGGGGGGCTCCCGCAACGATCAAGCACACGATCGTGAACGGTCGGAACGCGGCGATGCCAGCCTGGGAAGGCATACTGGGCGACGAGGGTATACAGGAAGCGACGGCTTATCTGCTCGCGCTCAACAACCGCGACTCCGATCCGGCGAAGGCAGAAGCGGGGCAAAAGCACTACCAGACGTACTGTATCGCCTGTCACGGGCCCGACGCCAAGGGCAACCAGGCTCTGGGAGCACCCAACCTGACCAACGGTATCTGGCTCTACGGTGGCCGCGCCGAGCAAATCGCACACTCGCTGCGTATCGGCCGCAACGGGCAGATGCCGGCGTTTGGGAACACGCTTAGCGAAGACAAAATCCATCTGGTAACGGCCTACATCTACAGCCTGAGTCAGACACAGGAACCCGCAGGCGCTGTGTCCGCTTCGAACTGAGGCCCTGGCTGCGGGCCGGTCTGTGCCCCCTCCGGTGAGCGGGGCGGAGCCGGACACGAGGACGGCCTCTCCGGGAGCATCCTGCGAGGGGCCCAAGGGCACGCGCCGCACCGCAAGCAGTGGTAAAGCTATGGCAGAAGCACTCTCCGAACGACGCCGCGAAGAATCCGACAGCACGCGCGCTGCCGCGATGCGCGGCCCGGCGTCCGACGTCGTAAAGCAGGTAGACCCCGGGAAAGCAGACAGGATTGACCTCACGGAGATCGCCCCGGCAGAGGTCGCGGAACTCGATCTCTACCAACGCCGCGAGAAGATCTATACGCGCAAGATCGAGGGCCTCTACCAGCGTCTGCGGGTATTCACCGGATGGCCCCTGCTGCTCGGTTACTACTGCGTTCCCTGGATCAGCATGGAGGGACGCCAGGCCGTCTGGTTCAATCTACCCGAGCGGCAATTTCATATCTTCGGCCTGACGTTCTGGCCCCAGGATTTTCCCCTCCTCGCCTTCCTGCTGATCATCTCCGCCTTTGCGTTGTTCGCCGTCACTGTGTTCGCCGGGCGCGTGTGGTGCGGATACACCTGTCCGCAAACGGTGTGGACGAGCATCTTCATGTGGATCGAGCAGAAGTGCGAGGGAACGCGCAACCAGCGCATCAAACTGGACAAGCAACCGTGGTCCTTCACCAAAGTCCGGCGCAAGCTCTCGAAGCACGCCGGATGGTTTTTCGTCGCCTTCCTGACGGGTCTTACCTTCGTAGGCTATTTTTCCCCCATCCGCGACCTTGTGTTTGACGTGGCAACCTTCGGCACGGGCATGTGGGAGTTTCTCTGGATTACGTTCTTTACCCTTGCCACGTACATCAACGCCGGCTGGATGCGCGAACAGGTCTGCAAGTACATGTGCCCCTATGCACGCTTTCAGTCCGTGATGTTCGATCAGGATACGCTCATCGTGTCCTATGACTACAACCGGGGAGAGCCGCGCGGCTCACGTAAGAAATCCCTGGACCACCGGGAAGCCGGTCTTGGCGACTGCATCGCCTGTGAGCTCTGTGTGCAGGTCTGTCCCACCGGTATCGATATTCGCGATGGCCTCCAATACGAATGCATCGGCTGTGCGCTGTGCGTGGACGCCTGCAACTCGGTCATGCGCAAGATGGGCTACGAGCCTGGGCTGGTCCGCTACACCAGCGAACGCGAACTCGAGGGGGGCACGACCCATTGGCTGCGACCCCGCATCATCGGCTACGTCTCCATGTTGCTCCTCATGGTCGGCGTCTTCAGCTACAACGTGTTCTCGAGGATCCCCCTTGAGATGACGGTAATCCGGGATCGAAACACGCTGTTCGTGGAAACCGCGGATGGCGGCGTGGAAAACATCTACCGCCTGCACATCGTTAATATGGATCCGAGACCGCATACCTTTGTGCTGTCAATCGATGGCGTTCCCGGAGCGCAGATCAAAGGGCCGACGCGATACGCGCTCGAGGGCAGCGAGGACCGGGACGTCAATATTCGCGTAAGCGCCGACGCCGATGCGCTCGCGGTGCCCAGCACGGAACTGCGCTTTGAAATCGTGGCCGAGGACATGCCCGCCCTGCGGGCGGCCAGGGAATCGCGCTTCATGAAGCCGCTCTGACGGGATGACGGCGCGAACAGTCCGGCGAGGCGCTTTCCACAAGCCTGGCCCGCGACCCTTGTGCGGCCGCGCCGACGTTCTCACACTGATGGGATTGAAGCCGCGTGGCGGATGACATGAGCAACCCTCGACAGCCCTGGCAGGAGGATAGCGAGCCCTGGTACCGCCAGTTCTGGCCCTGGTTCCTTATCGCTCTGCCCGGCAGCGTGGTCGTCGCGGGGCTCAGTACGCTCTACATCGCGAATCGACACGCCGACGATCTGGTGGTCTCCGACTACTACAAGGATGGCCTGGCCATCAACAAGGAGCTGGAAAAGCAGGCGCAGGCCGAGGCGCTTGGTGTCCGCGCCGAGCTGCTGCTGACCGACGAACGTGTGCAGGTACGCCTCAGCAGTGGCAAGGCCGTCGAACCCCCCCTGCTCAGCCTGCGACTGTCGCATCCGCTGGAGGCCGACCGTGACTTCGGTCTGACTCTTGACCGCGTGGCGCCGACGCTCTACATCGGCGCCCTCCCGGCACCGGCCGCCGAAAACTGGCACTGGCGCCTGGAGGCCGATGACGCGACCTGGCGCCTCGACGGTTCCCTCGGCTCGGACGCCTTTCTCGATAGCGTGCCGGGTGCACGCTGAAACGCTCGTGGAGCGGTCAGTTTGCCGTGCGTCCCTGCGCATGATGCCGCACGAGCGGTCTGAGTCATGAACGGGCCCTTGGCGCGAGGGGTCGTGGCTCAAGACATCGAGTCACGTGGGCATACGGCCGCGGTGTCCTGCTACCACTGTGGGGAAGAGGTACCCCCGGGCACGGAATTCTCCCTGGAGATCGACGGCCTTCCGAGACCCATGTGCTGTCCCGGCTGCCGCGCCGTGGCGTCGCTCATCGCCGACAGCGGGCTGACGCGCTTCTACGAACAGAGGACCGCCTATAGCGAGCGCCCCGAAGACAGCAGCACACCCGCGAACGAAGACGCGTTCGCGGTTTATGACGACACGGAGCTTCTCGCGCAATTTTCCCGAGCGACGGACTCCGGCGCCCTCGATGCGCGCCTGCTCATCGGCGGCGTCAGCTGCGCCGCCTGCACCTGGCTCATCGAATCCAGTCTGCTGCGCCTGGACGGCGTGCATGCAGCCTCCCTGAATCTCACCCAAGCGCGTCTTGACCTGCGCTTCGATCCGGCGAAGATCAAGGCGAGCGCTTTGTTCGCTCGCATCGCGGCGCTCGGCTATCGCGTCCAACCCTGGCACAGCAGCGCGCAGCGCGACCAGGCCCGGGCCGAATACCGCCGCGACCTCCGCCGCCTGGCGGTCGCCGGTATCGGCATGATGCAGGTGGGCATGTTCGCCATCGCCCTCCACGCCGGCGATATCCAGGGCATAGCCCGGGAATACGAACAGCTGCTCCGGCTCGTCAGCCTGCTCGTGACCGGCTTTATCGTTCTCTTCTCGGCCCGGGAGTTCTTCTCAAGCGCCTGGCGCCACCTGCGCCACGGGGCCCTGGTAATGGACCTGCCGGTCGCGCTCGCCATCGGCATCGCCTACGGCGCAAGCGCCTTCGCCACGCTCCGCGGTGGCGGAGACGTCTACTTCGACTCCGTCGTCATGTTCACCTTCCTGCTGCTCCTGGCGCGCTTCACCGAAAAGCGCCTGCGCCTGCGCGATACGCTTGCCTGGCAGGATGCAGAGCAGACGCTGCCGGACGCGGTTCAGGTGTGGCGCGACGAAGGTTGGCAGCAGATTCCCCGGCGTACCGTGGTCGCGGGCCAGCGGATCCTGTTGCGCGCGGGAGATACGATTCCCGTCGATGGCGTGATCGTTCGCGGCCAGAGCGCTGTACGCGAGGACAGCTTCAGCGGCGAAGCTCTGCCGCGAAGCGTGGCTCCGGGGGACGCGGTCTTTGCGGGCACCCTCAACCGCGAGGCTTCCCTGGAGATGGACGCCAGCGGCGCCTACGCGGACTCCCGTCTCGCGGCGCTCCAGCGATCGATCGAACACGCGCGCCTGGCAAAACCCGCCATCGCCCGCCTCGCCGATCGTCTGGCCTCCTACTTTATCGCCGGCGTGCTCCTGGCAACGACCGCAACGGGCCTGATTTGGCTGCAGCTCGACGCGTCCCGGGCTGTGTGGATAGCCCTGTCCGTGCTCGTCATCAGCTGTCCCTGCGCGCTGTCCCTGGCGACCCCGGCGAGCCTGGCGAACGCCGCCTCCTGGCTGCGACGCCGCGGTGTCCTGGTCTATGGCGAGAACGCCCTCGAAACCCTGGCTCATAGCCGCGACTTTCTTTTCGACAAGACCGGAACGCTGACCACCGGATCCTTTAGCGTGGAGGAACTGCGCGCCCTTGCCGCCCACGAAGAGCAGGAGCTACTGGGCCTCGCCGCCGCTTTGCAGAGTCACGCCAACCACCCCATTGCCAGTGCGTTCGCGGGCGCCGCGCCGCTGCGGGTGACGAACGCGCACTATGACATCGGCCACGGCATCCGGGGCCGCTGGCAGGACCAGGAGGTGCGCATCGGCGCCGAGGCTTATTGCCGGGAGATCGCCCCCACGCTGCCCCCGTCGCCGCGAGGTTCGCTGATGTGGATAGCGATGGTTGCGGCCAACGAACCCCTCGCCTGGTTTGGCGTCGTCGATGAACTGCGCAGCGAAGCGACCGGGGTCATCGCGACACTTCGATCCCGATCCCTGCGCTGCGAGCTGCTGACCGGTGATGCCTCGCCCCGCGCCCGTGCCCTCGGCGAGGCTCTGGCCTTCGACGCCATACACACCGGACAGTCACCGGACGACAAGCTGGCGCGCGTGCAGGCACTCCAGGCCGAGGGGAAGGCCGTGACGATGGTGGGTGACGGATTGAACGATGCGCCGGTGCTGCAGCGCTCCGACGTGTCCATCGCCGTGGCCGGGGCCACGGATCTGGCCCGCGCCCAGGCCGACTTTGTCATCCAACGCGGCGATCTGACGCGCGTACAGGATTTGCACGACTGCGCGCGCCGCACACGCCGAATCATCCAGCAGAATTTTGCCTGGGCGCTCGGTTACAACCTCATCGGCATACCCATGGCCGCGCTGGGCTGGATCCCACCCTGGGCCGCCGCCCTGGGCATGAGCGCGAGCTCCCTTTTCGTCGTTATGAATTCGGCGCGGCTGCGCTCGCTAAACCCCTAACGAGCCGTGGAAAGCCTGTTCTTTTTGATTCCGGTCGCGCTGGTCTTTTGCGCGATCACCATAAAGCTTCTGCTCTGGGCTATAGACAGCGGTCAGTACGAAGATCTGGACAAGGAAAGCTGGCGCATCCTTAACGACGACGAAGACGAGGCACTCCCCCGGGAGGCCAAATCGGAGAAGTCTGAGTGATCTCAGCGGCGGACGCCGTCGCGGCTCTGGGCATCGGTCTCGCCGGTGCCGGCCACTGCCTGGGGATGTGCGGTGGCATCGCCGCGGCGCTCAGCCTAGGCCAGGGGGCGGGAGCCGGCCTCACCGTCGCGTACCACGGCGGGCGGCTCGGCAGCTACACGGCGCTCGGTGCCCTGCTTGGACTGATCGCGGGCAGTATCAACCTCGCCGCCTGGACCATCGGTCTGCGCTATCTCGCCGGCGTTCTGCTGGTCGCCATGGGCCTCGCTATCGCCGACTGGTGGCGCGGAATCAGCGCCCTGGAACGCGCCGGCGCAAGACTTTGGGCACCGGTGCAGCGGCTCTCCTCGGGCCTGCTGCCGCTGCGTCGACCGAGGCAGGCGCTGGCCCTGGGACTGTGCTGGGGTCTGATGCCCTGCGGACTGATTTACAGCGCCCTTGCCTGGACCGCAACGGCCCAGAACGCCCTGGCGTCGGCCCTGCTGATGCTGCTGTTCGGCGTGGGCACCCTACCGGCGATGATGGCCACGAGCTTCGGCGCCAGCGGTGTGCAGGCCCTTTTGCGCCGACGCGGTCTGAAGCTGCTGATTGGTCTGGGACTTATGGCCGCCGGCATATGGTCGCTGTACCTGACCGCGGCGCACGCTGGGCACATGATGCACCTGGCGCCGGGCGCGAGCATGGAACGGATGGCCTCCCCCGGGCCCGAGGGCATGCGGAGCAACTCCGGGCAGGACAGCCGCGCCCGGGGCGAGCACGCCCACCACTGAGCCGTAGAACGCAAAACCCCGCCACGGGAGCGGGGTCTTTCCAAGTGCCGGCGTCTACAGCCGACTCGCGGCGACACAAACCCTACAATGCTATGAGACGACGACCGAAGCCCGTCGCCCAAGGCACGGCGTCAGAATTTGTAGGAGAAGCCGATGTTGTACACCCAGGGATCGATGTCGACATCGAAGCCGACGGTGGCGCTGCTGCCCCCTTCGAGACCGAGGGTAATGTCGGCTGAGGTGTTGATATCGATCCACCAGACACCGGCGTTGAAGTACCACTTTTCGTTCAGGGGAACGTCAACTCCCGCCTGCACGGCCACGCCGAAGGAATCGTCCAGCGAGAGTTTTGCGGATTCAATACCCAGACTTGGGAGGTTGTCCACGAGGAATCCCGCGAGCACCGGGTCGACTTCTTCATCGAAGAAATACGTGTAGTTAAGGCCTAGGCCGAGATAGGGCTGCCAGCCTTCCAAGCCACCGCGCGGATACCACTGCATGCTCAGCGTGGGCGGCAGGTGCTTCGTGGAGCCGGCGGGAAGGGGCGCGTCTTCGAGGTCGATATCGTGTTCGAAGGGTGTGGCGGCGAGGAGTTCAAGGCCCCACTTGTCGTTGATCATCCAGGCGCCGATCAGGCTGATCGCCGTGCCGCTGTCGACGTCGACGCCGTTGGGCAGCGTGCCCACGGGGTCCGGGAGCGCGATGGGATCGCTGTCCGTATTCGGGACAACCGTTGCGATCCCGGCGCGGAGAACGATATCGCCCTGCTCATGGGCCTGCGCAGTCAGAGCACCCAGACCGACGCTCGCGGCGGCCACGGCAACTACCACATGCTTCTTCATTGATCTTCACTCCTGTTTTTGCAATCGAACCCAAACTCGGGATCATGGGGCGGCATACTAGAGTTGCCGTGGTTCAAGGGCATTGACGTCAGTCAAGGTTGACCGGAGCCGCGGCCTAGACCAAGGTCGCACGCGGTGCTCACGCTCGCCGGGCGAAGCGGAAAGTGTATACCACGGCGACCGGACGAAGCGGATCGAGAAAACTAAGGTCACAGCTTGGGTAAAGCATACAACCGATCATCCTTTGGAAGCCTGCGATGGGTGCTACCCGCCGTGGCGTGCATGTTCGCTGCCCCTACGTCGTTTTCGGCGGGAGACCCCGCGGACGCCGAGTTACAACAAAGCGTCGGCCGCCTGCACGTACCGGTGATCCGCTACCGCGAAGGCTACCCCAGGCACTACGACGAACAGTGCTCGGCGACGCTGGTCCACGAGTCGGGGAGAGACGCGTCGCCCTTTATTCTCAGCGCCTGGCACTGCATCGAGCATTATCGCGATCTGAGTCGCGCCCTGGTGTTCGAGTCGGAGTCAGGGCAGCGCTATGACGCGCGACTGCTGGTCAGCGGCGGCAGCATGCACAGTGATTGGGCGCTCCTTCGTCTCCCCCGGGCCCTTCCCGGCCCGCTTGCCATGCAGGCCTTGCCGGGCCGAGACCAATCATTGAAGCCCGTCCTTGCGGGCTTCCCCCACGACGCGGGACTGACGACGAAGAACGACTGTCGGATTACGGGCCGCGATGGCCACGATTTGCGCACAGACTGCGTGTTACAGCGGGGCGCATCCGGCGGTGCGGCGATAGATCAGGGGGCGGCGCCGCGCTACCTCGGAGTAATTTCCCGCGGCGATGGAGAAACCCAGAGTATCTACGTGCCCGTGGAACGGTTCCTGGCACGAATCCGCCCGTACATGGCGGTCACGGACTGAACCCGTCGGCCGGCGGCGGGCGGTCTCCGCACGAGGTGTCATCGCTCCCCTTGGCTTGCGACGCCCGCTTGGCACAAGCGGTTTCGCGCGCCCCGCGGCGCAGAAGATCTTCGAGATCATCCACAGCGCGATCGATGCTGTAGCCGGCGCCCGAACGCCGGGTGCCAAACAGATTGATCATGTGGTCGGAGCGACGACCCAGGCGCATCAGACGCAGGTAGTAGCTCTTCGACACCGGCGGCTTGAGCAGCGCGTCGATGGTAAACGCGGTGAGGCTCACGGGACTGAGCAGAAAATCTCGCAGCGCATCGGCGGCGAGCTTCAGCTGAAAAACGAGCACGTGGCGCAGGGCTACGCCGCGATCCAGCCTCGCTTCCTCCGGGGCCGGCGCACTGCTGCCAGCAACCCCGATTTCTTCGCCCGTCATGAGTTGTTGCTCCCTTGTTGCATCAGTCATACCAGGTACCCACCGGCCCCGAGACAAACACATCTTCGGGCAGTTCGAGCAGCGTCGGCGCGGTGCGGGACGCCGCGTCCGTCAGCGCCCCCGCCAGCTCGTCCCGGGAGCTCAGCCGCGACGCGGCGCATCCCAGGGCCCGGGCGGCCGCCACGAAATCCGGGGGCGTGATATCCACCCCCACCGGCTCCACGTCGGCCGCGATCATGCCCGCCTTGATTTCCCGATACCCGGCGTTGTTCCACACCAGCACGATTACGGCGAGGCCTTCCTGTACGGCGGCCCCCAGCTCCATCAGGGTGAACTGGGCCGCTCCGTCGCCGATCAGCGCGACGACGGGCACGTCCGGCGGGAGCGCACGCCGGGCGCCCAGGGCGGCGGGAATGGCATAACCCAGCGTGCCCGCGCCGGTGGCCGAATGGAAATAGCGACGCGGCATGGGCGCCTCGTACTGCCACACCGCGTAGTAGGTGGGCAGGCAGCTGTCACCAACTAGGCACAGACCGGGAAGCGATTCCTTGAGTACGGCGAAGAAGTCCGCCAGATCCGGGTGAACATGTTCTTCCGCCGCGACGGCGCCGCGCAAGGCTTTAGCGCGCGTCTCTCCGCTCGCGGGATCCGTGTCCGGAAGCCGCTCGCGCAAGGCGCGCAGGCTGGCCGCCGCGTCACCGCAAATCGGAAGATCCGCGGCCAGGCCCCGGGCGAGCTGCTGGGGATCGATGTCGAGCCGGGCGAGCCAGTCCGGTGCCGGCAGTTCCCCGAGAAAGAGCATATCGTAGTCGGTCTCGCCGAATTCAGTGCCGATGGCAAACACCACGTCACTGTCGGCAAGCATGGACCGGACCGCGGGCAGGCTTGGACTCCCGGCGGCAAGCAAGGGATGCGTCTCCGGAAGGACCCCCTTGCCGTTCGTTGTTGTCACCACCGGCGCCCCGATGGCCTCGGCGAGGAGCCGCACATCGTCCGCGGCCTCCAGCGCACCGCCGCCGGCGATCAGGCAGGGTGTCCGGGCCGCAACCAGCTTCGTGGCAAGCGCGTCGATAGCGTCGAGATTCGCCATGGGCGCGCTGACCCGCTTCCAGGGCACGAGACGGGGAGTCTCCGCTGTAATCACGTCCAGGGGTATCTCAAGGTGGACCGGACCGGGCCTGCCACCGTCGAAGATAGAGAAGGCGCGCGCAAGGATTCGCGGCAGGTCTTCGGCCTCCATAAGCGTATGACTGAAGCGGGTGCACTGGCTGATCAGGGCGCGCTGATCCGGGAGTTCGTGCAGGCGCCCTTCCCCCATCCCCAGTTGCCGGCGAGCCGCTACGGCGCTGATTACCAGCATGGGGATAGAATCGGCTAGGGCCTGCATCATCGGCGTGACGGCGTTTCCAACGCCGGGCCCGGTGATCAGGAAACACGCGGCCGGCCGCCCCGTGGCGCGGGCGTAGCCGTCCGCCATGAAGGCGGCGCCCTGTTCGTGGCGCGGCGAGATGTGACGGAGCCCGCTTCGGGCCAGGCCGCGGTAGAGCTGTACCGTATGATTGCCCGGTATGCCAAAAACAGTGTCGATACCGTAGGCCTCGAGGAGTTCCACCAGGCGCTCGCCACAGCTGTAAACTTCGGCCACCGTTGTATACCGTCGCGCTAGCGCGAGTCGGGCTCGTCCTTGGAATTCGGCGCCGTTGCCTCGTCCTGGCCCAGATGAACGGAGCCCCGCTCCCGGGCAAGGTCCATCTGACGCTGACGCTCGGCGAAGCGGTCGCGCTGTTCGTCGGTCTGCCGGTCAATGCAGTGCGGGCAGCTGACACCGCGTGCGTAGCTTGCGGACGCCATGTCTTCGGCGCTGATCGGATGGCGGCACGCAAAGCACTGCTCATAGGCGCCCTTCTCAAGCTCATGGTTAACGGCGACGCGCTCGTCAAAAACAAAGCACTCGCCAAACCAGCGGCTCTCCTCCCGCGGCATCTCCTCCAGGTACTTCAGAATTCCGCCCTTGAGGTGATACACCTCCTCAAAGCCCTGATCGAGGAGGTAGGACGTAGCCTTCTCGCAGCGGATGCCGCCGGTGCAGAACATCGCCACCCTGCGCTGCTTCTGCGGATCGAGATTGGCGTGGACCCACGTGGGGAAATCCCGGAAGTTCCCGATACCCGGATCCAGAGCGCCCTGAAAACTACCGATAGCGCACTCGTAGTCGTTGCGCGTGTCAACGAGCGTAACCTCCGGATCATCGACAAGAGCGTTCCAGTCCGCGGGGCTGATGTAGGTTCCGACCGTGCGACCGGGGTCCACGGAGGGGACGCCCATTGTCACGATTTCCCGTTTGAGCTTCACTTTCATGCGCAGAAAAGGCTGCTCCGGCGAACGGGTTTCCTTGTGCTCGAGATTGGCAAGACGCGGGTCCCGACGAAGCTCGGCCAGCAGCCGATCAATGCCGCCGCGCGATCCGGCGACGGTGCCGTTGATGCCTTCCGATGCCAGCAGTAGCGTCCCCCGCAGCCCGGCGTCGCGGCAGGTGTGCAGGAGCGGATCGCGCAGCCGCGCATAGTCATCCAGGGCTGTGAAGTGGTACAGCGCTGCGACAACAACGGAGTTCTCCACGCTCACTCTCCAGCTACCGCCTTTTCAGCCTTGCTTCCGCCCAGGCAGGCGGGCGATGCGGGAGCCGGCGCTTCGCGCTCGGCCCACTCCGCCGGGTCATAGAGATGCATGGCGAGGGCGTGCACAGGCCCCGCCAGCTGCTCGGCCAGTTCTTTGTAGACCCGCTGGTGTCGCGCCACGGGACGCAAGCCGCTGAAGGCGTCGCTGACCAGCACCAAGCGGAAATGCGTTTCCGAATTGGCCGGCACGCTGTGCTGATGGCTCTCGTTTTCTATTTCCAGATGCGCGGGAGCGAAGGCCGCCTCCAGCCGCTCCACGAGCTGCTTTTCTATACTCATCATGTATCCTCCATGGGTCCCGGATTATACTTGGCAGATGGAACCGACCGACAGCGCCCGCTTCGACGTCTTCTTCGCTGGCGAATGCATCGAAGGCTTTGATCCCGCAGCCGTTCGCGACGGCCTTGGCCGCCTGTTTCGCGCGGATGACAACACGCTGCAGCGCCTGTTTTCCGGGCAGCGCCAGCGCATCAAAGGCGGCGTCGATGCGGCGATGGCCAAGCGCTACGAGGACGCAATGCGCAAGGCCGGCGCACTGGCCATCGTCCTGCCCGTTCCCGGCCCGACTTCGGGCGGGGACGCGGGCAGCGGCGCCCAAGATGCAGCGAAAGGGTCAGCAGAGGGCGCAGAACCCGCAGACACCCCACCCCCGGACAGTTTCGACTTCGATCTGGCTCCCACCGGAGCGGACATGCTGCGGGAGGACGAGCGTCCGCAGGTCGACGCCCAGGCACCGCCGACCGACCACCTGAGCGTCGCCCAGGCCGGAGAAAACCTCGCTCCGCCCGAAGAGGCCGTGGCGAGCAGCGTCGACGCGCCAGACCTCGAAGTCGCTGAGCGAGGCAGTCCCCTGTCCACGGCCGAGCCTCCGATTCCCCCCGACCCGCCGGACACTTCCGGCATGTCCCTCGATGCGCCCGAGCACGATCTGAGCGACTGCGCACCGCCGGTCCCGGATCCGCCGGATGTCAGCACCGAGCACCTCGCCGTAGCCCAGGCTGGCAGCGACCTGCTGGACGAGTCGGAACGACCGAAGACCACGGCGACGCCGCCCGACACCGATCATCTCAGCCTGAGCCCGGATCTCGACGAAACGCCATGAGCTCCGGGGAAAGTACCGCGACGCAGGACCTCCCGGCGCCGGGCCTGCTGCGCCGCCTCGCCGCCATGGTTTACGACACGTTGCTCGTGGTGCCCCTGGTCATGCTCACCTCGATGACCCTGCTTATCATCAGCAGCGCGCTGGGCGGCAATGACGATGACCTGCTTCCGCCGGCGATCGTGCAATCCATTGCCGTACTGTGCTGCGTCGGGTTCTTCGCGGTGTTCTGGCTGAAGAGCGGCCAGACCCTCGGCATGCAGGCCTGGCGCATCAAGCTGGTGCCCGCCCCGGGAAACACCCTCACCTTCGGGCGCGCGGTAACGCGGGTCGGCAGCGCCCTGCTGTCCGCCGCGTGCTTCGGCATGGGCTACCTCTGGTGCCTCATCGACCGCCGCGGGCGCACCTGGCATGACCTGCTCTCAGGCACCGAGCTCAAGCTGTTGCCAAAACGCCCGAAAAACACCGGTAAGTCACCGTCTTCGGCCTGATATTGGCCCTCAACGATATTCCATCCTCAACGATGTTCCATATAGTCGGCGATGACCTGAATGAATTCCGCATAGGTCATCTGCCGCTCCGGCTCCACCGGGCTGTGTCCGATCCAGGAGTGATACCCCCGCCAGCCATACTCGAAGGACGCCTCGGCCGGCGGCGCGGTGGTTGCCTCAAGAAACTCCTGGATCAAATGCACCCCTTCGTTGAGGTAGGAGTTGTCGGTGATGCCGACGGCGAAGTGAAGCTTGCCGCGCAGCTTCGGGCCGAGCGTGGCCCAGTTCGTCCTCAAGATCCTGGTGATGTCGTAGTTCGCTCCCCAGTAGGCCGCGACCTCGCGATCGATGGCACCCGATTCGGGTTCCCACAGCGGCGCGGGATAGCCATCGTCTCCCACCGGGCTGTAGAGCGCCTGCCACGCGGCCAGCTGCCCGCCTGAGCGCCCTCGGTCGCCGATGGTTTGATCGTAGTCGAAGGCGTTGCGGATCGTGAACCGGGGAAGGCCGTCGATATCCCGGCGACGCGGACGTTCCGTTCGCAGCCAGGCGTACTCGCGGTAGTAGGCGTTGTCGTCCTCGTAGATGTTCATCTGTGTGTACTTGCGAAAATCGATGGGGTCGGGCGCCCAGACCCAGGTGCCCCCGAAGAAGTCGGGGTACCAGACCATCATGGCCAGGGCTTCCCAACCCCCGGTGGAGCGGCCCGCCAGGGCCCGGGCCCGGGGTTCGCGGATGATGCGGAAGTTACTCTCGATGTACGGAATCAGCTCATCCATGATGGCATCGCCGTAAGGTCCGAGGTTGGCCGTGTTGACCGAGTAGGAAGTATCGAAAAACGGATTCGCGTCGCGGAAGGTCACCACGATCATTTCCGGAACAGCGCCACTCGTCCAGGCCTCGTAGAACCCGTCGAGCTGGTTGTCGATGCCGGGGTCATCGATTGTAAAGTCGGCGTTGAACCACGGCTCCGGCGACCAGGGGACCGGTGCAAAGCCTGACGAATGGCCCTGCAGGTAAAGCACCGGGTAGCGTTTGTCCGGATTGTCCGCGTAGCCCTTGGGCAGCAGGATATTGGCGCCGATATACATATCGCGCCCCCAGAACGCCGAAACCTTCTCGCTCCTGATTTTTACGTACTTCACCCAGTCCGTGTCGTCGTAGAGGCCCTGTTGCAAAACCTCTCCCTCACGCAGGGGCCGCGCGGGAGCAATTACTTCGCTCAACGCAAGTTCAATGGTTTCGTCGCGGGTGGGGTCCAGATACACCTTAAAAGGAGGGCTGTAGGCGTTTCCTGGGGAGCGAAACAGATTCTGGTGGCCGCCACTGTTGAGATGCATTTCCAGAACGTGCCCGTCCGCACGCTCGAAGGTGGTGTAGACGTTCAGAAACGCCTGCACCGTGTACTCCCCCGCCGGAATGTCCCCGATCTCCTCAAGGAGGTACCCTCGCTGGGAGACGTCGCCGTGGGCAAAGCCGATTCGCTCACCGCCGCGCAGGTCACTTACGTCCTTTCCCCAGAGGGGCACTCCCCTCACGCCGGCTTGCTCCCGCGGCTCGGAATCGGCGTCGCGCGTGATGATGACAAATACCCGACCCTTCAGGGGCACCTCGAGACCCAGCTCAGCGATGCGGGAAGCGGCTTCCTCGGTGATCTCCACGCTGAACTCAAGGGGATAAGCGGTCTTTGCGTCCGCGAATCCCGCGCTCCAGAACGTGAGCAATAGCGCGAAACCACACGATCGCATCGACTTCATCATGGCCATAGAAACGCTCCTTCCTTGTTTGACCGGTGCATCGCCGATGGCATGGTACTACCCAGCCAGTCGCCAGTCGGGTGGCTCGGTCACCAGCGCTCAACGCTGAGCCCGATGAGCAGCGCAGCGGCGATCCCGTGGCATCCTGACAAGAAGAGATTGAGTTGTGGAAGGCGCGAGGCGGAGCGACGGAGGCGGCGCTGAATCCTGTCTCGGGCGCGCCGTCGAGCGTCTCTTCGGAGGGGCCGCGCCATCGGCGCGGTGCAGGTCAAAGTTGCGGGCCGGTGCCTTGATCGGCTAGCGCGGACCCGCGCACGTCCCCAGGTGCCTGCCTAGGAGCTTGCCTTTCGCTTGTAGCGGCTGTTGAACTTGGCAACGCGACCGTCGCTCTGCGCCACCTTTTGCTTGCCCGTATAGAAGGGATGCGACGCGCTTGACACGTCGATGGTCACGTACGGATAGGTCTGTCCTTCGTACTCCTTGGTCTGGGCGGTCTCAGCAGTTGAGCCGACCAGAAAGTACGTGTCGGAAGACGTATCGTGGAACAGCACGTCACGATATTCGGGATGAATGTCCGATTTCATAGTGATTGTCCGGGAGGAAGAATGCTTGGGCGCGCGAAGTTACAACAACAGCTGTCTTTGTTCAATACGCGTCACGGTAGACACCGGCTAACACCGAAACGACACCGTCGTACCGAGGGTTGCTACCGTCACCGCACGCTGTGGCTTTGTACGAAACTGAACACATCGCGTTCATACCTCTCGAGAACGCCCTCGCCGGCTCCTTTGAATGCTTGAAACAACACCGTATCGCCGCGCTTCACCGTGACTTTTTCTAGCGGCCCGTCGAAGAACAGGTGGCCGGCGTTTTCATAGAGTCGCAGCTCTATGGGACGACCTTTCTCCCGCAGCGCTTCGACCCAATCGGCGACCGAGGGTCCGGAGCCGGGGTACGTCCGGGTCCAAACAAAATCAGTCTCAGATTTCCCCGCCCAGGTGTCCAATTTGCCGAAGGGCACAAGCGTCGGCGTGCTGTAGTCCCTCAGCGTGAATCCAGTGGCGGCAGGTGCCTCGGAAACAATTCCCCTGATATTTTCGTTGCTGATCTCGCTCCCGGCGAAAAGAACCACTCGCCCACCATTGGAGCCACCGTAAAGAAAGATATTTCGGCTGTCCCATGCGTCCGAGTGAATGGCGTACTCGACCGCGCCCTTGAACACGCCCCAGATCAAGTTTTGCTTACCCGAATTCGTGACCCGACGCGAAACGAACTCCCAATCATCGAGTCCGTTCATCGCATAAGCATCGAAAGAAATCGTGGCGAATCCGTTTCTCCGGAACATGGCAACGCGCGCTCGATCGTCGTCCCGATAGCCCGCTCCCCCATGGGCATAGACAAGTACCGGCGCTTCGTCCCCGCTGTCCGGAGTCCAGATGTCTACGTGGGCGCTGTCCGGATCAAACGCGGCAAAGGGCGGTTTCGTGGAGAACCATCCCCGCGAACCCACGGGTACGAGCTCGGGCAAGGAAGAGCGCCCGGAGGCGGGAGTCTCGGCCTGACTCGCAAGACAGGCTGAAATCAACACGATCACCAGGACGCTACGCGCCAGATACACGGCAGTGGACCTCGGCAGCTGAGTTCAATTTCGACTCGATGGACTACAGCATGTGCTGATGCGGCAGGGCAAGGCCGTTGAGCCGATCCGTGTCTGTGCTGAGACAAAGCGAGGATCAGAAGGGTTCAAGCCTTGGCGGCCATCATTGACGGCTGTCAGTAGCGGTCGTCATTGACAGCCATGCCCGGCCAGCCCGCTGCTAGAAAACTGGTTTACTGTCCCGGCAAGCTGAACTAGGTTAAGGAGATGCGCGCGTCTTTAGTGTCCTGTCACGTTACTTCCCCGAACCTCGGAGCGTTAATGTGACGGGACACCCGATCTTCAACGGTGCCAGTGGGCTCCGCAGGGCCGCGGATTGCGCGCTACACCCTGACTCTCCAAACTTCAGCAAGTGAGGTCCCCCATGTCGAAAGTAGTCCGGACAGTGTTCGCCACGGTGACTGTTTTCTTCCTCCCGATTGTGATGGCTTCAGCGAAGCATGCCGCTGCACAAAGTAACGACAACGAGCTGTTCGATCCGGCCTTGTTTGACTCGCTCGAATATCGATTGATCGGTCCGTTCCGTGGGGGACGGGTTACGGCGGCGGCCGGAGTCCGGGGACAGGAACACACTTTCTACATGGGCGCATCCGGCGGCGGCGTATGGAAATCCACCGACGGCGGACAGCGCTGGAACAACGTGTCCGACGGTTTCTTCGAGGCGGGCTCCATCGGGTCCGTGGCCATAGCGGAGTCAGACCCGAACATCGTTTACGTGGGAACCGGGTCGTCGGCGATTCGCGGAAACGTCTCCGCCGGCGTGGGGATGTACAAATCCACCGACGCGGGCGAGACCTGGTCGCATATCGGGATTCGCGACGGCGGACAGATCGGCGACCTCCAGATTCACCCCGACAACCCCGATATTGTGTACGCCGCGGTGCTCGGGCATGCGTTCGGCCCCAACGAAGAGCGCGGTGTTTTCCGCACGCGCGACGGGGGGGATACCTGGGAGAAGGTGCACTTCGTGAGCAACCGCACCGGCGCAATCGATCTCTCGATGGACGAGTCCAACCCGGACGTGCTCTACGCTGCCATGTGGACCGCGGAACGAAAGCCCTGGAACCTCGTGTCCGGCAGCGAAGAGTCGGGCCTGTTCAAAACCACCGATGGCGGAGACAGCTGGACCCGGCTGAGTGGAGGGCTCCCCGGGCCGCTTATCGGGAAGATCGAGGTAAGCGTTTCCCGGTCCAATCCCGACAACGTCTACGCCCTTGTCGAGGCAGAGGAAGGTGGCCTCTATAGATCGACGGATGCCGGCGCAACGTGGGCCTATGTGAATGCCGATCAGGGACTTCGCGCTCGACCCTGGTACTACAACCACGTCCACGCCGACCCGGTGGACGAGAACGTCGTATACGTATCCGCCGAGGACTTCTGGAAATCGACCGACGGCGGCGAGACCTTCGAATTGATCCCGGTGCCGCACGGCGACTGTCACGATTTATGGATCAATCCCGATGACCCCGAAACCATGATTGAGAGCAACGATGGCGGGGCCAACGTGAGCTACAACGGCGGCCAGAGTTGGTCCACCATCATGAACCAGCCGACCGCGGAGTTTTACCGGGTTAGCGTCGACAACCAGTTCCCCTATCGCGTTTACGGTGGCCAGCAGGATAACTCCGCACTGTCGGTGCCGAGTCGCACGACTACCGGCGGGATCTCAATCCAGGACTGGTACTCGGTGGCCGGCGGCGAGAGCGCTCACGTCGCGATCGACCCCAGGAATCCCAACATCACCTACGGCGGCAGCTATGGAGGCACCCTGGAACGGCGAGACCGATCGAGCGGCCAGACCAGGGACATCATGCTTTTCCCCGAACTGTCGGCGGGCCAGGCGGCCATGAACCTCAAGTACCGCGTACAGTGGAACGCCCCCATTCGTATCTCGCCCCATGACCCCGACACGATTTACTTTGCGTCGCAGCACCTCCACCGGACGACCAACGAAGGCCAGACCTGGGAAATCATCAGCCCCGATCTCACCCATAACGATCCCGCCGTGCTCGGATTTTCCGGCGGACCCATCAGCCGGGACAATACGGGAGTCGAGGTTTTCGGTACCGTATTCGCGTTTGAGGAATCGGTCCACGCTCCGGGATTGATCTGGGCCGGCACCGACGACGGTCGGGTGCACATCACGCGGGATGGCGGCGAAAGCTGGAGTGACATCACGCCCGACGGCATCGGTCAGTGGGGCACGGTCAATATGATCGATCTTTCGCACCACGATGCCGGGCGGGCGTTCATCGCGGTACACCGCTATCGCCTCGATGACTTCACCCCGTACATCTATCGCACCGACGACTTCGGAAAGAGCTGGGAGCTTCTCACCGACGGCGAGAACGGCATTCCCGGCAATCACTTTGTACGCGTCGTACGGGAAGACCCGGACCGGCGCGGCCTGCTCTATGCCGGAACCGAGTTCGGCATGTACCTGTCCTTTGACGATGGCGTCCACTGGCAACCCTTCCAGATCAATCTGCCGGTATCGCCCATCACCGACCTTGTGGTCCACGAAAAGGATCTGGTGGTTGCCACCCAGGGCCGGGCATTCTGGATTCTGGATGACTTGAGTCCACTGCATCAGCTCGACGAACAGGTGACGCGCTCGGAAAACTTCCTGTTCAAGCCCCGGGACGCCTACCGGCTTCAGGGAGGACCGGCCCGACGCAGCGGAAACACCAATACATTCCGCGATCGACTCAATGGCGGCGGCGTTGACTGGGACCAGGTGGGCGATGATGGCCCCGTGGGGGCGGTGATCAACTACAAGCTCGGCGATACATCGAGTGGCCCCGTACGTCTGGAGGTCGTTGGCCGGGACGGCACGGTCATCCAGACTTTCTCGAGCGACGCGGAACAGGAGTCGCTCCGCATTCCCGCCGAGCCGGGCATGAACCAGTTTGTGTGGGATCTTCGTTATCCGGATGCGGATATCATCGAAGACACGCTGTTCCGGGGGACTAGTCGCGGGCCCAAGGCCGTACCCGGCAGCTACGAGATACGACTGGTAAGCGCCGGGAAGACGCAATCGCAGCCCTTCGAAGTCCAGAAAGACCCGCGCGTGTCGTCCTCGGTGGCCGACCTTGAAGACCAGTTTCAACTGCTTATGGAAATCCGCGATGCCCTTACGGAAACCTACGCGGGGATCGGGACCATCCGTGACCTGAAGGCTGAAGTCAGCGAGTCGATCCAGGACAGTGACGATGATCTCAGCGAAGCCGGAAAAGGGCTCATGGAACAGCTGACCGAGGTTGAGCAGCGTCTTATCGAGCCGCGTATCCAGTACCGGGAAGACGCCTGGAACTTCCCTTCCCAGCTCAATCACTTTCTCGCCTACCTGGCCCAGAAAGTGGGCACCGGAGACTACGCCCCGACGGATGCGGCGGAGGCGAGATACGCCGAACTGAGGTCGATGCTGGATGACCAGATGGCGAGACTGTCCGAGGTGATGGAGTACGAGCTCAGCGAGTTCAATGACATGCTGGATAACCGCGACAAGGCGCCGGTCGGATCGCAGCCCTAGCCAGGGACCGGGGATAGCCCGGAGCGCAAACCGATGCCTGCTCGTCACGCCTCACAGCACTTTGGAGGGAAAAACCATGCGTAGCACCGCGGTCCGCCGCTGTCGTCTGTCGCTGCTTCTGTCGGGGGGCCTGCTCGTGCTCACCGCACTCGGTCCGGTGCCGCTTGGCGCTCAGAGCGAAGAGTCCGATGCGGCTTCGCTTCGCGAAGTCGTCGAGCAGCTTGAACGACAGGCGGAGACCATGAAGCACAGTCTCGACCGCCTCTCGCGGCAGGTCGACGACCTGATGTTCTTTCAGCGCCTGGGCGACGTGGCGACGATCGACATCGCGTGGATCACCGGACCACCGCGCACGGATCAGCAGGAGCCGAACCCCACGGCCCAGGGCGCCGGCAATCCCTTTCGCTTCTGGTCTTACGTGTTTGTTCCCCGCAACCTCGACCGGACGAAACCGCAGCCGCTGCTGGTACTGCCCCACGGTGGCGTGCACGGTCATTTCGATACACGCTATGCGAACATCCTCCGCGAGCTGATGGATCAGGGGTATACCGTGGTCGCGCCCGAGTACCGCGGGAGTATCGGTTACGGACGCGGAACCTATCGGGCCATCGACTACGGCGGGGTGGAAATTGAGGACACCTACGCGGCGCGCAACTACGCCCTGGAAACCTATGAATTCCTTGACCCCGAGCGCGTGGGGATTCTCGGCTGGAGCCACGGCGGCCTGCATACCCTTATGAATCTCTTTGAACACGGAGACGACTATGCCTGTGCGTTTGCGGGGGTACCGGTATCCGACCTTATTGCCCGCATGGGCTACAAAACGCAGCGCTATCGCGACCTGTACTCCGCCGACTACCACATCGGCAAGAGCGCCTACGACGATGTGGAAGAGTACCGGCGTCGCTCGCCGTCCTGGAACACGCACAAATACGACGGTACGCCTTTGCTGATCCACACCAACACCAACGACGGCGACGTCAATGTGCTGGAAGTCGAGCGCCTGATCCAGGCGCTGAAAGCAAACGGGAAGTCAGGCTTTGAGTACGAGATATTTGAAGCTGTCCCCGGCGGCCACGCTTTCGATCGCATGGATTTCGCCCAGGCGCGGCAGATACGCCAGAAGATATGGCGCTTCCTTGGGAACTGTCTCGCGCCCGACAATCCGTCTTCCTGAGGAATACCATCGGCTTTGGCCGCTGTACGGCGAAAATGGCCGCGGTTTGTGCGTGCGAGTGGTCGCCATGCGGAGCTACGCCGCGTCTTCGGGTTATGCTTACGCGCGTTGTACCCTGATGCCTGTGGAACCATGAACGTCCTTTGCCGCCTGCTGGCCGCTGTTTTTCTTGCGAGCCCGCTTCCCGCCCTGTCTCAACCACCTCTGCTGCCGCCCGGTCTGGCGGAGCCTGCCTCGAGCCAGCTTCGGAATCTCGAGCCGCTTGTCTGGTCCGATCCCTGGACGGCGCGTCAGCGGTTGAAGGATCTTCCTGTCTTCGAAGGTGAGGCCGAAGCGACTCGTCAACTGCTGCTCGCCCAGGCGGTTCTGTATTTGTACCGTGATGATGAACTCGCGGCGGCGGTGGAAGCGGGGCTGGCGGCACTGGATACGAACAGCTCCCCAATAGTCCGCTTTCAGCTTGCGAATCTCGACGGCATCCAGATCGCGCGGAGCGGGGACTTCCTTCGCGCGGCGTCGCTGCTTACCCAGTCCGCCGATGGAGCCCGGGCGGAAGGACTTGCATCCACCGCCCTCTACGCGATAGCGGAACTCGCCTGGGCCTATGCCCGCGCCGGAGACTACGAGACGGCCCTGCTGGTCTTGCAGGACACCGCCGAGGAGGCGTTGCTTGCCCAGGATACCTTCCTGAAGGCGCTGGCCGACGAAACCTACGGCGTGATCTATACCTACCTAGACGAGTTTGACCCCGCGATCACCTACTCCCGGCAGGCCATCGAAGGTTACGCAGCGCTGGGCTACCGGCTCAATGAGGCCGAAGCCCTCTTTGGCCTCGCCACGGCCTATCGCTATGCGGGCGAGCGCGAACCCGCCGTAGAGGCGTTCCGTCGCTATCAAAGCATCATGGTTTCCAACAACGACGAAGCCGGACGGTTTTCTGCGCTCTACGGGCTGGGTATGACTCAGGCGGAACTCGGTACCTGCGCCGCCGCCCTGCCGCTCATCCAGGAGGCCCTGGACGCCGACGGTCCCCCGGATTACGACGCCGAGCTGCTCAAGCGAGCGGCTGTGTGCCATGCTCGCGCCGGCGATGCCACGGCGGCCCGCAACGCCCTGACGCGCTCCCGTTCCATTATCGAGGGAATCCCGGCGCTGGAAGTGACGCGCTGGGCCATCGATCTGGATAAGGCCGAGTCCGACGTCGATGCCGCGCTTGGCGATTATGAACGGGCGTACCGCGCGCTGCTGCGCTATCACGAGGCGGAGCTGGCGCTGCAGCGAAAAAACGCCTCAGAGCAGCGCCAGTCCCGGCGAACGGCACTGGAGAACGACCGCCAGGCCCTGCAGATCGAGTTGCTGCAGGAGCAGGCGCGGGTCCGGAGCCTGGAAGTGGAACGGCAGCAGCGGGAACAGCGCAACGAACGGCTCGGATTCCTGCTCCTTGTTGTCGGCCTTGCGCTGGTTGCTGCCATCGTGCTCTGGCGCCTGCGCGACCTGCGCAAGTTTCGCGAGCTGTCCAATCGCGACGACCTGACCGCCGTCGCCAACCGGCGCTGTATCTTCGAGCAGCTGCAGGCGCTTGTGACCGGACTGGCGGAGGGTCGCGGCGACGCGTCAATCGTGCTGATCGACGTCGATGACTTCAAAGCCATCAACGATCGCTATGGCCACCCGGCGGGTGATCAGGTACTCCAGTCCACGGCGCAGGCGCTCTCCGAAATCCTGCGCCCGGGCGATGAAATCGCGCGGGTTGGGGGCGAGGAATTCCTGCTCGTTTTACCACGAACGGATCTGCGCGGTGCCGAGGGCGTGGCGAAAAGAGCCCGGGAAACCCTGGAAGCGCTTCGCGTGACCATAGACGGCAATCGGGTCATTATGATCACCGCCAGTATTGGTATTGCCACCACGGCACCGCGGCGCGACACGGTGGACGCGCTCTATGCCGCAGCCGACGAAGCGCTTTACCGTGCCAAGGCGGCAGGCAAGAATCGCGTTGAACTGGCTGCCACGGCCTGATGCGATTCTCGGTAAAGGACAGCGCGGGCGCACCGCGGAAAACGCGCCCGGGAATTCCCTAGGGGAACGGCACCTTCGATTGGAATTAAAAATTATGATGCATCGACTCGCGCTCATCGTGCTTTGCGGCCTGCTCACCACGTCAGTACTGGCGGCAAACACGCCGGCCCGGGCACCGACCGGTATGGTGGTCTCCGCGAATGCGCTGTCTTCGGCCATCGGCGTCGACGTTATGCAGCGTGGCGGCAACGCCATTGACGCCGCGATCGCCGTTGCCTTTTCTCTGGCCGTCACCCATCCCACCGCCGGAAACATCGGCGGAGGTGGCTTTCTGATTCACCAGGAGACCGACGGCACGGCCACGGCCTACGATTTCCGAGAAACCGCACCCGGCGCCTCACATCCGGAAATGTTTCTGGTCGACGGCGAATACAGCCGTGAGCTTCACCATCTGAGTCACCTCGCCGTCGGCGTCCCCGGAACCGTGGCGGGGCTGCATATGGCATGGAAGGACAGCGGCTCCCTGCCCTGGAAGGAGCTTGTGGCACCGGCCATCCGCCAGGCCCGGGAGGGCATCGTCGTGACCGACGGGCTTTCCAGATCGATCAGACGCGTGCTGCCGCGGATGGAGCGGTACGCAGCCTCCATCGAAAAGTTCACGAACGATGGCACGCCTATGGAGGCCGGCCAGCTCTGGCGTCAGCCCGATCTCGCGGCCGCGCTGCAGCGGATTGCCGACCGGGGCCCGGACGGTTTCTATAAGGGAGAGACGGCGGACCTGATCGTCGCGGAAATGCAGCGTGGCGGCGGGATCATCACCCACGAGGATCTCGCGAGCTACAAACCGGTCCGGCGCACCCCTGTCCGCGGCACCTATCGGGGCCTGGAGATTCTCTCCATGCCGCCCCCCAGCTCCGGCGGAGTCACGCTGATCCAGATGTTGAATATCCTTGAGGGCTTCGACATCGCAGCGTCGGGTTTTGGCTCCGCCGACACGCTGCACCTGATGGTCGAGACCATGCGCCGAGGCTATGCAGATAGAGCCCGGCATCTGGGAGATCCCGATTTTGTAGAAATGCCGCTGCAGCGCCTGGCGTCAAAGGAGTATGCGGCCGAACAGCGCAAGTCGATCCGCGCTTTCGTGGCATCGGGGTCCTCACCGGACAGCTTTACCTGGCCGGCCGAGAGTGTGGAAACAACGCACTTTTCCGTGATCGACGCGGACCGCAATGCGGTTTCCCTGACCTACACCCTAGAATACGGATACGGGTCCAGCATCGTGGTACCTGGTGGCGGCTTTCTCCTGAACAATGAGATGGGAGATTTCAACGCCGGTCCCGGCCTTACCGATTCCACCGGCTTGATAGGTACAGCGGCCAATCTGGCCGCCCCGGGTAAACGAATGCTCTCCAGCATGACGCCGACCATCCTGAACAAGGACGGCGAGGTGTTCATGGTGACGGGAACGCCGGGGGGACGGACGATCATCAACACGGTGCTGCAAACGATCCTGAACGTGGTCGACCACGGCGCCAGCGCGCAGACCGCCGTCGACCTCGGTCGCGTTCATCACCAGTGGCTGCCGGATGTGATCCGCTACGAAAAGCTGGCCTTTTCACCCGACACCATCAAGAACCTTCAGGAGCGAGGCCACACCTTCAAACAGATCAATAACCTGGGCGTTGCCGAGGTCATCGTGGTCCGCGAGGATGGTCTGGAGGGCGGCGTCGATCGCCGTCAGGCGGACGGCGGTGCGGCGGGCTACTGAATCAGCTTACGGGAAATGGCGCGCGGCGAGCGAGACCCGTCTGACCGTTCAATTACGCTGAAGAAACGCTTCGCATGCCATTTCTGCGATATGCACCGGTCCCTCCCCAGCGCATCATTCGCGGGGGAGTGAATGCCGCTTCACCGATCTCTCGGCTAACGAGGCGAGTCGCTTGAGCGGTACCGCTGGATCGTCGTACTGGCCGTTCACCAGATTCCGAACGGGACAAAGCAGCTCCGTATCGGCTCCCAGTTCCTTTGCGGTATCGAGAAACATTTCCGCACTCCACGCTTCCCCCTTCATTACGCGCTCGAAGTAGAGACTGTTCAAATCATGCAGGCTTTTTTCGCCTGCGTCGTGCAGAAGCTCGTCGAGCGCCAGCCATAGCAGGAGGCCGCATTGATAGTGCAGGTGAAATCGGCCTTCCGCGGTTGCCCGGTCCAGCGTTGTGTCGGCGAGTCCGGCCTCACATGCCGTGTGCGCCTGCTGCACGCGTTCCACACTATAGGCCCGCTCTTCGTCGCCGCGGCTCGCAACCGCAACAGCGGCCATCGCCTCCGCCCCGCCCTCGTGTATCCAGGCCGCCCTGTCGTCGAACCCCCGCTGCCCGGTGCCGTCCTGCTGAAAGAGATGCGCGGCCTCATGCGCAAAGAACCAGTCGAGCGATCGGGGGTCTCGCTCCCTGACGCGCCCTTCGGCATCCTCTCCGTCAAAGTGCATGAAGACTTGATTTGGCAGCGTGCCGCCTTCGGTTGATTTGCGTCCCCCGGGCGCGGGTCTGCTGTCGATGGACACGTAGAGCTCAGGTTTGAACGACAGCGTTCCATAGAACGCTTCGAAGTACCGCATCGCTTGCGGCAGCGAGTCTTCCAGATGCGCGTGGGTGCGATCGGGTAAGCCAGGATCGATGATGGCGATAAATCCGTCCGCATCGACCGGAGAAAGCTTTCCTACGAACACATTGGTTCCGCTATCACGGCTTATAAAACTAGCGCGGTTCGGGGTTCTCCGGCCGTGGACGCCAACAGTAAGGCCATCGGCCAGAACCGTTATCGCCAGCGGCAGGGGATCCTCGCAGGGTCCGCTCAAACAGACGTGGAACTGCCCGGAATGAAGCAGGGTGTCGCCCTGAATAAATGGAGAGAACGGTGCGTAGCTTTTCGGCAGCGCGCGATAGTCCATGGGAATCGTCAGTTCAACCTTCGAGAACCGCTCTCCGTCGATCCTCTCCAGGCGCTCTCCCTCCCCTTCCTGTACCCACCTGAAAGCGGGATCTGACGGCGTCCAAAGCTCCGCGCGGTATCCACCCAGCTCTCGCTCGTAGTGCAGAGCCACAGCCGGTTTGCGCAGGGCGTAGCGCACGCGCGCCGTCTCGTCTGCCTGAACAGCAATCGCGGCCGATACCGACGAGGGCCTAACCGGCTCATCGGCGGTGGCGGGTAAGCCACCGACAAAACCGGGGGCCGCCAACATCAAGAAGAGGAATCGTGACGCGCGTGAGGCCATCTGCCCTTTCCGCTGCACAGAACTGTGACGTTTACCAAGATAGGGGCCACAACGCGATGCGGCTAGTAATAGCTGGTCCACGATCGGGTGAATTTACATCGCCACACAGCGCCGGACACCGCATTCAGCGATCCGTAACCGGCTTGACTTGCCTACGGGTCCTGAGACAGCAGAGCCGAAATGCCAGATGCATTGTGTTTCTGCTCATACAGAGCGCTGTGAAAAGACGCGACACGCAGTCCTTTCAGCGCGCAACGCCTCCTGGGGTACTTTCAAGAGCTGTCCTTCAAGTACGGTCGTTGATACCCGCCATTCGTTTGGCCGCGGCGCGGCCATCAGCCAGACCGGCAGGGTTGTTGGGAAATCACCTCCATCGGTCGGGTCCGTTCCGCTGTCCAGTTCCTCCTTATCGAGAAACCCGTCTCCGTCGGAGTCGGCCAGATTCGGATTTGAGCCCAGCTGCACTTCCAGATTGTCACCGAGTCCGTCGCTATCGCTGTCGACGGTCTCGGTCGGATCGTTGGGAAAAGCATCGCTCGCATCATTGACGCCGTCGTTGTCCGTATCACGTTCGGAAGGCCCGCAACCGTCGTCGTTGATCGCGCTGATCTCTCCGGGTGGCGTGCTGTCGCAGTCGTCGTCGCCATTGCTGACGCCGTCCTTGTCTTCATCCTCCTGAGCTGAAAACGCATGTGGGAGACGATTGATCCCCGTCTCTCGGTGCCGACTTAGTCCGCCAGTCCTATCAAGGGACGTGCGGGCTCTCTTCCTTAATCGCCCCCACTCGCGGAGGAAACGGCGTCACGGCAGGCCGCGGATTCCGCGGCTCGCATCACCGGCCCCTGTGGATTGACGCCGGGCATTTCGCAAAGCCGGGCGTAGGTGGCACCCGCGGTCTCGAGATCACCGGCCTCGGTCGCCGCCCGGGCCAGCCCCAGCATCGAAGGCGTTCGATTCGGCACCCAGGCCAGCGCCGCCCGGTAGGCCTCGACGGCACCCGCCGGATCGCCGGTTTCGAGCAGTATGTTGGCATACAGCTCGTTGGCAGGCGTGATCGGCATGGGCGGTCCGGAAGGCACGCGCAGATATTTAACCTCCATCTCCGCGGCAGTAGCCGCGTGCTCGATTGCACCGTCGCTATCGCCGGCCTTGAGCAGACGCAGCGCCGCAAGCTGATGCTCGAGCACGGAAACCAGACGCGCGTTGTAGTCGTTACCCCGGGCCTCGGCGGAAGCACGCAGCTCCTCGAGACGGGTTTGGGCATCCATCGCCTTGGCCGGCATATCCAAGTGCGCCGCGCTCATGCCTAGCGTCGCCACCCAGTGCGGATTGCCCCCGTCCATCGACGCAGAATCGCCGTATTCTATGTGCTCCCACTGACCGGTCTCGACCATGTGTCGGGCTCGCATCAACAGGTAGCCACCGTAGATCCGCCTCGCACCTGGATTGCGATCAACGGCTGCGAGCGCCTGCGAGACGTTCTCGGCGGCGCGTTCATAGTGCCCCAGCATGAGATTGGCATAGGCCAGCCAGGACAGCGTATGGAAGTCCTCGCGGCCCTCCGGCAGACCGTACTTCTTATTCATTTTTACGGCCGCTTCATAAGCCACAACGTTCGAATTGACGACGTCGTCCCACATGCCGAGCTGCAGAAAGATGTGCGACGGCATGTGCAGCGCGTGCGCTGAGGCCGGCGCAATCGCCGCGTAAACCCGGGCTGCCGGAAGTGCAAGGATGGCGTGGTCCGGATCGTCGAAAGCGTGGATGATGAAGTGTGCGGCACCCGGATGCTTCGGATTGCGCTCGAACACCTGCAGCGCGATGGATGCGGCCTTTGCCTGTCGGCGGTAGCCGCGATCACCCCGACGGACCATGCCGAGCTGCGAGAGCGCATAGAAGATCGCAATCTCGTCGTCGTCCGGCCAGCGTTCATGCATCCCGGCCATGTGATTGGCGTAGTTCGTATCGCGTTCGAGCTTGTCGTCCGCCGAGTAGTAGAGAATCTCAACGGCCGTAAGGAAGGCCTTTTCCTTTTCTGTGGGCGCCTTCGCCAGGCGCCCTTCAAAAGTAGGAGCGAGACGCTGTAGTGCGGCTGTTGCCGCCGGCTCATCCTGCTGCGCCCACAGCGGATGATTGTCGCTCATCGCCTGACCCCAGTAAGCCAGGGCAAAATCAGGGTCGATCTCCTGCGCATCCTCAAAGGCGAAGCGCGCTTCGTCGAACTGAAAGCTGTGCAGCGCCTTTACGCCTTTCAGAAACGCTTCCTGCGCTTTGGCTGAACCGGAGTTCGGAAACGTAATGCTGCCGAGTTCATCGGCCCAGGCGCCCCAGGCGCTGGCTAAGGTCAGGGCAAGCAGCATGACAACGCGTTGCGGGAATGGGAAAGCGGACATGTTTCGACCCTCGTTGGCGGACCTATCCGGGTGGAGTGTGGAATCACTGAAAGCGCTCTAAGACTAGTTACCCTGACAGGGCATGTCCATGAACATTCACGCCCGGAGCGGGACGGTCCGATAGACCAGCAGATCCCCGGTGCACGCAGCCGCGCAAAGCGCTCCGCTTCCCCTTCCTTACACCGGCTATGACTACATGCGTACTTCAAGCAGGCATACTGGAGATGCCGATATCCACCTGGAGGAACGATGGCGTGCAGAATTTACTCATTTTGCTGGTCTGCATCTTTGCCGGCATCGCGCTGCTGGTCGTCGTTCTCGAAAGGTTCGGCAAGCCCGCTAATGAACAGGCCACCGCCAGGCTTCAGCGATGGATCATGCCTCTCGTTGGCCTGGCTCTTGTCCTTGCCGCACTGGACTACTTTATCCGCGGTGGCTGAGTTCCATCGTGCACGCCCGCAGCACGGCGCTTCAAGGTTGTTCGTTCTGCCCTTAGGGACCGACGTTTCCAGACTGCGCCCTCGGTCGACCATTGCCCGTGGAGCAAACTGGACGGCTCAAAAACGAAGCTGCATGATCAACCAGGCTTTCGTCGTGTCCGGATAGCGACCGGGCGCCTTCGAGGCAAAGACAGCCGTCTTCAACGTCGCTGTAAGGTAGTCGTTTACCGACCACTGGGCCTGCAGGTCGAGTTCCCGGCCGAACGTCTCCGATGAGGATTCGGCGCGGAAGTCGTGGTACCGACCGGTCAGCGCCACCGCGCCGATCCGACCGTTCACGGACACCCAGGCATCCTTGAGCCCATCCGCAGGCGTCGCCAGGAACCTGTCCGCCCAGCCCTGATATCGATGACCGTTGGCGAGCGGCGTCGCGAAACCCACACCGTTATCGGCACCGAGAACTTCATAGGCCGCCTTGAATTCCAGTCCGGCATAGGGCGCATGCAGCTCAACGACGTAGTAGTCAGCACGGTAGCTAAGCTCGCTCTCTCCCGCGTCGCGCTGTATCGCAAGAGCGCTGCGCAGTTTCACACCGGAGAACTCGCCGTGGTACTCGAGACCCACGCTGTGACTGGAGTTGTTGACGGTCTGAGCGGCACTGAAACCCGCCTGCGCATCGACATCCAGGGCATAGAGAAATGCGGCGAGTTGCTGTCTGTCGGAAAATCGGTAGTCCGAACGAAGGAAAACGCTGTCTCCGCGCCAATCGGCGGGATTGAAACCGTCGTCGGAGCCGAAGATGCGGTTGACCCGCGCAACATAGCTCGCGTCGAAGCTCAGGCCGGTCGACGCTTTCCACAGCAGTCGGCCGCCGTCGTAGGTCTGCTCATTGTTGCGCCAAGGTTTCGAGCCGATGAAACGCCTATCGCCGAGGACAATTCGCTGTCTCCCCAGGCCAGCCTCGAGCCGCGGTGTGGCCAGCTTCAGGAACGCCTGGTTGATATCTGTGCCCTGCGGATCAGCGACCGTTGGAAAATCAACTTTGCCGTTTTCCGTGGAGTTGTAATCTGCGGGGCCGACGTTGGCCACGTTGTCGATCTCGAACCTGCCTGCGAAGGGGCCGATGGGCCCCGATTCCAGGGTCAGCCGGGAGCGCAACAGAGACGCCTTCGCCCGGCTGTCGAAGCCGTCCTGATCGACCCACTCATAGCGATAGCGAAAGTCCAGCTCCGCGCTGCCCTGGGCTATAAACGACGGTAATTGCACTTTCGGAGCCGACGGCGTTTCCGCCCAGCTGGTGTTTATCAGAACGCCGAGGGCCGCGGTGAGCAGTTTCGGCGCGGCCCGGCTCGAAGCGCGACCTCTCATCGAGCGCAGCAGCGCTCTGAGGCTGCGGGACGCGCCGATTTTCTGCGGTCGCGCTTCCAGGTCTTCGTTCTTCGCGCCGGTATCGATCAGGGCGCGGGTTCGGCCACCAGCGCGAGGCGCTCGCCGCCCGGTGAGACGGCGAGACGACTTAGCTTCAGCCCGAGGTGATCGAGATCCACAACGGTCTGCCAGTCACCGTCACGCCATAGGAACACTCGGGATCCGGCGGTGCTCAGAAGGGCGCCAGCGGGGGTCCACGCGTGAAATTCGCCACCCTCGGGCAGAAGAGTCAGAGCTTCGGTGCCCTCCAGATCGAGATCGTGGATCTCGACTACCTCGCCCTCCTCGGATGCGCGGGTGTAACTCACCGCCCGGCGACTCGGGACGGACTGCGGTGAGCGCCCGACATCTGTCGCGATAGTCCGCGCTTCCTGTGTGTCGAGCTCGATCACCTGGAGCACGGAAGGCTCCTGCAACAGCCAGAGCGCGACGAAATCGGCGTCAAACCACGCGTGATAACCCACCGGCCCGATGTCCGGAAAAACAATTTCTGCGGCGGCATCCTCGGCGGGCATGCGCCACAGACGTCCACTGGTGTCATCGGGCGACCGGATGTAACTGATACCGCTCTCGCTTGCCGGGATGGGTGTCGGAGAAAACTCGCCCTGCTCTGGAGTCACTGTGAGACGAGTCGTACTTTCCGTCGCGGTATCCCAGCGCCAGATATCCGTCTTGCCAGCCTCCATCTGAACAAAAAGCAGGTTCCCCGCCGGCGTGAACAGCGGTTGATTGTCGTAGCCGGGCCGCCTGGTGAGATTACGGGGCGCCTTCGCGCGCAGCGTGTCGCCCTCCCACATCAGGTCCAGAAGCCATACATCGGTTCCCTCTGGCGGTCCGGCTGCTTCCTCAGTTTCGGTACTGTCGGCCTCCATGGAAGCTTCCTGGAGGGTTTCCCGGGCGCATCCCGAGACCATCAGAAACGTGGTGCAAACGGCCGCAACGAAGGCGAGGGGCAGCCCGGGGCGAGGATGGAATTGCTGATGGATCATGGATGGCTCCGGTCTGATGGATCGACGCCCTGGGGCAATGGCCGCCTACGCTATCACAGCCCCGGGGAAGCGCCCTTTTGCCTTGCGCACGCGCACGGCTGGCGCCGGAACCGCTTGTCGGGCGAACATCGTGAAGACCGACCGAAACTTCCTCTCCTGTCCGTGGCAGGTCTGGCGCGGCTCGAACGGTAGGCGCATGCTAAGTTATTTCCCAACCGGCATAGGGAAGCAAGGGCGTTGAACCTACGAGTCCGAAAGAGGGTGATCCTCGCGGTGGCGGCTTCGCTTGCGCTCTTCAGCCTCAACTCCTCCTGGTTCGCCGCTTCCAGCGACGGCGAACCCACGCTGATCGCTCATCGCGGCGTTCATCAACTGTATCGCAAGGAGGGTGTGGGGAGAGATACCTGCACCGCGACGCGCATCTTTCAACCAACCCACGCACTCCAGGAAAACACGATTCCGTCGATAAGAGCGAGCTTCGCCGCAGGAGCCGACATTGTTGAAATCGATGTACATCCGACGGTCGATGGAGAATTCGTTATATTCCATGATTGGACCGTGGATTGCCGGACCGATGGCGAAGGAGTGACTCGAGAACAAACGCTCGCCTATCTCAAATCACTAGATATCGCGTATGGCTACACCGCGGATGGAGGGCAAAGCTTCCCCTTCCGCGGTGAGGGCGTCGGCATGATGCCCACCCTTGACGAAGTGTTGGAGGAGTTCCCGGCCGGGCGCTTTCTCATCAACATCAAGAGCGGAGACTGGAAGGAAGCCGACTCACTGATCCGCTATCTCGAGGCGCACGACGCCCGGGATCCGGTGAAAAACCAGATCTACGGCGGACGCGGCGTGCAGCGCATCATGACCAGCGATCCTGAGATGGTGTTCGTCGAGCGGCAGCGAGCTCAGCGATGTGTGGTGAAGTATCTGCTCCTCGGGTGGACGTCTTATATTCCCAAGGAGTGCCGGGAACACGCCGTGGTCGTGCCTGTGAACGTGAGATGGCTCTTATGGGGATGGCCGAACCGTTTTATGCAACGCATGGCGGGCGTTGGCTCGGAAGTCGTCCTCGCAGGCCCCGTATCGAGGCTCCACGGCTTCGAAGGACTGTCTGATGCGTCCGAACTCAATGCGATCCCCCAGGGGTTCAACGGCAGCCTTTGGATCGAAAAGATTGAAGTGATCGGACCGGCCCTCCGGGCGAACGATGAAGACCGTATTTTTTGATCTGGACGGTACCCTCACCGATCCGAGGGCCGGCATCGTGCGCTCCCTTCACTACGCTCTGGAGCGGCTGGACTTGGAGGTACCGACGGACGATGACTTCACCTGGTGTATCGGTCCACCTCTACTGGAAAGCCTGCGCCGCATCGTTGGCGACGAGCTGGCGCCGCAGGCGCTTGAACTCTACCGCGAGAGGTTCAGTGATGTGGGTTGGAGCGAAAACGAAGTGTATAGCGGAGTTGTGGAGGCCCTTGAGCTGCTGACGCAGACCGACAGCCGGATCTATGTCGCAACCAGCAAGCCACAGCGGTTTGCCGATCGGATCATCAGGCACTTCAAACTCGACGCGTACTTCCTAAGGGTGTTTGGCTCGGAGCTCGACGGCACGCGTTCGGACAAGCGTGATTTGCTGAAGTTTGCTCTCATGGAAGTTCAACCGGTGGATACCGCGGTGATGGTCGGGGACAGGGAACACGACATTATTGGCGCCAGGGCCAATGGTATGGCGTCGATCGGGGTCACTTATGGCTACGGCAGTGTTCGTGAACTCACGAGCGCTGGCGCCGGTTTGCTTGTCGATGCCCCGGCGCAGCTGGTCCCGGCTCTTGCCCGATAGCGGCCCGTGCCCATGCCGGTTTGGTCACTGTGTTCGCCCTGCTTCTCGGTGTCTTTCCGGGCAATGCTGAATACGCAATAAAGAAACGCCGTATACAGACAGCGTCAGGGCCTGCTGTTAGCAACAGATTCTTCAAGATCGGGAACGTGGACACACGCCTTGATGTGCTTGAGGTTGGCGACGATCGTGAAGCTCATGATGACGAGCAGCGACCAGGAACTCCATTTGCTGACGTGCACGATGGACCAGGCGCCCAGCTGGTCCGGATACTTCCAGACATCGAAAAAGGTGCTGAGATTCTCGGCCAGCCAGACAAAGAAGCCGATGAGCACGAAAGCCAGGAGCAGCGGCATCCGGCGCTCGCGATCCATGGGCCGAAAAACGACAGTGGTGCGCGCATAGAGGCCAAGCGCCAGGGCCCCGAGGTACCAGCGGAAGTCACCGATGAAGTGGTGTGTGAAGAAGTTGGCGTAGATGAGCACCGCTACCAGCGCCGCCATCCAGTAGGGCGGGTGATGCACGACGCGCAGGTCGAGCAGTCGCCAGGCCTGGATAATATAGCTCCCCACGGCCGCGTACATGAATCCCGAGAATAAGGGGACGCCCAGCAGTTTTGTATAGGCGAAATCGGGATAGGACCAGGACTGAATAGCGTCGGACGTCTTAAATGCCTCGAGCGCGAATCCGACGGCGTGAAACAGGGTGATGGCCTTGAGTTCGTCCCAGGTCTCAAGCTTCGCCCAGAGCATCCATGCCTGAATCGCGACCGCCGCGCCAAGTAATACGTCGTAACGTGGGATTGCAAAGATACCTGCACCTGGCACGGTGAATACCGCGATAAAGAACAGACCCGCGAAGAGGCACGCACGCGCCTCCTTTACCCCGAAGTAGAGGAGCTCAAGAACCTGGCGCCGCACACCCGTGACGCCGGGCCAGCACTGAGAAGTCGTCAGGTGCGCGTCGAGATCACGCAGGCGAAGTCTCACAGGTTGAAGCGGGTGTTCGCGCATCAGGGTTCCGCCCCGTGGTTGATGCCGCCGCCGCAGATTGGCGGGAACATAGCGGTCTTCTGGCCCATGATTAACTCATCGACAGGTGCAGTGCTCGGAGCGCTGGTCGGCTGTGGATACGTCTTGCGCCCATCGGGTCGGGTCATGCGCGCCGAAGCAGTACCAGTCCGGCGAGAACGCACAGCGCCACGGGGGCGGCGGCGGCATACATCGGCGGGAACCCGTAAACCAGACTGGCGGGACCCAGGAGATCCTGGCTCAACCTGAACAGCACCCCCGTCATGACGCCGGCAAAGATACGAAATCCCAGGGTGCCATCGCGCAGCGGCCCAAATACAAAGGAAATCGCGACAAGCACCAGGGCTGCCACAGCCGCGGGCTGGAGAATCTTTCGCCAGGTCGCGAGTTCGAAGCTGGCGACGTCTTCGCCCTGGGCACGCAGAAACGCTGAATAGTCGAACAGATCCCTCAGGGACAGCTGGTTCGGGGCGACGTTCTCCAGCGTCAGGATGCGTGGCGTGATATTGCTCTCCATGAACAGCGCATCCTGACGGTCACTTCGCAGCGGCTCTTCCCGCAGATCGGTGAGCGCGACCTCACTGAAGCTCCATCCCCGGCCATCAAACCTCCCCCGGTCGGCGAACACCAGGCGCTGCAGCCAGCCGTCGGCCGCGAATTCGAAAAGCGTGATACCAAAGATTCGATTGTCAGCGCCCACAGCTGAGACGTGCATGAAGCGCCGCCCGTCGCGCCGCCAGACGCCGCTGTCGGGCATGCGCTGGCGATCGGTGTAGAGCGCCACGGCGCGCGCACTCTGGGCACGCTGTTCCGTGACCGGCGCGACATACTCACCGAGCAGGAACCCGAGGAGGGAAAACAGGAGCGCCTGCATGAGAACCGTCCAGGCCAGGCGAGAGCTGGAAACACCGGCCGCCTTCATCACCACGAGTTCACTGGTGGTCGCGAGTTGCCCCAGGCCGATTAGGGCACCGATCAGCGCCGCGAAGGGGATGTACTCGTAGCATCGCCCGGGCAGCGTCAGACCTACATAAGCTGCAATCTGCGCGAAGCCGTAGGTCTCGCTGCGACTCTCTGATTCGTCGATGAAGGCCGACAGCGCATCGATGCCGACGATGACAAACAGCACGATCAGGATTGACGCCCAGACAGTGACGGCGATGTAGCGGTCGAGACGATTCACGAGCGGTGTCGAAGTCGCTGCAAATTCTGGGGGCCAAACAGAAGGCCGAGGGCAAGCAGGGCAAACGTGCCGTGGATGGCCCAGTAGTGAGCAATTTCCGCTTCCCCTTCGACAATCCGTGTGCGCGTTGTCACGATGAGCACCAGGTAGCACAGATGCAGCAGAAGCGCCGGTGCCAGCTTGATGTAACGTCCGCGACGATGATCCGTCTTACTCAGGCTGAGCGCCAGCACGGCCACAACGGGCACCATAACGACCAGGGAAATGCGCCAGTGCAGCGCGGCCCGGTCCTCCCGGGTGTCGGAGTCGAGGAGGGACGCCGTGGTACGCGCGTCCACAGGCTCGCTGCGGACGACCGTGGGATCGTCCGGCAACCGATGCCCGAAGCGTGTGAACTCCGTAATCTGAAAATCGTTGCGTCCGGCCGCTCCCGTAAAACGAAAGCCATCCTGAAGCTCCAGATAGCGTGCCCCATTTTCGTCGCTGCGCAGCACCTGTCCCCGCTGCGCGACCGTAATATGGCCACGCCGAGGAACCTCGGCTGAATCGCGGTCGGCGGGCTCGTAGGCAAACACCTGGCGCAGCTGCCCCTCTTCCTGATCGATACCCGCAGCGAAGGTGACCAGACCATCGCTGCCCTGCCCCTGGAAACGGCCGGCCGCGAGAAATTGCAGGCCCCGCAGGGCTTTCGGATCGTTGAGCAGCGCTTCGGAGCGCGCAGCGCCCTGGGGCGTCAGAAACAGGGCGAGTCCTGCGACCAGCAGCGTAATGAGCAAGGCCGGTGTCAGCGTGTGACGCAGCATCTGTCCGGGTCCGACGCCGCAGGCCGACATCACGACCATCTCACTCTCCACGTAGAGGCGTCCGTAGGCCATGAGAATCCCGATGAAGAGTCCGAGCGGCAGCAGCAGTTCCAGGAAGCCGGGCATACGATAGAACATTACCGGAAGCAGAATTTCCGCCGCGAGCTTTCCTGACGCGGCCTCGGCGAGATACTTCACAAAGCGTCCGGTGATTATGATCGCAAGCAGCACCACGCTTACGGCCAGGGTGTGACCGAGCACATCGTTCGAAAGATATCGCCTGAGACGCACCGCGCTGCTTCCGGTTCAGTTTGCCCGGCGATCACCTTACACTACCGCCCTTTTTTCAGGGGATCAGAACATGTCGAATCTGCGCTTCAGTACCCGGAGCTATAAGGCGGCGGACAAGCTCAGCAGTCAGTGCGTCATCCTGCCACTGGCCAAGTCCCTGGATCTCGATGCCGCCGGCAGGCGTGTCGATCAGGACAGCGGCGGCCTGATCAGCCGCTGTATCACCAGCGGCGACTTCAAGGGCAGCGCCGGTGAATCCCTGCTTCTCCACAGCCCCGGGGCCGTCGCCCGCATTCTGCTGGTGGGTACGGGAGACGGTGACGGGCACCAGGATGCACTGCTGAAACTGTGTGCGTCTCTGGCGCGCAAACTGTTGGCAAGCAAGGCCAGCGACGCTCTTTTTCTCGGTACTTCGCTCAGGGGCAAGGCCATCGACAAGGAATGGCTCGGCCATCGCCTCGCCCGCGATCTGGTGTATCACGGCTATCGCTACGACCGCACAAAATCGAAGGCCGCGGCTACACCGGCGCTGAAGCGTTTCACCGTGGTTGCTGCCGACGCCGGCGAGGCAAAGGGATTCAAGGCCGGACTCGCCAAAGGCAACGAGGTCGGTAACGGCATCAACCTCGCGCGCGAACTCGCCAACCGACCCGGCAATCACTGCACGCCGGAAGATCTCGCTCGGGAAGCGCGCCGCCTGGCCCGGGGCGACGACAAGGTGAGCTGCAAGGTTCTCAATGAAAAGGCCATGGCGGAGCTCGGCATGCATTCCCTGCTCTCCGTGAGCGCGGGCACGGCCACCCCGGCGCGGCTGATCGTCATCGAGTACAAGGGTGGCAAACGCGGCGCGGCGCCCCACGTTCTCGTCGGCAAGGGCATCACCTTCGACAGTGGCGGCATCTCCCTCAAGCCCGGCGCAAAGATGGACGAGATGAAGTTCGACATGGGCGGCGCGGCCAGCGTGCTGGGCACACTTCGTGCCGTGATCGCGATGAAGCTGCCGCTGAACGTCGTCGGCATCATTGCCGCCGCGGAGAACATGCCGAGCGGCACGGCGACAAAGCCCGGCGATGTGGTTACCTCCATGGCCGGCATCACCATCGAGATCCTCAACACCGACGCGGAGGGGCGTCTGGTGCTCTGCGACGCCCTCACCTATGCGGGGCGCTACAAGCCGGCCACGGTCGTCGACATCGCTACTCTCACGGGCGCCTGCGTTGTCGCCCTGGGCAGTCACGCCAGCGGTCTCTTCGCCAATGATGATGATCTGGCCGAGCAGCTGCTCAGCGCAGGAACAAACTCCCACGACCGTGCCTGGCGCATGCCGATCTGGGACGACTACCAGAAACAGCTCGACAGCAACTTTGCGGACGTCGCCAACATCGGCGGGCCCGGCGCCGGCGCCGTGACCGCTGCCTGCTTCCTGGCGCGTTTCACCAAGGCGTATCGCTGGGCCCACCTCGACATCGCCGGCTCCGCCTGGAACTCCAGCCCGAAAGGAGCGACGGGGCGTCCCGTGGGACTCCTGACCCAGTATCTCTGTGATCGTGTAAACGATTGACCCGCGTCGGCTTCTACATCGTAGAGAACAGCGATCCGGACAGTCCCCTGCGTCTGGCGCTGCGGCTGACGGAAAAGGCGCATCGCCAGGGTCACCGCATCTTTCTCAATTGCAGCAACGAGGATGAAGCCCGCGGTCTCGATGAGCGCCTGTGGACGCACCGGAGTGCCAGCTTCGTACCGCATGCCCTGATCACGGAAAGCGCCTTGGAGCAGGTGTGCATCGCCTGGGGCCAGGACCCCGAGGGTCATGACGACCTGCTGATCAACCTGTGCCCGGTTGTGCCACCGTTCATGAGCCGCTTCAAGCGCGTCGCGGAGCTGGTCAACCAGGAGCCGCACCGGCTCGAGGCCCTGCGCAGTTCCTGGCGACACTACCGGGAACGCGGTTATGCGTTGGAAGAACACAGACTCGCGAGCGTATAATCCGGCGCCCTCGCACGCCAGGCTCAGCATGGAAAAGACATTCAGCCCCGCCGAAATTGAAGCCCGCTGGTACGAGCGCTGGGAGCACAGCGGCTGCTTTGCGCCGCAGGGCGGCGAGGAGCCCTACACCATCATGATCCCGCCGCCGAACGTCACCGGTTCGCTGCACATGGGGCACGGCTTTCAGGATGCACTCATCGACGCCCTGATCCGCTATCACCGCATGGCCGGCTACGACACGCTGTGGCAGGTGGGCACGGATCACGCGGGGATCGCTACGCAGATGGTTGTGGAGCGCCAGCTCGCGGCCGAGGGCAAGGACCGCCACGAGTTGGGACGGGAGCGGTTCGTCGAGCGCGTCTGGGAGTGGAAAAATACCTCGGGTGGACGCATCACGCGTCAGCTGCGACGACTCGGTGCATCTCCTGATTGGAGCCGCGAGCGCTTCACGATGGACGAAGGCTTCTCCAACGCCGTGCAGGAGACGTTCATTCGTCTGTACCGGGAAGGCCTCATCTACCGCGGTCAGCGCCTCGTCAACTGGGATCCGGCGCTGCACACGGCGATCTCCGATCTGGAGGTGATTTCCGAGGAAGAGGACGGAAGTCTCTGGCACTTTCGCTATCCCCTCGCAGACGGCGAGGGCCACGTTACCGTGGCGACCACGCGTCCGGAGACGATGCTCGGCGACAGCGCCGTCGCGGTGCACCCCGACGACGAGCGCTACGCCCATCTCGTGGGACGAGAAGTGGAACTTCCCCTGTGTGATCGCCGGATCCCGATCATCGCCGATGCCTACGTCGATCCCGAGTTCGGCACGGGCTGCGTGAAGATAACCCCCGCTCACGATTTCAATGACTATGAAATGGGACAGCGCCATGACCTGCCGCTGATCAACGTACTCACGGCGGAGGCGACGATCAGCGAAGCGGCTCCCGAGTTCTACCGCGGTATGGATCGGTTCGTTGCCCGGAAACACGTGGTGGAGGATCTCGACAAACTCGGACTGCTCGGGTCCGTGGAGCCCCACCGTCTGAAGGTACCGCGAGGCGATCGAAGCGGCGTTGTCATCGAGCCGTTCCTGACCCAGCAGTGGTTCGTGGACGCGGCGACGCTCGCCGGCCCTGCAATTCACGCTGTGGAAAACGGGCAGATCGAGTTCGTCCCCAAGCAGTGGGAGAACACCTACTACGCCTGGATGCGGGATATCCGCGACTGGTGCATCAGCCGCCAGCTGTGGTGGGGACATCGCATCCCCGCCTGGTACGCTCCGGACGGCAGTGTGTACGTGGGCAGCGACGAGACGAGCGTGCGCGCGCAAAACAATCTCGACGAAAACCTGCCACTGCACCAGGATGAGGATGTTCTCGACACCTGGTTTTCGTCCGCGCTTTGGACCTTCGGAACCCTGGGCTGGCCGGAAGAAACGGCGGAGCTTGCGCGCTATCACCCCAGCTCCGTGCTGGTGACAGGCTTCGACATCATCTTCTTCTGGGTGGCCCGGATGATCATGATGACGCTGCACCTGCGTGGCGAGGTGCCCTTTCGCAAGGTCTACGTGCACGGCCTGGTGCGCGACGGCGAGGGACAGAAGATGTCCAAGTCGAAAGGCAACGTGCTCGACCCCATCGACCTGATCGACGGCATCGACCTGCCGGCGCTCATCGAGAAACGCACCGCCGGTCTGATGCAGCCTCAGCAGGAAAGCCGCATCCGGGAGGCCACAAACCGACAGTTCCCGGACGGCATCAACGCCTACGGCACCGATGCGCTGCGCTTTACGTTCTATTCCCTGGCATCGACCGGTCGGGATATCAAGTTCGATATCGGGCGCATTGAGGGATTTCGGAATTTCTGTAACAAGATCTGGAACGCTGCCCGGTTCGCGCTCATGAACTGTGAAGGCGAGGACTGCGGTCAAAACAAGGCTGACCCGCGCAGTCCCGGCATCGCGGAGCGCTGGATCGTTGCGGAGCTCACGCGCATGCTCGGCGAGCTTGAGCGCGCCGTCGCCGACTATCGCTTCGATCGTGCCTCACAGCTGCTCTATGACTTTATATGGAATGAGTACTGCGACTGGTACCTTGAGCTCTCCAAGGTAGCCCTGCGCAGTGATGATCCCGCAAAGCAGCGCGCCGTCCGCTACACGCTTATCCAGGTACTGGAGCAGAGCCTGCGGGCCCTGCATCCGTTTATGCCGTTTATCACGGAAGAGATCTGGCAGAGTGTGAAGGGTTTGGCCGGGTGCAGCGGAGACAGCATCGTGCTGCAGACGTTTCCGCGACCCGCGACAGCGATGGACGTGCAGGCCTGCGAAGACATCGCGTGGCTCAAGGATTTCGCGCTGGCCATTCGAGCCATCCGCGGCGAAATGGACATACCTCCCAGCAAGCGCCTTCCCGTACTGCTGCGCGGTGGAACGGAATCCGATCAGCGGCGTGTGGATGCCCTGGGCGACGCACTGCTGCAGATCGGCGCCATCGCGAAATTGACGTGGTTGAAAGGCGATGCAGCCCCCCCGGCGGCGACCGGTCTGTGTCGAGATCTCGAGCTTCTTGTGCCCCTCGCAGACGTCATCGATCCAGCCGCGGAAATGGCCCGCCTCGATCGGGAAATCGAAAAGGTAGAAGGGGAGTTGCAGCGACTGGCTAGCAAACTTAATAATAAGAACTTCGTGGAGCGTGCCCCTGCAGAGGTGGTTGCCCGCGAACGCGAGAAACTCGCAAACCAGACGCTGGCGCTGGATCGCTTACGCGAACAGCGACAAAAGCTGGACGGGCTGGATCCCTGAATGGGGGCGGCCCGGTAACGGGACAGATTCGAGAATAACGAGCGGTACGTCAGATACCGCCGGAGGCGCCAACGGCGCATTGAGGTGAGGGAATGAGTGACCGTGTCGTAGGCACCGTCAAGTGGTTTAACAATGCCAAGGGCTTCGGGTTCATAACGTCTGAGAACTACGAAGGCGATGTGTTTGTGCACTTCCGCTCGATCCAGGGCGAAGGCTATCGCACTCTGAACGAGGGTCAGGCGGTTGAGTTCACCCTCGTCGAAGGCCCCAAGGGCCTCCAGGCTGAAGACGTCGCCAAGGTCTAGCCCTGCGCCGTACGCCCGCGATGGTACCCGTAGCATCGCGGGCGTCGGTACACGCAGCGGTTTAGGCGGTCGCTCCGGCATGAGCCCCGTCCGGGGCTCGATTCCGCGCTAAAGCCCGACCATTAAACAAGGCAGCAAGCCGCGGGTTGAACGCGGGACACGCCGCCAGCAGATACAGGAATCTATTGCAGTATGTCCATTCCAGGCAAGGTGCTGATCGCCCTGCTCTCGGCCCTGTTTGTGGCCGTTGTTGCCCCATTCATCGATCAGCACTACCAGTTGCTGAGCGTCTTCATTCCGGCAGCCATTGCTGCCCTTCTTGCGGTCGTGCTCAGTCATCGCGCGCTGCCGGTCCCGGGAGCGATCGCCGATGGCGCTGAGAGCGCTGCGGCGCCAACCGCGCCGGACAAACCCTCGAAGCCCGCAACGCGGCGAACGAAGAGCGACACCCGGGCGAGGCAGGGCGGTAAGCCGCGCGACGAAAATTCCGCAAACTCGCCAAACGACAAACGCCGTGGCCAGAAAACGGGGAAAGGCAGGGTCGCCGATGGGAAGGGAAATCAACGAGAGTCCGGCGAGTCCCGTCGACCGGCACCCGCCAGCGACTCGGCGCTGGAAAACGGGACGGTTAAGTGGTTCAACGTATCGAAGGGCTACGGATTCATCATTCGCGAGAACGGCGATGAGATCTTCGTGCATCACCGCTCAGTGCAGGGTGAGGGGCGCGGCCGACTCGATGATGGCTCGAGTGTACGCTTCCGGGTGGTCACCACAGACAAGGGTCCCCAGGCCGAAGACGTTGAGCCCGTCTAGTGCCGGGTGCCCAACAACATCGTTTTCGCGGCGCGGTCTTTCCGACCTCAAGTCACCCTGCGATCCGAAAGGCCAAACGGCAATTCGAGGCGCCGGAAATTCACGGCAACAAGCTGTGGAAGTCGAGTTGCCTCATCATCGACTACCTGCATCGCCATCCTGAACCGCCGCCGAAGAGCGTTCTGGACGCGGGCTGCGGCTGGGGAATCGGCGGCATCTGGTGCGCCCAAAGATTCGGTTCCTCGGTAACCTCCCTTGACGCAGACCGGCACGTTTTCCCCTTTCTTGAGGTCACCGCGGAACTGAACGGCGTCCGAACCACGCCGCGGATCTGTCGTTTTGAGAAGGTAACGAAGCGCGAACTCGCCGCCTACGACACGCTGATCGCCGCCGACGTGTGTTTCTGGGACGAACTCGTCGCTCCCGTGGCCAATCTGGTAAATCGCGCGTTGGACGCGGGGGTGAGCCGGGTCATTATCGCGGACCCGGAGCGACCGACGTTTCATGAAATGGCGGAGCGCTGCATTCAGCGCCACGGGGGTGAGCTGCTGAACTGGCGAACGCGCGGAAGTTTAGCGAGCCAGGGAGCGCTCCTGGTCATTAACAACAGTTGAAGCCCCGGGTGTGTCGCCGCGGTCCCCGGGCGGCGATGACAGGGGCGACGACAGGGGCGATGGCAGTGATGAGCGCCACGGCACCTTTCGCGTCCGTGGCGACCGCCATCGATGCACGCCGCCCGACAGGGTTCTCACAAGGTATGGGCCGGCAGCCTGAACCGATCTGTTACTCGGCCGTGATCGTCCTCCAGGTCGTTCCCCATCCCTCCACGGCGACGGGCCCGCTCGCGGTGAAGGCCGGCCTGAAACGGCTTGCTTGAAGATTTCGCCGCAGTCGCTCCGCGTCGGCGCCGCGCTTGCCATCGCAGCGCGAAACGCGAACCCGTCCTCGCTCTGACACATCGAGGACGCAGGGGATTTCGCGGTCGGCGCGTATTCCAGGATGAACGAACACCCCCGCCGCCGGCAGCGGTTGCGGCGTCTCGAACCAGGACGCCCGAAGCGCAGTGAGGCCCGCGGTGCCCAGGTCCTGCCAGAGCTGCGAGTAAAGATCTTCCGCGGTGCGCGATGCTCCCTGCCACTGTTGCCAGTCACCCAGTTCCAGCCGCAGCTCCGCCCGGGCCTGGACCTCATCAAACGGTATGCGCTCGAGCGCCTCTTCGAGAATGTCGCGGCCGCGGCCGCGCAGCGTCCGTTTCAGGTTCTCCACTCGTTCCCGCAGCGGATCGAAATCGAGGGGATCTTCACGTCGCCGACGCTGGGTCCGGGGGTCGTAAAGAAACTCCTGAACGTCCACCATGTCGTCGACGAGGTACAGCGTCGCGAGTTGACTGAGGCTGATATCGCGGAGGTAGCGCCAGTCCGCGGACGGATCTTCGATGAGGGCGCCTCGCAGATCCTCCTGGGTGGCGTGCAGTTCGAGAAGGCGGGCGCGGGGGTCGCGATCGATTCTGCGAAGCAGGGCTTCGCGCTGCCAGGCAAAGTACTCCATGGCCGCGGCCCAGCGCAGTTCACTGTAAGGGGCCCGACCGGCGCCGTAGAGGCGAAAAAAGTAGGCGTAGCGTGAATCCAGGGCCTCGAGGTCACCGCGCCGTCGGTCGCTGTCGAGGATGGCCCGCAGGATCGGTCCCTGGGAGGGGCTGTACAGCCCTTCATTCACCCGGATCAGATGCAACGCGCGTTCCCGCAGCCCGAGTGCCGCCGCGCTGTCACCGCTGGCATCCAGGAGCCGCGCCAAATCCCCGAGGGTCTCCACAAGCTCGACAGCGTAGGGGCCGTAACGCAGTTCCTGGGCGTCGACCCGCTCGCGAAGCTCGCGCAGACCGTCTGCCGCTTCAGGACTGGGCGACGCGTCGATACCTGGCAGCGGTTCGTCGCTAGCGGTCGGGGCGTTCGGCGAGGCGGGCTCTTCCCATTCCTCCCATTCCTCCCGTGCCTGCTCAACCCAGTCCTGAGCGGCTATATAGCGCTTCCCGTGCGGCTCCGGCGCGGCCAGCACGCAGGAGGCGCCGATAACGCAAAGTATGAAAAAAGACGAAAGCAGGGGACGCATAGAGCCGATATAATGCCGCACCGCCAGCCACGCCGAAACCTTCGTACCCGCATGTCCCGCAACAAGCGTCGGGAAATCCCGCGTTTCCAATGTCCGATTATCGAAACACACTGCCACCTCGATTACCTGGACGCCGCTGACCTCGCCGGGGAACTGAAAGCGGCCCGGGAGTTGGGTATTGGGCGCATCATCACCATTGCCGTGAGCCCCGAAAACCTGGATACGGTGCAGGTCCTTGCCGCATCGGATCCCGAGCTCTATTGCACTCAGGGCGTGCATCCGCACGAGGCCGAGTCCTTTGATGATCGGGTCGCCGGTCGCATCCGGGAGAGCGCCGGCAACGCGAAAGTCGTGGCCATCGGCGAAATCGGTCTCGACTACTACTACGACCACGCCGATCGCCGGATACAGCGCGAGGCGTTCGCGCGGCAGTTGGCCCTGGCCGTCGATCTCAAGCTGCCGGTGGTGATCCACAGCCGCGACGCCGACGACGATACGCAGGCCATCCTTGCTGAATACGCCCCGACGCTGACGCGCAAAGGGGTGATTCACAGCTTCAGCTCCGGCCTCCCCCTGGCACGTTTTGCGCTCGAAGCCGGGTTTGATCTGGGCTTCAACGGTATGGTGACCTTCCGCAATGCGGACAACGTGCGTGAAGCCGTCGCCCTCTGTCCGGTCGAACAGCTCCTGCTGGAAACGGACTCGCCCTACCTGACGCCGGTGCCCTATCGCGGCCGCCAGAATGCACCACGCTATCTACCCTTCATCGCCGAGAAGATCGCCGAGGTGAAAGACATGCCCGTGGAGGACCTCCTCCAGGTGTGCCTGCGCAACAGCGAGCGACTGTTTTTCCCCGGGAACGCCAGCGATGCCTCGAACGCCGGGCACAACGGCAGCGCTTACGCATGAGTTTCACGATCGGACAGCGCTGGCTCAGCCATGCGGACAGCGAACTTGGTCTGGGCATCGTTGTCGATGAAGACCCCCGGCGTGTGACGCTGCATTTCCCCGCCGTTGCGGAGGATCGTACCTACGCCGTTGCCAATGCGCCCCTGACCCGCCTGCGCCTGCGTCCCGGCGACCGCCTGAAAACACGGGAGGGACAGCAGTACACGGTCAGCGCTGTGCACGAAGAGTACGACCTGCTTACCTACGAGGACCGCGAGAACGGGGCCCTGGTCGCGGAACTTGAACTCGATGACCGCATCGACCTGAGCACGCCGAGGCAGCGTCTCCTGGCGAGCCAGTTTGACAGCAACGCGGCGCTGTCCCTGCGCGTGGCGACCTGCAAGCATATCGACAAACTGCAGCGCAGCGGGCTCCGCGGCCTCCTCGGCACACGGACCTCACTCCTGCCGCATCAGCTGTACATCGCAGGAGAAGTGGGGCGGCGACACGCGCCGCGAGTGCTCCTCGCCGATGAGGTCGGTCTGGGAAAAACCATCGAGGCGGGCATGATCCTGCATCGCCAGCTGCTCACCGGCTCCGCGCGCCGTGCGCTGATCGTTGTACCGGACTCGCTGCAGTTTCAATGGCTTGTGGAGATGCGCCGCCGCTTCAATCTGCAATTTGCTCTTTTCGATGCAGAGCGCCTTGCGGAAAGCGACGGCAATGCCTTCGAAGACGAGCAGCTCGTGCTCTGTCCCAGCGGACTTTTCGCCGATCGCGAGGCCTGTTGCCTGGCCCTTGAGGCCGCCTGGGATCTTGTCGTTGTAGACGAAGCGCATCGCCTGCCCCTGGGCGGCGACGACCCCGAAAAGGGCGACCCCGGCGCGATGCCGGGGACGACCGGCGCCGTCGCAGTGGGGTTTCTCGAAGCCCTCGCGCAGTGCAGCGCGGGGCTCCTGCTTCTGACCGCCACGCCTGAGCGGGTGGGCCAGCGCGCGCACTTCGCCAGGCTTGCACTGCTCGATCCAGAACGGTTCCACGACTTCGAAGCCTTTCAGAAGGAAGAGCAAACCTATGCACGCTGGAGCGCCATGATCGAAGCGTTGGAGCGGGGAGACACCCCGGAAGACCTCCCCGCGGATATCAGCGCCGCCAGCGCACAGGACCGCATCGCGGCACTCATCGATCGCTACGGTACGGGGCGCGTATTGTTCCGTAACTCCCGCGCCGCCGTGGGCGGTTTTCCCCGGCGACACCTGCATCGCCATCTGCTCCCGGCCCCGGAGAATGAGCACTTTCTGGGCACCTTTCCCGACGAGGGCCTGGACGAAAAAACCTGGCTCGCCGGCGATCCCCGCGTCGCCTGGCTGGTTGAACATCTGCGGACACTTCGCCCCGCCAAGGTTCTGGTGATCTGCGCCCGTGCCGAAACGGCGCAGACCCTCGAGGAGCATCTCCAGCTTCGAGCGGGAATTCGCGCCGCTGCGTTTCACGAGGGCCTGAACCTCGTAGAGCGCGACCGGGCCGCCGCATACTTTGCCGAACCCGATCAGGGGGCCCAGGCCTTGATCTGCTCCGAGATCGGCGGCGAAGGCCGAAATTTTCAGTTCGCCCAGCATCTGGTGCTCTTCGACCTGCCGCGCCACCCGGATCAGCTCGAGCAGCGTATCGGGCGGCTCGATCGCATAGGCCAGGCCGCGGACATTCACCTGCACGTGCCCTACATCGTGGGCAGTGCCCAGGAAACGCTCCTGCGCTGGTACGACGAGGGCATGGGGTTGTTCACGCACAGCTGTTCGGCCGGCGACATGATCCTCGGGCGCTTCGGGGAGCAACTCGCGGCCGAGCTTCGGGAGCGCGGCCCGGACTTCGATGCGCTGCTGCGGGCGACCGCGGAGTTCACGGCGCAGACCCGTCTCGAACTGAGCGAGGGGCGTGACCGCCTGCTGGAGCGCAGCTCCTGTCATCGCCCGACCGGCGAAGCGCTTGCACAACGGATCGAGGAGCTTGAGAACCCGGAGCGGCTCGGACGCTACCTGGAAGACCTCTGCGCTGTAGCCGGGGTCGAGCATGACGAGCACAGTGAACATGCGGCCGTACTCAAGCCCGCGGAACAGGAAGTGCTGGCCGTATTCCCGGAGCTTCCCGAAGAAGGCGTCACGGTGACCGTGGATCGGAATCGGGCACTCGAGCGCGAGGATTTTGTATTCCTTGGCTGGGAGCATCCCTGGCTCGAAGGCGCGATGGAAAGCGTTCTCGAGAGTTCCCTCGGGCAGGCCAGTGTCGCTTCCCTGAATCTGCGCGGTGTACCTACAGGATCACGCCTCTATGAATTCGTGTTCACGGCTCAGGTCAGTGCGCCGCGGTCCCTGGGACTGAACCGCTACCTTTCCATGCATCCCCTGCGGCTCCTCCTTGACGCCCGGGGCAAGGACCTTACCGAACTGCTTCGCCACGGAGCCCTCAACGAGCGCATCGAGAGCATGCCGCGCGCCACCGCAAGCAAGGTCGTGCGTCAGCTCCGGGAAGAAATCGACATCCGCACCGATGCGGCCGAAGCCCGGGCCCAGCAGCACCTCGAAGCCCTGCGCAGCACGGCGCTGGAAGACTACTCGGGACACATCGAAGGCGAGATTCGAAGACTGGAGGCCCTGCGCCAGCACAATCCCGCTATTCGGAGCGAGGAGATTGAGCGGCTCAGCGATCGTCTTGAAGAAGGCCGGCAGGGCCTCGCCGGAGCCCAGATCAAGCTCCAGGCATTGCGTCTGGTGTTGATTCGCTAGTTCCCGAAGCGGCGGTTGAACGCTAAGCGACTAGCCGCGGAGCCTCCGCAGCCTAGGACGCGGAGAAGCTGCCCGCGGCCACGTGCTGCCCACCGTCGAGCACCAGCACATGGCCGGTAACGAAGGCCGAGGCCCGGGAACACAAATAAATCGCACTCCCCGCGGCGTCTTCCGCGCTTCCGAGGCGGCGGCGCGGGATAGCCTGGGCCAGCTGCTCTTCGTGCTCCAGAAGATGGGCGGTCATTTTGCTCGGGAAGAAACCCGGGGCGATCGCGTTGACGTTCACGTGATCACTGGCCAGATCAATGGCGAGCTGTTGGGTCAGGTGGTGCACGGCGGCCTTGCTCGCCACATAGGAGTAGTTCTGCAGCGGCGCGTAGCCCAGGCCGTTGATGGACCCGATATTGATGACACGCGCGGGGTCATCGGCGCTCGCGGCGGCGCGCAGCTGCGGCAGCAGGGCCTGGGTCAGGAAAAATACCGAGCGCACGTTCAGGTTCATGACCTTGTCCCAGCCCTGGACGGGAAACTCATCCAGGGGCGCTCCCCAGGTCGCGCCGGCGTTGTTCACCAGAATATCGATACGCTCCTCACGCTCTGCGAGGTCCGCGGCAAAGGTCGTCATCGCATCCTGCGAGGACAGGTCCGCGGGCAGCGCGATGCACTCACCGTAGGTGGAGAGCGTGGCCGCGGTCTCCGCGAGGGCATCGGCGTTGCGCGCCGTGATGTAGGTCCTGACGCCTTCTTCCACGAAACCGCGCGCGATCATGGCCCCGATACCCCGGGAGCCCCCCGTTACCAGTGCAACCTTGCCCTGCAGATCAAAGAGTTTTTCCAAAGGTCCCTACCCCATATCATTCGTTGCGATTGTGGGAAACGACGAACCTTCCCGGTTCAGCGCACCCAACCTCCCTCACGCCGGGCCGCCCCAAGCGCAAGCATGAGCTGCTGTCTCGTGTCCGCGGGGTCGACGACCGCATCGATTTCGAGATGCGCAGCGGCTTCCACGGCTTTCCCGCGATCGTACATCTCACCGAGGTAGCGATTGAACAGCGCTTCGCGTTCCTCGCCGGCCGGCACGGCGTCGAGTTCCTTGCGGAAGCCCAGGCGCACGGCGCCCTCAAGGCCCATGCCCCCGAACTCGCCGGTGGGCCAGGAAAGGGCAAGCTCGGGCACGGCGAAACTTCCTCCCACCAACGCCATGGCGCCGAGGCCGTAGGCCTTGCGCAGAAACACGGCAAAGATGGGCACCCGGAGGGTGGCGGCCCGCTCGAAGAGCGCGCTCATCCTCTGCACGGCCGACTCCGCCTCGCTCGCCGGCCCGACCATGAATCCCGGAGTGTCGACCAGGGAAACCACCGGGATTGTGCAGCGATCGCACAGCGACAGGAAACGCGCTGCCTTGTCCGCGGCATCGGCGTCGACGGCGCCGCCGAGTTGGCGGCAGTCACTGGCCAGCACGCCCACCGATCGTCCGTCGAGTCGGGCAAACGCGGTGATAACGCTGCGCCCGTAGATCCGCCGCAGCTCCGTCACGCTGTCCCGATCAAACAGCGTTGCGAGGATGGCGCGCACATCGTAGCTCCAGCGTCGATCCGCCGGTAGAACCTGGCGCAGGCTGGTCTGGTCCTGGACCGGCGCCGCGCCCAGATCGCCCTGGAAGTACCACAAGAGTCGCCGCGCTGCCGCCGTTGCCGCGGCCTCATCCGCCACCAGCAGATCAAGGAGCCCGTTTCTTTCCTGCAGCGCGGCGGGTCCGATCTCCTCCGGTCGAAACTGGCCGAGGCCGCCCCCTTCGATCATGGCCGGTCCGGCCATGCCGATGCTGGACGCCCGCGTCGCTATGCGAAGGTCCGCCGCGCCGAAAAGCGCCGCATTGCCCGCGAAGCAGTAGCCGTTGTTTACCGCGATGCGCGGCTGGCCCGTATTCAGCGCGGACCAGCTGGCAAACGTGGATACATTCAAGCCGGCGATCTGTGTCGTGACGTCCGTATCCCCCGGGCGTCCTCCCCCACCTTCCGTGTACATGATCACAGGCAGCCGCTGTCGCCGGGCGATGTCAAGGATGCGATCAATCTTGGCGTGGTGAAAAAAACCCTGGGTACCGGCAAGCACGCTGTAGTCATTGATGACGACGGCGGCGAAGGATCGCTCCGCGCCGACGTGCGGGCTGTTTATGCGTGCAACGCCGGTGATGACACCGTCGCCGGGCGTATCCCGTTCCAGTTCCGTCGCGCTGCGGCGCCCCCGCTGCGCCGCGACGGCGAGGGCGCCGTACTCCACGAAGCTGTTCGCATCGACAAGATCCGCGAGGTTTTCCCGGGCGCTGCGATAGCCACGCCCGTGGCGCCGCGCTACGGCATCGCCGCGCCGGGCGTCACTGCCTCGGGCGAGGCGCTCTCTGAGCTCAAGTAACTCCCGGCGATCTGCGGCCGCGTCATCGTCGGAGTCGGACTCGCCGGTCATGCCCGCTTGCGATGCTCAGCGGCCACTGAATTCCGCTTCCCGCTTCTCAAGGAACGCCATGACGCCCTCCCGCGAATCCTCGCTGGAGATACAGATATTCTGCATCTCGGCTTCGCGGGAAATCATGTCGGCAAAGGCACTGCCATCGGCTACATCGAGAGCCTGCTTTGAATACCGTACGGCCAGGGGTGCCTTACGGGCGAGCTCCGCGGCCCAGGAGGCCGCGACCGCCGTCTCTTCGCCTTCGGTGACAACGCGGTTGCACAGGCCCAGTTCGAGGCAGCGCGCGGCGCCGACCCGCTCACCGCCAAGAATGATCTCCAGGGCGCGCTTACGGCCCACGGCGCGCAGGAGCTGCCACGTGGCGCCACCGTCGGGAATCAGACCGATCGCTGCGAAGGCCTGGTACAGGTAAGCGTTCTCGGCCATGACGACAAAATCGCAGGCGAGCATGTAGGCACTGCCGATGCCAGCGGCGGCGCCGCGTACCTCGGCGATCCAGAGCTTGGGGGATCCGGTAATGGCAAGCAGCGCGGGCTTGTACTCATTCTTGAGCATGTGCTCCGTGGCACTGCCTCGATCCCGCGCTTCGCCCTCAAACCCTTCGCCCAGATCCGCTCCCGCACAGAACGCCCGACCCTCTCCCGTGAGAATCACCACGCGCAGTTCGGGATCGGCGTTGAGCTCAAGGGCGGCCGCCAGCATCTCGCGTCGCATCGTCGAATCAAAGGCATTCAGCTTGTCCGGCCGATTCATCACCAGGCGCGCTATCGCTCCCTCCCGCTCGATACGCAGAGTCTGATAGCTGTTGTGTGAGGTCATGCGATATCTCCTGGACGGCTCCCGGGGAGCCTCTGATGCGAGTACGTACATTAGCTACAGGGTAGTCTTCCCGTGTGCGGCAGCGAAAGCCGCCGGTGGCAGGCGGGAAAGGTCGACGTTCACACCAAAGCGCCGCTCTCCCGCAGTCGGAGAATTTCCCGCTCCGCGAAGCCCAGGGCGGCAAGCACCGACGTAGTATCGGCCCCGTTGGCGCGCGACCCATGGGCAATCTCGGATGGCGTGCGGGAGTAACGCGGTGCGGGCGCGGGCTGTGTCACACCGTCTACCTGAACGTAGCTGCCGCGGGCGAGAGCGGCCGAATGTTGAGACGCTTCCGTAACGCGCAATACCGGTGCAAAGCAGACGTCCGTCCCTTCCAGCAGTTCGCACCACTCGTCGCGGCGGCGGCCGCGGATCACCGCGGCAAGTTGTGTCTTCAACTCGGGCCAGCGCTCCGGGTTGTTCTGCTCAGCGAAAGTGTCGGGGTCCAGGCCGGCGCGCTCGATGAGCTGGGCGTAGAACTGCGGCTCGATAGAGGCGATCGCCACGTACTCTCCGTCGGCGCACTCGTAGGTGTTGTAGAAGTGCGCACCGCCGTCGAGAAGATTGGCCTCACGCACGTCCGCATTCCACTGGCCGACCGCCTGGAACGTATGCATCATCCACATCAGCTGCGCCGTGCCGTCCACCATCGCTACATCCACGACCTGACCGCGCCCGGAGCTCGCACTTTCCAGAAGCGCGGCGAGGAGTCCGTTGACCAGCAGCATCGCTCCACCCCCGAAATCGCCCACCAGGTTCAGGGGAGGCATGGGGCGGCCTTCGGCCTCACCGTTGGCGTACAGAGCCCCGGTGACGGCGATGTAATTGAGATCGTGGCCCGCGGCATGGGCCAGGGGACCGTCCTGACCCCAGCCTGTCATGCGGGCGAAGACAAGCTTGGGATTGCGTTTAAGACAGATCTCGGGACCCAGCCCCAGCTTTTCACACACACCGGGGCGGTAGGGATCGATCAGCGCGTCCGCGCTCTCCAGGATGCGCAAGAGTGCTTCCACGCCATCCGGATTCTTGAGGTTGATCACGATCGACTTCTTGCCTCGACCGCTTACGCACTCCATGGGTGAAGGGTCGTCGGTGGCGGCGCGATCAACGCGGATCACCTCGGCGCCCTGGTCCGCCAGCATCATGCCGGCCATCGGGGCCGGGCCGATGCCGGCGAGTTCTACGATGGTGTATCCGTTCAGGGGTCCCATGGCACCCGCCTCTCAAAAGTTTCGGGAATTGAAGGGCTGATAGTCCTCGCCCAGGCAATCGCGACTGATGATGAGCTTCATTACCTCGGAAGAACCGGCGTAGATCGTGGAAATTCGCGCGTCGGTGTACTGCCGGCTGATCGGATATTCATCCATGTAACCGGCGCCACCGTGGAGCTGAACACCCACATCCGCGGCGCGCACCTGGAGTTCGCTGGTGGCAAGCTTGGCTTTCGCCGCATCCACCGCCGACAGCTGACCGGCGTTGAAAGACGCCACGCACTGATCCACATAGGTCTGCTGGATGTCCAGCTCGCTGCGCAGCTCCGCCAGTTTGAACTGCGTGTTCTGAAACGCGGCAACGGGTTTTCCGAAGGCCTGTCGCTCGCGGACGTAATCGCGGGTCAGATCCCAGGACAGCTGCGCGGCGGCGAGATAGCCCACGGCGCCCATGAGCCGCTCTTCGGCGAGACCTTCCATAAGGTAATAGAAACCCTTGTGCACTTCTCCGAGAACCTGTGCTTGCGGCACGCGAACATCGTTGAAAAACAGTTCGGCCGTGTCCTGTGCTTTAAGACCCATCTTGCGCAGATTACGACCGCGCTCGAAGCCCGGCATGCCGCGTTCCACAAGAAAGAGGGTCATGGCGTGGGGGTTGTTTTCGGGGTCCGTCTTCGCGGCGACGATCACGATATCCGCATTGATGCCATTGGAAATATAAGTCTTGGATCCGTTCAAAACCCACTCATCGCCATCGAGAACCGCGGAGCTGCGCATTCCCGCCAGGTCGCTGCCCGCATCGGGTTCGGTCATCGCGATGGCGAGGATCTTGTCGCCGCGGACGCAGTCCGGCAGATAGCGTTCGCACTGCTCGGTGCTGCCAAAGCGCGTGAAGTAAGGTCCCACCAGGCGGCTGTGCAGAGAGTTGTACCAGTCTCCCGCCCGGGCGTAGCAGGTCTCCTCGATGATGACCTGCTCGAAACGGAAGTCATTGTCGCCCATGCCGCCGTAGCGCTCGTCGGGCCAGACCATGAGGAATCCGCGCTCGCCGGCCCGGCGAAAGGCGTCGCGATCCACGATCCCCGCCTCTCGCCAGCCTTCGAGCTGTGGCACAATTTCGGCCGCGAGAAATTTGCGATAAGCCTCCCGGAACATGGTCTGCTCTTCCGTAAATGCCCGTGGCAGCATGCGGCGCCTCCCGCTCGATTTCGACAGCGCTGCAGTATGGTGAGCGCCCCTGGGGCCAACAATGACTCTCATGGTCAGATAAATTGACTGCAGATGACAGGTATGTGGAGCGCTGCTGGCGGGCCTTTCGCGAGGATCTTTCCGGGGTCTCGCCCGGAGTTTGTCTCGAGGATCAGGCATGAGTGCCGCGCTGGGCGCCGACGGCAAAATTTCCGTATCGCTGCACTTTGTGCATGCGGTACTGCGTCACGCCCTGGAGGCCGGCGTCGATCCGCAGCAACTCCTGCGCCGCTACCGGGTTCCGCCCCGGCTGCTCCGCGAGCCCCAGGCCCGCATCAGCGTGCAGCAGTTCGCTGACCTGCAGACCGGGACCATGGTGGCGATGAACGACGAATCCCTGGGCTACGCTGAGCGACCCGTACCCCTGGGCTGCTGGGACCTTATGTGCCACGCCGTCATCGGCAGCGGTACGCTGGGTCAGGCGCTGCACCGCTACAGCCGCTTTTTCCAGCTCGTCGAGCGCGGCATGTCCGTGCACATCGAGGGTACCGACCAGGAGACGAGGCTGGTTTGCGACACGCGCGTCAACGAGCGCGGCAGCTATCTGGCGGAACTTTCGCTGCTCAATACCCACCGCTTCGCCTGCTGGCTCGTCGGCGAGGAAATTCCCCTGCGCGGGGCCAGCTTCACCCACGAGCGCAGCGCTCGGGCCAGTGACTACCGCCTGATGTTCGTGGGCAATCCGGTGACCTTCGAAGCCAGGGAGACGGCGCTCAGCCTCGCGACCTCCCTCCTGAGCAAGCCCGTCATCCAGACGCCGGAGACCCTCCGTCGCTACCTCCGCCACCCCATGCGGGTCATGCTCACGACGAGCTACGCCTTCAGCTGGACGGCGCGGGTGCGCGAACAGCTGCGACGCAGTCTGGAGCACCTGCCGGAACTGACGGAAGTCGCCGCGGGTCTCGACCTTCATCCCCAGACCCTGCGGCGACGCCTCGCGGCGGAGGGCAGCACCTTTAAACAGATCAAGAGCGATATTCGCCGCGATACGGCGCTACACTTCCTCGGGAAACGGACGCTCTCCGTAGAGGAGGTGGCGTACCGCTCCGGCTTCTCCGAAGCCAGTGCATTCATCCGCGCCTTCAAGGGCTGGACCGGTGTGACGCCCTATTCCTACCGTAAAGGACTCTGAGAGCCAGCATATGCCCAATGCCACCAGCTACGCTGCCCGGATCGGCAGCGACACTCGGGGATTGCCATGAAAAGTCTGTCGCGCCGTCTGCTGAAAGGCCTGGCGATCCTCTACCTCGTCTATCTCGGGATAAGCCTGTTTATCGTGCTTCCAGCCATGAACATCGCGGCGCCACGCCTGGTGCAGGACAGCATCAACCGTGAACTTGCCAGTGAGCTGTTGCTCTTTAACCCGTTTACCCTGGCGCTGGAGGCGCGGGGACTGGCACTGACGGAAAACGACGGTCACCGTCCCCTGGCGTTCAAACGCCTGCTTATCGATCTTTCGCTGTCCTCGCTCTGGCGTCCGGGTATCGTCCTCGACCGCGTCTGGCTGGACGAGCTCGACCTCCACGTGCTGCGCTATGGGGACGGGCGCTTTCATTTCGACGACCTGCTCGGCGAAGAAGACACACCGGAATCCCCCGAGGAACCCGCGCCCTTACCGGCCTTCACTATCCGGGACATTCGCCTCGGCGCCCATACGCTTGCCTACACGGACCGCACGCGCCCAGGACCCTATCGCACCGTGCAGGAAGATCTGAAAGTCCAGATCGACGATCTGAGCACCGTCCCGGGCAGCGACGGGGACAGTGAACTCGATCTGATCAGCGACGGCGGCGGGCGCCTGGGCTGGGATGGCAAGCTCGACCTCGCCGCTATGCGCAGCGACGGCAGGCTGGTGCTGCAGAATATTGATCTGAGCCCCGCCTGGCGCTACGAGGCGGAGCGCCTGGCCTTCGTGGTCAACAGCGCCCGCTTCGATCTCGAATTCCGCTATCGCGCAAACTGGGCGCGGGATCTGATGCTGGACGTGGACGCCCTGAGCTTTCGCCTGCACAGCATCGATCTTGCCGCGCGCGACCCCGAGACCTACCCGGAGACCTTCGCGCGCCTGGATGAGCTCCTCCTCGAGGGAGGTGAGATGAATCTTGGCGAGCAGAACGCCGCCGCCGAGAGTCTCGCGCTCCGCGGACTGGAACTGAGCGGCTTCGATGACGGCGAAACGCTGAGTCTCCGCGATATCTTTCTGTACAACCCGGGCCAGTCGGATGAAGCCGGCGAGGACGCACGAAATGAGCCGGCCGGGATCGAAGCGGAAAATAGCGCGAGCAACGAGGATGCATGGTCCGTAACCCTTTCCTCATTCTCCATGACCGACAGCGGCGTCAGCTGGGCCACCCCCAGTCTCGCTCCGGAGCGCATGGAAGTGAGGCCCCTCGATGCCCGGGCGAGCGGTCTGGCCTGGCCCGCCAGCGAGCCCAGCGATTTCGGCGTCGACGTGGGAATCAACGGGGTGAGCACGGTAAATGTCGCAGCGTCCCTCCATCTCGGCAGCGGTGACGGCGGGGTCCGGGCGAAGCTTTCGGGTTTCCCCCTCCCCTGGGTCAATCCCCTCGTCCACGAACAGCTGCGCACCGACATCGCCAGCGGCCGCCTGGACCTTCAAAGCGAACTGGAGCTTAGCGAATTCAGCCCCGCCACAGTGGGGTTCGCCATTGAGGTTACAGAGCTTGGCACCGTCCTTCACGAGACCGGCGAGGAGGCTTTCAAGCTGCAGCGCTTCGCCGTCGACGGCGGCTCGGTCGATATGGCCGGCGAGACGCTGCGCATCGCCGACGTGGTGCTGGACAAACCTGCGGGCTCCCTGCACATCGGGGAAGACGGGCAGATCAATGTGAACGGCGTACTCCGCGAGCGCCCGGCGGCCGGGGAATCCGCCGACGCGTCCGAAGAGACCGGCGAAGAGACCGGCGAAGAAACCGGCGAAGAAAGTAACTGGCGTGTAATCATCGACCGCATAGCCCTGGCTGACGGGCGCCTCGACTTCGCGGATGACTCGCTGCCACTGCCTTTCCGGACCATGATTGAGGGGATGGAGGCCGAGATTACCGACGTCGATTCCATGGCGGAAACACCCCTGAGCGTTACCCTCAACGGCAGCGTGGACGGCTACGCCCCGGTCGTTATCGAGGGAGGCGGTACGCCCCACGGTGCGGAACCCGACAGCGAGCTTCGCTTCAGCTTTCGGGGTGTCGACATCGCCACGATGTCGCCGTATTCCGGGACCTACGCCGGCTATGCCATCGACAGCGGCACTCTGAGCCTCGACCTGCGCTATGCCCTCGCCGGTCAGGCCCTCGACGGTGATAACCGCATCATCATCTCGCAGATGAAGCTCGGCGAGCCCGTCGAATCGGAGCTCGCCGTCGAAGTGCCCCTCAAGCTTGGACTTGCCCTGCTTACGGATTCCCAGGGTGTTATCGATCTCGACGTCCCCGTGAGCGGCAACGTGGACGATCCGGAGTTTTCTCTCGGCAAGGTGATTGGCCGCGCCGTGATGAACATCATCACCAAGGCGGTAACGGCGCCCTTCAAGCTGCTCGCCGGTCTCGTCGGCAGTGAAGCGGATCTTGAGAACATCTTCTTCGCCGCCGGGTCCGTCGAACTCAATGAAGTTGCCGTGAGCGCTCTTGGCGACCTGTCTCGCGCGCTCCAGGAACGACCTCAACTGCAGCTGCGCGTCGGCGGCTCGGCCGATCCGGTAGTCGATGGCAATATGCTGCGCCAGCGCGGCCTGGAGCAGTCACTGCTCGATGGGGGGCTTGATCCCCTTGCCCTGGAGAGTCGCGACGAGCGATGGGCCGAAGCGGTGAGCACCCGTTTCGCCGTGCTGGGTGATGGAGCTACCCAAGCGCCGGAAGAAACGGGCGATGACGAAGCCACGCAGCAGGCCATGACCGTCGAGGGCATGTGGGAGGCCCTGATCGCCGCGACGCCGCTGAGCCCGGATGCGCTGGAGGCGCTGGGAAACGAGCGCGCGGCCGAGGCCAAGCGCTATCTCGTCACCGAGGGCGGTATCGACGCCGCGAGAATCGCGATCAGCTACGATCTCGTCTCCCAGGACAGCGCCGCGCACATGGAAATCGGCAGCTGACCCGGCGGCTTCCCGGCTGTGGGCGCGGCGCTCAGGCCGCGTCCTTCATGGCCAGCGAATCCTGCAGCGCGCGCTTCACAAACTTGCCGTTTGCATTGCGCGGCAGCGGATCGTTAACGAACCACACATAGCGCGGGATCTTATAGCTCGAGAGCAGCGCCTTGCAGTGCTCGCGCAGCGCGTCGGCATTGAGTTCGGAGTCCGGAGCCAGGTAGACGGCAGCACCGACCTCTTCCCCCAGACGCTCGTCCGGGACGGCGAACACGACGCACTCGGCGACCGCTTCGTGCTGGAAGATCGCATTCTCGACTTCCGCGCAGTACACGTTCTCACCGCCGCGCAGCACCATGTCCTTGGCGCGATCCACGAGATAGATAAAACCGTCCTCGTCGATGTAGGCGATATCACCGGTGCGCAGCCAGCCGTCGACGATGGTTTCCGCCGTGGCGTCAGGGCGGTTCAGATAGCCGCTGATGATCGGCGCACCGCGCACGAGGAGCTCCCCGACCTCACCGGCCGGCAGTGTTTCTCCATCGGCATTCACGCAGCGCGCTTCGATGGTCGGCATGGCCGGGCCGACGCTGGTCGGCCGCTCCATGAAAAACTCGAGGGCAACGGCCGCGATAATGCCGCTGGTTTCGGTCATTCCGTAGCCCGTGTTGGGACGGGTGCCGGGCATGCGCTCGGGCACCTTGCCAACGAGGTCGGGCTGCATCGCGGCGCCGCCTCCGCCGATGGTCTTGAGGCTGCTGATGTCGCGCGTCTCGAAGTCCGGGTGCATGAGGATCTCCCGGGTCATCATGGGTACCGCGCTGAACGCCGTAACCTTCTCCGCCTCGATGAGCCGAAGCGCCTCGGCCGCGTCCCACTTATACATGTGCACGAGCTTTCCGCCGCCCAGGGTCACCACCTGGGCCACACAGTTGTTGGCGGTAACGTGGAAGAGCGGCGTGGCGAGCAGGGCGGTAACCGGCGCCTCGCTTCCCAGGGCCGGGGGCTCCACGCCCGCCACGTAGCACAGCGCCCGGGGCTGGGTCATATTGATGAAAGCGACGTTCATAACGTTATTGACGCAGCCACGGTGACTGAGCTGGGCGCCCTTGGGCCGCCCGGTAGTGCCCGAGGTGTAGAAGATGCAGGCATCGCTGTCGGTGTCGACGGCAACCTCGGGAAGATCACCACCGGCGCCGATCAGCGACGACCAGGATTCCGCCCAGTCCGGAAGTTCGTCGTCGCAGCGAACGGCGATGACGATCATGTCTTCGTAGTCACCGCGCAGATCCGCGAAGCGCTGCAGGCGTTCGCGGTCAGCGATGAGTGCCCGAGGCTCGGCGTCCTTAAGGGCATAGTCCATCTCATCCGGCACCCACCAGGCGTTCATGCCGACCACCACCGCACCCATGGACACGATCGTCCAGTAGGCGAGCATCCACTCCGGGTAGTTGCGCATGGCAATGGCAATGCGGTCCCCGGGCTTGATGCCGCGTTCGGCGAGCTGGGCTGCGAGGGCGGCCACCTGACGATGGGCGTCGGCATAGGTGATGCGCTCGTCGCCGTAGACGAGATAATCGCGCTCGGCGTGCCCCGCCGTCGACAGCCAGACTTCGCGAAGCGACGGCGGCGCGTGACGATAGCTGAGAATCTCGACGCCGCGCACCGGCGCTCGCTCGACTTCAAACAATTGCCCGGGAGCGGTGAGCTCTCCCCAGGCACGCTTCAATTCTGCGTACATGGCTGTCAGCCTCTGATTGGTCTGGTATTTATGTTGGAAGGCCTTGCGGACAGGTACTGGATCCGCCCGGCAGGCGAGCATAGCGGCAGGCCGCGGGAGACTCAACGCTACCACGGCGCTGATCCCGTACAAGTTTGCACAGACCCGGCCTCTGGCGCAGAATCTCGCGAATTTTTGCAGCGGACCGGCAGCCATGAGCACGCAAACCATCGACACCCAGTCCCTCGCGGCGTACCTGGGGGACCGCCTTCCGGGCCTGGGCCCCGACCTCCGGGCGGAGAAATTTGCCGGCGGTCAGTCCAATCCGACGTTCCTTCTTCGCGAGGGCGATGCCAGCTATGTACTGCGGCGCAAACCGCCGGGGGAACTCCTTCCATCGGCGCACGCGGTCGATCGCGAGTTTCGCGTTCTGAGCGCGCTGGTGGACACGGACGTGCCGGTAGCCAGGCCCTACCTGCTCTGCGAAGACGACTCCGTTATCGGTTCGATGTTTTATGTGATGGAGCACCTCGACGGGCGCGTGTTCTGGGATCCCAAGCTCCCGGAGATCGACAGCCTCGAGGAGCGGGCGGCGATGTACGATGAAATGAACCGGGTGCTGGCAGCGCTGCACAGCGTGGACCCCGAGGAAGTGGGCCTGGCTGATTTTGGACGACCCGGCAACTACTTCGAGCGCCAGATCAAGCGCTGGACCAAACAGTACCGCGCTTCGGAAACGGAGCGCAGCAACGCCATGGAGACCCTCATCAGCTGGCTGCCGGAAAACATGCCGGCGGACGACGGCCAGGTCAGCCTCGTGCACGGCGACTACCGCCTCGATAATCTCATGTTCCATGCCACGGAGCCGCGCATCATCGGCGTCCTGGACTGGGAGCTGTCGACCCTGGGACACCCGCTCGCGGATCTGTCCTACCAGATCATGGCCTGGCACCTGCCGGACGACCAGGGCATACGAGGTCTTGCCGGCGTCGACCGCAAGGCCATCGGCCTTCCCAGCGACGAGGACTACATCGCGCGCTACTGCGAACGCACGGGCCGCGCGCACATCGAGCACTGGAATTTCTACCTTGTGTTTTGCTTCTTCCGCCTCGCCGCGATCTTGCAGGGTGTGAAGAAGCGGGCCCTTATCGGCACGGCCTCCAGCGCCGAGGCCGAAGCCCGGGGCGCTATGGTAGAGCCGCTCGCTGAACTTGGGCTGCGCTACATCGAAGCCGCCTGAGGCGTTCTCTCGGCATTGCGTTTTACCGCTGCCTTGCGAGTGCCCGCCTTGGCTCGGGGCGCGCTCTTGCCCCGCGCCTTTGCCGCGCGGGCCGGGACCGGTTTTTTAGCCAGCCGCTGCGAACCGGTCTCGCGCATCGCCTCGCGGTCTGCGCGGGTAGGCGCCGGCCGCCGACGCGAGGCCCGGGGCCGGTGATAGCGGTCGCCCTCGGGACGCAGATCACCGTACTCGAAGCGATGCAGTATTTCTTCCATCGTGCGTGAGATGCGCGTGCAGGTACGTATCGCTTCTACCGTGGGAAAGGTGGAGCGCTCGCCGGCTTCCATGAGGGCCACCAATTCCTTCTCGGACAGGTGCGACAGGATCTTCGCCGGGTTATACCAGCGGAAGCTCGGAATGATGTTGATGTCGCCGCTGTAGTCCTGGTCAAGGAGCGCATGGACGCCGTTCAACAACATGTTGAAGCGTGGCCAGTTATCACCCTGGCGCTGGGCAACACCCCGATAGAAATTGAGGACCTCGCGGCTCATACCGATTCCGAGCGATCCCAGCGCCCGGGACAGGGCACTGCGATCCCGGCCACCGTTCAGGAAGGGCGTCGCCACCGGGTTCACCATGCTCACAATGTAGTGGTTGGTGCTGTAGAGACGCGTCAGCCGCTTGGCGGGAAGGTCATCGGCAATGCTGCCGTCCACCCAGCGGCGCGTGGGCAGGTAGGGCTGCGCCTCGCCGTGGACGTTTCGCGCCATCAGCGTCACGGGTGGGAAAACGCCGGGAACGGCGCAGGAGGCCATCACCGCGGAGCGCACGAAAACATTGGGCGAGGTGATAGCGTTGAGCAGACGCGAGCGCTGGTGCGGCTCGGCCGGGGCAACGGTGATGCTGATCTGGCGGCCGGTCTTCTCGTAAGCGTCCTGGAAAGTCAGGTCCGGCACCAGGCGGGACACGATCTGTTCGAGGTTGCCGACATCGATCTGCGGATTCGCACCGAAGAACATGCGGGAAAAAACGTTGGCCTCGCGCTCGGCTTCAAAGTGCACGTTGGACGGATCGAAAAAACGCTCCAGTTCGCGGTCCGTGTGCGTGCCAACCACGCCCGCCACCAGCGAGCCGGCGCTGGCGCCGGAGATTACCCGGGGGAGGAGACCCTGCTCGACGAGCACCTTGACCACGCCGAGGTGGTAGAAGCCAAGCACCCCGCCGCCGCTCAGCATCAGTGCGGAACGCCCGTAGCAGATGTTGGCGCGGTAAAAGAAGTCCATTTTCTGCTGGATATCGATGATCCCGGGATCGAGATCGGCAAGAAAACGCAGCGCGTCGTCGATCTCACCAATGTACTGTTCGATAAGGCGCTTGGTGCCGAATTTCGCCCGGCGGTAGAGCGAACTCTTGCCCATGCCACCCATGTTCCCGTGGATGCCCTCATTGAGCGTGAACATGAGGCCCTGGTAGTCATTCCGTACCCGAAGACTGCGCAGCCGGTCGAGCCGGAGCCGGATCTGCGCGTAGTCGTACTGGCGACTCGGGTCGATATCGCGCCAGCGTCGGGCACCGCTGTGCTCATCATGGTCCAGCGCGTACTCGCTCCACTCGGCGTAGTCCAGCGCGCCGGCCATGGATTTTTCCAGCGCACGCAGTTTTCGTGACGCCATACACCGTATCTCCCCGAAACCGTCGTGACAGCATAACGCAACAGGTGACACTGTAAACTTTACTAAACCGCCAACATTTGCTTTCGATTACCGCGTCACACCCTGGGCTTTAGTGCAATTCCGCTGGCCAGACCCTAAACTGCGCTCCCACTTTCTGGAATGTATCCGTGCGCGCCTATCTTGTTGCCATCGTCCTGTTATTGGCCCTGCTTGGCGGAACCGCGTTCTTCATTTTCCAGCGCTTTGCCGGCATGGCCGGCGGCGGCTTCGACGCGCCGCCGGTGACCGTTGCGGCCGGGATCGCCGAAGAGAGACCCTATCGCGAACTGATCGAGGCGGTGGGCACCGTTCGGGCCGCGCGGGGCATTCTGCTGAGCGCCGAGACCAGCGGCGACATCACGGCCATTCACGCGTCGTCGGGCAGCCAGGTCGACGCCGGGCAGGCGCTCTTTGACGTCGACGATGAACTTGAGCGCGCCACCCGAAACCGACTGGAAGCGAGGCTCCAGCTCGCGCGGCAGCTCTATGAACGCGATGCCCGACTCATCCTCGAAAACTCCATTCCCCAGAGCCAGCTCGACCAGTCGAGCGCGGACCTGCGGGCCGCTGAGGCGGAGCTTGCGGAAATCGATGCGGTGCTCAAGAACAAGCGCATCGTTGCGCCCTTTGCCGGACGCCTCGGGATCATGCAGGTACGCCTGGGCGACTACGTTGAGGCCGCAGACCCCCTGGTGACGCTCCAGGACGTCAGCCGCCTTGAGCTCGACTTCTCCGTGCCCGATCGCTACGCCCCGCTGATGCAGCCCGGGCTTCAGATCCAGCTCCAGGTCGCGGCCTTTGGCGATCGGAGCTTTCCCGCGTACCTGGAGGCGATTGACGCCCGCGTGGATGAAAATACGCGCAACCTGCTTCTTCGCGCCCGCGTCGAGGAAGGCGACGGCCTGCTGCCGGGCATGTTCGCGAGACTGAAGATTGACCTCGACAGAGAAGCCAGGCGCGTGTTTGTTCCGGAAAGTGCGGTCACCTACTCTCTGCAGGGCAACCTTGTATACGTGATTGAAGAGAGCGAGGCCGGTCTCGCGGTGAGTCCGCGCATCGTCGCCACCGCCGAAGCCATAGGCGGCGACGTGGTTGTCACGGACGGGATCGAAGATGGCGATCGGGTCGTTATCGCCGGTCAGAACAAGCTCTACCCAGGCGCCGCGGTACAGATCGATCCGGAGGGTCTGCCATGAATCCAAAGTTTACGGATCTTTTTATCCGACGCCCCGTGCTGGCCGTGGTGGTCAGCGCCTTTCTCCTCGTGGCCGGACTGGCGTCTCTCGCGAAGGTGACGCTGCGCGAGTTTCCCGAACTCGAGCGCAGTGTCATCTATGTTTCCACCGCCTATCCCGGAGCAAACTCACGCACTGTTCAGGGTTTCGTGACCACACCGCTGCAGGTAAACCTCGCCGGTGCCCGGGGCGTCGAGTACATCACCTCGACCAGCAATCCCGGCTACTCCGCCATCGACGTCCATGTGCGCCTGGGAGAAAACACCTCCGACGTGCTCACCGAAGTCATTGCCAAGGTCAATGAGGCTCGCCAGGACCTCCCGGACGACATCCGCGAGCCCGTGGTCTCCACGTCCACCGGCGGTGACGCGATGATGTACTTCGCTTTCACCAGCGAGCAGATGTCTCCGTACCAGATGACCGACTACCTGCTGCGCAGCGTGCAGCCGGAGCTGGCGACGATCGAAGGCGTGGGCAAGGCGGGCATTTTCGGACGCTATCTCGCGATGCGTATCTGGCTGGACCCGGTACGCATGGCGGCCCTGGGCGTGACCGCGAGCGATATCAATGAGGCGATACGTCGCGACAACGTGATATCCAACGCCGGCGCCACCGAAGGCGAATGGGTGCGCGTAACCATCGACGCGGTCACGGGAATCCAGACACCGGAGGAGTTTCGCGGACTTGTGGTGCGACAGGACGAAGACCGTCGCGTGACGCTGGGCGACGTCGCCGACGTTGAGCTGTCCGCTGAAGACAGCCAGTCGCGGCAGTTCATGAGCGGCGAGGACTCCGTATTCATGTCCATCACGACGGCGCCCGGCGCCAATCCCCTCGCCGTGTCCCAGGCCGTGCGCGACCGCCTCCCGGATATTCGCGCCAACCTGCCGGCCGATATGGAAATGTTCTCGGACTGGGACTCGTCGAAAGCCATTAACGTGGCGATCAAGGAAGTAGTGAGCACGCTCTTCGAGGCCGGTGTGATTGTGATCCTCGTGATCTTCCTGTTTCTCGGTTCGCTGCGTGTGGTGCTCATACCGCTGGTGGCGATTCCGCTGTCCCTGATCGGCGTCGTGTTCCTGATTCTGGCCATGGGCTTCTCTCTGAACCTGCTCACGCTGCTGGCCATGGTGATCGCCATCGGGCTGGTGGTGGACGACGCCATCGTCGTCGTTGAGAACGTGCACCGGCATATCGAGGAAGGCGCCGCCCCCTTCGATGCCGCGCTCATCGGGGCCCGGGAAGTCGCCCTGCCGGTCATCGCCATGACCCTTACGCTCGCGGCCGTGTACGCGCCCATCGCGTTTATTGGTGGGCTCACGGGAGCGCTGTTCAGCGAATTTGCCCTTACCCTGGCCGGCGCCGTACTGGTATCCGGCATTGTCGCGCTGACCCTGAGTCCCATGATGGCGTCGCGCTTCCTCGTCAGCCACGAGGGCCAGGGCAGACTCGCGGATCGTCTCGACGCCATTTTTCACCGCCTGAATAACGGCTACGCGCGGCTTCTGGAACGCTGCCTGAACAATCGGGGCGCCGTGCTTTTATTCAGCATTGGCATCCTCCTCAGCCTGCCGCTGCTGTTTACCGTGAGCCAGAAGGAGCTCGCGCCGGACGAAGATACGTCTTCTCTGTATGTCGTCGGGTCCGCGCCGAGCTACGCCAATCTCGACTACATCACCCTCTACCTGAACAAGGTCGTCGATGTCTGGAAGGAGATACCGGAGGTCGTGTCTTCCTGGCAGGTTGCCGAGCCGGATCAGAATTTCGGCGGTCTCGAGCTGGTGCCCTGGAATGAGCGCGAGCGCAGCCAGCAGGAAATCCAGCAGGAACTGCAGGCCCGCCTGGGCGGCATCGCGGGCATGGAAATGTACACCTTCGGCAATTCACCGCTCCCCGGTTCGGATAACGGTCTCCCGGTGAGCTTCGTCGTGTCGTCCACCGCCGACTACGATCGTGTCGAGGCCGTGGGAGCGCAGCTCGTTCGAGCGGCCCAGGAATCGGGACTGTTCATCTTCGTGAACCAGAGCCTGGACTTCAATCGTCCGGAACTGAGCGTGCACATCGATCGCGAACTCGCGTCGCGGCTGGGCATTTCCATGCAGGAGATCGCCAACACGCTCGGGGTGATGCTCGGAGAAGCCGAAACCAATCGCTTTACTCGCGAGGGCCGCAGCTACAAGGTCATTCCCCAGGCGGGCCGCAATTTTCGCCTGACCCAGGCCGAACTCGAAAAATACTACCTGCGGACGGCGAGCGGCGAGCTCGTTCCGCTGTCGAGCGTGATCAGCCTGAGCACGCGCGTGGAGCCCAACGTGCTGTCCCAGTTCCAGCAGCTGAACAGCACGACGCTTTCCGGCATGGTGATGCCGCCAAATACGCTGGGTGACGGGCTGGCCTTCCTGGAGAATGAGCTTGCGGAGATCGCGCCCCGAGGCTTCCGCGCCGGTTACACCGGGACCTCCCGGCGCTTTGTGCAGGAAAGCGCCACTTTCCCGGTACTTTTCGGGCTGTCGTTGCTGCTGATTTTTCTTGTTCTGGCGGCCCAGTTCAACAGCTTCCGCGACCCCCTGGTCGTGCTGGTGGCCGTGCCCCTGTCGATCTTCGGCGCTCTCGTGCCCATCGCGACGGGAGCCATGACGCTCAACATTTATACGCAGATCGGTCTCCTGACACTCATCGGCCTGATCGCCAAGCACGGCATCCTCATTGTGGAATTCGCCAATCAGCTGGGACTGGAGGGTCTGTCGCGCCGCGACGCCGTGCTCAAGGCCGCGACCATGCGCCTGCGGCCCATCCTGATGACCACCTTCGCCACCGTTCTCGGCGTGCTGCCCCTGGTGATCGCCAGCGGACCCGGAGCCAATGCGCGCTTTTCCATCGGTATGACGATCACCGCCGGCATGACTATCGGCACGCTGTTTACGCTCTTTGTGCTGCCGACCTTCTTCCTTCCCTTCGGACGGGAACGTCGAGCCTCGCCGCAAAACGAAGCCCGTCGGACAGTCTCCGAGAAACCCGCGCCGGCGGTGGGCGCCCTGGACAGCGCGGGCTGAGGGCTCAGGCCGACGAATCGTCGCGAGCACCGGCGCGGTATTCTTCGACCAGGTGCCGCTTATAGAGCTTGCCGTTGTCCAGCCGCGGCAGCGTCTCCCGGAAGTCCAGGCCGCGCGGCACCTTGATGTGGGAGAGTCGCTCACGCAGCCATTCCAGCAGTTCCAGGGCGACCTCGTCGGTCGCGTCTACCCAGTTCTGCGGTTCGACCACGGCCTGCACCGTTTCGCCAAACTCGGGATGGGGTACACCGAACACGGCGACGTCGGCCACCTTCTCATGGTTGATCAGGAGGTTTTCTATCTCCTGGGGATAGATGTTCACGCCGCCGCTGATGATGGTGAAGTGCTTGCGGTCCGTGAGGTAGAGGAATCCTTCATCGTCGACGTAGCCGACATCCCCCGTCGTCGCCCAGCCGCGCTCGTTGTAGGAATCGGCGGTTTTCCCGGGCTCCTTGTGGTACTCGAAGGTGACCTGCGGACCGCTGAAGTACACGGTGCCAATCTCATTCGGCGGCAGCTCGTGGCCTTCCTCGTCGACGATATGAATCTCACCGAGAAGCGCGCGGCCCACCGTCCCCTTGTGGTCGAGCCACTGCTTCGAATCCACCATGGTCGAGCCGGCCGCCTCACTGGCGCTGTAGTACTCAACGATGATCGGCCCCCACCACTCGATCATTTTCTCCTTGGTCTCGATGGGACAGGGCGCGGCGGCGTGAATCGCGAACTGCATGGAGCTGAGGTCATAGCGTGAGCGCAGGTCCTCCGGCAGCTTCAGCATACGCACGAACATGATCGGCACCCACTGGCTGTGCGTGGCACGGTGTTCCTCGATGAGGGCCAGCGCTTTCTCCGGGTCAAACTTCTCCATGACCACCACGGTGCCACCCAGGTAATGGGTCATCATCGTGAAGTGCAGCGGCGCCGCATGATAGAGCGGCGCGGGGGACAGGTAGACCGTCTCTTCACCAAAACCGAAGGCAGCGCCCAGGCTCGGCGCAATGAAGTGCTGCGCGTGGACGTCGTCCGAGGCTGGCGGCACGAAAACGCCCTTGGGCTGCCCCGTGGTGCCCGAGGAGTAGAGCATGGCCACTCCGTTTGCTTCATCGGCGATGGGTGTTGTCGGTTGCCGGTCCAGGGCCTCCTCGAAAGATTCAAAGCCACCGAGAACCCCGTCCATCATGAGGCGCGCGCGCACACCATCGGCGCTCTTGACCGCCTCCGCGGCTACGCTGGCCACCTGCGCCGAAGCGATGAACAGGCGGGCGCCACAATTCTTCAGTATGTAGGCGGTTTCCTCAGCCTGCAGATGACTGCTGACCGGAGTGAATATGACCCCGGCGCGCTGCGCCCCCCAGCAGACTTCAAGAAACTCGCGTCGGTTCTCCAGCATCATCGCGATATGATCACCGCGGGAAAGATTCAGCGAACGAAAGAGCTGCGCCACCTGATTGGAACGCTCGTCCAACTGGCGATAGCTGACCAGCTCGCCGCTGTCGCCCATGACGATGGCAGGCTTGTGGGGATAGGTCTGGGCCGTGACGCTGGGGTGGGGCATAGTAGGCTCCTGGTTTGTTATCACTTTATTATCGCGGGTCCTGCTGCTTTGTGAAGCAACGACAGCGCCCGGACCGGGCATCAATGCGTCCCCGGGTTTTCCAACCTGGGGGCATCGCGACAGGTTCCAGACCAGCAACTGCGAGGACTAGCACGTCAGCTCCATGACCACACCAAAGATAAGCCCGCGCATTGATGGGAGTCCTCGCAGCGGGACGCCGCCGAGCGACTTGGCCGACGCCAGTCCGGGCCAGCTGCGCGCGCTGGCCCGCCGGGGGGAGCTCCGCAGCAATACGTCGGGGCTGGCGCAGGGCTTTGTGCAGTGCAACCTGGTGATCCTGCGCGAGTCCTGGGCCGCCGACTTCCTGCGCTTCTGCCAGGCCAATCCACGGCCCTGCCCGCTTCTTGGCGTCTCCCCGGAACCCGGCTCACCGGAGCTGCCCCGCCTGGGAGACATCGATCTGCGCACCGATTTGCCGGCGTACCGCATTTTTCGCAACGGCAAGGCCGAGGAAGAGCGAACGGACATCACCGCGCTATGGCAGGACGATTTTGTGGCCTTCGCCCTGGGCTGTTCTTTTTCTTTTGAAGAAGCGCTCATCGCCGCCGGGCTTGAGGTACGCAACGTCAGCGAGGGTGTGAATGTGCCGATGTATCGCAGCAGTCTCCGCTGCGAGACCGCCGGCGTCTTTCAGGGCGAGATGGTCGTCAGCATGCGCCCCTTCCTCCCTGCCGACGCCATCCGAGCGGTACAGATCTGCAGCCGCTTCCCCGCGGTGCACGGCGCCCCGGTACATCTCGGTGATCCGGCCCTGATCGGCATCGACGATCTTTCGAAACCCGACTTCGGTGACCCGGTGAGCGTTCTCGATGACGAACTGCCCCTGTTTTGGGCCTGTGGCGTGACTCCCCAGGTCGCGCTGGAGTCCGCCGCGCCACCCCTGGCCATCACCCACAGTCCCGGCTGTATGCTGATCACGGACCTGCGCAATGCCGAGCTGGCGGTGCTCTAGGGCGTGTTGTCGGGCGCTGGTGCACGGGCCCGGGGACAAGCCTCAGCCGCGCTCGCGCAACGAACGGACGAAGAAAACGAATGCTCTTGAATTGCGATCTTGGTGAAAGTTTCGGGCGCTGGAGCCTGGGCTGCGACGAGGAGGTGATGCCCTTTCTCGATCAGGCCAACGTGGCCTGCGGCTTCCATGCCGGCGACCCGGTAACCATCGGCCGCACCCTGGAACTCGCCGCGCGGCATCGGGTACAGGTGGGGGCACACCCGAGCTACCCCGACCTCGCTGGCTTCGGCCGCCGCAGCATGGCCCTCAGCGACGAGGAGCTTCGCGGCAGTCTTCATTACCAGATCTCTGCCCTTGATGGCATGGCCGCCATCGCCGGCCTGGAGCTCGCCTACGTGAAGCCGCACGGCGCTCTCTACAACGACATGATGGCCGATGATCATCTGCGCGGCGTGATTATGGATGCCGTCGCGGCCTACCCGCGGCCCCTGCGCCTCATGCTGCAGGCGACGCCGGATGCCCCCGTCCACCGCGGCGAGGCGTCGGAGCGCGGCCTGCTGCTGTTTCTCGAGGCATTCGCTGACCGGCGCTACGAAGACAACGGGCGGCTGCAGTCGCGGCGGATAGCGGGCGCGGTGCACGAGCGCTCCCGCATGCTCGAACAGGTCGCTCAGCTGCTGGAACGCGGCAGCGTCGAAACCAGCACGGGTCAGGAACTCCCGCTTCAGGCGGACACACTTTGCGTCCACGGCGACAACGAGGCCGGTATCCAGGCGATTCGTGAGATGCGCGAGATGATAGCGAGTGCCTGACTACCCGAAAATCGAGGTGGCGGGCGAGGCATCACTCATCGTTTACCTGGGAGGTGCGAGCTCGCCGGAGGTCTCCGCTGGCGTGCAGGCCCTGGCGATGGCGCTGCGCGAACGCCTTGCGGATTTAACGGAAGATCTCATCCCCTCCTACGCCTCGCTGCTTGTGCTCTTCGACCCGCGGCGCACAGACCACGACAAAGTCACCGCGCTTGTCCACGCATGCCTCGCCGAAGCCGGGCGCTTTGAGGCGTACAGCGGGAGACTGGTGGACGTGCCGGTGTACTACGCCCCGGAGAGCGGCGCCGATCTTGAGGCGCTCGGCGAACGCAGCGGCCTGGGTTGGCGGGGGGTGGCCGAACTCCATTCGTCTGTCGAGTACCGCGTCTACGCCGTGGGTTTCGCCCCCGGTTTTGCGTACCTCGGAAGTGTGGATGAGCGCATTGCCGCACCGCGCCTGGCCACGCCGCGCCAGAGCGTACCTCCGGGCGCCGTTGCCATCGCCGATCGCCAGACCGCCGTCTACCCCTCCTCGTCGCCCGGGGGTTGGAACCTCATCGGCCGCTCACCGATGTGCATGTTCGATGCCTCCCGCGAGGAACCCATGCCCGTGCGCGTGGGAGATCGGGTGCGCTTCGTACCCGTCGACCGGGATCGCTACGATGCGCTGGGCGGCGCCCTTTGACGGCACTGTCGATACTGCGCGGCGGGCCCCTCAGCCTCCTGCAGGACCGGGGGCGCTTCGGCAGGGCCGACCTCGGCCTGAGCACCGGGGGCCCCATGGATCCGGTGGCCGCCGGCCTCGCCAACGCCCTGCTTGGAAACGACGGCGACGCCACGCTGATCGAAGCGAGCTTCGGCGGTCTCGAGCTGCGTGCCGAGGCCTCGCTGCAGCTGGCGGTGACCGGCGCCGAGCTGCCGCTGGAACTGAATGGCGAGCCCTGCGCGCTGTGGTCCGTACTCGAGCTGGCAGCGGGCGACGTGCTGCGTCTGCAGCATCCGAGCCGCGGGTGTCGTAACTACCTGGCCGTGCGCGGCGGTTTTGCCGTCACCCCGAGCTTCGGCAGCACGGCCACGGTGCCGCGGGAGGGCATCGGCGGTATCTCCGGCAAGGCCCTGCAGGCCGGGGACCGGCTGGAGGTACGGCCGGCGGCACCCATCGGGCGACGCTGGCTGCCCCCGGACCAGCGGCCGGCATACCCCCGTCGCCTCACCCTTCGCGTGGTGCTGGGCTATCAGCACCGGGCGTTCAGCGATGACGCCCGCGAGACGCTATTCAGCAGCGCCTACGAGGTCAGCCAGCGCAGTGATCGCATGGGGTACCGCCTCGAAGGACCGCCGGTATCCTGTGAGATCGACGGCGTTCTCTCCGAGGGTATCGCGCCGGGAGCGATCCAGATTCCCGCCGACGGTCAGCCGATTGTGCTCCTGCGCGACCGGCAGACCATTGGCGGCTACCCGAAGATCGGCTCCGCCCTGTCCCAGGACTGCTCCCAGCTCACGCAGCTGCGTCCCGGGGACACGGTGAACTTCGCACCCATCCCCCTGCAGGCCGCACGTCGTGCACTCCACCTGTCCCGCGTTGTTGAAGAGGCGCGGCGCTTCGAGGCGCTTGGATCGTAATGGCGTCAACCACGTGACGGGAAATGCCCGGTGAGCGAAGACGTTCTGGCATCGCTGTCAGCGGCCATCGAAGCGCGCCTCGTTGCGGCCAACCCGCGCGGCATGCGCCGTCTCCACGCGGCCCTGCCTCCCGCGTACTGCCTGCGGGGCGCTCGCGCCCTGAGTGCCGCCCGGACCGTACTCATTGGCACGGGCTTCCCGGTGGTAGGCACCTTCGAAACCGATGGTCCTCCCGGCGCGATTGCCCTCTATAGCGCCCTCGAAAGCCTGGGGATTGAAGCGCATATCGCCTGCGCGGGAACGCTAGCCACGGCCCTGGCCCGGCGTTTTCGCGTGGAAGAGCTTCGCGCTTTCGACCTGTCCTCCGGCAGAAGCGAGGCCCGGGAACGGCTGGAGCGCCTCTCTCCCGATGTGGTGGTTTCCATTGAACGTCCGGGTCTGGCGGACGACGGCCGCTACTACAACATGCGCGGAGAAGACATCAGCCAACGCTGCGCGGTGTTCGACTATCATCTCGACTTCGCAACCTGTCCCACCATCGCGATCGGCGATGGCGGCAACGAAATCGGTATGGGGCGTCTGAGCGCCGAAATTTCCGCCCTCGATATTCGCGGTGCGACGACCGGCTGTGACGAACTCATTGTCGCCGACGTGTCGAATTGGGGTGCCTACGGACTGATCGCCCTGCTCGAGTGCATCAGCGATCACGCGCTGCTCGATGCCATCGACCACCGCGGCACCCTCGCCGACCTCTGCGGGTTGGGAAGCGTAGATGGGGTTACCCGCGAGAACACCGCAACGGAAGATGGACTGCCTCTGGAAGCCGGCGAGGCGCTTCTGGAAGATCTGCGCCAGCTCATCGCGCATTGCGACGGCGCGGCCGGGGACCCGGCGTAACAGGCACCAGGGACAGCGCGACCCGCGCGCTCGGGATTTACTGTCGGCCCCACGGCCGCTGCTGGAGGACAAGACGTGAGTACCGTGTATCTGAATGGCGAGTATCTGCCCATGGAGGAAGCCCGCATTTCTCCCATGGATCGCGGATTCCTTTTTGGCGACGGCATCTACGAAGTGGTCCCCTGCCACAACGGCCGCAGTGTGGGTCTCGGGCTTCACCTTGAGCGACTGCAGCGCGGCCTCGAAGCGATCGATATTCGCTTCTCCGTGGACTCTGACGAGTGGCGCGAGATCCTCGGGACGCTCTGCGCCGCGCAGCCGCAGCTCAACCATCTGGGCGTGTACATCCAGATCAGCCGGGGCGCCGATGAGCGGCGACAGCACGCGATGCCCGAAGGAATCGAGGCAACGCGCTACGCCTTTGCCTTCGAAATACCCTCCCCGCCCCGCGCCGACAAAGCGCTCGCCAGGCCCTTCCATGTGTCCACGACTCGCGACCTGCGCTGGCAGCGCTGTCACATCAAGTCAACCTCGCTGCTCGGCAACGTGCTCCACTACGAACACGGTCGCCGTCACGGAGCCCAGGAAACGCTCCTGTTCAACGAACGTGATGAACTCACGGAGGCCGCGGCCTGCAATGTCTTCGTCGTTCGCGACGGTGCCATAGCCACGCCGGAGCTCGACCACCAGAAGCTCCCGGGCATCACGCGGCACATGCTGCTGGACATGCTTCGGCGCCACTCCCGGCGCAAAGTCGAAGAGAGGCCCGTGCACCGCAGGGAGGTCGATGAGGCCGACGAGCTCTGGCTGACCAGTTCCAGCAAAGAGATCGCTCCCATCGTCGCCGTGGACGGTCGAGCCGTCGGTGATGGTGAGGTGGGCGACGTGTGGCTGGAAGCCCAGGGTCTGTTCTGCGAGCACCGCTTCGACTACTGAGAACCGACGCTGAGAGCCGACGCGAGAACGAGATGAGCCGCCCTACGCGAGCACGCATCTCAGCGGCCGCGCTGCGCCACAACGCGAAGCGCGCTCGCGCCCTCGCACCGGGCTCGCGCATCATGGCCTGCGTCAAGGCCGACGCCTACGGCCACGGCCTTGCGGCGACCGGCAAGCTCCTCGGGCCCGAGGTCGACGGCTTCGCCGTGGCCTGCATGGAGGAAGCCGTCACACTGCGTGAGGCGGGGCTGCAGGAGCCCGTCCTCCTTCTCGAAGGCCCGCATGCGCGCAGCGAGATCGCGCTCGCGGCCCGGGAAAAGCTCAGCCTGTGCATCAGCAGTGCGCGCCAGCTTGCCTGGCTTGAAGAAAGCGCACTCCCGGAGCCTCCGGACTGCTGGCTCAAGATTGACACGGGCATGCATCGTCTGGGCTTCGCGCCAGGAAAGGTCTCCGAGGCGCTGCTGCGGCTCGAGCGTTTGGGCGCCCGGTCTAGCGCGGTGCTGTGCACGCATTTCGCGGCCGCCGAGGACAGCGACGACTCGTTTACCCGCGCACAGCTACAGACGTTCTCTGAGAGCACGCGCGGACTTCCGGGATTGCGCAGCTGCGCCGCCAGCGCCGCCATTTTCACCGTGCCCGAAAGCCATGCCGACTGGATACGGCCGGGCTACATGCTCTACGGCGGCAGTCCCTTCGGGGAACGCAGTCCCGCGGCACTTGAGCTGCAGCCCGCCATGGAGCTCAGCGCCGAAGTCATTGCCCTGCGTGAGGTCGCCGCGGGTGGCCGCGTTGGCTACGGCGGTCGCTGGGTCGCCCGGCGGCCATCGCGCATCGCCACGGTCGCCGCAGGCTACGGCGACGGTTACCCTAGGAACGCGGCGGACGGGACGGCCGTGCGTATCGGCCCCCGGCGCTGCCCGCTCGCCGGGCGCGTGTCCATGGACATGATCACCGTCGATGTGACCGACGCCCCGGAAGTCACCGTGGGCAGCCGCGCCGTCCTCTGGGGGTCGGATCCCGGTATCGACGAGGTTGCCGCGGGAGCCGCGACCATCGGCTACGAACTCCTGGCCGGACTCCCGGCCCGCGTCCCGCGGATCTACGCCGAAAGCTGACCCCGGCCGCGGTGCAGGAGCCACGGCGCTTCGGTACACTCCGCGCAACGCCCCCTGGGCCGCAGGCGAAGAGCCCTGGTGAACGAAGTACCTCAAGACGACCTGACCGACGGCAGTCTTCTCGGAGCCGTAGACCTTGGCAGCAACTCTTTCCACCTCATCATCGCGCGCATCGAGCACGGCGAGATCAGGCCCACGCAGGCCCTCACGGAGAAGGTGCAACTCGCCGCGGGCCTCGGCGAGGACCGCCGTCTCTCTGGCGAGGCAATAGAACGCGGCCTCGAGTGCCTGCGTCGCTTCGCCCAATTGCTCAAGAGCGTGGAGCCCGAGCGACTGCGCGTGGTCGGCACCAGCGCGCTGCGCCGCGCCCGCAATCGGCGCGAGTTTACCGAACCGGCGCGCCAGATCCTGGCGGCTCCCATCGAAGTCATCTATGGACGGGAAGAAGCACGCCTGGTTTATCTGGGAGTGGCACATACGCTCGCGGATGATGAGCAGGCGCGCCTCGTGGTTGATATCGGCGGCGGCAGCACGGAATTCGCCATTGGCGAGCGCTTTGAACCGCGCCAGCTGGAAAGCCTCAAGGTCGGCTGCGTTACCTACAGCAGGGAGTTCTTCCCCGGCGGTAAGCTGTCAAAGCGAAACTACCGCCGCGCCTACGACAGCGCCCGCGTGGAGATCTCGCATATTCGTCGGGACTTCCGCAGCAAGCACTGGGTTGAGGCCGTCGGGTCCTCCGGTACGCTGCAGGCCATCGAGGGGATTCTTGGCGCGCAGGAGTGGACCGACGGACCCATCACCCGCAAAGGGCTGCAGCGCATGCGCCGGGAAATGCTGCGCTTTGATCGCCTCGACGACATTGAACTTAGCGGCCTCAGCGCCGCCCGGCGCTCGGTCATCGCCGCCGGCGTGGCCATCACCGAGGCGATCTTCGACGTGCTCGACATCGAAACCATGCGCAGTTCCCGCGGCGCTCTCCGTGAGGGTGTGGTGTACGACCTTGTGGGACGGCTGGAACACGAAGATGTGCGGGAACGCAGCATTCGTGCCCTGATGCAGCGTTATCACGTCGATGAGCCGGCCGCGGAACGGCTCGCCCGCCGGGCGCGAACATTTTTTGATGCGGTGCGAGGTCCCTGGAATCTGGACGTGCAGGACGGCGAACTCCTGGAGCGGGCCGCCCTCACCCACGAGATCGGCAAGGCAATCTCGCACAAGCATTTTCACCGGCACGGCTCTTACCTGCTGCGCAACTCTGATCTCGCGGGGTTTTCGCAGCAGGATCAGGAAGACATGGCGACCATGGTCGCGGGGCAACAGGGCAAGCTTCGTGCCGACCAGTTTCCCGAGGCCAGCGACAACGGCCTCCCACGCCTGCTGCGCCTGGCCGCCCTGCTGCGCCTGGCCGTGAGTTTCAAGTACGTCGAAGAGTTGGAGGAATTGCCGGATCTGCCCATCGCCGCCAAGGACAAGGGCCTGCGGATTCACCTGCCCAAGGAGTGGCTGCAGCGCCATCCTCTGACAAAGCAGGAACTCAAACAGCAGAGAGCGTCGCTTCGTCCCCTGGGCCTGCGCCTTGAAGTCGGGCTGTCCCGTTCATTGCCTAAAGATTGACCCAGCTGTTCAGAGCGCGCAGGCGGAATTCCTGCCCCCGGAACAGCAGGACCGCCGACTGCGGAAGAATCTCGCGAAGCTCCACGCCCCGGGTCCGACCACCGACGCGAAGGGTCTCACCGTTCATCAGCACCGTGGAGTCGCCGCCGGGATTGAAGTCGTGGCGCAGATACATGAGCGTGGGCACTTCATCACGAAACTGCTGAGACAGCTCCGCCAGGAGCGGCGCGCGGTGCGGCTGAAGGCCACCGGCGCGGGCTTCGGCCCGTACATCGCGCAGGACGGCCTCGATGTCGACCGACTCCTCGATGAGCTCGGCCGACACGGGTGCGTCGACGGGCGCCGAGGGCGCCACTGCGGCGCGGCCCGGAGGGACGCTGGGCGCTTCAGCCACGGCTAGCTCCCCGCCGACCGTTGGGGAGTCCCGGGGCCCGGGGACTGAAGCGGTGGCCCCACTCGTCGAGGCATCGTTGCGGCCCCGGTCGACAGGATCCGGCGACCCGGGCTCCGCCGCACTCTGCGCGTACAGCGCGGCGACGGATTGCGCCGCCGCCCGGTTTTCTCTCTCGTTGCGCTCCCCCGGCGCTGTCCCGGGCGCGCCAACTTCGCCAGGCCCAACCTGGCGCTGCGGCGTGTCACCGGCGCTGGCCGGCGCCCCGGCCAGCGGCGACGCCGACCGCGCCGGAGCGATGGGAACGCTCTCCGCCCGACTCGGCATCGTCGGTGTTTCAGTCCTCGCCCCGCGCGCGGGGCTGGCCGGACTCAGCTCCGCGGCCGGGCGGGCGGCGCGCAGATAAAGCACGACGAGCACCGCGATCACCGCGAGCAGCACGGCAATCGCAATCCACAGTCGGTAATTCCTCGCGCGCGGCTCGGTCGCGGCGTCCTGCAACATCTCGGGCAGCGACGCCGCCGCGCGCTGCTTATCACGCTCGGCGCGGGCCAGCGCGTCCAGGATCAGCGACACGACCGTCGTCCTCCCGCCGCGATCACAGGCCGGGGCCCCGCGCGCTGCGAGCACTCAGGCGCGCCGAAAGACGCTCCCGCGCCATAGCGCGGTCCATGTCCGCTCCCGCGGCCACGGCGAGCGCGCGAAGCGTCTGCGTCCCAAGCACGCCGTCGGCATCCAGACCCATGGCGCGTTGAAACAGGCGAACGCGCTGCTCGAGCAGGGCACTGTAGACGTCCTCCGTGAGGGGCTGTTCTTCGCCGTCCAGGCGGGCGAAGAGACGTGCTACCGCGGCGACGTCGGGACCCCGGTCTCCGAGAGCCAGGGCACGCCGGATACCCTCCGGACGCTGCCAGTAGTGCCAGGCGTCACCGGTCCATAGGGCGGCGAGTTCCTCCAGCGCGACTTCCGCAGATCCCGTGGGTGTGGCCAGAAGGGCCACTTCGGTATCGCTCCCGATCAGGATCGCGTGGCCGGAAAATCGTCGCGTATCCACGAGTTCCAGAAGGGCCGGTCGAGGCTCCTCCAGCAGTCGATTCCAGCTTTGCGGCTGGCTGCGGCTGCACTCCAGCCCCGAAGGTCGCTGCGTGGCGCAGGGCTGGACCGCCCCCTGACCGCTGATCCCGTAGAGGCCGGCAAAGGCCGCGATACCCTCCGCCGGAGTCAGAAACCAGTCCCGCGCTCTTTCAGGCTCAGGCGTGTTTGCTGCCGCCAGGGTGGCGGATTCCGGCACTGACCGTCCGGCCGCCACTTCATTGCCCGCGGGCGCGGGGACTTCAGGAGCAGGCCCCGGCCCGCTCGAAACGTCGGCCGACGTGCCGTCAGAGGACTGCGGAGCGCTCAGGGCAAAGCCCAATACCGCCGCGACCACGAGCACGGCCAGTACCGCGGGCACCGCGAAGTTGAAACGCATACGGCGCACCCCGACATCTTCGCCGATCGCTTCCCGGGCCGCCTCGCGCAGCAGCGTGCGATCCAGGCGCGTGCTGTTGCGCCCGTAGGCGCCGAGCAGCATACGATCGCAGAGCAGGTTGATGCGCCGCGGAATGCCGCCACTGCATCGATGGATGGCGCGCGCCAGCGCGGCCGGAAACAGCTCGCGTCCCGGTGCCAGGCCGGCGACGGTAAGCCGGTGCCTGATGTAGGAGCCCGTTTCCTCAGACGTAAGCGCTGAGAGTTCGAAGCGTGCCGTTATGCGCTGATTCAGCTGGCGCAGCTCCGGCCGCGCCAGACGCGCCGCCAGTTCAGGCTGACCGATCAGGATGATGTGCAGGAGCTTCTCTTCGCTGGTCTCAAGATTGGTCAGCAGGCGAATCTGTTCCAGCGCATCAAAGGACAGATGCTGCGCCTCGTCGATCATCAGGACGGTCTTGCGCCCGCGCTCATGATTGGCGAGGAGAAAGCGGTGCAGGGCATCACTGTACACCTTGAGGCCGGCATCCGGCCCCGGCGGCGTGATCCCCAACTCGTCGCCTATGGCCGCGAGCAGCTCCACCGATTCCAGGGCCGGATTGAGTATCACCGCGAGATCCGCGTTATCGGGAAGCTGCTCGAGGAGACAGCGATTAATGGTCGTCTTTCCGGTCCCGACCTCGCCCGTAAGCAGGATGAAGCCGCCCCCCGCTCCGATGCCGTAGAGCAGATGCGCCAGTGCGTCACGATGGCCCGGGCTCATGAACAGGTAGCGCGGATTCACGGCGATGGAGAAGGGAGCTTCCTTCAAGCCGAAAAAACTGTGGTACACCCTCGCCTCACCTCGGGCCCCGATGCGGGAATTATGCCGCAGCAACGCCCCCAACGCCTGCGCCAGTTGTGCCGATGCATCAGGCGGGATCGACGCTTAAGGCTGACGCCGGCAACTCCTCCTTCGCTCCGGCGAGAAGCTCCAGCGCTTCATCGACCCAGGCCAGATACTGACGGCCCTGGGAGATGCCCGACTGGAGCGCCAGGTAAACCCCTTTCCGTCGCAGCGGCAGCGTGTGGGGATCCCCGTAATGTCGGCGTCGGATCCGCTCGTAGAGGTAGAGCCGCTCCATCATCGCTTCGCGCCGCGCCAGCAGGCGACCCGCCAGGTAATCGATATTGTGCTCCGAGAGATTGTAGAGCTTGATATAGAGCTCGTCCTTGCTCTCCTGCAGGCGCATACGATCATCCTGCAGAACCCAGGCATCGAGCGCCCCACGACCGGCGTCGGTCAGGTGGTAGAGGTGCCGCTCCGGTCGACCGGCCTGCCTCTCCGCCCGGTGCGCAACCCATCCCCGCTCGCTGAGGTTCTTGAGTTCCCGGTAAATCTGCTGATGAGAAGCATGCCAGAAGAACCCCAGGGATTTATCGAAGGCCCGCGCGAGGTCATAGCCTGACATCTCGTCGTCAAGCAGCGCCGTCATGATGGCGAAGCGTAAAGCCATAAGCGTTTCCCGATTTGCAGCGAGATTGTGCCGTCTTCGGAGATGCTATGCAAAATATTGCATAGGTCGTCCGGCTGCCGTACTCTTCGCGCCGATCGAGAAAGTTTTGACCACAGGAGCAGTTCATGGCCCTCCCCGAATCCCTTCACGCGCGTCTTCGCCTTCCCATCGTGGGCGCACCGTTGTTCATTATCTCCAATCCAGACCTCGTGATTGCCCAGTGCAAAGCGGGGATCGTCGGTTCCTTTCCTTCGCTCAATGCACGCCCCATCGAAGAGCTGGAACGTTGGCTTCAGCACATCACCGCGGAACTGGCAGCCTACGACGAAGCCAATCCGGACAAACCTTCCGCGCCCTTCGCCGTCAATCTGATCGTGCACGGCTCCAATAACCGCCTGCAGGAAGATCTGGAACTCTGCGTCAAGTACAAAGCGCCCCTGGTCATCACTTCCCTGGGGGCCAAGGAGTTCGTCAACGAAGCCATCCATTCCTATGGCGGTCTGGTATTCCACGACATCATCAACAACCGCTTCGCGAAAAAAGCCGTTGAGAAAGGGGCTGACGGCCTTATCGCGGTCGCGGCGGGCGCCGGAGGCCACGCCGGTACGCTATCACCCTTTGCCCTTATCCAGGATATCCGAGAGTGGTTTGACGGCCCTCTGTTGCTATCGGGCTCCATTGCCACCGGCAGCGCCGTGCTCTCGGCCCAGGCCATGGGAGCCGACCTCGCCTACATCGGTTCGGCCTTTATCGCCACGGAAGAGGCCAACGCCGAGGAGGCCTACAAGCAGGCCATCGTCGACTACGACGCGTCGGATATCGTCTACAGCAATCTGTTCACCGGGGTACACGGGAACTACCTGGCGCCGTCGATTCGCAACGCCGGTCTGGATCCCGACAACCTGCCCGAGAGCGACCCGTCAAAGATGGATTTCGGCTCCGGCGGCAACACGGACGCCAAAGCATGGAAAAACATCTGGGGCTGTGGGCAGGGAATCGGTGCGGTGAAATCCATCGGCAGCACCGGTGACCTCGTGGCACGGCTCGGCGACGAGTACGCCGTAGCCCGCTCCCGCCTCAGTGAAGCGGCCTGAGCATCGCCTTGCGATGGGCGGGCGGGGAACCATTTAGGTCCTCGCCTGCCAAAGCTCCACACTACTTCAGCAACGGAACGCAACCATGAACACCTCGCATTGCGCGCGGCGCTCGTTTTCTCTCCAGGCAATCCTCCTGCTCATCTCGCTGGCGGGCCTGAGCGCCGACCTTCGAGCGGAGGCACGGCAGGCCTACTTCGCCGGCGGCTGTTTTTGGTGCGTTGAAGCGGACTTCCAGAAACTGGAAGGCGTCGGCGATGTCGTCTCGGGATTTACCGGCGGGACGCTGCAAAACCCGACCTATCGCGGCAATCACGAGGGTCATTACGAAGCCGTGGAAGTGAACTACGACAGCGACGTCATCAGCTACGACGAGCTGTTGAGCTACTTCTGGCGTCATATCGACCCCCTGGATGATGGGGGGCAGTTCTGCGATCGCGGCTTCAGCTACCTGAGTGCCGTTTTCTTCAGCAACGATGAAGAAAAACTGGCCGCGGAAGCCAGCCTGGCCGAAGTTCAGGCGCTGTTCCCCGACGATCAGGTCGCGACGCGCCTTCTGCCTGCGAACCGCTTCTGGCCGGTAGAGGAATACCACCAGGAGTACGCTGACAAAAATCCCCTGCGCTACAATTTCTACCGCCGCGGCTGCCGACGCGACTCCCGCGTGAACGCGCTCTGGGAAGACAAGGACTGGGGGCGCCGCGCCGACCATTGATTTGCGGTCCGGGATCGCCTGTTCTCAAGCGGTCCACCGCAACCGGTCCATCGTAAATTACCGGGTACTCGCCGCAAAACGATGGCGCCGTAACACCGCCTCGAGGAACACTGGCAGGTGAGCCGGGCGTTGCGCGAGCAGTGTCATGCTACGTCGTTCCCGGGGGCCGAGCTCCGCGACGGGAAAGCCGAACCTGAACAGGCCGATACTCCGGTAGATCTTTGGCGCGCCGTACAAACTTCGATGCAGTCCCACCGCATGCAGGGAGCCCCCGCGACATGAAATTCTCTATTCCCAAATCGAACGTTCAGCACGCGGGCCGCGGCGCCTGGCACCCCCGCCGGATCCGCCGCGTTTCGTCAGGTCGCAGCGCCGTCCTGGGCGCTCTGGCGTTGCCCCTGGCCCTGATCGGCTCGACGGCGCTGGCGGCGAAAACCGTCATAGAAAAAAAAGATGACCTGCCCCGGCACAACTACGAGCTGACGCTGCCGGTCACGGCCTACTACGAAGCGGACAACCGCGAGGAGCTGATCGGCCTGGCCCGGGCCCTGCGCCGCGATATTGAGGCCGACCTGGAAGCTTTCGACATTCGCGACGACAACACGGTGCAGTCCTTCTACGCCATCCTCGGCAGCGTAGCGCTGCTCGAGGAAGACTGGCAGGGCTATCTTGAGCAGCTCGAAGCGCGCCGGAAGCTGGAAACCAAGGAGGCCAATCGATTGACCATGGGGCTGGTCGGGGAAGCCGTGGCGCGGGCGCAGCTGGCGGGCGACGATTCGGCCGCGGCCGTCGCCGCCCGGCTCCGCGAGCTTCTCGCGCCGCTGGAGTACGCCACCGTGGAAGCCAGCCTCGAAACACTCAAGGGACGCACGGAAATCCTGAGCCGGGCACTGGTCCTTGGCAGTCTGGATTCCAGCTATCAACCCATCGTCGATCGCAACAACGGCGAGGTAAGCTTCGATGTGGCGTCAAGCATCGTAGGCGCGAGCTTCACCCTCGACTATTTCATCCCCGTGGCCTCGACGGTCAACGAGGTCGTAAGCGAAACCATTGCGTCCAACCGCGTGGAGAAAGCGGATATCTGGGCGGCACGACAGTTCGAATTAGGCGAGGGTGAGGGCGAACCCGTTGTTCTGGCCGTTTGGGACAGCGGGGTCGACACGGCGATCTTCGGCGACACGGCCCAGCTGTGGCGCAACGACGGCGAGATCCCGGGAAACGGCATCGACGATGACGACAACGGCTTCGTGGACGATGTGCACGGCATCGCCTACAACATACGCGGCGAGCGCACCGACTCCCTGCTCTACCCGATCGGCGCCTCGGGCGCCGATGCCGACGAGCTGTCGCGCATGGTCAAGGGACTTGGCGATATCCAGTTCAATGTCGCTACGCCCGAGGCTTCGGAAGTCCGCCAGCGTATGTCGGCCCTGCCCCAGGAGGAAGTAAAGAGCTTTCTCGAGTCCCTGGCAATCTACGGCAACTATTCCCACGGCACCCACGTGGCCGGCATTGCCGCCGCCGGGAATCCGCAGGCCAGGCTGCTGGTAACCCGCATGACCTACGGTCATGAACTCATCCCGGAGACACCCACGCTCGCCGCCGCGCACCGGGACGCGGCTATGTTTCTCGAAGTCGCCGAGTACTTCCGGAGCAACGGCGTCCGCGCAGTCAACATGAGCTGGGGTGGCTCGCTCCGCGGTATCGAAGAAGCGTTGGAGGCCAACGCCGCCGGCGGCTCGTCGGAAGAGCGAAAGGCCCTGGCGCGGGAGATCTATAACATTGGTGATGCGGCGCTACGCCGCGCTATCTCCGAGTCCCCGGACATTCTGTGGATCACGAGTGCGGGCAACTCCGACAACGACGTGCGCTTCGATGAGTTCTACCCGAGCAGCTACGAGTACCCGAACCTTCTCACGGTGGGCGCCGTGGACAGCGCTGGAGACGAAACGAGCTTCACCAGTCTCGGAAAAGTCGACGTGTACGGCAACGGCTTCGAGGTCGAAAGCTATGTTCCGGGCGGCAAGCGCATCGCCTACAACGGGACGTCGATGTCGTCGCCGCAGGTGATGAACCTGGCCGGGAAGCTCCTTGCGCGCTATCCGCGGCTGAGCGTTACCAAACTCAAGAGTCTCATCATCGAAGGCTCCACGGAGAAGGCGCTCGAGGCGCGCAATATACGCCTCATCGATCCTGCCGCCACGCTCCAGCTCGCCGAGCAGCAGGTGGACTGACCAAGCCGGCGCGGGAGCTCAGCTCAAATCTCGCAGAAGCAGACCGGAACCCCGAACAGCGACCTGGGCGAGCAGCAGCTCGCCGGTCGCAAGCGCGTCGGTGAACGCCGAGTGCCCGCGGTGCGGCCCGAGACCATAGCGGGCGCGGCACTCCGGAAGCCTCAGGCACCCTTCGGACAACGGCTTGTCGAGGCGTCGCAGGCGCTGCTCCTCCATGCGCAGCGTATCTACGTAGGGCAGCAAGAGCGGCAGACCCCAGCAACGCCGTGCCGCCCGGTTCAGAAACGCCATGTCGAGAGCGGCGTTGTGAAACACGAGCACGCGGCCCGTGGCCGCGTGCAGAAACCGGCGCAGGGCAGGCTCAAGCGCTAGACCGCCGTCCAGCTCGCAATCGCGCAGGTGATGGATAGTGGCGCTTTGACCGACACCGCCCTCGCTACTCAGCCGCAGCTCCGCGGTTGAATCGAGGCGCAGTTCCCCCTCATCGATCGCGACCCAGCCGAGGCTGAGCAGCTCGTCCCGCCGCGGATCGAGGCCGGACATCTCGGCATCACAGGCCAGGAGAGGCAGCTTGTCCACCGGTGTGGTCGCCTTGAGGAGCGGTCGCTCCCAGGCTTCCGCCAGTTCCACGGGCGCGGCGCGCGCGCGTAGCGCGAGGCGCCGCCGCAGACCGAGAAAGCGCATCAGCCCATACCAGCGCGGTACGTCTGGCGCACAGCACCCTGGGCTTCGTCGATAATCGTGAAGGCGTCCCGCAGCTGCTCCCGGGCCAGTCGCGGCAGAGCACGCGGATTGATGAAATTGTCCGGCGGCTTTCCGGCCAGCACCTGGTCGCGCTGATGACGCACGCGCACGCGCTGTACGCAGTGCAGAGCGTCCGCCAGATTGCGCGAGTCGACCATGGCCATGTGACCGCCAGCTCCGAGGGCGTGCAGGCGCTCCTCGGTATTGATCGCCGCGATGCCATGCGCCAGGGCGTGCAGTCTCACGATCTCGGTGATAGGCAGGACTCCCCGCTTCTTGATATCCAGGCTGTCCCGGTGTTCGCCGTCGCGATCCACGACAAAGCGGCGAAAGATACCCAGCGGCGGTTTGTTTGCCAGCGCGCCGGCCGCCAGCGCCGCCTGAAAAATAGTGTTGCGTCCGGCCTGGGCCAGCATCTCGGTCTGCAGCGCGGCAGCCAGGGTTTCATCGCCGTAGATGCTCCGGATATCGAAAAAAATACTGACACGCATCACGGCATCGCTGCTGGGTTCGCGCGCCCACTGGCGAATCGTCGCGCGCCAGCTGGCCAGGGGCTGGCGCCAGCTGTCCGTCGTGGCCATGATCCCCCCGGGGCAGTACGGGTAACCGCAGGCGGCGAGGCCGTCGCACACGCGGGCCGCCAGATCCCGGTACCAGCCCAGATCAGCCTCTCCCACGCGATCGTCGATCACGATGCCGTTGTCCTGATCCGCCCCCAGAAGCTGCTCCGCGCGCGCCTGGGAGCCGAAGCCCAGCCAGGTCCAGGGGACCGGAGCCTCCCCCAGGGTTTCCTCGGCCAGGCCGATGAGACGAACGGTTATCGCGTCGGAGATCGCCGTAAGAATCCGCGCGACCTGCGCCGCATTCATGCCGGCGGATACCCAGCTCGCCATCAGTTCCGGTATGTTCGCAACGAGATCGCGCATACCCTCGACGGAATTCTCTCTCGACAGATGCTGGACGAGAAATACCGGATCGTCACGCCGTGCAAGGGTCAGGTCTGAGGTTGTGACGATGCCGGCGAGGTGCCCGTCTTCCAAAACCGGCAGATGGTGAAAACCGCGCTGTGTCATCAGCAGGGTTGTCGCAAAGAGGCTGTCGTTCACGTCGATGGTGAGCGGGTCCCGGGTCATGACGTCTTTGACCGCCCCGCGGATATCTCTGGCCTCGGCCAGCACGCGGGTCCGCAGGTCCCGATCCGTGACGATCCCGGACAGCTCGCCATCGCTGTCAAGCACGATGAGCGACGACACCCGGCGCTGCGCCATGGCCACGGCAACCTGGTGCACGCTGGCGTTTTCGGGCGCGGTAAGCGGATCACGCGTCATGACCGAAGTGACCGGTGCCAGCATCGCGTTGGGAGCGCTCTCGACGCGCGCGGCCCGGCGCAGGCGCCGGCTGCGCTGGCCGCTGAAATAGCGATCGAAGGAGCGATTGCCGCGACGCAGGGCGTGGTAGGTGGTATCCGGCAGCCGATAGATGAGAGCGTCCTCGATAACCAGGGCCAGCACCGATCCGCGTTCAGCATTCAGTCCGCCGATATGGAAACTCTCTCCCTCGCCGAGCCGGTCCAGAAGCTTGTTGCTCTCATCGCGAAGATCCACCGCGCCGCTGCGCAGAATGCGCAGGCCCTGCGTGGCGGCATGCGCGTCGAAACGCTCACCCTGGCGATGGTACGCGATGCGCAGGGCGCGCACGGCGTCATCGAGAGTCGCCGTGTCCAGCTCCTGAAAGGGCAGCGTTGAGCGAAGAAATTCGCGGACTTCCTCAAGTTCGCTCGCCGCCTCGCGAAGGGGCTGATCACCCGGTGCTTCCGTCATGGCATCCGCTGTGGCCCCTGCAGAAAAGCTGTGGACGCGTCGGCGAAGAATACACTCCCGGATTGCGAAGCCACCAGGCGGATCCGCATTCCTTCCCGCGGACTTTCGGAAAGCGGCAGGTACCAGAGCCTTCCGGAGTCGTCTTCAGCTTCCATGGGCCGCGGCGCGACGTCGTCGTCCGGCGCCGCCAGGGCGATCAACACCTGGTCCAGCGCGTGGGATGCGGTCAGTTTCAGGGTGACCTTCGGTCCATTCCCCGCGCGCAGCGTTAGCCGGAGACTGCTGTTCTGGAGATCGCAGACACCGCTGACGTAGCGACAGCTGCTTTTTTCCACAAGGGGGTAGCTCTGACCGCGCCGAGCGGGGTGCGGCTTCTCCCCCACCAGCGCTCCGACGGCGAACCACGCAAGCACCGCCAGCAACGGCGCCACGAGTATGGCGGTAACTGCGTGCCGCTTAGGAAACATAATCCCCGGAGGCGCAAACAGGGTGCGGCTCCTCAACCGGGCGCAAGCCGGAGGCGCATGCCGCACGCGGTCCGCGCGGTGCGCCGCAGGAGAGTCCGGACCGCACGCGGCTCAGTGCTCGACCGCAGCCTCGGCTCCCGCCGGAACGCGGATACTCTCCACAAGCTCCTGTACCGCTTCCGGGGGCTCGGCCGTCAGCTTCGAAACGACGATGGCCACGGCAAAGTTGACGATCGCACCCACCACACCGAAGGCATTGGGTTCGATGCCCAGGAACCAGTTTGGCGGTGTATCGCCCAGGAACGCGGTGCCTGGGATAAACATGATGCCCATGTGCTGAAACACGTACAGCAGGGTCACGCCAATGCCGGCGATCATGCCGGCGATCGCTCCTTCCTTGGTAACAGTCCTGCTGAAAATGCCCATCATCAGCGCCGGGAAAATCGACGAAGCGGCAAGGCCGAAGGCCAGGGCCACGGTCCCGGCCGCGAACCCCGGCGGATTAAGGCCCAGGTAGCCTGCTCCGGCAATGGCCAGCGCCATCGCCACCCGCGAGGCGTTGAGCTCCGCCCTTTCGCTGATATTCGGCGCGATCATGCCCTTGAGCAGGTCGTGGGAGATCGCCGAGGAAATAGCGAGGAGCAGTCCCGCGGCCGTGGACAGGGCCGCGGCCAGCCCCCCCGCCGCCACCAGGGCGATCACCCAGTTCGGCAGCCGGGCGATCTCGGGATTGGCGAGCACGATGATGTCATTGTCGATCTTGATCATTTCGTTCCCGGCGGCATCGGCGGAGTACTGCACCTTCCCATCGCCGTTCTTGTCTTCAAAGGCCAGCAGGCCTGTGGTTTCCCAGTTTCGGAACCACTGCGGCCGCTCTTCGTACTCCATGTACCGGCCGGGCTCGGGCTCGATGGTCTGCATGAGATTCAAGCGCGCCATGCCCGCAACCGCCGGAGCTGTCGTGTAAAGAACCGCAATAAAAACCAGCGCCCAGCCCGCGGAGGAGCGCGCATCCTTCACCCGGGGAACTGTGAAGAATCGAATAATCACGTGCGGAAGACCGGCGGTACCGATCATCAGCGACAGCGTGAAGGCGAACATGTTGAGCCCGGACAGGCGAACGTTCGTGGTGTACTCCTTGAATCCCAGGTCCGTCACTACCTGGTCGAGGCGATCCAGAAGATAGACGTCGGTCCCTGCGAGCGTGCTCCCCAGACCCAGCTGCGGCACCGGGTTTCCGGTCAGCTGCAGGCTGATAAAAATCGCCGGAATGGTGTACGCGAGAATGAGCACGCAGTACTGGGCAATCTGCGTGTAGGTGATGCCCTTCATGCCCCCGAGAACCGCGTAGAAAAAGACGATGGTCATCCCCACGTACAGGCCCGTGTCGTAGTCGACTTCGAGGAACCGCGAGAAGGCCACGCCGACGCCCTTCATCTGGCCGATGACGTAGGTGACGGAACAGATGATCAGGCAGACCACGGCCACGGCCCGCGCCGAGTTGGAATAGAAGCGGTCGCCGATGAATTCCGGCACCGTGAACTTGCCGTATTTGCGCAGATAGGGGGCCAGGAGCATGGCAAGGATGACGTAGCCGCCGGTCCAGCCCATCAGAAACACGGAACCGCCATAACCGCCATAGCTCAGGGCGATGATGCCGGCCATGGATATGAACGACGCGGCGGACATCCAGTCCGCGGCCGTGGCCATCCCGTTCTGGATCGGATGAATGCCGCCGCCGGCGACGTAGAAGTCCTTCGTCGACCCCGCTCGCGCCCAAAACGCAATGCCGACATAGAGGACGAAGGTTAAGCCAACAACGATGTAGGTGAGGGTCGTAAGTTCCATGGCCGCGCGTCTCTAGTCCTCGTCCAGACCGAACTCACGGTCCAGCGCCGCCATTTTTCGCGTGTAGTAGAAGATCAGAACGACGAACACATAGATCGAACCCTGCTGCGCGAACCAGAAGCCGAGTTTGTAGCCTCCGACGCGGATCTGGTTGAGAGCGTCGACAAGGAGGATGCCGCAGCCAAAGCTCACCACAAACCAGACCAGCATCAGCTTCACCATCAGCGCCACGTTGCGCTTCCAGTAGACCTCGGCCTGTTCCCTGGTCATTTTCACTGCCATGTCGCCAACCTCCAACGATTCTGTTATCCATTATTCCCCGCGACGCTAACAGAGCGGGCGGGCGTTTCCCTTTGCTCTTTGGTCGAGCGCTGCAGCTGCCAGCGCCAGGGCGCGTGCCCAGGAGCGCATCGCCGCGCTTTACATCCCCTGAGTTTCCAGCACAATGACGCCATAAAAGCACAACATCGGGGGATAAAACGGCACATGAAGTGCGTTATTGCTGACGACCACCCGCTATTCCGCGAAGCTCTCGCCGGCTTGATCCGCGGCGATGCCTTTGGTGGCGAGGTCGCCCAGGCCGAGAGTGTTGCTTCCCTTCACGACCTCGTGGATCGCGAGGGTCCACCGGATCTGCTCCTCCTGGATCTGCACATGCCCGGCGTCACCGGCTTTTCCGCTCTGAGCTGGTTTGTGGGTAACTACGCGGACAAGCCGGTGATCATTATCTCGGCGAATACGCACCCCGACACCGTGCGGCGCGCCATAGACCACGGTGCCGCGGCTTTCCTTTCGAAGTCCTCGCCAACGGAAGAAATCGGCGACACGCTGAAGCGCGTTCTCGACGGCGAGCGCGGCCTCCATCCGGGCCTCGAAATCGGCGAACAGGGAGCGACGCTGCAGGCCCTGGATATCGCCGAGGCTTTGGCGAGCCTGACTCCCCAGCAGTTCCGCGTGACTTCGATGCTCGTGGAAGGCATGCTCAACAAGCAAATCGCCTACGAACTCGAGGTAAAAGAAGCCACGGTGAAGGCTCATATGACGGAGATTTTCCGCAAGCTCGGCGTTCACTCCCGCACCCAGGCCGTGCTGGCGATCGGAAGTCTGACCGTTACGCCTCTTGAGGAACTCGAGCGCGCCCCGAGCCCGGCGCACTGACCATCGCCTGCTCGGCGCCGGCCAGGGCGAAGATCAGGGCCGTAAGCCGGGTTGGGTTGATGGGCTTGTGAAGGATCCGGTAGCCCGCCGCGCGGGCCGCTTCCCGCACGTCGCGGCCGTCGTCGGCACTCACAATCACACAGGGCACGTTGCGATTGGCGCCGCGAAGCGCCCACTGCAGCGCCGCGATGCCCGTATCTCCCTCGTCCAGGTGATAGTCCGCCAGCACCACATCGGGACGAAAGGCTTTCAGCGCATCGCGAAGGCCATGGCGATCGGCCACGACCGTGACCCGGCAGCCCTCGGCTGCAAGAATCGCCGCCAGCGCATCGCGGACCTGGGGATCGTTATCGATACAAAGCACACTCACCCCGCTCAGGCGACCTTCCATGCGCGGTGCGGCGTCCGTCGTCACCTCTTCCTCACGGACGGGTTCACCGCGCGGTACCGTGAGCGAAAACACGCTGCCGCGCCCCGGCTCAGAGTGGAGTCTCAGGGGCAGCTCCAGGAGTTCCGCGTAGCGCTTCACGATAGAAAGACCGAGACCCAGGCCATCTCCCGCGTCCTGCCGCGACGTAAGGCGCTGGAATTCCTCAAAGATCCGAGCCTGATTCTCGTCGGTGATCCCCGGCCCCTGGTCGATAACCTGCAGCTCGATATGGGTCCCGCGCCGACGCGCCCCGAGCAGTACGGTGCCGGCGCGGCTGTAGTTGATCGCGTTGGAGACCAAGTTTTGCAGGGCGCGCGTGAGAAGCTGGCGGTCACTGTGGATCCACAGCGACGAGCTGCGCAGGCGCAGGCGGAGACCGCGGCGTTTTGCCTCCGGCGCGAACTCGGCGTAGAGGTCACGCAGCAGCGCGTCCAGGGAAAAGGTGGCGATGGTCGGCTGGCGACGTCCGGAATCGAGCCGTGCAATCTCGCGCAACTCGCTGATCATCTGCTCGGCCCGCCCCAACGCCTTGTCGATAGACGCGATCGTATCCCCCGAGGTGCCCGCTAGCGCCGTGTCCTGTTTCAGCGCTGCCGTAAACAGGCGTGCTGCATTGATGGGCTGAAGCAGGTCATGGCTGGTTGCCGACATAAAGCGGGACTTCGACATGCCCGCTTCCCTCAGCCGGCTTTCAGCCTCGGCGCGCAGTCGGTTCTCACGGCGCAGCTCGGCGTTGGTATCGGACAGGCTTCGATTACCCGATTGCAGTCGGTTCTCGAGCTCGGCCCGCGTCTCCTCCAGCTCCGTTACCAGCTCGCGGTACTCGGTGATATCGGAATAGGTTGTGACGATGCCACCCTCGGGCATGGGAATGCCGTAAATGTCGATTACCCGACCGTCCGGCAGACGCCGCTCGAAGCGATGTGCCTGGGCCTTGCGCAGCCAGTTCAGGCGCTTTTCGACCTCGTCGTCAATGGATCGCTTACCCACGGCCATGATTCCGCGCTCCGCGTTGTAGCGATAGAGCCGAGCCACCGGAATCCCGACGTAAAGCATGCGCTCGGGGTATTCGAAGATTTCCTCGTAGCGCGAATTCCAGGCAACGAGGCGGAGCTGGGCATCGACCACGGCAACACCCTGTTGCATGGACTGAATCGTGCTTTCAAGGAGGGCCCGATTGAAGGTCTGCTGGCGGCCGGCATCGGACACGAGGCTGGCGAGCTCCGCGAAGTCAACCTGGCGGCTATCGACAAGCTGCTGAATCACGCGATGTGCGGAGGCGCTGCCCAAAACCCCGGCCAGCTCTGATTCGGCCTCGCGAACGGCAAAAACGGGCACGCGATCCGCGGGGAGGATGCGCTGCTGGTATCGCTCTTCAAAAGACCGCCACAGGTCCCGGGCGCGACTGCCATCCAGAAACGGTGGCAATAGCGCTCGAAGCTGGCCGGCGCGCACGGGAGACAGGTCGAAATCGTCGCCCCCGGGGAAAGCCATCGCGTCCTTCGCATCCAGGAATACCGCGGCCTGACGAAGATCAGTCGCCGCCGGGCGCAGCAGGCGCGATACGGTAACGAGGAAAAACAGGTTGGCGCCGAGACTCCACGCCGTCGCGTAGGCGAGCAGCGAGTCGCCGCTGTCGACACCGAAGAGGTCCGTGGGTCTCAGGAGCGCAATCCCCAGGGGGCCGTTTACGATCAGAGCGTGATCGGCGCCAAGCACTGTGGGCAGCACGAGGCTGTAAAACCAGAACGCAAGCCCCGCCAGCAGGCCGACCATCAGGGCCACACCGTGGGCGGGGCGCCAGTACAGGGACGCCACTATGCCCGGAGCCAGCTGCGCCGCGGCAAGGAATGAAATGAAACCGATCTCGGTCAGCCAGGGCACGCCGTGAAGCTGTGTGGCTACGAGCCAGGAAGCGGCGATGATCAGGGCGATGGTCAGCTGCCTGATGCGCCGGACCCGGTTGCCGAGGGCGAGAAGGGCCGGCCCGGCGGCCGCGCGACTGCGAATCATCAGCGGCACGGCCAGTTCATTGGTGATCATGATCGCGAGACTGACCGTGGCTACGATGACCATACTGGTCGCCGCCGAGATCCCACCGATGAACGCTACATTGAGCAGAAACGGCGAATCGAGGGCGAGGGGAAGCCACTGAACATAAGCGTCGGGATTCACGGCTGCGCCCCCATGAAGTGCGGAAAGCCGGGCGCCGGCAAGGCTTATGGGCACCACAAGCAGCATGAACAGCAGCAGGTAGGCCGGAAAAAACCACCTCGCTTGTGCAGGAGCCTTATTTTCCCGGGCCTCGACGACCATCACGTGGAACTGCCGGGGCAGGCAGAGCACAGCGCAGGCGCTGATAAAAATCTGTGCGAAAAAGTCGGCGCTGAAGGTGGGCGGCCGCAGCCAGGTGTCGATGTGCGATGGACCGGAATCACCGGTGCCTCCAAAAAGGTAGGACAACGCAAAGAGCGCGACGAAGCTGAAGGCGAGCAGCTTGACCACGGACTCCAGAGCGACGGCGCTCATCATCCCGGGATGGCGTTCGCGCCCATCCATGCGCCGGGCGCCGAACAGAATGCTGAACGCCGCGAGGACGACGGCGATGACCAGGCTCGGATCAGCCGTAGAGCCGCTCCCGTCCTCCGTCGCGCCCACGGTGACCAGCCAGGCCTGGGACAGCGCGCGAAACTGGAGAGCGACGTACGGCAGCACCGCAGCCGTTGCCACGAGCGTGACGAGCACCGAGAGTGCCTGCCGCTTGCCGAAACGGGCGCTGAGATAGTCGGCTACGGAAGTGACGCGATGACGTGGACCGAGACGAACGAGCCGCTCGATCATGGGCCATCCCAACGCAAACACCAGAATCGGCCCGAGATAGATCGGCGCATGGCTCCAGGGTGAGGCCACCGAGGAGCCGACGGCACCGTAGAAGGTCCACGAGCTGCAATACACGCCCAGTGACAGCACGTAGACAGTGGTTCGCAGGCGCCGGGGCACCCCGCCGCCGCTTCGATCGCCACGCCGGTCGACGACCCAGGCGACCACGAACAGCGCGCACACGTAAAGGGCTGCCAGCCCCAGCAGATAAGACGGTGTCGTCATTCCCCCAACCCGGTCGGCCCGGTGTTATGGAAACGAGCCTAGCATAGCCCGGGGTGCGTTGTGCGCCGCGTTTCAGGCCCCGCTGCGACGTGTCCGTACGCAGTCGGCAAGCTCGCCCAGCAGGACCCTGGTTACATCCCAGTCCATGCACGGATCCGTAATGCTCTTGCCGTACTCGAGGGGTTGGCCCGCGACCACGTTCTGGCGACCCTCCACCAGGAAGCTCTCCAGCATAAGGCCGAAAATAGCGCGGCTTCCCCGGGCCACCTGTGTCCCGATATCCCGCGCCACGTCGACCTGGCGAGCAGGGATCTTTCGGCTGTTGGCGTGGCTCGCATCGATCATGATCCGCGCGGCCAGACCCGCGCGACTGAGCAGGCCGCTCGCATCATCGACCGAGAACATATCGTAGTTCGGGTGTTTCCCACCGCGCAGGATGATATGGCAGTCCCCGTTCCCCGCGGTCTGGAAAATGGCGGAGTGTCCCTGCTTCGTAACGGAGAGAAAATGATGCGGCTGCGACGCCGAGGAAATCGCATCGATGGCGACCTGGATGTCGCCGTCGGTGGCGTTCTTGAAACCCACCGGGCAGGAGAGTCCGGAGGCCAGCTCGCGGTGCGTCTGACTCTCGGTCGTGCGGGCACCGATCGCCCCCCAGGACACCAGGTCAGCCACATACTGAGGGCTGATGAGGTCGAGATACTCTGTCCCGGCCGGCAGGCCCATCTCGGCAAGATCCGCCAACAGCTGCCGCGCCAGGTGCAGTCCCTTGTTGATCTGAAAACTGTTGTCGAGATCCGGGTCGTTGATGAGGCCCTTCCACCCTACGGTGGTTCGCGGCTTCTCAAAATACACGCGCATGACGATCAGCAGATCATCCGCAAGCTCGCCGGCCGCGTCACGCAGACCTCGGGCATAGTCCCGAGCCGCGTCGGGATCGTGAATGGAGCAGGGACCCACGACCACCAGCAGGCGATCGTCCTCGCCGGCAAGAATGCTGGAGATGCCCTGGCGCGCGGCGGCAACGGTGCTCGCAGCGGTTTTCGTCAAAGGAATGTCACCCACCAGCGACTCGGGAGCGACCAGTTCGTTCGTATTCTGAATACGCAGATCGTCGGTTACGGACAACATAACGATGATTCAGCTGTGGCGCGGGCGCGCGACTATAGCATCGGCGGCGGACTGCCGCGAGGCGATGCCTTGGTGATAGCATCGCCGGCCTGGAGTCCACTGGAGTCATGAAGGGAAAGCCGATGCCTACGAGTGAAAGAAACCGGACCACGCGCAAGGGTGCCTGCAGCCTCCTGGCCGTGATCGCAGCGCTACACGTTGCAGCGGCGCAGGCTCAGATTACGGGCGAGCGTTTTTCCGCCCTCGATGTGTTTGAACTCGAGTGGGCGGAAGACCCGCAGATTGCTCCCAACGGTGAGCATATCGTCTACCGCCGCGCCGGCTTCGATATCCAGAAAGACCGGCGACGCGGCAACCTGTGGCTGCTTGACGCCGTTTCCGGCAAACAGCGCAAGCTCACGGATTTCGAAGGCAGCGAGAGCGCGGCGCGCTGGTCACCGGATGGGCAACGCATCGCTTTCTCCAGAGTCAGCGCAGATGACGATGGTCGAGAGATCTATGTCTACTGGCTTGAGAGCGGAAACAGCGCCCGGGTCACACGCCTGCCGGAGGCGCCCAGGCACATTCGCTGGAGCCACGATGGAAAGCAGCTCGCCTTCGAGATGACGGTTCCCGTCGACGCACCGGTTTTTGGCAAACGCCCGCCCAAGCCCGACGGCGCCAAATGGGCCGATGAGCCCAGGATCACAGACCGGCTCTATCACGAGCGCGACGGGAGCGGCTACCTGGAGGCCGGTTTCTCCCAGGTGTTCGTGGTGCCCGCCGAGGGCGGCACGGCGCGGCAGCTAAGCAGCGGCGAATTCCACCATCGCACCCCGGAATGGAGCCCCGACGGCGGCAGCCTCGTGGTGAGTGGAAATCGCAGCGAAGACTGGGAATACGATTACCGTAACACCGAGATCTACCGCATCGATCTGAATGGCAACATCGCTGCGCTCACGACGGCCTCGGGCCCGGACCACCATCCAGTGCCCTCCCCCGACGGTCGCCACCTCGCCTGGCTCGGCTTTAACGACAAACGTCAGGCCTACCAGCTCACGCGGCTGCGCATCTCCACCGATAACGGAGCGCAACGCGAGCTCCTCGGCAACCTGGACCGCAGCGTCAGCGGCTTGGCCTGGGCCGCCGACTCGAGCGGCCTGTACTTTCAGTACGATGACCGCGGCCGCACCCGCATCGGCTTCGTGTCGACGAGCGGCAGCTACCGCAAGCTCGCGGATGATCTGGGCGGCACCAGCATCGGGCGCCCCTACAGCGGTGGCTCCTTTTCGGTCTCCGGGGATGGCCGCATTGCCTATACCTACACTCGACCAGAGCATCCGGCGGATGTCGCGATCGCAGCGGACGGCGCTTCCACGCGACTCACGGAGCTGAACGCCGACCTGTTGGGTCACCGGGCGCTGGGCGAAACCCGCGAACTGTGGTGGGACAGCAGCGTCGATGGACGCCCCGTGCAGGGATGGCTTGTACTGCCCCCGGAGTTCGACCCGACGCAGCGCTATCCGCTGCTGGTGGAGAACCACGGTGGCCCCATCAGCAACTACGGCGAGCGCTTCTCGCCGGAAATGCAGCTGTATGCCGCTGCCGGCTATGTGGTGCTCTACCCCAACGCCCGGGGCAGCACCAGCTACGGCGAGGAGTTCGCCAACCTGCTGTATCACAACTACCCGGGGGAAGATTACAACGACACCATGGACGGCGTGGACGCGGCCCTCGCCGAGGGCTTCATCGATGAGGATCAGCTCTACGTCACCGGCGGGAGTGCCGGCGGCATTATGACCGCCTGGATCATCGGCAAAACGCAGCGTTTTCGCGCGGCCGCGGTGATCAAGCCGGTCATGAACTGGTACAGCAAGACGCTGACGGCGGACAACTGGTTCCGCTACTACGAGACACGGATTCCTGGCGTCCCCTGGACCAATCCCGACGATTATTTGAGATTTTCCCCCATTTCCCTGGTCGGAGCGGTGGAAACGCCCACGCTGGTCATGGTGGGTCTCGACGATCTGCGCACGCCGCCTTCAGAGGCAAAGCAGCTCTATCACGCGCTGAAGTTTCGACGTATTCCGACGGCGCTCGTGGAACTCCCCGGGGCTTCGCATTTCATTGCCCGGCGCCCAAGCCAGCTGATCGACAAGATCGGCAACATCCTTGCCTGGTTTGAGCACTACGGCGGCGATGATGGCGACGACGGGAAATGAGTCGCTCAGTCGCCGGCTGCATTCCGTGGAGCTAGGGCCGGCGCGGAGAAGCCGCCGGCGGCCTTCAGCAGGAGGCGTGCCGGCTGATCCAGCCTGGCGATGTCGTCTACGGAAAGTCGCAGCGAGGTACCCAGGGCCGTAGCCAGCATGCGCTGCTGATACGGAAGATCACGACGGTACCCCGGTACCTGCTCGGCCAGACTGGCGCTCGCGTCCAGTTCCTCGGCAAAGGCCTCGACGAGCGTGGCGAGTTCGCGAAGAAGTTCTTCTTCGTGCGCCAGACCTTCCATGGGTTCGAGAATCCAGGTCATGTCGTCGCGCAGTTCGCAGCGCCCCAGGCAGGTACCGCTGCGCTCGCTGCTCCACTCTTGCGGGGCAATGAGCGACAGGCGCCAACCGTCGCGGCGGTGATAGAGATAGTAAGACTGACCCGACACCGGGCGAAACTGGAAATCGGCCGACAGCACCAGGGCGGACGTAAACCAGTCCCGGAGCAGTACGTCGGGTGCCTTTTCCTGGATAGCGAGGGGGCGCGTAGCCTGCCAGTCCGCCAACACGGGGACCACGCCCTTGCCCTGGGGATTCGGATTCTTGTGCGGGTTGCGAGTCATGACCTCCCTACGTTCTGCCGGCGAACGGCGATCAGTACGCCTCAACCTCCGATTCCCGCCAGTGAGCGTCGAGCAGGGTGCCGATGGTATTGGGCACGACCAGGTGCGCGGCGTACCAGGTATGCAGGCAACGGATGCGGGAAAAGTCCGCGATCCCCCCGATACCGCGCTCCTGCAGCGCTTTTTGATAACCCGCGCTCGCGAGCCTGGCGCGCTCGTGATCCTCGAGGAAGCCATCGCGGAGCGCGATATGCGCCTGATGATCATCGCGCATCGCCCCGCGGAGTGTCTCGCTTTCGTCCACCTGTGTCTGCAAAGTGGCGATGAGACCGGACGCTTCCGCGCGATCAATGCGTAAACACAGCTGCGCGTCCACAAGCCAGAACAGCGTTGGAAAGGGCTTGCCGTCGACGACGGAAGCCACGCGAATGACCATGGGGCGGCCCGCCTCATCGCCTACCGCGATGGCGCGCAGGCCCCGCGGCTCACGCCCCAGACGATCGCGCACAAAAGCGCGCTGTGCCGCCGTCGGCGGCGCCTGCGGAGAAGGTCGCTGAGCGGCCATGCGCGGGTCCGAATGCTCGCTGTACCGGGTTCCGCGGAATGAGCCCTGCGCGGCGACTAGCCGACTTCGCCGGCAGAGGGGCTCATGTCAGCCGCGCTGCTCGATTCCAGAAACGCCGCGTGATCGGCGGCGTAGCTGTACACCACATCGGTGCTCGAATTCAGCGCCGTTTCCGCGGAGTCCTGGATCACGCTGATCACCAGGCCCACCGCAACAACCTGCATCGCCGTATCGATGGAAATGCCGAACAGAGAGCAGGCGAGCGGAATCAGGAGGAGACTGCCGGAGGGCACGCCGGACGCGCCGCAGGCCGCAAGAGCGGACACGATGCACAGGAGCATGGCCTGGAGGAAGGAGGGTTCGATGCCCACGGTGTTGGCTGCGGCTACGGACAGGGTTGTGATCGTAATGGCGGCTCCCGCCATGTTCACCGTTGCACCCACGGGAATGGTGACGGCGTAAAGCTCCTCACTGATCCTCAATCGCTTGGCAAGCGCCAGGTTTACCGGAATGTTGGCTGCGGAGCTCCGCGTGAAGAACGCCGTTACCCCGGATTCCTGCAGGCAGCGCAGTACCACCGGATAGGGGTTGCGGCGGGTCACGAGCCACACCACCAGCGGATTGACCAGCAGTGCCATGATCAGCATCGCGAACACCAGGAGCCCGGCGACGCTCGCGTACTGGGCAAGCACGCCCACGCCGGTGCTCGCAACGGTCACGCACACGAGACCGAAGATGCCCAGAGGGGCCAGCATGATGACGTAGCGCACCACGTCCGCGACGCCATCCGCCACGGTCTGAAGCGCACTGCGGAAACTCTCCGGCGCGCGCCGGAAGCTGAGACCGAGCAGAACGGCCCAGGTCAGACAGCCGAGAAAATTGCCATTGAGCAGCGCGCTGATCGGATTGTCGACGAGGCGGAACAGGACGGTGCGCAGTACGCCGCCGACGGCGGCGGGCGGAGAGCCTTCGGCGACGCCGCTGAGAGTCAGGGTCTGGGGAAAGGCAAAGGACAGGCTCAGGGCCACCACCGCCGCGCTGACGGTCCCGAAGAGGTAGAGGCCAAAGGTCAGCGCGATGCGCTGGGAGTCGGCGCTGCGTTCGTGCCGGTTGGCGATCGCCGACATGACCAGGACCATGACCAGAAGCGGCGCCACCGCCTTGAGCATGGCGACGAACAGCTCACCGATCAGTCCAAAGGGCAACGCCGTTTGCGGGCTCACAACGCCAAGCAGCGCACCGGCGACCACGCCGGCCAGAATGCGCGGCACCAGGCCGAATTCAGAAAGCTTCAAGGCAACCTCGGGGAGTGAAACAGGGGCGCATTGTACGCCCCCGGGACGTGCACTTATTCGAGGAGCTCCGGCTGCTCCGCCACAATCACATCGTACAGCGGCTGGAAGCTGAACCAGCCCGCGAGCGTCGACCCCACCTGGGACGCGGTGTGCTCCGCCATTTCATGAGGTATGGGCTTGGGAGTTCCGGCGGCTTCGGCCATGAGCTGCGCCTGGCAGCTTCGCTCCATGGTCACGAACCACCAGCAGGCTTCGTCCACCGTTTCACCGACCGTGAGCAGTCCGTGGTTTTGCAGGATCACGGCTTTGTTGTCACCGAGGGCCTCGGCGATGCGGTCGCCTTCCGCGAGATCGAGGACGACGCCTGTATAGTCCTGGAACACGGCGTGATCATCGTAGAAGGCGCAGGCGTCCTGGGTGAGCGGGTCGAGTTTCCGGCCCAGGCTCGACCAGGCCTTACCGTATACCGAGTGGGAATGCGCCGCCGCCGTGACCTCCGGGTGGTGCATGTGGATTCGCGAGTGAATGGTAAACGCCGCTCCGTTCAGGAGTCCGTCGCCCTCGACGATATTGCCCTTGTGATCCACGCGCAGCAGATCGGACACCCGCATCTGCTTGAAGGAGCGCCCCATGGGATTGACCCAGAAATGATCATGCTGCTCCGGGTCGCGGACCGTGATGTGGCCGGCCACACCTTCATCAAAGCCAAACTTCCCGAAAATACGCAGCGCGGCGGCAAGGCGCTGTTTGCGCTTGAGGCGCTCCTCGGTCACGTTGTCGAGGGCACCGGGCATCATGTCGTCGTCGGACCGGTTCATCACCAGATCGCTGGCATCGTCCATCGCTAGTTCTCCCATAGCTGTTATGTTGTCGTCCGGCATAGGATAACTGACGGCGATGGCCTTTGCCGCTTTTGGGGCGGTGAGGGTCGGGTCGGAGCATTCGCCTGGCCCGCATCAATCAACCTCAACGTTAGGGGCTCCGACCCATGGCTCTCACCCTGGCCTTTGACATCTACGGAACGCTGATTAATCCGCACGGGGTGGTGTCGCTGCTCGAGACCATGGTCGGGCCCGAGGCCCAGGCCGTTTCCAACACCTGGCGCAGCAAACAGCTCGAATACACCTTCCGCCACGGCCTGATGAACGCCTACGTAAACTTTGCGGTGTGTACACGCCAGGCCCTCGACTATGCCTG
>JBCDIW010000013.1:0-176882 GCA_038748515.1 Pseudomonadota bacterium
TCCGTCGACACTACAATGCCGTACGACCCCATTCGAGCTTGGGTCAAATGACGCCCAACGAGTTCAAAAGAGAGTTGAGATCAATGGAAACTGCGGGGCCGTCCTAAAGTAACGATTGGTCCGAAGAAACCCAGCAGGTCATTCGCTGGTAGGTCGCTTTGATCCGAACTCTTGGATGCTGACAGTGAAGACAGCAGGGCCGCCTCCTAGGTTTGGCATAGACAGAAATCGCATCGTCGCGATCGACGTGTTCGACCTCCAGTTCGGGAAGGCCTAGTATCAGTCCTGCGTGGGACATCGGGTGTTCTCCATTAAACGGATTCCGCAAAATCAGTCTAATGAGCCCCGGTGTCCCCCGTTAATGATGAAGAGCCTCGCGCTGTACCGGCGCTTATCGATACTTCTCGGTTACATAGGGGACGGCCAAAAAATGGCCGGAGGAGCGGTACCCTAATTCAGGGGTGACGAATCGCTCCGTGTTGCATTGGCCTTGGCTCCACCAGAGGCTGCCCATTGCTGCTGAAAAAAGTGGAGGGGTATAGGCAGGCGATAGTGACGGCAGGCGATGAGCACGAGCGGCCAAAATCGGGCCTTGACGGCCGTAAGATCGTTTAGCTGGGGCATGTTGTCGCACTCTCCGAATACTTGCTGGAGGAGCTCCTCGGGTTCCCCTTCTACACGTACGTCTGACAACGTAGCGCCGTGGCCTCGATCGTTGACATACAGGTGATTTTCACTGTTGCTGTCGGGATACCAATATTGGAAGTTGCAGTGATCCAACCGCCTCATTTTTAAGTCTTTGATGGCTTCAAAGAGATCGATGTCCCCAATCATGGCGCTAACGATTGCAATCATTGGGTGAAGAGTGCTCCCAGCAGTAACCCTTGTTCTATAGCCATCGTCTTTCTGAGCGTGTTCAAGGAGTTCGTGGTACTCCGACAACGTGCAGGGGTATTGCTGGTGAAGGTCATAGGCAAACGTGACCCGATCAGCTATTTGCGACAGCCAACCGCTGATGTTTGTCTTCTCGTCCAAGTACAGTAGAAGAAGCACTCCGAGTGCAATATCAATGCAATGATCATCCTTCATCGGCTGCAATAAGGCAGGGTTATGGTTGACCAGCTGCTTTAGTGAACGAGCACAGTTCTGGGATTGAGTCATCAGGCCCTCGTATAGTTGAGCATCCTCCCTACAGTTGCCTGCTTGCCAGAATGACCATATACCGCACAGCGCGGTTCTACCGGCAACATCAAAAAGCCGTAGATTTACATCAAGCGCTTTCGAGCCACCAACGGCACTTGAAAGTCCGTGAGGTATAGCGGCGTAGGGAATGACAACTTTCGAGACGTAACTGGACCCAACGCTGAAGTAGGTGGCTAAAACTGCACTGTATGCCGCAACAATAGCGCGTGCAGCATTGGTCTTCGTTTCACTGAACTCTCGCGTTATTTCCCAAGCTCGGAGCAACAAATACTCCGAGGATAAATAGGCTGACTCTAGGTTGCCTTGCTCACGAGCCCAGGCGAGGAGTATCCAAAGACAAATGCCGAGTTGCCTGACCGCTTGAATTTTCTTGGCTGGGCTGCTCAAGTCCCCGTCCAGAAGAGAGCGCACTAGGGCCGAGAAGTGCCTGTACGATGCCTCTGGTTCATCAATGAGCGCAATCGCTTTTCTCAGACTTGATCTACATGTGTCCGGCATAAGGTCCTCGCTCAGAAAGTTCTCCTCTATGAGCGATGCCATCTTGTCGCCGTTCCACTCCTCAAAATCGATACGTTCGTCAGAATTTCTTTTCTTAAATCCTTCCAGTGAATTGCGGACTTCTTCTCTGATGTCGCCGCCCACGCAGATGCAGATTTTTACCGGTTTATCATCATGTTCAGTGGGCAACCGATTTGGAATGTATGCGTCAATAATTTCGTCTAGAGACGGACGCAGTGACTGAACAGCACTGCCATTCCAGTCGTTTCGTCTCAAATCGCCCGGCTTTATAGAGAATAGATATACAGCCTCCCTCGCACCGTCTATTGAGCCGACCGCCGCAACATCGACCCCGTCTTGCCTTGTGCCTCGTCCTGGGCGTGAGAAAACAGTAAGGCCCATCTGACTCAGAAGATCGGGTAGGACCACATCTAATTCATCTCTCTCTCGGAGTGACGCCAAGTACTCTTTGATGATCAGCTTCATTGTAGTCTCGACTCAAGCCTGTAGGTAATGAGCAGATACTCCAAACCAATTGGATCCAGCATGAGCATTCGCGGTAGTTCAAACTCTATGGAGTGTGATTTCATCGCCACTTCCGTTCTGTGTGAGTCACCGCTCGGGTCCTGCACGTAAGCTATGCTTGAGCTGCCATACAAGATGGTCTTTCTCTTGATGAATGGAAGCAGCGCAGACTTTTGCTCGGCCTTTTTCATGCTCTCAGACATTTCTCGTATACTGTGACGCATGTAAGCTTCGCGGTGCGTATCTGGTGGTGCTAGTTCCGGTAGGTCTTCGATCGAGCGGATTGTCTTGAAGTATTTTTCAAGCTCCGAATCTATCGCTGCTAGCTCCTCTGCCACTTCTTGTTTGCATGAGTCCCTATTGGTATCAATAAACCTTTTTGCTTCTCCCGGGTAGTTGATCAGTATTGGGTCAAACAATATTGCAGCCACTTGCTTGCGTGTGCTTGAGCTCTGGGCTTGCTGCATCGTCGAGAGCAACATACTTGTGGCGCTTATTGGATTATTAAATAGGTATCCGACGATCTTTCTTGCCAGATAGAGAACGCTTGCTTCGTTGGATAGGTCCAATTCAGCTGGATCTACTTCGACTGGCAGATTTTCTCTCCGCCCGCTTCCTGCGAGTCGCTCAGCTGCCAAACATAGCGCGCCCGTTCCCTTGAAGAGCCATCTAGTCATTACTTTGCTCAAAAGCACGGAAGTCGCCTGTATCTCGGGGAATGTGCACTGAAAGGCTTCCGAGTCTAAATCGCTCCCCAAAAGCTCGATGATTTCGCCTAATGTGTCGATCGCAGGATCAATGTGTCCCGACTTAATCAACTCGTACATTCCGTAATCAATTTGACTTACGGTGCCTGTATGCTCTGGCTGCACGCGCTTCAGATAAGGCAGTACAGTGCCAATGAGGCGGTCGCACGAGTACGTGTCGGTGGACGCGATCATCCTCGCCGCCGCAGAAACCGCATGCTCGGCTCCTTGGTTTATCGCACCGTTCACCAAATCGAGCAGCCTATCTTCCTGCGCAAGGTCAAATCTCAAGAAGCTCGCTGCAGCAATGGCGGTCTCAGCGAGAAGTCTGTCGTCCTGACCTGCGTCGCGTATCTCCTCCAAAGCTCTATAGACCTCTTCCGTCGGAGTCTTGTCTTTGCTCCATGGAAAGCGACCCAGGGCAAAAACTGCCTGAACGCGGATGAGAGAGTCCTCAGATCTGATTAGCCTAAGTGCCTCTTGAATGTATGTGTCGATATCTACCGTCGCACCCGCAATTAGAGTAGGTGGCAGGAGGCTATGGAGATCAGCGTCCGCTTCTACGATGGGGAGACTCTCTTCGGGACGACTCGGGTCTGCTGCCAAAAAATCACCGTACTTGTTGATGGTTGAACCGGCTGCCAGGTCTTGCCCAGCCTCGCGGACAAGATGTACGACGCAAGCGGCTACAGGCAGCACGTCACTAGATAAGTGGGGAAGCGCATTGTCAAAGAGATTGCGGATCAGAAAGAACTCTGAATCCGTCTTGGTGAGCAGCGCAAAGGCGGAGACCAAGTCGATACGACCGTTGTTATGGAGGTTGACGAGCGTCTCCGAAAGCTCTGCGCGTTCGCACTCGGGTGATATGTAGATTGCTCGTAGAGCTCCGAAGAAGTCCTCGGAGCTGTAAGCATCAAGAAGTCGCTCCTCAAGTGTCTCGTTGAGTTCGTCAGGTTCTGTCGTCAATGACTTGCTCCTGTTTGCGACGGTATCGTAGAACTCGGACGAGCCCTCCGCGTCTTGTCTTCCAGTGGTGAAAGAGGCTGGTGTTCGCCAGTCGCTTCAACGTACCGCAACGTCTCCAAGGTCAGCAAGGCGGTGACCTACACGGGACACCTGGTTGTCAAAGCCGAACTATGATGTGAATTTTGGAGTGCCCCCGGTCTGCTAGAGACTTCCGAGCTGCATATTGGTCCTATCCTTTCGGGTTCGTTTCGTTGGCGCACCCCCGACAGACTAGATGTTGAAGATAAGCCGAGGTTTGACGCCACGATAGCAAACTGTTGAGCTGTTACCTGCTGGCTTGCCCTAGTAAGCGCAGCAACTAACTTTGCAGTAGTGCGTTCCACGCCCTCGCGAGCATTTCTGCAGTCTCGTCCCCCAATTCCCATGCCTTGTGCTCGGGGAGCACCTCGAGATAGCCTTAAATGTGATGGTGGCACCAGCATTCGGGACCCCGGCAACTATTACTGGTTTCAGCTTGCAAGCGTATGCGGATCGCGTTCGCAGTAAGAATCATTGGTTGCTTGTTGGAAGGGAGTAAGGCGGTTTCAGAGAGAACTCTCACTCGCGCGATGCCTCTCAAAAAGCCCCCGTTTAAGAGCAGCAATTTGAGTAGCCGAGTTCGCGGCAGCTTCCGGCAGTTTGTATCAGTCGTTATCCTTCGCGCTATAGGTTTCGCCGATTAGCCACTTTGCGCTCGTAGCCACTGCTGTGACGTGAGATTTCTGTGGAGTAGTCGATTCTTACAGTACCGGGACACCAGCTAGGTCTCGGCATCGTACGTTGCAATTTCCAACTAGTAATGAATCGCAGTGGAGGTCAATGAATTGCAACACTCTCGAGCTTTTGCCCTTCTAGTGTTCCTGTTATCAATAACGGTTTTCATACCGTTAGCGCGAGCTGATGCTTCCGTATATTTTGAACCAGAGAGCTTTGTACAGGACCTCAATGCCGAGCCAGTTACGATCGACTTCGAAGGTATTGCTTCTGCGGGCGGTCAAGCCAATGCAGTGCAGCTAGCGGGGGACGAGTTCTCTGGCGTCACATTCATTTCTGAGGCGTCCCCGGCGGGTGGGATAGCGACTGTTGGAATACCCGACGCATCTATTTCTGGCGGAAACAATGCCAATTTCTTCGCGGGAGATATGGTGCCCACATCCGGCTCTGCGGTTCTTGTTGCTTTGCGAGTGAACGACAATCCTGGTGGTAACGTTATTGTAGATTTTGATGAGCCGACCAACGGAGTCGGTGCCACGTTTCTTGACATTGAAGCTTCAATAAGTTCGATAGAAGTGTTTGATGGCACTGGTGCGACCGGAAAATCGTTGGGATTTGTCTCGCTTACACAGCAGGGTGACGACTCCCAAGCTTTCGCGGGAGTAATTGTAAATGGCATAAGAAGCGCCAGGCTCGTCATTGGTGATGGAGGTGATGGCGTAGGGTTGGATGACCTTATTTTTACTCGGACAGATTCCCGAACCAATAACCCGCCACTGACCTTTTTTCAGCAAGCGGTGATTGTGCAGATATTGTCAAGAAACTACTCAGGTATAGAGTTTACGTGGCCCATCGATCCAATGAACAAAACCAATGGTCACGACGGCCCTTGCGTGGGCGATTGGCAAGACGGAAGGCTAGATGGCTGCTTCTGGTTGTCGCCAGTGGGTCAGAGAGAAAACGCCTGGCGCGATGTTCAACCGCATCAACGGCATCTGAATACTGACTTCAACAAATATCATTTGGGAGCTGACTACAACCTTGGCAGCGGTAGCTCAGATGAGGGGCTGCCAGTCTACCCAGCAGCCGATGGAGTGATTCCGGATGGAGGCGTTCTCGAGAACGTTTGCACATGGGGGAATATTGTGTTCGTGCAGCATGAAACAGACTTAGGCGTGGTCACAACTATGTACGCGCACGTGGACTGGCTTGATACAGGTCCACCGAAGCCCGGTATCGTCACTTCAAATCATCCAATCGCGAAGATCGGAAATGGGGCATGGAACTGTGAAAATTTTGCCGGATCTTGGCCCTACCATCTACATTTTGAAGTGCGCATCGGTACCTCGATTGAACCTGGGGAGGGCTATACGGAAGAGCAGCTTCAGCACGGAGAGAAAGGCGCCCAAGGTCAGATTGACCCGAACAAATTCATTCGGAGATTCTGACTCGACAGTTCGCCGGCTCAGTCATCGATTAGTTGAAAAGCTCGCCTTCGATACACTGGGCCTATTAGCGATACAGAATCCCTTCAACGAGAGAACATCAGGCTCCGCGCAGAACTGCTGCGATCGCTACGATTTCGCTTCTGGACAGAAGCGTTCTTCGTGGTAATCGGCGCTGTCCTTGTGGCGGTTGATGCGGCAGCTCTGGTAGACCCAATCACGGTGTTGATACCGCGTGAAGGAGTCGAAACGTAGGGTCGCTGGTGAACGATAGGAGTTACCGACCATGAGGATGTAGTTGATCTACGTGTTGCGGCGCCGCGTTAGAACGAGGAGACCAAGGCCCATCAGGCCCAGGGTGGCGGGGGATGGGACTTGGCTTGTAGGGTCAGTGTCTACCGCGCTGAGTGACGCGCTCACGATGGTCGAGTCTCCTCTTAAGTCCCCAAGGCTGCGCACGATAAAATTCAAACGCTCGTTCGCGTCGAGCAGAACTGAATTTATCGACGAAGTAACTGATGTCTCCAGCAGACTCCCGGAACTCAAGCTATTGAAGATGCCAGCTGTGCTCTCAATCCCAACGTCGTAGCCCACTCCGTTCCAGCCCACGGAGCTATTGTTGATTGAATCTCGGTCGATGTGGTTAAAGCCAAATTCGATGTTGATCATTTGCGCGCTTCCCGTCGTGTTCAGGTAGCTAGCAATTACGGCTCCTCCACCGGACGGGTGCGCCCATACCTCACCAGGTTGAATCGCGATTGTATTCCCCGACCCGGGCGTGAACGTCGCGTCCGCAGCTTCATCATTGAACAAAAATCCTGGGATGCACGTGCTTACATTTCCAGAACCGCAGTATCCCGGCAGTCCTCCTGCTGGCGGTGTGAAGATCCCACCATCAGTCAAAACGCTGCCAGTTGTCACTCCTGAAGTTGTTGTGCTGTTGCCGCTCAGTGTGGACCAGTATGACCAAACATCAGTAGACGTGTTCGAGTTCTGCGCGAGACCATCGTAGATAGAGCCGATGGGTCCGGCATTTGCAGAATGAACAGCGAAGAACAACACAAAAAGACAAGCGGCATCTTTCAGCACGAGTTTTTCCACTTAGCAAGGAGTAAGCCGCCCGCGTGCAGTTTTTGTTCCACAAATCGAAAAACTGCGAACTGGCAATCTGTTAACACTTCGACGAATTGACAATCAGAGAAGCCTCGGATCGCTTTGTAAGAAAAGCTGACAACGGGTGCATGAGCGCATTCCGAGCACCAAAGTGTGATAACGAACGATTCACAAGATGCAGTCGTTTGGACGAGAAAGTACATAGATCGTGGTTCATGCAATCCCAAGTCATAAATGGTTCCGGTTCCGACTCTTTTCCTGCACAACTATTCGTCGCAATGATCCTCTTGGCCATCTGCAGGGCCTTGCCGACAATATCCGTCTGATAAAACGGCTATCCAGAGCCGCGCTCAAGCCGCAGAACTGATCAACGTATCTGAGCGTACTGTTTACAGCGAGAAGCGAGTAGAGCGGCAAGGCGCAGGTTTCCCATGTTGAGAAGGGCCCTAAGACGTTGCTCGGCGGCCCGAAACCCTCAATAAAATCAGAGATATACAGAACATGCTCCCCCTCCCAATCTTGGCTGCCCGCTGGAGTGATTTTGGGCAATGGCCCGAGCGAAATCTGGTCTACACGTTCTGCAAGTTTCGGTGAGCCTGATTTAAGTGCGCCGTAGCGGAGCTCTGCCGCCACGACAATGCTAGTGCAGACGCTATGATCCCCGGCCTTAGTGATCTGTGTTGCGACCGCACCACTCGGATTGCGGACTAGATCGGACAGGATGATGGTGTCCAGGAGGTATGCAAAGCTCCCACTCAAAGCGACACATCATCCTTGTCTGCCAGGTCATCATCGATTTCGGGGAACGATTCAGTCAGTGGGAGGAGTGCGGCGAGCAGGGCGAGCAGCTTGCCTTTTCGAGTCGGCTGTATGATGAGCCGGTCACCTTCTCGATAGATAATGGCCTCATCACCTTCCAGTTCGAACTCGCGAGGTATTCGTATGGCCCGGTTACGGCCGCTGCGAAAGAGCCGCACGTGGCGTTTAGTGGTTGGCATCACCGCTGCCTCTGCTGGTGGTTGCCTATCCCTAAGCATCTGCCGGCGGGCAAAAAAAGAGGTCAATGAAGTCTACATCTAGCGTGCGGCCTCTCGTCGTTCCTCCGGCTCAACGCAAATGCAAGCGCTCGCGAAGTTATCGAGTTGAGCTCGATTCAGAGTAATGAAGCGCATGTAACGTTATGTAAATTAGACGAATCAAGGATCTTAGTCTGCGATATAGGCGAATGCAGGGCTGGGTCCATTCGCTTCCCAATCACATACTTACGACTAATTGGGGCTGATACTCCTTCTCTCGCTAGTCTTTGGGGGACGACTGTGTCTGACTACATCCTGTTAGTGACGCCCGCTCTCCCACAGTGGGTCATGACTCTCAATCGATTAGTTGCAGCGGAGTGTTCCCCGAATATTCCGACACGTCACAGTCTGGTCGTCCAGCATTTGGAACGCATTGTTCCCGGCTAGCGAGCTCGTACCCGACCCTGTACCGACGCTTCGGATGATCTCGCTACCAGTGATCTGGCTGCTGCTTTGGCTGCGATAGATCCCGAAGACAGCGTTCTCACCGAGCCGTTGGCCCGCGCCTGCTTCGCTACTGCCAACGGCACGGAGTTCTGTGTAGCTTAGGGTCTGGCCTGGGTGTCCGTCGACGTCGAACCTACCCCCGCGGTGGGCATCGAAACCGAGTACTTGGCCCAAAACCGCAACAGGTGCGATAAGCGCTACTAGCGCAAAAGTCACTCTAGTTCCCAACATTCTCAGTCTCCCAAAGCCGCCTTCGAACGGGCCATGCCTACGAACCCCAGTGTAGGCGCCATTCGCGGTGGCGGGGCCGGCATATGTTGAAGTAGTGACGCAGCACACAGTTGTGCCGGATTGGCGAAGAAAGACCTCTCCAGGGTGGTCTGCGGTTGGGTTTTGTCTCCGCATTGCTTTGACGGATATTGGCTGTCCCCCGCGCCGAAAGGCCAGCGGGGCGTGGTAGGGAGAGAGCCGAAGGGCCCGCTGTCACGCCTGCTGCACCGGTCGCGAGGCATAGATTCCCGCGCCCACGACGACGGCCGCCCCGACTAGGGTCATGGCATCCGGCCAGTCGCCGAAAACGAGATAACCGATGAGGATCGCCCAGATCAGAAGGGCGTATCCAAAAGGCTGCAAAACAGAGGCCGGCGCGTAAACTAGGGCCCTGATCAACAGATAGTGACCGAGCGCGCCTAGCGCACCGTTGAGGGCCAACAGTCCCCAGTCCGCCGAGTTGGGCGTCACCCAGTCGATCGGCGCGAAAAGGCCGAATACCGCAAGACCTATAAATGCGGTGTAGAGCACGGTTGTTTCAGCGCTGTCGAAGGCCGCTACCTGCCGCGAGAGTATCTGATACCAGGCCCAGAGAATGGCCCCACATATCGGTGCTAACGCATGCCAACTCATCACGCCCATTCCTGGTCGGATGATCAACAGCGCTCCAAGCAGTCCCAGCGCTACGCTTGCCCAACTTCGGCGACCGATCGTCTCGCCGAGGCAAACGCCGGCCATCACCAGGGTTATGAGTGGAGCAACTGCTGCGATAGCGTGCACGTCAGCCAGCGGCATCAGACTGAAGGAAAAAATAAACACGGCTACCTCGGCCGCGAGAACCAGAGACCGGGTAATCTGAGTGAATGCAACCGAGCTATGAAAGCGTGGAATGCGGCCTGAGAAGACGTTTGTAGCCATCACGATCGAGAAAAAGATCGCGAACCGAATCGCCATGATCTCAACGATCGGGTAGGTCTGGACCAGGTGTTTGCCAGTGGCATCGACTCCAGCGAGGCAGAGCATCGCGATGATGCTCAGTGCTATCCCCTGGCTCGGATTGCGAGCCGACATTCAGTTTTTGGGACCTTCGAAGCGCGCTGAAAAGTGTCGCTTTAGCGCCGCAATCGTCGCGTTAATGTCTCCGAAGTTTTGCTCGCCCACATAGCGGTTGTGCGCCCAGGCAATGAGTTTAGGTGCCTCTATGGCAGGCCCGGCGCCCGTATCGCGCCGGTAAACCTCTGTAAGCTCAGCGGTCCTGGGAAAGATGTGGAAATGAACGTTCCGATCCATCTCGCCGAACTTCGCGCTGTAGATGTTTATGGGTTGGAGTGCGACGTGGACTGCCTCGTTAGCAATACGGAGCGTCGTTCCCATCAGCGCAAGCTCAGCATCGGTCATTTCCATCAGGCTGATCACCTTGCGTTTTGGTAGAACGAAGAGAACTCCAGCAATTCGGTAGAAGGCCGAGTGTTCGATGACAAAGTGCTCGTTCTCAAAAAGTCGGCACGGGTCCCTATTCATCCTCGGAGTCTATCGGACGCTGCTCCCAGAAAAACACCTCGGTCGTTGCAAGTGCTCAATCAGGAGGGGCCATAGCGACGAACGCCTGGTGGCCGTCCGCTGGTCCTGAACCGCCGTCCGCAGTTGCGTCTGGCGCGTAGGTAGCCGCATACCTTGCGAGCCTCGATCGCATGCACGGGCAGCGCGCGGACGCACGGCTGCACTGGGTCCGTTCTGAACGACAGAAAGAAGCGGGGTTTGGGCTTTGGTACCGGTAGCTCCGCCGTGAGTCACTGTAGAACTGCCGCCAGGAATCCATCTATTCTCGAAAGCTGGCCGATGATGACTTTTTGGCAGACGATCGTGAGGCGCCCAGCAAGTCACTCACCCGATTCAGCCAATCAGCTCTTCGCACCGCGCGTTTAGCTTGGAAAGCAGTTTGTTGAACGTCTTGCGCTCCCGCTCACTAAAAGCTTCATCGAGCGCGGCTCCGCGCTCGTGCATGATCGGAAACAGCTTACGCCACAGCGCGCGACCTGCCGTGGTGAACACGATGTCCTTTGCCCGGCGATCCTCTGGATTATCGCGCGTGGTAACGAGACCTCTTGTGCGCAGGCTACGCACAGCGCGCGTGACCGTGGCGTTGTCGATGCCAGACAGGCGGGCGACCTGGACGGGCGAGTGGGGACCGAGGGACCCAATGATGAAGATCACCCGGTACTCGCGATTGGTGAGGGTCCGGGCGGCCTTTAGGTGACGGACGGTCACAAGGCCGCTGACCTGGTGTATCAGATTGCTCAGGCGGTGGATTTGGTAGGGCAGGTATTGCTCAAGCTCGAAGTCGGGTTTGTTTCTTTCTGTCACACCTGCCCTCATTGTCTACCGCGTTTAGAGCATGACTTCGATAACTCCGTTCCGCTCCCGAGCCCGGGAACAACAGAGGATGACCGAGTGCTCCCGCTCCTGCGCCGATAGTACGTGATCCCGATGTTCAATGTCCCCGCTGACGAAGGGCGTGGCACAGACACCGCAGAGCCCGTCGGAGCACTTCGTACTTACACTGATGCCTTCTCGATCGAGAGCCTCCGTTGCCGTTTCCGACTCGCCTACTTCCACTACCCGGTCGGACTTCAGCAAGCGCAGGGAAAAAGCCTGGTTGTCGTAGTCGGGCGCCTCGGGTGCGCTGAAATACTCCCGCGCCAGGTCTTTGTCGGACCAGCCCTTGGATTCAGCGACCTCGAACACCTGGTTCATGTACGCCTCTCCACCGCAGGTATATAGCTTCATACCCGTTCGATGCTGGGGTATGAGTTGCTTAAAGTCTGCGCGTCCCGATTCACTGCTGAAGTGAAAAAACACTTTGTCGGACCAGGGGACGCATCTCAGCTCCCTGGCAAAGCCACTCCTTTCCTCGGAGCGGGCGCTGAAGTGGAGCAGGAAGTCTTTTCCCAGGGCGTGCAGCCGATGGCCCATCGCCAGGAGCGGTGTAATGCCTATGCCGCCGGCGAAGAGGAGCGAGAAGCTGGCTTCTTCATCGAGCGGGAAGTGATTTCTCGGCGGCGACAGAATTACGGTTTTTCCCTCCTTGAATGTCTGGTGTAAGAGCGCCGAGCCTCCACGTCCCTGCGTTTCGCGAAGGACTCCAAGCACATAGCGACTGCGATCTGCCGGATCGCCCGCCAAAGAGAACTGCCGCGTGAACTCCGGTGCGACGAGAACGTCCACGTGAGCGCCGGCGCTGAACTCTGGCATGTCTTTGCCGTCCGGGCGTGTAAGCTCAAGGCGCAGGACGTCCTCCGCCAGGTCCTCGCGTTTGCTGAGCACCGTAGGGAACACGGGCGGTGGTTGCGCGGGTTTGCGAGGTCCTGGGGCAAGACCCTCGCTCTCTCCCCGGGCCAGACGCTCCTTGTACTCCTCGGGAGAGAGCAACTTGCGGTACCTTGCGATACCCGCTTCACGATCAATGGGTTGCACAACTGGATACGGTGAGGGCATCAGGTCCGCGGGGTACACCGCCAGCGTCTGATCGTCGTGTCTGAGCTTCAACTCCTTCTGCAGGCCGCGACTGTTTGCCTTCTTGGCGGCGACAAAACGCGTGCCGTCTTCACTTATCTCAATGTCCCACCACCATTTTTTGACTGGATTGATATCACCTCGATCGCGCAGATCGTCGATCGCCGCCAGCGCCCCGGCAGTCTTGGGAGCGTTCATGGCCATCCAGCGAAACGCAGCATCGGTGAACAGGCCCTCGAGGTTCCAGGGGCAGGTTTTCATGCAGCGTCCGCACATGCTGCCGGAGGCGTTGGTGAGCCGGTAGCGAGTGCACTTCTCGGCGTCGGTACGCCAGATTTCGTAGCCGTTGTACATCACCTTTGGCCCGGCCGTGATCGCGCCGGACGGACACTCCCGTGCACACTTCAAACAGCTGTTGCAGAAATTCTGCAGTCCAAAGTCGATGGGACGGTCATGGCCCATGGGCATAGGGGTTGTGACCGCCCCGGACTTCAGACGCGGACCCAGGAACGGGTGGAGGATCACGTCGCCAATTCGGCTCACCTCCCCAAGGCCGGCGAGTAGCTGTAGCGGAGGCAGCAGTACTTCTCCGTCGAGCACCGAGTGAACGCGGGCGCTGTAACCCAGTCTGCGGACCTGCTCGGCGATGACTCCTCCCAGGAGCGAAAAACGAAGATAGGCGCGCATGGATTGGGCAGAGGACACCCAGTCGTCACCGCTCGCGCCATCCATGGTTTCAAAGCCCTGGTCGATGAGCAGGGAGATGGCATTGTCGTGGTAGGGAGCCAACGGTTGTCCGACGCCGTTGTGGGAGTAGTACACCCAGTCGGGTGCCGCAGACAGGCCCGCGGCATCCACGCTCAGGTAGTAGGCCGTTCCTCGCAAGTTTTCCGCGTTGCGCTCGGGATCTTTCGTGGATTCGGCGACGGGTCCGCGAGCCTCACCGTACTGCAGCATCAGCAGCGCTCCCAGAGCATTGCGAGCGCAGGCTCCAATGGGACTCTTGCTCACGTAGTGCCCGCCCTTCATATTGTCCTGGACCTTCTTGCCCAGATCTCCGAATAGCGCCCGGGCAAAAAAGTCGGCACGCTTGGGGAAGCGCGGTATGCGTTCCTCGTCGATAAACGTGGTTGGCTTGGCCTGGCGCTTGAGCGTTTCGAAGGGGAGGGCGCCGTGGCGGAACTCACGATCTGCGTAGGGTACGGCGGTGCCGGCCCGGCGCGTGCTTCCCATACCGAGCTTCCATCCGAGCCCGAGGTCCCGATCTGCTCCGGTGCTGGCAAGCGGCCGATCCGTGGCGAAGGCCATGGTTGTCGTAACGGCTGCGAGGCCAAAGCGCTCGCCTACAAAAGGATTCACGAGCGTCCCCTCATCATCGAGGGTGCAAAGCCCCGCCGAGAGCGCCAGACGATTCAGGTCGACATCGGTGGCGGTGAGTGAGTGCGCTCGTGAGTCGAATCCCAGAAGGCGAAGGTATTCCGCAAGCAGAATTGCGGTATTGGAGCTAAGCAGGGCGGCACGTTCGACCTGCGTATTCTGAAACCAGTCGGTCCCCGGCTCGTCGGGTCGCGGGTCTCGTGTGTATTCAACCAGGAACACCAGGGCGTGGCTGTGACCCTCGAGCGGCGGCGGAGTTTTTTGCGAAGCCGCCAGCACGTTGGCATAAATCATCTCGATACCGCCAGCAAAACCCTTGGGCTGTCCTTTCTCAAGTTCGCTGCGGATGTCGGCGATCATCGGATTTCGACGCTGCTCCTCCAGCAGGTGTCCTTCGGCAAGCTCGCACAAACCCGTCATCGAGGCGTCGTAGTAATAACTCGCGGCCTTGAGATGTGCAGCTCGTTCCTCGGGATCCGACGGTACCTCCGCGCGCCCGTAGCGCACGGGACCACCGCGCACGATATCGAGCATGGCCTGGTAGCGAGCCATGGCATGCGCCAGGGACTCTGGTCCATGCCGTGACAGGTCAGGCGAACGCAGTGGAGGGGCTCTCCCCAGATCCGGCGATACGTTGCTCCGGCGCAGCTTCTCAAGGGGGAAAGCACTCAGGTGGAAAGGGCGATTCTTCTGGGAGAAGTATTTGGCCATTTGATCCAGCCTCTTCGTTTCGCGTCTATTCAGCATGGACCAGGAAATTCGCCGAAGCAAACTATTTGAATATTCAAGGATAGTATCCGAGCTTTCTCGAGACGTTTGATGCGCCATCAATGCGCTCCGAAACGAGAGGACTCAAGGTCAGATACACGTCTGTCTGCCCATACGGTTTTTGTATAGATCAGCCGATCAAAAAGTATTGGAAAGCATGGCTGGCGTTTCATACCGTTCTTCCACCGTATCCAAATTCAATAAGCAGCGGCGGAGTGGCAGTACATGGCGGCGAGTAACCCTGGCTTCGATATCGACGTGCTGATCGTAGGTACGGGACCGGCGGGCGCGAGCGCAGCAGCGCTGCTATCGACCTACGGCATCCCGAACATGGTGATCAACAAGTTCGGCTGGACGGCTCGCACGCCACGGGCGCACATCACCAACCAGCGGACGATGGAAGTCTTCCGCGACCTGGGTGTTGAAGATGAGGCGATCAGTCTCGCGGCTCCCGCCGAGCTGATGGGCGAAAACACCTACTGCGAGAGCCTGGCCGGTGATGAGTTCGGGCGCATCCATACCTGGGGTACGCACCCACAGCGCGCGGCTGACTACGACCTGTCCAGTCCAACCCGCATGTGCGACCTCCCGCAGAACCTCGCCGAGCCAATGCTCATCAAGGCCGCGGCGCTCCGCGGCTCCAAGGTACGCTTCGATACCGAATACGTATCGCATCGCCAGCACAAAAACCATGTTGCGACCACGCTGCGCGATCGACTTACGGGCGCTGTGTTGACCGTCAAGAGCAAGTATCTGATCGGCGCCGACGGCGCCAATTCGAAGGTTCTCGACGATGCGAAGTTGCCGGTGGAAGGCGACATGGGGCTCTCCGGCTCAATCAACATGGTCTTCGAGGCCGATCTCTCAAAGTACGTGGCACATCGCCCCAGCGTTCTGTACTGGGTCATACAGCCCGGTTCCAACATCGGTGGCCTGGGGATCGGTGTGGTGCGCATGGTCAGACCCTGGAACAAGTGGCTGGCGATCTGGGGCTACGACATCGAGCAGGGGCCACCGGAAGTCAGCGACGAGTTCGCCACGAGCATCGTTCACAACCTGATCGGTGACGACACCATCGATGTGAATATCGAAGCGACGTCCACCTGGACGGTGAACAATGCCTGGGCCGCCAACAACACAAACGGGCGAGTCTTCTGCATGGGTGATGCCACACACAGGCATCCGCCCACCAATGGCCTGGGCTCCAATACCTCGATCCAGGATGCCTTCAACCTGTGCTGGAAGCTGGCTATGGTGCTTCGCGGCCAGGCGGATGCGTCTTTGCTGGATACCTACAACGAAGAACGCACGCCGGTGGCCGAACAGATAGTGAAACGCGCCAACAAGAGCCTCGGTGATTTCCCTCCGATTCTTGGTGCCCTGGGCATCCTCAGTGCGTCCAATCCGGAGGAGATGCGCGCCAATATGAGCGGCCGGAAGGCCGCCACGGCGGCGGCGGCCAAGCAGCGCGAGGCGCTGCAGGACGCCATCAACAGTACGCATTACGTCTACAACGCCCATGGCGTGGAGATGAATCTCCGCTACAGCTCCAGCGCCGTGGTTCCGGACGGCAGCAAGGATCCCGGTTTCAAGCGGGACGCCGAGCTTTATCACGAGCACAGCAGCCGCCCGGGAGCACCGATTCCTCACGCCTGGCTGCAGCGTGGCAAAGAGAAGATCTCGACCATTGACCTCTGCGGACAGGGTGCGTTCTCCCTGGTGACCGGGACCGGCGGAGAGGCCTGGGCGGATGCCGCCGCTGCGCTGTCCGCCGACCTCGGTGTGGCCATCAATACAACCGTGATCGGGCCCGGGAACGAGGTTGAAGATCCCTTTGGATACTTCGCGCGGCTTCGCGAAACCAAGGAGAACGGTGCGCTTCTCGTGCGCCCCGATTTCATTGTCGCCTGGCGCGCGAAGCGGCTGACGAAAAAGCCGGTGGACGAATTGCGTCAGGCCCTGCTGCAGATCCTTGGCAGGGTATGAGCTGATGCGGCGCGACCGCGAGGTCCTTCGTGCCTTGCTTCCCAAGCTAACCCACGACCGGGCGACGGCTCATCCGGCCCTGGCAAAGGGCCGCCTTCATCAATTTGCCTGGTCCCGCATTGGCGCCAACGCCGAGCCAGCTGCCCGGAGCGCTCCCGGGGAAAGTTCCCTCCGCTTGAGTAGCTGAGAGGGCCGGCGGAAACACACCCGCTTCGATCGTTTCAACCAGGAGATAATAATGACCAGGAAACGAAGCTGTATTCTCACCTCATTGTGCGTCGCTATCGCTTCCGGAAGCGTTAAGGCTCAGGTACTGGAAGAAGTCATCGTCTCGGCAACGCAGCGCCAGGAGAGTCTGCAGGACGTTCCGGTTTCGGTGGCCGCGGTGACGGGTGAAACGCTGAACAACATGGGCGTGGTGGACATCGAAGAAGTTGCACTCTACGTGCCGAACTTCGAGGCCTCCATTTCCACCATCCTCCCTAATCTCTACGTTCGCGGTCTCGGTACTGGCACATCGCACTCCATCGAACAGCCGGTGGGGCGCTTCGTCGACGATGTCTACATTGGCCGGGGCGCTGCCAGCATTCTCAGCTTCATGGATACGGCGAGTGTGGAGATCCTCCGCGGTCCCCAGGGCACGCTGTTCGGTAAGAACACCCTCGCGGGAGCAATGATCATCCGTACCGGCGCGCCTACAGACACACTCGAAGGCAATGTGAGCGTCAACTACGGTTCCTACGACACCAATGGAAACTTTGGTGAAGTGGAAGCCTATGTGGCCGGCCCCATCACCGATTCGGTGCGGGGTCGGGTTGCCGTGCGCTACGCAGACAGTGACGGGTACATTGAGAACCGCGCAAACGGCCCCGACGGCGGCATTCGCGAGGACTTCGGCATCCGCCTGAAGCTCGAAGCCGATCTGGGCAGCAACAGCATGCTCGAATTGAAGTTCGAACACGGTGAGCTCGAAGCCGAGGGCAATACCTCAAATCGCATTGTCGCGCCGCCGGAAAACGCTCCCGGTCTCGCGAACGTGTTCCGTTCCTTCTCTCCCGGATGGACCGAAGGGCTGGACTGGACTACGGACTATGCCTGCGAACCTTCGGATACGGTGACGCCAAATCTTCCCGGCTTCTGTCCCCAGCGAGACCAGGAAGTACAGGCTGCTGTCGCTCGCTTTACCCATGACTTTGCAGCGGGGGAGTTCCTGTCTATCACGGCCTTTCAAACCTACGAGTTCATAGACCAATTCTTCGCTATCGATATGGGTATCGCCGGTGGAGCCTACAACGCACACCGCGACGAGGACTTCGAATCGCTCACCCAGGAGTTCAGGTTTACCTCCGAAACTTCGGGTAACTCCGACTACATCATTGGGCTTTACCTTGAAGACACCGACCTGACGCGCTTCAGCCCAACGGATATCAACTTCAATCAGATCCCCGGTGTGCCCCTCGCGGTGCAACAGTGGGAAAACTTCGACCAGAACACCCAGACACTGGCGATCTTCGGTCAGTACCGCTACCGCTTCACCGATCGTTTAACGGCCTCGCTGGGGGCCCGCTGGACCACGGAGGAGAAAGAGTTTTCCTTCGAGCGCTACTACCAGCCTTACGGTTCCGGCTACTCCCGCGACCGCGTTCCCTTCCCCGACGGCCCCTTTGGTCCGCTGGAAGCCGCGGTCAACCGCCCGGACGAGAATCGCGATGAAAGCCGCTTCACGCCGTCCCTGAATGTGCAGTACGACATTTCCGACACCGTGATGGTTTACGGCACGATCTCCCAGGGCTACAAGGCCGGTGGATTCAGCGATCGCGTTTCCGCCGATCCGGACTTCGAGATCCAGTTCGAGGAAGAGCTGAACAACTCCATCGAGTTCGGCATGAAAGGTCTCTTCCTCGATGGCGCCATGGAGCTGAACCTCGCGATCTTCCACATGCAGATTGAAGACCTGCAGGTATCGTCGTCGGTGCCCGGCACCGTGGCGTTCCAGGTACAGAACGCCGCCGATGCCATCAGTCAGGGCGTGGAGCTCGATGGCCGGTGGTCCGTAAGCGATAACCTGATGATCGGCGGCAACTTGTCGTACCTGGATGCGTTCTATGACAGCTTCCCGGACGCCCCCTGCACGCCCGGACAGTCCGCATCCTCACCCGGTGGATGCACTCAGGATCTAGAAGACCAGCCGCTGATTTTCGCACCCGAGTGGAAGGGAACCCTGTTCGCCGAGTACACCATGCAGTTCGCCGGCGGCTGGGAACTTCTGGCCCGGGGCGATGTCACGTACTCGGCGGACTTCTACACGGAAACACCGCTTTCTCCGGGAACGTTCCAGGAGTCCTACGAGGTGTACAACGCGGCCCTGTGGTTCACGAGCCCGAGCGAGCAGCTTCGCCTCGGCGTTGTGGGACGCAATCTCGGCAACGAAGCGTACCGTCGCTTTGGCCTCGCCAGCCCCGGTTCGTCCATCTATCTCGCCGAACCGAACCTGCCACGGCGCTACAGCTTCGCTCTGCAGTACAACTTCTAGCGCCTTGCGGAGAGTGCTCTTTGCCCCGCTTTCGAGCGGGGTTTTTTTCGTCCGCGATAAATCGAGTCAATTCTGTTCGAGCGGACATTATCAATCATCAACTTATGCGTACACGCTTTCTTGCCAAGGGACGCTGGAAAGCTATGTGATCGCATTACGTACTGAGTGCTTGAAGGTATCGGAGCACGAGTTCATGTTCTGCCGCACATGAGCCCTGTAGTAGGGCACGCCAGCCCGGCCCCGCTCTACTTGAGCTGCTCGCGTAGCTCCATCGGCGCTACAGTTTTTAAGGGCGCGCTCGACGGACGCTCAAGCAGAACGGCGCCGGTCTGCCTCCGAACTTTGGGAAGTTCCGCTTTCGAAACAATCTGTGGCTCTAGCGTGCCCTGGGAATTGCACAAGTATGTCCCAAGATTGGCACGGCGCAGGGGAGGTAGGTGGCGGTGTCCTTTGGGCGTCCGTCGAGTGCTTCTAACAAGTGCGCAGGCCCTGCTGGAGCTATGCGAGCAGCCCAAAGGACACCGCCACCTGCCTCCCCGTCTTCCTATGACAGATAAGCACTAAGCAATGCGAGCAGCTCAGATAGACCGGAGCGGAGCCGACAAACGCCGCTACGAATCGAGGTCAACAGGAGAAAAAACGCGGCCTGAAAGGCAGAGGATCAGCTCAGATCGTCAGGAAAAGCCTCTCGCATGAGGGAAAGCGCCCGCAACGCCCGCGGAAAACCAATGTAAGGAGAGACCTGCACAATCACCTCACGCACTTCTTCAACACTCATCCCATGCTCCGTCGCCGATCGCGCAAACTTTATGAGAAAGCTGTCCACGTAGCCGATGGTTGCGAAGCTGGCGATCGCGATAATGAGTCGCTGTCGGACCGTGAGTCCGGGCCGGCGCCAGATCATGCCGTAGCCGTAGTGCGATGTAATCTTGTAGAGCTCTGAAGTGTGTACGTCCATCGGATCGGCGTGACCCGTTTGCTGACGTTCCCCGTGCAGCGCTCTCTGGTACTCCTTGGCGGATTCCTGCAGCGTCTCGCCGTCCTCAAGGGCCATGGCTCGCGGCTCTGAGTCCACGCTTACGCCCATTTCTTCGAAAACGGCGGCGAGCAATTCGCCGATCTCTTCCACCAGAGGCAGACCGCCGTAGAGGCCTGTTTGCAGAAGACACTCGGAGATGGCGCGGGGTTCCAGGCCTTTTTTAAGACCCTCTCGGAGCTTGACCATTAAAACTTTCTGTCTGTTGGCAATGCAGAGACTCGCAATCACCGCCAGAAGACGATCTGCCTCGGGCAGGACCTTGCGCTCGCCGATGGCGCGTTCCTGGAGTACCTCACGGATCGCCTCATAGCCCGGTACCGTGGCCTCGGTGCTACACGCCTGGCGTGGAGGTTGCGGAACGCCTGCGTGCACGGGGTCCACGGGCTTCAATATTCCACAGTGCCGCGCGCGGGGATGGCGTTGTCGCGGATTCTTTCGATCCAGCGAACCAGCTCCCCAATCGGGGGTCGGCCGAAGGGCATGCTCTGTAAGGAGGCGAAGAGCAGTTCACCGTCGGCGTTCAGGAGGAAGAGGGCGGGCTCGAAGAACTCGTCCGGCTCCGTATCCTTGCGCGCGGATGAGCGGAACAGGCGGAGTTGCCTTCCGCTGCCCGCGTCCAGGCCGTAGCCAAAAAGGATTTGATCGTTGGTCCATTCGCTCTGAGCCCGGGCCGCTCGCTCGGCGCTTTCCGCCGATGTGACCAGGATTCGCGTATCCAGTTCCGAAAAGTCCGAGAGTCGTGCTGTGGCCTCGCGCAAATAGGCCTGGCAGATGCTGCACTGCACGCCGCGGTAGACGATCAGCAGGCTGTAAGCGCTATCGATATCTGCGGGCAGTTCGAAGGCCGTCCCGTCCAGCATTTGCAGACAGACGGAGGGAAAGCGTCGTCCCGGGTGAATCACAGGGCCACCTCGAAAGCGGCTTCCGTCTGTTCCCGGACTCGATCCAATGTGGATCCCGGCATCAGGCCCGTGAGCGTCAGGCGGCCGTCCGGGAAGCGAAAAACCGCCAGCTCTGTGATGATCACATCTACAGCGCCCAAAGCGGTTACCGGAAGGCTGCACTGCTCGACAATCTTGGAGCCACCGGAACGGTCCGTATGCGACATGGTGATGATCAGCCTGCGCGCACCTCGTGCAAGGTCCATGGCGCCGCCGACACCAAGCAGTGGTTTTCCGGGGACGGCCCAGTTCGCCAGATTCGCCGAAGCGTCGACCTGCAGACCGCCCATAATGGCGGCATCGATATGACCACCGCGGATCATTCCGAAAGACTTCGCCGAATCAAAGTAACTGCTGCCGGGCAGGGCTGTGACCGGGATCTTCCCGGCATTGACCGGGTAGTCCATGGCGCCGCCCTCGCTGGGCTCCGGGCCCACACCGAGCATGCCGTTCTCGCTGTGGAGAATGATGCCGTGCTCCGGTGTGATGAGATCGGCGACAAGAGTGGGTATGCCAATTCCCAGATTGACCACGTCGCCGGCGCGCAGCTCGTCGAGCGCGGCCTTCGCCATGCGCATACGCTCCTCACTGACCTGCTTATTACTGCTGGCAACGCTCGCAGAGCTGCCCAGGGTCTCTTCGGAGATACGTTCCTGGACCAGGTAGTCGACAAAGCATCCGGGTGTATGAATCTGATCGGGAGGCAGGCTTCCTTCCGGCACAATCTGCTCGACCTCCGCGATTACCAGATCGGCCGCCGTGGCCATGGCCTCATTGAAGTTGCGTTCCGTAAGCCGGTACTGAAGATTTCCGGCGCTATCCGCGATCCAGGCGCGAACGAACGCGACGTTGCCACGGATTCCTTCGATCAGAACCTGCTCCTGACCGTTGTAGTGGCGCGTTTCGCGATGCTCGGCGAGGGCGGTGCCAGCGCTTGTGGGCGTGAAGAAGGCGCCAATGCCCGCGCCGCCGGCCCGGATTGCTTCGGCCAGCGTGCCCTGGGGCAGAAGTTCGGCCTCAATCTCTCTTGCCTGTGCGGCGGCTACAGCCTCGCGATTGCTAGTGAAGAATGAGCCGATAGCCTTGCGAAGCTGTCCATTGCGAAGGAGGCGACCCCCGCCGAGGCCCGCTTCCCCCACGTTATTGCCGACGTAGGTGAGCTCGCGGGTCTCTTGTTGTTCGGCGAGGGCGTGCACGAGATGGACCGGATTGCCGGTCATGCCGAAGCCACCGACAAGAATGGTGTCGCCGCTCTTGACCAGCGATGCCGCCTCGGAGGCACTGATCACGGGTACGGATTTCATACGCGCTCCAGCAGGATCGATACACCCTGACCAACGCCGACGCACATGCTGCACAGGGCATAACGTCCGCCACGGTGCTGCAGTTCCCGCGCTGCGGTCAGCACGAGGCGTGCACCGCTTGCTCCCAGGGGGTGGCCGAGGGCAATGGCGCCGCCGTTGGGATTCACCCGCTCATCGTCGTCATCGAGGCCAAGCCGGCGCGTCACGGCAAGGACCTGGGCTGCGAAGGCTTCGTTAATTTCGAATAGGTCTATGTCGCCAATCTGAAGGCCGCTTCGTTCGAGAAGGGCCTCGGTGGCCGGCGCCGGCCCCATACCCATGATGCGCGGAGCAACGCCCGCACTCGCCATGCCGACGACACGGGCAATGGGAGTGAGCTTCTGCGAAGCCGCGGTCTCTTCATTGGCCAGGAACATGGCTGCGGCGCCGTCGTTTACGCCCGAAGCGTTGCCCGCGGTCACCGTTCCGCCTTCGCGAAACGGCGTAGGGAGACCTGCGAGCTTGTTGAGCGTGGTTTCCCGCGGATGCTCATCGGCATCGATCAACCGGTCTGGACTGCGGCGTTGAGGAATGAGGACGGGTGCTATCTCCTCGGCCAGCCGGCCGCTGACCTGGGCCCGGGCAGCGCGCTGCTGCGAGCGCAGAGCAAACATATCCTGGTCCTCGCGGGCCACGGCGAAATCAGCGGCAACGTTTTCACCGGTCTCGGGCATGCTGTCGGTGCCGTGCTGTCGGTGCATCCGAGGATTGATGAAGCGCCAGCCAATCGTGGTATCGAAGACCTCGGCGCTACGAGAAAACGCGGAGTCCGCCTTGGGCATGACGAAGGGCGCCCGGGACATGGACTCCACGCCGCCGGCAATCGCGAGCCGGGATTCGCCGCAGCGCAGAGCCCGGGCCGCTGCGCCCACGGCCTCCATGCCGGACGCGCAGAGCCGGTTAACCGTAACACCCGGGACGGTATCCGGTAGTCCCGCCAGGAGCGCTGCCATGCGCGCGACGTTTCGATTGTCTTCTCCCGCCTGGTTGGCGCAGCCGAACACGACTTCGTCGACGTGCGCCGGATCAAGATTCGGGTTTCGCCGAATCAGGCTCTGAATGGGATGCGCGGCCAGGTCGTCCGCGCGCATCGAAGCAAGCGCCCCGCCGTAGCGTCCGAAGGGCGTTCGAACACTGTCGCAGATAAACGCCTGCGCCACGGCTCAGAGTTCCGGACGATCGCCGCGCCAGGCGGCTTCCAGCGTCGCGGCGATAGGGACCGCGCTGAGTTCCCGGGGATTCCAGTAGGGGTTTTCCAGCGTTATGGACACGGCCTTTTCAATGCCGTCCTCGGGCATGCCTAGGGCTTTGAGGGAAGTCTCGGCGCCCATCTGCTGTGCAAGGTCGTAGAGCGCCGCGGCGGGTGTATCCGTGTTCATAGCCCGCCGCAATTGCGCCATCGCATCGGGTACCGCCGGCGCGTTGTACGCCAGGGCCTGAGGCAGAACCACCGTATGGGTCTCGGCGTGCGGGAGGTCGAAGGAACCTCCGAGCACATGGCAGAGCTTGTGATGCAGGGCCACGCCCGACGATGCGAGACAGATGGCGCAGAGCCAGGCGCCGTAGAGCGCATCGGTTCGCGCGTCCACATTGCCGGCATCCGCGGCGATGCCGGGGAGTCCCCGGTACAGCGCCGCAACGCCTTCGCTGGCCAACAGGGAGATCACCGGATTTTTGTCTTGCGCGTACAGCGCCTCCACGGCGTGGGCAATAGCGTTGATGCCGCTGGTTCCAGAAAGTCCCTGGGGCAGGGTCATGGTGAGGTCGACATCGTAGATCACGGTCTCGGGCTGCACCCGGGGATCGCGAAGGGTAGTTTTGCGTCCCGCTTCGGTCTGACCCAGGATGTTGGTCATCTCGGAGCCCGCGTAGGTGGTCGGCAGGACCAGCTGCGGCACGTCGGTGCGTAGGGCGATGGCCTTTCCCAGTCCCGTCGTCGAGCCACCGCCGACGGAAATAACGCCGTCTGCGGAGTGCTCGCCCAGGACGCGCACCGCTTCTTCCGTAACGTCAACGGGTGTGTGCATCGCGGCACCGCTGTAGGTGCCGACCGCCAGCGTTCCAAGATTGCTCGCGACTTCTTCGGCGAGCTCTGCCTGGAAGGGCGTGGAAAGTACCAGGGCGCGGCTGATTCCGAGCGCCCGGGTCTCGGCCTCGATCTCGGCCCGCGTGCCGCTGCCGAATATCACGCGCGTAGGCAGACCGTTGTAGATAAAGTTATCCATTCCCGCGAACCCCTCGCAAAGTTATCGTTGTTAGCTCGGGCGCTGGTTCAGCTCAGGCCGAGAGCGCGCTCGCAGCGTGTCAGGGCATCGACCGCATTGGCCTTGAGGGTTGCGTCTTCGCTGTCCAGGTCGCTCAGGAAACCGTGGCCGGAATCTGCATAGACCGTTAGATCGAGAGAGTCGTTTTTGGCAGCAATCTCTGCCAGCCGCGCCACATTCTCTACACCTACCGACTGATCCGAGCCCGGCATCAGGCAGGTCTGCGCCTTTGCCGTGTCCGCGAGGTAGTCGAAGGGCTTCCGCAGGGGATCCTGATTCTCCATCCCCTGCGGGAAGCCGTAGAAGCCTACGAGGTCCTGCGCTACGCCGCGCCGCGACAGCTCGAACACGTAGGAGCCGCCGAGGCAGAAGCCCACGACACCGGTGATCGATTCGGTGCCGCAGAACGCCTCGAGGCGATCTGCCATGGCCGCATCTTGAAGCTTGTGCCTGCGCGCAAAGGCAGCCTCGCGCGTTACCTCCGGGAGTTCACCCAGGCCTGCGAAGGGATTGGTCAGAAAAACCCGTGCTCCCTTCCGTGCCAGGTGCGTGGCGAGGCCCTGGTAAAAGGCGTTGGTACCGTAGATGTCGGGAATCAGGGCGATCCGGACTGATGCGGTTTCGTCGCCGAAAACCAGTCCTTCAAGGCCGGAGGAAAACTCTCCCCCGACTTCCGGTTCCGGAAAATACGCGCTGGCAGCGCCGTGACACACCGTCCGCGACCTCAGGCCGCAGCCTGGGCGGCGGCTGTGTCCATTACGATGTCGACGTCCATGACACGCACGCCGTCTTCGTACTTCTCGGCGAACACGTTCTGTCCTTCATTACACTTGCCCGAGCAGCAATCGTCGTTCACATAATCGCCGCCTTCGAAGTAGGCCTGCATCGTGATGGGGTGAAAGCCCTCTTTACTCACCTTGAAGTGGATGTGCGCCGGGCGCCAGGTGTGGGAACCCATGGCGCGGAGTAGGGCGCCGGTCTTGCCCTGGCCGGGAATCTGGTAGGGCACGGGCTCGGTCGTGCGCACGGCGTAGCTGCCGTCAGCGGCCGTGCGGACCTTGCCCCGGTAGTAGTCCACCGGGATGTTGTCGTGGATGCCGCTGTACTTTCCGTCTGGCGTGGACTGCCATATGTCGAGGACGGCATCGCCTACCGGGTTACCGCTGGTATCGGTAACAGTGCCGCGAACGAGCACGGGCTTGCCTTCGAACTCATCCAGGGTTTTTATCTCGCCTTCTACGAACGGCGCGTCGGGAAGGTAGTACGGGCCCTGGAGATCTGAGCGGGTACCGTCGTGTGCCGCGTTCTCGTTCTCGACGATTGTGATGTTGAAGAACACATCAAGCATCAGGGGGAGTTCCCCGTTCTCAGCCGTCTCCTTGAGATACATGAGGCCGGCACGATACTCGTCGTGCGTTACTTTCTTGTCTGTGAGTGCCTGGCGAATGCCACCGACAATGGCATCCACTACTTCTTTAACCCGATCTGACATGGTGCGCTCCCGTCTACGTTAACCGCTGTGTAGTGCAGGCCCGGCAAAAGGTTTGTTATGGGGCCGGCAGGTACCGGGAAATTAGCCAGATGCTGTCATACGGTCCAATACCTTTTGCCGTAGGGAGCTATACGTTATGGGTATCTTTCAGAGTGTTAAGGAATCGTAGAAGTATCGGAGACTGATTGCGATTGCTGTGAATGCAGTTGACCGCCGCGAGGGTCGTAACGCCCCGCAGTGGCCGGAATGACACGTTAGGCCAGTTCAGCCTCGACACGGAGTCCGGTACCGGGCAGACACCCATGCCCGCGGCCGTGAGCGCCATGGCCGAGGATAGGTCCGCGGTCTCGAGCGCCTGATGCACGTCGAAGTCGCGCTGGCCGAGAACGCGGAGCACTTCGTCGGCGAAGCTTGGCCGACCGACCTTGGGAAACAAGATCAGGGTTTCCCGGGCGAGGGCCGATGGCGAGATGGTTTTGTGTCTATGCAGCGCATGACCCTCGGGGAGGGCGACGATGAGTTTCTCCTCGGCGACGATACGCTGGGTGATGGTTTCGTCCTGCGGAAAGAAGCGTCCGAAGCCTACGTGGATTCGTCCATCCTTCACGGCTTCGATCTGCGCATCCTTCGTTAGCGGCTGCAAGGAGATGTTCACGGCTGGATTGTCCGCCCGGAAGCGGCGCACCAGCTGCGGGATCACGAAATAAATCGGTGATCCAAAGTAGGCGACTTCCAGGCTGCCGATTTCGCCCTGGGCCGCCGCCTGACTGCGCTCTTTCGCGAGGCGGCTTCGAGTAAGAATCTGCCTTGCCTCCTCTAGAAACGCTTCCCCAGCGGGTGTCAGCGTTACTCCCTTTCGATGACGCAGAAAAAGCTCAACGCCCAGTTCGCCCTCAAGCTGTTGAATCTGGCGCGTAATGGGCGGCTGAGAGACATACAAGCGACGCGACGCGGCGCTGAAATTCCCTTCTTCCGCGACGGCGACGAAGTAGCGTATCTGGCGCATTTCCATGGCGGCACCTGCGGGTGGCGGTGGTACTTGTATCCCAACGTATACCGGAAGCGTATAGATAGGTCCAGAAATTGGTATTTTAAGAATCGCTGCTTCCTGCCTACTCTCTTTCGTAACCAAGAGCGGTCGTCATGGAGCGTCCGCCGTCGAGGGAGGATTCATGGAAAACAGCAGCGCTCATCGCGTTGCCTCTGTCGAGGCAGTGATAGTTGATCTTCCCCTGGTGCGGGAACAGCGCTTTGCCGCATTGAACGCCCGCAGCCAAAGCATGGTGCTGATCTTCGTGCGCACCAGCGGCGGTGCCGAGGGCGTCGGTGAGGCGTCTCTTCCGAGCGGTCCCTGGTGGGGCGGCGAGAGCGTGGAGAGCATCAAGATTCACGTCGATGAATACCTCGCACCCTTGATGATCGGTGAAGACGCCTTCGCGATCGATGCGATCATGCGCAAGCTTGACGACGCCGTATTTGGGAACAGCTTCGCGAAAGCCGGCCTGGAGATGGCGCTCCTCGATGCGCAGGGCAAGGTGCTGAACACCCCGGTCTACAACCTCCTCGGGGGCAAGGCGCGGGACTCGCTTCCGGTGTCGTGGCCGCTGGCTACGGGCGATGCGAACCAGGAGATCGAGGAGGCACTCGGCAAGATAGAAGCGCGTCTGCACAGCGTATTCAAGCTCAAGATGGGTGCTGTGGAACCCGCCAAAGACTTGGAACGGGCATGCGCCATCGCGCGTGCACTCGAAGGTAAGGCGACCGTTCGTTGCGATCCCAACGGGCGTTGGGACGAAACCACCGCGACCTGGGCGATTCCCCGACTCGCCGATGCGGGTATCGATTTACTTGAACAGCCGCTGCCGCGCTGGAATATCGAGGGCTGCGCACGACTGACGGCGAACTGCCCGATGGTTCACATGCTCGACGAATCCGTTTGCAGCCTCCAGGACATGCAGCGTATTGCGCAGCTTCGTGCCGGAAGCCTGATCTCACTCAAGCTAATGAAAAGCGGTGGTATGCGTCGCAGCAAGGTGATTTCGGAGCTGGCGCTTGGCGCGGGGATTCCCGTGTACATGGGTACGTTTCTTGAGTCATCCTTCGGCACCGGCGCGAACATGCAGTTTTGCGCGACGCTCGGGGATCTGCCTTATGGTGGTGAGTTGGCAGGCGCCCTGCTGGTCTCCGAATCCATTACCCAGCGGCCAGCGGATTACCACGACTTCGAACTGCATCTACAGGATGGCGTAGGTCTGGGTGTTGAACTCGACCCGGACAAGCTTGCGGCTTTCCGCCGCGATCGGAATTACAGCCTGCATGCGGTCAGTAGTTGAACGTCGCGGCTAGGAGCGACGGTCACTGCCCGGCTCGTGCACGCGAGGCGTTGATGACAAAAGTTTGCAAGCTGCACCAGCTGGAGGCTCGCACAGCGTCACCTGATTCGTTGTTTCTGCAAGCACGCCGAGTTTTGTGCCCGCCCACAAAGAAGCTCCCGTGAGACACAGAAGAAACAGGGGAATACCCACAACTCTCAGTGCTTTCATGCTGCGTGAGCCGACCCTCAGCGAAACGTGCTCATTGAAAACGAGCAGCGCGAAGGGAATACAGATCAACGCCAGCACACCTACAACGTATGCCCACGCGGGAAAGAGCCGAAGCATGATCACCGGTCCCGTTGTTTCGAGTTTCAATTGGCCCAAATGTCCAACCAGTCCGCGGTAGTCATCGGTCTCAGACTGAAACGCCAGTAAAAAAGAGTGCCCGCGCACCAGGGAGTCGATGCCAACTCCAACGCTGTATTCTTCAAACTGACGATGCACTCCGAACTTTGGACCGGCGAAACTCGCGTTCTCTATGGCGTTCGGCGCCTGCAAGGTCATCGTGACCCTGCGATCCGTTTCTGAGATTGATGCACCGATGTTTCGCACCTCCAGAAAAACGTACTCGATCCCAGTGTCGGAGTCCGCCGAGGTCAATTCGGCATAGCCACTCACGGTCGTGACCAGGACGGGCATGGGGCTGCCAAAACCCAGGGCCGCGACGGTCAACGCGTAGGCGGCGAGCTGCAGTTGTGTGCTTAAACCCATGGTTGCACGTTGCGGGTGCCCCGGAAGATGTACTCCATTGAACTTTTATACTATCGCTTTGCCGGACCTCGCGGCGATGCCATCTCGCGCCCTGACCGTGCTGAAGAACCTAACTGGGTATGGGCTGGCGGCAGGGGCGTTTTGAAAGCGCATGCACCTGCGATAGGGAAGCGGCATACGCCGAGATCCAGGCGCTATCCGCGCTGTGTGTGGCGGCGGGCGCGCCGGGGAGCATGTAACGTCATGAAGAAGCATTCATTCAGGAATTCAGCACGTGTCCACACCTGATGTCGGCGTGATCTTCGACTTCGATGGCCTGTTGGTTGATACGGCCCACGTGTGGCTGGAGTCGGAGCGGGCGGCCTTCTCGGCGGTGGGCGTTGAGGTAACGGAGGAGGAGCAACGCCTTACCGCAGACCTGACCACGTCTGGTGTGACGGATTATTGGTTTGCGAAAAGCCCCTGGCACGGTCGCAGCAAGCGTGATTTGGAACTGGACGTGATTCATCGCGTGCGGGATGCGCTCGCCAGGGAGCCAACACCCATGCCCGGGGCGCTGCGTCTCATCGACCGATGCAGCTCGCGAGGCATGCGCCTTGGGGTGGCAACCAATGCCCCGGGAACGGTCTGCCGCTCTGCGCTTGCGAAACTAGCAGTGGCCGGCGACTTCGGCGCGGTCATCAGCGCGGATGACGTTTCGAAGGGAAAGCCCGAGCCCGATTCCTACCTGCTATGCGCTGCGCAACTCGGACTGCGTCCGGAATATTGCACCGTGTTTGAAGACACCCCTTCGGGCATTGAGGCGGCAGCGCGGGCCGGCATGTTCGTCGTGGGCGTGCCCTCGGACCCGCGCGACACTGAACGCGTCGAGGCGCTGGCAAATCTTTGTCTACCGTCGCTGGAGGCCGTCTCGGACCGGCTGCTCGATCAGCTGGCCGATCGATCTGCACGGCGCTCAAAGCACTGACGCAGGGATCACGCGAAACTTGGGCGGTGCGCGGCTGGCGTTCAGGTTCCTGCCGGGGGGCCGCGGCCCTGGGTTCAAGCCGGCGCGCGAGGCGCAGGTGCTGTCGCCTTACTTGCCGAACCGGTACTCAAGCACGACCAGCGCCTGCTGTTGCCGCGCGTCAATTGCTTCACCGACGCTCACGCGATTCTCGGCACTGTTTACGTTCAGGTGATACTCGAAGCCGAGCTGCCATTGCTTATCGAGGTTCCAGCGCCAGGCGGCGGTCAGCGCGTCACCCTCACTGCTGTTCGCGTCGCGGGCGTAGAGGTCGCTTTCGTCCACGTCCCAGAAGTCGTAGCGCAGGGACACCCGATGCTCGCCCAGGCGCTGGCTCAGCATCAGGTAGAAACTGTCAAAGCCGATGCCCACGAGATGTTCACCCATATCGCTGCTCCCGCCCATCCACTGGGCGAGGACGCGCGTTCCAGGAGCGGGATCGTAGCGCAGGGCGATGGAGTTGAAGCGCGTATCCCAGGCGTAGAGCTGCTGCTGGTTGACGGCCTTCGGATTCGCGTTGTTGTCGTAGCGGTACAGCCGCAGGTCGAGCTGGTTGCGGTAACGCAGGTGAAAACCAGCGTAGCCGCCAAGGCGGTTATCGATCTCGTGGAAAGGCTCGACCCAGGCCGGTCCCTGGAACGTGATCTCGTCGATAACCGGGGGATAGGGGGCAAACTGAAGGCGATCATGGTGAAGGCTCTGCCGATCATGGGTGGCGAAGCCGCGCCAGCTTATGATGGTGCCGAACGGATCGTTGCCGCCGTAAATGGCACCGGTGAGCTCCCAGGACCAGGGACTGCGCCGCGAGCGACCCGGGCTGTACACGGACCCTTCGACGCCGAGCACCCGCAGTTCCTCGCCGATCCAGCTATTGATGGCCGACTGTGTGTAGGTGTACGGCGATAGCCAGCCCAGATCCACGTTCTCGGCGGACATGCGCGGGTAGAAAAAGCCCGCGCGGGCCCGTGTGCGGAGTTTTCCGGCACTCACGGGTTTCCACAGCAGTGCGGCCTGAGTCAGGCCCAGGTGTAGATCACCGTCCTGGTAGTAGTTCGCCACGATGTCGCTGCTGAACGCATTGCCGAAATCGGTCTCCAACCGGAGCACGGATTGCTGGAGCTGAACGCCGCTGTCGTCGTAGCGCACAACGCCCGTACCGCTATTGATAAAACTCCTGAGGGGATCGGCGTGGACCGCGCTGAGCTGCACCAGGCCCGAAAGCTCGGACCGGGTCAGCTCCAATGCCGGGGCGGAGGATGCACCCAGAGCGCCTGCAACCAGAAATGCCCAGACCGCTGCGGGCTTCAGGCGGAGGCTGCGATGCGCAGCTTTGCCTGGCGCTGGCGAAGCCAAGGCAGAAACTCCTTTGCGGGCAGAGGCTTGCTCACGTGATAGCCCTGGGCGCGCGTGCAGCCCATGGATTGCAACATCCGCTCGGCCGCGGCGTCTTCCAGTCCCTCGGCCACCGTTTCGAGGCCGAGGTTTTCCGCGAGGGAGATCAGGGTGCGGACCATGATCTGATCGTCCCGGTTTGAAGCCATCGCAAGCACAAAGGTCTTGTCGATCTTCAGTTCCTTGACCGGCATCTGCTTGAGCTGCGCCATGGACGAGAATCCGGTCCCGAAGTCATCGATCGACAGAACAACGCCCATGCGATCCAGCGTTTTCAGGGCGAGCAGGGCACTTTCCGGATCCTTCATGACCGCGCTTTCGGTAATTTCGAGAGTGAGGTCTCCGGGGCTCAGGGCAAAGCGGGACTGGAGTTCGCCCACGAAGGCCGGCAGGCTCATATCCGTGAGGTCCACCGCGGAGATGTTCACCGCCATGGCCACGGACACACCCTGCGCTCGCCATTGAGCCTGCTGTTCGAGGGCGGTCTGCAGCACCCAGCGCGTTACCTGGCGAATGGCGCCGGTCTGCTCCGCGAGCTCGATAAACTCATCCGGCGGGACAAAGCCATACTGCGGGTGTTCCCAGCGAAGCAGACATTCGACGCAGTCCACCGCGGCGCTTGCCAGGGTCAGCTTCGGCTGGAAGTGGAGTTTGAGCTGGCCGGAGTTCAGGGCTTCCTTGAGTTCGGCCATGAGCTTTAATCGCTTGACGGAGTGCCGGTTCAGCGCCTGCGAGTAGATCACGAAATCGTCGTGCGAGGCCTTACACGCATAGAGCGCGATATCGGCGAGCTGCAGCAGACCGATGGCATCGGTCGCGTGTTCGGGCGCGCGGACTATGCCCATACTCGCATCGACATCCAGCACCAGCCCGTCGATGGAGAATGGCACTTCGAAGGCCCGGGCCAGGGATTCGCCGAGCTCGAGGCTTCGCCCGTTGCGGTACACAACGGCGAACTCGTCACCGCCCAGTCGCGCTACGAAGTCGTCTTCGCGCGTGTGGCTCCGCAGCCGTTCAGCAATCAAAACGAGGAGACGGTCACCGGTATCGTGACCCACCGTGTCGTTGATCTCCTTGAAGCGGTCCACGTCCAGTAGCGCCACGCTTATCTGCTCGTTGTCTCCGCGCGCTTCCAACAAGCTGGTGAGGTGACTCACAAACCCGTTGCGATTGGGAATTGCGCAAAGGCTGTCGTGGTAAGCGAGCCGATTGATCTCGCGCTCCCGATCGCGGATGCCGTCCTGCATATCGCGAACGGCTTTGGAAAGTACGAGCACTTCCCGCGTTCCCTGTTCGGGAAGCTCCGCGGCATCAAGCCCCAGGCTGATGCGCTTGGCCGCGGCAACCAGCATGCTGATCGGTTGCGTGATCTGCCCCGAAATCCGCATGGCCGCGAGGAACGCCAGGGCCACGGCGACCAGGAGTACGATGCCGAGGTTGATCAGCAGCGTTTGATAGTTGAGGTAGGCCTCGCTGTGGGGGAGGGTCGTGATGGTGTAGAGGTCGCTGTCACCGGCCAGGGGATAGACCCCCGTGATGACCCGATTGTCGCCGATGTAAGCTTCACCGACGCCGGTGCCCAGGCCAGCAAGCCGGGCTTCGAGCAGGGCCGACTCCGCCGGAGACAGGGTGGAACCCCAGATCGCCGAGGCACCTCCAAGCGTCGCCAGGCTGATCTGCATGCCGGTGAACGCCACGAGGTCATCGTTGATCAGGCTCGCGCTGCGATGGCCCATAAGCAGCCAGGCGTTGACTCTCCGCGAGCGTTCCGCAAAGCGCAGTGGCGCTGCTTTGAGCAGGAAGTGGTCGCCGTCCAGGTCGAACCAGGTGAGCCCCTCGGCAGCATAAGATGCCGGGTCGATGCCGTTCAGGTTGAGTTCCAGGGAACTGACGATCGTCGCGGCCTTTTCGTCGAGGACAACAAAAAAATCGGCCCCCAGGCGGCTCCGGTAGTTTTCCATGGCGGCCGCGAGGGACTGTGGGTCTTCACGCCCCGACGCGACCAGTTCTTTCACACTGAAGCTGCGGCTGATATCCCGCAGGCCGGAATGCAGAAGTTTCGATCGCGTATCGAGGCGATCCGCGACAACGCGGGAGGCAGCCACCTGGTGAACGCCGAGCTGCTCCGTGGAGTGTTGATAGGCCGCCTCGCGGGCGAGAAAAAGCGTCAATGCGGCAACGACGGCGATCGTGACAATAAACAGTTGGAGGATCCGCGATCTCAGCGAGTTGCCGAAGCGCGGTCCGGCGTTAATCGTACTCATCGAACTCAACGGCCTCACTGGGTACGTATTCGGATAGAAGCGGCTTATCGAGCTTAATACGGAGTTCCGTCGTATTAGGGTTCACGTTCAGCGTCAGGAGCGAATCGGGCTCATCGATCCGCGGGTGCCAGACTCCAAGGGTGTAGGACGAGGACGGCGCCTCGATGCGACTGCGTCCCTGATCGTTGGTGCGACCGAAGTAGGGTGAGTCCACCACATAGATGTAGCCCAGCATCCAGTCGTGAACGTTGCAGCCGAGTTCAACCTCGCCGCGATTGTCGAAGACGAGGGGTTCCGCTCGCTCTCCCTTATACAGCTTGATCTCGAAGCTCTTGGCCGGAGAAAAGGAAAACACGTGGTGTTTGATGGAGTCGGAGTTGGGAAAGGCGACCTCCGCACCGCGCTGCACCACCAGGATATGGGGCTTGAACTGATTGTCCACCTGGTCCATGACCCCCGGGACGGGCGCTGCGGCATCGACGCTGGCCGGGTCTTCTGGCTCGAGATACACCACGGCGCCCGGGACCGGGGCACCATCGGCGCCAAGCACGTCGATCGTGAATTCCGTGGAATGTGCAGGGCCTGCCGCGGCGGTAAACAGAACGCTGAGCAGGGTCAAAACACGGACAAAGCCCCGGTCGTCGCTGCCTGCTGTGGGATGCGTGCTGATCGCTGTCTCTCCGGTGTTTTCCCTGACCCGCTATTGGACACTGACTTCGCGCCAAGTTCAGCGAAAAAGTGTGATTCCCGACCCAACTCCATCCATCGCTGGCACGAATCCTGCGAAAACGCTCTGGGCGCGACCTGGGCGGACGATCCCGTGGCCCCACGCTAATCGGCGACGATCCAGCGGATGATGTGATCTTCGTAGTCGTCCTCGTGCACGGCGTCTTCGCTTACCGTGCATTCGCGAACGGAAATGTCCGCGAGGTGAACGGATGCGGGATCGCCGCTCACGAGGGGATGCCAGGGGTACAGCGGCTTTCCTTCCGCAACCAGCCGGTAGGCGCAGGTATCCGGAAGCCACTGCAATTCTCCGAGGTTCTCCGGCCGGATAACGACGCATTCCTCGACGAGGCGCTCGCGTTCGCCGTAGCGCGTGCATCGGCAGCTCTGGGAATCGAGAAGGCGACAGGCAATGTTGGTGTAGTAGATTTTCTCCGTATGCGCGTCCTGCAGTTTGTGCAGGCAGCAGCGCGCGCAGCCGTCACAGAGCGATTCCCACTGCTCTTCGCTCATCTCGGCAAGCGGCGTGGTCGTCCAGAAGGGATCGGCATGCATGGCGGGCCCAGCTACGGCTGAAGTCGGCGAGTTTTTGAAGGGGCGATGGAATTGATCGGGCTGCTCTCCCTGCACGCGCCTGGAACTAGGACGATGGACAGGAAGGAGGCGGGTCGGCCCCTCGACAGATCGCGGCACTCAACAGGGAGATCGGTAGTCCCCCAACCAGACTGGCGCCCGTCGTGGCAAATCTGATGTTTCCGGGGCTGCCGCCGAGCGCATTGAATGCCTGGACCGTACATTGGTACTCCGTGAAGGGCTCAAGATCCGGGATGCGCACCACACCGGCGCAGGATTATTTGCACAGCCCGCGGAGGCTGTCGGGGGCGTTTCTATCCGAATGCATGGGGGTGCCCTTCGTGGACCAAAAAAACAATGCCACAGCGCTATTATGTAGTACAGCCGGCCCAGCGACGCAGGTCCCGAGCAGGCGTTCGTATACCCGGGTTCCAAGTGGAACGATCATCGGCACGTCAGGAGAGTCGCTTTTACGTGATACGCAGGAAGAGGTTCGTCGTCGCCGGAGCCGCGCTCCTGGTGGTTGCCTGCGCGCTTGCCTGGCTGGGGTCAGGCGGATGGTTTGCGGAACCGATCCCCACGCTTTCAGCCGCCGAGATCAGCGAAGCGCAGGCGTCGGGAAGCAAGACGCGGGGCGACAAGCCGCTCCTGTTGGTGGACGTCAGATCCGAACGGGAAATCGCGGTTTCCATGATCCCGGGCGCCATCAGCAAAGCGCAGTACGAGCGCGCGCCGGAGCGTTATGCCAACTACCGTATCGTCCCCTACTGCACCCTGGGCTATCGAAGCGGCAGGTACACCAGGAGACTTCTTGATGCCGGTCGCGACGCCGTGAATTTTGAAGGCAGCATCATGGCTTGGGTGGACGCCGGCTTACCGCTGGAGACACCATCCGGTGAGCCGACCAGGCGGGTGCACACCTGGAGCCGGGTGTTCAGCGTGCCGGATGCCTACGTGCAGGTGGTGAACTGACCCTCTCGTTCAACTGAGGGAGCGTATTTTGTCGACGAGCTTCGCATCCACGCTGCGCGGACTCGGCTCCCGGCGCCGGGCCCGGCGTCGACTTCCGGGAAGGCGAACGCCGGAAAGAGACTCGAAACGCTCGAGATAGGCCTCGGTGCGCTGCGTCGACCCGGTGCCGGCCAGTACCTCGGGCGACAGAGCCAACACGAACTCGCCGCCCCGCGGCGGACCTCCATCGCGTACCTCATCATTCAGTTCATCGCTGAACGAATCGCCGGTGGCCGCGGCGGCCAAAAGCTCAACGAGCAGCGCAATTGCCGAGCCCTTGTGTCCGCCAAAGGGTAGCTGCACGCCCTGCAGAATGGCCTCCGGATCCGTGGACGGCTGGCCATCCGGACCAAGCCCGTTCCCCGGTGGGACCTGTTGCCCGGCCCGCCTGGCCAGCATAAGCTCGCCCCGGGACGTCGCCGAGGTCGCCATATCGGCAACGACGGGATCCCGCTCCGGGCGTGGCCAGGCGTAGGCGAGAGGATTCGTGCCGAAGATTGCGCTCTGTCCGCCGTGCGGCGCCATTACGGCGGCGTAGTTCACACAGGCGATGCCGGCGAGCTGTTCATCGGCGAGCGCCTCGACCTCGGGCCACAGCGCCGCGAAGTGGAAACTGTGCGTGACCGTCATCAGCGCGACCCCCAGTTCCCGGGCCGATGCCGCGAGAACGGGAATGCCGCGCTCAAGAGCCAGGGGAGCAAATCCCCGGTCGGCATCGACATGCACGAAAGCGGCGGTTTTCTGTGTCACGCGCGGCAGCGCGTCTCCGCGCACCCGCCCGCTGCGCAGCGCTGCCACGTACCCCGGTACTCGAAACAGACCGTGCGATTCGGCGCCGTCCCGCTCGGCCGCCGCCACGGTTCTGGCTACGGCGTCGGTATTGGCGCGGTCGCAACCGTTCGCTAGGAGGGCCCGGCCAACCAGGTCGTGGATCTCATCCACGGAAAGTTCGATGCGAGACATGCGCGCAATTCTGCCACAGAGCGTTGACGCGACCCTCAGTCCAGCACGCATTCACCGGCGGGTGTGAGGATACGGCCGCGGAGGCCCGGAGCGGAGGCCCAGGTGATCTCGATGCGAGGATCGTCAAGCAGACCCTGTAAGGCCTGCCGCAGTGCCTCCGCCCGCGGATGCTGAAGCTCCAGAGACTTAAGACGGCACTGGCGGTCGGGAAGTATGTCGGCGGGGTGGGTGTTGCCGGCCCAGGCGATGAGGGCGGGAAAGCAGCCATCGAAGGGGAGACGACCATCGCCGGGCACCGCCATTTCCCAGCGCAGTGCCCCGCGTTCCAGAGACATGGGTTTCCCCGATCCCGCGGGCGCACATCGCAGTGCCTCCGTGAGAGAGGCACAGCGCGCGACCCAATTGCTGAGGCGTGGTGCTCCCGAAAACCGGTCCAGGTCGAACCACCGCGGATGCGACGGGGAAGCGGCCTCCGGGTCGATCGCCAGAACTTCCAGGTAGAGACTTTCGCCGAGACCGAGCAAGCGATTATGCGTACCCATGGCCGCGTGCCGGCCCCCGGTCTCAAGGGGCACCCCGAGCCGCTCCTCGACGAAGGCCATGCCCTCCTCGAGAGTTCGGGCCGTCACGGTGAGGTGATCCTGCGTGAGTATGGGCAATGCTCTACCTTGTTCTTATCGACTTTACCGCGACCGCGGTTCAAGATCAGGATGGTCGCGCGAAGTGTAGGACCCTGGACAGGTGACTGTCGAAGCGCGGCCCGAAGCAGGTCGAGAATTGAGTCGAGGCACAGGCCCATGATGGTGAGAGCAGATGATCGGAAACATTCTCCCCGCGTACCCGGTCTAACGCGTCGCAACGCCCTGCGGGCGGCGTTCCTGGGCGCCGGTCTGCCGATGTTGATGCCGCCGTCCCTGCTCGCGGCTTCCGTTCCGGTGCTGACGCCGCAGCAGGCGCTGGCGGCGGCCGAGAAACGTCGCGGCGAGCTGATCACGCTGCTCTCCGATCTGATCCGCATTCGCAGCCTCTCCGGGGAGTCCGCAGACGTGGCTCAGGGCGTGGTCATGGATTATTTGTCGGCCATGCCCTATGAGATTGAAGAATCCCGCGATCGTCCCAGCGACTACGAGGACCATCCCGAGTACATGCCCCCAAGCCCGGCGGGCGATGGGCCTTTCAGTAACGTCGTTGCGCGCCCGACAGTTGCCGGAAGCCGCTATGCACTGTTCGCGCATATCGACACCCACCTGCTCGAGGACGGCTGGGTGAGCGATCCCTTTGAGCCGGTGATCCGGGGAAGCCGCCTCTACGGGCTCGGCGCCGCCGATGACAAGGGTGGCATCGCGGCGATGCTTGTAGCGGCGGCCGCGCTCTCCGAGCTGAATGGCCTGGCGCCGATCGTGATCAGCAGTCATGGCAAGGGCGGCGGGAGCCGCGGCAGCCTTCCGGTTTTCCAGCGCATGAACGCCACGAACGCGGGCATCGACGCGATGCTGTATGTCCATCCCGCGGAAACCGGGCGCGGTCTAGCGGACATCAAACACGCCGTACGGGGCGTTCTCGATTTCAGTGTCACCGTGGAAGGCTGGCAGGGCCAGCCCCTGGAGATCGGGCTTCCGGACTCGGCGCTTTGGCAGGAGGGGGGCGATGCCCTCGTCTACCTCAACGGTCTGCTCGCGCACCTGAAGGCGACAGCCCTGAGCGACGTCGAGATGAACGTGGGTCGTCTGGAAGCAGGCCAGCGTCCGGGGGCCGTGCCCGACTCGGCGCGCGCTGAGCTGCGCCTGTTGTTTGATAGCCGCCACACCTGGCGGGAACTTCTGGCATCCGTTCAAAGCGCCCTGGATGAGTACTCGCCACAAGGTGTGCAGGGCGTTGCGCGCTATCGGGCGCGGGCCGAGTCCCTGGGTCGTCATTCCAACGCCGGCGAGGTGGCCTGGGATGCGCCGTCTGCGCTTGCGTTGCGCAGCGCCATCGAGAGCATCAAGGGCCGGGCTCCCGATTCCTACCCCAATCACTATGGCGGTGACATTCGCTATCCCCTGCGCCTTCTGGGCGCGCCGTCTTTTGGTATCGGCTCTCTCGCTGGAAACTTCTACGGACCCAATGAGTGGATCGACATCGACGATCTTGTGAATCTCGTCGCCGTGGTGATCCTGACGGTCTCGAACTGGAAGGCGCGGGGAGTGGGCGCTTGAGAGCGATGAAGACATCGCTGGGAGCGCCTTCCACTGCCACCTGAGGTCGCAAGGCGCGCGGGTATTGCGGGCAGTGTGCTGCTCGCCCTGCTCGTCGTGCTCGTTCCCTGGCTTGGAACGCAGGGCGATGGCGAAGGGGAATCATTGATCGTCCTGCGCGCCGGGCACAGCGCCAGTCTGGACGAGCCCTACCACCTCGGTCTGCTTGAGTTTGCGCGCATTGTTGAAGAGCGCAGCGACGGTCGCGTGCGTGTGGAGGTTTACCCCGCGGGGCAGCTGGGAAGCGAACGCATGATGATCGAGGGATTGCTGCTCGGCACCCTGGACCTCGTCGTTGCCGCCAATGGATCGGCGACCAGCTTCGTTCCCGGACTCGGCGTGCTGGATTTACCGTTCCTGTTCCGCGATCGCGAGCACATGTACGCGGCGCTCGATGGCGAGGTCGGGAATCGACTCGTGAGCACAGCCCGGGAGGGCGGCTTCCGCATTCTTGGCTTCATGGACGCCGGCGTACGCCATATCATGACGCGCTCGCGACCGATCGAGGCCTACACCGACCTGCAGGGACTGAAGCTTCGAACCATGCCCGTCGCCGCCCATCTCGCGGCCTTTGATGCCTTCGGGGCCCAGGCCCTGGCGCTCAACTACGGGGAGGTTTACGGCGGCCTGCAGACCGGTCTCATCGATGGCGCTGAAGCTGCGAATACCAACTTTACGCGGCGCAATTTCTTCGAGGTGGCTCCCCATTGGGCGCAGGTCGGCTGGATCATCCTTGTGGCCAACATGATGATGTCGGAAGAGGCGTACACGCGCCTACCCGAGGATGTGCAGGAGATCCTCGCGGATGCGGGCCGTCAGGCGACGGCCCTCGAGCGGCGTCTGTATCGCGAGAGCGACGAGGCACTGCTGCTTCGGATTCGTGAGCTCGGCGTGAATGTGACCTACCCCGACGTACGGCCTTTCCGAGAAGCCGCCGAGGGCCTCTATCCCGAACTGCTTCCCGACCCCGAGGCGCGCGCGCTGCTGTCGATGATCCGGGGAGAGGCAGAACCCTGAGTATGCGTCGCCTCGTGCTTCAGCTCGAACGCAGCCTGCACCTTATGCGCGGTGGGGTATCGCTGCTCGTCATTCTCTTTTTCGCCTACATGCTCGTCGCGGTGCTCGTGCAGGTTGTCGGCCGCTACTTTGCCTACTCGATCGACTGGGCGGCCGAGTCGGCAACGCTCGCGCAGACCTGGATGGTGTTTCTCGCCGCCGGGCTTGCGATGCGCGATGGTTTGCACGTGCGGGTGGACGCCCTCGTGAGTCTGCTTTCCGGGCCGCTGCGGCGCGCCCTGATGCTTGTGGTCACGCTGGTGTGTCTCTGGTTTCTGTCGTTGGCGGTTCGGGGCAGCGTCGATCTTCTTCGCGTTGGACTGATTGAGTCGTCGCCCGTGATGCGACTGCCCATGTGGCTCGCCTTCCTGTCTCTGCCCCTCGGGCTGCTGTATCTCGCGCTGGAACTCGTTCTCAGTCTCACCGGCGGCAGCGCTGGCGAGGCTGGTGGAGGAGCGCCGGAGTTCTCGCGCGCCGATCGGGGGCAGACGCGATGATCCTCACCGGGATTCTGTTTCTCGTGCTCATCGTTCTCGGTGCGCCCATTGTTTTCGCTCTGGGCGTTTCGGCGGCCGTGACCCTCGTCGAACTGGGCGTACCGATCAGCATTATTCCCCAGCGCATGTTCGCCGGCCTGGACTCCTTCACCATCATGGCGATTCCCTTCTTCGTGCTTGCTGGCGTGATTATGGAGCGGGGCGGCATAGCGAGACGCATCGTCGATTTTTCCGTTGCACTGGTGGGCTGGATCACTGGAAGTCTGCTGCTCGTCGCCGGTGTCACGGGGATCGGCATGGCCGCGGTGTCCGGTTCCGGCGCCGCCTCGACGGCCGCTATTTCGTCGACCATGCTCGGCGAGATGCGTGGCCGCGGCTACAACATTGATTTTTCCGCCGGTCTCATCGCCGCCGCCGGAACCCTGGGTCCCGTGATACCGCCAAGCATCATGATGGTGGTGCTCGCAACGTCCACCAATCTGTCCATCGGCCGCGCCTTCCTTGGTGGTGTGGTCCCGGGTCTGCTGATGGCCCTAGGCCTGCTGGCGGCGGGCTATTTCTACGCCCGTCGCGGTGGGAATGCCTACCGCGAAGCCGCGGGTTTCTCCGCGACGCGGCTGCTCCAGACGTTTCGCGCGGCGATGCCTGCGTTCGCCATTCCCGGCGTGGTTGTCGGCGGCATTATCGGCGGCCTGTTTACGCCCACGGAGGCCGCGGCGGTTGCCGTGGTCATCGCGCTCCTCGTCGCGCTTTTGGTATACCGGGAAGTCAGCCTGCGCGACGTGCCTGCGATGATGCTCTGGGCGGCGTCTCTGTCGGCGGCAATCATGATGGTCATCGCGACGGCAAACGTGTTTTCCTGGCTCATCGCCTCCGAGAACGTGCCCGCCGCCATCGGCGGATTTCTTCACGCGAGAACGGACAACGCGACGCTTTTCCTCCTCGCCATGGGAGTGGCTCTGCTGGTGATTGGCATGTTCATGGAGGGCATCTCGGCGATTATGGTACTGGCCCCGGTACTGCTGCCGATTGCGGTGAGCTTCGGCGTCGATCCCCTGCACTTTGGCGTTCTCATGGTCATGAACCTGTCGCTGGGTATGCTGACGCCACCCTACGGCATTACGCTTTATGTGGCCTCGGGCATCGCCCACAGATCCGTGATGCAGGTGTCGCGGGAGCTGGCCCTGCCGCTTGGCACGCTGCTGCTCGTACTGCTTCTGACGACCTTCCTGCCGGGCGTGGTAACGGCGCTACCCAACCTCTTGATCCCCCTGGCGGGCGCTTCCGGGAGCTGAGCTCATGAGCCGATTTTGCGGTACCTATACGGTCATGGTGACCCCGTTTTCGAACGACGGCGCCCACGTCGAGGAAGCGGTATTGCGGGATATGGTGGACTGGCAGATTGATCAGGGCATCGGTGGCCTGATTCCGCTTGGCAGTACCGGCGAAGTCCTGTCCCTGAGTGATGCGGAGCGCCATCGCGTTGCCGAACTGGTGATCGAGCAGGCGCGACGACGCGTGCCGGTGATTATCGGCGTGGGCGCCGAGAACCCCATGCAGGTGCTGCGCTACGCCCTCGATGCGCAGGACCTGGGTGCGGACGGGTTGTTGGTGATCCCGCCTTTTTACAGCACGCCCACCGATGATGAGGTGTACGCGCATTACCGCTGTATCGGCGAAGCCGTGGCCATTCCCATCATGGTCTACAACAACCCCGCGATCACGAACATCGACCTTCAGCCGTCCCTCATTGCGCGGCTGGCCGAGATTCCGAACGTGGCCCTGGTCAAGGAGTCCACCCTGGAGGCGACCCGCGTCCGCGACATCCTTCATCTCGCCGAAGATCGGCTCCAGGTGTTTGGCGGCGTGCTGGGGTTCGAGTCATTTATGAACGGCGCCACTGGCTGGACCGCCGTGGGCGCGAACGTCCTGCCGGATGAGTTTCAGCAGATGTACGAACACACGGTTTCGACCTGCGATCTGAGCAGGGCGCGGGCCCTTTATCGTCGTTTGCTCCCGCTTATCGATCTTGTGGGGAGCACGCGCTATGTCAGTGCCACCAAGACCCTGCTCAACGGGCTGGGCTGGCCCGTGGGCCCGCCCCGGCTGCCGCGCCTCGCCAGCAGCGGCGCGGAAATTGCGTGGGTAGAGCGGGTGAGGGCGGAAATGAATCTTACGAGGAGGGCGTAATGGCTGACCTGGATCTGATTGTTAAAAACGCGGATATCGCAACGGCCACGGAGTCTTTTCACGGCGACATCGGGATCAAGGACGGGCGCATCGTGCTGCTGGGCCAGCTCGAATTTCCCGCGGAGCGTGTCATCGATGCCGGGGGGCGTCTCGTAACCCCGGGAGGCGTGGACGCGCACTGCCATCTTGACCAACCCTCCACCGATGGCTCCGTCCAGGCCGATGACTTTCTCAGCGGCACCGTGTCGGCAGCCTGTGGCGGGACCACCACGATCATCCCCTTCGCCGCGCAAATGAAAGGCAGCGGCATGCGCGCGGCGGTGGATGACTACCACAGCCGGGCCGCGGGAAAGGCGGTGATTGACTACGCCTTTCACATGATCGTGTCCGATCCTTCGCCGACCGTGCTGAATGAGGAACTGCCGGCCCTGATCGGGGAAGGCTATTCGCATTTCAAGATCTACATGACCTACGACGATATGAAACTCACCGACCGGCAGATTCTCGATCTCCTCGCGCTCGCACGTCGGGAGGGCGCGCTGCCGATGATTCATGCTGAGAACGACGACTGCATCGCCTGGCTGACGGATCTCCTCGAAGAGGCGGGAAAGATCGCACCGCGTTTCCACGCCCACGCCCGCCCCATGGTGATTGAGCGCGAGGCCGCCCACCGTGCGATCTCTCTCGCCGAACTCGTCGATGTGCCGGTGTTGATTGTGCACGTGTCGAGCAATGCGGCGATGACCCAGATTCAAAAGGCCCAGGGCCGCGGGATCAACATATTTGCCGAGACCTGTCCCCAGTACCTGTTCCTGACGGCGGATGATCTGGCGCAACCGGGTTTTGAGGGGGCGAAATGCATCTGCAGCCCGCCGCCACGCACCGTGGAGGAGCAGGAACACATCTGGCGGGGACTGAAAACGGGCGTGTTCCAGGTGTTCTCCTCGGACCACGCTCCTTACAGCTACGAGGACCCCCACGGCAAGAAACACGCCGGTGAACACGCTTCCTTCCGCCACGTGCCCAATGGAATTCCGGGTATTGAGACCCGCCTGGCGCTGCTGATGTCGGAGGGTGTCATGGGGGGGCGCCTGAATATTCACCGCTTCGTGGAGCTGACCTCTACGAACCCCGCAAAACTATATGGACTGTTTCCGCGCAAGGGCACGATCGCCCCGGGGTCCGATGCGGACCTGCTCATCTGGGATCGTGACCGGGGGTTCACGCTCACCAACGACCTGCTGCATCACAACGTGGATTACACGCCGTATGAAGGCATGCATCTGCAGGCCTGGCCAGCACAGGTGATTTCGCGCGGTGAACTCATCGTCGAGAACTCGGTGTGCACGGCGGAGCCCGGCCGGGGTGAATTTCTCCCCTCGCAGCGTTTCGAAGTGCTGAAGAATCGCGAGGGCGAACTCGTATGACGGGATTCGCGGACCCCGTCCCCGATGTTCTGGCTTGGCTGCGCGCCCTTGTCGCGATCCCTACCGCCTATCCTCCGGGAGATACCACGGAGATGGCGGCCTACCTGCACCAGGAGCTCTCCTCCATGGGTTATGCGACCGCGATTCACAGTGGCGGGCCCGGACTGGACAACGTGGTGGCCCGCCTCGGCGAAGGATCACCTTGCCTTGTGTTCAACGTCCACGTCGATACCGTCGACGCCGGTGACCTGTCGCTCTGGGAAACACCGCCCCTTGCGGCGACCCAACGCGGCGACCGTATCTATGGGCTCGGCGCGGCCAACTGCAAGGGAAGCGGTGCCGTACAGCTGTGGCTCGCTCGTGAAATCGCCCGGCGCGGCGGTCCCGCGAGGGGCGAGGTGGTGTTTACTTTTGTGGCGGACGAGGAGAGCCTCGGTGCAAGGGGAACAAAGTTTCTTGCCGACGCCGGAGTGATTCAGCCGGACATGCTCTTTCTCGGAGCCCCGACCGACAACAGCGTGACCAACGCGGAGCGCGGTGTGCTCTGGGTGGAGCTCCAGGCCACGGGAAGTCCGGCGCACGCGGGGCAGCCCGACGACGGCGACAACGCGATTCTGCGCATGCTGCGCGTGGCCGCCCACCTGGACCGGGAGCTGTCCGCTCGTTTGAAAAATCGTAGCGTCGACGACATGCGCTCAACCATGAATCTCGGGCTCATCCGCGGAGGTCGCAACTGCAACGTGGTCCCAAGCCAGTGCACCGCCCAGCTGGACCGTCGGCTGCTACCCGAAGAAAGCGTGGAAGACGCCTACCGGGAAATCTGCGATCTCGTCGCCGAGGCCGGTGAACCTGACGGCAGCGTCGAAGCGCGCTTCCTTCTCGGCACGAACGGGTTTCGCTCCGCGGTCGACGGCCCGATGATTTCTACCCTGGCATCGACCATTGCGCAGGTCTCTGGCGCCAGCACGTCGTTCACATCCGGGATTGGCGTCAGCGATGGGCGGCATTTCTCGGATCGCGATATCGAGATCGTGAATTTCGGACCGGGGGACGGCGCGGCGGGCCATGCCAGTAACGAATCCGTAAGCCTCGACGCCCTGCGCCAGAGCGTAGCCATACTCGATGGCATGTTTGACTCGCTGTTGGGCTACGCCGGCGACAGGGCCGCGGCGGGCTGACGCGCCGTGCCACGGCTGCATGGCGCCGGGTTCGCAGCTCGGGGCACCGAGATCAGCTTCGAGATGGATGGCGTGCCCTGTCGCGCTATTGAAGGTGAAACAATCGCCGCGGCGCTGATCGCATCCGGGTATCGAAGCTTCAAGAGGGACCGCTACGGCAGGCGCCGGGGCTTCTCCTGCGGTATAGGCGTGTGCTTTGAATGCGAGGTATCGATCGACGGTGCCGCCCCCGAGCGAGCCTGTATGACGAAAGCCCGCGCCGGCATGCGCGTCACATCTTCCCGCTATCGCAAGCGACTGCCGAGCGAGACAGTGGTGGCGAAGACCTCGTTGCGTGAAGGTATCGATGCCGACGTACTGGTGATCGGCGGCGGACCTGCGGGCATAACCGCCGCGCTAGAGCTGGATGCGGCCGGTGTTTCCGTCGTCCTCGCCGATGAACGTGCCGATCTCGGCGGGCAGTTCTACAAGCAGCCGGGCGCATCCCAGGATTTCTCCGTGGGTCGGCCGCCGGACTCGCAGTATGCCGAGGGCAGGGTCCTGATCGATCGCCTGCGCAGCTCAGGCACCCGCCTGCTCACCGGTGCAACGGTCTGGGGCGCATTCCGCGGTGACGGCGACGGCTTCGAAACCGGGGTTGTTGCCACGGAGGGGAGTTACCTGCTCCGGACCCGGGCTATCCTCGTTGCCTCGGGCGCCTTCGAACCCGTTCCGGCATTTCCCGGCTGGACCCTGCCCGGTGTCATGAGCACCGGGGCCGCCCAGGCTCTGGCACGAGCCTATCGCGTCGCCCCCGGCGATCGTGTGGTCGTTGCGGGTAACGGCCCGCTCAACTTTCAGCTGGCCTGCGAGCTGCTCGCGGGCGGGGTCAAGGTACTGGCCGTAGCCGAAGCGGCGCCGCTTTCCCCTTGGCAGCGTCTGCGCCATGCACTCCCTCTCTTCGCCGCTGACCCCCGTCTCGCCGTGCGGGGCCTGCGCTACCTCGCTACCCTCAGGCGCCGGGGAATACCCGTTCTTTACGGTCAGCGCGTGGCCCGCGCCGAGGGCGACGAGGAACTCGAGGCGGTGGTGCTCGCAGCGCTTTCAGCGGACGGGCGATCCGACAGCCCGTCGGAGCAACGCTTCCTCACCGACGCGCTTTGTGTCGGCTACGGGCTGCAGCCGTCCAACGAACTGGTGCGGGCGCTGGGATGCACTCATACCTCCGACGAAGCAGGCGTTACGCGACCGCTGCGCAGCAACTGTTTTGAGGCAGATGTCCCGGGAGTATTCGTGGTGGGAGACGGCGCCGCGCTCGGCGGTGCGCAGGTGGCCCGGGCTGAGGCGCGAATCGCCGCGGCAGAACTCGCTGCGCGGTTCAATCCCGGTTCGCATCAAAACGTTTCGGCGTCTCACCGCCACCTCGACCGCCACCGCCGGTTCCAGCGGCACCTGTGGTCGTTGTTCGCCGCGCCCGCTTACCGGCCCCTCGCCCGGGGAACGCTGCTCTGCCGCTGCGAGAGCGTCACCGTGGAGTCCGTCTCCAAGCTGGTCGCTAGCGGCGTTGTCGACATCGGCGCCCTCAAGCGCAGCACTCGCGCCGGCATGGGCAGTTGCCAGGGACGCTACTGTCAGAGGCATCTGGCGTCCTTGATCGAGGAGGCGACGGGGTCGATGCCCAAGGCGGAGCAACTGTTTGAAGCGCGACTGCCGGCGAAGCCTACGGCGATCGGCGCGCTGATTGAGGAGAAACCCGATTGGGCGGGCTACCGCAGCCTGGACCGGGCTCTGGAAGTGCCGCGCTGCGATGATCCGCCGCTCACTCCCCGTTTGTGCGCGGACGTCGTGATTGTCGGTGCCGGCATCATTGGCCTGTCGGCAGCGCGGGTGCTCGCGCGCCGGGGTGTGGATGTGCTGGTCGTAGACCGGGCGCTACCCATGAGCGGGGCTTCCGGAACCAACGCGGGAAGTCTGCACGGCCAGCTTCTGTCGTCGGACTTCAGCCTCGTGAGCGGCAGCGCCAGCCCCGCGGGCTGCACGCTGACGCTCCAGCGTCTGGGTATTGATGCGTGGCGGAGTCTTGAGCGCGAGCTGGCCGCCGATTTTGAACTGCAAATCACCGGTGGACTTGTGGTCGCGGCCTCGGACGAAGAGTTGGCTTTCGTCGAGCGCAAGGCCGCGTTCGAGCGGGAACACGGACTCGAGGTCGAGCTTTGGAGCGCTTCGCAGCTGCGTGACCGGCTGCCGGCCGTGTCGCCGCGGATACGGGGTGCCGCTTACTGCGCTGGCGAGGGCAAGATCAACCCCCTGGCGGCCGGCCCCGCGATACTCTCGGCGGCGGAAACCGCCGGAGTGCGGTTGCTGACCCCCAGCGCGGTGCTGTCCATTGCGCGACAAAGGGGTTCCTTCGAGGTCGGAACAAGCACCGGTGTCATTCGTTGCGCAACGGTTGTGAATACGGCAGGAGGCTGGGCCGCCGGTGTCGCGAAGCTGGTCGGCACTTCGCTCCCGGTACGAACCGCGCCGCAGCAGATGATCGTTACGGAGCCTGTCGAACCCGCGGTGCCGCTGCTGCTGGCTGCCGCCGGTCGTCACCTCACGCTCAAGCAGGTCGCCAACGGCAATCTCATCATCGGTGGCGGCTGGCCGGCAGGCGTTGACCCGGAGCACGGGCGAACGTCCAATCTCCGGGACAGTATCGAGGGCAATCTCTGGGTAGCGCAGCAATTGATTCCCGCGCTTTCCGGCGTGCGCATGCTGCGGACCTGGGCTACGGTCGGAGTCATGATCGACGGAGCGCCAATTTTGGGGGAGGATCCCGGATGCCCGGGTTTCTTCCACTGTGTCGGTGCCAACGGTTACACCATGGGTCCGATCCTTGGAAGTATCACGGCGGGTCTGATAACCGGGGAGTGCGCGCCCCTGGATGTGCAACCCCTATCGATGGCGCGCTTTGGCTGAGATTGTCGGGCGCATAGAGATCAGCGAGAGTCGACTTGCGCCACGCTGCCGGGAGCGCCGGACGACGCTGGATCAGCATATCTCATACCACCAGGAGGCCAGGCCATGATGCAGAAAACAAATCTTAGGGGCAGTCCCCTGGCGCTACTTTTCACCGTGAGCGCAGTGCTTGCGGCGTGCTCGAAAGCCGATGATCCGGTGGCGGAGTATCCCGAAACCCAGTCCGTCATCGCGGCCGGAGAGTCCCTTTCCACCGCGGCAAAGCCCGCCCCCGAGTCCTATAACGTACCCGGCGCTCGCAAGCGTTTCGAAATCCAGCGCGACCTGATCGGAGACAAGCTGGATCGGGCGCTGCTTCCGGCGATGCGCAAGCACGGCATCGATCTGTGGCTGGTGCTGGACCGGGAATACAACCCGGATCCGCTGCAGCGCGAGCTGGGCGGCAACGGTACCGGGGTGCGCGCCGCCTACCTGTTCTTTGACAACGGCTCAAGCAGGCCCGAGAAGCTTTTCTACAGTTCTCACGAACAGCCGAAAAACTCGGTGATCGCCAACGTGTACGACGAGACGATCTACTACGGTTACAGTCCCGAAGGCCTGACTCCGTACCTGCGCAAGGCCATCGAGGACCGCGACCCGAAGCGCATCGGCATCAACCGCTCGGCGACGATACCCATGGCCGACGGACTGTCCTCGGGCCTGCAGGCATACCTGCTGGAGACGCTTGACCCCAAGTTTGCCGAACGGCTTGTGAGTGCCGAATTGCTGGCCCGGGATTTTCGTACCAATCGGACCGGGAAGGAAAGCGCGGTGTACGAGCAGCTGCTCGCCTGGAGCCATCGCTGGATGGAGGAGGCGTTGAGTACGGCCAACATAGAGACAGGTACGACGACGGCCGAGGATGTCGCGTGGTGGCTCAAGGACCGGGCGCGGGAGCTGGGCCTGGCCGGCTACGGAACGGTTCGCGTTGTGCGCGAGGGTGACCTTCTCCCAATCCACGATCCGGATATGCCCCTGCTGCCGGGCGATATCGTGGGAATCGATGGGGGTCTCATCTACCTGGGTTACTCCGTGGATATCAAACGCACGGCCTACCTGCTGCGGCCGGGGGAAACGTCGGTCCCGGATGAGCTGCGTGCGGCCTGGGACGTGGTTCACGACATGGCCACGGTCTACACCGCGGAGATGACGGAAGGCGCGATCGGCAATGAAATCTGGTCCGAAATCAACGCGGAAGCTTCAAATCGTGGCTATGCGACGGCCGGTCCCGACGCGGGCGGCGATGCCGTAAGCGATACGCGCCCCGAGGCGGGCTTCTACGGTCATTCCGTGGGCAACGGAGCACACGATATCGGCGCACGGGTTGCGGCCGATATACCCTTTGCGTATGGCGATCGGGTCCGCTATCCCCTGGCGATGAACGAATGGGTGTCCATCGAGTTTCACGTGAGCACGCCCATCCCCATGTGGGGCGGAAAGACCTGGTACACGCGCTTCGAGGAGACCGCTCAGATCACCCCGGAGGGCACGCGCTGGATGCTGGCGCCGCAGCGAGAGCTGTTTCTGGTAGAGCCTGCCGGCGACTGAAGCGCGGCTTACGCAAAGCCAAAGCCAAGCCCGAGCCAGGCCGCTAATTCCTCGCAGTCGCGCAAGCGCAGGTGCTGCTATACAAGCGTCGCGGCGAGGAAACTAGGGCTGGGGCGCGCGGCGGCGTCCGCGGATCAGCACATCGATGTTGCCGGGTCGATCATTGCGGTAGGTGAGTTCGACACGTCCATCGTCGCGTGTGCTTACGACGGCGGGCACGGCATTGGCGGTGAGGTGCCAGCCTTCGGGTAGGACAACGCTGTTGCGTGAGCGTCCAAAGCTGCGATCCCAGAGAAATTCATCGCCAAGGTCCAGGTAGCGGTTGGGGTCGGTATAGGTCTCGGTGATGCGAAGCAGCACACTCCCCTTGGCGGGAACGGGGTCGAACCAGATTACAACGAGTTCCGTGTCCGCGGTGACGGCCTCGCCTATGTCTAGCTGCCGCTCCGTAATCTCGGCGCCCTTGAGAATTTCCACCTCAAGCTGTTCACCGCTGTCGAGGATTTGCGCCTCGGGGTCGCTGGCCTTGCTGCCAGGGCGAACGATGTTCAGATAGCGATCCATGCCGGCACGCGTTTCCTCGTAATCGTGGTAGAGGCGAAAGGCGTGAGTCTCGGGTTGTTGCAGAAAGTACACGATATCGCGAGATTGGGAGGCGCGCTGGGGGATCGCAAAAGACGTTCTCGCCACGGGACGGGTTGTCGTTGTCTGCGGTGTCTCCATCGACTCCCCGTCGGACGCACGCTCAGCGAGAGAAGGGGATGGGGAGAGCGGTCTTGCCTTGACTTCGTAGGGAACGCCGGCCTCACCGGGGTTGATAAAGCTGAGTTCGATGCGCCCGTCCTCCCGGGTAAGCACCTGGCTGGGGTAGTTCACGGACGTAAGTTCATAGCCCCGCGGCAGGACCACGGCGTTGCGTTTAATTCCCAGGGTCCGCGTAAACACAAGCTCATCACCGCGCGTGAAGTAGCTCGCGGCATCCCGATAGGTCTTGTCGATGAGCAGTCGCCCTCGGCCATCCCGGGGGACGGGGCGCGGCAGCTCCGCGCGGATGTACCGGGCGTCGTCGCTGGCCTCGGGTAGTAATCCGCTCGCGCGTGCGTCACCGCCATCGACGATGGACCACGAAAGCGCGGCGCCGCTGGAGCGGTCGTAAACACCATGCACCTCGGGTTCACTGCCCCGCCGAATTGGATTGTAGTAGCGCGTTGCGCCCGGGGTTGCCGCGCTGACATCGTAGTAAATCCGAAAGCTGTGCGAATCCGGCGCCAATAGCTCGTAGCGGGTAAAGGCGTCGGCGCTGGTCTGAACCCCGGCGTTTTCTTCCGCGAGCGTGCCGAAACCCAGCGCAAGGCCCAGGCAGAGAAGCCCCCGGAGAGTGCGGGCTTGTCGTGACCTGTGTGAGTGCATATGCGGGGCCCTATAGCGGTTGCTGCGAACAATAGAAAATAGATTATTTCGAATTGAATACAAGCGCCTGCGTGACGCCTGCCAGGGCTGGCGCGGACCGCCCGGTAACTCCCGCGGCAGCGAATCGTGGTCCGGGAAGGCTCAGAATCGGTCGATGCGAAAAGGCGTCAAATCGATGCCGGGATCTTTGCCGGTGGCAAGGGCCAGCATGATGTCGGCGGTCACGCCCGCGAGGGTCAGGCCGAGGTGCTGGTGACCGAAGGCGTAGAGCACGCGCGGATCTTGGGGATGGACACCGAGCACGGGCAGATGGTCGGGCAGGGACGGCCGAAAACCCATCCATTCCCGGCGCGGCGCGGGGGGCGCCGCCGGAAGGAGTTCGTTGAGATGCTGGTTAAGTGTCGCCAGACGTCGGGGTTCGGGGGGCAGGTCGAGACCGCCGAGTTCCACGAAGCCGGTAATGCGAAGACCGCTTTGCAGCGGCGTCATGATGGTCATGCGATCCAGGGACGCCACGGCCACCTCAAGGTCGCTGGTCCAGCTCGGGAGCTGAACGTGGTACCCCCGCTCGGTATCCAGAGGCAGCGTGTAACCGGTTTGTGCCGCGAGCGGACCGGACCACGCACCAGCGGCGAGAACGACGCGCTGCGCCTGCAGACGGCCGTCCGACAGGCGTAGTGTTGCCGCATCGCCGCCGGCTCCCAGCTCAATTCCCGCAACCTCGTCGCGCAAGAGTCTGCCGCCGGCATTGAGGAATGCTTTCAGGAGGCCCCGGCTCACGGTGAGTGGATCGCCGACGTGCGCAGAATCGCGCACGTAGATCGCGCCGACGTTGCCAACCAGTCCCGGGGCGAGTTCCGCGACGCCGGGCGCTGGAACCCAGTCGGCGGAGATATCGTGTTGTCGCAATGTGTTCAGCTGTTGTTGTGCCGCATCGGCCAGCCGCGGGTTCTCCACAAGGATCAGATGACCCCGTTCATGGAGCTGATTGGTGACGTCCGCATCGACGCACAGCGCCCGGAGCGCATCCAGTGCTCTTCCCTGCAAGTCCGACAGTGCAGCCGTGCCCCGCGCAAACGCTGCGGGCCGTGACGCCCAGGCGAAACGAAGCAGCCAGGGCACTATTTTTCGCACGTAGGCGCCGCGAAGAGAGAGTGGACCGTTCCTCCCTAGGAGCAGACGGGGGGCGTTGCGCAGGGTGGCGGGCGAGGGGAGGGGGAAGACCTGCTCCGTGGCGATATGCCCGGCGTTACCGTAGGACGCAGCCATGCCCGGATCATCGCGATCGATAAGCAGCACATTGTCGAAATGGCGGGCCAGGCGGTAGGCAATCGACAAACCGATCACGCCGGCGCCGATCACGACGTGGGAGGCCGCGGGCACGCTGTTGGTCTCGCTAGGGACGGCAATCACGGATCGCCATGCCTTGATCGACCCCGGATGTGTAGCACCACGGCCTGAGAGCTAGCCGCGTACAAGGCCATAGCGAAACGGATCGACCCGGTCGAGGTAGAGCGTGCTCTCGCCGGTTATAAAGGCGCTGCCGCTGATCCGGGGCCGCAGTTCGTCATCGACCATGTCCGCCCTGGCCTCGAACACGCTGCCTGTGATGCTTTCCTGCCGCCAGGTGTCGCCCGCGGCAACGCGGCCGTCCGCGACGAGGCAGGCGAGCTTGGCGCTTGTCCCCGTTCCGCAGGGCGAGCGGTCGTAGGCGCGCCCCGGGCACAGCACGAAGTTGCGGCTATCGGCCAGGGCCGGATCGCTCGGAGGGCCAAACAGCTCGATGTGGTCGATGATCGCGCCATCGCGGCCCCGGATGTTGGCCGTCTCGAGAGCACCGCGGATCGCCCAGCTGAACTGTGTGAGCTCCTCCACGCGATCCATGCTCAGAGTCTGCCCGTGCTCCGACACCAGAAAAAACCAGTTGCCGCCCCAGGCTATATCGCCCCGCAGTTCACCATGACCCGGAAGCTGGACCGCTACGTCCTGGCGATAGCGGTAGCTGGCAACGTTGCTGACGCTGACGCGATTGGCATCGTGGAGATGCAGCATCACATCGCCGGCCGGTGTCTCCAGGCGGTGCTTTCCCGGTGCGAGACGGTCGAGATGGTGCATGGTAACGGCCAGACCGATAGCGCCGTGGCCGCACATGGACAGGTAGCCAACGTTGTTAAAGAACACCACGCCGGCGGCGCTTTCGCTTGCCTCGGGCTCGCAGAGCAGCGCGCCGACCATGACGTCTGAGCCCCGGGGTTCGGCAACGACAGCGGCCCGGAGGTGATCCCAGGTGGAGCGCAGCCGTTCCCTTCGCTCTGCCATGGACCCGTTGCCCAGCTCAGGCATGCCCGCCACCACAACACGGGTGGGCTCTCCCCCGGTGTGGGAATCGATGACTCTGATCGAGGCTTCACAATCCATGGTCGAACGGTTCCAGGGCGCAGGAGTTGGGCGGCACACAATAAGCCACACGCAACGACGCGATTCAATCCATACGGAGAAACATGCTGACGTCTCGCGTTCCTCGGGTCGATAATGTCGGCTGTCCCCGTTTCCTGAAGGGAGTCCCATCGTGTCGAAGTTTCCCTACGCCAGCGCCGGCGGCGAGCCCATTGAGATTGTCGACTGCCACGCCGCGGGCGAAGTCGGGCACGTCATCGTTTCGGGCGTTCCCACACCGCCGGGTGAGACGGTCTGGGAGCAGGCGCGGTGGATCGCGGAGGATGGCCGTCTGCGCAACTTTGTGCTCAACGAGCCCCGGGGTGGTGTATTCAATCACGTCAATCTGCTGGTGCCGGCCGTCGCCCCGGAAGCGGTGTCGGGCTTTATCATCATGGAGCCGGAGGATACGCCGCCCATGTCCGGGTCCAACTCGATCTGCGTGGCTACGGTGCTCCTGGAGACCGGCCGTGTGCCGATGGAAGAGCCCCAGACGTGCTTCATCATGGAGGCGCCCGGCGGTCTCGTGCGGATCGTAGCGGACTGTGAAGCGGGGCGCGTGCGGCGGATAACGCTTCGCAACATGCCTTCCTTCGCGGCCACGCTGGACGCTCGGGTCGAAGTAGCCGGTATCGGCACGGTCGGCGTCGATACCGCCTTCGGTGGCGACTCCTTTGCGATGGTGTCGTCGGCGGAACTTGGATTCTCTCTCGTTCCCGACGAAGCCCGGGACCTCTGCGAACTGGGCGGTCGCATTCGCGCTGCCGCCGAGGAACAGATCGGGTTCCAGCACCCGAATCTCGCGGAGATGAAGGGCATTTCCTTTTGTCTGTTCGTCTCGCCGGTCACCATCGAAGAAGGCGTGCGCACGAGCACGAACGCGACGATCGTCCGTCCCGGAAAGGTGGACCGCTCCCCGACCGGCACCGGACTGTCGGCCCGGATGGCCGTGATGCATGCCCGCGGCGAAATGACGGTGGGCGAGGCGTTGCGCACACGCTCGATTATCGGATCCGAGTTTCTCGGCCGTATCGAGGCGGAAACGCTCCTCGATGAGATGCCGGCGATTCTTCCCACGGTGTCGGGAAGTGCCTGGATCACGGGCAGGCGGGAGCTGCATCTGGCCGCAGACGATCCCTGGCCCGAAGGATACCGACTGAGTGATACCTGGCCCCGGATGCCGTGAGTAGGCTACGACGGGCGGCGCTAGGCATCGGGAGAGTCGTGTGACGACGGCGCGCGCGGTGTCTGGCCGTCATAGCTCTCCCTAGTTGCCGAGCATTTCCCTCAGGTCGGCCTCGACCCCCGCGGTATGCTGGCGCATGAGCGCCTTAGCGCCGCGTTTATCGCGCTTGCGGCACAGTTCCACAAGTTGTCGATGTTCGGCCTTGGCCCGGGCCACGTGGTCTCCGCTGAGCAACTGCAGGCGGACATAGCGGTCGCACTTTCGGTGCAGCGTTTCCAGTACCTTCATTGTTTCCGGCCGTCGCGCCGGCGCATAGAGCGCTGAGTGAAACGCCCAGTTTGTGGCGCTCCAATCGTCGATGCGGCGGTGAGCGTCCAGATCGGCTTCGAAGTCGTCGAGGATTTTCTCGGCGCGTTCCAGGTCTTCGGCGGTGATGTGATCGATGGCCTGACCGATCAGCTCGCTTTCGATCAGGCGCCGCAGATGAATCCAATCGAGAGCTTTGTCGAGCGTTAGTTTGGTCGCCACCGCTCCGCGCCGCGGATGCAGCTTTACGAGTCCTTCCGCTTCGAGCTGACGGAGGGCCTCGCGGACCGGGATGATGCTTGATCCAAAGGACTTCGCTATGGCGTCCTGGCGCAGCGGCTCACCACCGCCGATTTCGCGATTGAGTATCTTCTCGCGAATCGAGGCCGCCACGGCCTGGGATATGGTCGGTGGTCTCTTGCTTTGCGTCATAGGCTGTTCCCGGAGCGATGCCTGCCAAGCATTTCCATTGACCTCGTACAATATATAGTCTATCAATCCAATGTCGGCTGCCCAAGGACGGGTAGCGCGTTGTTTTCTGTCGCAGCGATGGAGGTTAGGCATTTTCCTGTTTTATCCATCAGCACGCTCTATTCCATCCCCTTTCCGTTCGGTTCACGGTTCGCAGGTTCTCTGTGGACTGAGTTCAGCCCTGCCTTTCTCCCACGAGATCAATCGTGGTGGTCAGGTACGCGCGTCGAGCGGGGTCGGTATCAGCACAGCTTTCGCTACCGCGTTTTGACGAGGCGGGAGAGCCGGGGCGAGGAAAGTAAGGACCAGGGCTGGAGCAGGGAAGGACACGGGCAGGACGCGGGCAGGAAAAGGCAGGATCGAAGAGACGTTGGCACGACCGTCCATTCCAGTCATCTGGGAGCGGCCGGTCAAAAAGCATTGACAAGAATCAGGAAGCAATCGGGGAGTGCTCACCATGCGAAACCAGGGTTTTAACCAAGGCAATTTGTTCTGGCAAAGACCTCAAAGCGCGCTGTTACCAGTGCTGGCTATGCTCGGCGTTATCAATGCGCCGGCCGTGAACGCACAGCAGGAAGAAACCGTGCTCGAGGAAGTGGTGATTACCGGATCGCGCCTGGTACGCCGCGATCTGGATGCTCCCAGCCCGGTCGTTACGCTGTCAGCGGAGACGGTTCAGAACGCGGGTAACGTAACCATTGAGGAAACGCTGAACGAAATGCCACAGCTGGCATCCGACAACACATCCAGTGTGAACTCCGGTGGTGGCTCGGGGATTCTCACGGCCGACCTTCGTGGCCTTGGGCCCGAGCGTACTCTGGTCCTGGTAAACGGCCGCCGCTTTACTCCCGCGGATTCCCGCGGTCTCACGGACCTGTCGAGCATTCCCGACGCGCTGGTAGAGCGCGTTGAGATCATGACTGGCGGTGCCTCGGCCGTTTACGGATCGGACGCGGTCGCCGGCGCGATCAACTTCGTGCTGAAGGACGACTTCGAGGGTATCGAGTTCAACACCTTCTATGGCGAGTCCGATGCGGGTGACGCGACGACCGAGAAGTACGATCTCACCATTGGGGGTAACTTCGCCGATGGTCGCGGTAATGCGGTGGTAAGCGTCTCTTGGACCGATCGCGGCGATATTTTCTTTGCTGACCGGGACTACTCGGCAATCTCTCTCTTTGAAAGCGGCGGCCAGCTCGTCCCCGGGGGCTCCAGTAATATTCCGGGTACCCGCGTTGGTATTACGCCGGCCGATCTTGCAAATCTGAACGGCCTGGGTTTCGACCCCGCTACCGCCTGTCCGGGTACTATCGGCGGGATTCGCTTTGGTGAGCAGGGGGTGGTTCAGCCCTTCTGCGATCCCGAAGACCGCTTCAACTTCGCGCCTCTGAACTATCTGCTTCGTCCCCTTGAGCGTCTGCAATTCACGTCGCTGGCGTCCTTCGACATCACCGAAAACGTCGAGGTCTACACCGAGCTTGCGTTCATGGAGAACCGCAACGAGTGGCAGCAGGCTCCTAATGCGGGCGGTCTACAGACCAGCGGCGCGCCGCGCGGCGTGTACCGGATTCCGTCCTTTGCCAACAACCCGGTGCTCTTTGATGCGACGCGGGACTTCCTTATCGCGAATGCGGATACCTTTGATCCCGATGGCGATGGCACCGCCGAGATTGTCGGAACAGGTCGCCGCTCCGAGGAAACGGGACCGCGTAACTACAAATACGATCGCACCAGCTACAGCGCCACAGTCGGCATGAAGGGCTTCTTCGACATGGCCGATCGTACCGTGAACTGGGATGTGTTCGGACAGTATCAGCGCGCCAAGACCGACGAAGACATCGCCGGTCAGCTTTCCCAGCTGCGTCTGGCTCTGGGGTCGGACGTGACCGTTGACCCAGACGGCTCCGCGCGCTGCACGAACGAGTTTGTGGGTTGTGTGCCGGTGAATTTCCTTGGCATCAACTCGATCAGTCCGGAGGCCGCGGCGTTTATCTCGCCAAACCACGGTGTGACCGAGGTGCTCGAGCGCACCGTGTTCGGCGCCTTTATCTCGACCGATGTGGTCGAACTTCCGGCGGGCCCTCTCACTCTGGGGGTCGGCTTCGAGTACCGCGAAGATCAGTTTGACTTTCGGCCTGACACGGCGGCCCAGGGTGGTGAGTTCGGCGATCCCGAGCCGCCGATCGAAGCCTCCGTTGACCTGACGGAGTTCTTCTTCGAAGCGCGTGTACCACTCCTGGCCGACATGCCGCTCGTTGACTATCTGGGCGCCGAATTCGCGGGCCGCGTATCGGACTACAACACGGTGGGTGACGTATCCACCTGGCAAGTGGCCCTGAGCTACTCGCCGCTGGACTGGGCCCGCTTCCGAACGTCCTACAACAGCGCGATCCGCGCACCCAACATCAACGAGCTTTTTGACACGGTGACCATCGGCTTCTCGGCCGGTGACGATCTCTGTGACAAGGATCTGAACCCCAGTGACGCGGAGAAGGCCCTGTGTGTGGCACAGGGGATTCCGGCGGACCAGATCGACACCTTCGATCAGATCAACGTTGGCTTTGGTGTGCGCTCCGGGGGTAACCCGGATCTGGAAGAAGAGGAAGCAACCACCTGGACCTTCGGGGTCGTGCTTTCGCCACCGATGGTTGAAGGCTTGAACGTCACCCTGGACTACTACGACATCACTATCGACAACGCGATCAACCAGCTTACGGCGCAGCAGGTGGTAAATGCCTGCTTCCGTGAACTGGACAACAACAGCGACACCTGCCGGGCGATCAATCGATTCCCGAACAATCAGATTGACTTCGTTGACGCTCGTTCCCTGAACGTGGCGGAGATCAATGCCACGGGACTGGATCTGCAGGCGGACTACAGCTTCGACCTGCCGGGCTCACTGGCGATCTTTGAAGGCGCATCGATCCGCATGAGCTTCCTGGCGAGCTGGGCCTTCGAGAACGAGACCATCGCCGAGCCGGGTCAGCCGGGCCTTGATTGCCTGGGCCTGTTCGGTGGAGCCTGCTCGGGCTTCAACACGTTCATCCAGCCGGATGCAAAGTACCAGGCGAACTTCTCGTACATCTCCGGACCGCTGTACACGCGACTGCAGTGGCGCGGCATTCCAGAGGTGGATCTGGTTCCCGGCGCCGGTAACGTAGTCACGAGCGCCGACGCGGTGAACTACTTCGATCTCAATGCGAGTTACAACTTCACGGATCGGCTGCAACTCAATCTCGGCATCGACAACATAACGGACGAAGAACCGCCGGTGCTCGGCTTCTCTCTCGCCGGTGATGCCAACGTGGACATCTCCCTGTACGACGTACTGGGACGTCGCTTCTACGGCGGCCTGAGAATGAACTTCTGATGTGAGAGGCACCTGACGCCTTAGGCGCGAGCCGGCCTGCTTTCTTCAGGCCGGCTTTTTTGTGTCCGACCCGAAGGCGGGAGCATGGCACGTCCGCCTGTGTGGAGCCGAACCGGGAGAAAGCACTTCCCGGAGCGACTGCTATGCTGAACCCTAACCTCGCGCAAAGCAAAAGCCATAAATGCGATAGCTAGTATTTGAGGCCCGGGAGACCCGCTGTCGCGAGGCGGAGGACGTTTTCAGGTGGCACCGTGGAGCCGGATCGGCCCCCAGGCAGCCCCAGAGTTCGTCCGAGATGCACCCTGACTCCGGAGATGAGCCATGCCCCGTCCCCATGACCCGATGACCTGCAACGATGCGCGGCTGTATACCGGACGCATTTCAGGATCAAACCCGACCCTCTACCTGTACCTGGATGCGGGGAATGACTTCCCGATCAATCGCTATATGAACTTCATTCGCCTCGAGTATGAACGCGTAGAGGCCGCCATGCGCCGCATCGTTCTGACGTACGCCCACCAGGGCAGGATGTGGTGTGGACAGAATCAGGAGTGCCCCAACCTGTTTATCACTTACGCGAAGCGAGACAGTCCCATGGAGTTTGAGTACCTGGGGACCGAGAACGCTCCGGGAACGGATCGTCCGGCCCTGAAGTACAAGTACTCGTTCTACCGCGAGTACCGCCTCTTCATGGTGTGCCAGGCGGAACCGCTAGCTCCCTTCGTAGACGTGGAGCACCTGGAAACAGATTGGGATCAGATCGAGGAATTCCACGAACTCTACGGAGCCCAGGAGATGCCTGGGCTGGGTGGCTGAGCTGAAATCTGATTCCAGGTTTAGGCGACCATGAAGCTAGGGCTTCTTGAACACGAGGGTCATGCGATCTGACTCACCGATAGCGAGTGCGTCTGCTTCGTCGCTTGAGGGTGGCAGACGCCAGACGAACTGATCCGTTGTCGGCTGATCCTTGCGATTGGCGTTGATCTCCGACGCATTCTCGAGCATGAAGCCGGCATCCTTGAAGGCTTCGATGACCCGGCTTTGCTTGAGATAGCCGTTGTCGCCGTCGGCCCAGACATCATCGGCACTTTCCGGGGCGCGATGCTGAACGATACCCACAATGCCGCCCGATTTGAGAACGCGGAACGCGTCCGCGGCGGTCATGTCGAGATACTTGGGTTCGTAGCGGTTGGTGTGATGCAGAGCGCGGATGAACAGGGCGGCGTCCACACTGCCGTCGAGGCTCGCCGGTAATCCGGGGAAGAAGTGTGCCTCGGTGGCTGGATTGTTCTCACCGCTGCCATATTCGGATGCGCTGGCGGGCCATTCCTTCAAAGACGCCTGAGCGCCTTCCCAGCGTTCCGCATATTCGTCGCCAAAGCGATTCTTATAGAACCAGTCGCCGTAGCGAACGCCGATGTACTTACCGTCGCTGCCCAGCAGCGGGGCAAGAATGTCGCCGTACCAACTCCCGGGAAGGGCGTCGATAACGGTCATGCCTTCTTTAATGCCAAACAGCTGAAGGGTCTCAGCGGGATGACGGTATTCGTCACGCGCCTTGGCTTCGTCGCTGCGACCATCGATGATTTCCATCAACCGACCGTGATGATCGGCGTGAGCGAGCGGTACGCTGGCAATGAGAAGTGAGGCGAAGAATGACTTTGCAATGGCGCGGGTCATAAGCGTTTCTCCGGGTAGCTGGTGTCGGGGGTGCTTAGTGTACTGATCCGGGGGGCCTTGGGTAACCCGACGGCGGCCGCTTTTCTTATCGCCCGGGGAAATCGCGTTCATTCAGCGCTCGATCGCGTTCAGGACGATGTACGACGCCTGTCCCGGACCGTGGTGGACGGCATTCGTCGCAACGACGACGTTCGTTTCGCGGGCGTTCTGCCCGCCGGTGTTCAGATTGCGTTCGAAGCGCGGGTAGTTGCTGCTGGAGATCTCCAGGCGGATTCGGTGCCCTGCCTTGAATTCATTGCTTGTTTCGAGCGGTGCGAACTTCAGGGCATAGACGCCGTCCGGTTCCATAAACACCTCGCGATCGTAGCCGTCTCGATAACGTGCGCGCTGGATGCTCTCTACAAGGTTCCAGGCCGTGCCGTCGGGCTCAACATCCAGGAGCTTGACAGTGAAGTCCGTATCGCGCGCATCCGAGGACACAAACAGCGTCACCTCGATCGGGCCGCTGACCTCAAGGTTACGCGGCAGCGGTTCGCTGCTGTAGACGAGCACATCCTGACGGGCCTCATTCGCCCGTTGGTCGAAGGAACCGGGCGTTTCCGCCGTTGCGAGACAGCAGAAGTTTCCACCGTGCGTCGGCACCGGATTCATCGGGTCGTACACAAAGGTATCCCGGCCCAGGCTCGTCGGCGCTGCTGCGGTGAGCCTGCCATCACCGCGCAGCGTGTTCGCTCCCTTGCCGCTCGCTAGGAACAGCGTCATCTTTTCAACGCCTTCCGGGGGCCAGGTCGATGCGCTGCGCCATTGATTGCGCCCCATCGAGAAGTACCGCACCCGCGGGTTTTCCTCGGGGAAGCCGTTGTCTTCGTTCTTCATGTAGTAATCAAAAAACTCGTACACGATCTCATCGAGGCCGAAGTGCACGCGTCCCATGCTGCGATCACCGGCGACATGGGGGTCGCGCAGCCGGTACATGTGGCAATGTTCCGTGGGCGCGATGATCATGTATTGGCTGTCCCGGATCGACGGTTCGGACGCGCTTCTACGCACGTGGTTAAACAGCTCCGTGTTGGCTTCCACGGAGAGATCGAACCAGGAATTCACCCACAGCGCGGGGACGGTGAAGTCTTCATCGTCGTGATACAGCCCGCCCTTGTACCAGTCGGGATGGTCCGGGCCACGATCGACCATCTGATCAAAGATGCCGTTGGGACCGCCGGCCGCCACAAGTGCGTCTGCCAAGGGCAGGTGCGCGAAGGCTTTGTGCCAATCCGGCTGCGGGTAGTCGGGGGCGAGGTCGTAGTACTTGGACACCCGGATAAGTTCGTCGCGGGACAGCGTGGGTGGAAACATCGGACGTACGGTGTTCTGTTCGTTGTAGAGCCACGTAAGCATGGGCAGCTGGATCGCGCCGCCCTTGTAAAAGTTGCCCTGCTCGTAGTGCGGCCCCATACGACCGATCCCCGCGCCCTGACCCATGGGCACGGCCGCCGCGTGCGCCGGATGTCTGCTGCTCGCCAGGCCCATGATCCATTCGGCGGTGGAAGAGCAGCCGATAGTCCCTACCTTGCCATTGGACCAGTTCTGTTCGGCTATCCAGCTCAGCGTATCGTGGCCGTCGCTGCGCGGTCGCCCAAGCACCTCGAACTCCCCCTCGGAGAAAAACTTGCCGCGCTCGTTCTGCATCATAAAGGCGTAGCCATGGCGGACCGCGTCGAGCGCAAACTTCAGATTGGCGTCGGAGTAGGAGGGATTGGGCACCATCTTCTCGCTGAAGTTATAGGGGGACCGCCAAAGAATCGTGGGAAACGGGCCGTCACCGTCCTTCGGGAGATAGATGCGGGACGCGAGACGCACGCCGTCGCGCATCGGCACCATGACCATGCGTTCGATATGGGCTTCATCGGCCAGGGCCGCGCGACGGACCTCATCGGAGACAAGATGAATCTGCGCTGCGGCACGCCCGGCAAACAGCACAGCAATGGCTACAAGGAAAACCAGGCGGAGGTTAAGCATGATTAGAAAGCGCTCGGTTACTGGTTTGCAGGTGGCAGCGCGAACCCCGGCGCAGCCCGGTCACGCATAGATCGGTTCAGAACTGCGAAGCGGTCAACTCCACATCGGCCCGTCGCCACGCAATGTCGAACTGCTGCTGTATCTCGCTCGCGTCTTTGTCCTGCGCGGTCAAACTCTGCATAAGCCCGTACATTGACCACCCGTTGCGCGGATAGATCTCCAGGTCGCGGCGGTACACGGCCTCGGCCTCCGCGGCGCGGCCATCGGCAAGCAGGGCTTTGCCCAGGGTGTGGCGAGTCGGGTAGTACCAGAACGGCGGTTCCATGTAGGGCAGCTCGTCCTGCACGCTGACCGCGTCCTTGAAGTGCGCAACGGCTTCATCCATGGCGCCGCTATGCAGCGCAAGCTCACCCGATACCAGCGAGTCGGCAATGTCCAGAAGCATGGTGGCCGGGTAGAAAAGTGAATCGAGGAAGACGACGTCGGTGGCGTCCTTCAGTTCCACGAGTGACTCGTGTTCCCCGACGGCCGAGTCGAGGTCGCCTGTTCGCGCGAAGGCAAGCGCTCGGGCGTAATGCCATATCCCGTTGGAGAACTCGAAATCATCTCTCGGCGCCGGCGTAGCGAGTATGTCCTCCCACATTCCGAACTGAGTGAGCGACAGAAGAGGAATCGTATGGAAGAACTCCACCTGCGGAAACTGCTCGATCATTTCGACGGGTACGCTGGCCGCGACCCGCCGGGCCGAGTCGATGGCCAGGTCTCGCCGACCCTGCATCGAGGAAGAAGCCCATAAAAAGTGGATGTTGTGGGGGTAGTACATCGCCGGATAGAAGCCTTGCGCATTGCAGGCCGCGATGTATTCCTCATCCACGGCGGCGGCTCGTATATTGGCCTCCGAGGCGTCGTCGTAACGGCCAACGCGCCAGTAGATATGGGCCGGCATGTGCACAAGATGGCCAGCCCCGGGCACGAGTTCGGCGAGGCGATCGGCCGCGGGTTCGGCGCGCTCGGGCTTGTTCGAAGCTTCTACAGCGTGGATGTACAGATGCAGGGCAAGGGGGTGCTCCGGTGATCTTTCAAGCACTGTCTCCAAAACCGAGATCGCTTCCGCTGCGAGCGGTTTCGGAGTTTCCGCATCAAGCCAGTAATCCCACGGCATGGTATTCATCATGGCCTCGGCGAAAAGACTCGCCGCGTCGTCGCTGTCCGGATGTCTTGCATAGAGAGCCCGCATGGCATCGAGATAGGCGAGGTCTAGAGGTTCACGGGGAGTGGACGGATCGCCGTTGTAGCGCGTGGCCAGCGCAGTGATGAATTCACGTTCCCGGGGGGTCGCTCCGTCCATCAGGGTCAGCGCTTTCTGAGCGGCGCGGTAGGCCTGCTTACGATCTTCGTCTCCCATGATCGCCTTGCCGTCGCTGGTCACATTGATGTTCGGTCCCAGGGCCAGGGCTTCACCCCAGAAGCACATGGCGCACGCGGGATCCAGGTTCTGAGCGGCGCGAAAGGAGCGCGCAGATTCGGCGTGATTGAAGGCGAAGGAAAGGACCAGGCCCTGGTCGAAGTAGCGCTGCGCGTTCGGATCCGCGGTCGAGATCGGGTGGTGGTGGTTGCCCATGCCCTCGAACAGCGGCGCGCCGGCCCGAGCCGCGAGCTCGCTATCATCGATCGACGATGGAGTCTGGGCATGGAGCGTGAGGCTGAGAAACAGAAGACCGAAAACTGCAGGAACGCCGGATGGGGTACTCATTGTTTTTATCCTGAAACCGGGAGTGGTCCGCCGAGTATAGGAAAGCTACAGCAGATCGCGAGCGGCCTGACGCATTTCACCCATTGCCTCGGCCGCTCCAACTCGATGCCGTCGATGACGGGCATCCAAGGTCACTATGACGCAGCTTGCTTCCGGTAGACGCAACCCGCGGAGTACGACCATTGGCGGGACGCCGTCCTCACGTCTGGCATCGGATTGAGCACCAGGGCGCGTCTGTCCATTTTTCCGCACTGAGGTTCCGGTCGGCGCACCTGTCGCCAAGCATCCGTGACCACGAAAAGACCGGGCAGGGACTGCCTTTCGGGTGCTATCGCGCCCCTGGGTCTGCGCCCGCAGCGCTAGCCCGTGGCACGGGTAGAAACATCTGCGCTATGGCCTCACCGTAGCGCGCGGAGTCGAAGGGCAGCGCATTGGCCTGGATGGCGACGATAACTCCGTATTCATCAAAGTTGGCGAGGAATGATCGCGTGCCCTTCACCGTGCCGGTATGACTTGGGTACTGGCGACCCGCCTGGTCCGTCCGAATCCACCAGGCCAGGGCCTGCTGGTGATCGAGCGCCTGGGGATCCGCGCCGGGTATGAAGCGTTGAAGCGACGGATCGATCTGGTGCCGGTGCATCTCCGCGACCGCGCGGTCACTCAGCAGACGCCCCTCGTTGATGGCCAGGGCGAAGCGAACGAGGTCTTCCGCCGTGGTCAGGATGCCACCGCCGGCGTATTTGTAACTCGGATCCTCGGCCTGGGCATTCACGAAAGGACCGTTGTTGTCGCGCAGATAGCCTTTGCCCCGGTTCGCGACCACGCGGCTCGGAACGTCGAATTGGGTAGCCATCATGCCCGCAGGCTCCCAGACATACTTCTTCAGGTACTCCTCAAAGCCGAGCCCCGACGCGGCTTCAACGATCCCGTGCTGGAGGTTGTGGGCGTGGGACGAGTACATCCAGGCCGTGCCCGGCTCGAATACCAGGGGGTCGTTCCTCCACAGCTCTGTCGCTTCTTCGAAGTTGTCGAAGTGTTTGAACCTCAGGAGATCGTGCGGCCCGAACTCGACGCCGTTGTAGTGACGGATACCCGAAGTGTGAGTCAGGATCTGGCGCACGGTGACCGGAAAGGCCCGCTCGGGGTAGTAGGGCAGGTAGGTCTGGATCGTGGCGTCCAGATCCACCTTTCCCTGCTCCCACAGTTGCATCAGGCCCACCACGGCCAGCACCTTGGAAACGGAGCCGGCATTGTGGACGGTGCGCCCGGTGGCCGGCGTCCGATTATCGAGTTCGGCGAAGCCGACACCCTCTGAAAAAACGATCTCTCCATCGACGGCCACAGCCACCGATAGCCCAGGCAGGTCGTTCGCACTGCGGATCTGCTGCATGTAGTCGAGCAGTTGCTCGCGAGACACTCGCTGGGCTTCGGTTGGATACGAAAGTGCGACCAGCGCGGCCGTCACTACAAAGAGGAGCGCGCGGATCAGCGGGATTCGCGGAATATACAAAGTAGCTGAACAACGCATGAGATACTCCGAAATCCGGGCGGGCGCTGCGCTGAGCCTAACACCGGGTACACACCGGCGCACCGGGTTCGGGACGTGATTCAGGGGCCTTCCGGATTGGCTCCGGGCTGTCGAGGTCGGCGAGCGCGGTTGACAGGGAGGGGCCATCGTTTGAACCCTGAGGCCGGTAGCTGAGAGTTCGCGAGCCGGGCGCACTGCCCGGAGCGAGCCCGCCGTCCAACCGTTTCGGAGATGAAGAAGTGTCGAAGATGCTTGTACCGGCCCCGCGAAAGGTCGAGCCGTGAAACGACGCTCGCTACTGATCCTGTTGCTGTTTGCGGCCATCAGCGCCGCTGGTGAAACCGGTGGATTAAAGCCTCGGATACTGATTCTCACCACGGGTGGAACGATTGCGAGCCGAACCGACGCGCCCCTCATGCCGGGTCCAGCCCTGGTGCGGGCGGTTCCGGAGCTGTTGGACTACGCGAGTATCGAGGTTGAAGAGTTCAGCAAGATTGGCTCGTCCGGAATGACGCCGGTCCATTGGCTTGCGCTTTCACAAAGAATCAATGATCTCTTTGCGGCGGACGATGATCTCACCGGAATCGTCATCACGCACGGTACGGACACCCTGGAGGAAACCGCGTACTTTCTCAATCTAACCGTCCGTTGGGACCGCCCGGTAGTGCTGGTGGGTTCCATGCGCTCGTCCAATGAAGTGTCTCCAGACGGGCCCGCGAACCTCATTAACGCCGTTCGGGTCGCCGGCAGTGGCGCGGCAAGTGGTCAAGGGGTTCTCGTTGTTCTCAATGAGGACATCAGTGCCGCGCGAGACGTGTGGAAAACAGACAATCGGCGCGTGCAGACCTTCGAGAGCGAGGGTGGTGGACCGCTGGGTGTCGTGGATCCAGACGGGGTTCGCTTTTACCGTCGCTCGCTACAACCCCATACAACGACCTCGGAATTTGATCTTTCAGGCATCGATGAACTGCCGGAGGTGCTCATCCTGACCGATTTCACGGGCATGGACAGCGAGATCGTCAAGCGCTTTGCCGGCCAGTCCATGGATGGGCTCGTGATTCGCACCTTCGCCGGCGGTCGCATGAGCGCCGGAATGCGGATGGGCCTCGAAGCGGTCGCCGGCCGGGGCATTCCCACAGTCATTACTTCACGAGTACCGCGAGGTCGCATCGTCTCAGCGCCGGACTACGCTTTTCCCGCGATCGTCTCCAACGGTCAGCAGGACAACAAGGCGAGAATCCTTCTGATGTTGGCACTCACCCGAACGTCTGAAAGGGATGAGATTCAACGCATATTCGATACCTATTAGGCGGGCCTGCGTTCGAATTGAACACTCTTCGCGACGCGAATCCCCAGGAAATTGAATGCGCACTCCTGAGATTTCCTGGTAAACGCGTCGACGGACACGATCGAAGAGTTTCGCCGTAGATTTCTGCATTTAGGCTCAAATGTCGCGATCAAGCAGATCAACAAAGCTGTCTGGAGCGCCTGTCGTGCTACTGTCGGGGGACTGTCGTGGCCGACAGAAGCCTCATCAGGGGATGATCCGCCGCGCAGAGCAGTGAGGCGCCCCGTGTGATAGTAAAAAAACTGAGAGATAGAAATGGCTGGTCTCAGGAACAGCTTGCAACCTACTCGGGCCTGAATGTCAGGACCGTGCAGCGAGTGGAGAACGGTCAGAAAGCCAGCCTGGAGACCCTGAAGTGCCTCGCCTCTGTGTTTGAAGTGGATGTATCCACCCTGACAGAGGAGATTACCGTGATTGACAAGGGTAAAGAGGAATGGAAGCGCCTGCCGTGGTGGTTCCGCGCCAATATGGTTGGCGTGAACACGCGAAAGCATGTGTTTCGTGTCGAGATGGTGTTGCTCGCGCTTGGTCTCATCGATTGGCTGGTGAGCCCGGATCTCTTTGCAACGCCTCTCATCTTTTTGTCCGCCTACGCCACGGGCTGGCTGCTGCGCTATGGTGATAAGCATGAGGTCTGGTAAGAACACCGGACTGCATGCCTCATCGCGAAACTGGATCGCTGGAATCGTTGTGTAATGGATTGGGCTTGATCCGGGAGCCAGCGTCGGATTTTGTTGGGCGCGGACGTTCGTGACCTACACGCTGACAGACTTAAATCGACCCGTCTCGGTCATTCCCTAACTTTGAATGGCGTTTGCGCAAGCTATGGCCACGCTCAACGCACAGTAACCTGCTCGGCTGAAATACACTTAGACCTCGTTTGGCAGGACATGAGATGTTGGCGATGAAGCAATCCTTTCTCAGCTTGCGCAAGGTCGGTTTGGAAAGTGGCGCCGTGCTGTTGGCAATACTGCTGGCGTTCGCCATTGATGCGGTATGGGAAGAGCGGCAGGAGCAGGAGCGCGTTCAGGGATACTTGTCATCTCTGGTGTTTGAGTTGTCGGCAAATCGCGAACTTCTGCAACGGAATTTGGACAGTATCCAAATATATCTGAGGGAAACAGAAGCCTACATCGTGAAGGTGGCAACTGCTTCAGTTGAATCAACCAGCGATCAGGAAGTTCGAGAAATGGTTTACAACATGGGTCCGGTTCCGCTGCAAGCGGTGCCGCTGCAGCACGCGGCCCTTGAAGACCTGACTTCAGGTAGTTTGCAAAGCATCAAGGACGCCTCATTGCGCAGGAAAATTCTTTCTTACGCCAGGACACTTGAATTTGATGCCCTCCGGCAGCGGCGCCTCGAGGACTGGTTCTCTAGCCAAGCAGGCCCTTACGACGAAATCCATGCCGATCTAGTTGGGATGGGCGCATCACATCTTTCCGGATGGGCGGGTCGTGACGATATTCGGTTTGAAATAGATACGGCCGCGTTCATTGGCAACCGACGCTACGGCAATCTTCTGGCTTCGAGAGCCCTCCAGTTGTCGCGTGTTATTAGAGCACGGGAGCAACTCCTGGCTGAGCTTGAGGAGCTTCAGGGCGCGCTCTCGTCCAGCGATTAAGGTTGCGTCTGCTGCCGGCCGCAGGCGGCGGTGAAAGGCACTACGTTAAAAGTCCGCTAATGGGATTGCCAGACCGGAACTGAGCCTGATCGTCAGGTAACGGTTGGGTTGCTATATCTTTGGTGCTACTTCTATCGCGGGCCATCGCTGTCAATGTCTTTGCCCGACTCGTCACACACGCCGCCGTTAAGGCCGTTCTCGCCGTCGTTGTCTGAGATCGAGTAGAACCAGCCGGTCTCCTCAGACGCGGCGTAGTCATCGGCATCCGACAGCAGCTCGCGACGCAACTCCTCGACGCTGCCTTCCTCGATGTAGTCGACGTCGATAGCGTCGAAGCCGTTTTGCTGCTCGAAGCTGTCCTCCTCAACCTCAAAATCTCCACGATCAACGAGGACCCTGCAGTCGCGGGCCACGGGAATGTTCATGTGGCGTTGCGCCTCGCTCAGCCGTGCTCGGAGCGCGTCCCGGGTCCCGGTGTCTTTGGCAAGCATGACCCAGGTGTTGTCCCGCGGCGCCCGCAGCGCCTTAACCTCGGCGCGTTGTTCGTCGGTAAGCGCGAAGGCGGTGGTTACGGCGTCCTCAAGGTCGTCGAACCAGGCGATGAGTTTCGGATGTTCCATCCACGGCGCAGACATCGTTCAGTACGCCATGGAGGAGGTTTCCCGCCGCACATCGCCGGCGGCGCTCATGACGCCCGTCTCGGGATCCCGATAAGTCAGCGTAGGTGCGCAGGCATGCCAGTCCCAAAGACCCCAGAGCTGCACGTCGTGGCCCAGTTCCCGGAGCTTCTGTACCGTAGCATCGGGGATTCGGCCTTCGACGTTGAGACGGGCCGGATTGAGGTTCACTTCGGTTCCGGTTCCGGGAAAGTTATAGCTGCCGAACCGCGGCTGATCCACGGCCTGTTCCGGCGACATGCCCCACAGCACAACGTTCAGGAACACCTGGAGGAGGGACTGCACCTGCTGATCTCCGCCGGGCGTAGAAAGGCCCATAAAGGGTTGACCCTCCTTCATCACCAGGAGCGGGCTGTTGGTGTTTCTCGGGCGTTTGCCCGGCGCCATCACGTTGGCCAGCGTCGGATCGAGGTTGAACTGCTCCATGCGGGCCCCGAGGCCGAAACCCCAACCCGGGATCATGGGCGTGCTCAGGTGGCCGTCGCTCTCGGTCATGACAAAAAGATTGCCATCCCCGTCCATGACGTTCAGGGACGACGTGTCGAAGGTCGCCGTTTTGGCGGTCCGCATAGAGGTTGGACCGGCGATAAAGGAGCGAGGCGAGTCTTCGGCCACGGGGCGCATTTCGACCGGATCACCCCAGGGTGGCATGTCCTGGAAAGCCTCGTCCTGATCGATCAAGCCGGTCCGAAGCTCGGCATACTCCCGGGAGTACAGCTCGGGCGGAATCTCCACCACGTCCGGGTCGGCGACGTAGCGGTGACTGTCCGCCATGGCCAGGTTGATCACCTGGGATAGGGTGTGAATGTAGGCGGGCGTGTTGAATCCGAGTGCTTTGAGGTCCATGCCTTCCAGCATCTTGAGAATAAGGATCATCCTGGGGCCCTGGGACCAGCCGTCTCCGGCGAAGACCTCGTAACCCATGAATGCCGTGCGCAGGGGCTCGGTCCACTCGCCCTGGTACGAGGCGAGGTCGTCGTAGGTGACCAGCCCGTCGTGCTCGCGGAAAAACGCATCCACGGCCCGGGCCGGCTCGCCCGCGTAGAAGCTGTTGCGCGCCGCGCGGATTCCCTCGGAGCGTGTACCTCCGGCTGCCAGCGTCTCACTCTCGGCGTCCATCATCGTGCGGATCAGTCGGCCGAGGTCTTTGTTGACCATAAGCTGGCCGAGTTTTTGTTCCCCGGATCCGTGCTGAAACCAGAAGGTCTCGTTGTAGGGAAAGCGGAATACTCCCTCACGCTGGTCCTGCAGGAGCCATCGCTGCATCTTGTACAGGTGATATCCGTCTTCCGCTATCTCCAGCGCCGGAGCGGCAGCCTGGGAAAAACCGATGGTGCCGTAGCGGTCGAGGGCCGCCAGCCAAACGTCCACGTCGGCGGGGAGGAGGGCGGTGTTGACGGGCGTCTTACCCTCGTCGAGGAAGCGCTCCAGGGTGGCGGCGGCGGGGCTGGTCCCCGCCCCCACCCGGGTGATAACCCTGTCTTCGTCGGCGCTGTACAGGATCAGGGGTGCAACCCCGGTCCAACCGGCGTAGCCCATCTTGGTGACCTTCAGTGCCATAGCGGCCGTAACCCCGGCATCAAAGGCATTGCCACCGGCTTTAAGGGCTTCCATCCCCGCCAGGGTCGCCAGGTAGTGGCCCGTGGAAACGGCGCCATGGGTGCCCATGAAGCGGGGTCGCATGGCCTCGATACTGTTCCCGTCGTAGACGTGGCCGTAGCTGTTGAAGGGGGCGATAACCTCGGCGACGCCGCCCGCATCGATCTTGGAGCTCGCCCCCGGAGACTTCATTTCCGCGTCGTCGTCTTGCGGGCCAGACCATGCCGGCGGCGGGGTGACGCCAGTGAGTACGATAAGCAGAGCAAGGATAAGGGGCGGTTGGCGGCGTGTTCTCATGATTCGCTTCCTTCGCGGCGAGGTCCGTAAGCAGAAGAGTGGTGGCTGGGATGGTGGCGTCGATGCGGACGGTCTGCGCCTTAGTCTAGCGCTCTGCGAATCGATTTTCCTTCGCGATTCGTTCACCGGCACCGCGGGACTTTGCCGGACTCAAGTCCCTGGAACGGGCAAACAGGGACACGCCGGATCTCGTGATGGATGTTTTAGACGGTGTTGCTTCGGCGAGTATCGAGCGGGCACCGGCCCGAATGGCTTCTAGGGAGTTTGCTATCACCAGCGCGAGCACGGAAAAAAGTGTGCAGGACTAGGGTTGTGCCTTTTCCGGCGCGGGGTACTTCTTGCCGGCAAACACAGTGCCCCAGACGCCAATGTCGCGAATGGTTTCCGGCGCGACTTCCAGAGGGTTCGCGTCCAGCACGGTGAAGTCCGCGTGCTTGCCGGGCTCGATACTACCGATGCGACTATCCATCCCAAGCACGTAGGCAGCATCTATCGTCACCATGCGCAGAGCCTGAGCAGCGGTAACGCGCTCCTGTGCCCCGAGCACCGCTCCCGACTGACCCATCCGGTTGACCGCCATCCACATCAGCAGCAGGGGATCTGCCGGAGCAACCGGCAGGTCGGAGTGTATGGCGGTGGGTACGCCCTCGCGGACCAGTGTCGCGAGGCGCGCGGCCATCGCGGCGCGGTTTTTACCAATGTAGTCGGCGTTGATCTCCCCGCGAAGATAGAGATAACTGGGATTAACGCTCGCAGTCGCGCCAAGTGCCTTGAGGCGTCGTATCTGATCCGGACTCGAAAGTCCAAAATGCTCGAAAACGAAGCGATGATCGAACCGCGGCTTGCCATCCTGCAGACTCGAAAGCGCGTTTAGTACCGCATCTTGCGAAGCATCGCCATTGCTGTGAATGTGAATACGAAACCCGGCATTCCACCAGGGTCGCATGGCCTCTGCCATTCTCTCAGGTGCCGTATTCCAGATGGCCTTCAAGTCGGGATCGATGTAGCCGGGCTCCCGCAATGCCATAGCGAGTCCCAGGAACGCATCGTCCGCAAAGAACTTCACCCCGGAAAAGACGACTTTCTCTGTGTTCAGCTCTGCCATGGCTTTAACGGCCGCCACCGCGTCATCGCCGTGCTTTTCGCCGTAGGTGGCTGCGTCGGCGACCACAACAATGCGCAGGGGTATGTCTGTATCGTTGTAATAGTCTGGAAAGAACTGTGATTCGAAACCTATGTCGACCAGACCGAACGCCAATTCCGTAGTGGTGGTTATTCCTGTTTGTCGATTGAGGCGGGTGACTTGGTCCACCAGAGATTTCATTCCCGCCATCGCCTTCGAAATCTCCGGCACCAGCGCGTAAGCCGCCGCTGCGGTGGCAAGAAACTGTCCGTTTGGCTCGCCATCCTCGCCGAGCTCAATGCCGCTTATGCGGGCGGCGTCCTCAGCCCTTACACCGCGCTGGGTCAAGTAAGCTGAGTTGCCGTAGGCAAAGTGGACGGAGGCGTCCCAGACAACGATAGGGCGTGTGGTGGAAACTTCGTCCAGGTCATCCTTGTTCAGGTGGCCGCCCATGGCAATCACATCGTATCCCCAGGAAAATACCGTCTCGGTGGAATCAGGCTGGTCGTCGACGAAGTCCTTGAGTCGCGAAAGCGCTTCCGCTTTGCCCTTGACCCCAGTAATGTCTGGCCCGAAGGGGTTTGGCGTAGGATAGAAGGCCGTCAGAGGTTTTCTGGTGATGGTGCTGGCGGCCACGATAGGATGTTCGTGCGCGGCAATGAAACCGGGTATCAGGACTTTGTCTTCGAAGGTTCTGTCGATCTTGTGCGGATACTTCCTGGTCCAGCTTTCCAGATCAGCCAAATTGCCGACAGCCGCGATACGACCCGCCAGGACGGCTACCGCTGTCGCTTCTGGCTGACCAGGATCCATGGTTAGGATCTTTCTCGCGACGTAAACCGTGAGGCTGTCGCCGTCACTAGCCGCGGCTGCGGGGGAGTCGGTCCCGGCACCAGTAAAGGGGGCCCGCAGCGCTTGTTCGTTCTCCGTGGCCGCGGTAGAGCTGGGTACTGCTACTAGGAGCAGCGAGGCAACCGTGGTTTGAACCAGCCTCAGAATGATCGTGAGCATGGGGAGCCGTCCTCTCGTATTCTGATCAGTGTACGGGGCAAAGAAGTCGCTTGACGTTCTTCCCGTGTCGTTAACCTGCAAGATGGTATCGAATCTATTCCGGGGTGACGTATCGATTCACCGCGGGATCCGCAATTTCGAGGATTGTGCGATGGCGACGATAAGCGTTCTTTTGATCGGTCTCGATCCGGCGGTGGTGAACTATGGACGGTGGCCAGGCCTGAGCGCCGAAAAGCTGGAAGCAGGGCTCAGGCGGGACCAGACCACGCTCCTAGAGTCCGGTTACGTGGTCGAGGTTTGCTTTATTGATCATGGTGAAACGGCAGCAGAGGTCGTGAGATCCAAGCTGTCAGGCGACGACTATTCCTGCGTGCTCATCGGAGCGGGAGTCAGGACCGACACCGACGAATTCCTGTTATTCGAGCAACTGATTAATGTTGTCCATGAATACGCTCCAAACGCCAGGATCTGCTTTAACACAGGCCCGACTGACTCCGTGGACGCGGTAAAGCGTTGGGCTTAGGGGTTGAACCTGCAGCGGCGAAAGCAGGACCAATGCCCTGACGGTCAGTTCTGGAAATCTGATCAGCGGGATTGATGGGCATTCAGGAGCCACCATGAGGGCACGCTTTGCGATCGTTGCGAGCCTACCTATTCCCGCACAGTTTGCTCCGACGCGAACGAACGTTCCGCGCAGCCCTGGCGGAGCCATCGACTGAGCAGGCATCATGGCCGATCAACACAGACATGCGGGTAACTATGAAGCTGACCGACGGACTGCTGATCGCCGCGGTGGTGCTCGGAATCCTAACCGCGCTGACCGGGCTGGTGGACGCGGGCGACGCGCTTCTGGACGACGGGACTGCCGCTCAAGTTAATGGCATAACCATTCCGGCGGACGAATTGCGCAGTCTTCTGGAGCGCCGTGCGCAGGTCGGCGTGCCCGTGGACGAGCTGCTCCTCACGCTGGATGACATGATCGATGAGGAGCTTTTGATTCAGCGCGCTTTGGAGCTGGGCATTTTGCGCCGCGACTCCAATGTGCGCGTCGCTATTATCCAGGCCATGGAGAAATCCATCCTGAACGAGGCGCGGAGCCGCACCGTGTCCGACGACGAGCTGGCCGCTTTCTTCCGTGAAAACACCGAGCTGTTCTCCGAGCCCCGGACGCTGGAGCTTGAAGAAATCGTCCTGAAGGATCGAAGTCTTCTTTCCTCGCTCAGGGCGGCTCTGGAAGCAGGCGAGGGAGCGGCAACCCTCGCCGCTGAGAGTGAGGGCGTGTCCGCAACCTGGCTGCCTCCCGTGCCCATGAGCCTTGATGCCTTGTCTCGTCGTTTTACAGAGGAGGTCATCGCCTGGCTGGCGTCGGTGGGTGCGGGCGACGTGCTCACCTATGAGTCGGCCGCGGGTGTGCATGTACTGAGGGTCCTTGGGGTGTACGAGGCCCGGGTTCCGGCGTTCGATGAAGCTCGCCTCTCGGTGCTGAACGAGCTGGAAATGCAGCGGGAAGACGACGCCTACGACGACTACCTCGATTGGCTCAGGCAACGGGCGGAGATACGCAAGAACGAGCGACTGGCCCGCTAGCATGCGTCAGCCCCTGATCTGTCTGCTCGTGCTGTTGTTCCCGGCACCACTGTTTGCTCACTCCCTGGGAGAGAGCTACGGACTGTTACGCGCAGGGCCGGGCGAGCGTGAATTCACCGTCACGTACAACATGCGGCGCGATCAGTTCCTGCAGTTGGCGGAACTCAGTTCCGAGGAATCTCCCTTAGACCTCGTAGCCGCGGCGGTACGCGACCGCTACCGGCTGTACGCCGCAGATGTTCTCTGCCCGAAATCCCGCTTTGCGGCGCAGGAAACCCGAAGGTTTCTCCAGGCCAGCTTCGTTGCAACCTGCCCTGGATCGGAATCGCTGGAGCTTCGCAACGACGCCTTTTTTGAGCTGCTGCCGGACCATCTGCACTTTGTGCGCGTAAGCCGGGACGGCGGCAGTTTCGCCGGGGAGCGTGTGATGGATCGCGCGACCCGCTCATGGCAACTGCCAGAGGTTGCTTCGACATCGCTTACCGACGTTGCTCTTCGCTACGCCCGCCTTGGCGTCGACCACATGGCGTTTGGCTACGACCACCTCGCCTTTCTCGCGTCGCTCCTCCTGCTGGTCGCCGGAGTTAAACCGCTGGTTTTCGCGATCACAGGATTCACCATCGGTCACAGCATTACGCTGGCGCTGGCTGTGCTCGGGCTTGCCGTGCCGGATGGTCAACTCGTGGAAGCGCTGATCGGACTCACCATCGCACTGGTTGCGGCCGAAAGCGTGTTTCGGCGCCAGACACGCCTCGGTGTCTACGCGGCGGCGGTGGTCTTGGCCGGCACGGCGCTCGTCCTGTGGAGCCTGCTTCGCGCCGGTCCGGATCCGCTGACCATGACGGGAATTACTGTGTTTTTCGGTGCCTACCTGCTACTCACGCGAGCGCGACCGGCGTGGCAGTCCGGGATTACGCCCCTGGTGACCGCGTTCTTCGGTCTGATCCACGGTTTTGGGTTCGCCGGTTCTTTGTTGGAGATCGGCCTGCCGGTCGATCAGCTCGCGGTGGCGCTGCTGGTATTCAACCTGGGCATCGAGCTGGGCCAACTGCTGATGGTCGGCGCTCTTTTGGCGGTCCTGTTCGTGCTGCTTCGCCTCGCCCCGGCGGCGGCCACGCTGGAGTGGCCCGCCCGGAACGCGCTCGCAAGCTTTCTCGTGGCGCTGGGCGTATTCTGGTTTGTCGGGCGGGGTTTTGCCTGACCGCCGGCGGATGTACCGCACAGCGGTCAGTGCAGTTCTGGCCTCAGCGCCGGTCAGGAGGCGTACCGTAGGGATAGAGATTGCTCAAATCGACATTCTCATACGTCAGTGAGTCGAGCCGCACCGTGCCGACGAATCCACCTGGTGCATCGACGATGTAGATCGACTTGGCATAACCGGTTTCGTCGAAGCCGCGGCGGAAGTGAACGCGAGACTTCGTAACGAAGGCATCGAAATCGTCGGGGTTCAAGCCGCCCACCTCGAGCTGCTCAGTCCAGATCACCTGGCGAAGTGCCGGAGTAACGATCAGCGAATTGCCCTCACCGAACTCCACGATGGCAATGGTGTCGTAGCCCATGCCCTCACCCAGGTAACTGAGCGTGCCGGTGATCTGTACCGGCTCACCGCTCGAGTCCGCCGCAAAGCCACCCACCGGCATGTCGAAGGCATCGCCGGCCTGGGCCTCGCTGGACAGGAGCTGCTGGATCACCAGTTCATCGCGCACTGTGCCGTAGAGAACGCCGCTCAGTCCCTGCTTCACGATTTGATCGAGGATCCAGGTGGAGTCGCCATTGCGGTCGCTGTAGTCCGCCAGCACAACCGGGGATTCACCGGCTTCGATGTCACTGATCGCCTGTGCTACCGCCTGCTCGGGCATCAGGAACTCGGTATCGAACATGGCCTCACGCACACGCCACATGTACTCGTTCATGTCTTCGGCGATGCGATCGGCGAGGGCCTGATCATTGTTGGTTATGACCTGGATATTGGCACCCAGATCCGGAACGTCCGACCACGGGAATCCGAGGGCAACACTCACGTACACATCATCCTCCCGGGATTCCCAGCGCCGGGCCCGTTCGTAGATATCCATGTAGGGAGAACGTCCGGTCCACTGAAGTACCGTGGGCGTGACAATTCCCGGTCGTCGTGTAGCCGTCGTGGGAACGTAGGAGCCGCGAATGGTGCGCAGTAACAGCCGCGCAGCACGATCGCCCTGCAGCCCCGTGTCGTAGTGCGGATAGCGCTTGATAACCAGCGAGATGTCGGCCCACTCGAGGAACTCCTCATCCTCATTGGCATGCAGATCGAAGGTTGCGGCGATCGGAACATCGGGGCCGACGACCTGGCGCACGCGCTTGGCGATCTCGGCTTCCGGTCTCGGGATATCGCGCACGGCCATCGCGCCATGCACCGCCAGATAGACGCCGTCCACGGGCATGGCCGCTTCGAGATCAGCGATCTGCCCGGCCATGATCTCCTCAAAGGTATCCTTGGTCGACCAGCTGCGTGATGAGCCACCGTAGACCCCGGCGGGCGAGGTCAGACCGATGAGTTCCACGCCCTGATACTCCTCGATGGCGCTGGTGAATCCGCGCGTGTAGCCGCCGGCGGTTAATACTTCGTCGCCCACGTCCATGTCCCGGATCCTGGTCCAGTCCTCGATGGTCACATCGCCGCCGGGGCAGAACGTGCACGTTTCGTGCGGGAAACGAAGCACGGCGATACGGATCGGCTTCGCTGCGGCGACTGCGGGCAGGGGCGCGGCGCTTTGCGTGGGCGACTCGCCCGTATCGCAGCCGACGAGCACGATGCCGAGGACTGCCAGCAGCAGCCATTGCATGGATCGAATCATGGGTCTACTTCCTCGATGACGTGGTTTACTGATTTAACTCAAGTTCAACGTAACCGACCCCGCCCCGGGCGACTATGCGCGTGCCGAAGGGCGCGGAACGCTCCTTGAGGTCGTTAATAATTTTGGCGCCCAGATCGCCTTCAGCGAACATGGGCCGACCGCGAACCTGTCTCGGCAATCCAAAGCCCAGCGTGATGGGATGCAGGGCGAGCTGGACCAATTCCTGGTTCTCGAAAACGGGTACAGCGACCACGGACTCCCAGATTTCCGGATTGGCCGGGAAACCCGACGAGTCATTTTTGTAGCGCTTGTCATTGAAATCCGCGAGGTGGGCGTTCTCCCCCAGATCGTAGCGGGCATAGTTGTCGTAGGGCAGGCGCAGGAGCGTTTCGTTCTGGAAAATGAAATCGCCGAGGCTGTACATAATCGGTTTGCCGGCGTAGATCTCTATGCCGCGCAAGGCATGCGGACCATGGCCCACGAATACGTCGGCGCCCGCGTCGACCATGGCGCGGGCAAACACCGGCAAGAATTCGGCAGGTTCGGAACGCTTCTGCCCCTCGTGAGCATGGATGGTGACAATGACAAAATCGGCGACGCGCTTGGCGTTGCGTACCACCGCCGTGATCGCTTCCACGTCTTTCTCGTCAGCCTCGGTACGCACCCGATTGCTGGGGGCGAGTCTAAAGTCGCGACCGAAGAGTTCCATTTCGTCAGGTTTGTCGCTGTCGAGACCTCGCGGTTTTCCATCCTGGTTTGTGAACTGCCCCAGCGATGCACCGAGCGACTTGAGACGCTCGAATTCCTCGGCCTCGACTTCATAGGTCGTGTTGTAGCGTAGTGGATTGAGACCCGGTCTCGCGGGAATGTCGTCCCGGGAGGGCCCCGCTCCCATGTGCTTTGCAAATGACGAGGCCACGGAAATCAGCGCAATGCGCGCCTTGCTCGTTTCCAGAAACTTGGCCTCCCGCGCTTCGGCGAGGCTTTCGCCCACGCCGGCGCCGAGCAGGCCAGCCTCGTTCACGTGCCGGGTAGTGATCCGCATGCCCTCCACGCCATAGTCACCGGTGTGGTTATTGGCCCGGGCGAGCAGATCGAAGCCAGCCCAGGACAGCTCCGCGGCGAGGGCCGGATCGGCGCGCATCCAGGTCCCGCCGCTTACGGCCATGGGGTAGGGCTCATAATCGTGAAACAGGACTTCGAGATTGGTGAACGCGACATCGGCTGAGCGAATCAATTCGATCATCTGCAGATACTCGGGCTCATCATAGACCGAGAGCTTGCGCGTGATGATCGAGTCACCGGTCAGCGCCATGGTGAAACGCTCGTTTGCCGAGCGATACTCGGCCAAGGCCGGTGCCGTATGGAGCGGAGCGAGCACACAGAGTAGCAGTGACCCAAGGCTAAAGAGGCGGGTCGGGCTTTTCTTTCTTGCTGCCGGCATGGCGGACACCTGGGTGGAGGGCTTAGGGACGTACACAGCGACCGTGTGCCGTTGTAAAGGCGCGGTCCTGCGATTGTCAAATGCCTGGCCGCTATGGTCGCCAGCGGGTCTCTACATTGTTCGCTTCGAACCCGGCGCGCCTGGACTGCGCCAGCCGTTTTGCTTCGTCGCCCATTGCTTGAAGAGCGCCAGAACATGAGGGTTTTCGCAGGCCGCTGTCGCCGGGCGTTGCGGATCCAAGGCGCTTACGCTTGTCGGGCTTCTCGACGCAAAGAGCGCTCCCACGGCGGAGGCGAATCAGGCGGCTGTAAACGCACTGAATAGGGTCAAGGCACCGATGGCAACAAAGCCCACGCCAGCGATCACCTGGAGGTACCGGGGGTTGATGAGTTCGCCCAATACCGCTCCGGCCAATACCCCGATGGCGGCGGCCGCGACCAGTGCCAGAGATGCAGCAAAGAACACTCCATACTTGCTCACTGCCCGATCGCTAGCAAAAAGCATGGTCGCCAGCTGGGTTTTGTCTCCGAGCTCAGCGAGAAACACTGTCGCAAAGATCGTCAGAAATATTTTCCAGTCCATGAGTGTTCGCCGGTCCCGTCGAGTTCGTAGATCACGCCACGGGGGAGGACACTCAAATCTCTGACTGTCCAGACCCCTGGCTGTTCCTGGAGCATCACCGCTTATCGCCAGACGACGTGTCGTCCGGTCGATGCCCTGCCACAGACTCTCAGCCCCCTAAAAACGGTCCTGCTCCAGGGATCGGGTTAGTGCCTGGAACTCACAAGACATCCGCGTTGCTTGCAGTTCGCCGAATCTTTCTTCAGCAGCGCTGTAGCGCCGAGACATGGTAAGTGATACCTCGGCCGTTTCGCCCCCCTCATGCCGCGAAATTACACCAACAAACGTGCGAATTCGCCGTTGCGCGTGAGCAAGAGGTTCACGACGCTCCGCATTCGCTGCGGCTCGATGGCCATTCTTTGCACGAGATGCTGACGGAAACAACGCCTGTTTACGTGTCCGGGCACTCCCGGCTTGCCCGACACCGCGGCGCGCTTGAACTCGTACGTCCAGGGCTCGCGTGTCCCTTTTGAGCGGGCGGTGCAAGACGCGCCCGGAAAGGTAGCTGCGCAGTGTGAACTGTGACTATCCAGCCCCATCAGCCCAGGCAACTAACCTCAGGTATGCCGAGCAACGACGATTTAGCAGCTCCGATCATTCGCCCAAAACTCGCAGCACATCTTCTGCTGGCTTGGGCTTCTCGAACCAGGACCAGAAAAGATCCAGCATCTCCGGCGTTACTAGGTACGACTTGTCCTCTCCCGACGCGTTTCTATGTGCCGCCCGCTGCCGGCAGGTTTCAAAGGGCGTATCCAGATAATGAACTTCGTATGCCAGTCCGGTCTCTGATGCCCATTTCACCGCATTCGTCCTGTCGCTCTCTCGCCAGTAGCCGAAATCGAAGACAACGGGAATACCCAGCCCGGCCAACTGCAGCGCTGAGTCTCGGAATAGCTTCTCAAGAGTAGCCAATCGATCGTCGAAGACTTCGCGTTCCATATGTTCCCCGAACAGCGGAATCATCCATTCGTCAATGGAGAAGCGAAATGCGCCTTTCTCCCTGGCCAACTGCCTGGAATAGGTCGTTTTGCCGGAGCAGATAAAGCCACAAATGAAATAGGCTTGAATCATATGGTGTACCTGCGCGGCTGGTGTTGCGAACTCGGGCGGTGGCCGTGGCCCTCGCTTGGCGAAAGTGACAACGCTATCAATTGGATGCTGAATTCACACCGAGTCCCATGATAGGCCTCTGACGAAACACCTGGTCACAGGACGTGTTGTTCCAATCGTCGGATAAACGCGGCTTGGGGTGAGATTATGCGGCGGCATCCCTCCGCCGCAGCAAACCAGGCCCCCTTATCTACTTCGGGAAAGGACTGTAGGGTCCCCGACTTCGGTGGCCATTCCATCTCAAAACAGCTGCTGTTTAACTCGCTTGCGTCGAAATCGGTACGTACCGCCCACGCATGGACTATTTTCCCGCCCTTCTGCCGTACGGTTCCCAGACAATGGGCGTCGAAGGGGATCGTAATTCCAACCTCTTCTCCGAATTCCCTGAAGGCAGCATCGAACGGCGATTCGCCGTCTTCAACCAAGCCTTTGGGAATGGACCAGGCCCCAAGGTCTCGGTTGGTCCAGTAGGGGCCTCCCGGATGGACGAGGAATACTTCGAGTCCTGGCTTCTGGCGATAAGCAAGAATGCCGGCGCTTTGCTTACTCATGCGCTTTTCAGCTCATGACCGACCGAATCAGGGTGCCGTCGCATTGCGACCCCGCAGCCTTTTGCGCTTAGGTGTCGATTTGCAGCCGAAACGCATTCCTCTTGTACCACTCAATCTGGGCCGGAGCGTCTGGAGCCGTACGACCCCTCGCTCGTGACACCATTGACAGAGCGGTTTCAACATCACGACCCTGATTGGTGAGAACCCCCAAGGCGACCAAGCCAGATCTCCCGATACCTCCGATGCAATGGACAACGATAGATTTGCCGCATGTCAGATGGGCAAGCACATCTCGAATCGCAGCCTTCAACTGGTTGACGTCCTGGGGTGCTGCACGATCAGCCATCGGGTAGCGAAGAAACTGTATGCCCGCAGAACGAAGGAAAACCGATTCATCGTTCAGACCGTGTGTTGTTTCTTCGTTGGGCTCAATGAGCGAGACCACTGCAGCGATGCCACAAGACCTGAGCATGTCGCATTCACACTTGAGACTTGACGCTTCTGGTCGCGGCGCTATCGCGAAGAAGCATTCCTCGGCCTCCACGATCTTGAACAGTTCCATGTGTTAGGGCAAATGTCGCTGCAATTCGGAGCGAGGGTTGCTGTGCGAAGCACTGCGGAACATAGCTTCGCTACGGCTATTTCTTGGCGCAACCATTACTTGATGGGGCCCAGGGGTCGTGTCCAACCACTTCCGTGCACGAGCTCTGAAGTTCGCCGTTGTGCCAGGTGCCATGCCGGGTGAGCGTTTGACGACCCACGATTTTGACCTGAGTCGACGGTCCATGACGAAACCCGTTTACATACTGGAAAGTAGCTGATTTGCCCGATTCCGCTCCTTTGCTGCATTTTAAAATCCCTGTAAAAGGCTCCCCGGAATCGATCCATGCAAACCCAACGCTATCGACGTTGATCAAAGGATCACAGGCGGGGTTGGCCGAGCAAACGGGCGGCAGCACGACCAGAGCAAGGGTTACTGCAAGCTTCATGGGATAGACCTACAGCGCTGAATACTCAAGCGGCCGCGCGGGACCGCTACCGGCGAGAAGCGCTGCTGAAGCCTCGACCTCTCAACTGGCCACATATCGCCGTGCAATGATGAATCCACTTAGTAACATGGAACCCACGCCCGCAAGCCTGGGCACCAAATCTGGAAAGTCTATCTGGAACGCCGCCACATCATCCAGCCTCCATATCGTTAACGCTACGATGCTGGCAGCAATGATGATTGAGTATTTGAAAGTCTCGGCTTGAGCCGTGTAGCCCAGCACTGGCAGCAACATCAGAGACACGAAAAAGCACGGGGCAGTAATCGTAAAAAGGTTGACGATGAACCAGCCTAACTCCCTACCCAATAGTTCGAAGAAGGCCGCCGGAACGGCAATTGCGGCGGTATATCCGATGACGACGTCCAAACATGTGGAGATAGCCGCGGCGACAACCAGGGCGACATAGACCTTCCGCATAGCGCTGAACCTTCTCGTAGCTACGTGTTACTTCAACTTGGGTGGGCAACACAGCAGAGGTTCCGGTGCAAAGCACCCCCCGCTGTCTTGCCTGTCTATGCTGCATTCGTGAGCACACAACGCCGATTGATCGACTGAACGAGGTAAAACACCAGATAGCTGGGGATCACGAAGACCGCGAACAGACCTGCTACGACGTTCCAGCGCGACTCCGATGCATCATCAAAAAGCGCGAGCCCGGCCAACCCTGTGATGATGGCGATCAAAATCCCTGAATAGCGAATAGAGACTCGCCTTTCGAAGAATTCCCACAAACACGAGTAAGCGGCGCCGCTTGCGCCCCAAATCAGCGCAAGAACGAGTGCACCGGCACCGGGCCCCAGTGCCGCAAACGCAACCCCCACACCAACCGATGTGAGAAACCAGCAAACTAAAATCACAGATAGGCTCAGTAGAAGTCTCATCGGGCTAGGCCGCATTACGCTACAAACCGGGGCAGCGAAACGGCGTGGTGACTGTTACGTCCCAGCGAAGCGGAAACCATCCCTTGTCGGGCTGGCTTCGAAGAGAGGAAGCATCAAGAGCTCGCCGGTGAAAGGAGAACTTCATTTGGCTTTATCTTCGCCCCGGCGCGATTCTTTGCCGCCTGCCTTCCGGCGTAGCTTGACCTTTCGCGAACTGTTTGCGCGATCGGACTTTAGAAACTTAATTAGCACGTTCCTGTCTTCGTCACTAAGCCCGTCACCGTCGTGCTTGTCGCCCATGAAGGCCTCCCGTCTAATGCTTTGACTTGCGGCGTCCGAGCACTGACCGTGCCCGACCGAACCACCCTTGCTGCCTTAATTCATTTTGCCTGCAGCTATAGCTTCCAAACGATTTCGTTGCGGAGCCTTTCGACGATTTCTACGTCTGAACCTGCAACAATCGCATACACAAATACCTTTCCGTCGAGCGGAATACACTTAATTGCAGCTCGATTACTGACGTAGTTCCCGTAGACATACGTTCCGTTGGTTACGACTTCATCAAATCCCAGCGCGCGGAGTATGTCTGCCGCTTTCCGAGCGCAGGTTTCCTCAGAAACATCTAGTAATTTGTGTCCGGACCAGACCTGCGGGATCGTGTCTTTCTCGAACGCTGTCACATCGGTTGGTTGCAGCACAGTGTTTGAGTTACCTTGATCGATGGTTGATATCGATGAACAACCGCACAGTAATACGGTGAGGAAGATACTTGTTCGCATACAGACTCCTTCACCAAGGATTGCATGACGCTTCTATCCGGTGCGGCCGCGCAAGACCGTCGCCGCGCGAGGCGCCCTCGCAGGCTAGATCGACTATGTGTCTATAGACTCGTGCGACCATACCGATTTGCCTGCCAGTTGGGCGCTGCGCCACCTTGCCAACCTCGAGATTTGCTCAGTCGCAGCACATCACTGACGGAATAATGTGGATTGCCGTCAAAATATCGATCTCCTATTTCCTTCCGTAGCAAGTTGAGAAACGGCTGATCCATATCGAAGAGACTGATTGTGTTTTTTGACTCCTCGTGCCTGAAGATCGCTATCGCATATGCGGTGTGCCGTTCACTGAGCTTCAAAGCCTGAATGGTCTTGCTGACCTGCAGAACGGTGTATTGCTCACGAGTACCGTAGCGACGCGTGAGCGCCGGACCAAGCTTCATAACGAAGTTGTCCAGGGCTTTGCTTAAGCGATGTCGGCGGAGAAACTTCATGGCATTCAGTGCTTGCGGCAGCGGGCGGCCAAAACGCACAGAGGTTTGGACGACCGGCGAACGAAGATAGCGTACCGCATGCACTTGTTATGTGGCATGAGGTGGTGGAATCAACAAATCGGCTATGGGCTCTACTAATATCGGCTCAAGACGCTCGGCGATGGCGTTCGACATTATGCTCATCGCCTCACGCCCCTCAGCGGTCTTCAATTCCGCACCTTCCCATGCCGCCCGGCTAGGCCACTGTGTATATGCGAGCCAAAGATCATCTTCGGATCTATGGATTCTGGAACCGAGCCCACCGCTAAAAGCGCTGAAATCTGCCGTGACGTTCCTCCATGCCTCCAAAAACTGCTCCTCATCGCCCTCAACTACATCCCAGCGATAAAGCACACAAAAACCAATACCGGAGTCATTCGCCATTTGATGTCTCCGCCACACAACGCTTCAAGCGGGGGCGGCCTCGCCGCGAACGGTGCGGCGCAGCACGCCCTTGCAGCCTTGACGAAATAGGCGGCTTAGTTACCGAGAAAACCAATGCTTTCCTGCGCCCCTGACATAAGTGTTTTATAGAACTCGGACTTGCCGCAGTAGTTGCAGACTAGTACGTGGTACTGGTTTCGCTCCCAACCCCAAAAGCTCTCAAGAAAACCGCCGGAGACACGGATTTCACGCTCATGAAAGTGCTCGCGACCGCATCGGAGACACTTCCAATCCGTTCTCGGATCACGGCGCGCCAATTCTGCATCCGCTCGGGCTTGTAGCTCCTTCAGGCCATGGGCCCAGCGCTTGTTCCGGATGCGCTGCAAGTCCTCAAGCGAGAGAGACTCCAGAGCTTCGTCTGAAAGCTCCATCAAATGCCAGTCTGAATTCCGTCTGCGTCTGAACATCTGGTACCCGCCTAACGCTGCAGCAACGGGCCGGAAAGCCGCGCAGCGGATTCGAGCTCCGGGAGTTGCAAAGCAGCGCGGTAGTTGGTGGCTTTGTTAGCGTTCATTGAGCTTCCACGCAATAGCAAAGTAAAGGACTGCGCCGAGTAAACCGCTATAGACGCATACGTTGTGGAGAGATTCGACGGAAACCACGCCCAAGAATGGATTGCGCTGCGAAAGAGGATAGAAGGGCTGCAGATCGGCATGCATTAAGCTGTCGAGCAGCACGTGGGAGAAGCTCCCGATAAAGGCACTAACAAGCGCTACCACCCAGCTGATCTCTGAGTTGGACGGATTCCTTAGTCCGGCAATCCGAAGAGAAACTTCGAAGAGGTACTTGCCCGATAGTGCTGAAAAGACCGCAATAAGCGTTGCGCCAATATAGGTGTGGGTAAATCCATGGAGGTAGCCCTCGCCAGTGAGGAGGACGATCAGAGGCTGTAGATCCATAACCACCTGGGTCCAGCCGTAGATCATTAGACTAAATCCGCCTTGGCACAAAGCCTTTACTAGAATTCCGGGGCCCATGTGGAATGGCGTAAATGGCATGATAGAAACCTAACGCCCAGGTAACCGGCGCTAGACGGCGACCGACCGGAGCGACAGCGAAGGGAAGAAGCGGTCAAGCATCCGGTTCACCGACTTGTTAGGCCGCTGGCCATTCCGTAAGTTCGGCTGCTCGCTCATCAATGGTTTTACAGCGTTCGGTTATGAATAGCTCATAGTCGTCGTTTTTCGCCGCTTCATAAGCGGCCGCCGACACAAGGTTAGACACGAGCCACGCGTCCAAATTATTCCCTGCGGCAATTTCTACTTCACTCAAGTAGTCGGAAGGGGCGCGATTAGTTATCACTTTGTTGCTATGCGACGTAAGCATGATGATATTCGCAAGACAATTTGACCGCTCATAAAGTCCTTTCGACTTAAGGTAGTCACGCGGAAAGAAATGGTGGTACTCCTTCGCATTTGTCCACGCCAACGATTTGGCTACGTCAATTTTTTGTCCTGTGAGGATGTCGACCGGTTCGCGATGCGCGAGAAGGATCGCAAGAAGCTTGGCATGCGCGTTATCGCTGCGAAATACTTTTTGACTCCAAAGCTGCGGCGGTGGCTTGTAGACATTTAGTTCAATGCTATCTGCTTTATTTTCCAAGAAGGCCGCGACGGCAGCTTTGTCTCGTGTCATTGCACCGGTGTTCCAACCGGAAAAATAGCCACTTAGGGACGATCGCCAGAACCATTTGGATATTTCTCGATACTGCGAGGCTGTTGGTTTTGGGCAGAGTCGGAAAACTTCGGCTAAGACAACCAGCTGGTTTACATAGGGCACTATAGAGTCGTTCGGAATTCGAACCTGAGTGCTAAGAAAATCTACAGCTTTTTCAAACGCTCCCTGGCTTTCGGCAACCGCGCCTTTTAGTTTTTCTGCTGAGTATTCACGCATTCCATCAATGCTATCGGCCGAGAATCCACCCCCAGCGGCGGCAGACATTACTCTAAGAATTACCTTTCGATCGACACCACCAAAACTTTTGCCCTCGAGCGCTTCTCGCATTTGATCTATGGAGTCTATGAGGTCGAATTCCTGGCTCCATGTTGCAGCCCGCATCAGATCGACGATAGTTAGGCGGGTGCCAGTGCTGTTTATTCGTTCGAAGATTGGAGCGACATCCTGGATGGACATGTCGCCGAGCGTGACGGTAGCCACCTTGTAGTCTTTGAATCTATTGAAGAGACGGTCGGCGTTCTTCTTCAATGTGTCTTTGTCGGCTGCCGTTAAAGCATCAAGGGTTGCGTAGTACTTGTAGAACTCGGCTCCATCCGAAAGCTTGTTCATCCTCACTTGGTGCTGTGGTGGATCGTCCAGCGAATCAAGGTGAATGAATTCCAGTGATCTAAGGTCGTACGCGATATTCCAAACACTATTTGGATCCACACCATGCCAGTTGAGCGCTCCGCAAATAGTGGAAAGACGCTGTTGACCGTCTAGCAAATAGTTAACTGGGTAATCGGGTTTCGGAAGATCAATTTCCAAATCCGCAATTCTGTTTTCGCTGCGGAGCTCCTGGCGGCTTTGCCAAAGGAGAAGCGAACCGATCGGGTAATTCTGCGCTACAGAATCCAGCAGTTCGAGTGTCTGGGAACGGTTCCAAACGAAATCTCGCTGAAATTTCGGGAGGAGAATGTCTCCTATTAGGACTCTCCTCGCCAATTCTTCAATTCTATCGACGCTAGGTTGTGGATCCTTCGGGGGCGACGCGGTCGGACCGGACGAAGGTGGCGCACTGGTACTCACGATTCTCTACTACCCTATCCCTGTGTATGGACGCACTCTTACTGATCCCTGCGGCCTAACGCCTTGCTAAGGGGCGGCACACAGTGGGCCGTCGCGCGGAGGGCCAAAGGCCCGGAGCGTACTTGAGCAACTTGTTAATTGGCGTACTACACACTGACGCACTCTCCTTTTAGAACGCACATGCCCAATAGAATAACCGACATTACAATCGCGGGAAGAAAGAATAGAGAGATCGTACATACAATCGCTAGAACAATGCTCGTATACCATGGCTCGCCGATTGCTCTCCCTCTGGACCTGAAAGTGTGTCCAAATACAATTAGTGCCAGCACCAGTAGAAAAAGATTACTACAGGTACTCAATATCTCGTATTTGAGCATGACCGTGAAGCAGATCAAGTATGCAGCTGCGACTGGTAACCAATCAGCGGGTCTAATCTTCATAGCCACTTAACAGCTAATTATGCTTCGAGTGCACTGAAGTACCAGTCTGGTTGCTTCCACTCCCGATCGTCTTCCATTCGGTAATCGAAGGGTCGAGGATGAATGTGGTGTTCAATTATGTGTTGCAGTTGCTGGTGCGCGATTTCGGGGTCATAGACCATCCAGACCAAACGGCGAGTTTTATTCCACGTCTCTCGAATAAGGAATAGCGCGTTACCACCAGCTTTTATTTTTTCTTCCAGTTGAGCGCAGAAAGGGTCAACAATCTCACGCTCTTCTTCGGAGGGCATTCCCTTGTCAATTACTTCATCGAAGTCGATTATTACTGACAAATGCCAGCGAAATAATTCTTTGTGATCAAACCCTAACAGTGCTGAGTTTACCATAGCTATACAAGGTAACCCCTGCTCGTGGTACTGGATGAGCGTAAAAGCCTCCTCGGGAAGAATGACGCGAACGTCTTTCTCCTTCAGATCCTTTTCTTTAGCGCTTCGGAAAAACTTGCTTCGCACTGAGTTCTCCAAGAAACATAACGCTTCAAGCAGGGGTGGCAAACCGCAGCGCGGTTTGACGTCCCGGCGCGAAGCGCCCTCGCTGCCTTGCCTTGTTAAGTGGCGACACTAGATAGAACACCCGCAGCAGATACGACAAAAAGTGTAACGGGGACAACCTCGTAGGCAATGACGTCGCTAATGCGCCAACGTGACGCTTGCTTTCGTTGCCCACGTAGTTTCACCACCGAATAACCCAGCAGCACAACAACCACTGCCGACGACACCCAGCAACCCCGTTTCAAAACGCACCCCAAACCCAACGAACTCAGCCGTCTATTTCACCAACCGTGTCTTCACAACCGCTGCTTTCCCCGCCTCAGGCTCTACCTGAAACAGGTTGGCTCGGTTCGTGAAAGCTCCAAGGCCCACACCCAACTCTACAAACACGATCTCCCCACCGTCGGTTTCGACCGTCAACTCATCGGTGTTTTCACCCTGAGCTACGATCGTGTGCATTCCGGGATCGACTGTCGCGACAACATAGGTCTTGTTTCCCGTCACGCCCACAAGTTCGCCGTCGATACTTACGCTGATCCTGGTGTTAAGCACCACATTGTCGTCCCGGTACACGTAGATTCGTGACCTGTCTCCATCGACCACAAAGGTCTGCGCTTCCGCTGCTTCCTCGCTGTCTGCGTAATCGACCGGGGCACATGCTGCTAGCATGGCCGTGAGCAGGGCGGCTGCGGCGACTGTTTTCATGTCGGTCTTGTCTCGCGGGTGGTTGGCACGGTGCGTCCAGCTTCCTTTCCGCGTAGCCTGCGGTCAATGGACAATGCGATGTCGTCAGCACCTTCCTATAAGTGTCGGACGACCCGTGTTTTCTCTCGCCGGATGACGGCGGCTATCGAGAAACGCGCAAAACCCCTACAGACTTCGAGATCAACGGTCCCCGTATGCCTTCAGCAGATCAACTCTTCGGATGGGCCGGCCAGGCGGCCATGCTTGGCTGGGTAGTGCTCTTGCTTCTGCCGCGCCGATGGCCCTGGCTCCTGGCCGTTCCCCGCTACGTGATTCCCTTCGGCCTCTCCCTTTTGTATGCGGGGCTGGCGATGACGCACTTCTTCACCATCGAAGGAGGAGGCTATGGCTCGCTCGCGGAAGTGAGCGTTCTGCTTTCAAAGAAGGAAATGCTTCTGGCGGGCTGGATTCACTACCTTGCGTTTGATTTGTTCGTTGGCGCGTGGATCGCCACGGAGGCCGATAGACTGGGTCTCAGTCGACTGCTTCAGGCACCGCTGCTGGTGGCGACGTTCATGTTTGGTCCCGTGGGATTGGCGCTTTTTCTGGTAATGCGCTCCGGCTTCGGTGCTGTCCAGACGGCTCCGACCATGGAGGCGCGGGCGTGACCATGGGCGCCACAGCACGCTGGACGCCCCTCGCGACGGGACTCGATGACGACCGGAATACGCGCCTGCATCTCTCGCTCGCCCTGTTTTTGTTGGCAAGTCTCATTGTATTTACGCCGGCCATGCTCCTGGATCCCCGCGTTTTGGACAGCGCACCCGTCTGGATCAAGCCGCAGAAGTTCAACCTCTCCCTGGCGGTGCACTTCGTTACGCTCGCGCTCTTGTTACAGCTGGTGCCGCGCAACGCGCGCACGGGGTTTGCCCTTACTACCTTTACCTATCTCGCCGCCGGAGCCCTGCTGCTGGAATTCGTGTACATCACGCTGCAGGCCGGTCGAGGGCGTCGCTCCCATTTCAATTACGACACGCCTTTTGAAGCGACGATGTACATGGCCATGGGAGCCGGGGCTGTGCTGCTTATTGCCGTGGCTCTCGTGCTTGCGATCCAGATCTGGCGTCACGGCGACAAAACGCGTTCGGGCCTGTGGCTGGGGGCGATCCTGGGTCTCTCCCTCGGTTTCGTTACGACGTTGCTCTTTGGGTCCTATCTATCGGCCCATGGGCGCTACGTGGGAGCACCGCTAAGTGGCGGTGGCGCGGTCGTGCCAGTGCTTGGCTGGAGTCGGGAATACGGCGATCTGAGACCGGCACACTTTTTCGCGCTTCACTTGATGCAGACCGTTCCACTGGCCGGCTGGCTCGCGGACCGGCGGGCCTGGAACGGCCCAGCGGTCGTGATCGCCGTTAGCGCTTTGCAGGTGCTCCTCGCGACCTTCCTGTTCCTTCAGGCACGGGCCGGTCGGCCGATCTGGCCTCTTTGAGGACATGGCAGCGCTCTGGCGGAGTTTTCGCGAGCCCTTCGATGTCCGCGTTCGCTAGTCCTGGGCCGGTGGACGGAGTTTCTTCGCGAGCTTGCTGGCCGCGGCCTGCTGCTGTGCGTCGTCCAGAGGATTTCGACCGTAGTCGATCTTCCACATCACGGCCGTGGTGAGCGAAAAGATCATGGCCATGACGACTGCGATTCCCATGTAACCAATGCCGGCGGCGAGCCCGACGCAGACCGCGGCAAAAATGTAGATGCCGTCGATGGTTTCCCGGAGACTGACGCGAAAGCGGACCGCGGCAACCATGGCGGCCAGGCCGAACGCCAGGGCGAGACTGTCCTGGATCAGCAGGACCACGGTCGCGGCGCAGACGGGCATGAGGATCAGTGCGCGCACAAAGTTCTTTGAAGGACCCGCCTCGAAGCGCGTTGCCGTATACGCCCAGGTGATCGGGACCATCACAAGGATCGTGGAAACAAGAGTGATGAGAAGGAACAGACCCGAGGCGAGGACTCCCCCGGGGCTCGGACGCACCCCGCGTCCCTCGAGTACGGCCTTGGGAATGCGCAGAGAGGTCTCTGTGACTTCGAAGTCAGCGTGCTCGATGGCATCAAGTCCGCCGAAGGGAAGATAACGCAGGGACTCTGGCATCATTGAGACCAGCGCAAACACCACGGCGAGGAGGAGTGCGTAATACACGCACACTTTAACCAACAGCGCGGACGGTGTGATGTTCTGTATCAAGGTTTCCTCCCCCGGTAAGGACTGTGGTCGTTCCCCTGAGAACAATTGTGCGCTGTCAAGCGATAGCAGTCATGGGCTGCGAAAGCTATATTCCTCTCTGGGACGCCGGTTGACGAGCACCGCGTGCCTGGCTTGTGGAGTGACATTCTGAGAACAACAACGTTGAACACTGTCGACATCCCCGGTGGCCTTTCGGGGATCGGCCGCGGAACCGGCTCGATCCCCGCGGGAAGGTCTCGGTGAGTTTTTCGGCAACCTTTCGCCGTGTGACGATGATGCTGGTGCTCCTCCTGAGTGCCGCATTCCTTTATGCCGCCTACGGTGCCATCAACAATATTGTTGCCGAGCAAAGCCGCCTGCAACAGCAGGCGCTGTCTCCGGTGTACAAGCTGGTTCGTGACGAACTGCTGCGTCCGTTCTATGTCGCGGAGACGTTTGCGACCTCGGTCGACTTCATGGCCAAGATGTCTGACCGCAATTTCGACGAGTCAGCCCTGCTTTCCCACCTCAAGCAGATGGAACAGGATCTGGACCTCGTGTTCTTCGTTGCCAGCGAGTCCCAACGCAAACAGTACTTTTCCTCGGGCCGGGTAATCGAGCTTGTCGAGGGCGAGGTCGCGTGGTATTTCGAGGCCCTGGAGCAGGACACGGATTTCATGGCTGATCTGGGCCAGATCGGCGATGTTCATCTGTACTTTGACGTAAAAATGTACAGCGGTGACGGAGAGTTCGCCGGCATTGTTGGTGTGGGCAAACGCATCCAGCGCTTTCTCGACACCTTTAATGCGTACAAGGCGCAGTACGGCTACGACTTCCTCTTCGTGAACGACAGGAACGAGATCATTCTGTCGTCACTCCCGGACCTCGTCGTCACCGACGCCTACATCCCCACACTTGAAGCCCTGGACTGGTTCGCCACCGAAAGCCTCGCGGGTCAGAGCCTCGACAGTGAGCTGATCCGGGTTGATAACCAGGATTTCCTTATCTCCGAGTTCGGCATCGAGGAGCTTGACTGGCAGCTTCTGCTCCTTGTGCCGCTTGAAGCCCGCCAGTCCCAGATCACCAGTTCCTTCGCGACGAATATGTTCGCCGCGTTCGTTATCGCGGCGCTGCTTGCGGCCGCGGCCCTTTTACTCATGCTGGCCTACAAGCGGGGCCTCGAGCAAAAGACCGAGATTGATCTGCTTTCGGGCTTGCCCAATCGCACCTACATACAGCGACACTTTGAACGTTTGCGCCGGGATGCCACGGAGCTCTGCGTCATCCTCATCGATCTCGACCATTTCAAAAGCATTAATGACAGCCACGGCCATGCGGCCGGAGATGAGGTGATCAAGGAGACGGCGGTCGCTCTTCGGAACGCGCTGCGGGACGTCGATATTGTTGGACGCTGGGGTGGGGAAGAGTTTCTTATGCTGATCCCAGCACGCTCCGTCGCGCAGGGCATCACGATTGCCGAACGAGCGCGCGCTGATCTCGAAAACCTTCGGATCGATATCGAGGGGAACTCGATTTCCGTCACGGCGAGCTTTGGCGTCGCGTTTGGCTCCCCGCGGTCAGAGGCACTGTCCGACCTGCTGGCAAGAGCCGACGGCGCTCTGTACACCGCCAAGGAAGGGGGTCGGAATCAAGTGCGATCCAGCGACTGACTCCCAGCGCTCGAATCGCTTCGCTCGGATACCGCGGGATATAGCGGCGCTGTCTGTCAACAAACGTTTATTTCAACATACGTTGAAAAATAAACCTACTTTTCGTACTGTAAAGACTTTTGCTGAACCGCATCGCGGTTCATCATGGCGCGCTCAGTTACTCGCTCGCACCGTGATGATCTGTGGTAGGAGGTCGTGCCAGTGGAAAAGAGAAGTGCTGATCAGCCGGGGCCAGAGCTCCGCCGCTACGCCCCGACAGCGACCCTGCCGAAAGTCGATGAGCCCGGCGACCATTCCCGCTACCAACGCTCATACTTTCGCAGCTGTCGCTACTTTACCGTGGGCCACGAGTGGTTCGCCGCGACGCGCGAGGGCGGACATGTAGGACCCTGCTTTTCCCTGCAGGACCTGGAACTCCATCTCGCACATCACCTGACGTTGCGCCTGGGAGACGCTTGCGACTTCTACCGCGAGCTGCCTCGCGAGGGCGATCCGGACGCCACCACATTCAAAGCCCTGCTTTATGAGCTGTGCACCTGCAGGGCCGAGGCGGCGGCGCGGAGCGAAATGGGGTTCTACGCCTGGGTCACGCAGCGGCTCGCGCAGCTTGAGAGCGAAGGCATGGGCGTACCGTATGCCGCCGAACGAGCACGGGCGCTGCGCTTTCGCCTGGAAGAGTTTGACCGGGACTGAGCCGCTGTGCGCGTGCATGGCGGCGAGGCCGGTTCCCCGCGCCGGAGATTGCGTGAGTCACGCCGTGTCCTTAAAAGATAGGCCGCTAGCCGGCGCCGCCCGCGGTCGCCAGCAGTAACCCGAGGATCAGGGGAAGCGTCAGCATCGCGGCAACCGTCTGAAAGGTGATGATCGCCGCCATCAGGGGCGCATCACCGCCAAGTTGGCGCGCAAGGATGTACGCGCTGGAGGCCGTCGGGATTGCAAAAAACAGCACCAGAACCTCGAAGTAGGGCGTCTCGAGCTCCAGGATCCGACATAGCAGAGCGGCCAGGCACGGCATCAGCAGAAGCTTGATTGTCGAGGAGACAAGCAGCGGTCGCGGTGCACTGCGCATACTGCCGAAGCTTAGACCAACGCCGATGGCCAGAAGTCCCAGCGGCAACGCCGGTCTGCCGAGAATTTCCAGGGTTGACTCACTCCAGAAGGGCAGGCCGATACCGGTCAGGTTGAGGCAGATGCCAAGCACGCAGGCGAGGATCAGGGGGTTGAGCGCTACCTGCTGCGCGAGGCATCCGCTTCGATCCCCTTTCCATGCAAAAACGGCGATGCAAAGCAGGTTGACCAGCGGGACCATACAGGCCACGGCGACCGCGGCGATCGAAAGACCCGTCTCACCCCACAGGCCTGATGCCGCCGCGAGACCCACATACGTGTTGAAGCGCAACGAGCCCTGGAAAACGGAGGTGAAGGCGGCGTTGTCGGTGGCCAGCCATCGCGCGCTGAGGAGCAACACTGTCGCGACCGACATCATGAGGATCATGACGACAAAAAATACCGCGCCCAGATCCCGGGCCGTAAAGGACGCCGTGGCCAGGGTGTGGACCAGCAGGGCCGGGAAAAACAGGTAGTAGGTCAGGCGTTCGGCCAGCGTCCAGAACTCTCCGCCTGGCATATTCCAGCGCCGCAGCAGCGTCCCGATGACAACGAGTAGAAATACCGGTCCCAGCGCATCGATGGCCTGCATGGGAGCGCTGCGCCGCTAGGTCCGGACCTGGCGCGGACCGGCCAGGGCTGGCAAGCGTCCCTTCCAGTTCACGGAACGATGCCACGCGTGCCGGGACCCTGAGTCAGGCGCGATAAACAGCGGCAGCCTCGCCGAGGCAGTCGAAGTCCGGGGTGATTCCCAGGCCGGGCTCGTGACTCGCCGCCATGGCTCCGTTTTCGCGCTGCGGTGCGCCGAGAGCATTGCGCACGGTGACGTAACTGTTGAAATCCGTAGAGGAGAAACGGAAGCGCTCCGGAGTCGAGTGCGCCAGGTGGGCGATGGCGGCGGTGATGATGTCGCCTCCCCAGCTGTCCTCGATGGTCATGGGAATCTGTAGCGACACGCAGAGGTCGCGAATCAGTCGCGCCTTCGACAGTCCCCCAACCTTTGAGATCTTGAGATTTATCGCGTCCATAGCCAGATCGTTACTCGCACGCAGCAGCGCGCCGAGGCCATCAATGTTCTCATCGAGAATGAACGGCAGCTGGGTGTGGCGTCTCACGCTCAGGCTGTGTTCGTAGCTGATACACGGCTGCTCGATGTACACATCGATGTCCGCAACCGCATTTACGACGCGGATGGCATCGGCCACCAGCCATCCAGTGTTCGCATCGGCAACGAGGGTTTCGCCCGCCGCGAGCACTTCGCTGGTAGCGCGGATGCGTGCGATATCCGCGGCAACGTCGCCGCCGACCTTGAGCTGGAAGCGCCGGTAGCCCTGATCGCGATACAGCGCCACATTTTCCGCCATCTCTTCAGCGGGGCGCTGGCTGATGGCCCGGTAGAGTTCCACGCGCTCGCCCTGGCGGCCACCCATGAGGTCGCAGACCGGCCGACCCGTGGCCTTGCCAAGGAGATCCCAGCAGGCCATATCGATCGCGGTTTTCACGTAGGGGTGGCCAAGGAGCGCCGTATCCATTACCCCATTGATGCCGCTCAGGTTGGTGGGGTCGAGGCCGATCAGATGCGGCGCGAGTTCGCCGATCCCGGCGCGCGCTCCCGCTCCGTAGGCTGGAAGATAAAACGGACCAAGGGGACACACTTCTCCGTAGCCCCGATGCTCGCCGTCCGTGACCAGCTCGACGACGGTGCTGTCGAACACATCGACATGGCGTCCGTCGGACCAGGTATAACGGCCTTCCGCCAGCGGCAGATCGACCTGATAAACGTGGATTTCCTTGATCTTCATGCCGCGTCTCGCTCAGTCACGGGGAGGCCGCTTCGTCGGTAGCCCAAGGTCAGCCCAGGATACCGCTCAGGAATACTACGATGAGAGCCATGGGAATAATGTAGCGAATCAGTAGCAGCCAGACCCTGTAGGCAACGCCGTCGTCCAGCCCGATCTCCTCGCGGATGCTATCGCGCTGCGCTACCCAGCCGATGAAGACGGCGGTAAACAGCGCTCCGAGCGGAAGCAGCGCATTAGCCATGATGAAGTCGATACTGGCAAAGATGGTCTTGCCCTCAAACAGTGGAATGAAGTCCAGGGGATAGAAACCGGCGAGGACGTTAAACGACAGTACGGAGCCGATGCCCAACGCCCACATGACAAAGCCGGCCGCTATCGCCGCGCGGGGGTGGCTCATGGTGAACTTCTCTTCGGTCCAGGCGACGACGGGTGCAAAATTGCCGATGCAGGAGGTAATCGCAGCGGCGATTAGCAGGAAGAAAAACAGGCTCGCGAACAGGCTGCCGGCCGGGAGCATGCCGAAGGCCACGGGGAGCGTTTGGAACACCAGTCCTTCGCCGGAGTTCGGAGCCATGCCGTGCTGGAATACCAGCGGAAATATGGCGAAGCCCGCCAGGAGCGCGACCAGCGTGTCGGCACCGACAACGATGAAGGCGTTCGCGGGAATTGAGGTTTCCCGACCCAGATAGGATCCGTAGGTGATCATGACGGCCATCGCGATGCCGATGGAGAAGAACGCCTGCCCCAGCGCCATAAGCAGCGTTTTACCCGTGACCTTGCTGAAATCGGGGGTGAGGAGAAACTGCGCCGTGGCGCCCATATCGCCGACGGCGGCGGCATAGATCACCAGCAGGATCAGGGAAACGAACAGCGCCGGCATCAACACGTTCACGGCTCTCTCGATACCACCGTGCAGACCTCGGGAGTTGATGTAGACCGTAAGAACCACCACGACCGTGTGCCAGAAAGCGAGGCGGAGGGGGCTGGCCATCAGGCTGTCATAGGCGATCTTGGATGCCTCTCCGGTGACGTTCTCGAACGCGCCGCTCGCCGCGCGCACAAAGTAATCCACGGTCCAGCCGGCAATGGTGGTGTAGATCAGCATCAGCATGAACACGGCCAGTACGGCCACGCCGCCGACGTTGCCCCATCGGGGGGAGGCGCCGGCCTGCCGCGCAACGCCGCGGAAACTGCCCGACGCCGATGCCGCGTCGGTGGCGCGACGACCGATCGTCCACTCGGCCATCACCAGGGGCACGCCGATGAGCATCGCGAAGGCAAGATAAATAACAATAAATGCACTGCCACCGTTTTCGCCGACGACATAGGGAAAGCGCCAGATGTTGCCCAGGCCCACGGCGAAGCCCACGGAAGCCATCAGGAATGTGAGCCTGGACGACCAGACGAGGGGAGTATCGCTACCGACCGGACCTGCCATAGTCATGAGCTCCTTGGCTTTTCCGCGTTCTTCTTACGCCGTGCGAGCTTTCCAGCTTCCCGGCGTCGGCTCTGGTGTCGCTGACGATTGCGCCCGGGCGAATCAGCGGTCGGGCCCGTTTATCTGCGTGGCCTTGAAGGAGCGGCCCGTACCGCTGATCTTGAGCGTTATGGAACCCATAAAGGTTCGCTTGAACTCCGCCGTCAAGCCCTGCCGATCCGCGGGAAACGCGAGCGTCGTATCGTCCGAATTGAGCTGGCGCCAGATCTCGCCATTCTCCAGCTCGACGATGTATTTACCCAGTTTACTGCGACTAATCTTGCGTATGGGCAGGTCGCTGCGGTCCTGGGGCGGGTTTTCCGGGCCCGCTTGCCGCGCGCTGTTTCCCGTCCGGGCATTGCTGCTGGAGGCGACGGCGGTACTGGCGACGCCGCGTTCACGAGGTACGGCGTTGTCTATCTCCGTGCGGCTCGCCCCCCGGGGCAGGTCGCCGGTGTAAAAAAGTACCTGCTCCGGCAGTGCCGCCACGTCGACGCGTTTACCCCGGGCAATAACGCTGTCCAGCTTGCGTATGTTGGCGATGTCGTCGAGAGGATTCGCCGCCAGCAGCACAAGGTCCGCGATCTTTCCTTCCTCCACAGTACCGATGCGATCGAGCATCCCGGCGGCGATCGCGCCATTCCGGGTGGCGGCAACGATGGCGTCCATTTCGCTCATGCCGAGTTCCACAAGGCCTTCCACTGCAAGGAGGGAGCCGATCCCCGCCTCGTGAATCTCACTCTTTGCCTCCCGCCGGAATTCGGGAGCCCGTCCCTGGTAGTTGTCCGTGGCGATGGTTACGCGACAGCCGCGCCGGATCAGCGTTTCCGCGTTTTTGCGCTGCAATGCGTAGCCATGCCCCCGGCGCCGCTCCCGCGCCCGCGCTTCCGCCGCCGTACGCGGCGGGGGAGCGCCGGCCAGTTCCCGCTCCACGCGTTCCCGCGTTGCCAGGTGGGTTGCCCAGGCGGCTCCGGTGAGGGTGTTCGACCGCAGGGCACAGACAACGTCGTTGTCGATGATCAGCTTTAGGAGCTCTTCGGGATACGCGCGAGTGAGAATCTCCGGGTGCTGGATGAGGTCGATGCCGGCTTCGACGGCGATGAGCAGCGCCTCGGGACTCGTCGCGTGCGTTTCCGCGCGCAGATTCCTCCTGTGCGTCTCGTCCACGATGACTTTCTGTACGCGGGGGGAGAAAGTCATGAGTGACGGCTGCAGGAAATGGCTTGTGCCACCGAACTTGATGAAGTCGGGTCCCTTGTCCAGATAGCGATTGATCGCCACGCGAACTTCCTCGGGCCCCATGTCCATGAGCTCTTCCCCGACACCCTGGGTGAGCTGATCGTTCCAGCGTGCCTGAAACAGGGTGAGTTCGGCTTCTGGAATCAGGGAGAAGGTCAGGGAGAAGGGACCGCCCCAGCCAACAATATTGCCGGCGACCAACAGGCGGGCGCCCATGGCGTCTCCGGCGTTGATCCGGTCGCGCACCGCGAGAAGAGGCTCGAGGACGCCGTAGCTGTCGCGTACGGTTGTAACTCCATGTTTCAGCTGGCGCTGGGCGAACTCGAGCGCGAGCTTCTCATTGTGATCGCCATACTTCACCACGGTTTCGCGACGGTTGGCATTGCCGTAGATCGTGGCGTGAACGTTGCTGTCGATGAAGCCGGGCAACAGGTACTTGCCGTCTCCCTCGATGCGGTAGGCGCCCTCACTGATCGCGAGATCGGCACCGATGGTATCGATCAGCCCGTCATCGATGAGCACGTCTACACCGCGCTGCACAGCGCCGCCGTTGCCGTCGATCAGGGTCACGTTGGTGATGGCGATATCCGCGGCGCCGCTGAACAGGGACTGTAGGGCCAGGGCGAGGGCGAACGCAAACCTCGCTCGGCCCCCAGCGGAAGGCTTAGTAGTCTTCCAACGCCTCGAGTCAGACATCGTCATCGATAGCGTCGTCACTCATATCGATCCAGATGGTCTTGGTCTCGCAGTATTGCTCGTGCGCCTGGAGCGAATTGTCGCGCCCGCCAAAGCCGGAGAGTTTGTAGCCACCGAAGGGTGTCGCGATATCCCCCTCCGCGTAGCAGTTCACCGAGACCGTCCCGGCCTGGAGCGCGCGCGCATAGCGATGCGCGTTCTTGACGCTCGCGGTATAGAGGGATGCCTGCAGTCCGTAGCAGGTGTCATTGGCGAGTCTGAGGCCTTCGGAATCCGATGACACTTCGATCAGTGCCACCACGGGACCGAAGATCTCTTCCCGGGCGATAGTCATCTCGGGAGTGACGTCATCGAAGATGGTGGGCTCGATGAACAGTCCATCGCCCATTTCCATGGCGCTACCTCCGGCGATGACGGTCGCGCCTTCCCGCTTGCCCGTCTCGATGTACCCGAGGATCTTGTCGTACTGCTCGCGGCTGATGATGGCGCCAAGGCGGTGCCGGGGATCCAGCGGGTCACCTGTCTCCCACTCGCGCAGTTGCCCATGAATACGCTCGAGAAGCGCCGCCTTGACGTCCCGGTGCACAATGATTCGCGAGTTGGCCGTGCAGTTCTGCCCCATGTTCCAAAGGGCCGCGTACACGATGTGTTTAGCGGCGTGTTCCAAATCGTCGGCATCGGACAGCACCAGCGCCGGATTCTTGCCTCCGCACTCAAGGACGATGCGCTTGAGGTTGCTGCGAGCGGAGTATTCGAGGAACCGACGGCCGACCTCCGTGGAGCCGGTGAAGGAGACCACGCCGATATCGTCATGGAGTCCGATGGGTTCACCGGTACTCGGTCCGTCGCCGGGGAGCACATTCAGCACACCTTCAGGCAGGCCGGCTTCGCCAGCCAGCTCCGCCACACGCAGGGCCGTCATGCTGGTCTGCTCCGCGGGCTTCACGATCACCGAGTTTCCGGCGGAGAGCGCCGGCCCTATTTTCCAGGCCAGCATCATGAGCGGGAAGTTCCAGGGCAGCACGCAGGCCGCGACGCCGATCGGCTCGCGAACAATCATGCCTACCGCATCGTCACCGGAGGGGGACAGCTGGTCGTAGAGCTTGTCGGTGGCTTCGGCGTGCCACTTGAGACAGGCAATGGTTTCCGGTACGTCGGTCATGGCGCATTCCTGGATCGGCTTGCCCGACTCCAGACTCTCCATCACCGCGAGCTGATGCCGATCGCGATGCAGCAGTTTGCAGAGCTGGATCATGACGTCCTTGCGCTCGCTGGGATGCAATCGCGACCAGGCACCCCGATCGAAAGCCTCCCGCGCCTTCATCACGGCGAGATCCACGTCCGGGGCCCCACAGTTCGCCATCTCGCCGAGGACGGCACCCGTGGCCGGGTTCACGCTGGGCATGCGCTGCCCCGAGAGCGGCGAGGCGTATTTGCCGTTGATGTATGGATTCAGGGGCAGCGAAAGGTCTTGCGCGATGGCCTGATACTCTTCGTGGGTCAGCAGGTTCGACATGGCTTAGCCCTTCTCGGCGAGAATTGACTGCAAGGTCCTGTGCGCGGTCTGAACGATCTGAAAAACCTCGCGTCGGAGCTCCTTCTTCATCGGCGTCAGTGGGGGACGCACCGGTCCTGCCGGTCGCCCCCTGAGCTCACAGGCGTACTTCACGCTTTGAAGGAACTTACCGCCCATTTCGAGGCAGATCATCATCGGCAACAGTGCCTTCATGATTCTGCGTCCCGTTGCAAAGTCTCCCTCGAGCACACAGATTTCATAGAAGCGCCGGGCCTCCAGCGGGAAGAAGTTCGCGGTCACGGATACCCAGCTTGTAGCGCCCCAGGCAAAGAACTCCAGTACCTGGTGTTCAGCGCCGGCGCTGAGCTGCAGCTGCGGATACTCGCGCGCGAGCATGTGCAGGCGGTCAATATCCCCACTGGATTCCTTGATGGCGACGAAGTTTTTGCTTTGCGCAACGCGCTCAAGAAACTCTTCCTCCATGCTGACACCGGTGCGTCCCGGGTAGTTGTAGAGGATGATGGGAAGATCGGCGATGCGGTCGATCTTAAGGCAGTGCGCGATCAGTTCTTTCTGGCTGGGCAGAGAGTAGGGCGGCGCCGCCACGAGAAGAGCGTTTGCCCCGGCGTCTCTGGCGATGGCGGTGTGCGCGTAGATCCGATCGGGAAGGAGATCGTTGATCCCGGCCACGAGGGGAATACGACCGCCGATCCGTTCGGCGGCGAAGCGCAGCTGCGCCTCGCGTTCTTCGTCGCTCAGGGCAAAAAACTCGCCGGTAGATCCGCCGACGATGATGCCGTGGGTGCCGTTCTCAATCTGCCAGTCGAGGACCTGACCGAAGGCTTCGTAATCGATGGCTAAGTCGTTCGTGAAGGGCGTGATTATGGGGACGTATATGCCTTCTACCTTCATCCTGTGCTTCCCTGGAGCGTCTGATGGGACATCGCTCACTTCTTGAGTTTGGAATTCAGCGTTTGGCCCAGGACGGACCTCGCCCGGATCAGGTCGGGCGATACCCAAAGGGCATATACAATATACTATTTTGCCTTTTCGTGGCTATGCGCGCCGGGGGACGGCGCACTGGGCCGACTCATCTACAGCGTGAGATAGCTCCACTCCTTCGAAAAGGGCACCCGCGACATCAATACGCTGCCATTTGCTGTAACCAACAGATTATCGCTGGGATTGATCCCCACTCCCTGCGTTGAGTAAAGGCCGGGTTCAACGCTGAACATCATCCCTTCCTCGATCACGGTCTCATCGCCGAGCGCCAGGAAGGGCGGCTGGTGTCCGGTGAAGTTCTGGCCCGTACCGTGGCCGGGGCGGTGGTAGATGTGCTCCTGCACGCCGCGCTTTACCTGGTGCTCGTGCACGGCTTTCGCCACGTCGTGACAGACGGCCCCGGGCCGCGTTTTCTCCACCATGATTTCCACGGTTTCGGCGACCACCTGCCAGAGTTTGTCCTGGTGCTCGGTCCAGGGCGCGATAAGGTAGTTGCGGTAGCCCTCGCCGCCACAGCCACCGATCTTGATATCCGTATTCACGTACACGGACTGGCCTTTCTCGACCGGCGCATGAAAAAACTGGTTCGGATGAGGATAGGCCGTGGCGATGCCCGCGCGCACGTACTCCGAGGTAACGAGCATGCCCACGGCGCTGTGCGGTCTACCGTCGCGAACAATATCTTCCATGAGCAGATTGATGCCGTAGGTCCGCAGGGCCTCGCCGATGGCGAAGTCCGTGGTGTCGGTGCCGTGCTCCAGGATGAAGTCGCGCGAGAACGCGTGTATGCGATCAAAGTAGCGGTAGGCGCGCTGGCAGAGCGCGATTTCCTCGGGGGTCTTGCGAACCTGCATGTGCATGCAGTGTTCTGAAATGTTTACAAATTCCGCACCCGGGAGCCGCTTTTTCGCCGCCGCGAGCTGGGCCGGTGCCAGGTCGATATCAATGCCAATGCGTTTGCCGTCGAGGTCGTGTTTCCTAAGACCCTGGAGCATCCAATCGAAGAGATCGACCGCGGGTCCGGTTTTCACTTCGCCGCGGTTCGGAAAGCCGCCCTCGGCGTGGGGGTAGCAGAAGTAATACTCGTTTTCCGTGCACCACCAGGAGGTGATCAGATCCCGATCGATGCCGGGAGAGAACCAGTAAGCGGTGTCTTTCTCGGCGACGGGAAACATAACCCAGGTGGTTCGCTCACCGCTGCCGCGGAAGCAGCCTGTGTAGTAGACCGCGTTCGCGTCGCGCTGGAGCACGATGGCGTCGATGCCCTGGGGCTTCAGGCGGTCCTTGAGACGCTGGGTGGTCGACTGGTACCAGCTCAAGGGCAGGCGGTCATACCCCTTGGGGGCGGGTTGCGGGTGTTTGCGATCCGAAACCAGGAGCGCCTCTGAAGCGCTGCCCGCTTGGGCGAGAGATCGCGACGCCAGGCCGGCGCCGGCCAGGCCAAGTCCAAGGTTTTGCATCAGTGTTCTGCGTGACAGTTTCATGCGGACTCCTCGTTGACTGTCAGGAGTATTCCATAGTTCGATGCCGCCCTGGGAACGATCAAGACTGGAGATGTCCATGCTGTGCTGTTTTTGGATTCGCGTTTGCGTCCTGCTCCCCGTCGCAGTTTTTGCGTCGACAGTTCACGCTCAGTTCTACCAGTCCGATTTTCCGCCCGAGGAGTTCCGTGCACGCTGGGATCGTATCTTCGATCGCATCGGCACCGACGCGGTTGCCCTGGTACAGGGTGCGCCCTCAGCCCGCGGTTTTGAGTACCCGCGCCAGACCAACACGTTCTATTACCTGACGGGCATCGAAACACCGCACAGTTACCTGTGGCTCGATGGGCGCACACGAGAGGTCACGGTCTTTCTGCCGCCGCGCAATGAGAGGCTGGAAAAAGGAGAAGGCCGACTGCTGTCAGCGGCGACCGGGGATCTGGTGCGTGAGCTGGTGGGCGTTGACCACGTCGCAAGTACCGACGACATGCGCGGCAACTGGCTGCGGGAGACCTTGGGCAAAGCTGTCCCCGTGCTGTATACGCCGTTCCGGCCCGAAGAGGGCTATGCCCAGAGCCGCTATGAACTTGACCTTGCCAACACCAACATAGCCAACGACCACTGGGACGGCCGCCTGCCGCGGGAGCTGCGCCTGCTCGGTCTGCTCAAGGCCCGCGGTCCCAAACCCTGGGACGCACCCGAGCTGGAGGTGAAGGACCTGTCGCCGATTCTGGACGATCTGCGCATGATCAAGAGCGAGCGGGAGATCGCGTTGCTGCGCCGCGCGGCGAAGATCGCCGGCCACGGCGTGATGGAGGCTATCCGCAGCACACGGCCTGGAGTCTACGAGTATCAGTTGGATGCCGCGGCGCGCTATGTGTTTCTGCTCCACGGCGCCCGCCTGGACGGCTATCGCTCGATCACGGCGAGTGGGATCGAAAATATCAACACGGGGCACTACTTCCGTAACAACCGGCGGCTTGAGGCTGGCGATCTGGTGCTCATGGACTATGCGCCGGACTATCGGTACTACGTCAGCGACATCGGCCGTATGTGGCCCGTAAGCGGTAGCTACTCCGCGGAGCAGCGGGAGCTTCTCGAGCCGATTCTTCGCTACCGGAATGTCCTCCTGGAGCGGATCCGCCCGGGTGTGAAACCTGCTCAGATACTTACGGAGTCTGCCCAAGCCATGGCGCAATGGTTTGCCGCCAACCCGTTCCGCAACAAACGCTACGAGGAGGCCGCTCGTGAGATGGTCGAAAAGGGACGCGGCGCGTTCTCGCATCCGGTGGGTATGGCCGTCCACGATGACGGCGACTACAACTATCGCCGCCTTCCCCTCGCACCGGGCATGGTGTTTGCCGTGGATCCGACACTGCTGGTTCCCGAGGAGAACCTGTACCTGCGCTATGAGGATACCGTCGTCGTGACAAAGGACGGCGCGGAGAACTTTACGGACTTTCTGCCCTCGGACCTGAGCGATCTCGAGGCCCTGATGCAAGAAGACGGCGTCGTGCAGAAAGTGCCTTCCCAGGTGTTTGTGTCCGAGTAACGCGTTGTCCGATCCGGTGGGCCAGTCGCTCCTCTTCTCTTGAGGACAACACGCACTGCACTGTGACCCATGATCCGCTCAGGTTCCTCGCCTAGGCTAGAGCTGTAGGCATTACAGGCGACGAACCCTTTCCCGTTATGCGTAATACGCAAGACGCTACGTCCCGCGGATCGAACCCAGCTTGTCCCGCGGTGCGTTTTCGTCGCTGTTGTTCATGACCGTCGCCCCCGTTGATTGCGTAACCGGGCTTCGTGCAACCGCTGGCATCAGGAGTACCCATCCATGACCCCCACTGTTGAAACCGCGATTTGGATGTTCCGCAATATGACGGTGAGCCGATACTTCGAAGAGGCGATCAAGGTCGCCTACATGGAAGGAAAGGCGCCACGCTTCAATATGGCCAACGGCCCCATACCCGGCGAGATGCATCTGTCCAATGGTCAGGAACCCTGCGCGGTGGGTGTGTGTGCTCATCTGGAACGGGACGATTTTGTATCCGCCACACATCGACCGCATCACATCGCGGTAGCGAAGGGCGTGGACCTTAGAGGTATGGCCGCCGAGATCTTCGGAAAGCGAACAGGTCTTTCCGGGGGTCGTGGCGGACACATGCACCTGTTCGATCAGCGCGTCAACTTTGTGTGCAGCGGGATCATCGCTGAGGGCATGGGTCCGGCGGTGGGAGCGGCTTTGGGACGCCGGTTGCAGAAGGAAAAGGGGATAGCGGTGAGCTTCATCGGCGAAGGCGCCGCCAACCAGGGTGCCTTTCACGAGGCGTTGAATCTGGCAGCCGTTTGGAACGTGGGCGTTGTCTTCGTCATCGAGGATAACGCCTGGGGTATATCCGTTAGTAAGGAAGCATCCACGGCGATTCCCAGCAACGCCGACCGCGCCGCGAGCTATGGCATGCCGGGTCATCACGTAGAGTCGAACTGTCCAGACGACATCTACACGGTTTCCGAAGAGGCAATCCAGCGCGCTCGGGATGGCGGTGGCCCGTCACTGATCGAATTGAAGACCGTTCGCCTGGAAGGCCATTTCATGGGTGATGCTGAGCAATATCGCGGCCAAGAGGAGCGCGAAAGCCTCGAGGAACAAGACCCCATCACTCGCTACCGCGCGAGGCTTCTCGAGCGGGGTGTAGCGACGAACGAGGAGCTCACGGAGATTGAAGAACGATGTCGCTCGGAGGTTGATGACGCCATCCGCTTCGCTCGCGATTCCGAGCTGCCGCCAGTAGAGGAGGCCTATCGCTGTGTCTACGCATGAACAAGAAACGATAGGCGACCTGCATATGGACGGGCCAGCTTCGCAGCGGCTGACCATCGCCCGCGCGATGTCGCTCGCGCTGGCGGCAGAGATGCGCCGCGACGAACGCGTCGTGGTGATGGGTGAAGACATCGCGGCCCTTGGGGGCGTCTTCGGCAACTGCCAGGGGCTGCTCGATGAATTCGGCGCAGAGCGGGTACGCGATACCCCGATCTCGGAAACGGCCTTCATCGGTGCGGCGGTGGGGATGACGGCCGTGGGACTGCGCCCCGTGGTGGAACTCATGTTTGTCGATTTCTTTGGCGTTTGCATGGACGCGATCTACAACCTTGCGGCCAAGAACAACTACTTCTCCGGGGGCCAGTCTCCCGTGCCCCTGGTCCTCATGACGTCGGTCGGCGGAGGCTATGGAGACGCGGGCCAGCACTCGCAGTGCCTCTTTTCCACCTTTGCGCATTTACCGGGCATGAAGGTTGTCATCCCCTCGAATGCCTACGATGCAAAGGGCCTGCTGCTTGCGGCGATGCGTGACCCGAATCCTGTGATCTTCATGTATCACAAGGCGCTCCAGGGCATGGGCTGGCTGGGCACAGAGAAGAACACGGTCGTCGACGTGCCGGACGCGGACTACGAAATCGAGATCGGCAAGGCTAACGTCTGTCGCAGTGGATCCGATGTGACGATCGTGGGCTTTGGCCGAACGGTGCACATCGCCATGCAAGCAGCCGAAGCGCTGTCGGAGCGGAACATCGATTGCGAGGTGCTCGATTTGCGCAGTATCGTTCCGCTCGATCGAACGGCGCTCAAGTCCTCCGTCGAGAAGACCGGGCGGCTGATCGTGGTGGACGACGACTATCTCAGCTTTGGCGCTTCCTCCGAGATCGTCGCTCTGGCTTGCGACCTGGCCTTCGCAAATCTTCGCGCGGCGCCCCGGCGTATTGCCTTCCCGGATGTGCCCATACCATTTTCGCCAGCGCTGGAGCGTCCCCTCATGCCAAGCGCTGAGCATATCGTTGCGGCCGTACTTGAGCAGCTAGGAGGCGCCGGATGAGTACCGACGTCGCCGTTCCGGAAGGTCTTTGGGATGCCGATCAGGAGGGCGTGATTGGAACCTGGTACTACGAGTCGGGCGAACAGGTGTCGCAGGGCCAGGTGATTGCCGAGGTGCTCACGGAAAAGGTGGCGCACGACATCGTTGCACCCGCTGACGGCGTTCTTGAAATTCTCGTGGCCGAAGAGCAGCCCGTAAGACCTCTAACGCCTATTGCGCGGGTAGTGTGAGTCCTACACTTCCAGGAGACTCGCTTCGGCTCAGCGGAGTCCGCGGGCTCATCGCACGACGAATGAGCGATAGTCTGAAGAACACGGCTCAGCTGAGCTTCCACGCGACGGCAGATGCGTCGCGGGCGCTCGCGCTTGCTCACGCGGCCAAGACGGAATCCAGATCGGTGTCGCTGGAGGACGTTGTCGCCTGGATTTTTATTCAAGCGCTCAGGTCGTACCCCGATTTCAACGGCGTGATCGAGGATCGGCGCTTTTGCGCTGCAGAAGGCGTCAACCTTGGCGTCGCCATCGGCGTGACGGAACACCTCACGGTGGGCGTGATCCACGGCGCCGACGGCCTGGATCTGGCGGGACTCGCGGCGGCTCGACGCTCCCTGACGCACTCCGCGCGCGAGGGAACCCTGAGCCCCGATCAGATGCGGAATGGTTCGGCCACGTTCAGCAACCTTGGGCGGGGCCGCACCGAGGCGTTTACGCCCATACTCAATCCACCTCAGGTCGCGCTGCTGGGCATGTCGTGTCTTCGTAAAGCCCCGTGGGTCGATCAAGACGACAACATCACCGTTCGCCCGGTGCTGGGCCTGTCCCTCACGGTGGATCATCAGTGGATCGATGGCGCACCGGCCAATCGTTTTCTGGCGTTGTGCTGCGAGCACCTTGAGAACCTGGCTACGAGCCTGGATTAGCCTCCTGGATTAGCCTCGCGGCGTCACTTCTCCGGGGCCGGATCAGTGGCTTGAAAACGGCAGCTGCTTCGCTTCCAGTTCCGCCTGGCGCCGGTACTCACGCGGAGGGAGCGAGAACTGATTCTTGAACGCCCGGCTGAAATGGCTCAAATCGTTGAAGCCCCAGCTGAAGGCGATATCCGTGATACTCCTCCCGGTGGAGATTGAGCAGCGTATGTCGTCGCGGCAGCGTTCCAGGCGCAACTGCTTGATCCAGCACGAGACGCTCATCCCCACGTCCTCGAAAAGATGATGGAGGTAGCGCACCGTGATTCCGTTGCCCGCCGCGATGGATCCGGGGCCCAGATCCGGGTCCGCCAGGCTTTGGATGATGTACTTCTGGACGCGGGCGAGGGATAGCGTCCGGAGGGACTGCTGTGGCAGCTGCGACTTCATGGTGAGCACCGCGGCCAGCAGGTCCATTGTGGGCTTCATGGCGGCCGTCAGGTCCTCGTTGGACATCGTCCACATCTCTTCATAGAGCGTGTCCAGATGGTTGGTCAGCAATGCCGACAAGCCGGCCTGCCGGGTAATGACCTGGCCGACGTAGTCGTGAGCGTTGGGGAAGACGCTGGTCAACGCCGAGTAGGGCAGCATGAGGGTCAGTTTTTCCAGCCGCTCGGGCACGTTGAAAGACATGGGCCGTTCGCTGTCCCAGAGAACGAGATCACCCGCTTCGAGGATGATCTTGTTGTCCGAGATGGTTACCGCCTCACGCCCGTCTCGAAGGTGAAGCAGGCTAAGCGTGCGTGCCGACGTGTTTGCTATTTCATTGACCGAGCGAATCCCACGCGTGGCGTCGCATGCGCACTTGATGAGGCGGTAGTCGTCAAACTGCCGCATGGAGATGGACGCGGTGAAATCACTTGCCGGTGCCCTGGATAGCTTCCAGGGCAGGTGCGAAAGCTGCAAAGCAGATTCCCAGGCTTCTCCGCACGCCGATCCCGGTTCATCACCGGTGCTCCAGTGAACTATAGGTTCTCGCTGCATCGTTATCTTATGTGTTCTTTGTTCTCAGCAGAGTGCAAACCGCGAGGCACAGGTTAGCTTAGCAGCTCCCCCCACCGTTTTCCTCGGGGATCAAGTCCCGACGCACCCCTACGCAAGTGCTTAGGGCCTGTTAACACTACCTACGGCAGCCCTGTTGCGTCGGAAATCGCTTATGTGGGCCCACCACACGGCGCGATTCCTGCCTTGCTGGGCGAGAAAACAGGGTCAGCAGGGCCACCGTAGGTAGTGTTAGCAGGCCCTCGCACGGTTTCGTGCCTGAACAAGTTCGTTTGCGCGGACGACCAAGAGGCATGCCCGGCATAGGTCTACCTTAACTCGGGCCCTGGCGTGACTTAGGAACACAGCACTATGCCTAACTATAAAGCGATGCTTACCTCGGCCTTTCTCGTCGGCGTTCCAGTTTCGGCGATGGCGCAGGAGCAGATGGAGGAGGTGCTGGTAAGCGCCCAGCGGCGCGTGACTGATCTCCAGTCCACGGCCGCCGCGATCAGCGCGCTGTCGTCCGAGGACCTCATCAACCGCTCCATCGATGACATTGAAGATCTGGGCATCTCCACGCCAAGCATGAATGTAGCCCTGTACCAGGGCGAGGCGCAGATCTACATTCGCGGTATTGGCTATTCGGGAATCATCGGCGGATCAGACAGCTCAACGGCCCTGCACCAGGATGGAGTGTATCTGTCCCGGTCGTCGGCCGCGGTTCCCGCGTTCTTCGATGTGGAGCGCGTCGAGGTCGTGCGGGGACCGCAGGGTACGCTCTACGGTCGAAACGCTACCGGGGGATCGGTCAATATCCTCACAAAGGGCGGAACACAGGAGTGGTCCGCCGACGCCTCGGTGCTGGTGGGCGACTACAGTCGCTACCGGGTGTACGGAGCCGTGGGCGGACCGCTGAGTGACAACGTTCAGTTCCGTATAGCGGCGCAAACGGAGCGGCAGGACGGTTTCACTACCTTAAACCGGCCCGTAGCGGACCCGCTGAGCGGTGCGAGCGTTACGAGCGACGTGGAAAACACCGACGAATACATGCTTCGCGGAACGCTGGACTTCCAGCCTACCGATTCCCTCGCCATCACACTCAAAGCCGATTACTACGAAGCCGACGACGAGAACTCCGTATGGCTGTACTTCAACGAAGGTACGGGAACTAACCCATTCTTTCGCAACTATGTCCAGGAGCGCGGGGGGCGGGTACCGGAAAATCCCCTGGGTCGCCGCCAGGACTCCGATCTTCCGCACTTCAATACGCCGAAAATCTATGGCGCCACTGCCCGGGTAGATTGGGATGTCGCGCAGTACACGCTGACCTCAATCACGGCTTACAAGCACACCAACCCGCTCAACCGAAACGACCTCGACGCCACGGGAGCATTTGGCGTCGATCAGGTTCGCGAAGAGGATCACGACCAGTTCAGTCAGGAGTTTCAGATCGCGTCGCCCGCGGAGGATCGCTTTAACTGGCTGCTCGGGCTCTACTATTTCACCGAAGAGAACGATATTCGAAACGAGTACTTTCTCCCGTTCGTGGACGAGCAGTTCGGGCTTCCGTCAGACGATGAGTGCTGCCTTCTGCTCTTGAACGGTCGATCGGAAACCGAAGCCTTCGCCGTATTCGGGGAGGCAAATTACCGCCTTACGGACCGCATGGATCTCGTACTGGGGATGCGCTATAGCGATGAAACGCGGGACGGCTTCAACGACGTGCGGCTCGTGAACTTTCCGACGCCGGTACTGGACAACGTCGCGGAGTTCGACGAGGCGAGCTTCGACGACTTCACACCGAAGATCGGACTCAACTTCGCGGTGTCCGACGACATCTTCGCCTACGGTTCCGTCAGCCAGGGCTTTAAATCGGGCGGTTTCAACGTTGGAAGCTACCAGAACACGCCCTTTGATCCAGAAGAGATCACCGCCTATGAAATCGGCCTGAAGAGCGACTTGTTGGGGCGGCGCCTGAGGCTCAACTCGGCGGTTTTTTTCTACGACTATGAGGATTACCAGTTTCAGGACGTGGAGAACAACAACACCGTTATCCGTAACGCCGCTGAAGCCGAGATCTTCGGCGTGGAGGTCGAGGGGACGGCGCTCCTGTCTGAGCATTTCACTATCGACTTTGGCGCCACCTATCTTGACGCCGAGTTCAAAAACTTTACGGCCATAGATCCCAAGGCTCCGGAACTCGGCGAGCAGGTTCTGGACGGTCGACGACTGCCGCGGGCACCCGAGTTCAAGTACAGCCTTGGACTGACCTATGCGACCCCTCTGGCGGAAGGTGAACTCTCCTTTCGGCTCGACTACACCTGGCAGGATGAGGTTTTCTTTTCCGCCTTCAACGTCTCACAGCTCTATCAGGACAGCTACGGCTGGGGCAGGGCGCGGGCGACCTACGCTTCAGGGTCATCGGACTGGTCCGTGGCCGCGTTCATCGACAACATTGGTGACGAGGAAGTCATTTCAAACGCGACCTTCAACGGCGACATCATTGATTCCACCGTCACGGGAAACATGGCACCACCGCGCACGGTCGGTGTAGAACTTCGATTCAGTTTCGGAGGTTAGGAAAGACAATGGCTACAGACTCGAAGGACGTTCTGCTGTCCGCAGGCAGCCTCCCCTGGGTACCGTTAGCGGAGGGCATAGATTTCAAACTGCTGCGCAGCAGCAAGGAGACGGGTACCTGGGTCGTACTCTTCCGATGCCAGGAGGGATCCCGCTTTGACCGGCACCGCCATCTGGGGGCTGGCGAGTACTACGTGATCAAGGGCCGCATGAGTTACCGGGCTGGAGTTGCGGTAACCGGTGACTACGGCTACGAGCCCCTTGACTCGATCCACGACTGTACGATCTTCGAGGAATACACCGAGCTGCTCTTTACCAATTACGGTCCCGTGGTCTACATCAATGACAAGGACGAAGTCACCGCGATCCTTGATCACAGCGTGCTCAGCGCCTTGACGGCGGAGTACCTGAGCAAGAACAGCGCGGCGTCTACCGCATGAAGACACTTGCCATTTTCTGGGGCGGCTCGGGACCCGCGCACAGGGGTCGTTGGAGGAGACTATGAACAGACTGGCAAAAAAGGTAACGCTCGTGACCGGAGCGGCGCGCGGCATTGGCGAGTCTATCGCCACCGTCTTTGCGGCGGAGGGGGCGGTGGTATTCGCAGCCGATCTGAACAGCGATAGCCTTGCGGGGGTGGCCGAACGCATTGCGAACGATGGTGGAACCTGTAAGCCGCTCGAGCTTGACGTGACGCTGCGCGAAGATTGGGAGAGGGCGCGGGATGTGATTGCCCGCGATCACGGCAAGCTCGATGTGATCGTTAACTGCGCCGGCATCGAGATGGTGCGCGAACTCGGTGAGCTTACGCTTGATGAGTACCGGGCTACCCAGGCAGTAAACACAGAGCCTGCTGTTTTTGGGACTCAGGTGATGCTTGATCTGCTGACGCGTGCCGGGGAAGACAGCGACGGCGGCGCGTCAATCGTGAACATATCATCGATCGCCGGTCTCCTGGGTATCCCCGATCAGATCGCATACAACACATCGAAAGGCGCGGTGCGACACGTGAGCAAGTCGCTGGCGATCGAGTTCGCACACCACAAGCGAAAGATACGCGTGAATTCGATCCACCCCGGTTGCATCGATACACCGATGCTCCGGGAGGCCATGGAAGCCTGGGCGGAGACCGGGAAGATGGGCTCAAACGACATCAACGACGTTCGCGATGCTTTCGCGGCGGTTTGTCCCATGAACAAGATCGGGGCGACGCGCGATATCGCCATGGGCGCACTGTACCTTGCCTCGGAGGAATCCGGGTTTGTGACCGGGATCGAACTGGTTATCGACGGCGGAAGTTACGCCAGCTGGGTCTAGTCTGCATAGCTCGCCGATGCTTGGAATTCTCGGCGAGAGTCAGCGAGAGACAGCGAGAGGCAGCAAGAGACAGTGCGTTGCAGGGGATTTTCTCAGACTAAGGCAATAACCGTAGCTATTGCCGCAGGAGGAAAATTCGCTGCAACGTGCAAGATCCGGCGAGAAACCAGATAGGCATTTCGCGCGGCATTTATCGATGCTCGGATCAACGCTTAACGTAGGAATTGCCGCTCGATTTCCAGGAGCTTCTGCTTCCGCCATAGCCCACCGCCATAGCCCGTGAGCGATCCGTCCGCGCCGATCACGCGGTGGCAGGGCACCACGAGGGCCAGCTGATTGGAACCGTTGGCGCGAGCGACGGCCCGGGTCGCCGTTGGTCGCCGGATGGATCTGGCGATGTCTGAATAGCTCCGGGTCTCGCCGGCGGGAATCCGTTGCAGCTCGTCCCAGACGGCACGGGCGAACGCCGATCCGTGGTAGCTCAGCGGCGTGCGGAAATCCGCAGATCGACCGGCAAAATACGCGTCCAGTTCCTTCGCTACCTGCCTTGAAGGCTGGGTATCGCCAAGGCCGACCCGACCCTTGCTTACTTTCTCGAGCCGGGCCAGCTCCGTGGGCAGGGCCCGGCGCTCGATGAACTCGAGGAGATGCAGTGCGGATGTGCTGCTTACCGCGATCATGTCGCCCAGAGGGGTGGGTATCCAACTGGCGAAGAGAAGCGGTTGGGGATCCAGCTTGCCCGGGGATTTCCCGATCAGTTTTGCAAAGGCCTCGCGAAAGGCGCTGGCCGATTCGAAACCAGACTCGAGCTGCGTGTCAATCACTGACCCGCCCTGCGACATCGTTTGGAAGCCGTTTCGCAGGCGCCGCTGCCGGGCCATCTCCAGAAACGTTACTCCGAACTGGCGCTTAAACGTGCGACGAACGGTGGAAGGGTCGAAACCGAGTCCTTCGATATCCCGTTCCCGCCAGCGGTAACCCGGTCGCTCTTCGAGCGCGGCCAGCAGCGCCTGCACGGCAGGGTCGGCCAAAGCCTGGGGCTCGAGCGGCTGGCAGCGTTTGCAGGGGCGGAAGCCAGCCTCGAGACATTCGGCGACCGTGCCGTAGAAGCTGCAGTTTTCCGCATTTGGCTTTCGTGCCGGACAGCTCAGCCGGCAAAACACACCGGTACTTGTTACGCAGACAAACGCCTGCCCTTCGAAGCTCGCGTCTCGTTTGAGTAGCGCTTCGTAGAGCGTTGTGTGGTCTGGAAGATCGAATAGCATGTTCCGACTGTAACAGGCGCAACGGCCGGCGCTGCCGAAAATCGGGCGTTGAATTTCGCGCCCCGCCCCCGGCGCCTGGGAGCCCGCCCATGTGGCACATGTGGGCTGTGAAGTCATGCGAGTTACTGCAGCAGGCTAGGACGTTTGCATCTTCATCCACGCGGCCGAGTTGTGAAAATCCGCGGCGGCACAGCCTGGAGGATTGAGCTCGTCGCAGGCGTCCTGCAGCTCCCGGCTCAGCTCCATTTCCGCGATGGGCAATAGATGCTCGAGCTGTTCCAGCGTCCGTGGCCCCAGGAGCGGTGCGGTGATCGCGCGTTGCTCCCGGACCCAGAGCACGGCGAGCTGCGCGGCGGAAAGATCGTGTGCGCGGGCAAGCGTCAAAAATCGCTGACCAAGCTCGATACCCCGGGCGGTGATCCGCTCGGCATAGATGCCGCCGCGAAGCCGGGCCCGGGAATCCTGCGGCACCGTCGATTCGCTCGCGTAACGTCCCGCCAGGATTCCCATGGCCATCGGCGACCAGGTGATAAGTCCGACGCCATACTTCTCGCAGAGCGGCACCAACTCATTTTCGATGCGCCGGTCGAGGAGGTTGTAAGGCGGTTGTTCCGACACAAAGCGCTCAAGGCCGCGAAGTTCGCTCACCAAGAGGCTCTCCATCAACTGCCAGGCGGGATGCGTCGAGCAACCGATGTAGCGAACCTTGCCCTGGCGCACGAGGTCCGTAAGCGCGCCCAGGGTCTCTTCGACGGGTACGTCCGGGGAGGGGCGATGCAGCTGATAGAGGTCGATGTGGTCGACCTGGAGACGGCGCAGCGACGCCTCGCAGGCATCGAGAATGTGCTGGCGGGAATTTCCACCGTCATTGGGTCCCATTCCGGTCGGGTAGAACACCTTGGTGGCAAGGACGACTTCGCTGCGTCGACCGTTGCGCTTTAGCGCTTTCCCGATGATGGCCTCGCTTTCGCCGGCGGCGTAGCTGTTCGAGGTGTCAACGAGGTTGATGCCGGCGTCCAGCGCTGTCTCCAGGATTCGTGCCGCCTCGCTCTCCGGGGTCGGATTGGCAAAGTTATCGGTGCCCAGGGCCAGGGTCGATACGCGCAGACCACACCGCCCCAACTGACGGTACCTCATGGGTGATCGCTTTGTGCGGTAGAGAAGAAGCGCATCGACCGCTCAGCGGGCGCTGAAGCCCGCGTCGACGGAGACGATGGAGCCGGTCATATAGCTCGCCTCATCCGAGGCCAGAAAAGCAACAACGCGCGCGATTTCCTCGGGCTCCGCCAGCCGGCGCATGGGGATGGTCGCGTCCGCCAGCGCCTGTAAATCCTCGGCCGAGGGCGGCGCGGCGCGCTCGGAAGCGAGCATGGGCGTGTTGACTTCGCCGGGCGCAACGGCGTTAACACGAATACCTTCCTCAGCGTGATCCAGAGCCATGGAACGGGTTATCTGGTGTACGGCTCCCTTTGTGGCGCAGTAGGCCAGCACGCCGGCAGAGCCGAGGTCGCCCCAGATCGATCCGAAGTTGACAATAGCGCCTCGGCGTCGGCTCCTCATGACTCGCACTGCAGCTCGGGACATGAAGAACAGGCCGTCGACGTTCACCGCCATGATCCGCCGCCAGTCTTCATCGCTGGTGTGGGGAGCATCGGCGCGCACGATAATACCGGCAGCGTTGACGAGAATATCGAGTTGCCCCGCATGCTCCATGCCCGCGGCCACGGCGCGTTCGCAGAAAGCGGCGTTGCTCACGTCGCCCGTGATCGCCAGGCTGTCCTGCAGTCCGGCGGCCGGGGTACCGTCAAGCGCCGGGTTGCGATCCACCAGCACGAGCCTGGCGCCGCGCTCCGCCAGCTCGCGGGCGGTAGCGGCGCCCATGCCGGATGCCGCCCCGGTCACCAGCGCAACCCGGCCTTCGAGCGAAGAGCCGACGTGTTCTCGGTCGCTCATCTCACCGCCAGGTTCTGAATCCGCCGCTTCGGTTCAGCCTTTGAAGGGCACGGTTTCAATGTCCATGGGACCCGGAGGTATACCCTGGGCTTCCTTGGCCTCGCGTACGAGTTGGCGGATACCACGGCGCATCTCTACCGTGTCGTAAACAATGCCGTCTTTGACCACGTGGCTGATTCCACCGATGCGTTCGACGTCGCCGGTCTCATCGTTGAGGCGGATGGCGCCCGTGCCCATGAGCACGTGCAGATTGGCGAGGGGATTCTCCGGCACGACCACCAGATCCGCTTTTTTGCCCACCTCTATGGATCCGAAGTCCTTGTCGATGCCCAGCTGACGGGCGCCCTGCAGAGTCGCGGCATGGATGACTTCGAGACCGGTGAAGCCCGCCTCGGCGAGCAGCTGCATTTCCATGATGTGCCCGAAGCCGTAGGTGTTGTAGGTGTAGCCGGAGTCAGAGCCCACGGTCACGCGACCACCGCGGTTCTTGTATTCGTTTACGAACTGCATCCAGAGCTGGTAGTTGCGCTTCCAGTCGAGCTCATTCTCGAGCGTCCAGTAGTGCCAGTAGGAGGCGTGGTAGACCCGGCTTGGGCGATAGAAATCCCAGAGATTGGGGTGAACGTACTCCTCCTGCCATTTGGCCCGCGCCATGCGCATGACGTCCCGGGTCGCGATGTACGCCGTAAACGTCGGCGAGATTCCGAAATCGCGGTCCAGGAGGGTCTGCATGACCTCGTTCCATTTTTCCGAACCCGGCCCCGCCGCCTGGACCCAGAGTTTCCCGGCTTCCGAGAAGCGGTCCCCCTCGTCCTGGTAAATGTAGTCGGAGGGATAGTGCTGGATCTGTTTGTCCACGAACATGGCTTCGGGCAGGCCGTACCAGTGCTCCATGGATTTGAGCCCAGCCGCCGACGTATCCAGCACATTGGCATAGGACACGGCGATCTGCGCGTGGTGCATGGTGGAGTTGAGGCCGAGCTTGTCGGCTTCATCGAGGGCGGCTTCGAGCACGTCCTGTGGTGCGCCAATGAACTTGACGCCCGAGGCCCCGAGTTCCTTCATCAACCGGATGTGCTCGCGCCCGGCTTCCGCCGTGGTCGGTCGGGGCAGACCGATTTCCGGGCTGCCGAACATGGGATAGACCTCGAAGCGCGGTCCGGTGATTTCATTGTTGGCACTGCGCCGGGAGGTGTCTATGGACCAGCGGGTGTTGATCGTGCCCACGGTCCGTCCGTGGGTGATGCCATGGGACATCCACATCTTCATGACGTATTCGGGAGGAACGCCCTGGTTGTTCTGCTCCGTGTGCAGGTGAAGGTGGGTGTCGACAAAACCTGGCAGCACATACGCGCCTGTCAGGTCGATCTCGCGTCCGCCATCGAGCGGCGGTCGGTCTTCGTCCTTGATCGGTACCAACGGTACGCCGACCATGCGGATTTCCCGGATGCGATCGTTCTCGACAACGATGTCGACAGGACCCTGGGCCGGTGCGCCGGTGCCGTCGATCATGTAGCCGCCGCGGAGAATGAGTCGGTTGTAAGGGCCTTCGCCTTCCGTGCGCGGATCAAGAGGTCCGGGATCGGGAGGCGTCGATCCCGACGTCGCTGCGAAGACGGGGTTGCCGACCCCGAGGACCGCGGCGCCGATGAGGGCCAGGGCAGAGGAGCGCAGGGTAACTTTTGCAAAGCGATTCTTGGTGTAGTGCTTCAAGAGCGAATCTCCTTAGGGCTGGGCCCGGATTGTTGTTTTTGTTGCACCGCCACGCGTTCCGGGTGCCGTCTCAGAGAGCTCCCAGGACGCGAGAATCCGCGTGTGCGGGTCGAGCAGGATTCGTACCGGCCTTTCCTCCATATCCAGGGTAGCAGCGCCGCCCTCGTTATCCAGCGGGATCGCCACCAGCGTCGGGAGTGGACTGGACTCGGGATACACGGCGGCCTCGAGCGTCATGGGTGGGGCACCGGTGCTGTGGCCGCGCCGCGTAACGTCGATCTGCAGTCTCCCCGTCGACGCGTCGTAGTGCCAGCGGGCATCGAGCTTCACGGTGCTTCCGGAACGCAGCCAGTAGTCGAAAAATTGGCCGAGCTCGCATTCGCAGGCCCGCTCCATGGCTCGCCGGAAATCACTCGTCTGTGCGATGGCATTGCGGTGGCGGCGGTAGTAGCTGCGAACGCCGCTCCACCAGGCCCTGTCGCCGATCTGGTGGCGCAGCATATGCAGAATCCACGCTCCCTTGTCGTAGATCTGCCGCGTGGTCACCTTTGCCATATCCTGAAGGTTGGCGTGCTGAACCCGGTAATCCGGCTGCTCGTCGGAAAAGGCCAGGGCCCGGGTCCGGGCGTCGATCAGGTGCCGGTCGAACTCCGCTTTGCCCTGGGCGTGCTCGAAAAACAGGAAGGAAAAATAGGTTGCGAAACCTTCGCTCAGCCACACATCGTCCCAGGATGACTCCGTGACGGAGTTGCCGAACCACTGGTGGGCCAGCTCGTGAACGATCACGGTCTGCCAGCGCCGGGATCGGGGATTCGCACCGGATACGGAATCGTCGCCGTAGAGAATGGCCGAGGCGGCCTCCATGCCACCGCCCACGCTGTTGGACTGGATATTGGCCAGCTTCTCGTACTCAAAGGGACCCACGTACGATGAGAAGAACGCCAGCGCGTCCTTCGTGGGTTCGGCAAAGTCATGGAAACCCGCGTCGCGATCCTGCCAGTACACCCAGGTCTCAATGGGTTTGCCCTGGAACTGGTCTACCTGTTGGATGGCGAATTCCGCCGCTCCCAACACGTAGAGCCACGGCGAGATGGGAACGGACTGGCGCCAGTGGGTGCGCGTCAGTCCTCCCTCAAGGACGCTTTGTTCCAGACGGGTTCCATTGGACACCACCTGCAGGCGGCTCGGCGCGGTGACAATGAACTCGGCGGTCGCTTTATCGGCGATGTGATCGACGGTCGCCAGCCAGTGCCGCGCCTTATTGGGCCAGTTGTCGCTGAAAAAGGTCCGGTCGCCGTGCTTGTTGGGTCCGATAATCAGCCCCGTCTCAGGCACTCCGTCGTAGTGAAGGTCAATGCGGACGCGGCGCTGGGCGCGCAGTTCCGGCGGCAATTCGATGGTAATCCGGTCGGCATGGTGGGTGTAGGAAAGCGCTTGCCTTTCGCTCGAAACGGCTCGCAGGGTCATCCCCCGGTTTTCGCGCTGCGCCGACTTCTGTATCAGGTCCAGTTGTACCTGTGCGGGTCCCGGTGTCGCCAGTTCCAGGTCCAGGCGCGCATACACCTGGATGCGGTCCGTGTCGTCCGACAGATCGATCGCGAAGCGGTAGTGTTGGACATCAACCTCGGGCGCAACGGGATAGGGATCGGCGCAGATGCCGCCAGCGCGAAGTAACAGCCCCAGGGCGATGGTTGCCACTGAGGTGATACGCGGGCCGCGCCGGTCAGTCATTGAACATCAAGCGCCGAAGCTGGGGGAAGGGCAGATCCCCGTAGGTCAGCAAGGTGTCGTTGAAGTTTCGCAGCCGATAGTGCTCGCCCATGCGGCGCTGGTATTCGGCGCGCAGTTCGAGAATTTTCTGCTCACCGATAATCTCCTTTCCCGGGGGAAAGGGTGACTGCGAATCGCGCTGCACTTCGATGAAGGCGTTGGTGGGTTCCATGCCGATTTCATCGACATAGACGGCCACCGCCTCGTCGAAGGTCATTTCGCCGCGCGCCATACGCAGCTTGGTGGTTATGCGCACATTGCGCCACTGACGCATCTGCAGGCGCGCCATGCGGTGCTTCAGCGCCGCCACGTGCCCGAAGCGGTCCTCGAAGTAGCCCTCGTCTTCAAGCAGCTTTTCCAGATAGAACGACCACGCCTGGCTGAAATAGCCGGTGGCCAGCCGGCGCCGCACGGGGCGGTCGACGTGTTCGCGGGCCGCCGCGATCTGAACGTTGTGTCCCAGCCACTCGTGGTAGGAAATAACGTGAGTCCAGTACGGGTTGTAGGAGCGGATGCGGCTCGCCTTTTCTTCAGCGCTAAGCCTGTCTTCGAGCGGCGTGAGTATGTAGTAGCCCGATTGTCGACCGGCGACATCGGGGCCCCGCGTCGCGCCACCGAAGGAGAGAATTCGCCGCGCCATGGGCGGGCTGATGCGCGCGCCGTAGTCGATGTAGTCCGGGATCGTGACGACATGGGCGCCCTCTTTGCCGAGCCAGTCCGAAGTCATGTCTACGAAGCGCTGCGCCATGGGCAACACCTCCGACCAGGGCGGAGCTTCGTCGAGCATGACTTCCCAGGTCCGCCGCAGATCTCCCGAGGGGTGGATGCGCCGGGCGAGCGACTCCATGCTCGCCCGGGTTTTCGCGATGTCGGCCTCGGCGAAGCTGAGCATGCGCTCGATGGGCCAGTCCGTGAGGCCCTCCTTGGTGAACTGCAGAAACTCGATCCACTCGGGGTTCCACGCCGGTGATCGATCCGATCGTGGTAGCAGGACGTTTTCAAGCCAGCGCTCGTAACGCGTTACGGCGCGATCGGCGGCGAGCGCGGCCCGCTGCAGGTCGGCTTTCAGGCGCGGATCATCGACGGCAGTGCCCGGGATGTAGTCCCGCAGCAGCATATGGGCGTAGTAGGCCTCGTAGATCGCGTTCTCGGTCCATACTCGCGCCGGCCTTTGAAGGTTCTTTTCCGCATTGAGCAGAATCTGCGGCAGTCGCTGTAGCTCTTCCAGGGCGGAGCGCACGCCGCTGTCGCTAACGGCTCCGGGTCGCACGAACAGCGCGTTGCTTCGGCCCAGGGCGAAGTAGCCTACGGGGCGCAGGGTGTGCAGCTTCACCGTTTCGATTTCAAAGCCCCGACTTGTGACTTCTCCTCGCAGAAGTTCGTAATCCACCTGATCGTCCAGGGAGAGGGCGTCGTAGTCGATGTCTTGCAGATCGGTAAGCACCCCCTTGTACTCCGTCAGGGCGGCGGCGTACTCACTTTCGGCGCGTTCCGGAATGCTGACGGCGTGAAAGCGCTCGGCCGCTGCGGCCAGAGCGGCAGCGCCGTCGGCTCCGTGGGAAAGTTGGGGAACGAGCAGCAGGGTGGAAAGAAGCAGGCAGGGCAGCCCCTTTGGTTCGGGGCGGACAAAGCGGCTAAGCATGAGTGAGGCCTGCCCGGTGACTGCGATACGTCAGTCTAAGTACTGCTCCAGGAAAGCGCCAGCGGGCTGGACTAGCTTACGAGGCGCAGGCTGCGGCCCTTCGCTTTACCCCCCGCGAGAGGTTGAATCACCTCCTCGGCGGGACGCGGCGCGTCGAAAAAGTAGCCCTGCATGAAGCGAATGCCAAATTCGTGCAGACGCCTGGCCACCTCCTGGCTGGCGACAAACTCGGCGATACACAGCATGCCCCGGATGTTGGCGATTTTCGCGATGGCCTCGACCATCACCGCGGAGGCCTCATCGTGCTCGATATTCCGCACGATCGATCCGTCAATCTTGATGTAGTCCACGTCAAGCTGCTGCAGGTAGCCGAAGGAGGATACGCCCGCGCCAAAATCATCGAGGGCGAAGCGAAAGCCCAGGGCACGGAAACTCGAGATCAAGTCGCGCGCGGCGTCCAGGCGGCTTACGGCGGAGGTCTCCGTAATTTCAAAGCACACCTTGCTCGCATCAATCCGGTAGCGCTCGAGCAGCGCGGGGACGAGACCGCGAAACTCTTCGCCGCCCAGGGTCTGGCCCGACAGGTTGATGGAAATCCACTCGATGCTCGCCGCCCAGCGAGGGTTGTCGGCAAGCAGCTTGAATACCTGCTCCACCATCCAGTGATCGATCTTGTCGGCCACGTTGTATTTTTCAGCCGCCGGAAGGAACACGCTCGGGGAGGCATTACCGTCCTTTACCTTGAGGCGGATCAACGCCTCGTAGTAGCGCGAGTCGCGCCGATCACCGTGCACGATCTTCTGCGCGAAGACCGCGAAACCGTCGCTCTTGAGCGCCTCGTGAATCCGCGCGATCCACTGCATCTGTTCGTCGCGGCGGTTGACCTCGTCGTCCGATTCGCCGTACACGTAAGCGCGATTGCGGCCCAGTTCCTTGGCGATGTAGCAGGCCGAGTCGGCCTGCTTGAGAACTTCACTCGCGGTGTGACTGTCGTGACCGATGCGTGCGATTCCCAGGCTCGCGCCGACCTTCAGGGGGATTCCTTCCCAGTAAGTTTCAAAGTCGCTCACGGTGCGCCGCAGGGCTTCGGCAACCCGCAGGCCATTCCTTACGTCACAGTGTTCGGCGAGGATGGCGAATTCGTCTCCGCCCAGGCGGGCCAGCGTATCGCGTGAGCGCACAACGCCACGCAGCTCACCGGCAAGTTTGGTTAGGAGGTGGTCCCCGGCTACGTGGCCGAGGGTATCGTTGATGACCTTGAATTGGTCCAGGTCGAGATAAATCACCACGTGCTCGCCGCCGTTGCGCCGCGCCGATTTGATGGCGGAACTGAGTCGTTCCTCGAACTCGCGACGATTTATGAGCGTCGTAAGCGGATCATGGCCTGCCTCGTGTTCGAGCTTCCGCTGCAAAGCTCGCTCGCGGGACACATCGCGCATGAAGCAGAAATGACCGATAAATCGGCCGTCCCGATCCTGACGCTTCACGAGCAATAGCTGTTTGTCGAACTCGGTGCCGTCCTTGCGAAGAGCCCGCACCAGACCCGAGGCCTTTCCCGACGCAAGCATCTCGCCGTAAATGGCTTCGCCATGGGCATGGTCGGCTTTCGGGACCGTTGCGCTCCAGCTCTCGCCGATCAATTCAGACGCGTCGGCATAGCCGAGCATCTTCGCGTAGGCGGGTCGTACGTCGGTGAAAAAGCCCTTGGTATCGAGTTTCGCGATGCCCTGCATGGCGTTTTCAACGGCGACGGAGAGCTCGTCGATCTGGTCTTCACGATTACGCGCTTCGTCGATGTCGCGAACCCGGATCCAGCGCGCACTCGATGGTTTGAAGCCAGGGACATCGACAATACGCCAGCGGCGCTGCGGCTGTCCGGGAAGCGCGCCGAAGAATTCGATGTCGACGCTGCCATGGGTTGTCCAAGCCGCCATCACCGCGTCGCTCACGGCACGTCGGCGACTGCGCTCCACATAGCCGACCATGGTTGCTGCAACCTTGGCCAGCGAAACACCAATGCGAAGATCGCGTCTATCGGGTATGGGCAAGCCGAGACGCGGCCAGTCCGAACACAGAACGGAGTCGGCCTGGGCGTCATAGCCGATGAACAATTCGCTGTGTGAGAGAAGGCCATGGGCCAAATCTAGCTGCGGCACAGGACCTCCGGTTTCATGATTGGCATAGCATTAGTAAGGGTATACGAAATCCTCTCACTTCTTTGCACAGGAAAGCACAACAAAAGCTGGGCAAAAATTCCGGTATCCAGCGTCTCCTGTGTTTACACAGTCACTGCGTTTCCGCGGAAGATACGTGCCAGATAGCGGCTCTCACCGGGACTGGGTGCAGGAACGGAGCAGCTCAATACGGCGTACACCAGGCGCTCCATTTCCTCCTCCAGCTCGTTTTCATTGGCCGGCTCCTCGGCCCGTGCCCGGCGCGTGAGCTGCACCTGGTTTACCGCGGGATAGGTCGGCAGGCGTTCAGTCTCGACGCCAAGGGTGACCGTGAAGGCGTGCAGGGAGTTCTTCACGAACAGGGCCAGGGCAAATTCCTCGCGGGAGGAAACGAAGGACGTATCCGGCGTTAGCAGCACGATCTGGCACTGCGGTACCAGCGCTGCGCGTCGAGCAATCCGGAAGTGGTGTGTGAGCTGCTCATCGATCAGGCGGGAAAAATCCTCGTGGGACAGGACGCGCTCCCAGGAACCCTCGTGCTCCGCCGTCAGGGCGTTGTAGGGGAGGCGGGCAAACGGGGCGCTCACAACCACATCGAAGCCACCGTGGTTTTGCAGCAGGTCGTCGAGAGCGTCCTCAATCGCATCGCCGATGACGCGGACTTCCACCGTGATTCCGTTCGAGGCCTCGATGCTGTGCTGAATCTCTTCCTGCGCCTCGCTGGACCGGGTCAGGACTGTCAGAGCGGCGATGTCGTGATCGATGAACCCCTTGGCGATGGAGGAAAGCTCCTCGCGCATGGCGTCGCCAATGAGCACAACGCGCTTGCCGCGCAGCTTGGCAAGTGCTTCACGATCCGGACGGTGCAGGAGTTCGCCCTCGGTCACCGACCGGTCGAACTTCAGGCCACCGGAGGGGTGGAAGGTTTCGCCACTGGCGATATCGTCGGCGAGGTGGAACACCGTCGACAGGCCTATCTGCTCGTCCGTCGGCATCTTGTGAAGGTGCAGGCGATTCAGAATGCCGGCCTCGATACCCTCAGCGGCCTTCTTTACCGACTGCTCGTCGAAGAACGGCGACGGTGCGTCAACGAACGCGCCGAGGAACTCTTCGGATGATTCCGGCTTGATCAGGCCGCCGGTAAGAAGCCGATTCATGAGTTTTTCGGCAAGGTCGCGATTGAGCAAATACTCGCGCGCATGGCCGGCCTCCCGACCGTCCTCGATCTGCGCGACCAGCTTGCCGAGGGCCTTGCTGCGCCCGGCGACGCGACGCAGATCCGCGAGGGCATTTTTTGCCAGGGCGTTTAGCGACTCGGGTCCGATGCCCTCGTCGAGGGCCGCCAGGAAAGCCTTGTGTACGCTGTTCAGGCGCTTGTTTTCCAGAACCAGACGCCCGCGGCGCTCGAACAGCCCCGGCGCGCCGCCGAGGCCGCGCAGGCGTGCGCCGTCTACCGGTCCCGGTGCCAGGGCGTTGATGCGGATCTCCGGCCCCAGGTGCCGCGACAGAATTTCGGCGAGCACCCGCTGACCGGCTTTGGATACGGCGTAGTCGGCCCGGTTCGGGTAGGCCACCGCAACGTATTTCTCGCCGCCGAAGTAGCTCGATACGTTGAGCACAATGCCGTAGCCGTTGGCCTTCATCTTCGGTGCGTACTTGCGAATCAGCGAGTAGTTCGAGATGAGGTTGGCAAACATGGTGCGATTCCAGGCCTCAAGGGTCATGTCAACGACCATTTCCTCGGCGCCCGAAATCCCGGCGTTATTGATCAGAAAGTCCACGTGGCCGAACAGCTCCATGGAGTGATCGTAGAGACGCTCCAGGGCGGCCTCATCGCCGACGTCGATGTCCGGCATGATGTGCACGCGCTCATCGGGATTCGGATAACCCACACCGCGCAGTTCCTCGACGATCTCCGCCCGCGCTTCTTCGAGCTTGGGTGCGCTGCGCGCGGATAACAGCACCCGCGCGCCGGCGATGGCGAGATAGCGTCCGAGCTGCAGCCCGATGCCCAGGCTGCCGCCGGTGATCACCGCCGTGCGGCCTTTGTGCAATCCGGGAAGAACGCGCTGGATCGCGTGCGGCATGCCGGTCTTGCCCGTCGCCCGCTGAATGTTCTCGGGTATCCACAGGTTGATCGGATCCATGCGCCGGACCCGATTCGTGAGGGTCGCGGTCCAGTCCGCGGTGAAGGTGAGGTTGTCCGCTTCGTCGTTGTCGTAGCGCACGATCTGGTTGGCAAGAACCGCCCAGTCGCGCTCTCCCTTGCGCCGCATCTGCCGATCTTCATGACGCCAGATACGGATCAGGGCCTCGACCGCGGCGCGTTTGACTTCGTTGAGGTAGTCCCCGTGACCATCGGTGGGATTGGTGACGTAGGTCAGCGCCGGCGCTTCTTTAAGCAGACCCCAGCGATCCAGGTTGTTGGCCAGGGCCGCGGCAAAGGCAACCGGAGCGACAATCTCATCGCGGACGAAGGTCGCTACATCATCGTCTCCGGCGGTGCTCAGGGAGTAGCCATGCTGACCGTTCCCGGAACGTGGCAGAACAATGATGCCGTCCAGGCGACCGAAATGATCTCGGATGTAGTCGAAGGTGCGGTCAGCGGACTCCCGGCGCAGGGGCTCGAGATGCAGCAGCGGGATATCGTCCAGTCCCCGGGCCGCACTGTAGGAGCGCGCCAGGCCGAGAGATTCGAGACTGCGGAAGGCCAGCACGACTTTCGCACCGCTGACCTTGTGTCGCTCCGCGAACACCAGAGCATCTTCGTAATCGGTGCCCGCGAGAATGAACACCACCTGGCCGCTGAGATCCTCGAGGCGCTTATCGGGCCAGGACACGAGCTTTGAGCGACTCTGAGCCGGCACCTGCATGCCGTTGGTGACCTCGATATGGTGCCCGGAAAGGGCGGCCGACTCATCGGATGCAAGATAGGTGATGGTTGAGGCCACATCGACGGGCGTCGGGTAGCGATAATCGTAGTCACCCTCCGGCGTCTCGCGGCGCGAGATCATGAGACCGCGAAATTCCTGGGACGTGGTCCCGGAAGGGGCGCTCTGCAGCGCATCCATATTGCTGAACACCGTATCGATGCGCTCGGACTCGATGGGTCCCGGGAACAGCGTGTTCACCCGAATCCCGTGTTCATCGCCAAGCTCCTTGGCCAGGCCGATAGACAGCGCGTTCAGTCCGGACTTGGGAACAACATAGGGAATGCGTCCGTAGTAGTGCGTGCGCGAAAAAATCGTCGAGACGTTGACGATGGAGCCACCGCGGCTCATGTGCGGTACGGCGGCGCGTACCATGTTCCAGGGGCCGGCGAGGAGGTTCATGGCCGCCTCGTACATCGTTTCGTCGTCGCCCCGGGCCTTGCGCTCGGCGTCGGAGAAGGGGATGTCCCGCAGGGTACGCCGAGGACCGGCGCCCCCGGCGTTGTTGACCAGCACGTCGATGCGGCCGTAGCGCTCGACGGCGGACGCCACGATCTCGCGACAGACCTCGGGCAGCGCGCTGTCGCCGATGGCCATGAGCATGTTGTCGCGCTCAAAGCCTTCAGCCTCCAGATCATTGATGAAGGCGCTCAGTTTCTCTTCGTTTCGCCCCGTCATGACCAGGCGGGCGCCTTCGCGAAGCAGGCTCCTGCTGACGAAAGTTCCAATGTTGCCGGCGGCGCCGGTGAGTATGACAACCTTGTTCTTGAGACGGTCCCCAGAGGTGGTTGCCGTCGGGCTGATGGCGGGCTGATTCATCGCAGAGCTCCTGCAGATCCGGTGTCGATTTGCGCGAAGGTTTCCCCGCGCCGTTCGGCTTCGCGAATGGCCCAGGCGCGATAGAGTTCATCGCGCGTCTTGAGCCCCGAGCGGGGAAGACCGTGCGTGGCGACGTAGTTCGCGCCGGCATGACGGTTTTCCCACATGGCCTGGTGGGCCTCGGCTATCTCAGGCAGGGGTACCGACACGGGGCTGATCACGTCGATCATCCCCGCGGCGATGCGCTCCTGCATTTCTGCGAATTCCCGCGCCGTGTTGAGGTGAGTGCCTCGTATTTCGGCGCTGGGCATAACTACACGGCGCTGGCGCATCCACACCTGCGGCGCATAGAAACTCAGTCGTCGGCCCTGGAGATCTTCCGAATAGATCACCTTGCCGACGTTGGGTTTGACGAGCGCCGTGGCGAGGCCAAGGCCGTCGCGAGTGGCGCGTTCGAAGACGTAATCGGGCAAGCCGCGCTTGTCCAGGGTGTTGCGTAACAGCGGCGCCACCGCCGAACCGATGGGCTTGAGCGTGCGATCGGAGAACTGACGCACCGCCTCCTTGAAGGCTTCGGATTCCCGGAACGGATCGGGGAGACCCGGGAAAGCACCCGGCGGGTCGAAATCGTCGCCGAGCTTGCGGGCAATGCTGTCGACGCTTACGACTCCGGTCAGGCGCGCGCCGAAGCCAAGGGAAGTCACAAATTCCCGCTGCGCCGTGGTATCCGCCAGCACGGCCACCTGCGCACCCAGGCTGCAGCCGACTTCGATGGCTTCGATGGCGACTGGGTCGACCACGCCGTCCTCGGCGCCGGGGCCGTAAACGACGAGCAGCGTATTCCCGGCGCGCAGCCCCTCGCGCTCGAACATCGCCGAGGGCGTGCTGGCGCCGGCTTTGCCCATGAAGGAAAAGCGATAACCCGAGGACGCGCCGTAAAATGCCAGGACGCCACCGTCGCCGAGCAGCTGGAACGAACGCGCGAAGGCCCGTTCCCCGGCATGCGACACGACGTAGTCGAGAGGTCCTCCGGCGGCGGCGTGGGTTTCGGCCACGAACGTTTCTCCGGCCGCTTCCCAGCCGTCCCATGCGGCGGCATCGTCCGGCACCGGTGTGAAAATGTTCTCCCAGCGGGGGTCGCGACGATTGATCGGTGCGCCGCCAAACTGGCGTACGCGTTCGCCCCGATCTTCAGAGGACACCATACCGACCACGGACAGGCCGTTCTGCTTTGCCGTTCGCAGGCAGTCGAGCCCCGTGCCGGTCGCGGCGCCCTCCACAAAGAGCCGACGCCCGGGCCGGATATCGAGGGTAGTAAATAGGGCGCGGTGGATCGTACCCATGGTCAGCCCGTAGGAGCCGGCTTCTTCGATCGTGAGGCTCGGCAGCTTCGGATGCAGCTGCGGCCCCTGGACCGTGAGGAACTGCGCGTGACTGCCGTCGTTGCGCTCGTAGCCCTGGATCCGGAAATCCGCGGCCATGGGATCCAGGCCCTGGTCCGGCGAGACCAGCTCGCTCTGCCCCGAGTAGATGGTCACCAGCTGGCCCACATGGAGACGCCCTTCACGCAGCAGTTCTTCGCCAAGCTGCGCAACCATGGCCACGCCCCCGGATCCCGTGACCTGCACATCGGCGTCGCGAGCATCAAAGGGAGAAACCGGGATACCCGTGATCGCCCAGATGTCGTTGAAGTTCATTTCCGAGGCGAGCACGTAGACCAGCGCCTCGTTGGGCCCTGGCTTCGGCGTGGGAAACACCAGCAGTTTTTCAGCGTCCGTCGGGTCCGCGTGCGCTGGGGCCCCATTGTCATTGCGCTTGGCGACGCCCATGCCGTACTGATAGGCCGGGACCGGTGTCACGCCGGGGAAGAAGGGCGCGTCGAGGGGAAGGAGCCGCCCCTGTTCCTCCAGTTCCCGAAGCCGGTCTGCGCCGGGATAGGGCGGCACGCTTGTGGCTTTCACCGGCAGGGCCGCACTGCGGCGTTCCAGGAATGCGCGTATGCCGACGGGTCCGGACTTCGGGTCGCACACCGCCATCGCGAAGAGTTCGGCCTCATGCTTGAGGCCGCTACTCTGGCCATGCTCAGCACCGTGGCGAACCGCGTCGAGTACCCGATCCAGGCAATGGGCGCGGCCGCCCGCGCGAAGCTGAGCGAAGGTTTGCAGCAGCTGTGGAGCGGCGAGAACGTCGTCGCTCATATCGAGCTTTTCCTCGCGAGCTTCGACCCGCGCGCGGTGCCTTGCGAGCGGCTGGGCGAGGCTGTCGCCGCCGTCGAAGTGATCGCGCAGCAAAGCCATGGCCGCATCGACGGCGCTGTGCGCGGGGGTCCGCACCACCAGGTCGACGAGACCCATGGCCTCCGCCTCCTCGGCGTCGATATTCCTACCGGAGGTGACGAGCTGCAGGGCATCGACCAGACCGTCGCGGCCCCGTCGTTGCTCCAGGCGGCGCACCAGGCGCTGTGTACCGCCGTAGCCCGGCAGGAGATTGAGGTTGATTTCCGGCTGACCAAAGCGGGCCTGTTTGTCCGCTACGATTACGCTACAGGCCAGGGCGAGCTCGCAGCCGCCGCCCAGGGCCGGGCCGTTTACCGCGGCGATGACCGGCTTGTTCAGGTTTTCCAGCACGGCAAAGGCCGTCTGCGCGGCGTTCGGCGGGGTCTGCGCGGATTCGAGGTCGGCGGCTTCGCCGATCTCCAGCAGCTCTTTTACGTCGGCGCCGGCTACGAAGGCGTTGCGCGCGCCGGTGACCACCAGGGCTTCGACCCGCTCCTGGTGCGCGATGTGTTGCAGCACGGTGTTGAGCTCGTCGAGGGAGCGCTCGTTCAGGGAGTTCACCGGCGGCGCGTCGATAACCAGCAGCGCCGCAAAACGGCCCGGACGAATCTCGTGGGTTTCGAGGCGCAGGAAGCGGTGGCTCTGGATGATCTCGCGGGCCTGGGTGAGCTGGCCGAAAGCGCGCCATTCTTCAACGATGCGCTGGACCTGGGGAACCGACTCGGGATTGCGCAACGTCGACAGGTCGCCCAGGGGCAGGTCGAGAAGGACCGCGCGCAGCGTGCGGCGCATGTATTTGCCGCTGCGCGTTTCCGGGAAGGCCGGGACAACGAGGAAGTCAGAGGGCACGGCGGTCGAGCCTTTCTCGCTGCGTACCAGGGCTTTGAGGCGATTGAAGTCGTCGTCCCCGAGGCGGGCACCGGGCGCCGCGATGAGGAAGGCGACCGGTGTTTCGCCTTTTTCGTCGTGGGGGGCACCGACGACCACGGCGTTGCCCAGGGGCGAATCTTTGCGCAGCGTCTTGTCGCGCAGGATCGCACCTTCGATTTCCTCGGTGCCGATGCGATGCCCGGAAACGTTGATCACATCGTCGGAGCGACCGTGCAGCGTGAAGGCGCCATCGGCGTGGGCCCGGGCGTAGTCGCCCTGGGTGTAGGCGTAGCCGTCGTTCCAGCGTTTGAAGTACACCTGGGTGAAGCGATCGATGTCGCCCCTCCAATCGTCGCCATCCAGACCCTCGGCGTCGCCCCAGATCGTGCGCGCGAGATAGGGATAGGGCTGAGTGATGACCAGCTCGCCTTTTTCCCCGGCTTCGGCCCGGCGCCAGTTTGCGCCGCCGTCTTCGGAGCCCTCGGCCACGCGCACTTCCGCCTGAATCCAGGGCAGGGGCCAGGTTTTCGCATCGGCCTGGAGATCGTTGAAATCACCCCAGGGACAGGAGAACACCATGCCGCCGTGTTCCGTGGCCCAGTAGGAGTTGATGTAGTGGTCGCAGATCCGGTCCATACCGAACTGCTGCACCGCCGGCGATACGGGCTCGGCGCAGAAGGTGGCCACCTTGACACTTCGCATGTCGTAGCCGGCCATGTCTTCGACACTGGCCGGATCGGTCATCACCGCCTTCAGGAACGTGGAGCCCGCCTTGAAGATCGTGGCGTTGTGTCGCTCGATGATCGAGGAGAAGCGTCCGGCGTGAGGGAAAAGCGGTGAGCCTTCGGCGATAACGCTGGAGATGCCGAGGGCCAGGGGAGCCGCGATGAGGTACGCCTGGCCGGTGATCCAGCCGGGGTCGCCGACCACATAGATGCGATCGTCATCATCGGCATCGAAGACCATACGCATGCTGTGCGATATGCCAGCCAGCCAGCCACCGTGGGTGTGTACCACACCCTTGGGTTTTCCTGTCGATCCCGAGGTGTAGATGATGAACAGCGGCCAGTCCGAGGGAACGGGCTGCGCGGGATGCACGCCGGCAAGGGCCTTCCAGAGGTCGCGATCATCGAGATCCATCAGGGCCTCGGTTTTCGAGGCGACGAAGCCGTGCTCCGCGGCCATGGCCAGTACTTTTTCGGTCGCGTCGGCGACCAGGTCGTGGGACCAGCTGTCCCGGGGCTGAACGACGATGTCCTGCCCGGTGTAACGAACCACGACGACCTTTTCCACGGTATGCGTGACGGCCGCGAGGTCCCGCGCCACGGCGGTACGAAGCTCGGCCGAGCGTACCGCCGAAACGCCGGTCTCGGCGGCGATCGCCGTGCCCAGTTCGCGCATGAGATCGCTGCGCTCGATCGTGATCTCGCCGCTCAGTCCGGCGGCGACGGCCGCAGAGATGCGCGGCGCCGCGTCTCCCAGATCGAAGCGTCCCAGCACTTCTTCGAGACAGGCGAGAGCGCTGCCCAGGGGGATGTAATTGTCGAGCGCCGGGTCGGCGTAGCTTTCCTTGAACGACACCACCTCGGCATTGCGGTAACCACCGTCCGCCGTGACGATGACTTTGGCGCCCGCGTCGTGGATGCGATCGGACAGAGTCTTGGCGGAAAAGCCGCCGAATACGGGGGTATAAATGATGCCAAGGCGCTTGGCGGCCTCGGTGTAGTAGATCTGCTCGAGAATGTTGGGCAGATTGAAAGCGACGCGGTCACCGCGCGTGAGGCCCAGGGAGCGAAGCACTTCCGCCCGCAGAACGGTCTGCAGGAGCAGTTGGCGATAGCTGACCGCCGTTTCCTGTACCGGGCCTCCGCGGCCGTCATTGCGCGACGGGTCCCAGCGGTCACCTTCGAAGACAAGGGCCGTGTCGCTGCCGCGGCCTTCCAGCACGTGACGGTCGACTTCGTTGAAGCAGGCGTTGGTATGCGCACCGCTGAACCAGCGGTAGAAGGGGGCCGAGCTGTCGTCGAAGGCTCGGTCCCAGGGCGTCCATTCGTCGGGGTGTGCGGGTTTGGGGGACGGCTCGTGGCCGCAATCGAGACCCTGCCAGCATCCGTCGCCGTCGCGCCGAACCCAATCCCTACCGTCGAACCAATGCAGTTCGCGCGCCGCTATGTTGCCGTGATAGCTACCTGGATCGCGGCTTGCCTGTGCGCGTTGGGCGGCTTCGTCGTTTGCACCGTTCAAGCGCCCCCAGCGGTGAGCTTCATCAAGCACAGGCTATCCCTCGCGTTGCTGATTGCCATTTTCTGTTTTTTTGGATCACAAGCTACCCTCACGGGCTGACTCATGACGCGTTTTTGTACGGAAGCTAGACAAGCACCAGATCATTGGTGAACCCAGGTCAACGCTGTCAGTTTCCGTCTGTCGGGCTGTCATCCGCGGTCAGTGCGATGGGGGCGCTATTCCCCCTAGACTTTGGGCCGTAAGCAATCGGCAGGAGGCTCTACTGTGATTCCGCGCACGGTTTTCGAAGAAGAACACGAACAGTTCCGCGCCAGCGTACGGCGCTTCCTTGAGGCAGAAGTTGTTCCTTTTCACGACGAGTGGGAGAAAGCCGGGCAGGTTGATCGCGACCTGTGGCGGAAGGCGGGCGCCCAGGGCTACCTCGCGCCTCAGGTACCGGAGGCGTTCGGCGGGGCGGCGGCGGACTTCCGCTACAACGCCGTCATCGACGAAGAGGTGTCGCGCTCCGGCTGCACCGGGCTTGGTTGGGCGGTGCACAGCGATATCGCCGTGCCCTATCTGGTCAACTATGGATCCGAGACGCAGAAGGAGCGCTATCTGGAGCGCTGTGTTTCGGGCGATATCGTGATGGCGATCGCCATGACCGAACCCGGTACGGGCTCCGATCTGCAGAGCATTCGCACAACGGCAATCGCCGACGGCGATGACTACATAATCAACGGATCAAAAACCTTCATCACTAATGGCCAACATGCGGATCTGGTGATCGTCGTCTGTAAGACCGACCCCGAAGCCGGGGCGTCGGGTACCAGCCTGATTCTCGTCGAAGCCGACCGCACGGGTTTTGAACGCGGGCGCAATCTGGACAAGGTTGGCATGAAGGCCCAGGACACTTCCGAGCTGTTCTTCAATGATTTGCGCGTGCCGCGGGAGAACCTGTTGGGAGAGGAGGGCCAGGGCTTCGTCTACCTGATGCAGGAGTTGCCGCAGGAGCGCCTGTCGATCGGCATCATGGCCATGGCGGCAACGCGCGCCGTTCTCGATCAGACGGTTGACTACGTAAAGGAACGCAAGGCCTTCGGCCGCCCGATCGCCACCTTTCAAAACACGCAGTTCAAGCTTGCGGAAATGGACACGGAGCTGACCGCCGCCGAGGTGTTCGTGGACCGCTGCCTGGAACTCTTGGTCGAAGGCCGTCTCGACACGGTGACGGCGTCCAAGGCCAAGCTCCTAGGGTCCGAGGTGCAGTGCCGGCTGATCGACGAATGCGTTCAGCTCCACGGCGGTTATGGCTACATGTGGGAGTATCCGGTCGCCCGGGCCTACGCCGATGCCCGGGTGCAGCGCATCTACGGTGGCACCAGCGAGGTCATGAAGCTCATCATCGGTCGCTCTCTCACCGCCGCTTGAGTCTCTGGGCGTCGCATCGACGGCCATGGGGCGAACCCGCGCTCGGATGTCGCGCCGACCGGTCTGCCCTGTGAGTTGTCCGGGCTCGCTGGGGTCCTGCTGCGATCCCGGTAGAGCGGTATACTAGGGCGGTTCCAGCACACCGAACCCCGCATGAACGAACCCACAGAACTGATTCCTGCCGTCGATCTCACGTCAGGCCCCGCGGGCGCGGGTGTCGCTCGCATTGAGAGCGGCGCCAAGTTCACCAACGGTCGCGGCATGGCCGTGATCAAGGATGGCATCAAGGCCTCGAACCAGTCGGCGGAACGGCTGGCCAAGCCCCGCTGGCTCCGCGCACGGATTCACGGCGGTGAGACCTACGAAAACGTAAAGGCCATCGTGCACGAGCATCGTCTCGCCACGGTCTGTGAGGAAGCGAAGTGTCCCAACATGAGCGAGTGCTGGAGTGCGGGCACGGCGACGATCATGCTCATGGGGGATGTATGCACGCGAGCCTGCCGCTTCTGCGCGGTGAATACGGGCAACCCCCGTGGCTGGTTGGACAGCGACGAACCGCAAAACACGGCCCGGGCGGTTCGCCTCATGGGCCTCAAATACGTTGTGCTGACGTCGGTGAATCGCGACGATCTACCCGACGGGGGCGCCGGGCACTACGCGGCCTGTGTGCGTCGTACCAAGGCGGAAAATCCGACGACGGCCGTGGAGGCGTTGACGCCGGATTTCCTGGGCGTGCTCGCCGACGTTGAAACCGTCGTCGACAGCGGGATCGAGGTGTTCGCGCAAAACGTCGAAACAGTGCGTCGCCTGACCCACCCCGTGCGCGACCCCCGTGCGAGTTATGAGCAGACGCTGGCCGTTCTGCGGCACGCCAAGGAACACCGCCCGGACGTACTCACCAAGACCTCAGTGATGCTGGGCCTCGGGGAGAGCGATGACGAAATCCTTGAAACGATGGACGATCTGCGCGAAGCAAAGGTCGACATCGTGACTTTCGGGCAGTACCTCCAACCCACCAAACATCACCAGCCGATCGAGCGCTACGTCAGCCCCGAGCAGTTTGCCCAGTATCGTGAGTGGGGCCTGGCGCGCGGCTTCCTTGAGGTGGTGAGCGGGGTGCTGGTGCGCTCGAGCTACCGCGCTGAGCAAGTGCTCGCGAAAAACAACGTCGGGCTGAACCCGGGGCCTGCGTCGACGTAACCCGGACCCGGTTCGGCGCTACCGCCGACCGTAAGCGCAGGCTGTAACCCCCCGGTTGCAGCCGCTCTTTCAGCCGTTCTTTCAGCCGCTATTGCATCGGCTCCTCGGGCATCGCATTGGCCCTCTCCTGCAGGGCCAGGAGACCGTTGTTCAGCTGCGTACCCCAGGTACGGAAGTGGCGCCTCACCTCGGCCATGTTGGTCACGCTGTTGTTGATGGTATTGATGTTGTTCTGGCCGGAGCGCGTGTCCTTGATGATGGCGAGCACTTCGCCGCTGTCGCCATCGACCAGCATGATGGCGACGCTGAGGGATCCGGCTCCTTCCGTGATAATGGTGCTGCGCGTCCCCCGCGACTGAACGTCGTCTTTGGGTGCGGTCGGCGCAATCTGCGTGATCATGGCTTCCACGCGCAGGACATCCTCCCCCGCTTCTTCAGCGAGGCTGAAGCTGCCGCCATCGTTGATCGCTTTTTCCATGGCCTCGCGAAAGGCATCCTGCAGTCTGGTTCGGTCGCTGTCGGTCAGTTCCCAGTCGCGATTGAAGCGATTCGCGACGCTTGAGGTCGCGTCGGGTTGGATGATCTCGATATGATCGACGTCGAGGGGGACCAGAAGAACGCTGTTGTAGCGCCCGTAGTCCGCGTCGGGATCCACGTACACCAGGGAACTGCGGGTGTTGTCGACGCGGGCGAGGCGGCCGTCCATGATCGTTTCCGCATCGGGGCCGGTCTGGATGGTGGGTTCTCCGGCGCAGGCGCCCAGCAGCGAAACCAGCGCAGCGGCCCCCAGGGCACGGCCGTAGCGGCCGACGCCGGGTGGCGCTACATGGCTCGCCGCGCGGGCTACGCTCTCGCTGTTTGCTATTCCCACGTCGCTCGAAACCAGTTCCTTACCCACCAACCTTTTCTGTACACCGACTGTCATGTCGCTCCCCCTGCCAGATTGAAGATGAGACCACGCGCCCGATTGTGCCAGTTCGCTGTGCCGTCACCAACACTTCCGAGCACAAATCCCCTCGCTATACTGTGCCTTTTTGGGCATTGAGTGGCGCGCATGTCGTCAGCGTTCAACAAGGTCGGCGTCGTAGGACGCAGCCGCCAGACGGACCTCGAGGGCATACTGACGGAGCTTTTGACGGCGTTGGGCGCGGCCGGCGCCGATGCTCTGCTCGAAGATCGGTTCGAGGAGTTTGCGCCCCCGGGTCATCGGGTCTGGAATCGGGAGGCCATCGGCGCCGAGGCTGATCTCGTTATCGTCCTTGGGGGCGACGGCTCCATGCTCAGCGCCGCGCGATCGCTGCTCAAGTTTGGCAAACCCATGCTCGGTGTGAACCGCGGACGGCTGGGTTTTCTCACCGATATCAGCCCGGACACGCTGACAGAGCAGATCTCCGACGTTCTCGCCGGGCGCTTCAGCAGTGAGGAACGTTTTCTGCTGGATGTCTGCGTGAAGCGCCAGGGCGCGGTGGCCGCCGAGGGTGACGCGCTCAATGACGTGGTAGTCAACTCGGGTACGTCGGCGCAGATGATCGAGATCGAACTGTACATCGACAACAAGTTCGTCAATCGCCAGCGCGCCGACGGGCTTATCGTGTCTACCCCCACGGGCTCCACGGCCTATTCGCTGTCCGGAGGGGGGCCGATCATGCATCCGTCATTGGATGCGCTGCTGATCCTTCCGATGTTTCCCCACGCGCTGTCGAGTCGCCCGATCGTGATTCGCGGTACCAGCGAGATCCGCATAGACGTTCTGGAACGCAACAGAATCCACCCCCCGGTGACCTGCGATGGCCAGGTGAACATGACCGCTCGGCCCGGCGATTCCGTGATCCTGCGGCGCAATCCCGATGTGCTGACGCTGCTCCATCCCCCGGGCTACAGCTTTTACGCCAGCTGTCGCGACAAGCTCCAGTGGAGCGGGGCGCTGGTAAGCTGATGTCGCGGGAACTCTACCGCGGGGCCCTGGATGAGGATCTGCGGACCCTGAGTGCGCTGCTGGCGCAGCAGCAAATCGTGCATAAGATCGCGGAAGTCCGGGGCGCCCAGGTCGTTCTGCTCGCCGTAGACGACGACGAAGAGCGTGCCGCGGCGCTGCTGGAGCGCTGGCGTCGCGGTGACGCCGAGGTCAGCACTCGTTCTGTGGCGCGTGCCGAGCGCCGGCCATCGCCGCTGAGCGTGGCCCTGCGCGCACCGGTGACCCTGACGCTCATCGTTGTCGCGATACTGGGATTCCTCCTGGTCGTCTCCGGCGCGCCGGTGAGCTGGGTGGCAAAGATCACCTATCAGCCCTTCGCAATCGTCAATGGCCGCGCTGAGTTCGGTGTGGCCTCCGGCGAGTACTGGCGTTTGGTTACTCCCGTGTTCCTGCACTTCGGCTGGATGCACATCGTTTTCAATTGCCTGTGGTGCTGGGAGCTTGGGAAGCGCATCGAAGTCGCTTTGGGCAGCCTCAACCTGGCCGGGCTCTTCCTGGTAACGGCGGTCCTCTCAAACAGCGTGCAGCACGCGGTGTCGGGCCCCGTGCTCTTCGGTGGCCTGTCCGGAGTGGTCTACGGCTTTCTTGGCTTCAGCTGGGTCGCGGGGCGACTGAACCGGCGCTGGCTGGGACTTGCTCCTCCGACACCGATCATGCTGTTCATGGTGGGTTGGCTTCTCGTGTGCATCGTCGGCGTGTTCGACGTTTTGGGCTTCTCGGTCGCCAATGGCGCCCACGTTGGTGGCCTGCTTACCGGGGCGCTCCTGGGAGCGGTGTTTGCGGTGGCGTATCGCGGTGGAGCAACCGGCGCAGCGCCGTGACGATATTGCTGATGCAGCCCCGCTTGCGGAGATTCGGATGAACTACGATGAGTTGATCGACAGCCTCAGTCCCGATGTGATCGACCGCCTGCGCCGGGGTGTCGAGACCGGTCGCTGGCCTGATGGCACGGACCTCACTGACGAACAGCGCGAGCACAGCCTGCGCGCCCTTATCGCCTGGGATGAACGCCACCTGCCGGCGGAAGAGCGGGTCGGCTATATCGACGCCGGGGCAAAGGCGGTGCCAGCGGCAGATGGCGACGTGCCCCTGCGCTGGGCAGACCGCGACGGCAAAAAATCGTGAGCGAAAGCGGGGCCATCGACGGTCACCTTCGCAAGATGCGCGCGTCGCTTGAGGATGGTGTGGCGAACTACGCGCTGCCCCTGGACGCCGCCGCTGTTCCGCTGAACACCCTCCTGGGCCGAAGCATCAATCTGAGTTACAGCGGCGAAATCCACTGCATCAATTGCGGTCGCCGGACGAAAAAGAGCTTTAACCAGGGCTATTGCTATCCCTGTTTTTCTCGCCTCGCGCAGTGCGACAGCTGCATCATCAAGCCCGAGAAGTGTCACTACGCCGCGGGTACCTGCCGTGAGCCCGCCTGGGGCGAAGAGCACTGCATGATCGATCATGTGGTCTACCTCGCGAATACCTCCGGCCTCAAGGTCGGGATCACGCGCAGCACCCAGGTACCGACGCGCTGGATTGATCAGGGTGCCACAGCGGCCATACCGATCTTTCGTGTCGCAACGCGTCTCGATTCGGGCTTGGTGGAAGTCCTGTTCGCCGAACACGTTGCGGATAAAACGGCCTGGCAGGCGAACTTGAAAGGGCCCGGTGAGGTCGTAGATCTCGCGGCGGCGCGGGATCGCCTCACCGAGGTCTGCGCGCCCGGCCTGGAAACCCTTGCGGCGGAGCGCGGGATCGGTGCGATCAACCCGCTTGTGGATCAGTGCGAAACCCGTATCGCCTATCCCGTGCTTGAGTATCCGCACAAGGTGAAGTCCCTGACGCTCGACAAGGTCCCGGAAATCCGTGGGCGTCTCGTCGGGATTAAGGGACAATATCTGATTCTCGACACCGGTGTCGTCAATATTCGACGGCACGCGGGGTACCGCGTACAGTTCAGCGCCGCCGCTTGACGCGACGCTGCGACCGACGCGCGGCGGCGACCCCGCGCTAAAAGCTAAGGAGTGGCCTCATGCGTGATGCGCAGCCGCAAACGATTCATCTGACGGACTATCAGCCGCCGGCCTTTCTGGTGTCCCGCACCGAGCTGCACGTCGAGCTCTTCGACGACAGCGCACTGGTGCGTGCGACGCTGCACTTCGCGCGTTCCGGGCAGCACGCCGAGCCTCTTACACTGCACGGCGTCGACCTGGAAACGCTCGATGTTGCCATCGACGGCGAGAGCCTGGCAGACGACGTGTTGAGCTACGGCGACGAAACCCTGCGCATCAGCGCTGTGCCCGATGAGGGCGTTCTTCAGACCCGTGTGCGCATCCGTCCCCAGGAGAATACCTCGCTCGAGGGTCTCTACCGGTCGCGCGGGCTCTTCTGCACCCAGTGTGAAGCCGAGGGCTTTCGCAAGATCACCTGGTTTCCCGATCGTCCCGACGTCATGTCCACCTATCGCGTGACCATCGACGCCTGTGCGACGCAGTGCCCCGTTTTGCTGTCAAACGGAAATCTTGTCAGCAGCGAGACGCTTCCCGAGGGTCGCCACCGGGCGATCTGGGACGATCCGTTCCCGAAACCGAGCTATCTCTTTGCCCTCGTCGCCGGCGACCTGTCGCGCGTGGAGGACACTTTCACCACCGCCGGTGGACGCGAGGTGCGGCTCGTTATTCTCGTCGAGGAGAAAGACCTCCCCAAGACCGGCCACGCGATGGACTCGCTGAAGCGGGCCATGCGCTGGGACGAGGAACGCTTCGGGCGTGAGTACGATCTCGACATCTTTCACATCGTTGCCGTCGACGATTTCAACATGGGCGCGATGGAGAACAAGAGCCTCAATATCTTCAACACGTCCTGCGTGCTCGCATCCCAGGACACCACGACGGATCTCGGCTACCAGCGCATCGAGAGCATCGTGGGCCATGAGTATTTCCACAACTGGTCGGGCAATCGCGTGACCTGTCGCGACTGGTTCCAGCTGAGCCTCAAAGAGGGTTTCACCGTATTTCGGGATGCGGAGTTCTCGGCGGACATGGGCTCCGCCGCACTGAAACGCGTGGAAGATGCCGGGGTCATGCGCACCATGCAGTTCGCCGAGGACGCGGGCCCCATGGCGCATCCCGTGCGGCCTTCCTCATTCATCGAGATATCGAACTTCTACACGCTCACGGTTTATGAAAAGGGCGCCGAAGTTGTGCGCATGCTGCAGACCCTGCTGGGCCCGGAGGCCTTCCGAGCCGGGAGCGATCTGTACTTTGAGCGCCACGACGGCGAGGCCGTGACCTGCGACGAGTTTGTGCAGGCCATGGAGGACGCCTCCGGTGCGGATCTGGCCCAGTTTCGTCGCTGGTATTCGCAGGCCGGAACTCCCGAACTCACGGTGCGCGATAGCTGGGACGCGCAGACCGGCAACTACCGTCTCGATGTACGCCAGCACACGCCGCCAACGCCGGGACAGGAGCACAAGGAGCCCCTTGTTATACCCCTTTCGCTGGGTCTTCTCGGCGACGCCGGAAACCTCAGGATTCAGCTTGAGGGCGAGGCGGCCAACCCGGAAAGCGCCGACAACACGCAGCGTGTTCTCCTTGTTCGCGACGAAGAGCAGAGCTTCACGTTTAGCGGTCTGCCCGAAAAACCCATCCCGTCGCTCCTGCGCGGCTTTTCGGCGCCGGTGCGCGTGGACTATCCCTACAGCCGCGACGATCTCCTCGCCCTGGCAAGTCGCGACGACGACGGGTTCGTACGCTGGGACGCTATGCAGCAGCTCATGGTGGGCGCGTTGACCGAACTGCAGACGCGGGACGCGGCGCAATCCACCGCGTCACAGCCCGCCGCAGACCTGGACCCCATACTGTTCGAAGCCGCCGCGGCACTGATCGAGAATCCCGCGGATGCGGCGGTAACCGCAGACATGTTGCGCCTGCCGTCCGAGTCAACGCTTGCCGAACTGGCAGCGCATAAAGGCGGGGTTGATCCCATCGCCATTCATCGGGCTCGCGAGGCACTGCGGCGCCAGCTTGCCCATGCCTTTGCTCCGGGGTGGCTGGCGCTCTTCAATGATCAGCGCGTGACCGATGATTATGCGGCCACCGGGGAGCAGATCGGCCGCCGCGCGCTCGCCGGCGTCGCTCTGGACTACGCCGCGACGGCGGGAGCCGAGGGCGTGTCGCGGGCGCGGACCGTGTACGAGGATTCGGACAACCTGACGGAGCGGCTTGTGGCGCTGCGTGTATTGCTTCGAGAGGCGCAGGAGAGCGTCTACGAGGCCGCCCTTGAAGACTTTTACCAGCGCTTCGGTCACGAAACGCTGGCGGTGAATCATTGGCTGCAGCTTCAGGCGGAGAGTCCGCGCGGTGATTCGCTGGCCCGGGTCCGGGCCCTGATGCAGCACGAGGCCTATGATCCGCGCAACCCGAACAAAATCCGCGCCGTAGTCGGTGGTTTTGCCAATCTCAATGCCGTGGGTTTTCACCGTGAGGACGGCGCCGGCTATGCGCTGCTGGCGTCTGTTGTGGAGGAGCTGAATGAGCGGAATCCGCAGATTGCGTCGCGGCTGCTTACACCGCTGACCCGCTGGCGCAACTTCCCCGGCGGTGGCGAAGCCATGCGCGGCGAGTTGCTTCGCCTCGCGGATCTACCGTCGCTGTCGCGCGATGTCTACGAGGTGGTCAACAAGTCACTGGCTGGGGTACAGGGCGGGTAGATCGTCGGGAACCGGCTTCGCGCGACGGCCTCCCAAGGTCTCGATCGCGGCGGCGAGGCGGCTTCCATCCCATTCCCCCGCGCCCGCTTCACCCCGATCCCCGCGACCGCGATACAAGGCGGCTTCCAGTTCATCAACGGCATTGCTGAGTTCCGGGGAATCCTGTTCCCGGAGCCAGCTTGCGAGCGGCCCGGGATAGGCCTGGCCGCGAAGCCAGGCGAGCAGTTCCTGCCGCGCCTGGGCCGGGTCCCCCGAGCGGCAGGCGCGAAGGAGCGCCTGCGGTGATTTTCGCTGCGCTGGTGCATCCCGGACCGGGGCCGGTGTTTGTCGGCTGCGCCACCAGCCCAGGGAGGTGATTATCCAGCCCAGGGCGCAGAACACACTGATCCAGCGCCAGGCGCTGGACGCCGCCGGGGCGCTTGCCGCAGCGGTCGCCGGGGCGGCGTTCGGGGCGGGGACGTCACCGGCCGGTGGTGCGTTGGGCAATACCCGAACGCGACGTGCCGGCAGCCTGGCGACACGCAAGGTGTTGCTGCCGGTGTCCCACCAGGGTACTTCGACGGCGGGCAGTTCAAACTCGCCGTCCCCGACGGCCACCAGGGCGACGCTGTCGCTGCGCACACCGGTGACTCCGCTGTCGTCCTTCACATCGTTGATATTGGGCTGGTCCGGATAGGCGCGCAGCCCGTCGACGCCGGTCCAGGGGAGCGGAGGCAGCTGGGCGCCCTGCAGTCCCGTTGCGGAGAGGGTGACGGTCCGCGTTACCGAATCGCCGATACGCAGGTTGTCCAGGTCGCCGGACCACTGTTCCTCGATGTTGAGGTCCGCCGCGGGCAGCCAGGTGGCATCGGGAAACGCCGCGGGGCGCGGCAGCACCGGAATAACGATCCCTTCGGTCTGGCGCCGGATCAGGCGACCCGAAGGTCGCGTGTCGAACAGTGTTCGCCGGCCTGATCCCATGCGCCCGGTAAAGGTCTGGGCGGGGATGCGCAGCTCACCGCTGGCCTCGGGGAAGATGGCGTAGCGAATTTCATGCACGAGCCAGGGACGGCCTTCGATCATGCGCTGGAACGAGTTCTGGCCCAGGGTTTCGACAAAGGCGTTGTCGAGGTCGAGTTCCGTGATGCTGCGAGACTCGAGGTTGACGGCCTGCTGCACACGAAGCGTAAGCAGGAGCTGTCCCTGAACGAACAGACGATCCCGGTCGACATCGGCCTCAAAGGTCACGATTTCATCGTCGGCCTCGGCCTTGGGTGGCGGGGCGATCGTCACGGCCAGCGCCTCGCTGAGCTCACCATCGACCTCGAAGGGAGGTATGACCACGTCGCCCTCCCGGCGCGGCGTGAGGTCCAGAAGCAGCTCGCGGTTCTGGCTGCGTTCGCCGTTGACGATGCGAGTGCTCACGCTGGAGGAACGCTGCAGTATTTCGAAAATGTCCTGCAGGGCGCTGAGGTCCGCATCGGCGGGATCGCCATCACCGTCGCTGCGCAGCGTCAGTCGCACCGTGTCTCCGAGGGCGATGCTGTAGCGGTCCAGGGAGGCGTAGAGCGCCGCCTGCGTCGCGGGTGATAGCAGGCTCAGGCAAAGGGTCAGCGCTAAGAATACGCTACCAGATTTTTTCCGTGGCACGTGTTTTTCCTTGTTGCTGACGCTGGCGGCTTTCGTAGCGGAACTTCTCGCGCAGCAGGCCTGAGGGGTCGTCGGGTACGCGACGCAGCCACTGGCGCATCGCCTGGTCCCGCTCGATGTCCTCCTGCATGGCACTGGTGTCGATTTCCGGTTGCGGCATGCCCTCACCATCGCCGTCCTCCCGCTGGTCTTCGTTGCCCTGGCTTTCGGGTTCCTGGTCCTGGTCCTGCTCGCCCGAGGAACTATCCTGCGGGTTCTGCTGTTGATTCTGCTGCTGGTCGCTCTGCTGATCGCTGTTCTGGTTGGATTGCTGATCGGACTGTTGCTGGTCCTGCTGTTGAGACTGCTGTTGCTGATTGCCGTCCTGTTGCTGCTGGTCCTGGCCCTGATCGTTCTGCTCGGGATCGGCCTGCTGATCCGAGTCTCCCTGCTGGGGCTGTTGCTGCTGTTGCTGGTCCTGGAGCTTGCGCAAGGTCTCGATATTGCGCACCGCGTCCTCCTGGTCCGGGAGAAGCTCGAGGGATTTCTCGTAAGCGGCGATGGCCTCTGCGTAGTTGCCGGCGCCGGCGAGCGCGTTTCCGCGGTTATACCAGCCATCGGCACTCTCGTCGCTGCTGAATGACTGGACGGCGAGTTCGTAGTCCTCACCGCTGTACGCCGCCGTGCCGCGCCAGCGGGGATCCTGGAACAGCGACGCCGCCGTATCGCTATCGCCCGCCGCCAGGGCGCGGCTACCCTGCTGGTCCTTGCGCAGCCAAAGATCGCGCCATTCGAAGGCGGTGCTGTCCTCACTGGGCAGAACCAGCAGCAGCGGCAGCGTGTACAGCCAGCCTCTTCGGAAGCTGCCGAGGGCGATGAGCAGCAGCGGCAGGACGAGCCAGTGCGCCATGTCCTGCCAGCGGTCCGCGCGCCGGTCCAGGCTGATGGTGTCCTCCTCATCCAGAACCAGCGTGTCATCCAGAAGACGGCGCAGATCGCTGTCATCCACACTCATGCGTACGTAGCTGCCTCCGACGCTGCGTGCCAGGTTTTCGAAGCTGTCGTCATCGAGTGATGGGACGACGATCTCTCCCTGATCGTCCTTCAAAAAGCCCCCTCCGGGAAGCGCAATCGGGGCCCCGACTTCGGTCCCCACGCCCAGGATGACAAGCCGGCGCCCCTGACCGGCCATGCGGCCTTCGATCTCCCGGGCGTCGCGCTCCGTAAGGCCGTCGCTGACGAGCATGATGCGCCCGCGGCGCACGCCGGCGGAGTCAAGCAGTTCCAGGGCAAGATCGATCGCCTCCACGGGATTCGATCCGGGGAGCGGCATCATGCCCGGATTGAGCGCCGGCAGCAGGTTCGCGATGGTCGGGTTGTCGTCAGTCAGGGGGGCCACGATGTGCGCGTCTCCCGCGTAGGCAATCAAGGCCGTAAGACCCTCGCGGCGCTCGCGAAGCAGGTCGAGTATCTTGCGTCGCACTCGGTCCTGACGGGACGGCTGAAGGTCCGTGGCGAGCATCGAGAAGCTCAGATCGAGCACGAGCACCAGGGCATCCTGCTTTTGCATGACCGGCTGCGGCAGCTGCTCCCAGCTCGGACCCGCCGCCGCCAGCGTAGTAAGACACCAGGCGGCAATGAGCACCGGCACCCCGGCGCGACTGCGGCGAATCGATTCGCTGCTCATGAGATGGGGCAGCAGCTCCGGGGAGATCACCTTCGACCAGCTGGCCTCGCGGCCGCGCTGGCGCCATAGCAGCAGGCCGAGAACCACACTCGGAAGCAGGAGCAGCAGCCACTGCGGGCGCAGGAAATGAAAGTTTGCGACGATTTCGTTCATGAAGGCACCGCCCCGGTCGCCGAGGGCCTTTGCACCGCACCGCGGAGGGGCAAGAGCTGCCGCAACACCAGGACAAAACTCAGTGCCATGGCAAAGAGCAGGGGAATCGCGATCAACGACTGTCTCGGCCGGTACAGGGATACGTCCACCTCCAGCGGCTCCAGTTCCTCAAGCAGAGCGTAGATCGTGGCGAGTTCAGCGGGGTCGCGAGCCCGGAAGTAGCGACCCCCGGTAACGTCTGCAATGGTCTGCAGGCTGCGTTCGTCGAGGTCCGCGGACGGGTTCACCGTGCGGGAGCCCAGGGGCGAGCCGAGGAGTCCCGGTAACGTGAGGGATTCCGCGCCGATACCGATCGTGTAGATGCGTACCGCCAGGCTGGAAGCGAGACGGGCCGCTTCCAGGGGGTCCACGGTGCTGGCGGTGTCCTGGCCGTCGGTGAGCAGAATGAGCACGCGATTGCTTTCCGGTCGTTCCTGCAAGCGCTTTACGGCCAGTCCGATTGCGTCGCCGATGGCCGTTTCCTGGCCGGCGAAGCCGATTTGGGCCTCGCGCAGGAAACGCTGGACGGTTTGTACGTCGAAGCTCAGGGGCGATTGGAGATAGGCCCGGCTTCCAAACAGGATCAGGCCCAGACGATCACCGCTGCGCCGGGCCATGAACTCGGCGCCCAGTTCCTTGACCGCATCGATGCGGCGAACCATGTTGTTGCCGAGCTGCATGTCTTCCACGCGCATGCTGCCGGAAATATCCACGGCCACCATCAGGTCACGCCCGCTGTTGGGGAGCTCGACCGCCTTGCCGATCCACAGGGGTCTGGACGCCGCGAGGAGCAGGCTCAGCCAGATCAACCACAGGAGGATCGCCGGGAGCTGGCGCCGGAGAATCCTTGCCTGACCTCCACCGTCTGCGGCCAGATGCTGCCAGCGGGAAAAGAACGGAGCGCGAAGCGCCGGCCGCTCCGCTGAGCGCGGCGGTGCCAGACGACGCACCAGCCACGGTAGCGGCAGGAGAAGCAGCAGATAGGGCCAGATCAGCGTAATCACCGCGGTCGTTCCAGCCGGAGGAGCCAGCGCTGGGTGGAATCCACAAGTGCCTCCAGATCGCCGCTGCTGACTTCGCGTCGATAGGGGAGGTCCACGACCGCGTCATCGAAGCAGGGCTCCTCGTTCCCGGCGAGACTGTTCAGGAAGCTGACCCAGCTCGTGCCGGTCAGTCCGGCGCAGGCCCGGCGTCCCGCCACGCGGATGGCGGTGCGTCGCTGCAGCGCAGTGAGCCTTGCGATGCGTTCGCCCGGCGCGGTGCTGTCACTGCGGATCTGCGCCAGTTCGAGCTTCGCCGAGCGCAGCGGAGCGCCCCGACGGTAAAACCGCCACAGCCAGCGCGCCAGCACCGCCAGCAGCAGCAGAAGGAGCGCGGCAAGTACCCACCAGCCGGGCGCCGGCGGCCACCAGCTCACCGCGTCGGGACTGCGCAGCGGCTCGAGCAGGTTGGCAATGGACTGCGGGTTCACGCGCTGCCGTCCCCGAACACACGGCGCAGGAGTGCGAGCGGAGAGTCCGCCGTACTGGCCGTCAGCATCGGTATGCCCAGGCGCTGCATCTGTTCTTCGCAGGCCGATCGGCGCGCCGTAAAGTCGGCTCCGAAGGACTGGCCAAGGCCGCTGATCCCGGTATCCAGATCCACCCGGTTGGCGCCGTCGGTTACCGTGTACTGTCCGGCCGGGGGCAGCGCCGCCTCGAGCGGATCGCTGATATGCAGCGCGGTGATTTCCGTATGGCGGGCCAGCTGAAAGAGTTCCTCCCGGGCCGCGTCGGCCTCCATGCCATCGAAGTCGCTGACGAGGAAAAGGCTGGAACCAGGACGGGCCACGCGTCTCGCGCTGCGCAGCAAGTCCGCGAAGCGCTCTTTGAGCATCTCCCCGGGCGGCGCCGGGGGCAGGGGCTCGGCAAGCGCAGAGAGAATGGAGAGCACGGTGCGGCGGCTGTTGCGCGGTCGCATCTCCCAGTGATCGGCCGCGCGTAACAGCAGGCCGCCAACCCGTTCATTACTTGCGAGCGCGGACCACGCCAGCAGGGCGGCAAGCTCCGCGGCGAGGACCAGCTTGAAGCAGTTTCGCGACCCGAACTGCATCGCCGGGCGCTGGTCCACCACCAGCAGCACCGGCCGCTCCCGTTCCTCGCGAAACATCTTGGTATGCGCGGTCCCGGTGCGCGCCGTGACGCGCCAGTCGATGGTACGAATATCATCGCCGGACTGGTAGCCACGGACCTCCTCGAACTCGATTCCCCGGCCGCGGAAATTGGATCGCTGACCTCCGGCGAGCTGGGCGAGGGCCCGGCGGCGCCGGCGGATATCCAGTTGGCGGGCTGGGAAACGCAGCGCCAGGAGTCGCGAGATGTCGACCTGCGCGCCCTGGGCGGGAAGTGACGGGTCCAGCGGCATCGCCCGAATCAGGCTGCGGGGACGAGACGAAGCAGTTCGGCGATGACGTCGTCGCTCTGGACCCCGCTGGCCTCGGCCTCGAAGCTGAGGAGCAGCCGGTGGCGCAGGACGTCCGCGGCCACGGCCTGTACGTCGTCGGGAGAAACGAAGTCGCGTCCGCGCAGCCATGCATGAGCCCGGGAGCATCGGTCGAGCGCAATCGTAGCCCGGGGGCTGCCCCCGTAGTCGAGCCAGTGGGCGAGTTCGTCGCTGTAGGGGGCTGGGTTTCGCGTGGCAAGCACAAGCTGCACGATGTATTCCTCCACGGCCGGCACCATATGCATGGCGAGGGCGGCCTGGCGAGCAGCAAAAACGCTGTCCTGGCTGAGTTCCGGAGCGGGTCTGCGCTCGGCGGCGGCGGCTTCGGCGCGAGTCAGTTGAAGAATGCGACGCTCGGCCTCGGCGTCGGGATAGTCAACCTTTACGTGAAGCAAAAAGCGATCGAGCTGAGCTTCGGGCAGGGGGTAGGTCCCCTCCTGTTCGATGGGGTTCTGGGTAGCCATTACCAGGAAGAGTTTCGGGAGCTCGTAGCTCTCGCTGCCCACGGAGACCTGGCGTTCGGCCATGGCTTCCAGAAGCGCGGACTGCACTTTCGCCGGGGCGCGATTGATCTCATCGGCGAGGACCAGGTTATTGAAAACAGGACCGCGCTGAAACTGAAAGCTGCCCTCCTGCGGCCGGTAGATGTCCGTACCGGTCACGTCTCCGGGAAGCAGATCCGGCGTGAACTGAACCCGGTGAAAGCTGCCCTCCAGCGCATCGCCGAGGCATTTGATGGCGCGGGTTTTGGCGAGCCCTGGTGCTCCCTCGACGAGGAGATGCCCGTCGGCGAGCAGTGCGATCAGGAGACGTTCGATCAGGTGAGCCTGGCCAACTATCTGCTCATCGAGCCAGGACTCCAGCTGGCGTAAATCGCTTGCGGTCAAACTCTGTGCTCCTGATCAATACAAGACAATCAATTCAAGGCCTGGGCCGCGTGGCCTCGCCGTGCGCTCACGATGTGCCCTGCCACCCGGCGCGACGAATCTGCTCATCGACACCAGCCTTTTTCTGTGTCGCCGCGCGGCGTGCCAGCGCCACATTCTATCGAACTGCCTTCCGACCGGTCACCTATGCCGTACAGCTAGTGACCCTGTCGCAGCTTTGAGGTTCCCCGGCCGGTGTCGCGAACGTGATCCGGGGCTCCGGCTGAGTCTCCGGGCCCAAGCCCGAGGGTGCGAGGCCCCTGATGCGATGACGGTAGCGCGATGCCGGGAACGGGGGCGGCGGGCCGCTCTGCCCCGCTTGCGTCGAAGGAAGCCAGGAGCGCTTTGCGATACACTGCGCGGCCTATCGTCAGGTGCGCCTGGCAGCGAGCGGCCGGGCAATTAAGGATCCGGAAATGGCGTGGGAAATACTAAAAAAATCACTTCTCGCAGACATAGCCAGACTGATTGACCGTCGCGCCAGCGCGGAGCATCGCGCCGATCTGCATGCTCTTGCCGCTTCGTTTTTTGCACGCTTCTCGGCCGAAGACATGCGCGAGCGGTCGGCCGAGAACCTCTACGGTTTGCTCTACGGCCTGCTTCGCTTCATTCAGAAGAATCCTGCCAAGGCGGTGAAGCAACGTTTCTTCAACCCGGCAATAAGCAGTCACGGCTGGGAGAGCAACGCCACCGTCATCACCATCCTGTGCAGCGATTTGCCTTTCTGCACCGCCTCCGTCCGAGGGGAGATCAATCGCCGCGATCTCGGCATCCACTGCCTGGCCAGCTGCAATCTGCGCGTCGAGCGTGACGACGATGGAACGCTCGCGCGGCTCGTGCCGGAAAGCGAAGCGGGGAAGGACGCCTCCGCCGAAAGCCTTCTCTATTTCGAGATCAACCGCCACAGCAACCTCGAGGATCTCGATGAATTCAGTGCGACGCTGGTGTCCATCCTCGACGAAGTGGGGACAGTGGTTGGCGATTTCGGAACCATGCGCGGTCGCCTCGACGAGGCGCGCGAGGCGATACGGGGCGCCGGCTTCATCGATGCCGAGCTCCGCGACGAAGCTATGGAACTCCTGGAGTGGCTGCGTACCGATCACATGACCTTTCTTGGCTATGAGTATCTGGAGGTCGGCGAGGGCAAGGTCACGGTGGATGCGGATCGGAGCCTCGGAGTGCTCCGGCAACGCGAAACCCGTGGAGCCCTGGATCTCGAACACGATCTCCAGCATATGGGCCAAGCCGAACTCCTGCGGCGTCAATTGAGCTTTGCCAAATCCCGGAAGCGGGCCCGGGTGCATCGCCTGGCCTATCCCGACTACGTTGAGATCAAAGTATTCGACGACGAGGAGCGGGTCGTCGGTCAGCACCGCTTCCTCGGATTGTTTACGGCCACGGTCTACAGCATGGATCCGGTGCAAATCCCCATTCTGCGGCGCAAGGTAGACACCGTGGTACAGCTGTCCGGTCTGTCAGCGGAGGAACACGATGGCCGGGAGCTGCGCCGTGTTCTGGAACTGATGCCTCGCGATGAGTTGTTCCAGTCGTCTATCGCGGATCTCTATGCCACCGCGTCAGCGGTCAATCGAATTCAGGAGCGCCGCCACACGCGTCTCTTTATGCGCAAAGATCCGCACGGCAAGTTTGTCAGCTGCCTGGTGTACATGCCCCGCGATCGCTACACAACGGCGCAGCGACAGGTCATCGAACGAATCCTAAGCCGCGCCGTGGCCGCCGAAGAGGCGGAGTTTACGACCCAGTTTACGGAGTCCGTGCTGGTGCGCGTGTACTTCGTACTACGCGTCAATCCAGCCAGGCCCGTGGAGGTGGATGTGGGTGAGATAGAGGAGCAGATAGTGCAGGCAACCCTGGCCTGGAAGGACCGGCTGCGCCTGCGCCTCGTCGAGGAGTTCGGCGAGGAGCACGGCGAACAGTTTATGCGCGATCTGGGTCAGGGCTTTGCCGCCGGTTACCAGGATGACTTCGACCCACGCATCGCCGTCCTCGATATCCAGCAGATCCTGGAACTTCGCGGAAGCGACCCCCTTGGCATGCATCTCTACCGACTGGTGGAGGAGAAAGACGATCACCTGCGCCTGCGCCTGTACCGCCGGGACGGTGCGCTGCCGCTCTCGGATGTCCTGCCCATCCTTGAGAACCTCGGGCTTCGGGTCGTGGCTGAGCGCGCCTACCCCGTGCGCTCCGGCGACGGGACGCGGTTCTGGATTCAGGAGTTTTCCCTTATCTACTCGCTGGCGACCAATATCGACCTCCAGCAGGTAAAAGAAGAATTTGAGGACGCTTTCGCCCGCATCTGGTACGGCCAGGCCGAGAGTGACTCCTTCAACCGTCTGCTGCTGGGCAGCCGCCTGAGCTGGCGGGAGATCGCGCTGCTGCGCGCCTACGCCTGCTACCTCGGGCAGATTAACTTCCCCTACTCGAGGAGCTATATCGCCGAAACCATGGCCGATCATCTGCCCATCTCGGCCGCGATCGTTGAACTTTTCCTGACTCGCTTCTCACCGGTCTTCGACGGCGATGACGACTGGCGGGCCAACCGCGAACTCGCGGTCGAGGAGCGCATTCTCAGCGCTCTGGACGGCGTTGAAAACCTCGGTCAGGACCGCATCATTCGCATGTACCTCGACGCCATCAAGGCCACCGTGCGCACCAACTTTTTTCAGCAGGGAGACCGGGGCGACGCGAAAAGCTACTTCTCCTTCAAGCTGACGCCGGGGTCGATTCCGGATCTGCCAAAACCGGTTCCGCTGTACGAAATCTTTGTCTACTCACCGCGCGTTGAGGGGGTCCACCTGCGCGGCGGCAAGGTGGCCCGGGGCGGGCTGCGCTGGTCCGACCGCCTTGAAGACTTTAGGACCGAAGTACTTGGGCTGGTTAAGGCACAGCAGGTGAAAAACGCCGTCATCGTCCCCGTGGGCGCAAAGGGCGGCTTCGTGGCCAAGCGCCTCAGGCCCGACATGTCTCGCGATGAGTGGCAGGAAGAGGGCGTGGCCTGCTACCAGATGTTCATTCGAGGGCTCCTCGACATCACAGACAACCGCGACGAAGACCGCGTGGTGCGCCCCGCACTCACGGTGTGCAAGGACGATGAAGATCCCTATCTGGTGGTGGCGGCCGACAAGGGCACGGCAAGCTTCTCGGATATCGCCAACGGCCTCGCGCAGGAGTACGGATTCTGGCTTGGCGATGCCTTCGCCTCCGGCGGCAGCGTGGGCTATGACCACAAAAAAATGGGGATTACGGCGCGCGGGGCCTGGGTGTCGGTGGAGCGCCACTTCCGCGAGCTGGGGCTCAACGTGGCGACCACGGACTTCACGGTCATCGGCATCGGGGACATGTCCGGCGACGTGTTCGGCAATGGCATGTTGCTGTCCCGGCATATCCGCCTGATCGCGGCCTTCAATCATCAGCATATCTTTGTCGACCCGGATCCGGACACGCAAAGCAGCTACGCCGAACGCGAGCGGCTCTTTGCACTGCCGCGGTCGAGCTGGACCGACTACGACGCGTCACTGATTTCCACCGGCGGCGGCGTGTTCAGCCGCAGGGCCAAGTCGATCGATGTGTCCCCCCAGATGCAGGCGCGCTATGGCATTCAGGCCAAGCGGCTCACACCTACGGAACTCATCGCCGCACTTCTGCGCGCCGAGGTGGACCTGCTGTGGAACGGCGGAATCGGGACTTACGTCAAGGCCAGCACGGAATCGCATACGGATGTGGGCGATAAGGCGAACGACGCGCTGCGCGTCGATGCGAAGGAACTGCGCTGTCGCGTGCTCGGGGAGGGGGGCAATCTGGGCATCACGCAGCTCGCCCGGATGGAGTTCGCGCTTGCCGGCGGACGCATCAATACAGACTTTATCGACAACGCCGGCGGCGTTGACTGCTCCGACCACGAAGTCAACATCAAGATCCTTCTCGACTCCCGCGTGGCGCGGGAGGACATGACTCAGAAACAGCGCAACGAGTTGCTGGAGGCCATGACGGAAGACGTCGCCACTCTGGTGCTCGGAAACAACTATCGCCAGACCCAGGCCATCAGCCTGGCGGAAAGAGAAACGCGCAATCGCATGGGGGAGTACATTCGCGTGATCCGGTCGCTGGAGGAAAGCGGTCGCCTGGACCGTGAACTCGAGTTCCTGCCCAGCGACGAGGCCCTCGCGGAGCGACGGGTTCAGGGCCAGGGTCTGACGCGCCCGGAGCTTTCCGTGCTCCTGTCCTACAGCAAGGCGGACCTGAAAGAACAGTTGATAGAAACGGATCTGGGTGCCGATCGGAGTCTCGCCGCGGCCGTGGCAACGGCCTTTCCCGAGCGCCTGTCGGCGACCTTCGCGGAAGATATCGAAGAGCATCGCCTACGCCGGGAAATTCTCTGCACCCAGGTCGCGAACGACATCGTAAATCGCATGGGACTCAACTTCGTGTTGCGCCAGCAAAGAGCGAGCGGCGTGCCCGTAGCCGATGTGGCGCGGGGCTACACCGCGGTGATGGAGATTTTCCGCCTCCGCGAGCTTTGGGCAGCCATTGAAAGTCTCGATTATGCGGTGCCGGCCCAGTCGCAGCACGACATGATGCTGGAGCTCATTCGGCTGGTGAAGCGAAGCACGCGCTGGCTGCTGCGCAACCGCCGGCACCACATGAGTCCGTCCGCGTCCATCGACGAGTTTCTCAACGGCGCGACGGAGCTTCTCGGCGAACTCCCGGACCTGCTGCGGGGAAGGGCCGCGGAGGCCTATCTCGCCCAGCGGGATCGGTTTCTCGACGCCGGCGTCCCCGAGGAGCTTGCCAGCCGCGTCGCCCTGTCGGGCCAGGCCACCACGGCCCTGGCCATGGTTGACGTCACCGTGCGTACCGGGGCCGATCTTCTGGAGGTCGCTACGCTGTATTACCAACTCGGCGAAAGCCTGGAACTTGACTGGTTCGGTGCGCAGATTCTCGCGAGCAAGGTGGAGAACGAATGGCAGGCGCTGGCGCGGGAGGCGTACATGGAAGATCTGCAGTGGCAGCAGTGCACGCTTGCCGAAGGCGTACTCCGGCTGCGCTGCGCGGATCTGGATATCGCCGGCTGTCTGGCAGCCTGGGAAGACAACGAGGCGCCGCTCCTGAATCGCTGGCGGGAAATGCTGGTCGAGCTGCAGGCCGTTACATCGCCCGATCTCGCCATGTTCGCCGTGGCCAATCGCGAGCTGCTGGACCTTGCCGAGAGCAGCCGGCGAGACAGCTGACCGAACGCAGGTGGACTGCAGCTGTCGGCCCCGCGTCGAGGCCCCGGCGAGAAGAACGCCAAGACCGCGCGCCCGTACCACGTGTCCGTACCGCGCGTCAGTATCGCGCGCCGTACCCCGGCCTCAGGCTCGCAGCGGAGTCTCCGCGATCAGCATTTCTTCAATGGCTTCGGGCAGCGAAGGTCGACTGTAGAGATAGCCCTGGGCAAAAACCGGCGCGAGAGACGAGATGAACTCGTGCTGTCCCTGCGTTTCCACCCCTTCGGCCACGATGCTGATATCGAGGTGTCGACACATGGCGCCGATAGCCGACACCACCGCTTCGCTACGCGAGTCCGCGCCGAGTTCAGCGATCAGCGACACGTCGATCTTCAGCTCTGTGAGGGGCAGGCGGCTCAGGTAGGCGAGCGACGTGTAGCCGGCGCCGAAGTCGTCGATGGCAACGCCGATCTCAAGCGCTCTTATCCTTTCGAGTAGTTTCTCCATGCGCTCATCCCCGGCGTGCAGCGCGCGCTCGGGCACTTCAAGGCACAGGCTGCTGCCGGTGAGATCGTTATCCACCAGGAGCTTCGCAACGCGCTCCACGAAGTCGTCATCGGCCAGCGTTCTTTCGCTGATGTTCACCGATACCCGCGGCGCGTCGAGCCCGCCCTGGCGCCACTGTGCAAGCTGCTGACACACCTGGCCCAGGGTCCAGTAGTCCAGGTCGCGGATCAGCCCGCCGTGCTCGGCAACCGGTATGAACTCCGAGGGCGTCACGTTTCCGAGCGTGGGGTGCGTCCAGCGCATGAGAGCTTCCAGTCCTGCGATCTGGCGCTCCGGGAGTGCGTAGGTGGCCTGGTAGCACAGGTAGAGTTCACCCTGATGGCGCGCGTCGGCCAGGTCTCCGAGTACCAGCATGTGGCGCTGGGCCTGCTCCGTCATTTCCGCGGCGTAGCAGCGCCACGCACCTCGACCGCTGTCCTTGGCCTTGTACATCGCCGTATCCGCATTTCGCAGGAGCGTTTCGGCATCGTTTCCGTCGTCGGGATAGAAGCAAATGCCGATGCTCGCGGAGATTTGTACGCGCTGCCCGAGGAGTGTAAAGGGAGCGGTCAGGGAGGCGAGGATCTTCTCGGCGATCACGGAAGCGTTGGCGCGGGTATCGATGCCGGATAGCACTACCACGAATTCGTCGCCGCCGATCCGTGCCATGAGGTCGCTGGCGCGAAGCACGGAGTGCAGACGCCTTGTCACCTCGCAGAGCAGCCGATCGCCGGCGCTGTGGCCCAGGGTGTCGTTGACGGTTTTGAAACGGTCGAGGTCAATGAACAAGACCGTGAAAGAGTCTTCCTGCTCGGTCGCCCGGCCGACCCGGCTCTCGAGGTAGCGCCCGAGCTCCGCTCGATTGGTGAGGCCCGTGAGCGGGTCATGATTGGCCAGGATTTCGAGCCGCTGCTCGTTGTCCTTGATCTGCGTGATATCCGAGAACACGCCAACGAAACCGCTGACAGCGCCAAACTCATCTTCCACGGGACACACGGTCATGAGGCTCGGAAACTCTTCACCGTTGCTGCGCCGGCACCACACCTCTCCGCGCCAGCGCCCGGTCGCCGTGCTTGCGGTGAAGATTTCCTCGAAAAACTTCCCGTCGTGGCGTTCGGAGGAGATCAGATCGGCACCCCGCTCGCAGGCTTCGTCCGAGCTGTAACCGCAAATGTGCGTAAAGGCGGGATTGACGTCGGTGATGCGGCCGTCCGCGTCGGTCATCAGTACGGCTTCCCCGGAGTTACTGAATACCCGCGCGGCTCGTCGCAGTTGTCCCAGGGCTTCGTGGAGATCGGTAATGTCGTGAATGCTGACAATGATCCCGACGATGTCGCCGTGCTGAACGTGCGGCGAGTACAGCACGTTCATATACCGCTTGCCATCGGGCGTCGAGCGCCACTCCCGGTACTGCACAACGGATCCGCGCAGGGCCCGCTCCAGGTTTTGCCGTTGCGCGGGACCGAAGCCATAGGGTCCAAGCACATCTTCGACGCTGCGATCGACAAGTTCCTCCGGCCGGCAGCCCACCCGCGCGGCATAGGCGCCGTTCGCCAGGCGATAGTTCAGCTGGGCATCGAGCAGGGCAAGCTGGTCCTGCGTGTTGGCCACGATCTTCTCGAAGGTTTCCAGGGCCGTATGCGCGTTGTCGTTCTGCAGCCAAAGACCCAGGGAAAGCGACGTGGCGTTCAGAAAGCTCTGTTCTTCCGAGGTGGGAGGTGTCCTCTCGTTGAAGCGGACCATGAGCTTCCCGCGCGTGCTGCCGCCATCGAAGATCGGGGACACGATGCGCTTGCCCGTGGCCCGCGTATTACCGTACTCGGCTTCTATGTCATCGATATTCAGCTCTACGACCACATCCATGGGTTTTTGCATGGCGTTGGCGACGATCGGCGTGACCTTGCGGACCAGTTCCTCGCGCTCGTGCGTAACCTGGGAAATGCGGTGAATCTGGTAGAGCGCATCAAGCTCCCGGACACGCTCCTCCATCGCTCGTTCGACGCGCTTGCGATCCGATATGCGACGTACGATGAGCGCGAAGCGGCCGTCTTCGAGGTGTCGGATTCGCCCCTCGTAGTGCTCAGTGCCTCCGGAGACATCAAGCTCGTACTCGATGGTCACGAGTTCCTGGGTGATGCGTGCCTCCTGCATCGCGCTCAGAAGGTCCGTGCTTACGCCGTCGGGGAGGATCGCGGCAATGGATTTGCCGAGCAGGGTCTCAGGCCTGCGAAACAGGTCGCCATGGCTGCCGGCATGAAAGTCCTCGATGATGCCGTCGCTGTCCAGGAGGAAAAAGAGATCGGGGATGGCGTCGAAGACCGCCTCGAGACTCTGTCGCTGACGCTTGGCTTCATCCTGCACGCGCTTGCGCTGATCGATGTCGATGTGCACGCCGAGCACGCGGGTGACCTCACCCGTCAGCGCGTCCCGGATGGAGGTGCCGCGGGAATGGATCCACACGTAGCGACCGTCTTTATGGCGCAGCTGAAATTCCAGGTCCCAGGAGTCCGATGCGCCGCTGACGTAGGCCTGGAGCTGCCGGGTGACCCGCTCTCGATGGTCGGGGTGGAGCAAGTCCAGGAAGGTGTCGAAGGAGTTGTCCAGCTCGTCGTCGGCATAGCCGAGCTGCCCTTTCCACACGGGAGACAAATAGAGCCGGTTCTGGTCCAGGTCCCAGTCGTAGATCCCGTCGGCCATGGACTGGGTGAGGAGGTCGTAGCGCGTGCGGCTGTCCTGGAGCGCAAGTTCGGCCTCAACGTCCGTGGTGGCGTCCACGAAGATGGCCAGCACCTGACCGCTGTCGAGGCGGAACAGGTCAGTGCGGAACCAGGCGCACAGTGCGTCGTCGCGGTAGGGATGGGCGGGCATCGATTCAGACATGCCGCTACGGTGTACGCGGCTGACCGCATCGATCATGCCCATGGCCGGAGCACCGGGAAAGGCTTCACTGATGAGGGCGCCGCGCAGGCTGGTTCCGCCGTGGATATGGCGAAGACGCATGGCCGCGGGATTCATGTAGATCACGCGGAAGTCCTCGCCGCCATCGACGGCTTCGTACAGCACGATACCGACACTCAGCTGTCGGTAAACGCTCTCAAGAAGCTTAGGATCAGGTGTGGCATCCGATACGGACACAGCAATGCCTCTTTCCGGTGCGAACCGGTGCGTAATGACGTCGTTTCAACGGATAGCTTAATCCAATCGTACTCAGTTACGAGTCGTTAGCAAATAGCGTCCACTCACCTGCGTCCGCGCGCGTCGCGGGGCCGCAGGTGGGATTTGCGGGGGCACGCCTCGCGCCGGACCTACCCGGCGGTAGGCCCGAAGTGCCTTTCCGGCGTTCAAGGGCACGGGCACCGACCGGTTCTCTTGGACCGCAAGATCGATTCCGGTCCGGAGAGTCAGGTCTCGCCTGGCGACCCTCGTGAGGGCGGCGAGAAGGACGATTGCAAACGCTTTGCAAGCGTTTCGCAGGCGCCGAGAAGGCCAACGGGAGGCGCGTATTGCGCCCTGGTCGTCAGTTCATGCGTAATCGATGTACGCCTGATATACCGATCATGCCGTCAAGGTGATCGGCGCGTCCGTCGCGCCAGCCCGTAATCCAGTTGATGCGCTGCTGTTCGCTGCTATGAGGGCAGGACTCACTGCTCCTGCCCATCACCCCCGCCTGATATCCACGATCGTAGGCTCGGGCGTTCATGTCGCGTTTCTGACGGCGCATACGGGCAACTCCTTTGCTGAATCGGGGTCTGACCCGTGTAGCTAAGCAGAGCGTTCGCCGCGGCGCTACTACCAAAATGTTACATCTGCAAGCTGATTTATAGCTCATTGATATAGAAAAATACCAAAGTAAGGCAAGACAAGGCCGCTCACCGTCTCATCGACCGATTGGGTCGTCGGATAGACCCGCTTCTGCGCAAGGCTTGCGGGGGACGCTCACGGTCCCAAAGATGACTTTGGGCCTCGCTGAAGCCTTTTACGGCGGGGGTCCCCGGCCATGGTCCGGGGTCAGCATTGGTTACGCGGCTTCGGCGTAGACGACTTCAAGCGGGCGTTCGGCATGAGCTACGCCCCGGATGAGTCGCAACTGTCCGCTGAAATCCTCGACCAGAGCCGTGCAGTTTTCCACCCAGTCACCATCGTTGCAGTAGGTCACATCGCCGAATTGCTCGATCGTCGGATAGTGCAGATGACCACAGACGATGCCATCGAGATTCTGATCGCGAACCAGATTTACCGCCGCGTGCTGATAGGCGTGAATAGCGGCTTCGGCCTGGGTGACGTTGTTTTTGACCCATTTTGCGAGGGACCAGTAGGGCTTGCCGAACCACCCTCGGACCTGATTGACTTTGCGATTTACCCACATCAGCAGGTCGTAGCCAAAATCGCCGATTAGGCGATTGAGCCGGCCGTAGCGTACGGCAAAGTCGAGCTCGTCGCCGTGGGTAACCAGCATGCGTTGGCCCGTGGCCGTCTCGTGAATCGCGGTTTTGCGGATCCTGATGTTGCCAAAGTCGCTGTCGCAGAACTCGCGGAAATTCGCGTCGTGATTGCCCGGGATGTAGATCACTTCCGTTGCTCCGCGGGAGATTTTCTGGATCTTGCGAAGCACCTTACTGTGCGATTCGGGCCAATGAACACGCCGGGTCATGGCCCAGACATCAACTATATCGCCCACGAGAAACAGCGTCCGGCAGTCCGCGCGATCGAGGAGATCGAGCAGTTCTTCTGCCTTGCAGTGGACCGATCCGAGATGAACGTCGGAGATGAACAAGGTCTTGCAACTGAACCTTCCATCCAGTGGTAGTGCCTGCATCGCGATGTCTCCCTAAGCCAGGTAGCGTTGCCGCTTCCGCGGCGTCAACTTTTGAAGATCGGCGATGACGAAGCTGTCAACGCAGTCACCGAAGTCCGGGTCAATGTTGAAGGCTGTGAACGCTACGCCGTCGGCGCTGGTGGCCTGGGAGTAGTGCTTATAGAGCGTGGGTAAGGGCAGGCCGGCTCCCGCCAGGCACTCACGCAGGGACTTCATATCCTCGTCGGCGTCCACGCCGGTGAATTCGGCGTCGAGTTCGGCGCGCACGTCCGTGGGTATCGCGAAGGGATTGCGCGGCGTAACGTCGATCTCTGCGCCGCTGAAATGAGTTCCGTAGTAGTAAACAAGGCGTGCGGTGGACGCCCGGCCGTAGAACCGGCTGATGGAGGCCGGGCCAAAGAGATAGCGAATGTGCGGGCGGCGCTTGATGTAGGCGCCAATGCCATACCACAGATAGTCGAGGCTATGGCGGGTCTGGTAGCGCGGCTGGACGAAGGACCGCCCCATCTCAAGACCCTGTCGAAGGCGCTCCTGAATCTCCGGGCCGTAGTCGAAGAGTGTGGATGAGTAGAGCCCGTCGACGCCCTGCTGCTGCATGATGCGACCGGCATCTGCCAGGCGGTAGGCGCCGACGATCTCCATGTCGTCGTTGTCCCAGAGCACGAGCTGTTCATAGTGACGATCGAACTTGTCGATGTCGCGGGGCTGTCCGCAGCCTTCGCCCACGGTACGGAACGTCAGCTCACGGAGCCGGCCGATTTCGCGCATTACGCAGGGCGCCGCGTCCATGCGACAGAGATAAATCTTTTTCCCGTCGCGGGTGTCCCCGAGATGTTCCGCCTGCGCGAATTCCTGGCGCAGGAGCATGCGACTCTCCGGCGGCGCGACGGTCTCCACGCTGCGAAAGACCGGACGCCCCTTGGAGCCCAGACGATAGACGTGCTTGCGAAACATGCGCGCCAGCTGCCGCGCCGAGAAGTCCATGGCCGAGTACACATCGTGGGGCACGGGGCGGCCTATCCGCGCATCTACCGTATTGTGGCTCTGCTTGAACATCTCGCGGACGAGCCAGATCGTCGACAGCGGTTTCGCGAGCATCGAGAGGCTATAAAAGAAAAGAGAATTCCGCCCGGCCACGTAGATCGGCAGGATAGGGGACTGCGTAGTGCTGGCGAGTTTCACGAAGCCGCTCTGCCACTCCGAGTCCTTAATACCCTTGGCGCCGAGGCGTGAGACTTCGCCGGCCGGGAAAATGATGAGGGCGCCTTCGTCAACGAGGTGGTCCTTGATGGCTCGCAGGGCCATGCGAGCCGTTCCACAGTCGCCCATGTTTACAACCGGGAGCAGCACGGGTCGCAGGGGGTCGAGGGTTGTGAGCAGATCGTTGCCGACGACCTTCACATCGGGTCGGACCCGGCGTACGAGATCCAACAGGGCCAGACCATCCAGCGAGCCGATGGGATGATTGGCGGCGATAACGACCCGACCGCTCGCCGGTATCCGGGCGCGCTCGGACTCGGTCAACCTCAAGGTAAAGTCGAAGTAGCGCAGCACCTGATCGACGAAGTCGTAGCCCTGCAGGTGAGGGTAGTCTTCAGCAAACTTCTGGAAGCGGGACTCGTAGAACAGAAAGCCGAGGAAGCGGCTGAGCGTTTGGGCGGTACGGCGGTGGCGGTCGAAGAAATCGGGGTAACGTGCCTCAAGCGTGTGCTGCACGTCTAACATGCTCGTCTCTCCCCCATTAGTTCCATATAGGCACCGTTCGCCGCTGCGTACGGCGCGGTCTTATTTTTGTCTGTCCCAGGCTCCGACCGGAAAAACGCGGCGCAGTTCCGGACTCTGGCATTAGTGCATAACCGTGCACGCAAACCGTCCTGGGACCGAACTCACCGCGCCGGGTCTAGCTTCTGGTCTAGCTCCAGGTCTAGAGATCGGCGGCATCAGCGATGTCTTCCGTCCCCGACCAGCTATCCGTATGGACGGCTTTTCCCGGAACTCCGGCTGGAGCCGACAGTACCGTGATGCTGCCGCCGTTTTCGAGATAGCGCCTGACCTGATCTTCTATCGCGGCCCTTTGACGCTGCTTCTCCGCCGCGTTCCCAAGAGCTCCCCGTTCCATCGCGTCTGCCTCCCCGTGCGACGCGCACAGGGTGGGCGGGCTTCATTTCAGAAATGCAACGATGTCTTGAAGTTTTTGTGAACTCCCCCGCCGCCGACCATTGAAACAAAACTGCAATCTTTTTATCACATAAAAGTCATGTCCGCGGCCTAGCATCCACGCACCGATCCCGGGGCCCCCGCCCGTGATCGCGTGTGATCAATTTTTGCTCTGAGGTCGCGATGACACAGCCTGGCGCCCGCCGAATTCTTCCCGCCATGATTGCCGCGGTCCTGGCCCAGTCTGCCGGCGCTGCCGATGAACTGCTTCTCTATGTTTTCAACGAAGGCGCGGCTGTGGAGGGCGCGACGGTTGAACTCGATGGAGAGGCCATAGGTACGACGCGCCGCGACGGGTCGCTGTTCGTTGATCTCGAAGGTACCGGCCAGCGTGTGGTGGCCGTTACGGGGCCGGACGGCGCGAGCCAGGTGCAGCGCTTTTCGTCGGGCTCCGGACAATTGGTGGATCTCGTCGTCGATCTGGGCGGTGATGCCAGCCAGAGTGCCACCGAGGTCTATTCCCGGACGGAGTCCGCTGCGGAGCGTCGTGCTGCTCCCACGGGAACGCTGCAGGTCACGGTGCGTCGCGGCGCCGACGGTGCCTCGAACCAGATCGTCGTGATCTCCAATGGCCAGGGTGCTATTTCAACCAACGCGAACGGCGTGGCGACCAAGGCCGTTCCTCGCGGCATCTACACCGTATCGATTGGGGATGTGTCTTCCGAGGTGCGCGTGGCCGGAGGGGTGACCCGAGGTGCCGTGCTGAATCTGCCTGACGCGAACGGCATCGCCATTGAGGTCCCGCAGGTCGAGGAAGTTCTGGTCCTGGGAAGTTTCGATCCGGGCGGCTTCGAGGTTTCTGAGCGCGACACAAACCTGATCGTCGACACCCTGGGCTTTGAAGAGCTTGCCCGCTTCGGTGATTCCGACGTTGCAGCCTCCGTCGTTCGCGTGCCGGGGATTTCGATCCAGGACAACAAATACGTGTTCATCCGGGGTTTGGGCGGTCGCTACATCACCACCACGCTCAATAACGCGACCATGCCGTCGACGAACCCCAGCAAGCGAACCGTGCCGCTGGATCTCTTCCCATCCAATTTTGTGAATCAGCTGGATATAAAGAAGACGTTCCTGCCGTTCATGCCCGGTGAATCCACGGGGGGAAACCTGGTTATCAATACCAAGACGTTCCCCGATGAGCGCTCCGGGAGTATCTCCGGCTCTATTGGAGCGATAAGCGGCCTGACCGGAAACACGGTTGGAGTTGATCCCAATGACGGGGCCTTTGACTGGCTCGGGTGGGATGATGGAGCGCGGAAGGAAAACATCGTCGTGTCGACCATTGGTGACATCGTGCAGGACGGCGGCACGTTCACCGACTCCAATACCGGCGAGACTTTCACGCTCAGCCAGCCGGTCCTGCGCGAGCTGCAGCGTACAGCGGGCATCATCCTCGCCGAAGACTGGGATCTCGACTTTTCCGACGCTACCCCCGCCGGCGGCCTGGGGGTGAACTACGGAGATCTGTTTTACCTCGGCGACGGCGAGCTCGGCTTCTATGCGGCGCTGAACTACTCCAACGACTGGTCGCAGCGCGCCAACGGTATTCGCCGCACCCGAAGTGCGAGTGGCCTGGTTGCCGACGATCAGGTCTACGAGTCGTACTCCAACAACATCGATATCTCGGGCCTGGTTTCCATCGGCTACAACATCGGAAACCACACCTTCGAGTGGAACAACGTCATGTCGAGATCTACGGAGAGTTTTGTTGAACGCTCCGTGGGCCGTGAGGGCGACGAGTTCCGTTCCATTTACCAGCATACGAACCAGTGGGAAGAGCGGCAGTTCTTCTCGACGCAGATCCTCGGCTCTCACTTCCTCAACGAAGACGGATCGATCTTTGGCGAGTGGCAGTTCACCGCATCCCAGGCCCGGCGCTATGTACCGAACCGTACGGACGTGCGCTTCAACGCCGAGGCGAACCTTACGGATCCGGCGGCACTGCGCGAAGGCTACGACTTCTCCCGACCCAACAGCGAGCAGACCGATCTGCTTAACGGCTTCTTTATATCCACGGGAAGCACGTCCAAGCGTTGGGATGACTTGATCGACGCCAACTTCGACGGGTCTTTCGATGTGACCTGGGATCTCCTGGACAACGGATCCAGCTTCTCGCAGCTGCGATTCGGTGCCCAGATGATCTATCGGGAGCGCGATGCCGACAGCGCGACCTACGGTTACTTCAACAACGGCGCCATCGCGCAGCTCAGTGCTTCCCCCAATGTTCAGGTCTCCGACAATATCTTTGTGTGTGGCGAGGGACCGGGGACCGTGACCTGCGAGGTTCCGCCAACGGACGGCGACAGCACTTTCCCACCCCAGGGCGGCGTGCAGAACAACCCCACCACGGGCTTCCTGTTCCAGGTGCGGACCCAGGTGTCCGATGAGTACGAGGCGGAGCTGGACTACAACAGCGTCTACGCGATGTACGACCACACCTTCGACGGCACCTGGCAGGTCATTGCGGGGGCGCGCTACGAGACCTATGAGCAGGTCACGGACACCTTCAACCTGACGACGGGCGATCCGGTCCAGGGGATCGTGGACGAGGGCAGCTTCCTTCCGGCGCTGGGTCTCAATTGGTTCTACTCCGAAAGCCAGCAGCTCCGCCTGGCGGTTTCCCAGACGGTTGCGCGGCCGGACTTTAAAGAAGCGTCCAACGCCGTCTTCTTCGACAACGAGTTCAACGTCCGCGTCCGCGGTAATCCCGACCTCGGGATCTCGGACATCATCAACGCCGACCTGCGCTGGGAGTGGTACTTCGACGAGAGCAACGAGCAGGACCATCTGTCCGTAGCGCTCTTTTATAAAGATATGGAAGACCCCATCGAGCGGGTCGTACAGGCCGCGTCGGGGACGGCGGGCAATTCGCGGACCTTCCAGAACTCCGAGTCCGCCGAGCTCTACGGCGTCGAGATCGAGGGGCGCAAGGAGTTTGACCTAACGGGCAACTACAACAACATCCTCTTCGTTAACTTCAACGCGGCGTACATCGAATCTGAAGTCACGCTTCTGAACGGCGATCAGCGCGCCCTCCAGGGTCAACCGGAGTACACGGCTAACTTTGTGCTCGGCTACGACAATATCCCCGGGGGTCATCAGCTGACCCTTCTGTACAACCACAACGGTTCCTCCATTGCCGACGTCGGCATCTTCGGCCAGCCCAACGTTGAGCTCGAAGGCCGGGGCGAACTCAATCTCGTGTACCGCTACGACCTGGGCGAATCCGGTCAGGTCAGCGCGCGCGTGGAAAACATTTTCGACGCCGAGGTCGAATACACGCAGGGCGGGGATATTTTTCAGCGCTACGACAAAGGCGTGGTGTTCCAACTGGGTTTCAACTGGAATTTTTAAGCAGTACCGCGACCTGCAAGGGTCAGAACAGCACTAGGGAGTGACGTAATGAAGCAGCGATTGGCATGGGCTCTCGTAGCCTCCGGGGCCCTGGCGGGCCTGGCGGGTTGCTCGGAGGGGGACTCAGCGACGATCACCATCGACGCACCCACCACCGATACCGGTGGCGGTAACGTCTGCAGCGGCGAAGGCAGCTGCAGTGGCGGTGGGGACGGTGGTGACGGTGGTAACGGCGGAGATCCGGGTCCCGGACCTGGTCCTGATCCTTCGGCCTGCCCCAGTGGCACCACCGAGGTGTCCAGCGGTGTCTGTCGCCTTGCCGGTACGATTCTCGAAGACCTGGTCCTTGCCGCGGGCAACGTTTATGAGCTCGACGGTCGCGTCAACATCGGGAACGGCAACTGCCTGCTGACCGATGCAACGACCTGTCAGGGTGGTGAAACGCTGCTCTCCGTCAATCTGACCATCGAGCCCGGCGTTAGCGTTCGCGGACTGCCGTCCGACGATCCGCTTAGCGCTGCCGTGCTTCACATTACCCGTGGCAGCACCATCAACGCCGTTGGTACGGCGGCAGCGCCGATTATCTTTTCTTCGGCCGATCCGGATTTCTCAACGCCGGGAGAGTGGGGCGGTGTACAGATCTCTGGCTTCGCACCGCACAACGCCTGTGACACCGATCCCTGTAACGTGGACGGCGAGGGTGAAGCCGGGTTCATTGGCGGCGACGATGCCGCGGATAATAGCGGTATCATGCGCTACGTGGTTCTCGCGGAGAACGGCGTGGCCATCAACGCAGACGGCGACGAGATCAACGCTCTTAGCCTGAATGCGGTGGGCTCCGGCACGGAGTTCGATTTCATTCAGATCCATGAAACCTCGGATGACGGAGTCGAATTCTACGGCGGTACGGCCAACGTCAAGCACCTTGTGGTGTCCAACTCTCTCGATGATTCCGTCGACTGGGATGAGGGCTACCAGGGCAATATGCAGCACGTTCTGGTCGTGCAGAGCGGTGATGGCAGCGGCGAAGCCTTCGAGATGGATACGGAGGGTACGCTCGAGTGGCTGTCCAAGCCGACGGTGGTGAACACGACGATCATCGCGGACAAGCGCGCGGAGGACGACACCTTCATCATGCGCTTCAAGGACAGCACCGGTGGTTTCTTCCACAACACGGTTGTCACGGTGAACGGTAATGCCACCGGTACCTTCGACGAGTGCGCGCGCATCGTCGACGGCGCCGAAGCCAACATCAACACCTCACTGGTGTTCAACAACTGGATCCAGGACTGTTCCAACACGCCCGGCGCTGGCGGAACGCTCTCAAACGAGCCGTCCGTGGACAATGCTTCCGTTGTCGTGGCCGCGGCCGCGCTGGACGATATCCTCGCCTCTCAGGCGACGGCTGCCGCTGGTCTCGACCCCATCGATTGGGCGGCCATCGAAGCTGGGTTCGACACACCCAGCGTCGCCAACGGCGATCCGCAGGACTTCGACTCCAGCTTTTTTGACGCCACCACCTACATGGGTGCGGTGAACCCGGACGGCTCCGATCCCTGGTGGGCCGGCTGGACGCTGGACTTCGGTGCCGGTAACGCGCTGCCCCCGATCGTGGAAGGCTGCCCCGAGGGTCTGGAAGAAGTGTCTGATGGCGTCTGCCGCCTGAACGGTACTTACCTCAGCGACCTGACCCTCACCGCTGGCAACGTCTACCAGCTCGACGGTCGCGTGAACATTGGCAACGGCAACTGCCTGCTCATCGATCCCAACACCTGTCAGGGTGGTGCGTCTCTGGTTAGCGCCACGCTGACGATACAGCCGGGTGTATCCATCGTCGGCCTGCCTTCCGACGACCCGCTGAGCGCCTCGGTACTGCACATCACCCGGGGCAGCCGCATCAACGCGGTGGGTACGGCCATGGCGCCGATCGTATTCTCTTCCGAGGACGATGACATCATGGGTCCGGGCGAATGGGGTGGGGTGCAGATCTCCGGGTTTGCGCCGCACAACGCCTGCGATACCGATCCCTGCAACGTGGACGGCGAAGGTGAAGCCGGCTTCATCGGTGGCGATGACGCGACCGATAACAGCGGCATCATGCGCTACGTGGTACTGGCCGAGAACGGCGTGGCCATCAACGCGGACGGGGACGAGATCAACGCACTGAGTCTCAACGCGGTGGGTTCCGGCACGGAGTTCGACTTCATCCAGATCCACGAGACTTCGGATGACGGCGTTGAGTTCTACGGCGGTACGGCCAATATGAGGCACCTCGTGGTGTCCAACTCGCTCGACGATTCCGTCGACTGGGACGAGGGCTACCAGGGCAACCTGCAGTATGTACTGGTCCGCCAGAGCGAAGCCGGCAGCGGCGAAGCCTTCGAGATGGATACGGAAGGTACGCTGGCATGGCTGTCCAAGCCTACGTTGGTGAACATCACGGTGATCGCCGACAAGCGTGCCGACGACGACTCCTTCATCATGCGCTTCAAGGACAGCACCGGTGGCTTCTTCCACAACGCGGTGGTGACCGTTGCATCGGACGCTACGGGAGTCTTTGATGAGTGCGCACGCATCGTTGACGGTGCCGAGGCCAACATCAACACGTCTCTGGTGTTCAACAACTGGATCCAGGACTGCGCCAACGAGACGGGTGCGGGCGGACTGCTCTCCAACGAGGCGTCAGTCGGCAACTCTTCTGTGATCGTCGAAGCCGCGGCGCTCGACAGCATCCTGGCCTCGCAGGCTCCCTCTGCGGCGGGCCTCGATCCCATCGACTGGGATGCGATCTCGGCCGGCTTCGCCGTCCCGAGCACCGCGAGCGGCGATCCGCAGGACTTCGACTCCAGCTTCTTCGATCCGACCACCTTCATGGGCGCCGTGAACCCCGACGGTTCCGATCCCTGGTGGGCCGGCTGGACCGTCGACGGTTCGCTGTAACACAACCGACAGCTGAGTACGCAGAGGCGGCCCCCGGGCCGCCTTTTTTGTGCGCCGCATTTCTCATCGGTTTCTTAGTCAGTGGTCGCTCCATGCGGACTCCGTTGCGGGCGCCGGCAGCCCGGCCCCGTTCTACTTGAGCTGCTCGCGTAGCTCCATCGGCGCTTCTGCTCTGAACGACGCGCTCGACGGACGCTTAAGCAGAACGGGGCCGGTCTGCCACCCAGCGTCAGGATGTGGCACTCAATAGACTGTTGAAAGCTGGGGATTGGCACTGAAGAGGGGAGGTAGGTGGCCCTGTCCTTCGAGCGTCCGTCGAGTGCCTCTAGCAGTGCTCAGGCCCTCCTGGAGCTACGCGAGCAGCTCGAGGGACAGGGCCACCTGCCTCCCCGTCTTCCGAGGACAAACGGCGACAAAGCTACGCGAGCAGCTCGAAGCACACGGCCACCTGCCTTCTTGTCATTCGATGCCAAGTATCAGGAGCAGCGCGCGGGTAGCTAAGGAAAAGCTTCCTGTTGAACTATCTTCGGATCGCACTGCACGAGGCTATGGAATCAGTGGCCGCGCGGATGCAAGACGACAGGCAGCTCCGTATAGCCTTTGATAAAGACCGACAGCGTACGCGTAGGCTCGCCGACAACTTCGATGCGATCAAAACGCTTCAGCAGCTCTTCCCATAACGTATGCAGCTGAAGCTCCGCGAGCCGGTTACCCATGCAACGGTGAATCCCAAAGCCGAAGGACAGATGCTTCCGGAGATTCTCCCGGTGCATGTCAAAGGCCGCGGGGTCAGCAAAAAAGCGTTCGTCCCGATTCCCGGACACGTACCACATCACGACCTTGTCACCCTTACGGATGAGCTGGCCGCCGAGTTCCGTGTCCTCGAGCGCTATGCGTCGCATGTGGGCGAGGGGGGTCTGCCAGCGGATCGTTTCACTCACCATGGCGGGAATGAGCTGCTGGTCGGCTTTCAGCGCCGCGAACTGTTCGGGATTGCGATCCAGGCACAGGACGGAAGCGGACATGGTGCTGCGGGTCGTATCGCTGCCGCCTACGATCAGGAGGAGGAGATTGCCAAGGTACTCGAGCGGTTCCATGTTTCGGGTGGCGTCGCCGTGAACGAGGCGTGAGATGAAGTCGTTTGCCGGCGGCTCGGCGGCGCGTTCGTTCCAAAGCCCCACGAAGTACTCAAGGCAGCCCAGCATTTCCTGTTGCCACTCCTCCTCGGTCTCCACCATTCCGCCGGCGCCGGGAATCGTCGTGGCGAGGTCAGACCAGCGTGTCAGCCTGCTGCGTTCGTCGAAGGGAAAGTTAAAGAGTGTTGCGAGCATGCGCGTTGTAAGCTCGATGGAGACGTTTTCTACCCAGTTGAAGGGTTCCCCCACGGGGAGACCGTCGAGAACATCGCAGGTGCGCTCGCGGATGATCGGTGCGAATTCGCGCAGGGCCTCGGCCCCCACGGCCGGATTCACGGTGCTGCGCTGTGCGTCGTGCTTGGGCCGGTCCATGGCGATGAACATGGGCAGCGTAAAGTCATCCCGGGGATCCTGGATCGTTATCGCCGGCTCCGAGGAGAAGATCTGGTGCGACGTGTCCACGGTCATAATGTCGTCATAGCGTGTGACCGACCAGTAAGGCCCGAAGCCGCTGCCGGCGCAGTAGTGCACCGGCGCCTCGTCGCGCAGGCGCTGGAACCAGCGTTCGTGAACGCCGGCCTGGAACAGGTAGGGGTTGGCTACGTCCAGTTCGCTGATGGGGAGGCTGTAGGGGTCAGTACCCACCACGGCCGGGTCATGCACAGGACGGGGCGGATAGTCGCCCGCTTGCGAATCTGCGAGCTGATCTGACGGCTTATCCGGCGCGACGGGAGCGTTCATGCATGCCTCCTGCTTATGGTTGTTTTGGGGGCCTGCGGCATTGTAGGCGGAACACCGGGGGCGGGACAAAGGTAAGGGTTTGAGCACGCGCTGATCGCCGGCGACAGACGGGAAGTCTCGCGCTATGGTGTTGCGTAACGGACGGTTCGATCTTGAAAGCGGAAGAGTGATGCAGGCGAGCAGTACACACGACGGACAGGCTTCCTGGGCAAAGCTGCGTGCGGTAGCCGAAGGTGAGGGCGGAAAGCCCATGGCCGCGAGATTTCACGAGGATCCCGATCGAGCGGCCCACTTCAGCCTAGAGGCCGCGGGCCTGTTCATTGACTACTCCAAGAATCGCATAAGCCGTAACGGCCTCGCGGCACTGCTTCAGCTCGCCGAGGAGCGCGAGGTATCGGCCTCCATCGCGGCGATGTTCCGGGGAGAGCGGATCAATCGCAGTGAAGACCGACCGGTGCTGCACACAGCGCTTCGGGATCGCTCGGGCCGCTCCGTCTTCGTCGATGGCGATGATGCCTGCGCGCTGGCCCGGCAGGAATGCGATCGCATGCTCGCCTTTGTCGACGCCGTTCACAACGGCCAGAGGCGGGGCGCGACCGACGAGACGCTGACAACCGTGGTCAACATCGGCATCGGTGGCTCCGATCTCGGCCCCCAGATGGCCGTGGAGGCCCTCCGCCCCTACTGGCACGACGGTCGGCGCAGTTTCTTCGTATCGAATGTGGACGGCCAGCATCTGGCCGATGTTCTGGAGCAAATCGATCCGCGGAAGACTCTGTTCATCATCGCCTCAAAAACCTTCACCACGCAGGAAACCATGACCAATGCGAGCAGCGCCGTGGAGTGGTTCCTGGCCGCGGGAATGGATCGCGCGGCCATCGCCAGGCACTTCGTGGCACTGTCGACAAACCTCCAGGCTGTTTCGGACTTTGGTATCCCCCCGGAGAACTGCTTCGGCTTCTGGGACTGGGTCGGGGGTCGCTACTCCCTGTGGTCGGCGATTGGCCTCTCCATCGCGCTCCAGGTCGGCTCGACATCGTTCCTTGATCTGCTCGCGGGCGCCTACACCATGGATCGTCACTTCGCCGAAGCGCCCCTGGAGAAAAACGCACCGGTCCTCCTTGCCCTGGTCGGAATCTGGCATCGCAACATCGAAGGTATGGATGTCCACGCGGTGCTGCCCTACGACCAGCACCTCCACCGGTTACCGGCGTATCTGCAGCAGGCCGACATGGAGTCGAACGGGAAAACGGTCGACAGCAGCGGCCGAAGGGTCCGCGAACGCACCGGCCCCGTGATTTTCGGAGAGCCCGGGACCAACGGTCAGCATGCGTTCTATCAGCTCATCCACCAGGGCGCCGATCGCATGTCTGCGGACTTTATCGCGGCGGTGCGCTCGCAGAGCGAGCTCGCCGATCATCATCCCAAGCTCCTCGCAAACGTGTTGGCCCAGCCGCGCGCGCTCATGAACGGCAAGACGCTTGAACAGGCGCGCGGGGAACTGGCCGGGGCAGGAATCGCCGCTGAGCGTATCGACAGCCTGGCGCCACAGAAGGTGTTCGACGGCGACCGGCCCAGCAACGTTATTCTCATGGACCGCCTCACGCCCCAAACGCTTGGCGCCCTCATTGCGCTCTACGAGCACAAGATCTTCGTTCAGGGCACGATTTGGGGCATCAACTCCTTCGACCAGTGGGGAGTGGAACTCGGCAAGGAACTGGCCCGGGAGCTGCTGCCCCTCATTGGTGCGTCGCCGGACACACTGGCCGAAGCTGAGGTGGATCCTTCAACGCGTCAGCTCCTGGCGTGGATAAACACCCGTCGATGACGCCCGGATACGGTACGCATTCACAACCATCTTCCACCATTGACGCATTGTCGCCAGCGGAAGCAATGCCTAGCCTGCCTATCTCACCGATATTTGGAATTCTCGGCGAGAGTTAGCGAGAGACTGTGCGTTGCATGGGATTTTCAGACTAAGGCAATAGCCGTAGCTATGGCCGCAGGAGGAAAACTCGGCGCAACGGGCAAGATCTGGCGAGAAACCAAATAGGCGTTTTGCGAGGCGATAGAAGATCCCAAGGGTGTCGGGTCGCCGAATCGGTGAGATAGGCAGGTTAGCGTTGCGTCCGATAATACTTAGAAGGAGAACTCCCCGTGAACGATTCGGTCGACTGGATGCGCGCCGCGCGCTCCATTCATTGGTTTGAGAGTCCCTCCACGCTTCTCGAAGACGGCAATCCGCCGTTCTACCGCTGGTTTCCGGACGGAACGACCAACGCCTGCTACAACGCCCTGGATCACCACGTGGCGCACGGCCGCGGGGAACAGCTGGCGCTTATCGTAGACAGCCCCGTAACCGGGCAAAAAACCAGCTTCACCTACGTCGAACTCCTCGACCGGGTGGCGCGCTGCGCCGGCATGCTGAGCGCTCGCGGCGTGACGGTGGGCGACCGCGTACTGATCTATATGCCCATGGTGCCTGAGACGGCGATCGCCATGCTGGCCTGTGCGCGCATCGGTGCCGTGCATTCCGTTGTATTCGGGGGCTTTGCGTCCAATGAGCTGGCGGTGCGCATCGACGACGCGGAGCCCCGCCTCGTACTGAGCGCCTCGTGCGGTATCGAGCCCAATCGCACCGTGGCGTACAAGCCGCTCCTCGATGAGGCCCTGGAGCTGGCAAAGCACAAGCCCGACGGCTGCATCATCCTGCAACGCGACGCTTTAGCGGCGGAGCTCATCGACGGCCGGGACGAGGACTGGGAGGCCGCGGTGGACGCGGCGGAGCTTGCGGAGTGCGAAGCGCTCCCGGCGAATCATCCTCTGTACATTCTCTACACCTCGGGTACGACCGGGCAGCCCAAGGGAGTGGTGCGAGATACGGGCGGCAGCATCGTGGCGCTTAAATGGAGTATGCGAAACATCTACGGGGTTGAGCCGGGGGAGGTGTTCTGGGCCGCGTCGGACGTCGGGTGGGTCGTGGGGCACAGCTACATCGTGTACGGACCGTTGTTCAACGGAAACACGACCGTTCTCTACGAGGGCAAACCCGTGGGTACGCCCGATGCCGGTGCATTCTGGCGGGTAATCGAAGAGCACCGGGTTTCTGTCCTGTTTACGGCACCCACAGCGTTTCGCGCGATTCGCAAGGAGGATCCTCGGGCGGAACTGCTCCCCGCCTATGATCTGTCCTCGCTCAAGGCCCTGTTTCTCGCCGGTGAGCGCTGCGATCCCGATACCCTCCAGTGGGCGATGGATCGACTGCAGGTGCCGGTGATCGATCACTGGTGGCAGACGGAAACGGGGTGGCCGATCTGTGCTAACTGCCTGGGCATCGAGCAGTTACCCATCGTGCCCGGTTCGCCGGCGCGGCCGGTGCCCGGCTACGAACTCGCTGTCCTCGACGACAGCGGCGAGCCGGTGGAGGGAGACGCCATTGGGGCGCTGGCCATTCGACTTCCTCTGCCCCCGGGCACGTTCACGACGTTGTGGAGTGCGGACGAGCGCTTTGTGACAGCCTACTTTGAACGCTATCCGGGTTACTACGAAACCGGCGATGCCGGCTACATCGATGAAAACGGCTACGTTTTTGTCATGGCGCGGACAGACGATGTGATCAATGTGGCGGGCCACCGTCTCTCTACCGGTGCGATGGAAGAGGTGCTGGCGGCCCATCCGGACGTTGCCGAATGCGCGGTGATCGGCGTCGCCGACGCCATGAAAGGGCAATTGCCGCTGGGGCTTGTGGTTCTTGCCGACGGCGTGGAGCGACCCCATGAGGACATTGTCGGCGAGGTGATCGCCTCGGTGCGCAACACCATCGGGCCGGTCGCGGCTTTCAAGCGCTGTCACGTGGTGCCCCGCCTTCCCAAGACGCGCTCGGGAAAAATACTGCGGGCCACGATGCGCAGCATCGCCGATGGTCGGGCCTACACCGTGCCGGCGACCATTGACGAACCGGGAATTCTCGATGAACTCAAACCACTCCTTGGTCCGGACTAGAGTCCGGTGGCGTTCGGAGGCGGTTTCGGATGACACAGGAATGTCACAAAACTGTAACGACTCGGGGGTACCGTGCGCGCATCGATGCTTACCATGGATGTCGTCATGGGAATGAGACATATCGCGCTGTTCGGCGCCTTGACGCTGGCGTGTTCGGCGGCGGCGCAGGCCCTGTCCCTGAGTCCGGCCCACCTGTCCGCGGCGGAACGCCTGAGCTGCGTTCTGGCGGATGATGCTCTGGGCTTTATGACCGAAGCGCAGTTCAACGAGCGTTTTGACGATGCCGTGCGTGGCTTCGACACCAAAGGCGTCGATATCATCTATGCCAAGGCGCTTGGTTATGTGGACGGACTGCTGTTTGGAGCCCGCGCCGGTGAGGAAGCCACGGCGCGCCTGCAGGCGCTGTCCGGCAGCGAAGCCTGCTCGGTGCAAACGGCGGCCAAGGTGGGCACGGCGCGCCGCGTCGCGCTGTAGACAACCGGGCGGCAGATCCGGGCCAAATCCTCGCGGGCGAACCGCGAAGCCCCTGCGAAGGGGGGCGTAGCGGCTGCGAAAAGGCTGCGATCACGCCACGAAATAGCCGCGAAAAAGCAGCAAAAAAGCAGCAAAGGTGACGCGAACCGATCACTAAAGCTGTGTTTACGTGACACCCGACCGCATGTCCGCACTACCCTTGATCCTCCCAGTGATCCACTCTGAACCACACCTCGTAATAGACTTTGCAGTGTCAACGCGCTGCAGCACACAGACCATCTCTCCCCCAGATGGTCCAGTCTTTTGACCCGGCCTCTCGGCCGGGTTTTTTTTGCGCCGCTTGCCGCCGTGGCGATGGACCCGGTACGGCAACCGCGGTAAAGAAGCCGTAGGCCCCTTGAATTGGGACAGAGGCAGGGCGGAGAGTAATGGAACCAAGACGGATCATGGTGCTGCTGGGGATCGCCGGATTGCTGCCCTTTTTGGCGGCGTCCACCGGGGCGTGGTTGTTCGACGATTTACTGCTGGCCCTGTCGCAGCGGGCCTTTCTGATCTACTCCGCGGCGATCCTGTGCTTTCTCGCGGGAACGCTCTGGGGTGAAACGCTGCCGGAACCCAGGCGAGGGCAGGGCGCGGCCGTTCTGGTCAGCAACGGCGTCGTGCTGTTTGTGGTCTTTGCGCTGCTCACGGCGCAGCCGATCATCGCCGCCGGCCTTCTTCTGCTCGGTCACCTGGCTCAGCTGTGGTTCGAGCGCCAGAGTCTGGAACGCCCGTCTTGGTACGTTCGGTTGCGCAGTTTCCTTACCGGCATCGCCGCCCTGACGCACGCGGTGTTCATGGCAGCTCTAACGCTGCGCGGCGGCGCCTGAATCTACGCACCGCTTGGCCCTGACCGGGCCAGGAATGCTCATGCTACGGGTCGGGCATGTCTAAAGCTGCTATTTCCCAGGCCGGCCCAGTCCGATTGTTGTTGTCATGATTCGATCGAGAGCCTGCATATCTCACCGATTCGGCGACCCGACGTCCTTTGGATCTTCTATCGCCTCGCGAAACGCCTATTTGGTTTCTCGCCGGATCTTGCACGTTGCAGCGAATTTTCCTCCTGCGGCAATAGCTACGGCTATTGCCTTAGTCTGAAAATCCCCTGCAA